>DATAZU010000014.1:0-59489 GCA_036271875.1 Galbitalea sp.
CGATCGAGCGCGCGAGCCACTACAGCTGGGACGCCTCGGCCGAGGCGCTCCTTGGCGCCCTCACGGCCGTCTACGACGCCCGCCAGACCGCCTCTCGTGCCGGCTGAGGTGCTGGTCGACTAGCCCTCGGGCATATCCGGACCGCGCTGCGAATTGGCCTCCCGTTGTGGTTTCAGGCGCGAGATTCGCGCGACTCCATGGCGTTCTGCTCGTCCAGTCCCTCCGTGCCGCACTCGAGGGATTCTTCGTCGATCGGATCGTCGAAGGCAACGAGTTCGAGCGATCCATCAACGAGTTCGAAGCTGTGCACCGACCCGTTCGTGATTCGCCCATGGGAGACTCCCGGGTCAACAGCGTTGAGCACGGATCGGATCACCCCGCCGTGACTGACCACGATCAGCGACTCTCCGGGACGACCCGAGGCGAGTTTCAGCAGTGCCGGAAGCACCCGGTCGGCAACCTGCTGGTGCGTCTCGCGGCCGGGCACCGGAGTGTCGCCAGGGAACATCCGCTCGATTCGCTCGTAGTCGAGTCCTTCGGCTTCGCCATAGTTTCGTTCCGCGATCGCCTCAAGCGTCTCGACCGTGTTCATCCCGACCTCGGCGCCGATGATCTCGGCCGTCTCAAACGCGCGGATGAGTGGACTCGAGACCAATCCATCCCAGCTTCGTCTGGCGAGTAGCCGCCCGGTCGTCGTCGCCTGCTCTCGGCCGAGCTCGTTGAGCGGGATGTCCGTGCGTCCCTGGATGCGACGCGCGGCGTTCCAGTCGGTTTCGCCGTGGCGGACCAGATAGAGCGAGGTCATCGCGTCAGTCTAGAGGGCGGCGTGTCCTAACCCAGTAGCCGATCGCGCAGTCCGACGAGGCTCTCCGTCGCGCCGCCGTCGATCTTCAGAGTCGCCCGCGGATCACCCTTCGTAACACCGCGATTGATGATGACGACAGGTATCCGCCTTCGTGTTGCATGGTCAAGCAGCCGGATGCCCGAGTTGACGACGAGCGATGATCCAGCGATCACCAGCGCATCCGCCTTCTGCACCAAGGCACTCGCTTCGACGAACTTCTCCTTCGGGATGAATTCGCCGAAGAATACGATGTCCGGCTTCAGCGTTCCATCGCACGCGCTGCAGTTCGGCACCTCGAAGTCGCGAGTCGAATCGATCGCAACATCGCCGTCCGGTCCTAGTTCGAGGGCCGACTCATCCAGAAGCCAGGGATTGAGGCTCAGGATGCGGTCCGAAATATCCGCGCGCGCATACAACTGGCCGCAGCGAAGACACCGCACCCGGTCCATCGTGCCGTGCAGATCAACGACGCGTTGCGATCCGGCGCGAAGGTGTAGACCATCGACGTTTTGCGTGATTACCCCGTTGACCCCACCGCCGAGTTCCAGCGCGGCCAGCGCGCGATGTCCGTCATTGGGTTCGGCGTTGTCGAACCGCTTCCAACCGAGTTGACTTCCGGCCCAATAGCGCTTGCGATACTCCGGGTCGCTCAGAAACTGCGAGAAGGTCATCGGGGTGCGCACCGGGGCGCCCTCGCCGCGGTAGTCGGGGATGCCGGAGTCGGTGCTCAGTCCCGCGCCGGTGAGAACGGCGATGCGTCGGCCGCGCAGAATCTCGGCGGCCGCATCCACCATCAACCCCAGTTCCGCACTGAGCGGTGCACGCGGAGCAGCAACGGGCGGTGCCATCTCGACTCCTTCCCGCGGCGTTTCTCCGGCGCAGCTTCTACGACAGACTAAACACAGCAGTTTTCCGTTATGTTTCGTAATTTGAAAAACGTGTCCGGATGCCGCGTGACCACGAGCCGAGAATCGAAAGGGATCGACGGATGAGAGTCATCCCCCTGACATCCCTCGACGGTGAGGATCTTCGCGACTACCGAGACCTCACGGATGTCGTTCTCCGGCGGCTCTCGGAGCCTGCCGGCGGCCTCTACATCGCCGAATCGACCAAGGTCATCGAGCGGGCCCTGCGGGCTGGGCACCGCCCCAGGTCGGTTCTGACGATCGAAAAGTGGCTCCCCGAGGTCGAGGGATTCCTTGCGGATCAGGATGCGGCGCTGCCGGTCTACGTCGGCGACGCGGACCTCCTGCAGAGCCTGACCGGCTTCAACCTGCATCGCGGAGCCCTCGCGTCCATGCACAGACCGCCACTGGCCTCGGTTGCCGATACCGTTGCCGGCGCGACGAGGATCATCGTGCTCGAGGACATCGTCGACCACACGAACGTTGGCGCGATTTTTCGATCGGTCGCCGGTCTCGGTGCCGATGCGGTGCTCGTCACGCCTCGTTGTGCCGACCCGTTCTACCGGCGCAGCGTGCGCGTCAGTATGGGCACGGTGCTGCAGATCCCATGGACGAGGCTGCCCGACTGGCCAGAGGGACGGGATGTGCTGAAGCAGCTGGGGTTCGAACTCGCCGCTCTCGCCCTATCGCCGGATGCCGTCGATCTCGACGAATACGCGGCGAACCCGCCGGACAAGATCGCTCTTGTCGTCGGCACGGAGGGCGACGGGCTCAGTCGTGCCGCGTTGTCGGCGGCGGACACCGTCGTCACCATCCCAATGATGCACGGAGTCGATTCGCTGAACGTTGCGTCTGCGAGCGCCGTGGCTTTGTACGCTCTCAGGCAGCGCTGACTATTCTTGTGCGGTGCCCAAACCCGCGAACTCGGTATACCTGCGCCGGAGGCTCGTAGTATTTGGGTCGGTGGTGCTCGTGCTCGCCATCCTGTTCTACCTGCCGTTGACCCTGCTAGCGCCGCTGCATGCGACCTCGTCGGTCCCCGCGAAGTATTCGGCGCCGTCAACGACAAAGCCGCTGCTTGCGCTTCCCGGCTACGGAGACAGCGCTATCGCCGCGGTCGGCTACCCGGGATTGCTCGGCCAGGGGGGAAGCACAACGCCGATGCCCATCGCGTCGATCACGAAGATCATCACCGCGCTCGTAGTGCTTCAGAAGAAACCCCTCGCCGTCGGTGCCGAGGGGCCGAACGTAGAGTTCACGTCCCAGGATGTCGCAATCAAGAATGCATATGCGGCCCGCGGGGGAGACGTTTATCCCATTCAGGTCGGCGCAACTTTGACCGAGCACCAGATGCTGACCGTTGCGCTGGTCGCCTCGGCAAACAATTACGCGCGGGCACTCGCCGACTGGGCATACGGGTCTGAGGCAAATTTCCTGCCGGTCGCCCGCGCCTGGCTGGCATCCCACGGCCTCACCTCGACGATTCTCACCGACTGCACCGGTCTGAACCCGCAGAATACGAGCACGCCTACGGATCTCATCGCCCTCGGCAAGATGGCGCTCGATAACCCCATCATCGCTCCGCTGGTTCAGACCAAGTCAGCCACGCTGCCGATCGTCGGCGCGATTAAGAACACCAACAACCTGCTTGGCGTTGCCGGGATCGATGGCATCAAGACGGGCACTCTCACCAAGGCGTCTCTGCTGTTCTCCAGTCGTTTTACCCTCGGCGGCCAGGTGATCACCCTGATCGGTGTCGTCCTCGACGGGCCAAGCCACCCCGCTATCGACGCGGTCATCCACACCCTGGTCAAGGAAGCCCAGGCGGGATTCCACGTGGTGACCGTCGCCAAAAAAGGCCAGGTGTTTGCTACCTATCGAACCGAATGGGGAGGCACAGCATCCGCCATCGCGAGCCAGACCGTTAGTGCGGTTGTGTGGGGCGGAACCGCAGTCACTACGACCATCTCGGCGAGCGCCATCGGAGTGTCGACACGGGGCTCGGTCGTTGGTTCCGCGGCCTTCGCGGCAGGCGACCAAAAGCTCACGGTGCCGCTGATTCTTTCGAAAGCGCTTGCTGATCCGGGGGCGGGCTGGCGACTCACGCACCCGGCCGAACTGCTGTAAACCAACAATTCTGTCCCCCGGCGGAATATGCTGTTGCCATCCGCTGGGCGATCGGGCGCCCACACTGACGTATGGAGCTGGGGCTCCATACTAGGGGCAACGTGACGACTCTTGACACGCCTTCATCGGGTTCGGCAGGTGCCGTAAATCCCCCAGTTCCTGCGCGCGCCAGGATTCCGGCTTCGCCGCATGTGCGCATCATCCGTACGGGCCCAAGGGGCCTCGGCAACCCGACGTCCGATTTCGCAACGCTTCTCAACACCGTTCGGGATGCGGGGCTGCTGCGACGTCGCCGCGCTTTCTATGTGCTCATGTTCCTCGGAGTTTCGGTTCTGATGGCGGCCGCATGGATTGCTTTCGCCTACCTGCGCGGCAGCTGGTACGAGTTACTCATCGCCGCCTTCATGGGCGTGCTCTTCACGCAGTACGCGTTCATGGGGCATGAAGCCTCCCACCGCCAGATCTTCGACTCGCCAAAGGTCAACGACACCGTCGCCCGTTGGCTATGCGACCTGGTCGTCGGAATCAGCTACTCGTGGTGGATGAATAAACACTCCCGCCACCACGCACAGCCAAACACGATCGATCGCGACCCCGACATCGATAAAGACTTCCTGGTGTTCCAGGAGAAGCAGGCGCGTGAGCTTCGCGGGGTCGCTGCGTGGCTCGCGCCGAGACAGGGCTGGATCTTCTTCCCGGCGCTGACACTCGAGGGGATGAACCTGCACATGCAGGCGTTTCGCACGGTGCTCGGGCGCGGACACGTCGATCGTCGCGCGCTCGAGATCGTTCTGCTGGCTATCCGCAATCTCGGCTACTGGGCGGTCGTGTTCACATTCCTGCCGGTGGGGATGGGGTTTGCCTTTCTCGGCATCCAGATGGCGATCTTCGGCGTGTACATGGGCGTCTCGTTCGCCCCCAACCACAAAGGGATGCCGCAGATCCCGGCGAACGCCAAGGTCGACTTCCTGCGGCGCCAGGTCATCACGAGTCGCAACATCCACGGTCTTGGCATGACGACGTTCATGGGTGGCCTGAACTACCAGATCGAACACCACCTGTTTCCGAGTATGGCAAGGCCGTATCTCAAGCGAGCGGGCGAAATCGTGCGCGAATACTGCGCAGCGCTTGACGTGCCGTACACGAGCGTCGAACTCTTTACGTCGTACGGCATCGTGATCCGCTACTTCAACAGTGTCGGTCTGGCTGCGCGGGATCCATTCGACTGCCCGGCGGCGGCTAACCTCGGTCGCTAAGAGTCCGTGAGAGGGCCCAATCGACCGTTAAACCGGCCAGCTTATGGGTCGATTGGGACCTCTCACGGAGTTTTGGCTAGCTGGTGAAAGTCGGGCGCTTCGGCTGGATGTGATCCCCGGACGAGCGGCCCCGCAGGCGACGCATGATCCACGGTGCGAAGTGCGTGCGTGCCCACACGAGATCCTCGGCGCGCGCCTGTCGCCACGACACCGCTGGCATCGGCTCCGGATCGAACGGCTGCAGGTCGTTCTCGACGCCGAGCGTATCCAGGACCATGCGCGCAATCATGTTGTGACCGATGGGGGAGAAGTGCAGTCGATCCGGCGCCCACATCCTCGGGTCGCTGAGTTCGCGCAGCGCCCACATGTCGGCGACGAGCGCGCCGCGCTTCAGGGCGATCGTGTGGATGTTTTCGTTGAAGATGGCGACCTTGCCGCGCGCGCGACCCAGCACGGGAGTGGCAGCGATATCCGGGCCCGTGAACAGCAGCACCGTTGCATCGTCGCTGCGCAGCCGAGCAACCGCCTCGTCCAGCTTGGCCGCGACCAGATCCGGATCGCTCCCGGGGCGAATGATGTTGTTCCCGCCGGCCGAGATGCTGATGAGATCCGGATGCAGTGCGAGCGCGGGCTCGAGCTGGTCGTCGAGGATCTGCTGGATGAGCTTGCCACGCACGGCGAGATTTGCGTACGCGAAGTCATGGGTCTTGGTACTGAGCACCTCGGCGACCCGATCGGCCCAGCCGCGGAATCCACCGGGGCTCTGGGATTCCGGATCTCCGATTCCCTCGGTGAATGAATCGCCGACAGCGACGTAGCGAGTCCAGGTGGGATGCGCGGCCATACATCCATCTTCGCACCACGAACCCGCTCGGTTCCGCGTCGGTCGCACCTGCGAGACTGGGGCGGTGAGCAAGCAGGATGGTCGCGGAAGAAGGGTGTCGATCGAACCGGTCGACGACCCGAAAGCCACGATCATGCACCTGGACATGGACGCGTTTTTCGCCTCAGTAGAACTGCTCGAGCGGCCAGACCTGCGCGGCCTTCCCGTTATCGTTGGCGGCCGGGGTGCGCGCTCTGTCGTCACCGCGGCAACCTATGAGGCACGCAAGTACGGCGTCAACTCGGCGATGCCGATGTCGATCGCCCTGCGACGGTGTCCCAATGCGGTCGTTCTCGAGCCGCATTTCGAGCGCTATCGGCACTTCTCGCGTCACGTCATGGCGCTGTGCGCCGACGTCACACCGCTCGTCGAACCACTCAGCATCGACGAAGCGTTCCTGGATGTCGCGGGCGCGCGGCGCCTGCTGGGATCACCGTGGCAGATCGCAACCGAGCTGCGCCAGCGGGTGTTCGCCGAGACCGGGCTGACCTGTTCGATCGGTGTTGCGACGACGAAATTCATCGCCAAGCTCGCCTCGGGCCTTGCGAAACCCGATGGTCTGCTTGTCGTGCGGGAGTCGGAGACCCTCGAGGTGCTCCATCCGCTGCCCATCAGCGCGCTGTGGGGCGTCGGTGCCAAGACCGCCGAGCAACTCGAGCGCCTCGGGCTTCGAACTGTTGGGGATGTTGCGGGCGCTCCGCTCAGCACGCTGACCAAGGCTGTTGGCACTGCTGCGGGCGAAAAGTTGAACGCCCTCGCCTGGGCGCGCGATCCGCGATCCGTCACCACGCTCCACGAAGACAAGAGCGTCGGCCACGAGGTCACCTTCGAATACGACATCACCGATCCAGCGATCATCCGTCGGGAGTTGCTGCGAATGAGCGACCAGGTCGCTGTGCGTCTGCGCAAGGCCGGGATGGTGGGGCGCACGGTCGTTCTCAAGCTGCGCTATGGCGACTTCACCACCATCACCCGCTCGAGAAAACTCGAGGAACACACCGACCTTGGCCGGCGCATTTACGACGAGGTCGTCGACGTGTACCGCTCCGTCGAACGAGCGGATGCCCGGATCCGGCTCGTCGGAGTGCGGATGGAGCAACTCGCTCCGGCTGGGGATGCCGTACTCGGTCTCTGGGACACGGACGAGGGATGGCGTGACGCCGAGCAGGCCATTGATGCGGTATCGGAACGCTTCGGACGCGGGCTCGTTCAACCCGCCGCGCTTGTCAAGCCTCCCAGCAATCTCCCATAAAGCAATAGAGTGTTCCGCAAGGGGGCATTTATGAGCGTACGCATTAGGGCAATAACACTCGTCGGAATGATCTTTGTCGCCGCAGCAGTCGCCATCGTCGCGTTTCTGAACGTCGCGCACTAGTTTTGTCGGGGTTGCCCGGTATCGTCTGATCAAGTGACGACAAGGGATCAGGCGCCGCCGCTCGAGGCCGCCGCAGTTGGCCCTTCCGTTGGCAGGTTCGCCGCAGAGCACCTCTCGCCGTCATATCCGGAGCGTGCCGCACGAGGCACGGCCGAGAAACTCCGCGCCTGGCAGGCCGAGGCGCTTGACGCCTACTTCGAAACGCAGCCGCGCGACTTCCTTGCTGCCGCTACGCCCGGCGCGGGCAAGACGTCTTTCGCGCTGCGTCTCGCTGCCGAGCTCCTCGCCCGGCGAGAGGTCGATCGGATCACGGTTGTCGCTCCGACCGAGCACCTGAAGCGCCAGTGGGCGGACGCCGCACATCGCGCGGGCATCCGCCTCAACCCCGAATTCAAGAATGGCTCCGCCGGCGGGGGCCGTCGGTTCAACGGTGTCGTCGTCACTTACGCGCAAGTTGCAGTCCGAGCGGATCTGCACAGGCGGATGACCGAGTCCGCGCGCACGCTCGTCATCCTCGATGAGGTCCACCACGGCGGGGACGCGCTCAGCTGGGGTGACGCCATCCGTGAGGCATTCGAGCCAGCGACCCGTCGACTGTCCCTCACGGGCACCCCGTTTCGCTCCGACACCGCTCCGATCCCGTTCGTCACATACGTTCGCGATCACCTGGGTATCCGCACGTCAAGAACCGACTACAACTACGGTTACGGTCGCGCACTGGCGGACGGCGTCGTGCGGCCCGTTCTTTTCCTCGCGTACGCGGGGAAGATGCGCTGGCGCACGAAGATGGGTGAGGAGTTCGAGGCGCGTTTGGGCCAGGACGACACGAAGGATGTCACGGCCCAGGCCTGGCGAACGGCTCTCGCTCCGAGCGGCGAGTGGATACCGACCGTCCTCGCCGCAGCGGATCGTCGGCTCACCGAGGTTCGCCACTCGATTCCGGATGCCGGAGGCCTGGTCATCGCGACCGACCAGAATTCGGCTCGTGCGTACGCGACCTGCCTCGAGCAGTTGACGGGGGAGAAACCGACCGTGGTGCTCTCGGACGAGAAGGCGTCGAGCGATCGGATCGAGAGATTCGCGACGGGCGACTCGCGTTGGATGGTCGCGGTACGAATGGTGTCGGAGGGCGTCGACGTTCCGCGCCTCGCGGTTGGCGTCTACGCCACGTCGGCAGCAACCCCGCTCTACTTCGCCCAGGCCATCGGCCGCTTCGTGCGGGCGCGGCGACGTGGTGAGACCGCATCCATCTTTCTTCCCAGCGTCCCAATGCTGATGGCACTCGCGTCGCAGCTTGAGCTCGAGCGCGACCACGCACTGGATCGGATCCGGGACGAAGACCAGCTTCTCGACGATGAACTCCTCGACGAAGAGAACCGTTCGGAATCCGCCTCAGACCGGCTCGAGGACGAATTCACCTGGCAGGCACTCGAGTCGGACGCCAACTTCGACCACGTGCTCTACGAGGGCACCCAGTTTGGTTTCGCCGCAACGGTCGGCAGCGACGAGGAGCTCGAGTTCCTTGGACTACCAGGCATTCTCGAGCCGGACCAGGTGCGCGAACTGCTTCAGGCGCGGCAGGCCCGCCAGTCGCGTCGTGCGACGGCTCGGCGTGCAACGAGTGGCGAGGAACAGCCGGTCGACAAACCGCTCTATCGCAACCTCAAGGAGCAGCGCTCGGTTCTCAACGGGCTGGTCGGGATGCGGGCGAAGCTGAGCGGGGAGCCGCACGCCAACATCCACGCCGAGCTTCGCCGATCGTGTGGTGGGCCGCCCGTCGCCACCGCAACGGTGAGCCAGCTGCAGGACCGAATCGAGTATCTCCGCAAGCGCATGCACGCGGGCAACTGACCGGGGGCTAACGTTATCTGGTGACCTCGATTGACCAACTCCGCCAGCAACACGCCGATCTCGTCGCTCTGGGACTGAAGCTCGACCTGACCCGCGGCAAGCCCGCTCCCGAGCAGCTCGATCTCTCGAATCGGATGCTCAGCCTGCCCGGCGACGGCGACTATCGCGGGGCGGATGGAACCGATCTGCGAAACTACGGCGGACCGGACGGGCTGCCGGAACTCCGAGCCATCTTTGGGGAACTCCTACACGTTCCCACCGAGCAGCTGCTCGCGCTCGACGCGGTCAGCCTGCCAATCATGCACGGCACCGTCGTCAACGCCCTGTTGAACGGCGTGCCGGGCGGCGACGGCCCGTGGCGCGATGTCGCAGACATCACGTTCCTGTGTCCGGTACCCGGCTATGACCGTCACTTCACGATCTGCGAGGCCCTCGGGATCAGGATGATCCCCGTTCCATTCGTGAACGGGAGCCTCGACCTCGACACCATTCGTGGCCTGGTCGCGAGCGACGCGAGCATCCGCGGCATGTGGTCGGTGCCCATGTACGCGAACCCGACCGGATACAGCTACACCGAGGACGAAGTTCGAGCCCTCGTCGAGATGCCCACCGCTGCCGCGGACTTCCGTCTGTTCTGGGACAACGCGTATGCGGTTCATCATCTTTCGGACGACGAGGCTCCCGTCTACGACGTGCTCGGCTTGGCCGCGGCCGCGGGCAACCCCGACCGTCCGATCGTGTTCGCTTCGACTTCCAAGATCACCTTTGCCGGTGGGGGAGTCGGCTTCATCGCCGGATCGCCGACCACGATCGACTGGATGAAGAAGTACTCATCGGCCCGCAACATCGGTCCGGACAAGATCAACCAGCTGCGGCACGTCCGATTCCTGAGGGATGCCGATGGCGTGCGTACGCACATGCGCGCGAACCGCGATCTGCTGGTCCCGAAATTCGATGCCGTACTCGAGATCCTCGGCAGTCGTCTCGGCGATGCCGCGGAGTGGACCACACCAAAGGGTGGGTATTTCATCACCGTCGAGGCGGGCGAAGGATGCGCGACCCGCGCGATTGAGCTTGCGAAGGATGCCGGAATCGTAGTTACCGCGGCGGGCGCTCCGTATCCGTACGGCGATGACCCACACGATTCGACGATTCGTATCGCCCCGAGCTTCCCCTCGCTATCCGAACTGCGATCCGCAATCGACGGGCTCTGCACCTGCATCCTGCTCGCCCAGGCGGAGAGCACAGCGGCGTAGCGCTTCGTGCAGACGTTTCTCCCGTACCCGGATTTTGCCCAGAGCGCTGCGGCCCTGGACTCCCCGCGGCTGGGAAAGCAGCGCGTCGAGGTCCTGCAGATCCTTAGGGCCATCACGTTTCCGAGCTACGGCTGGACGAACCATCCGGCAACTCGCATGTGGCGCGGGTACGTTCCCGCCCTCGCAAGCTACGGTCTCGCGATGGTTGACGAGTGGGTTTCGCGCGGCGCTGCGGACAGCACCAGAGCGCAGATCGCGGAGTTCGCGCCGATTGTCGAGGATGTTCCGATCGACCAGCTGTCCAAGCCCGTATGGCTCGGCAATCCCGAGCTGCACCGCAGTCATCAGTCGAATCTCATCCGCAAGCTGCCCGAGTTCTATCGGCCACAGTTTCCCGGCGTGCCCGACGACCTCGACTACGTCTGGCCGGAGCCCGACGTCATGCCGCCCGCGGAACCTCTCGACGGATCACCGATATGGATTTTCCGTGCGCACGATGACGCGCAACTTGAGGGGTGGATCGAGCATGGCGAGGTCACCATCGGCGAACTGTCGCCGTCGGGACGCATCGGACCGAAGTGGCAGCGACAAGTCGAGTCATTTCTGGTTCTGCCAATCGGCACACGACTCGCTGCGCTGGGGTCGGATACGACGCTCAGGTTGGGCACGCTCGCGTCCGACGCCAATGCTCACGTCGAAGATGGATTGAACCCGACTGAGATCTTCTTCCGAGATGTAAAATTCCACGGCTCGCTCCAAAGGTCGGATTTTCCTTATCCGGCACTGCTCCAGGACCCACGGACGCTGTTCGAGACGGTCGGCCCGTTACCGTAGGCGCTCGCTACTCGGACGCGATTCCGGGTGGATTCGGCTGGGTGCCGCCATCCAGCGCGGGTCGGCCTCCGGTCTGAACGGGCACGCCGTCGACTGGGCCGCCGAACTCCGGGCTGTACTTCTGCTTGTAGCGCAGGGTGTCGACGAACTGCTGCAGCCTCGGGTCGGTCGGGCTGGTCACGCGCAGCTGATAGCCCCACGAACTGATGACGATCGGCGATGGCAACGTGTTGGATGCCCACGGGCTCAGGTCGACGTAGCGGTTCTTCGCGTTCGAGATTCCGAATGACGAGAGGTCCTCGGGGATCAGCGTCTGCTTTGTGACAAATGCGGTCAGTTCCTTGATCTCCTTTGCGGGCAGATTCGGGTCATAGGTGATCCACACGGCCCCGTGCTCAAGGTTGTGGACCGCCCTCGCGACCGGAAGGGGCTTCGTGTACACGCCGGCGTTCATCCAGACCGGATCGTGCGGTCCGCCGACCGGAGGAGTGACGACATACCTGACCGGGCCGGTCACGTGATTGTGCTCGAGGGCTCCGGTGTGAGTGGTCCCGTCGCCCGGCCAGCCGTCCGTGTCCCAGGCGAGGACGCCCTGGATTCCGGTGGTGTTGTTGACGGTCTTCACCACGGCCTGCTGGGTTACGTCACTCGTGGTGGGTCCCGACGGGATGATCTGCTTGCTCGCATCCACCGCCGGCGTCGCGGTCGGTGTGGTTGGCCGCGTTACCGAGACGATGACGATGACGATCACAACCGCGACAACTACGATCCCGCCGATCACGCCGAAGCGGGTCGCGTTACGCCTGCGCTGTTCGGCCTTCTTTGCTGCGGCAACGATCTGCCTGCGATGCTCCGCGCTGGCGCGGGCAGACTCCTTCGACATGTGAGCAAAACTATGGGAGCTTCTTGGGCCTTTGCTGAGCCTGCAGGACGCAGAACTCGTTGCCCTCCGGGTCTGCGAGGACCACCCAGGATTCGTCACCGGTCTGTCCGATGTCCACGCGCTGCGCTCCGAGTGCGAGGGCACGTGCGACCTCGGCGTCCCGATCGTCCGGTCTCAGGTCGAAGTGCAACCGATTCTTTTCTGTCGTCGGCCCGCCGGCTGGCGTGAATAATAGCCGCGGACCGTCGCCGCGCGGGTCGGCGGTCTGTATGGAGTCCGTGGAGTTTGCGATGGTCTCGTAGTCGAGAAACGCCAGCCAGAATTCGGCGACCCGCTGCGGATTCTCGCAATCGATCGTCACCGTCTCGATGGTTATTGTCATGGTTCTTTCTAGCGGAAGTCGCGTGATTTGGTCTGGGGTTTCATCCTGAGTACCTCGAACCTGTCCGCAAGCAGGTTGGTCACCCCTTCGGGCGATCGCTCGAGGATCCCGCGCACGATCATGGCCGGGGCATCCCGGGTGACCCGGCGGTAGCGGTTCCAGACGCCAACACCGCAGATCACATTAACTAGCCCGGTTTCGTCTTCGAGGTTGACGAAGGTGATGCCGCTTGCTGTCGCCGGTCGCTGTCGATGGGTGACGATGCCGCCGACCTCGATGCGACGGCCCGGTTCAGCTGAACGGAGCGCTGCTGCACTCAGCACGCCGCGCTCGGTGAGGTCGTGTCGCAGGTGAGCAACGGGATGATTGTCTACCGACATCCCGGTTGCCCACAGGTCGCTCACGAGCTCATCGACCTCGGACGGCATGGTGAAGAGTGGTGGCTGCACCGCCACAACGGTTCCCGCGAGGAATTCGGCCCGATCTTGGGCTGCGTTACCCGAATTCCAGAGTGCTTCACGACGGGTGAGACCGAAGGTGTCGAAAGCGCCGGCAGCGGACAGGAATTCGAGCTGGGCTGTGGAGAGACCGATCCGGCGCACGAGGTCGTTCATGTTTTTGTACTCACCGCCACGATCCCGTTCCTCGACGATCTTCGTGGCCATCACCGTCGAGATGCCGCTGATCTCATCGAGGCCAAGGCGCACGGCGAACGCGGTGTCGCGACGGTGATCATCCGAGTCGAACGGGATACTGCGATCGAAGAGCGGAACCGGCGGTTGGGTTTGGTTGAGGCAGTTACTCAGGTCCCTGAGCTCGTCGAAGTGCCCTTCGAGAGCCTCAGAGACCGGGAGCGCCTCCAATCCCGCCGAAACACCGGAAAGCTGGATGTCCGGCCGCAGCACCTGCACGCCGTGCCGCCGAGCATCCGCAACCAGCGTCTGCGGTGAATAGAACCCCATGGGTTGTGCCCGCAGCAGCGCAGCAAGGAACGCACCCGGATAGTGCAGTCGCATCCAGGAACTCGCGTAGACCAGCAGAGCGAAGCTCAGGCTGTGACTTTCGGCGAAACCGAAGTTGGCGAACGCCTGGATCTTGCCGTAGATCTCGTCGGCGACATCCCCTTCGATGCCGTTGGATTTCATGCCCGCATACAGCTTGTCGCGCAGCGATTCGATGCGCTCGATCCCGCGCTTCGATCCCATGGCCCGCCGCAGCAGGTCGGCATCCTCACCCGTGCACCCGCCGACAGCCATGGCGACCTGCATGAGCTGTTCCTGGAAGACCGGCACCCCAAGCGTGCGTTTCAGCGGCTCCTCGAGCTTCGGATGCAGGTAGGTGACCGGCTCAAGACCCAGGCGCCGTCGGACGAATGGATGCACGGCTCCACCCTGGATCGGCCCTGGTCGCACCATCGCGATCTCGACAACCAGGTCGTAGAACCGACGTGGCTGCAGCCGGGGGAGCAGCCCCATCTGCGCCCGGGACTCGACCTGGAACACTCCGATCGAATCGGCACGGCAGAGCATGTCATAGACGCCTGCCTCTTCCTTGGGAATCGTCTCGAGCGTCCATTCCTCGCCAACCTGCTCGCGCACCAGATCGAAGCAGTACTGCAGCGCCGCAAGCATCCCGAGCCCAAGCAGATCGAACTTGACCAGCCCCATCCATGCACAGTCGTCTTTGTCCCACTGCAGTACCGTGCGGCCATCCATGCGACCGTGCTCGATCGGGCATACCTCGCCGACGGGCCGATCGGTGAGCACCATTCCTCCGGAGTGGATGCCGAGGTGCCGAGGGAACTTCATTACCTCGTAGGCAAGTTCGATTACCGCTTCCGGGATGTTGTGGTCCTTGCTCTCGGTCAGCGCGCCCCAGTGCTCAACCTGCTTCGACCAGGCATCCTGTTGGCCCGAGCTCGCACCGAGTGCCTTGGCCATGTCTCGCACGGCGTTCTTGGGTCGATAGCTGATGACGTTGGCGACCTGGGCGGCATTCTGCCTGCCGTACTTTTCGTAAACGTACTGGATAACCTCCTCGCGGCGATCCGAATCGAAATCGACGTCGATGTCCGGTTCCTCGTCGCGCATGCTGGACAGGAAACGCTCGAACGGCAGGTCGTAGAAGATCGCGTCGACCGCGGTGATGCCCAGCAGGTAGCAGACCGCGGAATTGGCGGCAGATCCGCGCCCCTGGCACAGGATGCCTCGGCCTTTGGCCTCGCGCACGATGTCCCAGACGATCAGGAAATAGCCGGGGAAGTCCTTCTCTTCGATGACGGAAAGCTCACGTTCGATGCGCTTGCGGTCCCTGTCACGCAAAGAGGGATAGCGTCTGTCTGCACCCTCCCAGACGAGCTTTCGCAGCCAGCTCATGGGAGTGTGCCCGGCGGGAACATCCTGCTTTGGCAGTCCGGGTCGTGCTCGGCGCAGCTCGAAACCGTGCGAATCGGCAATCTCGACCGTTGTCTCGACCGCGCCGGGGTAACGGGAGAATTTCGCGGCCATTTCTACCCCGCTGCGCAGGTGTGCCCCACCGGATGCCGGAAGCCAGCCGTCGATTTCATCGAGACTCCTGCGGGCACGTACCGCGGCCAGTGCCGTTCCGAGGCGATGCTGGCCCGGAGTCGCGTAGTGCACGTTGCCCGTCGCGACCATCCGAAGCCTCCGGGCACCGGCAACCTCGGCGAGCAGGTCATTGGAACTGCTCGCGAGCGGATCCCCGTGATCGAACAGCTCGACGACGACGTTGTCTCGGCCGAACAGGTCAATCAGGGAATCGACCTCGCGTGCCACAGCAGCCTTTCCCCTCGGGAAAGCCTGACGGACCGAGCCCTTGCGGCATCCGGTGAGCACGGTCCACTGGCCGCCTGAGCGATCGGCGAGTTCGGTCAGGTCATAGAGCGGCTTGCCCTTTTCCTGGCCGGCGAGTTGGGCGGAGGTGAGCGCACCGGCCAGCCGGTGGTAGCCATCTTCGCGTCGTGCCAGCAGCAGAAGATGGCTGCCCTCCGGATCGGGTTCGCCGTTCTGTGGTTTGCTGAGCCCCAGGGACAGCTCGGCTCCGAACATGGTCGTGATGTCATAGCTCTCCGCAGCCTCGGCCATGTGCACGATGCCGTACAAGCCGTCGTGATCGGTCAGGGCGAGCCCGTGCAGACCCAGTCGCTTCGCCTCCTCGAGAAGTTGTTCCGGTGAGGATGCGCCGTCGAGAAAACTGAAGTTGGAGTGGGCGTGCAGTTCGGCATACGGAACCGTCGCCCCGACCGGCTCCGCTATCTCGGCAGGGACGTACGGCATGCGCTTGTTCGACCACGCCGGGCTGTCGCCACCATCGGCTCCCACCGGAGGTGCGCCAGGCCTGCTGCCGTTCGAGAGGGTTCGCTCGAACTCCGACCACGAGATCGGAGGGTTGCTATAACCCATCAGTCGTACCGTGCCTCGGCGGTCCACGAGCCGCCGGTCAGCACCAGCAGCCAGGCAACGCCATGGTCGTCGACCACCTGGAGCCGATGCGCGACGAGCGCCGCCTTGGCATCCCACCAGCGCTCGGCAAGGGGCCAGGGGCCCGCCCAGGCCGTGACGGTCCGCAGGTTTTTGCCCGTCGCCGCTGGCGAAAAACGGGCGGGTGGTGCCCGGAACACACCGCGATCATCCACGGCGACCTCACTGCCATCTTCGGCGAGCACGGAGACAGCGAGGGGAGAAGCGAATACGGTCGCGGGCAGGGGGAGCGGGAGCTGGCCCGGCCACGGCCGCGCCGCCGGCCTCGCTGTGAGCGGACGATCACCCCACGGAACCCGTGCCTGCCGATCGGCCAGGGTTCTGCCGCCACTCACGACTGCGGTGAGAACACCGTCGTGTCCCAACATGCTCTGCACCCTGGCCAGCCCGCTGTGGATGCGCTCGTCCGGGCCGGAACCGAAGAGACCGATCTCGTGGTTTCCGATCGCGTCGACGACCTCGGGGACAATTCGCACAGTGGCGACACCGGAGCGCAAGCCCGAGTCCACCGAATCCGAGCCCTGCAGTTGCCAGCGGACCCGGTCGACGACATCCGTGGGAGTGAAGGATCGTGGATGCAGCCAGCTGCGTTCGGAATAGTCGCCCAGTTCGGTTTCGATCTCGACGCGCAGGGTTGTGCAGACGAGTTTCGCCGCGACCAGTTGCTGAACGAAGTAGTCGGCGGATGCCCGTACCCCGAAGGTCACCTGGTCGACCCGATCGAGCGCCGGTTCGAAAGCAACCGCGACATCGAGCTCCTCCGGCGGGATGTGCGGAACAACGGGCCGGGAATCGAGGCCGCCCGCGAGAGCGTGCAAATGCCCGCCTTCCGGACCAAAGCGTCCAAGAACATCGGAGGACGGAAGAGCCGCGAACTCGCCAAGCGTCGAGACGCCGAGCCGGCGCAGCAGGGTTACGAGAGGCGGATTTTCGAGCAGGCCGACCGGAAGCTCTGCCAGGAATTCCGCGGACTGCGCCTCGGGCACGACGCGCACCCGTTTGGTGCTGGTCGCAGTGCGTGCCGCCTGTTCCGCGGTAAACAGTCCATCGGCGACGCCGACCCTCGCGCCCGGGATACCCAACTCATCGAGCAGCGCCAGAAGAGCAAGCCCTGCGGGTTTCTCGCCACCGTAATAGCGCGCTGGACCACGGGAGCGAACGGCAGCGAGTCCGGGCCGCAGGAGCTGCACCCCGGACATCAGTTCCTCAATGCTCGCGACGATGGTTTCAAACGTTCGGGAATCGAGCCCGGCGTCGTACGGCCGAACGACCAGGTCGGTGCAGCGAGCCTGGGCCTCACGCACTCGCAGGCCGCGCTGAACTCCCTCGATGCGGGCCGAGGCGGAGCAGGCGAAGACGACTCCCTTATCGATCAGCGCGATGGGCGCATCCGTCGAACCAACTCCAAGGGGACTGACTCGCAGCGACGCGATGATCGGCCAGTCGGGAATCCACAGCATCATGCTGCGCGGGGGAGCGCTCATACCGCACGCAGATATGGCTCGGAGCGAAGAGCTTCCGAAGCGTGCAGCACAGGCTCGACGCGAGCGAACTGCAGTTCGGGATCCGGCAGCCACAGCCGAGCACTGCGCGGTCGGCCACCCAGTCGAGTCGACACGGTCACGGTGACCTGACGTGCGTTCAGATGCCCGAACCCGTCCCCGATGCCGCTCCAGCTACTGTCGCTGAGGCTCAGCATTGCTTCGGTCTGGGGCCAGTTGCCCAGCACAATGAGCGTCGATCCACGCTGGCGCAGGCGGGCACTCAGCCTCGAGAGACTGGCATCACTGGCCAGGCGCGGTGGCTTGGTCACGACGACCGTCAGAACATCTGCGATCGCGGCCGTGACCTCAAGCCACTGGTCGCCCGGATGAGGAACAAGAACAAGGCGATCCAGATCCACCCCGAAGGATGCCGCTGCCTCGATTCCGAACTCGGGAACGCCAACAACACCACACCACGATCCGGCGGCGGAAGGACCGGAGAGCAGGGCGAGCAGGAGCGTTGCCGAGTTCGTAAGCGAATACATCGCGCCCTGTTTAAGACCGCCGCCGGGAAGCAACTCGGCGAGAGCGGGATGGGTCGGAATCAGCCGCGAGTCGAGTTTCGCCGCCTGCATCGACCGGATGCGACCTTGCAGGTCCTCGATTGTCGAAAATCTCACAGCATCCAACGAGCCTTGCTCGAGGGTCGCCGATGCGTGCGTCATGCTCCCATATTCGAACATATGTTCGATGATGTCAATTGCTTAGACACAGGGGCGGCGTGTCGCAAAACGATACTCTCGAGACGTGACCCGAGTGCTTCCTGAACAGCTCGCACACCGGCTGAGATCGCTCCTGCGAGCGGCAGATCAGCCGAGTGGGGCCGCGGGGACACTCCCGGAATGGCGAGCAGGCCGTGACCGCTGGATCGATCGACTCGACCCACGCGACGGATTGCGGCTGCGCGAGAGTGACATCCGCGATCTCATCGACTTCCTCTCCGAGGCCGGCCCGTCGCGCGCTTCCCGCCAGAGCGCTGCGGAGTGGAGCCGCCAGATCGACGCCCTCGTTCCGGAGCTTTTGTTCGCGGCGTCGGGGGAGTAGGGCTCGTCCGCGAACTCGCAACCGTTCGGCCCCGAACGATTCCGATGAACTCTTCGACGAGCGGTGTCGTCTCATCCTGTGGCCAACACACGGCGATCTCGGTCTCGGGTGCACCATCGATCGGGAGGGCAACGACATCCTTCCTGGCGGCCATGCGCGCAACAGAATGCGGAAGCCTCAGCGCGCCGACGCCCGCCGCGACCAGCGCAACCGCATCCTTCGTGCTCTCGGTCGTCGGATAGTCGCGGACATCTGCGATGGCGGCAACCTCGTCGACGCTAACCGATTCCCGGTCGGCGAGCGCCGAGTCCCGGGACACCACCAGCACGGGAACCTCACCGTAGAGCCGGATGACGCTCAGCCCCTGCCGATCGATCGGCAGTCTCACGAAGCTCACGGTTGCGCGTCCGGAATGCAGTGCGGCAACGCCGTCACCATCGGCCGTTTGCACTACTTCGAAGGGAATATCGGGATGGCGCTCGGCCCACCGGGTGGTCCACTTGCGCACCGTCACACCGGGTGCAAACGCGATTCGCAGGATCGCGGATGTCGGCTCGCCGACGGCGCCCTGCGCATCCGTCGCCCGCTCATCCGTCACGAGGCTAAAGGCTACGCTGTCGGGATGAGTACCACGAAGACGCCCCAGCTGCTTAAGCCCGCGACAGCAGCCCAGAAATTGGGCGTCTTTCTGCCAGCGGCACCGCCGGAATTCCAGTCGAACGGCATCACCCGTGAGCAACTGAATGCGCTCCTGGAGACGCCTCCCGAATGGGTTGTCGAGCTTCGCCTGCACGGACCGCATCCGCGACAGATCGTGGCGGGAAAGCTCGGCGTCTCAACCTCGGGTCTGGCTCGCGCGGGTGTAACCGAGGCGCTCACGACTCTCGAGATCAAGGAACTGCTCGCCGATCCGCCAGAGTGGCTGGTGCGGGAGCGCGCGACTCAGGCGGCCGTGCGCGAGGAACAGCGAACCCTGCGCGAACGCAAGGCCGCGCAGGCGCGATAAGTTACACCCTCCCTCGAGCGGTCTCAAGCACCTGACATCCTTCACCGTCCAGCGTTAGCTGGATTCATCGCGAAAGATGAAGAGAGAAGTTGAGTTCATGGGATCGAACGACAAGATGCACAACGCCGCGGAGGATGCAATCGGGCACGTCGAGGAGGGAGTCGGCAAGGCAACGCACGACTCCAGGCTCGAAGCCGAAGGTAAGGCAAAAGAAGCCAAAGCGGACCTCGGCAAGGCAGCAGAGAACGTAAAAGACGCGGCCAGGGATTAACCACCCCCGGTTACGCGTCGCCCCATTGCTCAGACCCGAATGAGTATGGGGTCGAGTGTGAAGAATCAGGCGTATTCCGGGCGTCACCCGCGGCACGGCGTAACGTGAGTGCCATGCCTGACAAGCGGGATGAGTCCGAGCCGGTCGGCACTTCGCCCCGGGTTCGGGACCAGCCATCGCTGACAACGTCCTCGGGGAAAAGCTGGTTGATTCTTGGGGGGCTGCTTTCGCTCATCGCGATTGCCGTCCTGATACCGCTCCTCGCGCAAAATCCGCCGGGTGTCGCCCTGTTCGGCCTGTGCGCGATCGTTGCGCTGTACGCTGCCATGGTTATCGTTCGACTGAACGCCCACCCGGGCCGGGGGATGCTCGCGCTCCT
Source organism: Galbitalea sp. (assembly GCA_036271875.1). Lineage (GTDB taxonomy): Bacteria > Actinomycetota > Actinomycetes > Actinomycetales > Microbacteriaceae > Galbitalea. Next base: position 20,341 of record DATAZU010000014.1, read on the forward strand.
CGCCACTTTCATGATCGCCATCGCGCTGATCGGCGTGATCTGCGTCGGGATCATCGCGGCGAACGCGGGAAGTGTGTCGCTCTACTAGAAGCCCCGGCCGCCTGTCACAGGCAGACAGTAGCGTTTCCCCCGTGGAGTTGGATTGGTCCAGGGTGGTTGCGCTCCGCCTCGCGCGATCGGGTCTGGATTCCCCCGCCGAGTCCATCGAATCCGCCGTTACCCGGATGGTTGGGGCACACGCCCAGGTTATGACCGCAGCCGAGTTGTCGCTCGGCATTCGCACGTCCGGCTTGTCTGTCGCGGATGTTCGGGCGGCGGTCGCGCCGGGCGGCCAGCTCGTCAAGACCTATGGACCGCGCGGAACCATCCATTTGCTGCCTCGAGCCGATCTCCCGAGGTGGTGCGCGGCCCTCGGCGCATTGCCGAGCGCAACCTCGCTGCCCGAGAAAGACCGCCTGAGCACCGAACAGGTGACCACGGTGGTCAGCGCGATTGGCACCATCCTCGCATCCGAGACGGCCCGTGCACGTCCGCCCGATGCCGATCAACTCGGCCGGGAAGTGATTCGGCTTACCGGTTCGTGGGCCGCCGACCCCGTCACACCAGCGTTCGGTGGCATGTGGCCGAGGTGGCGACAGGCAATCGGCGCCGCAGCGCGCGCCGGCGTTCTCGCGTTCGGCGAGATCCGCGGGAGTCGTGTCACCTATGTGAACCCGGGGGTTGTGATCGATCAGGATGCCGACTCAGCGGTCGCTTGGTTGGTGCACGAGTTTCTCCGGGCGTATGGTCCAGCGACGCCGGCCCAGTTCGCCCGGTGGCTGGGCGTGCGGCCGGCACTCGCGGTCCGCGAATTCGAGCGTCTTTCGCCAGAACTCAGCCGCGTGCGATTCGCTGGGCACGAGGCCGTCGTGTCCGCCGGCGACGAGGCTGCATTCGCGGCCGAGTCTCCAAATCACGCGCGGCACTCGATCAGGCTCCTGCCCCATTTCGATCCATACCTGATCGGAAGTTTCCCGCGCGAGCTGGTTTTCCCCGGTATCGCTGGCGAACGCGCCCTCGCCCATGGCCAGGCGGGAACCCACCCCGTCATCCTCGTCGACGGCGTTGTTGGCGGGATCTGGCACGCGAGGCGAACCAGCAGACGGTTTGAGCTGGCTGTCGAACCCTTCACCGCGCTGAACCGAAATCAGCGGGCCGAAGTCGAAGCCGAGGCATCCCGAATGGCGGGATTCCTGGGGCTGGAGGTCATCGTGGCCTTCGCGCCGGTGACAGCCCGAGCGCACCTGTAGCGACCATGCAGCGCGCGCGAAGCAAACTTTTGCCAGAATTCACAGGTGCCCGATAGTCCGATCGCTGCGACCCCGTACGAGGTGCTCGGTGTTCCGGTTTCGGCCACAGAGGACCAGCTTCGCCGCGCCTACCGTCGACGGCTCCGGGAAACGCATCCGGACACCGGCGGAGCCGCGGCAGAATTCACCGCTGTCCAGCTGGCGTGGGAGAAGATCGGGACGCAGGATGCTCGAGCCCGCTACGACGCCGGGAACACCCGTGGCACGACGTCGACGACCTTCGAGGCAAGGCCGAGCGCGCCACGCCGTGACACGAGGCCGAGTGCTCGCTCATACGGGCATCCCGGTGGCTGGCGCCGTGAACGGTTCCTTGCTCTGATCTCCGAGTGGGCAGGAAGGGGAGCTGAGCTACAGAATCCGTACGATCCGCTCGTCGTTCGCGCCGCACCGCGCGAGATCCGTCACGTGCTGGCTGACGCCCTGGCAGAAGAGGCGACCGCGCGCGAATTGGGCCAGCTCGGGATCGCGTTCACGCTCTGGCACGACGTCGCGACATCGGGCAGTCCCGACGACAAGATCGATCACATCGTGCTCGGTCCGACCGGACTCTTTGCTCTGCTCTCCGAGGACTGGGGCGGTGCGGTGCGAGTGCGGCGCGGAGAACTGATCGGCGACTCGCTCGCACATGGCGAGCATCCCTTCGCGGCCCTTGCGACGCGAGCGCGCTTCGTTTCTCGTGCGGCGCGCGTTCGGTTCGACGCCCTCGTTATCGTTGTGCCCGACAACGATACCGACGCGGGGCTCACCCTTGCCGGCCGCATCCGCGGCGTGCCGACCGCGCTGGTCGCCCGCTCGCGTCTGCCGGAGCTGATGCGCGACGGGCTGCCGGGTACGCCGGCCGCCGGCGGCTCGGAGCTGTTCGAACTGCGCTCGAGGCTCCAGGCGGCCGCGCGATTCGTGTAGTCGGGGTAGTTCTGGTTCGCTACACCGCGAAGATCCCGTAGGCGGCAAAGACGCCCAGCACGGCGAGCCCTGGAGCAAGCACCAGGGCGACGCACCACCAGATCACAACCGTCCACGCCCCCGCCGCGTACATCTGTACCTCGCGTGCTCGGGCGATCAGGTAGACGAGCGGGCTGAGCAGTACCCAGAACGGGGAAGCCGTTGTCGCGTTGCCGCCCGAGCGAAGCCGCGCCCGATCAACGAATGCCAGCGCGAGTACCGCTGCCCAGAGAACGACGTTGAGGATGACCAGGCCGGGCACGAACTGCGCGATCTGTGCCGAGGTCAGCGCGAGGATGGTAGACACCACGATCGCCTGGCCCACGATGCTCCAGAGCGGTGAGAAGGCAATCCACCAGGCGGCACGGCTGTCCTCGACGCCATCGCCAACTCGCTGGGCGACGGGCAGCGGTTGTTGCTGACCCAGGACTTGCGGATTCACTGGATTCGACGGAGCGATCGTCGGCGCTGCGACGGGCTCGAGATCCTGCTGGGTATGGCTCGTCCAGTTGGTCCCATCCCACCAGCGCCTGCCCGGTCCGCCGGTTGGTTCGTCATACCACCCGGCCGGGACCTGCCCGGTTGATCCGGAGTTCGCATCGCCAGACATCACAGCCCCTTTTGCCACCTCGAACTGTAGCCGAAGCAACCGCGTAACCTAGAGGAGCGAACGGCGTGCCGTGCGCAGGCGAAGGGTTGCACTTGGGCGAGGAATGTATTCACGGATTCTCTGATGGTCTATGCGCCACCTGCAATCCCAAAGCGGTTCCCGAGGCTCCCGCGGTAACGAAGACTGCGGTGCGTCCGCGGGTCGCTCGAACTGGAGCCTCACCCGCCCGCCGAGTCGGTTCATCGTCGCGCGGCGCCGCAAACGTTGCGCCCCTTTCATCCGTGCTCGAGCAGCGCATTTATCACGTGACGAATATTCGCAACCTTCCGGCCATTGCCGCCTCGGGAGCGATGCTCGCTAATGCCGTTCCGGTAGTCGCGCTGTCGCCGGTGGAACAGCGGGCATCCCGCGCCGAGATTGTGGTTGACGGGGTACTCGACCGCGCGCTGGATGGTTACGTCGCGTTCTTCCTGACACCGGATGCGACACTGTGGCAATCCCTGCGAGCCGGAAGCCGACACCCGAGGCTATCGGCATCGGCGTTGGCTGCCGACACCTCGGAATTCATCTTTCTGATCAGCACGGTGCGGACCCTGGTCGATTCCGGGCGCGAGTTCGTAGTGACGAACGGAAACGCCGAAAGCCCGACTAGTCGATTCGCCACGACCCGGGCCGATTCGGACGCAATGCTTTATCGACTGAGGACGACGGGAAGTGCCGATGCCCTTCCTGACGCCGAACTACTGGTCCACGAGTCGCTCCCGCTGGAGTCAATCACGCTGGTCGGCGTCCAAAACGACAGGGTGCGTGCGCAGGCCCGCGACATCCTTAGTGCCGCATCCTTCGATCCAAAGATCGCGGTATACCCGCCCTGGTTCCAGGTCAGCTAACGAGCGCTAGCGGGTGAGAAGCTCGGCCCGCTCCGGATGCTCGTCGAACCATTTCCCGACGTACCAGCACATCGGGATGATCTTGAGTTTCGTGTTCGACTCGACATCGTCGATGGCGAACTCCACCACTTCACCCGCGTAGCCCTTCCCGCGCAGCTTCGGGTTGGTGAAAGTGTGGTTGAACGAGATCGACGAGCCATTGACGACGTAGTCGGCGACCGCGACGATTTCATCGTCGATGCGCAGAACGTATCGGTTGGCCTCGGTCTCGTGAGTCAGCGTTTTCGCCATATCCGACGGCTACTTCGCCGGGAGCGAGGACTCGATGAGCTCGATGATCTGTGGCGCGTCCGGCTCGGTCTTCGGACGGAAACGGTGCACCGAGCCGTCTGGCGTCACGACGAACTTTTCGAAGTTCCATGCGACCTTGCCCGCCTTGCCGTCGGCATCGGGAGTCTTGGTCAATTCGGCATAGAGCGGGTGCGCGTTCTTGCCGTTGAGCTTCACCCGGTCGTACATCGGGAAGGTGACGCCCCATGTGGTCGAGCAGTATTCCTTGATCGCGTCGTTCTTGCCGAGTTCCTGCAGGAACTGGTTGCTGGGGAAGCCCAACACGGTGAAGCCCTGCTCACCGTATTTCTTCTGAAGGGCCTCAAGTTTTTCGTACTGCGGTGCGAGACCACATCGGGATGCGACGTTGACGATGAGCATCACCTTGTCCTTGTACGGTGCGAGGGTCGTGTCCTCACCATCGATTGTCTTTATCGGAATTTCAGTGAGGTCCATGGCGACAACGCTACGCCGGGGCCGTCCCCTTTGCTGGCCGTTACGTCTGTCCTGATCTGCGAGTTAGCTGTGAAGCGTCATGAGCGCACGACCGGCAATCGGCCGCGAATCAATCGTGAAGCCCGCTGCCGAAAACAGGCTTACCGTCCCGTGATAGAGGCCCGCGGAACTCATCCTCTGGTTCTCGGCAACCTCAACGGGATAGCCTTCGATCATGCGAGCACCGTTCGCCCAAGCGTGCTCGACGGCGGCCCTCAGAAGGTGCAGGGCAAGACCGCGTCGACGGTAACCGACGCGCACGACGAAACAGACGATCGCCCATACCGACTCGTCGCCGACTCGCTCGCGGCTTCCGGTCGAGATCACCCTGCCCCGCAGCGCCGTCGGATAGTGCGGCCGTGGTTCGACCGCGACCCAGCCAACTGGTTCGTCCCCGACGTAGGCGACCAGGCCGGGCGTGACCGCGGCGTTCCTCACCTGTTCACAGAGCTCGGACGCCCGTTGGGCTTTGTCGCCCTCCCGCCACTGCGCGTTGGTGATCTTGTAGAACTGGCACCAGCACCCGGCGGCGTCCCCTCGCGTGCCGAACACGATCTCGGTGTCGCGCCACGGAATCTCGTTGGCGGCTCGAATCGTGACCTCGTCGTCGCTCATGCCGACAATGTAGTGCCAACGCGCAGAGATTGCCGATCTGTGGATAATTTCCGCCGACGTTCACTCTTTGGGAGTAGACCGGTGAGATGACTGATTCGGGTTCAGACCGCAACGCTCGTCCCCTCGACCTCGTTCCACTGCCTGGCAGTGAAAAGCAACCGTTCGGCGGTGTTCGTGCCGCCGTCGAGGTGCCGTCGGCCAACGCCATCGTTGAGGCAACCGTGATCCTGCGCCGCAGGGCGACACTGTCAGCGCAGGATGCGGCGGACGGCGGACTGAGTAGTTCGGAGTTCGCGGAGCGCTTCGGTGCCGATCCGGCCGACGTCGACGTGGTCGAGCAGACCTTCACTTCTCTCGGCTTGCGAATTCTCTCCAGCGATCCGGCTTCGCGACGCATCCGCATCTCGGGGAGCGTTGCGGCGGTGAGTCGCGTGTTCGGCACATCCCTGTCGTCCGGTACGAGCACAGATGGCGACTCGGTGCATCGCGTCCGTTCCGGCGGCCTGAGCATCCCGCGGGAGTTGGACGGCATCATCACGGCCGTGCTCGGCATCGACGATCGACCGCAGGCCAGACCGCAGTTTCGGGTTTCTGCGGCGCAAGCCAGCTCCGTGAGTTACACGCCGGTGCAACTAGGTGAGCTCTACACATTTCCAGCCGACACCGACGGATCGGGTCAAACGATTGCGATCGTCGAACTCGGCGGAGGGTTCGAGGCGAGCGACCTGAAGAACTACTTCTCCGGGCTCGGAGTCAGCCAGCCGACCGTGACGGCGGTCGGGGTTGACGGAGCCACGAACGTTCCCGGCAAAGACCCGAGCGGTGCCGACGGTGAGGTCCTACTTGATATCGAGGTCATCGGGGCATTAGTACCGGCTGCCACGATCCTCGTGTATTTCGCACCGAACACCGACGACGGTTTCGTGGACGCCGTGGCAACGGCGGCTCATGCTTCCCCCGCTCCAACAGCGATCAGCATCAGCTGGGGTCAGAGCGAAGACCAGTGGACCGCGCAGGCGCGAACGGCGCTCGACGACGCACTTCAGGATGCCGCCGCTCTCGGCGTGACGGTGACAGCCGCGGCGGGAGACAACGGAAGCTCGGACGGAACGTCGGATGGTAGCAATCACGCCGACTTCCCGGCATCCAGCCCCCACGCGCTTGCCTGTGGCGGCACCTCACTCCGCGCGGACGGAACCAGCATCTCGTCGGAGACGGTCTGGAATGACGGGTCAGGTGGTGGGGCAACCGGCGGGGGAGTGAGTGATGTGTTCGCGCTTCCAAGCTGGCAGAGCGCAGCAGGTGTTCCGGCATCTAGGAGTGGCGGTCGCGGCGTCCCCGATGTCGCCGGAAACGCGGACCCCGAAACCGGCTATCAGGTACTCGTCGACGGAAATCAGGCCGTTTACGGGGGTACCAGCGCCGTCGCGCCCCTGTGGGCAGCACTGGTCGCTCGTCTCGCCCAAAAGACGGGAACACCGTTCGGGCTGATCCAGCCAAAGCTCTATGTGCTGAAGACAGGCTTCCACGACATCACCTCGGGCAACAATGGCGCCTTCGCGGCGGCGAAGGGTTGGGATGCGTGCACCGGGCTCGGATCGCCCAACGGCACCGAGTTGCTAAAGGCTCTCTCGAGCCAGAGCTGACTACTGGGCTATCGGAGGATTCACGCTCAGCAGCCTGACAGTTGGCTGGCCGCCCGCGGTCGCCGATGGGTCGACTTCGATCATCAATTGGTGAGCGACGGTGGTGCTCGCGTCAATGGCCGTGCAACTGACATCAACCGGTGTCGTCGTCGGCTTCGCAAACGGGGTGCAGGTCACGGTGTAGCTGCCGCCATTCTTCTCGAGCCCGTCCGTAATTCCTGCGGCAAGGCTCGACCCGTTTGCGCTGTCAGACGTTGCGAGATTGGCACCGCCCAAACCGGTGACCGATGCGACGACAACCACCGCAATCACGGCAATGACAACGAGCACTGCTCCGGAAACCAGATAGAAGACTAGGGGAGCCGCACCCCGGTCGGATTCACGTCGAACCCGAACCGTTCGAATGATCAAATACACCAGCGGGGGAGCCAGGAGCAGCCATGCCGGGCTGGTGAAGTGCCGGTATCCCAATTGCCTGAGCCTGGCGTTGTCTCGTGCCCCGGCGATGATCAGGAGAATCCAGGTGATGACCCACACGCTCACCTCGAGGACGACGCCACCCGGGGTGAGTCGCCCATTGACCTCGATGCTCGAGCCGCCGGAGGCTGCCCCCGCGATGAGTCCGACAATGAATCCGACGATTCCGGTCCAGAAGTATGAGGTCGCCAAGAGCCAGACTCCGGCGGTATTTGACTGCGAGGGGCGAGCGAAATCCTGAACGGGACCGTACTCGCCGGTTCTCTCGTTCCACGAATTCTGGAACGGGACGTATGGTCGCCCGGTCGTATCAAGAGTCTGCGAGACGTCGGCCTGCTGGCCGTTGACCTGCGGTGCCTGCGGTTGCACCGGTGCGGGCTGTGGAGCGGGAGTAGGGGCCGCAGCCAGATGAGAAGTCCAGGCGGTGCCATCCCACCAGCGCAGCTGTGCCGAATTGGTCGGATCGCTGTACCAGCCCGCCGGGATCGCAGGGCCGCCCGTATCCGACATACTTTCCCCTCATCGCCGACGCGAGCACAGACTACCCGAACGAGTACATTGTTGACGTGCCATCGATGCCTTCCGACAACCCCGTCGCGCTGGATGCCGCGATTCCCGATCTCGACTGGACTGTTCTGCCGGACGGCGTAACCGCCTCTCGGTTCGACGCGCCGAGCGGATCGCTCGCGGTGATCGAGGCGGGGAAACGCGGCAACGCCCGGGTAGTTCTGGTACCCGGAGTTACCGGTTCGAAAGAGGACTTCGTCCTGATGCTTCCGCTGCTCGCCGATGCCGGATTCCACGTCATGGCGTATGACATGGCGGGGCAGTACGAGTCGTCCGATGCGGGTCCCGAGCGACTCGAGCCGCCGCGTGATCGCTACGACCACGACCTGTTCGTCGGGGACCTGCTCGCCGTCCTCGAATCGGAGGACGGACCGGCGCACGTGCTCGGCTACTCCTTCGCGGGGACGGTCGCTCAGATCGCGCTAACCCGGCGGCCGGAACTGTTCATGAGCCTCACCCTGCTGAGCGCGCCCCCGCAGTCCGGCCAGGGCTTTCGTGGGGTCAAGAGAATCGGCTGGTTCTCCGGGCTGGCCAGCGGCCGAGTCGGTGCCGCCCTGATGATCTGGGGCGTCACACAGAACTTCGTCCACGTCCCACCCGGGCGGCTCGCATTTGTTCGAATGCGCTTCGAACTGACAAGACGACGCAGCGTTGCCGACATCATTTCGCTGATGAAGCGGGCACCCGATCTGGATGCTTCGCTCGCGCAGTCGCCGATCCCGAAACTGGTTGCCGTTGGCGAGCACGACCTCTGGCCTATCGAGCTTCATCGGGAGTTCGCGAAGTCCATCCGCGCAACGCTCGCGGTCTACCCAACAGGACACAGTCCGTGCGAGACATCCCCGCACCAGCTCACGCGGGACCTGCTCGCCCTGTACGCGAAAGCGAGCTAGTCCGTACCGAACTCAGCGCCGTCGAAGTCGGAGGTACCGAGTTCCTCGCCGGCGAAAGTGGGATCCGCGGCACGATGCACTCGCTCCCACTCCTTGCGCGCCGCCCGACGGCCAAGCAGTGACTGTTCACGACCGTTCGTCGCGATGGTCGTGTACGCCCAGTACAGGCGTCTTCCCAGCCCCTTGAAAGAGCCGAACGGCCTCGCCGACACGCCAACCCGAAGATTCTTGTCGTACTCGACCTTCATTCCCGGACCGAACTGGAAGCTCAGGTCCAGGTCGTCGTGCAGCTCGCGCACATCGCGGTGACAGGTCTCGCGGATGCGATTCCACGCCGACTGGCTGATCGCGAAGTTAGATCCGAACAGCGGCGGATGACCGAGCAGCCAGCCCATCGACCAGAAGTAGCCGCCGATGTATAACACCTCGCCCAGACGGATTACCGCCCGACTTGCTCCATAGAAGTCACCGGCGCCGGTCAGGGCCGAAAGGGACGGATCCGCCTCGAACCTGGCCTCGACTTCGGCCAGCCAATTCTCCGCGGGCCGGGAGTCAGCATCCAGGCGCCCGATCACCGTCCCGCGCGCGGCATCGAATCCCGCGGCGGTTGCTGCCGGGATTCCCCGTCGTGGTTCCGTGACTACACGGGCGCCGGCACGGCGAGCCACCTCCGCAGTATCGTCGACGCTGCCGTTGTCGACGACGATGATCTCGTCGGCCTGACGCGTTTGCGCGGCGAGGGACTCGAGGCACGTGACAAGCATGGCCGAGTCGTTTAGCGCCGGGATCACCACGGAAATGACCACCATGGAATTCATACTAGCCACGCCGCAAACCCACCGCCGGGTCGCGTTCGATACGCGCGGGGAATCACCCCGCTGCCTTGATCGCGAGCGCCAAAAGATTCGGAAGGACGAAGTAGACCCCCGCCACTGCGGCGCCCTGCAGCGCAATCCACAGCACAAGCAGCAGGGCGGATGATCGTCCAACGTCGATCGCTCTGGCCAGCAGATAGATCGGCGGAACGATCGCGAGCAGCGGGCTTGGCGCCCGGTCAACCCCCGCGTTCACGAGCCATCGCTGGTCGCCGATCGCGAACAGAAGCGAGAACGCCGCGGGTGCCGCCAGGATGCCCCACTGGACGCCCGGCTGGAATTGGGTTCCCAGCGTCCCGAAAACGAGGTAAACCACGCCGAACTGGATCAACGGGAGAAGCGTGATGAGCCAGACCCAGAGCGTCAGCCCGCCCTGTGCTGAGCCCGCCCGATTCTGATCGCCCGATGCGCGGGGGAGACCGCCGATCGCAAGCGGTCCGGGTGGCACAGGTACAGCCGCCGCGGGTGGTCGAGGAGCGGTCAGCGAAGACGCGGCCAACACCGGGCCGGCTGCGGGCACTCGTGCCGCTCCGGGCGGCGGCGGTACGTCGTACTGGGCGCCCGCGGGGGGCGGCGCGTAGTTTCTCGCTGGGGTGGGATGAGCGTGATCCGCGGGAGTCGGCTCGGCGTTCCAGTCGGGGACACGAAGCGTCGGCTTCCGCGGCTCCTCGAACGTTGGCGCCTTGAGGACGGGCTCGGGTTCGAGGCCCGGGATGCCACTCAGGTCCGGCGGCAGGGTTAGTCCCGGAAGCGTTGCCCATTCCGGCAGTGATACCGGGCCGGACGGTGGACTTGTCGGCGCAGCCGGTGGTGGTCCGGACGGTGGTCGTGCCCCGGCCAGCGGCGAGGACGGTGCCGGACCGGGCGGCGGCGCGGTTGGGGCGGCGCTGGGTGGTGGCGGAGGTGCACTCGCCGGCGGTGTTGGCGCGGCTGGGGGAGCGGGCGCCTGCTGCGGTGGCGCCGGTTGTTCGGCTGCGGGCGGAGCAAGTGTTTCGGTGGGCGTCGGCACCGAAGGCGGGGGCACAAAACCCGCTGGTTCGTCCTGGGGCGCGAGGATGACATCCGGCGTCCACTTCTCGCCGTCCCAGCGACGCAGGCGCGCATCATCGGCCGGATCCGGATACCACCCGGCCGGCACTCCAGATGCAGCGTCGCCGATGCTCACGCACGCACTCCCATTTGCCTGTTCCGCTCGACGATCGAGCACACCCCTGGCAGGAACGAGTTTATGTCAGTCGATATGCACTGGCTATGAAGCTCGTGCGTCCGGCTCCGTCGGCGGTCGAAGCTCCTTGAACCACCTATGCTCGTGGGGCAGGTGTTCCCATTTCCGCAGCGGAGTTCAATTCAGTGATACGCGTCATCAGCTACAACCTCCGCGAAAACCACGCAGTCGGTGAAATTGTCGACTTGGTGAAGAACAACTCCCTGGACGTACTGTGCCTTCAGGAATGCACAAGCGCCGACCTGCCCGACGAAGTCGGAGACCTGACGTTGGCCGACTCGACCAAGAGCAATCGCCTCGGTCTTGCGCTCTACTACCGCAAGAGTCGGTTCACCGCGGTGAAATCGGGGACATTCGCCCTGAAGAAGTCCTTGCACGATCGCGTGCTCGCGCCTGCGCACGAACGCCTGCTGGGAACCCGGCTCATTGACAACGAGGCAAGGCGCGAACTGGTCGTCGCCTCGTTTCACGCCGCGCCGCTGACCGCGCTGAACTCGCTTCGGCGCAATCAGATCCGTGCGGCGCACGGCGAGCTGAAGGTGCTGGGCGACGGATTGCCCGCTCTCATGGTCGGCGACTACAACTATCCGTGGTTCAAGAAGGGGCTGTCCGAACACGTTCAGGAGAACGGCTACGACCTAACCCTCAGCGAGACGCGCACGTACACGCGCTACAAGTTCTTCAAGGGCCACTTCGACTTCGCGACCTCGATGGGCCTGCGGATCGACCGGGTCGAGACGCTGCTGCAGGGGGCATCCGACCACATGCCCATCCTGGTTACCGCCGACTACGCTTCCTGAGCCGTCACCGGCGCGGTCGCCGGTGTGCCGACGAATCGCCGCCAGAGCGCCTCGATCGCGATGAATGCCGCCGCGGAGAAGAGCAGCGACGCAGCGATGTCCGTCGGGAAGTGGATCGCGAGATAGATCCGCGTGAAACTGGTGAGCAGCACGAGGAATATCGCCAGAACGGCGACAATCGTCCGAACCCTGGTTCGCATCACGAGGACAAGGATCGCAAACCCGAGTCCAACGGCGAAGCACACGTGGCCACTCGGGTAACTGTCCGGGTCGGGATTGGGCACAAGCGTGTCGGCGACGTGGCCTTCCGGGCGCGGACGGTGAACGATCACCTTGATGACCTCGCTGGAGAGCCAGGTTCCGAGGACGAGCAGCACGAAGTGCAGCACCGTGAGCCAACGGCGGGTTACGACGAAGACGATCACGGCCGCAACGAGGCCGACCACAACGGCGATCGGGGGGCTGAACAGCCAGTCGAGGCCGAGAGACACCGAGACCAGGAACGAAACGCGGGATGCAGCAATCGAGGCGAGGATGTGGGTTTCACCGGCCGTATACGACGCACTCTTCGTCACCAGGATGCCGACGACCAGCACGATCACCGCAACGACAACGCAGATGGCGAGCGTGATGAGAAGTCGCCGATTCGACTCGCGTGAAGCGGCGGCGCGTGACTGGGCTCGCGCTTCGGAACGGGACTGGCTCACGGGGAGCTCCTTCGATGCGGGGCGACGGGAACAAACTACCAAACTCGAAAGGCGTCTCTTTCGAGACGCCCTCAAGTTGTCGTGCGCGAAGGGGGACTTGAACCCCCACGCCCTATACGGGCACTAGCACCTCAAGCTAGCGCGTCTGCCATTTCCGCCATCCGCGCGCAGGCGACGAGAAGCCCAAAGAAGCTTTCTCGCCGAGGTACGACAATAGCATCATCGGTCGGAGAGGACGAACGCACGAGATAGCGTGTAAGCATGCTCGAGGAGACCGCGGGAATTGCACAGGACCTCATCCGTTTCGATACCACAAATTATGGCGAGGGCCGTTCCAAGGGTGAGACCGAAGCCGCGGAGTATCTCGGCGCGCTGCTCGAAAAACTCGACCTGAAGACGACCTATGTTGACGCGGCCGATCGGCGCACGTCGGTCATCGCGCGCGTTCCGGGCAACGATCCGAGCCTTCCCGCGCTGGTCGTTCACGGCCACACAGATGTCGTTCCCGCGGACCCGGCCAACTGGAGTGTCGATCCATTCGCGGGAGAGATCCGGGACGGGATGCTCTGGGGTCGTGGCGCCGTCGATATGAAAGACATGGACGCAATGATGATCGGCGCGCTGCGCGACATCCTCGGTGCCGGCCGGCAACCGCGACGTGACCTGATCATTGCCTTCTTTTCGGACGAAGAGAACGGGGGAGTGTTCGGATCGCACTACCTGGTCGACAACCGATCGGAACTCTTTGAGGGAGCGGGCGAAGCGATCAGCGAGGTCGGTGGATACTCCATCCATCTCGGCGGCCAGCGTGCCTACCTGCTGCAGACCGGAGAAAAAGCGCTGCTCTGGATCAAACTGGTCGCCCGCGGAACCGCAGCGCACGGCAGTCGCGTGATCCACAACAACGCCGTGACGAAGCTCGCGGAGGCGGTCGTGACCCTCGGTCGACACGACTGGCCGGTTCATCTCACCGAAACGACCGAACAGCTCGTCGGCGAGCTGGCCCGCATCATGGGATCGGATATCACGAAGGTCGGACCGGACGAGATCGTCCTCAGCACGGGAACTGCTGCTGGCTTCATCCAGGCTTCGCTGCGCACCACGAGCAATCCGACCCTGCTCGAAGCCGGATACAAGCACAACGTCATCCCGGACACGGCGTCCGCGCTCATCGACATCCGCTGCCTTGCCGGCGACGAGGATGCAACACTCGCCGAGGTCGCCCAGCTGGTCGGGGATGACATCGAGATCGAGGTTCTGCACCGCGATATCGGCCTGGACAATCGCTTCGAGGGGCCCCTGGTCGACGCGATGATCGGTGCGCTTCAGGCCGAGGACCCGGGAGTGCCCGTTCTGCCCTATCTGCTTTCGGGCGGCACGGACAACAAGGCGCTGCAGAAGCTGGGCATCACGGGCTACGGCTTCGCGCCGCTCAGGCTTCCCGCCGAACTCGATTTCCCGGCCATGTTCCACGGTGTCGACGAGCGCGTTCCGCTCGACTCACTGGTGTTCGGCCGACGTGTGCTCGCCAGCCTTCTAGAGACCTACTGAGAAGACCGGGCGTGTCCCATCGCATACGCTTCGTTAGGTGATGTCCTGGCGCCGACCCGAGATTCCGCGACTCCCGGGACACGGTTCGGTCCCGCGAATCTGGGATACCGCGTCCGAGAGCGTGTTACCCGCCCAGCCCATCGCCGTGGCGAGTTTGTACGTCTGCGGCATCACGCCGTACGACTCGACCCACCTCGGGCATGCGGCCACATACCTCGCCTACGACACACTCATTCGACTCTGGCTCGACGCGGGATTCGATGTCTCTTACGTGCAGAACTCCACGGATGTCGACGATCCGCTACTCGAGCGGGCTCTTGCCTCCGCGGTCGACTGGCGCGTGCTGGCCGAGCAGCAGACCGACCGGTTCCGGGGCGACATGGAAGCGCTCGGCATCATCCCTCCCGACCACTACATCGCCGTGACCGAGCGCATCGAGCAAATTGCGGATGCCGTCCGTCGGCTCGCCGACACCGGATTCGCCTACGTTTTGGACGGCGACTACTACTTCGACAGTGCGGCGGTGAGCGAAGCTCGACCGTGGAATCTTGGCCAGGAGAGTAACTACGACCGCGCGATGATGCTCGCTCTGAGCGCCGAGCGGGGAGGCGATCCCGATCGCCCCGGGAAACACGATCCGCTTGACGCGCTGCTGTGGAAGTGTGCGCGACCGGGCGAACCGAGCTGGGAGAGCGCCGTCGGGCCGGGTCGACCGGGCTGGCACATTGAGTGTTCGGTGATTTCGGCGGAGTTCCTCGACCTGCCGTTGACTGTCCAGGGCGGGGGAGCTGACCTCATTTTTCCGCACCACGAATTCACTGCCGGCCACACCATCGCTCTCACGGGAACACCGCTTGCGGCCGTCTATTCGCACGCCGGACTGGTGGAATATCGGGGCGAGAAGATGAGCAAGTCACTCGGCAACCTGGTGTTTGTTCGTGAACTGATCGAGAGCGGTGTCGACGGGCGCGCCATCCGGCTCGCCCTGCTGTCACAGCGCTATCGCGACAACTGGGAGTGGACACAGTCGCTTTTGGACAGTGCTACGGATCGGCTGGCACGCTGGACCGAATGGACCGATAACCCGCAGGATGGCGAATCCGACACGCTGCTCGACGCTCTGCGAAACATCCTGCCGGAGGACCTGGACACGCCCGCCGCAGTCGCGGCCGTCGATCTGGTCATCTCGAGCGGGGTTCCGGCCAGTGCCGGAGATCTCCGAGCGCTTGACGCGCTGCTCGGCATCCGTCTCTAACTAGCTGCGTTTGCCCCCGTGCCGCGCGTTTGCTCCCGTAGGTACGGGCGCAAACGCACCCGGCGGGGGCAAACGGGAGAAAATTAGGGCGTCGGGGGACGCCAGGGGTCGTCGCCCGCGGCGCCACGACCGTCCCGACCGTCGCGGCGCTGAAGATAGCGCTCGAATTCTTCGGCGATCGCGTCACCGCTCGCCTCGGGCGAGTCGACGGTATCGCGTGCCTGCTCGAGTTGCTCGATGTATGCGGCCATCTCGTCGTCGTCGCCGGCGAGGACATCGATTCCGTTTTCCCACGCCGCGGACTCCGCGACCAGATCGCCCCGCGGAATAACCACGTCGATGAGTTCCTCGAGCCGCTCGATCATCGCGAGTGTTGCCTTCGGCGATGGCGAGTTGTGCACGTAGTGCGGGACGGATGCCCAAATCGAAACCGTCGCGATCCCGGCCTTATCGGCCGCATCGGAGAGAACGGAGAGAATACCAACCGGGCCCTCGTAGCTGCTGCGCTCGACGCCGAGAGCCTCGCGGACCTCCGCGTTCTCGCTGCTGGTGAACACCGAGATGGGGCGGGTGTGGGGAACGTCCGCCAGCATCGCGCCGAGGAATACGATCCCGCTGATCTCCGCGTCGGTGGCGACCTCGAAGATCTCTTCCGTGAAGGTCTTCCAGCCGCGGGACGGCTCGGTACCGAGCAGCAGGTAGATGGATGCGCCGGGCTCGGTGCTTGGCTCCAGCGGGCCGTAGATGGTGACTCCGGGCCAAACGAGTCCGCGATTGCCTTCGTCGTCGGTCTCGACCGTCGGACGGTTGAACTGGTAGTCGAAGTAGTCCTCGGGATCGACCTCGGCGATCGGAACCACCTCGAGCTGGTCCCGCAGCGTCTGGACAACACCGCTGGCGGCCTCGCCCGCATCGTTCCATCCTTCGAAAGCCACGACGAGCACTCGGCCCGAAGTGAAGCTAAAAGGTAACGCCACGAGAATCCTTCGTCTGCGCGCCCGGTCGAGCGCGAACTATCTCTCAAGGATAGGCCGACTCGTGGAAGAAGGAACGACCGAGGCAGCGACTGCTCAGTAGAATTGCCCGTTGTGACTTCCCTTCCCGCCGCCGTTCTCTGGGACATGGATGGCACCATCGTCGACACCGAGCCGTACTGGATGGACGCTGAGACGCAGGTCATCACATCCTTTGGCGGTACCTGGAGCCACGAACAGGCTCTGACGCTGGTCGGCCAGGGCCTCTGGCACTCCGCTCGCGTTCTCCAGTCTCGTGGAGTGGCACTCGGCGAGGATGAGATCATCGATCGCCTGACCGAACTGGTCGTCGCGAAGGTGCGGGTCAATGGCCTGCCGTGGCGGCCGGGCGCACGCGAACTTCTGCTCGAGTTGCGTGACACGCAGGTGCCGACCGCGCTCGTCACGATGTCCATCCGCAAGCTGGCGGATGTCGTCGCAGACGCAATCGGCTTCGACGCCTTCTCCACCATCGTGGCCGGTGACGAGGTTGAACACAGCAAACCGCATCCTGCCGCGTACCTGCGGGCGACGGAACTGCTCGGAGTCGAGCCACGCGACTGCGTGGCCATCGAGGACTCGTCGCCCGGCGTTGCATCGGCCGTTGCTTCCGGAGCAGCCACCATCGGCGTTCCGCTGCACGTCCCGCTGATCGAGGATGGCAGCTTTGTGGTTTGGCCGACCCTCGCGGGCCAGACGATCGCGGATCTCGCGCAGGTGTCCGCCGAGTTCAAACGCAAAGCCCCATCCGGAGCTCGCGCGTGAGCGGCGCGGTGCGTCGTCAGAGCGGCCCGTTCCGGCCGGGCGATCGTGTGCAGCTCACCGGCCCGAAGGGGCGGCTCAACACCATCACCCTCGAGGTCGGCGGCGAGTTCCATACCCACACCGGCATCCTTCAGCACGACCTGGTTATTGGGTCACCCGATGCATCGATCGTCACCAGCAACAACGGCGTCGAGTACCTGGCTCTGCGCCCGCTGCTTACCGACTTCGTCATGTCGATGCCTCGCGGCGCGGCGATCGTCTACCCAAAGGATGCCGCACAGATTCTCGGCATCGCGGACATCTTCCCCGGGGCGGTGGTCGTCGAGGCCGGAGTCGGTTCGGGTGCCCTGTCGCTGTGGCTTCTGCGCGCGATCGGGCCGGATGGCTCGCTCCACTCGTTTGAGCGTCGTCCCGAGTTCGCCGAGATCGCTGCGGCGAACGGTGCGGCGTTTCTGGGCGCCACGCCGTCGAACTGGACCATCACCGTCGGAGACCTCACCCTGGCGCTCCCTGCCGCTGCACCCGATGGCACGATTGATCGCATCGTGCTCGACATGCTTGCGCCATGGGAGTGCGTCGATGTCGCTGCCGCAGCGCTTACCCCGGGCGGGGTGCTGGTTTGTTACATCGCAACCGTCACCCAGCTCTCGCGCACCGCCGAAGCGATCCGCGCGACGGGCTGCTTCACCGCGCCCGAGTCCTCGGAAACCATGGTTCGCACCTGGCATGTCGAAGGTCTGGCCGTTCGACCCGATCACCGGATGATCGGCCACACCGGCTTTCTGGTCGCTGCGCGACGGCTCGCACCGGGAGCGAAGCTGCCCGAGGTGGCTCGCCGGGCATCCAAGTCCGACTACACCGATGAGGATGTCGAGGTGTGGACACCGGGCGCGCTCGGCGACCGCACCGCGAGCCCGAAAAGCCTGCGCAAATCCGTGCGCGAAGCTCAGGCGGCCGCCGCCGCCGCGTCCTCGCCGGGCATCAGCAAATTGCAAGAACGAGACCGGTTAGAGTAATGGTCGTGCTTCCCCACGTCACGAAAGTTGGTTCCGTGCGCAAACTTGCCGCGATACTCATTGCCTCGGCGTTTGTGGTCAGCGTCGCCGCCTGCAGCGACCTTCCCGCGCAGGTCCAGAATTGCGTAACTCCATACGCTGCGGGCAACGCATCCAAGTCGATCACGGCAAAAGGCACGATCGGTCACGATCCGAAAGCCAAGGTTCCGACGCCGACGGTGTCGAAGAAGGTCGAGGTTTCAACGATCAAGGCCGGCACCGGACTCAAGCTCGGCAAGGACGACATCGCGATCGTCCAGCTCTCGCTCTACGATGCGAAAACGGGCGTGTCACTCGGATCGACCGGAAGCAGCGGTGGCTTTACCCGCGCCAGTGCCATCCAGTCGACCGTCGGAACCAAAGAAGTCCTGTCCAAGGCGCTCCAGTGCCAGACGGTCGGATCGCGAGTGGCAACGGTGCTCACGGCGGCTGACTACTTCGGCAGCGCATCGACAGCGACGTCCGAAGGTGTCGACCCCACGGAACTGATCGTTGGGGTAGAGGACATCATCAAGGGCTACCGCGGGCGTGCCACCGGATCGCTGCAGCCGTTGCAGTCGGGATTCCCGTCTGTGGTCACGTCGGGCAATGGAACTCCCGGCCTCACCCTCGACCTGCAGGAGCCACCGAAGACCGTACAGCACGAATTGGTGCGCGGAGGCAATGGTGCCGTCGTGAAAGCGGGGCAGCAGGTGCTGCTCCAGGTCCAGGCGCTCGCGTGGACGAATCCGGCGCCGACCACCACGTTTGACTCGACCTGGACATCAGCGACTCCTCGCTTCTACACGCTCACTGCGTTGAAGAAGAACGCGGGGGGACAGTCGCTCGATGCCGCATCGGTAAAGGCACTCGTCGGCGACCGCGTCGGAAGCCAGGTGCTCGTCGTTGTCCCGCCAAAGGACGGATATCCGAAGGGCAAGGCGCCATCGGGTTACCCGACCGGCGACACGCTGATCTTCGTGTACGACATACTTGGTGTCTACTAAGGAACTCACGTTTAACCGCCACCATTTCAGACACTGGCCGGGTGTCAATCGCGTCACACAGCCAGTGATCTTGGAAAGGAAGCGCTCTGGTGTCAGCATCAGCAGCATTGCGAATCCCGGTAGAAGAGCGTCTCTTCAGCCTCGTGCTTGCCCTGCTCGCAACCGAGGCCGGGCTTACCAAAGCCGAAATACTGTCGACTGTTCAGGGATATCGACAGCGTTATTCGACATCTGGTGACAACGCAAACCTCGAGCGCCAGTTTGAGCGGGATAAAGATGACATCCGTGAACTGGGCGTTCCGCTCGAAACGATCGAGTCGCCCGGCCAATCAGGAAACAACCAAAATCTGCGCTATCGCATCCCGCGCGGAGACTACGAGTTGCCTGCGGACATCTCGTTCTCTCCCGAGGAGACCACCCTGCTCAACCTCGCCGCAATGGTCTGGCGCGAGGGGTCCATTTCGGGGGAGTCTCGCCGCGCGATCCTGAAGCTCCGTTCGCTCGGTGTCGTCACGGATGAGCCGGTGATCGGGTATGCACCGCGACTGCGGGTCCGCGACGTCGCCTTTGAGCCCCTCAATGCCGCCCTGGACAAGCACGTCATCGTGCGGTTCGGCTACCTCAAACCCGGCGAGCAGGACGCGCGAGTTCGAACGGTCGCTCCCATCGCGATCATTCAACGCGAGGGCCGATGGATTCTGCACGGCGAAGACCAGGATGCCGGCGGCACGCGGAACTTCCTGCTGCGCCGAATCGTCACGCCCATCACCACCACGAACACGAAGTACCCGGCGTTCCCGGCGTCCGCGACGGATGCTGCTAAGGCCGAACTCGATGAGATCTGGACTTCGCGCACGGCTGCGGTCGAAGTGGAACCGGGGTCGGATGCGGCAACCCGTTTGAGCAAGCGACGGGACACCGCCGTCGACGGAAATATCCTGACGCTGCACTTCTCGGACATGGACCTGCTCGCCGATGAACTCGCCGGCTACGGACCCGAGGTGCTGGTTCACGAACCCACGGCGCTGCGAACAGCGGTCCGCGACCGTCTGCTGCGAACGGCGGCCGACCATGGCTGAGTCGAAGCCGACGAACTCCGGGAAGCGCGCATCCAGCTCCAGGGCGCAGCCTCTGCAGGCGCAGGACAAGCTCACCTTCCTGCTGTCCCTGGTGCCGTACCTGATGGACCACGACCGGGTCAGTGTCGAGGAGACCGCGTCTCACTTCGGGATGTCGGAGGAGCAGATTCGCGAGGCGGTACGCCTGATCGGTGTCTCGGGCATTCCCGGCGAGACGGCGCAGTACCAGCACGAGGACCTGTTTGATATCTCGTGGGATGACCTCGAGGAGAACGACCAGATCATCCTGACTCACCGCGTTGCCATCGATGACTCGCCGAGATTCTCCTCGCGCGAAGCCGCCGCGCTGATCGCGGGCCTGCAGTACCTGTCGTCCCTACCCGAACACGCAAACAGGACGGCGATCGCGACGCTCACCGCGAAGCTGTCGCGGGGTGCGTCCGGGGCGCCCAGCCAGCTGACCGTCCAGTCCGGCGGCACGGACCAGACGCTCGCCCTCATCCGCGAGTCGGTAGACGCCGGCGTCCAGCTCGAGTTCGACTACCTGAACTCGCGCGGTGAGCGCGAGCGACGCAGGGTCGATCCGCTGCGCATCGAATCGCTGGATGCCGATTGGTATCTCCGAGCGTGGTGCCACCTGCGCGAGGCTATTCGAACCTTCCGTCTCGACCGGATCTCGAATCCATCGATCACCACGGAACCCATAACGCACGGAGCCGCGGACGTGAAACTGCCGGATTCGCTGTTCGAGGGATCGGCGGACGATCTCATCGTGACGATCGATGTCGCCGAGAGTGCCGCGCCGCTGCTGGCCGATTACATCCCGGATGGCGCGGTCACCACGCTACGCGACGGCCGTCTGCGCACGTCCGTTCGCGTCTCGCACTATCACGGCCTCAAACGCCTAATCGCGAGCATGCCGGGCGTCGCCGTCGTCGTCGCCCCGCCGGATGCCCGTGCGGCGGTGCGTGAGTGGGCTGCAGCCGGCGCCACCCGCTACGAGAGTTAACCTGTTCGTCGATTGCCGTGAACTGCGCACGTCCGGGGTTTGTGCAGGGTGCTGGGGGTAAAATAGCGGAAAGCACGCAGGGTGAACTTGCGATCTCTAAGCGAGAAGGCGAAAAACAATGCTTGATGACTTGTTCCGCGGATGGACTCCGCTGATTCTGCTGGCCGTCGTCGTGCTCCTGTTTGGGGCCACACGTCTCCCCGCACTCGCGCGCTCGATCGGCCAGTCTCGCAACGCATTCAAGGCCGAGATGAAGAAGGGCGAACAAGAGGGCGCGCCGAAGAACGCGGCAACCTCTGATGTGGCGGCTTCCGACGCGACGAAGGCCGACTCGACAGCGGCCACAACCGAGTCAACAGGCTCGAAGCCTCAGTCTTAGACCAGGGAACGTTTAGGCCGGTGGCCACGAAACCGAAGCCATCTGCCAATAAAGAAGGGCGGATGCCGCTCAGGCAGCATCTGCTTGAGTTGCGCAAGCGTCTGGTCATTGCGGCGGCAGCCATCGTGGTTGCCTCAGTGGGCTGCTGGTTCCTCGTCAAGCCGGTTTTCTCCTGGCTGATCGCGCCGATCGCGGAGGCAGCGAAGATCAATCACCGGGACGTCGCACTCAACTTCCAGGGCCTGACCAGTCCGTTCGACATCGAAATCCAGCTCGCCATCACCATGGGTGTGGTGATCAGCAGTCCGATCTGGCTCTATCAAATCTGGGCATTCATCGTTCCGGGGCTCAAGCGGCGTGAGCGCCGCTATGCCTACGGCTTTCTCGGCTCCGCGATTCCTCTTTTTCTTGTCGGTTGCTGGGTCGGATGGACTCTGCTTCCCCGTCTGGTGTTGCTCTTCGACAGCTTCTCACCCGAGCAGTCCACGTCGTTTATCAGCGCGGATGACTACGTGACGTTCGTCACCAAACTCATGATCGCGGTGGGCATCGGTTTCGTTTTGCCGGTTTTTCTCGTGCTGCTCAACTTCATCGGCATCCTTGCCGCGAAGACGATCCTCAAGGGATGGCGGGTAGCCGTGCTGTTGGTCATGGTCTTTGCTGCGATCGTGACTCCGACGGCCGACGTCATCTCGATGTTCATCCTGGCCATTCCGATCATCGCGCTCTATTTCATCGCGGTCCTCATCGCCCATCTCCACGATCGGTCCGTCGCCAGGCGGGTGGATGCCGCTGCATACGAGATCGCCGTCTAGCGCCCATGGCCGACCTCTCACCGGCGGAGCGATTCGCCGCGTCCCGGACGCGCACAGAGCTACCTCAGCTAAACGCCTTCCGCGTACACCAGAGATTCGACCTGGACCCCTTCCAGCTCGCGGCCTGCGAGTCGCTCGAGCGTGGCAACAGTGTGCTCGTCGCCGCGCCGACGGGCGCAGGCAAGACGATCGTCGCCGAGTTTGCCATCTATCTCGCCATGCACGAGTCGAGCGACAAGGTGTTCTACACCGCCCCGATGAAGGCTCTCAGTAACCAGAAGTTTCAGGAGCTCGTCGCCGAGTACGGACCGGACGAGGTCGGTCTCCTCACCGGTGACACGAACATCAACTCGACCGCAAGAATCGTCGTGATGACGACGGAAGTCCTGCGCAACATGCTCTACGCGGACTCGAGCCTGCTCAAGAATCTCTCTCACGTGATCATGGACGAGGTGCACTACCTGGCCGATCGGTTTCGCGGCGCCGTGTGGGAAGAGGTGATTATCCACCTTCCGCAGACGGTGCGCCTGGTCTCGCTGAGCGCGACCGTCTCGAACGCGGAGGAATTCGGCGACTGGCTGCAGGCGGTTCGTGGCGACACCGACGTCATCGTCTCCGAGGAACGCCCGGTGCCGCTCGAACAG
The DNA here is from genome assembly GCA_036271875.1 of Galbitalea sp. Taxonomy (GTDB): domain Bacteria; phylum Actinomycetota; class Actinomycetes; order Actinomycetales; family Microbacteriaceae; genus Galbitalea. The sequence goes on from DATAZU010000014.1 coordinate 43,313, forward strand.
CACGTTCTCGTGCGCAGCCGCCTTCTCGACTTATTTGATTCGTCGGGGAAAGCCGCCACCAACCGCGTCAACCCCGAACTCGCTCAAATGGCCCAGTACGGTGGACGATCGCTGAACGCGCGGCAGTCGAGGGACAGAGGTCGGTACCTTGCGGGTCGCGGGCGCAGTGGGGAAGGCCGGATGGATCGTGCCGAGCTGGTCGCCCTGCTCGAGTCCCGCAATCTTCTGCCCGCGATCTTCTTCATCTTCTCGCGGGTCGGATGCGACGCTGCGGTACGCCAGGTGCTGCGGGCGGGGGTGCGGCTCACGCAAAAGACCGAACGCGATGAGATCCGGGCGATCGTCGAGGAGCGCTGCAGGACGCTGCGGGACGAGGATCTGGCGGTACTCGGCTATTGGGAGTGGCTCGAGGGACTCGAACGGGGTGTGGCTGCGCATCATGCTGGCATGCTCCCGGCCTTCAAAGAGGTCGTCGAAGAGTTGTTTCGACTGAAGCTGGTGAAACTCGTCTTCGCCACGGAGACACTTGCGCTCGGTATCAACATGCCCGCGCGCACGGTCGTGCTCGAGAAGCTGGAGAAGTTCAACGGCGAAGCGAGAGTTCCGATCACGCCGGGGGAGTACACCCAGCTGACCGGGCGCGCGGGTCGCCGCGGCATCGACACCGAGGGGCACTCGGTCATCCAGTGGGTTGACGGCCTCGACCCGCAGGCGGTCGCTTCCCTGGCGAGCCGGCGAACTTACCCGCTGAATTCCAGCTTTACACCGACGTACAACATGGCTGTCAACCTCATTGAGCAGTTCGGCCGTGATAAAACGCGTGAGGTTCTTGAATCATCGTTCGCGCAGTTCCAGGCGGACCGCGCGGTGGTCGATCTCGCTCGCAAGGTGCGTTCACAGCAGGAGTCGCTCGCGGGATACGCCACATCGATGACGTGCCACCTCGGCGACTTCGCCGAGTATTCGAGCATCAGGCGCGAGCTCACCGATCTCGAACGCAAGTCGACCAACCGAAACGACCAGCAGGGTCGGGCAGAGCGTGAGCGACGCCAGCGCCAGCTCAGTTCCCTGCGGACCCGGCTCAAGCAGCATCCATGCAACAGCTGCCCCGATCGCGAGACGCACGCGCGCTGGGCCGAGCGCTGGTGGAAACTGAAACGCGAGACCGACAAGCTCACGGTGCAGATTCGAACTCGCACCGGCGCCGTTGCGAAAGTCTTCGATCGCGTGACGGATGTTCTGCTTGAGCTCGGTTACCTCGCCGCAAACAAACACGGTGCCCTGAGCGTCGAGGCGCCCGGGCGGACACTGCGCCGGATCTACGGCGAGCGCGATCTACTTGTTGCTGAGTCGCTTCGACAGGGCCTTTGGGAGAAGCTCGATGCTCCGTCACTTGCCGCCATGGCCGCGTCCCTCGTGTTCGAACCTCGCCGCGATGAGGGCGCCCCCAATGAAAAAAATCTACCGAACGGCTCGTTCCGCGAGGCGTTCGAGGGCACAACGGACCTGTGGGCTCGTCTCGATGACCTTGAACGCGAACATCGACTTCCGGGATCCAACCCGCTGTCGACCGGGCTGACGCTCGCTATGTACAAGTGGGCGAGCGGGGGATCACTGGATGCGACGCTCACTATCGCCGATCTCGCTGCGGGCGACTTCGTGCGCTGGAGCAAGCAGACGATCGACCTGCTCGATCAGCTCTCGGTCGTCGCGGATTCCTCGGTCGGTCGCGTAGCACGGACCGCGCTCGACCAGGTATTTCGTGGAATCGTTGCTTACAGCAGCGTTGCGTAGGATTCGTTCTCGTGACTCTGGGACATAGTCGGATTGGGGAGACGGCGCCTGTCCGCCCGCTGTGGCAAGCGATCATCCTGTCACTCGCCTCGGCGCCCATCATGGATGCCGGGTTTCCGTCGCTCGGCTGGTGGCCACTCACCCTGGTCGGCATGGTGGTCTTTCTCGTTAGCATTCGGGGGAGACGTCCGGCCGGGGCGTTTCTGGTCGGTTTCCTCGGGGGACTCGCTTACTACCTGATTCAGATCTCATGGGCGGCACTCTTCCTTGGCCCGGTTCCCCTGAGCGCACTGTCGACCCTCGAGGCAATTTACATCGGGCTCGGGGCGATGGTCATGTCGATCGCCTACCGGGTTGTCCCGCTGGTATGGAATTCGCGTGCGGCGCGGCTGGGTTTGCTGCCCGTCGTGATTGCCGGCCTCTGGACGCTCCGTGAGTACGTCGCGAGCAACTTTCCCTACGGCGGCTTTTCCTGGGCCAGGGTGGCCATGTCGGAGTCCCAGGGCGCGTTCGCGCCCCTGTTCTCCTGGCTGGGCATCTCGGGAGTCAGCTTCGTCATGGCGTTTCTCGTCGCGCTCGGTATCGAGGCATACCGGATCACCGACGATCCGGAGAAGGGGATGCGGCGGTTAGGGCTCTGGCAGCCGGATCGCTTCGCGCTGGTCGCGATTCCCGCCCTCCTCATTCTTGCCGTCCCGTCGTTTCCCATAGCGCTCAAAGGAACAACCACCGTCGCGGCTGTTCAGGGAGCCGGACCCGCCGGATACTTCGATCCTCACGAATACGGTGACCTCCTCGCGGCACAGTTCACGGCGACGGTGCCTCTGTTCTCGGACAAAAAGAAGATCGACATGGTCATCTGGCCGGAGGGCGCAAGCGACATCGATCCGGTGAAGGCCGATGATGCGCCAGACTGGCAGATCGCGGCATCCGAATTCAACGACGTGTCGAAAGAGACGCACGCGCCGCTGCTCGGCGGAACCATCCAGCAGCGTGGGAACAAGTTCTTCAACACGTCGCTTCTCTGGGAGTACGGCAGGGGCGTCGTCGATCACTACGACAAGAAGCATCCTGTACCGTTTGGCGAATACGTGCCTGATCGGGCATTTTGGCGGGCGCTGGCACCGGGACTCATCGATCTCATCGGCCGCGACTACACTCCCGGGACCACCAACACCGTCTTCAACGTCAACGGGGTAATTGCCGGAATCGATATCTGCTTCGACATCACCGATGACGTCGTCATGCGGGACTCGATCGACTCCGGGGCGCAGATACTTATTGCGCAAACGAACAACGCCGACTTCGGACACACCGACGAAAGTGTCCAGCAACTGGAAATCGCGCGCATCCGGGCGATGGAACTGGGACGATCGCTCGTCAACGATTCGACCGTCGGGACGACTGCGGTCATCCTCCCGAACGGGCAGACGTTGGCTCAGCTGCCGGTATACAAGCCCGGCGCACTCGTCGAGACAGTTCCGCTCAGTACGACGATCACACCGGCGACCTGGCTCGGGCAGCCACTCGAGTGGTTCGTCTTGCTGCTGGGCGCCGGAGGACTGGTGGTCGGGATCGTGCTGGCCCCGCGGTCAAAGAAGAAAGGAGCGTCAACGCCGAAGCGTTGACGCTCTGCGCGCCAGCAAATGCGCGCTGTGCTTTTCTGTGACTTTTCGCCGAGGCGAAGAATCACGCCCCGATCTTGTGCTCTCCGCGCCGAGCGCGCAGGAATTCGAGACGCTCCTGGAGCAGCTCCTCGAGTTCGGCACGGGTGCGACGTTCCAGCAGCATGTCCCAGTGGCTACGAGGAGCCTTAAGCTCGGCCTGCTCCGATTCCACGGCGACACCCGCCGCATCCAGCAGGACGCCCTCCTGACCGCTCTTAGGCGATTCCCAAACCTCAGGAATCTCCGCCTCGGCCGAGAACACGACCTCGAACGTACTGCCGTCGGGCGTACGATAAACGCTTTTCTTTCGCGGCGAAAACTCGACACCCTCTTCAGACTGAAGGCTTTGGGTTCCAAGTCGCATGCCGCGCAAACTACGGTCTGCCATTGTGTGGCCTCCTAACTCCGCAAGTGCACTACCAAGTTATAAACCCCCTGCCTGTGCGATTCCTTTCAACGATCACCCGGTTTCAGAGTTCTCTCAGGCAATTAGCAGGGAAGGAGGAGTCCAAAGCCGCGAATGGCGTTAGACGGCGGGACCATTACCGAGCAAGCCGAGAGCGAGGTCGATGCGATCGGTGAATAGTCCGTCCACGCCGAGATCGAGCAGGCGCTTCATTGTCGCGACGTCATTGATGGTCCAGATGTGCACCTCGAGGCCCGCGGCATGGAAGCGCTTGATCACTCCGCGCGTCGCGATGCGAACACCGGCTCCACGCACGGGCACCTGCACGGCCGTCACATGACGAAAGGCGAACTTCACGACAGCCGACAGGCGAAGCTTCGCCCCGAGCACCGCGATCAGAATCTCGCCGGGCGACGGCGAGCTCGCGACCCCGGGCATCAGTCGCACCGCAGCGTGGCGGCGCTTTCGATTGAAGGATGTGATGAGCACGCGACCCGTTGCCCTGGCCTTCAGGATCGCCTCGGCAGCGGGCCTGGCGGCATCGAGCGATTTGATGTCGATATTGAACCGGGCCTCGGGAAAGGCATCGAGCAGTTCGGTGAGCGTCGAGAAGGTCTGGCCAGCACCGAGGTCGATGGTGCGGAGTTCCGCAAGGGTCAGTTCATTGACTCGCACCTTGCGACCGGCGGTGCGCACCAGGTTCGGATCGTGGGAAAGGACAGCCACGCCGTCCTTGCTGGCATGGACATCCGTCTCGAGATACGTTGCGCCGGCGGCAAGCGCCTTCACGAACGCCAGGAGGGTGTTTTCTGGCGCATCAACGGCAAGGCCCCGGTGGGCGAGCAGGCGCGGTAGCGCCGGCTCGAACCACGGGGACCTTGTCGGAGAATCTTCCTGAGTGGGCACGCTTATTTCTTCGGAGCGGCAGACGAAGCAGATGGCCCGCGCGTCGTTGCCGGCTTGGCTGCCGGCGCCTTTGAGGCCTGCTCTGCTGCCCACGACCCCGCGCCGGCCCACGAAGTCGGTCCGGCGGTACCGGAGAATCCGGCCGAGATGCCCTTGAGCGCCTCGCTCAGTTCGCTCGGGATGATCCAGAGCTTGCTCGCCTCACCCTCGGCAATCTTCGGCAGCGTCTGCAGATACTGGTAGGCGAGCAGCGGTGCGTCCGGGTTGCCTTCGTGGATTGCCCCGAAGACCGTCTCGATGGCCTTCGCTTCACCTTCGGCGCGGAGGATCTGCGCCTTGGCATCACCTTCCGCGTTGAGGATGGCAGCCTGCCTCTCACCCTCGGCCTGGAGAATCGCGGCCTGTTTGGTGCCCTCGGCCGTCAGGATCGCAGCACGCTTGTCACGCTCTGCGCGCATCTGCTTCTCCATCGAGTCCTGAATGGACACGGGTGGGTCGATCGCCTTGAGCTCAACACGACTGACGCGGATGCCCCACTTGCCCGTCGCTTCGTCGAGGACGATGCGCAGCTGGCTATTGATGTTGTCGCGGCTGGTTAGCGCCTGCTCGAGGTTCAGGCCACCGACGACGTTACGAAGCGTCGTCGTGGTGAGCTGCTCGACTGCTCCCAGGTAGTTGCGGATTTCGTAGGTTGCCGCCCGAGCATCCGTCACCTGAAAGTAGACGACGGTATCGATCGAGACAACCAGGTTGTCCTCGGTGATCACCGGCTGCGGCGGGAATGACACGACCTGCTCACGCATGTCGATCAGCGGACGCATCCGGTCGACGAACGGGGCAAGCAGGTTCAGACCGGGGGAGAGGGTCTTGTGGTAGCGACCAAGCCGCTCAACGATGCCCGCAGTGGCCTGCGGCACGATCTTGATCGCACGCGCAAGCGTGACGATCACGAAGATCACCACAAAGAGGATGACGATCCCCAGGATGACGTCCAGCACGATATTCATTTAGTTGTTGTCCTTACTTCGCGGGCGACAGTTGCCGTCGACCCGTTGATTGCGGTGACGACCACGTGGTCGCCGTCCTGAAGCTGCGGCGACTTTGGGTCGTCGAGCTGCACGGTCCAGGTTTCGCCGTTGGCGAGCTTGGCAAGGTTTGGTTTGCCATTGAAATCGTTCACAACCGTGGCCGACTGGCCGATGAGTGCATCGACCAGCGTCTTTGCTTTGTCGCCGCCCTTATTGAGCCACCGCTTGAGCGGCGGCCGCACGGCGAAGAGGAGCAAGAGCGCGATTGCCGCGCCGATGAGAACCTGTAGCCAGAACGGAGCGTGGAACAGGCTCGCAACGAGCCCGCCTACTCCACCGATCCCGAGCATCAGCCCGATGAAATCGACCGTAACCACTTCGATGATGACAAAGACGAGGATCAGGGCAAGCCAAATAATCCACGCGTAATCCTGCAGAAAATCCATGGGCTTTACAGCGCCTCCTGTGTGTCGCTCGATTGACGGTACCACCAGCACTACTCAGATCGTGCTACTCAAAAAAGTCCGTGGCGAGTCGTGGCTGTAATGTCGTTGGACGTGACTGACTCTTCGACCTCAGGCCCCCTTCCCTCCGGCTCGCTCGCGGGTAAGCGAGCGCTCGTCACGGGCTCGTCTCGCGGTATCGGCGCGGACACCGCGAGCTACTTCGCTGCCGCGGGCGCGAGCGTCGTGATCAACTTCCGAAACAAGGAAGCGCGGGCGCTGAAACTCGTTGCCGCAATCGAGGCTGCCGGTGGATCCGCTTTTGCGATCGGAGCGGACCTCACCGACCCCGGGGCACGCTCCGCCATGTTCGCTGAGATCGAGCAGAAGCTCGGGGGCCTCGACATTCTCGTCATGAACGCATCCGGCGGCATGGAATCGACCATGGGCGAGGACTATGCGATGCGCCTCAACCGCGACGCACAGGTCGACCTACTGAATGCCGCACTCCCGCTCCTGCACGACGGATCCCGTGTCGTCTTCGTGACGAGCCACCAGGCCCACTTCATCAAGACCACCCCGACCATGCCGGAGTACCTCCCGGTCGCACTCAGCAAGCGAGCCGGCGAGGATGCGCTCCGCGACCTCATTCCGAGCCTCGACGAGAAGGGCATCGGGTTCGTTGTCGTCTCCGGCGACATGATCGAGGGCACGATCACCGCAACGCTGCTGCAGCGTGCAAACCCGGAAGCGATCGCGCAGCGCCGCGAAGCCGCAGGACGCCTGTACGACGTCTCCGAGTTTGCGGCGGAGGTCGCACTCGCCGCCGTTGACCGAGTCCCAGCCGACAACACTCGCTACGTTGGCGACGTGAGCGAGTTCGGCGCTTAGCCGTACCCGGAGTCCACAGGGAGTCGCACATGACGGCTGGTCATCGCCTCACCTCGCGCATCCTGCTGTTCGATGAGTCCGGCAGCATCCTCCTGATGCTCACGATCGCTCCGGACACCAGCAAGTTCGCTCGCTGGGTAACTCCGGGCGGGGGAGTGGACCCCGGGGAGACGCACGCGATGGCGGCCGTTCGAGAACTATTCGAAGAGACCGGGCTGCGGATCACGGATCCGGACAAACCCGTCTGGAACTACGACTTCGTCGTCGAATGGGATGACGCCGACCATGACACCGGCCACGCCGAGTACTACGTTGTCCAGACGAAGCGCTTCGACATTTCTCGAGACCATTGGACGGAAGACGAGAAGGTCGACACGCTCGACGTACGCTGGTGGACGCTCGAGGAGCTCCGTTCGACGGACGAGCCATTCGAACCACGGCAACTGCTCGAACTAGTCGAGCGCCACCGCAGCAAACAGGAAGACTCTCAATGACTCATGCAGTGCCTGAATACACGGTCGAACAGCTTGAGGCCGCTGGCCGCGTCGATCTCGATCGCTTCACAAACGAGGATGCCTTTGAGCTGGGGACGCTAGCCATGGCGGTTACCAGCGAGTGGGGAGTGAGTCTCGGCGTCGACATCGTGCTCGGTGACTACCTCGTCTACCGAGCCAGGCTGGGCAAGACCGGCGCCGGAAACGACCAGTGGCTGGACGGGAAGGCGGCCGTGACCAACCACTTCGGTGACAGCTCGCTGCTGGTCAAGCTTCGCAGGGAGGCGGGACAGCTGTCCCGTGACGAAGTACCTTCGAACTCACCCGGGATGAAGTTCTATGGCGGCTCCATCCCCATCTACGTTGACGGCAAGTTGACAGCGACAATGACGCTCTCCGGTGAGAAGGACGTAATCGATCACGAAGTCGCCGCTGAGGCGCTTCACCGCTATGTCGAGGCCCGGTCCTAACGATTTGAAGCCAGCCGCCGGGTGCTGCGACACTTGAGCATGACCACCGACCGATCGACGACGCCGACCCTGAGCCCACCACTCGCTGTGCAGCTCACGTCGTGGCCGATCTACGGCGAGAGTGCATTTTCGGTCTTCGTGGAGTTGCGGGAGCGGCTCGGGGACGACCAGGTCTGCCTGTTCGAGTCGCTTGGCGGTCCGGTCGCGGACACCAGCCGCGCGATGATCGGGATCTCGCCGCTGCTTGATGTCACCATCCGGGATGGCTCGATCGCGCTCACCGGTGCACCAGCGCTCGTGGAGTGGGCGGCATCGCGTCTCGGCGAACTGGATACTCTCGAAGCCACCGCGGCCGCGACATTCACCTTGGTGGCCAAGGGAGACGTCTGGTCGGCACTTCGATACCTGCAAGCCGGATTCGACGCTCCAGATGTCTCGGATGACAGTTTTGGTTTCGGGTTCGTGACCGTCTTCAGCTACGACGCGGTGCAGTACATGGAGAAGCTTCCAGAACTCATCGAACGCGTCGACCCCGACCCCGACATGGTGTTCCGGATCTACGCCGCAACCATCGATGTTGCTCTACCAGCGGACAAGGGCCTCCTCACGGTCGCGAGCAGCGAACGGTGGGACGGTCTCGACGCGGCCAGCATCGTCGAGCTCGCGGCATCCGCCCCTCACATCGACACGACGGACGACGCACACATCCCTTCGGTAGCCCCGGAGCATTCCGGCGCATTCACCATGACGCCGGCCGAATATGTCGAGAAGGCGAAGCTCGCACTCGCGCACATCCACGCTGGCGACATCTACCAGGTGCAGTTAGGTCATCCGATCACGGTGACCGCGGAGCGGCGCGACCTCGACGTCTATCGACGGCTGAGAGCAATCAATCCGTCGCCGTACATGGCGTTCCTGCCACTCGGCGAGCTCGCTGTGATCAGCGGCAGTCCGGAACTGCACGTGCGCGTCGATGCACGCGAACTGACGATGCGTCCGATCGCCGGGACGGCTCGAAAGACGGCGGATGCGGCGAAGAACGCAGAAAATGTCGCGTGGCTAAAGCAGGATGCCAAGGAAGCTGCCGAGCACATCATGCTCGTCGACCTGTGCCGCAACGATCTCGGACGCGTCGCGGTGCCCGGCACCGTTGCGGTCACCAGCCTGATGCAGGTCGAGGAGTACTCGCACGTCTTCCACCTGGTCTCAACGGTCGTTGCCACCAAGGAGGATCGCGCCGATGCATACGACGTCATCATCGCGACGTTTCCTGCGGGAACCGTCACGGGTGCCCCGAAGATTCGTGCGATGGAAATCATCGAGTCGATGGAGAAGTCGCGCCGAGGAATCTACGCCGGCGTGTTCGGGGTCATCGGTTTCGGTGGGTTCGTGAATCTCGCGCTGAGCCTGCGCACAATCGTCGCTACCCCGAGCGGCTACACGGCTCGTGCGTCGGCGGGTGTCGTCGTTGACTCCGACCCGGACAGCGAATGGCTGGAGACACTTGCGAAGATGGGGTCGACGATCCGAGCGATCACGAACGGAGACCCGGCATGAAGGCCCTGCTGATCGACGCATACGACAGTTTTTCGCACATCATTTACCAGTACCTGCGGATGATCGATATCGACACCGAGGTTGTCCGCTCGGGTGAGCTGACGCCGCGGGATGCCCTCGAGCACGAGTCCGATTTCGTGCTGCTCGGCCCCGGCCCGGGAACACCCGAGGATTCCGGGCACGTCGAGATGGTACGCGAGCTCGCTGGCTCGAAGCCCGTGCTCGGCGTCTGCCTGGGTCTCCAGAGCATCGCCGTCGCCTATGGCGGATCGGTCTCGCCAGCGGCCCATCAGATGCACGGCAAAACCTCTGCGATCGACCACGACGGCAGGGGAGTGTTCGAGGGCCTTGAGCCCGGTTTCCTGGCCACTCGCTACCACTCACTCGTCGTCGAAGACTCGAGTGTCGCATCCGAATTGATCGTCACAGCCCGCTCACAGGACGACAACTATGTGATGGGCCTTCGGCATCGGGAGCATCTGCTCGAAGGCGTGCAGTTCCATCCCGAGAGCATCCTGACGTCAAACGGCATCGAGTTGTTCCGCAACTTCGCGCACGAGGTCGAGTCCCGCCGGGTGCTCGCGTAGCGACGTGGTATCCAGGGTTCCGCTCGTCGTCGCCGGCACGCCGGCAGCCGTGCCCGCGTGCGTCGACCTGTGGATTCGCGCGCTCGCCTGGCGCGATGGGCTTGAACCTGCCGAGGCGGTCCACGACCGCACCGCAGGCAAGCTCGAGACACCGGCCATCCGGTTTGCCATCGTTGGCGAACAGTCGGCGCCGACGGCGTTCGCGCTGACCACCCGTCTGTCCGAGTCATCGGCGGACGAGAAGGAACAGCCCGCGGCCGCCCATACGGCGTACATCGAGTTGCTCGCCGTCGAACCGGCGGTTGTCTCGCGGGGGCTTGGTCGTGCGCTCCTGCGCGATGCAATCGTGGCGGCTTCGGCGGCCCGTTGCACCATGGCAGTGCTGCACGTTCGTGTCGACAACACAGCCGCGATCCACCTCTACGAGTCCGAGGGATTCGAGATGCGCGGTGAACCGCGCGAACACGCATACAGCCGCGCCCCGATGATCGAGATGCGCCGCCCGCTGCGGCCCTGACTATGGCGTCGGAACGCCGGGGTTGTCCTTGTGGTACTCCTTGAGCCCGCGGCGAACCGCACGCCAAATCACGGCGTAAAGGATGCGGAGCGAGATAGCCACGACCGCGATCCAGATCACCACGTAAAGGATGATGAACAGCACGCCCCAGCCCGCGTCGGGCAAAAACGGATTACTTGTCATGTCGCGAAACTAGCGCAGCCTCTGGACTCGGCGCATCTGTTCCCGAGCTTTTCTTAGAGAATGAGGCCGAGCGCCGCACCGCGCAGCACGGCGTCCGAAATCGCGTCGAGCAGGGGAGTGGCGAGGTTCCAGCGCTGCCAGAACAGCCGGATGTCGAGCGGGGATTCGGGCGCCAGCTCGACGAGCGATCCGGCGGTCAGTTCATCTGCGCATTGCGATTCCGGCAGCATTCCCCAGCCGAACCCGAGCCGCACGGCAGCGGCGAAATCAGCCGATGCCGGCACGTAGTGTCGCGGTGGGGTGATTGCCTCACCCGTGATGGCGCTGGCAAATCGATCCTGCAGTTCGTCGGAACGATCGAAGATGACGGCGGGGGAGTCCATCAGCGCGCTTTTCAGGGCGCGGCCGGCGAGCTGGCGCGAGGCGAATTCCGGCGTACAAACGGCGCGATACCGCATAATGCCCAGCGGGACGGATGAGCAGCCCTGGACCGGCTCTGACGTTGAAGTTACCGCGGCGACCACTGTGCCAGCGCGCAGCAGCGCCGTCGTGTTTTCCTGATCTTCGCGGTGCAGGTCGAATGTGACGGAACTCGCCAGGGGAGCGAGTGCCACGAGAAACCAGGTGTTGAGCGAGTCGGCGTTGACCGCAATCCCGATGCTGGGCACCCCAGCCGATGAGTCGAGCCGCAGTTCGTGCTCTGCATCACGCTGAAGCAGCTGAACCTGTCGCGCGTAGCGAAGCACCGTGGCGCCCGCGTTCGTGATGGCAACGGGATTCGTGCGCTGCACGAGAACCTGGCCGATAGCGAGTTCGGCCGCGCGCACGCGCTGCGACACGGCCGAGGCCGTGACGTGCAGACTCTTCGCAGCCGCCTCAAACGTGCCGTGCTCATCCAGCGCGACCAACGTCGCGAGTTGTTCGAGCGTTACATCCAGCATTAGCACAGCTTATTCGGACTAAGAAACCTTAGCTGGACTGTATGCACCCGGTGTTCGTACCGTGAGCGGATGGAGTTCTCGAATTCGGTCCTACCTGCCCTCATCGGCCTGCTCACGGGCCTGTCGCTCATTGTTGCGATCGGGGCGCAGAACGCGTTCGTTTTGAAATCCGGTATCGAAGGACACCTCCGGACGGTGCTGCCGATTGTGCTCGTCTGCGCGCTGTCCGACGCCATCCTGATTCTCGCCGGCGTCGCCGGGATCGGTGCGCTGATCCAGCAGGCACCGATCGTGCTGCTCATCGTCCGCATCCTCGGAGCCGTATTTCTGATCGGTTACGGCTTGCTCGCTGTTCGGCGCGTGTTTCGACCGCGCGAGCTGGATGCGTCGGCCGGAAAGCCCGCCCCGAGCATCCGCGCCGCAACGTTCGCCGCCATCGCGCTCACCTGGCTGAATCCGCACGTGTACCTGGACACGCTGCTGTTACTCGGCTCCATCGCCAACCGACAGGGAACCGAGGAGCGCTGGTGGTTCGCGGCGGGAGCCATCCTGGCAAGCTGTCTCTGGTTCAGCGCGCTGGGCTTCGGCGCTCGGTTCTTGCGACCGATCTTTGCCCGGCCACGCTCATGGCAGATCCTGGACGCGATCATCGCGGTCGTGATGATCACCATCGGCATCCGCATCGCCGTCGGCATGTGACGATGCGGAACCTCGCACCCCTGTTGTGCAGGTTAACCGCGTTGTCACAGGCGTATTCGATGGCAAACTCGGCGCCAAGGGCTCGAAGTACCTGCACAACAGGTGTGGATGTGGGTTTCTGCGGCATTCGTATCGCTGATAATGCACATTATGTCAAGAGACGTGATGGGGCGCGGTCGGAGGATCGGATCGTTTATAGGCACATGAGGAAGCTTGCTGAGCGGGCTTCGTACGTGCGGAAGACGGTCGTGTATCGCAGTTCGATTGATTACCAGACGGGTGAGGTCAAGACTCGTAAGCGCCGGGTGAGTCGTCGCACGAAGTGGATGAATGGGCAGGCCGGGTTCATCACGGTCAGGGACGGTGCCGCTGTTGCGGCCGATATTGCTCGCCTGCTGACGTACTACTCGGGGCAGTCTCCGAGCCCCTCCCCTGCGCAGCCACGGTTTGGGCCGGATGGTCGTCTGTGACGTTCGAGTACCTCTGTGCCTGTGGGTTCCGCTCTCGAGGTAGCAGGCGCGCTTTGAAGCATGCTGAGCGGACGCTCCACGTCGGCTCGTGGCTGTTTACTCCCTGAGTCCGGCTCTGCGGCTGCTCCCCCGCGCTCGCGAGGGGTGTCAATCCCCCGCGGTGCCAGCTTGTGCCGCGCAGGTTCGGAGAACCTTCCCCAGCCGCGTCGAGTTCGCCAGGTGGATTGACGCCCCGGCTCTTCTCTCCCACGCTCTCCGGTAGGGCTGGGGGAGCGTTCTTCTCCCCCGGCCCGCACCTGCTGCCCGCGATTTGGTCGCTGGCGATCGCGGCTTTGTACCCCGATTAGGGGCGAGGCCGCGCGTTCTTCGGCGGCCTGTTGTACTCCCGTAGCCCGCGCCTGATAGCCCGCCACGTGACCGAGTAGAAGACGTAGATGAGTACCGCGAGGCCGCAGAGCCCGACCACGATTTCGAGCACTAACGCGATGGTTGCGGCTCCGGGCGTGCCCGCGAGCTCGCCGCCGTAAGTCCTGATCATCTCGCGACTTTATCGGTGCCGGGGCTGGTGCCGCCCGCCCCAGTTCGGGCGGGCCACCGCGGCGTTTTTTGTACCCCGAGACGAGTGCCCCCCTGTCGCGCGGTCGGGCGTGTCGCGCCCGGCCGGGTGTCCCCCGGATGGGGGGTGGCGTCGGTCTGTCGGCTCCTTGATATCTCCGACATACTTTCCACCAGAGCGAGTGGCGTATCCGCCGCTCAGCGGAATCTATGAGACAGGAGCCTCTAATGGCTGATGTGAATGCGACCGTTGCGGTCGGCGGGGAGGTGCGCCTCGTGCAGGAGCGCCGCGACTATGTGGACCGAGCCTCGGGCGAGGTCTCCCCGAGGAAGGGCCGTAAGGCGAAGGTGCTCACGATGGGTGGCTTCCTCGACGTGTCCATCCCCGAGAAATTCGATGACGTTGCCTTCGATGAGGGCTCCGTCCGGCTCATGTGGGTCGACGTTGTCCCGTGGACCATTCAGACCGAGCGCGGCCCGCGCTCGGGCACCGCGTTCGTGTACACCCGTGATGTTACCGAGCAGGACGTGAAGATGCTCCTGGCGGCCCCGGGCCCGAAGTCCGTCTGATGCGGCACGGCATCGGCGCGGCCGTGCAGTCGGCCCCCATAGCGTCCGATTCGTTCGGACTCCTACCGCCTCCGCTCGAGCGGCTGTTTCGGCCGGTGGCCGACGTGCAGTCCGCGGTACACGAGCAGCTGGAGGCGGCGCAGCGAGGCCGGGGGGGTGGCGTGCTCGCCGAGTATGTCGTACCCACCGACCCGGCCTCGCTGATCGACACGGAGTGCTGCCAGTGACCGCCGTGTGGCTCGCGTTCGGCATCGCGGGCGTGTGCCTTGGGCTCGCGTGCCTCTGGGCGTACCGTGACGCCCGGCGGGCCGCCGAGCGGCTAGCGGCCGAGCGGAATGCCGCCGTTCGTCGCGCCGCCCGCGCTGAGTACGCGCTGGCTCACCCGGGGTGGTCGTGATTCCCCCGGCTCTCCCGCTCCCCGTCGTCGGGGACGACCTCTGGGTGTGCGGCGCGCTCTTCTTGGGCGTCGTCTGGGTCGCGGCGATCCTGCTGGCGGTGAGGCACTGATGGACCTCACGACGGAGGTGTTCGTGGTGTTCGAGCTTGCGCTCGTGTGCGTCATCCTCGCCGTGCAGGCCGGGAGCCGTTTCTAGTGGCCGGGGTAGCTGCTCTGGTCCTCGCACTTGTCGTCGGGACGGTCATCGTTCAGTCGGTCAAGAGGGCATTCGCATGAGCGTCGAGTTCGTCGCCCAGACGTGTGGCCTTCTGGTCACGGCGGTCGCCGTGGCCTTCATGGTGGGAGTTCTTCTCGCACCGAGGAGCAAAGGATGAAAAAACATGCACGGATTCGTTATTGCGTTGGCGCTGGTGAGCGGTGCTCGCCTGGACGACACCCCGTCGGGGACGGGGGCGGACTTGGTGACGGCTCTCACGTCGGCGATCGCCACGAACACCCCGTACATCATCGGAGTGATCGCGGCGCTCGTGGGGCTGGGCTTCCTGCTGGCCCTCGGCCGCTACATCCAGAAGCGGTCCAGCGGCGCGGTCAAGTAGCCCGCCGGGTGGCGGCGGGGGCTGTGGTCGCCCTCGCCGTCGCCCTGAGCTTCCTGCTCGTCGCGGAGCCCGCCTCGGCGGCCGGGCCGCTGGACCCGCCGACGCCGACGGATGCGCTGCCGATTACGAGCCTCCCGACGTGCGCGAGCATCAACATCGCCTCCGGGCTCGCCGCCAACTCAGCGGAGCTTGGGTGGCAGCCCAGCACCGCGACGTTCATGGTCAACCAAGGGACCTACGCGTTCACTAACACGCCGACGATCCCGTGCATGACGACCTCGACGACGATGGCGTACGACCTGTACTACCACGCGATCACGAGCGGGGTGCCTGCGGGGCAGGCCCACGGGACGTGGAACCTGACCACTACCTGCTACTTTCCGGCCACGGGCGTGACGACTACGCTGACCGGGGTTGCGCTGTCCAACGCGTCCGGCGGTAGCCCGACGGTGGATAGCTTGGGCCAAATCCCGGGCGCGCCGACGACGAACACGACGAACTGCCCGAGCATCGTGAGTATTCACCTGACGGCGGGGAGCACGGTCGCAGCGGATCACGCGAACACCGTGGACACGTTGTGGAAGCCGAGGAACTGGACCTCAAGCTCGAGCGGGTGGACGCCGCCGACGAGCGTCAGTCAGGTCGCCGGTGCTGGCGTCGAGATTCCGATCTTCTGCCCCATTAATACGAGCGGCACCGATATCGTGACGGTCTGGAATAATTTCTTCGGTTCGCTCGCGACGTTGCCCGCGTGCCTGATCGTCCCAGCGGGCTGGGATCGAGCGGGCAAGATCGCGCTCACCTGGTCGGGAGGTGCGATGGGCCAGATCACTAGCTCCATACAGGCGGCGCTCCCCTCGGGATTCGTGTGCGGGGCCGTGGCGACGATCCCCGTGTTCACGACTACGGTCGCGCTGAACACCTGCCCGGTGGACGTCGCGCCCGACTGGGTGAAGACGACGGTTGGGTACCTGATGGTCCTCGCCCTCTGCATCCTCGTCGTCCG
>DATAZU010000015.1:0-271442 GCA_036271875.1 Galbitalea sp.
CGAATCGCCCTAAAACGCCGTCGTATAGGGCGATTCGCCGCCCCTCAGGAATGGCGGGGCTAGCCGAGCGGCTAGCCTGAGACTGTGACGACGCTCTCCGACCTCGTGCTGGCGCAGGGCCGTTCGGATGAAGCGGATGTCGAGTGGTTGCATCTTCTCGTGGGCGACTGGCAGCTGCTTGCCGACCTTGCCTTCGCTGACATCGTGCTGTGGGTACCGAGTGCGGATGACAGCTTTGTCGCTGTGGCGCACGCACGCCCGTCCAGTTCGGCCACTCTCTTCTATCGCGACTTCGTCGGCCAGAAGATTAAGCCGGAGTGGGCAGCTCAGGTCAGCGAAGCGTTCGAGTCGATGACGATCAACGACTCGACGACGCCGACCTGGTACGAGGAGACGCCAACTCGAGTTCGTGCCGTTCCGGTCATGCGGCGTATCGCGCCAACCGGGAAGCAGACCACCGATCGTCCGATCGGAGTGGTCACGCGCCACACCAACCTGAGCGAAGCGCGGACGCCGAGTCGCCAGGAGCTCACGTTCAACGAGTGCGCAAACGACCTGTTCGCCATGATCGCGTCCGGCGATTTCCCGGATCTGGGAGCGCCGTCGGCACCTCGGCGCGGCGCACCACGCGCATCCGACGGTCTCATTCGGCTGGACATCGACGGCGTCGTGACGTTCGCGAGCCCGAACGCCCTGTCCGCTTTCAACCGCGTCGGATTTGATGGCGAGCTCGAGGGAGAGTCGCTGGCCGAAGTGACGACCACTGTGCTCGGCGACAGGCAGGATGTCGTCGACGAATCCCTCCCGCTCGTGGTCACCGGCCGCGCCCCGTGGCGAACCGACATCGAGGCGAAGGGCGTGACGGTCTCCCTTCGCGCGATCCCGATCCGCACCCGCACCGAACGCATCGGTGCCATCCTGCTCTGCCGCGACGTGACCGAGATGCGACACCAGGAACGCGAACTCATTACCAAGGATGCGACAATCCGTGAGATCCATCACCGGGTGAAGAACAACCTGCAGACCGTCGCATCACTGCTTCGGATTCAGGCCAGGCGAGCTCACGACGATGTCGCTAAGGATGCACTGGCCCAGGCCATGCGTCGAGTCGCCGCCATTGCGGTCGTGCACGACACCCTGAGCGAGGGCCTCAGCCAGAATGTCGACTTCGATGCCGTTTTCGATCGCGTGCTGCTGCTGGTCGCCGAGGTCGCATCCAGTCACAACACGACCGTGCATCCAAAGTTCAACGGAAGTTTTGGTGTTCTGCCGAGCGAATACGCGACGCCGCTCGCCCTTGCGCTGACCGAACTCGTGACCAACGCTGTCGAGCACGGGCTCGCGGGCAGAGACGGCGAGGTCGAGATCACCGCGAAGCGCAGTGATAAGGAACTGCGCGTGCGAGTGCGCGACAACGGCGTTGGACTGCCGGAGGGACAGGTCGGCGCAGGTCTTGGGACTCAGATCGTGCGCACTCTCATCCAGGGCGAACTGAGCGGGACCATCGACTGGCACACCCTCGTCGGCAGCGGCACAGAGGTCACGATCGACATCCCGTTGAACTGGATAACAAAGGACTAGCCAGTCTCAGATGCTCGCAAGTACCTCATCGAGCCGCGCTGCCATATGACCGCTCCATCCACTGCCCAGGGTTCGCTTTGTCATCTCCTGCGACGGATCGTCGTCATCGAATCCGTCATGCGTCAGGAACAGCCGGGTACCGGTGCCTTCCGGTTCCAGACGCCAGGTCACCGTCGAGTCGAGGCTGCCGCCGCGCCACGAGATCGACAGTTCCGCGAGAGGGCGCAGCGTAAGGACCTCGCAGCGCACGATCCCGTCGAATCCCTGCGCGGGAACCGGCCGGGTCGTGAAGGTGAACGCGTGACCGATCTCCGGAACAAAGTCGTTTGGCATCAACCAGAGCGCAATGAGTGCGGAGTCGGTGAGCGCCCGCCACACTTTTTCGGGCGGATGCGGAAGGAACGAGTCCGTAACGATGGCGCTCACTCTTCACCGTCCAGCAGGTCGCGCAGCGATCGCATCCGGTTCGACCAGAACTCTTCGTAGGTCGAGATCCAGGTATTCACCTCGGCGAGCGGCGCCGGTGTGAGTCGGTACAGATTCTCCCTTCCGACTCGACGCTCGGACACGAGGCCCGCATCGAGCAGCAGCCTGAGGTGCTGGGAGGTTGCCGGCCGGCTGGAATCGAAGCGATCGGCGAGCATCCGCACCGGTTGCTCCCCGCCTCTCAGGGCATCGAGCAGTTCGCGCCGTGCCGGATGCGCGATCGCCTGGTAGACATCGAGACTAGGCACTGGTGGACGACTCCTGCAGCACTATTGCGTTGCCGTCCGGATCGGCGAACTGCACGAACCGGCCCCACGGAGCGTTTTCGACTTCACCGGGGATGGAAACGCCGAGTCCCGACAGGCGAGCGATGTCGCCCTCTAGATCATCCGTTTCGAGAACGGTTCCCTTCGTCGAACCCGCGGGCATCGAGGGGAACCAGGTCACGAGCGTGAGCGCGGTCAGCGCCCCGCGCGGCCGCACCATGACCCAGCGCATGTCCGGTCCCAGTTCTGTGTCCGACACGAGATCGAAGCCGAGTGTGTTGACGTAGAAGTCGCGTGCACGATCCTGGTCGGTGACCGGAAGGGGGCAGAGCTGGATGTGGGTGATCGCCATGACACCATATTGGTAAGCAATTGCTTACGTGTCAACTGGACGGTCGCGCGTGAGAACAGTCGCGACGGTGAGAGTCGCTGCTAGGAGGCGCGGCGGGCGCGGGCGGCGCGGCGCTTGAGGGCGCGGCGCTCGTCTTCGCTCAGGCCACCCCAGACTCCCGAGTCCTGCGACGTCTCGAGGGCGTACTGGAGGCACATTTCGGTCACGGAGCAGCGCGCACAAACAGCCTTGGCCTTGTCGATCTGGTCGACGGCCGGCCCGGTGTTGCCGACCGGAAAGAACAACTCCGGGTCTGCAGTCAGACAGGCGGCTTTGTCACGCCAATCCATAGTGGTGCTCCTTATTGTGGTGCGTGCCTTAAATAGCGACGCTGTAAAACAGAGGTCGAAGACCTGTGATTCGGGAGAGTGAAAAGAAATCGGGACTCGCTCACAACCTTGTGGGCGTCAAATCAACCTCACATAGGCTCTCACAGAGGCCTAGTCAAATCAATAGCTTTGTATGGGATGTAGCTGTGAGTGAAACACCCAAACCCGTGCTGCTTTATGTGCTTGCAGCGCTGGTTTTGCTTGAGACCGCGGCATTTGTCGCCGCGACGATTTATCTCGTCGTCGAGATATTTGTCGGCCAGGCGAGTTATCTGGCGACGGGAATCGCGTATGCGATCACCGTTGGAATCGTGGCCGTACTGGTCGGTGTAGTGGCAAGGGCGATTTTTCGGGCGCGGCCGTGGGTACGTGGCGCGACCGTGTGCATCGCTGTCCTGCAGGGGCTGTTGGGTATCAGCATCCTGATATCGGGGCAGTCGAACGCCGCTCTCGGCTGGGTCCTCGTCGTGCCGGCCGTTGCCATGCTCGTTCTGACCTTCACACCGGCCGTTCTGCGAGCGACGGTTCGGCCCGATCGGGAATCCCGCGACGAGCGCGACGACCGAACGTTCTAATGGCTAGTCGAGGCCCAGCTTCTTGCGCAGACTCGCGACGTGCCCGGTTGCCTTCACGTTGTAGAGCGGAATCTGGATCTTCCCGTTTTCATCGACCACGAAGGTGGATCGCAGCGTTCCGATGACGATCTTCCCGTAGAGCGACTTCTCGCCCCATGCGCCGTATTCCCTGTGCACGGTCAGGTCGGGGTCACTGAGCAGCGGAAAGTTGAGGCCCTGTTCGTCCTGGAACGTTTTCAGCGCGGGTAGGTCGTCCTTCGAGACACCGAGCACCTGGTAGCCCGCGGACTTCAGCGAGTTGATGTTGTCGCGGAAGTCGCATGCCTGAGTCGTGCATCCCGGAGTGGATGCGGCCGGGTAGAAGTAGACGATGGTCCTCTTGCCGGCGAAATCCGACAGCGAAACGGGCGACCCGTCCTGGTCGGAAAGGGTAAACGTCGGCGCGGTGTCGCCGACCTCGAGTCGGGTGTCGGTCATGGCTTCTCCTTGCATCGGCCGGTGTCTCCTCATGCTAATCTTGCTTCTCGGTCCGGAAGTTGCGGGCCTGCGCACCTCTAGCTCAATTGGCAGAGCAACTGACTCTTAATCAGTGGGTTCCGGGTTCAAGTCCCGGGGGGTGCACCAAAATCGCTGGTCAGGCGGTCCTCTTCTCGAGGCAGGCGATTCGTCGATCGCTTCGAGTCATGATTTCGTCATGACTGCTAAACCCATCGAGCTGACTCGTACGCAGTCATCGTGATCGAGCCGGCTCGAAAAGTGCTGGTGAAACTACTCATCTGCAGTCATCGTGATTTAAGCAAGCCCCACTGATTTACCGTCGGCAAATCGGTGGGTTCCGGGTTCAAGTCCCCGGGGGTGCACCACACCGCTGTCGAAGTTAGCCTTCTTGACGCACTTCTTCTTCGTGACCGGATCGATGCCCCACCAGCGATCGGTGATTCAAACCTCTAACGCTCAATCTTTCGAACGTGTGCGTCGGGATTGCAGCGTGCTATTGCTGCCCACCGTAAATCGAGCCGCCGACGTGACGGAGGTCCGCTCCTTCATGGCCGTTATTTCTTACCGAGCGACGGTATGACAGGCATCCGAGAGTTGGTTTCGCTCCTCGCCAGAGACCGGTTGTGTTGGGCCAGCGGGAGTCGTGCAGTTGGGAATAATGACGGGTATAGTCGTCGTTATAGAAGATAGTGACGAACGTAACCGTCGCTAAGGGAGTAGTTGCAATGGTCGCGAGAATGTCCGCGAGTCGAAGTCGCCGATTGATCGACTTTGGCGACCATCTAAGAACTTGGCGCAAGGCGAGCAGGTTGACGGCTGAGCTGGTGGCTGAGCGAGCAGGTGTGACGCGCGACACACTCCGCGCAATTGAAAATGGCACAGGCACTGTGAAGCTCGAGAATGTCTTTGCGGTTATGGAAGCGCTCGGCCTCGATTCACTCGTCACCAGCGCCGTCGATCCCGCGGCGAATGATCGGGGTCGAGTCTTGCTTCAACGCGGGCTGCCAGAGCGGGTCAGAGTATGAGGGTCGAGTTAGCAGTCCAATTGCCGGATGGACGAGAAGTCACGGCCGGAACCATCGAATCGATCAAGGCAATGGGCCGGACGGTGCCGGAATTTAGATATGCCGAGACATATCTGTCTGATGAAGCCGCGTATGCGTTGAGCCCCGAACTTCCACTGGACGCCGGGCGAAGCACACCGCGCGGCGCGCGCACGATGTTTGGCGGGATAGCCGACGCGCAACCCGACAGCTGGGGCAGAAGGCTAATCGACTCGAATCGTCGTCGAGAGGCAAGAAAGTCGAATACCGGTTTCACCCGTCCTTCCGAAGTGGACGTTCTCGCCGCTGTTCCGGATGCCACACGACAAGGAGCCCTGCGCGTTCGTGACGGAGAGCGCTACCTGTCGGGGCCGTCCGGCGCCACGCCAACCACGCAGGATCTCCCCGTTCTGATCGAAATGGCAAGGGCGTTCGAGGACGGCGCCGAGGTACCGGACGAGTTTCAGCGACTCTTCAGTGTTGGTACGTCCATGGGAGGGGCTCGCCCCAAAGCGACTGTCCGGCGGGCGGGCGGAATCCTTGCCCTGGCGAAGCTTCCGCGAGACGACGATTTCGGAGACGCGATGGCCTGGGAAGCAACCGCACTTGAACTTGCCCGCCAGGCTGGCATCACCGTGCCGCGATTCGAACACCATCGATTTGGGCCCAGATCTGTGCTCGTCATCGACAGGTTCGATCGGAATGAGGATCGTCGAATCGGGTACCTTAGCGCAGACAGCCTGTTGGTCAAGCAGCCAAACGAATCAATCGAGTACACGATGCTTGCTGAGCGACTTATCCCACTCAGCGCCTCTCCACGTTCAGACGCCGAAGAACTGTTTAGGCGTATTGCATTTTCTTTGTTGATAAACAACGTCGATGATCACATGAAGAATCACGGAGTACTGCGAGTCTCGAACGGATGGAGCCTGTCGCCCGTATTCGACGTCAATCCGTTCTATCGGCAAGGAGCCGCGGACTCAACGCCAGTGTCGCCGAATGACGATCCGAACGATCGCGACATTCGCAATCTTCTCGGCGTCGCAAGCACTTTTGACCTGACATCCGACAAAGCAGTCGAAGTGATTCGAGAGGTGGAAAGCGCGACGGCTCGGTGGTCGGAAGTAGCGTCCGATTTCGGGATCTCCCCGGAGGGAGCTGCCGCGATGTCGGAGGCATTCGAAAATCACAACCGGACTGCGGCGCTTCACATGTCTCCCGGCGACCGCTCGGATGTTGGCGCCGCGAGTTCTGGTCATCAGTCACGGACATCGACCGGTCGATTCGGTCGGAAGCAGTCATGATTTCATCGTGACGCCAAATTATCGAGCGCACTCTAAACGGGTCAACGTGATCCCACTGACCTGAGGACTGCGGGTGAAACAAGCCATCTGCTGTCGTCGTGATTCAGACAAGCCGCAGGGGTTCGCCATCCGCAAATCAGTGGGTTCCGGGTTCGCGGCCTAAACTTCCCCAGTGACCGACATCCCGCTTATCGGACCGGTTGCGCCGCCCGCCATTCAAGTAATGACCTACAACATCCGCCGGCGGATGACGCGGCTCATGCCACGCAGTCCGGATCGCTGGGTTCGTCGGCGAGTCCTTATCCAGCGTTTGCTGGAAGCGGAACAGCCGGTGATCCTCGGAGTACAGGAGGCGCTGCCAGACCAGGCGGGGTTCGTTCGGCATGCTCTCGGCGAGAGTTACCGCTCGGTGGGTTACGGACGAAACGCGAACCGGCGCGGCGAGGGATGTCCGATCTTCTACGACAGCGATCGCGTCGACCTTCTGGATTGGCGGCAGACGGCGCTGTCAGCCACGCCGTCAGTGCCGGGTTCGACAACCTGGGGCAACCCGACTCCCCGTGTCGTAGTGGCGGCTACGTTTCGAGATCGCGTTACCGCTGTCGAGTTTCGGGCGATCAACACGCACTTCGACCAGTTTTCGCGCCGGTCTCGCGTGCGCTCGGTCGCCGAGATTCTGCGCGTGGTTGGGGAGACCCCTCTGGCGACGATCGTTACGGGGGACTTCAATACGGACGACGATACGCTGCCTCACGAGCTGCTGGTCGACTCCGGCATCCTCGTGGACACCTGGCAGACCGCGTCTGAGCGCCTGACCGAGGCATGGGGAAGCTTCGCTAACTATGGGCCGCCCAAGCTGGAGCGCAAGAGAATCGATTGGATCCTCGTCACCCCAACCGTTTCCGTTCTCAGCGCGGGGATTAACGTGTCCCGATACGAGGGCAAGTGGCCGTCCGATCACGCTCCCGTTCAGGCCGTAGTGAACTTCGGCGCGATCACCACTCACCGGGCGGAAAGCGCCTAGGCCGGATGGGTAGGGCGGTCGGCGTTGAACTGTACGCGCCTCGCCCCGGTTGCGCAACGCATTGAACGTGCCTGGGTATGCGCCCATAGTGGGGAGCATGAAGTACGTCGCGTACGCGGGGGAAACCGTACTAACGACAGATGGAGTCGGAGACGCCGTCGTCGCATACGCTCGCGCTCTCGTTGCTGACAAGTCCGTCGATGTCGTCGACATTCCGGTCGTCGTTGACGAGGCGGAGGCCACAGCGAGCCTGCTGATTGGTCCGGGAAGTCCGCTACTCGTCGTGACGGCTGCCGACCACGAACTGTCCCTCAGGGATGAGACCGCTATCGCGAAAATGCGAGGAAAAATAGCGGCACTCGGACCGCACCGGGTGCGGGCATCCGAGTCGTTCATCGCGGATCAGCGGGCGCTGACCTTCGACTACCTGTAGGCGTTGCCCTAGCGGTAGGCGGGCTCCCGACCGCTGGCGGCCATCCTGGCGACGCGGCGAGCCCGCAGCCGCACGTACACTCGCTCGGATCCGCGGGTTGCGAGTCGACCGACCTGCTGTGCGAGGCGGTGGGACGGCGCCTCGACAAAGCGGAAGAACAGGTACGCGACGCCGAGGTCGACCGGGATGCCGATGACTCCGACAAGCGCCCAGTTGTTGTCGCCGAGCAGGTAGACCAGCGCGATGAGGATGGGCAGCTGCGTGAGGTACAGGCTGAACGACACCTTCCCGAGCCACTGCGGAACCCGTGTCGAGAGACCACTCACGACCGGGCCAAAGCCGACCGCGCACGCGACGAGACCGAGCGCTCCGACGTCGGTCAGTGAACCGACGGCATCGCTGAGCGGTGTACCCGCGTGCAGGATCGGCCGCAGCATCCAGCTCGCGACGATGGCGAGCAGGGATCCGCTGAGCACCAGCCATCCGGCCAGTCGAGCGTGCTTACGGATGCGGGCCCGTTGCGCCCAAGCGCGGAACGCTGCCAGATTGACGGCCAGCAGCGTGCCCAGGAAGAACACCGGCAGATAGATCAGCGCATTGATGTCGAATACCTTGCCGACAACGCTCAGCCCAAAGCAGCTGACTACAGCGGGAATCCAGAATCGGCGCAGAGCCATTGCGGCAAGCAGGAATAGCGGCAGTGTGATCGAGAATACGACCTCCCACTGCAGAGACCACAGCACGCTGTTGAGCGGGAACGAGGCCCTCGTCAGACCCGCCTCACTGAATGCGAGGCTGAACGGCGCCCACACGGTATTGCTGCGCTGCGTCCACGATCCAGCCGTAACCGCGGTCGCCGGATGCGGGAGCAAGTCGGTGATGACCATCGCCAGAACGAGCGATGCCCACACTGGAATGTAGAGGCGGATGAGGCGTGAAGCGAAAAATCCGGCCCATCCGCGCATCCCCTTCGCAAGGAGGGGGAGCGGGACGACCAGCCCGCTCAACACGAAAAAGATGAGCACGCTCTCGGAGCCCGCCGAGAGCAGCTTGATCGGTGTTGATGAGATGAACCACCACGGGGAGCCCGGTGCCCACGCGTTGACTTTCGGCTCCAGAAATGGTCGCGCGACCTGGTACACGTGGTGCAGAACCACGACGAATGCGGCGATACCGCGGAGTCCGTCGAGGGCGATCAGTCGTCCTCCGGTTCGGACCGATTGAACCGGCTGCCCCTGGTGCCCGGTCAAACTCACCATGCTTTGAGCCAATCACCTGATGGCGGATGTGGCGACTTTCTCTTGGGGGGTTGACAGGTTGGTGACTGCTCCCGGGATCCGAATTGAATGACGTGTGGATAACTTTCTCGCGACTATGAACAAGACTCATAGTCTCTAGGCTCACATGGTCGAGGCATCCACGCCCGGCCCGAGACAAGGAGTCTGTAATGACCTATTCGCTTCTCGGAAAGAAACTGCCCGCTGGCCTGGTTCCCAGGAGCCGTGCCGGGCGCGCTATCGCGAGCGGGGTGATCGGTCTCGCCCTTGCGGCGGGGCTCGCCACGCCGGCGTTCGCCGACCCGGCACCCGATCCCGCACCGGACCCAACGCCGCAGGCGCTGACCGATTATTCCAACGTAACCAGCACAGGCACGCCCGATGACGTGACACCGACGACGAACGGCTCGCACCTTGCCACACCCGCAACGGTGATTGGCAAGCGGCAGACCTTCACTCGCGGTGGCACGCTCGCGTGGAGTTCCGACACGTTCGAGTGGTACTGGTCCGGCAGCACGATGACCTCGAGCACGGCATTCCAGCAGGACGGCTACGTCTTCCCGAACACGGTCACGCTGCTCGGGGTGAAGCGCACGCTCGCATCGTCGTCGCAGCACCTCTGGCGCGGGACCGCATCCATCGGTGCCGGCGTCATCACGCCGTGGGGAACGGTGAACGTCTACTCGCAGACCATCACCGACTACTTCACGCTGACACCGGGCAAGCTCACCCACTCCAACAGCTAGAACTCGCGACAAAGCAGAAAGGGTAAGTACCCGTGATCGAGATCGAAAACGTCAGTGTTGCCGTGCGAGGCACAACCATCCTGGAACACTGCTCCGCAACCCTTCGCGCCGGCACAGTGACTCACCTTGTCGGTGATAACGGCTCCGGCAAGACGACCCTGATTCGAGCGATCGCGGGGATCCAGCGTTACTCGGGCAGCATCCGCTTTGACGGCGCGGATGTTGCCCGGGTGCGTTCCCGCCTCTACGTGTGCTTCGACGATGCCCCGGTGTTTCCCTACCTGAGTGGGTACGAGAACGTGCGGATGCTGCTCGGTCGCACGCTGTCCCGGCGCGCGATCGCATCGGTTGCGCCGAGTCTGGCGGACGACGTACTACTGCGGCTACCCGCACGCAAGCTCAGCCACGGACAACGAAAGCGGGTTCACCTCGTCGCCGCGCTGGCGAGTCGGGCGCCGTACCTGATGTTCGACGAGGCACTCAACGGAGTTGACGCCCCCACGGTGAGCGAGGTGGCGACGGCGCTGGAATCCATCGCGACAGGTGCAACGGTCCTGCTGACCGGCCACCACGCCGACGCCTATGCCGCCCTCAGCACCCGCCGGGTCGACATCGTGGATGGCCGGCTCATCGCAACCGACGATGTCGCGGACGGGATCACAGCGTGAACGCGATCGCGGCAACGCCATCAACGACCTCGATCGGGTTCGGTATAGCCGCCGCCACCCGCAGCGAGATTCGGTTGCTCTGGCGCGGGTTCGTGCTGCCCGTCGTTCTGATCGTGTGCGCACTCTTCGCGGTGGGCAACGTCGTCAACCAGACGACGGCCGTGCGCGCCGACTACGCGCTGGTGCAGCACACGAGGGCCGAGTACCGGGCGAACGGCATGGACTTTCAGGCCGACCTCGCCAAGCCCGCGAAGGTGGTGACTCAGGGTGATGAGCAGACCATTTCAAACCTGGCTCGCTATGACTACGACACCATGGCAAGCGCAATTGCCGCCCTGTCCCCGGCGAGCACGGTCTCGGAGGTTCTGAAGTACTTCGGATTCATCTTCTTCCCCGTGCTGTTCTTCCTGCTCGGGCTCTGGATGTCGACGGTCCAGCGTCGCTATCACCTCGAGAAGGTGACGCTGACTCGGGCCGGGCCGTTCGTGACGGTTGGCGCGAGGCAACTTGCGCTCCTGGTCAGCGCGGCAGTCGTGGTGATCGTAGTGACGGTCGTGGATGCGGCGTCGCGCGCGATCGCGACGGGCATCCTGTCGTCGCAGCTGCCGTTTGCGAACTATGCGCCGTTGTCGCCGGCCGCGATACATAGCCCCCTGGCCGAGTGGGGGATTGCCCTGCTGGTGATCGCCTTCTTCGGGGCGGCGGGAATCGCCGTCGGATCGCTGGTCGGGGTGTTCGCGATCCCCGCCATCCTGTTTCTGATCTGGGATCTCGTCGTCCCGTTCCTCGGGCCGAACGACCCACGCAACTGGTTCGTGTTCCTGGGGCACTCGGCGTTCGACTTTGGGAGCGGATTTCAGCTCGCTCCGGCGATCCCGGTCGCCGCGACGATCGCGCTTCTCGGAACCGTGGGCGGCAGTGTGGTCCTGGTGGTTCTCGGCTACCTGCTGAGCCGGCTCCGGAATCCATTGGCGACCTGACGCGGGTCCGTGCGCCGTTAGAACGGTGCTGTTACCCTCGGGAACGTGACTGACCCGGACCGGCTGGATGGCCGAACGGCCCTGGTGACGGGAGCCACCGGTGGCCTCGGACTTCGGGTTGCGAGCGTGCTTGCCCAGCGCGGTGCGCGGGTGCTCGTCGGGGGTCGGAATCCCGAACGCGGGGCATCCGCGCTCGAGCAGGTTGCGCGCGCGGCGACCGGCGAAGCGCCGGAGCTCGTGACCATCGATCTCGCGAGTCTGAAATCGGTGGCGGAGGCTGTCGCCGACATCCGAACGCGCGCCGGCAATCGACTCGACCTCCTGGTGAACAACGGGGGAATCATGGCGCCGCCGCTGTCGTTCTCCGTCGACGGATTCGAGCTGCAGTGGGCCACGAACGTTCTCGGACCAGCAGCGCTGACCTGGCAGTTGCTTCCTGCCATTGAGGATGCCGGGGGAAGCCCTCGCGTCGTGTGGGTGAGCAGCACCCGTCACGCGTCGGCGTCGCTCGACGAGACGCAGCTCAGGTCGGATGTTCGCGGCGAAAACTATCGGGGTTTCGATTTCTACGGACGCACCAAGCTTGCCGACCTCCTGCTGTCCCGCGAGCTCGACCAACACTTCGCGCGGGTGGGTTCCCGAGCGATCAGTGTGGCCGCGCATCCGGGATTCACGGCGACCGGCATCGTCGAGAGCGGTTTCGCGGACCTTCCCCGACCAATCCGTCCGATCGCAAACTGGGGAGCCCGAACCTTTGGCCAACAGGTCGAGGCCGGCGCGCTTCCGATCCTGTACGCGGCAACGGCTCCGGGCGTTGCGGGAGATGACTATTTCGGTCCCCGATCGCTCGGTGGCCTTCGCGGGAGACCCGGCCCGTCGAAGCGGTCGGCAGCTTCACGCAGCGATGAGATCGGCGGGATGCTCGTGCGCGTCGTATCCGAGCTCACGAGCATCCCGCTGGCTTAGCCCTACTTCTTGCCTTCGAAGACTTCGCCCTCCATGGCGTCATAACCTTCGACCTGCGGGTCTCCGTGCAGACCCTTGCTAATCGCGAACTCCTCCTCGGGTGACAGAACCAGGCGCTTCCGCCAGACAGCACCGAACAGGATGATACCGACGATGTAGACAACGGCGATGGCCGCGATCGCGATCTGGTAACCCGGGTTGAACAGGAACGCGATGAAGATCGCCAGCGAGATGGCACCGGCGATTACAGCGCCGACGATACCGGTCGGGCTCTTGTAGGGGCGCTTCGCGTTCGGGAATTTCCGACGCAGAACGATGAACGAGATCATCTGCATCAGGTAGGACACTACGGCGCCCCAGATCGCGATGTTGAGCACGATCGATCCGGCGATCACATTTGCCGTACCACCGGCGGCGGCGGCGCGGTCGACAACGATCAGCAGCACGAAACCGATCACTGCTCCGACGATCAGCGCGATGACCGGGGTCTGGCGCTTGCCGGTGACGGATAGCCACTTCGGGTAGTACCCGGCCCGCGACAGCGAGTACAGGTTGCGGCCGTATGCGTACATGATTCCCTGTAGGGAAGCCAGGAGACCGATGAGAGCGAAGATCGCGAGCACTCCGGCGAGGCTCTTCGGCACCATGAGTGCAAAACCATCAAGCAGCGGTTGCCCGGACTTCTGAATCTCGTGTGCCCCGTTCACTCCGGTGTTGACAACGAAGATTACGACTGCAGCAATAAGCAGTGTGACCAGCGCGATGATGCCTGCGCGAGGGATGTCCTTCTGCGGGTTCTTCGTTTCCTCGGCGGCCAGTGGCAGTTCCTCAATACCAAGGAAGAACCACATTGCGAACGGGATCACAAGCAGCACCGGACCGAAGCCGTGCGGCAGGAACGTGGTGTTTCCCGCAGTCGCTTTCACATCCCACAGCTTGTCGAGGTTGAACGTACCGGTTGCGAACGCGACGATCACGAAGACAGCGAGAATGGCGAGCGACAACACCGAGACGATGATGGCGAGCCGGAATCCGATGGATGCACCGAGACCGTTCACGAGGACGAACACCGCATAGAGGACGGCCCAGGTGATCCAGGTGAGTGCCACCGAACTGTGGATTCCGAAGAAATCGGCGAGCGCGCTGTCCGCGTATTGGGCGGCAAAGTACACAACGACCGCCGTCGTGACAACGTACTCGATCGACTCGGCCAGCCCTGTGATGAATCCGCCGAACGGCCCGAGGGCAGCTCGGGAGAACGAATATGCCCCACCAGTGTGTGGCAGGGCTGCCGCCATCTCGCCAATTGAGAACAGCATGGTGAAGTACATGACGATGACGATGACGACGGCGATCGCCATGCCGCCGAAGCCCGCGGTGTCCGTCCCGAGGTTCCAGCCCGAGAACTCGCCTGAGATCACTGCGGCGACGCCGAGACCCCAGATGCCCCAGAAGCCTGCGCTTCTCTTTAGTGTGCGTTTCTCGAAGTAACCCGCCTCGGTCTTTTGATATTTGACACCAGCGACGATGTTGTCGGCCATTCAAATCCTCCAAAATCAATGAATTACGGGTCATGGAGCGCTCAGCAGGGGCATCCACGTTATCGACAGAGCATGGCGGCTATTGGTACCCGATGTCTACCTTTAGATGTAAAAAGTGCGTTACCAATCCGCAGTTCCTTTCGGTGAGGCCTGTGGTGTAATGGTCGGATTGAAGCCTCAAGTCTCGGGAGAGCGCTATGCCAGGCACCACCCAAACACCCGCAACCGGAATGCTGACCCTCGCCGAGCTGACCGCTGCGGTCGAGAGACGTGAGATCGACACGGTCATCATGGCGTTCACCGACATGCAGGGGCGCCTCGTCGGAAAGCGCGCATCCGCCCGGCTCTTCATTGAAGACCTGGCCGAGCACGGTGCGGAGTGCTGCAACTACCTGCTCGCAGTTGACGTGGAGAACAACACGGTCGACGGGTATCCGATGTCGTCATGGGAGACCGGCTACGGCGACATGGTCATGAATCCCGACATGGACACGCTTCGCATCGTGCCATGGCAGCCCGCGACGGCCCTCGTCATGACCAACCTTTCGCTGCTCGACGGGACCCCGGTACCGCAGAGCCCGCGCGAGATCCTCAAAGCCCAGATCGCGCGTCTCGCCGAAAAGGGCCTGGTGCCGTTCGTCGGAACCGAGCTCGAATTCATCGTCTTCGACAACACCTATCGCGAGGCGTGGGCCAGGGGCTACACCGGCCTTACCCCCTCGAGCGACTACAACATCGACTACGCGATCCTCGCGTCCACGCGCATGGAGCCGCTCCTGCGCGAAATCCGAAACGGTATGGATGGCGCGGGCATGTACTGCGAAGGGGTCAAGGGCGAGTGCAATCTGGGCCAGCAGGAGATCGCGTTCCGCTACACCGGAGCCCTCGAGACCTGCGACAACCACTCGATCTACAAGAACGGGGCAAAGGAGATCGCCGACCAGCACGGCAAGGCGCTCACCTTCATGGCCAAGTACAACGAGCGCGAGGGCAACAGCTGCCACATTCACCTGAGCGTTCGCGGGACGGATGGCACCGCGGTCATGGCGGGTGACGGCAAGTATGGATTCTCGAAGCTGATGGAGCACTGGCTCGCCGGACTGATCGCGACGACGCGCGAGCTCAGTCTCTTCTTTGCGCCGAACATCAACTCGTATAAAAGGTACGTCGAGGGCAGCTTCGCGCCGACCGCGATCGCCTGGGGTGTCGACAACCGCACGTGCGCACTGCGCGTGGTCGGACACGGCGCGGGTCTCCGAGTCGAGAATCGCGTGCCCGGAGGCGATGTGAACCAGTACCTTGCGACCGCGGCTCTCATCGCTGGCGGGTTGTACGGGATCGAAAACGAGCTCGAGCTCGAGCCGATCTTCGAGGGCAACGCGTACACCTCGGATGCGCCCCGGGTCCCTACCTCGCTGAGGGATGCGGCAGAACTGTTCGCGAACTCCAAGGTCGCACTAGAGGCATTCGGCGCCGATGTCGTGAACCACTACCTCAACAACGCGAAGGTTGAGCAGCGCGCGTTCGACTCGGCCATCACAGACTGGGAGCGGGTTCGTGGCTTCGAGCGTTTCTAACCCTTCGCCGAGCTCGGGGACCGCAGGGCGGCCGGTCATCGGACTGACGACCTACCTCCAACAGGCGCAAACTGGCGTTTGGGATGTCCGGGCATCCTTCTTGCCCGAGGTGTATCTCGACGCGGTTACGAGGTCGGGCGGGATCGCCGTGCTCCTGCCTCCGCAGCCGGTTTCGCTCGACGTAGTTGACAGGGTGCTCGACGGTCTCGACGGTCTCATTGTCACCGGGGGTCGGGATGTCGACCCGGCTCGCTACGGCCAGGCGCCGCATCCGGCGACCGACCAGCCCGCTCTCGACCGGGACGAGTGGGAGGATGCGCTGTTGCGCGGCGCGATCGATCGAGAGCTCCCGTTCCTCGGAATCTGCCGAGGGGCCCAGGTCCTCAACGTTGCTCTCGGAGGAACGCTCCTCCAGCATTTGCCCGAGGTTATCGGCAGCGATCGGTACAACATCGGTGGCGACAAGTTCAACGAGGTCGCGGTGGAGGTCGAACCGGGCAGCGAGCTTCGCGAACTGGTCGGAGCAGGAGTCGCAGGCAAGGTGCACCACCATCAGGCGATCGATCGAGTTGGCGAGGGGCTCAGGGTCTCCGCGCGAGCAGGGGATGGGATAATCCAGGCCATTGAGCTCGATTCCGTACCGTTCGGAGTTGCCGTGCAATGGCATCCGGAAGAGACCCGGGACGACCTGCGATTATTCGAGGGGCTCGTCGACGCAGCGAGGAAGTATCGTGCGTCGGTGCCCGAGCTCGCCGAAGGGCCCGCTCGCGGGGAGGTTCGATCATGACGGGCGCTTCGACAGGCTCAGCGACCGTTCTGATCAATCCAACCGACGAGACGGTACTCCGCACGGTCGATCAGGTCTCCGTCGACGGTGTCGATGACGCGGTTGCGCGCGCGATTGCCGCACAGAAGGCGTGGGCAGGTCTCGCGCCCGTGGACCGCGCGAACGCCCTCCGACGGTTCGCCGTCGTCGTCGATACGGCGGTCGAGGAGCTCGCGTGGCTCGAGGTCGGCAATTCCGGGCATCCCATCGGCCAGGCCCGCTGGGAAGCGGGACACGTTCGGGATGTCCTGAACTACTATTCGGCCGCGCCGGAGCGGATGATCGGCAAGCAGATCCCGGTGGTCGGCGGAATCGACCTCACCTTTCAGGAGCCGCTCGGCGTCGTCGGCGTGATCGTGCCGTGGAACTTTCCCATGACGATCGCGTCGTGGGGTTTCGTGCCCGCGCTCGCCGCGGGCAACGCGGTGGTGATGAAACCCGCGGAATGGACGCCGCTGACCGCTATGCGACTGGCAGAGCTCGGAGTCGAGTCCGGCCTTCCCGACGGGCTGTTCCAGGTACTTCCGGGTAAGGGCTCCGTCGTTGGCGAGCGATTCGTGACCAACGAGAATGTCCGCAAGATCGTGTTCACGGGTTCGACCGAGGTCGGCAAACGTGTCATGGCCGGATGCGCCGAGCAGGTCAAGGCCGTCACCCTCGAGCTCGGGGGCAAGAGCGCGAATGTGATCTTCGCCGACTCGGACCTCGAGAAGGCGGCAGCGACCGCACCGTACGCGGTGTTCGAAAACGCTGGGCAGGACTGTTGCGCGCGCAGCCGCATCCTCGTCGAACGCTCGGTATTCGATCGCTTCCTTGAGCTGCTCGAGCCGGCGGTAAAGGGAGTCAGGGTCGGACTGCCATCGGACGAGTCGACCGAGATGGGACCACTCGTGGCCAAGGCGCACTTTGAGAAGGTCGCGTCGTACGTCGATGATGAAACGCGCGTGGCGTTCCGGGGGAGCGCACCGACCGGCGCGGGCTACTGGTTCCCGCCAACGGTGCTGCTTCCGCCATCCCGCACGGACCGCACGGTCACCGAGGAGATTTTCGGGCCGGTGGTCAGCGTGCTGCCCTTTGATGACGAGGCAGATGCGATCGCGCTGGCGAACGACAGCATCTATGGGCTGTCCGGCTCGATCTGGACGCGGGACGTCGGGCGGGCGATTCGCGTCGCGCGTGGCGTGGAGAGCGGCAACCTGTCGGTCAACTCGCACTCGTCGGTTCGCTACTCGACTCCGTTTGGCGGATTCAAGCAGAGCGGCCTTGGTCGCGAACTGGGACCGGATGCGGCATCCGCATTCACCGAAACCAAGAACGTCTTCATCAGCAGCGACTAACAGAAACGTAAACTCCAGGTCCCTGAGCGCATCGAAGGGTCCGTGCAACTGGCCCTTCGACGGGCTACGAGGCCGGAACGAAGAAGGATAGAGAAAATGACAATCGACAAGATCGACCTGACGCAGCGGCTAAAGGGTAAGGTCGCGGTCATTACCGGGGGAGCGAGCGGCATCGGGCTAGCGACGGCCAAGCGATTCGCGGCCGAGGGCGCCACGGTCGTCATCGGAGACTTCAACGCGGACACGGGCGAGGCAGCGGCGAAACTGGTCGGCGGACTATTCGTGCAGGTCGATGTCACCGACGAGGCGGAGGTCAACAACCTTTTCGATACCGCACAGTCGACGTACGGTTCGGTTGATATCGCTTTCAACAACGCTGGGATTTCGCCGCCGGACGACGACTCGATCGAGACCACAGAGTTACCAGCGTGGGACAGGGTGCAGAACGTCAACCTGAAGTCGGTCTATCTGTGTTCGCGCGCGGCTCTTCGCCATATGGTCAGGCAGCAGAGCGGTTCGATCATCAACACCGCCTCCTTCGTCGCCGTGCTCGGTTCGGCGACGAGCCAGATTTCCTATACGGCATCCAAGGGTGGCGTGCTCGCCATGACCCGCGAACTCGGCGTGCAGTTTGCCCGCCAGGGCATCCGGGTCAACGCGCTGTGCCCGGGGCCGGTGAACACTCCGCTGCTGCAGGAGCTGTTCGCGAAGGATCCCGAGCGGGCCGAGCGTCGCCTCGTGCACATCCCGAAGGGTCGGTTCGCCGAGCCGGAAGAGCTCGCCGCCGCAGTTGCCTTCCTCGCCAGTGACGACGCGAGTTTCATCACCGCGTCAACGTTCCTCGTCGACGGTGGCATCAGCGCCGCATACGTGACCCCGCTATGACCGATCCGGACGAGTCGTACCAGAGCGTTATTTCCAACGCGCTGTTCCGACCTGTCCGCAGCGGAAACGCTTTTGAGGATACGGTCGCCCGTCTTCTGCAGACGGTTCGTCTCGGCATTGTCGCGCCGGGTGAGGCCCTCCCGGCAGAGCGTGAGCTCGCCGCTCGATTTTCCGTTAGTCGGGACACCGTGCGCGAGGCAATTCGCGAACTTGCCGGCGCCGGTTACCTGGTGAGCAAGCGCGGCCGTTATGGCGGAACATTCGTCACCGATCCGCTTCCCGTTGCGGTGGGAACTCCCGCACCCCTCGATCCCGCGGAGATCGAGGATGTGCTCGGCCTGCGCGAAATCCTCGAGCTCGGTGCTGCGCGTGCGGCCGCCGCGCGAACTCTGAGCGCAGCCGAGCGGGACCTGCTGTGGACGCGCGCGCGAGAGGTCGCCGGGTCGTCCGAAGCTGACTATCGGCGGCTGGACTCGCGCCTGCACCTGACGATCGGTGAGCTGGTCGGGGTGCCGTCCCTCGTCTCGCTTCTCGCCGACAACCGGACGCGCGTGAACGAACTTCTCGATCGCATCCCGCTGCTGTCAACAAACATCGCCCACTCCAATCAGCAGCACGAGGCCATCGTCGTCGCAATTCTCACCGGCGACTCGGATGCCGCTGCCGCGGCCATGCGGGAACACCTGGACGGGTCTGCGGCGCTGCTGCGCGCGTTCCTCGGCTAGTTGTCGGCGAAGCCGTCCCCGACGCCATCGATAAATTTACCCGTGGGCGAGTAGTGCAGCTGATCGGAACGGTAGTTGGACTCGAGGTCAACATTGATCGTCGGTTCCTGCCCGGACTTCGTGTCGAGCGGCTGCATTACCGCGACATGGATTGAGGTGGGCGACGTGATCTTGGTGCGCTTTTCGGCGTCCTTGATCAGTTTCGGGATGAGCGCAAAATCCACCTGGCGGCCGTCATACTGGGCCACCTTCGTCAGTCCCGCTGAACCGGATTCGGCGCCCAGCCGAGCGACTCGTCCGTAGCGGTATTCGAAGTTGTCTGTCGTGTCTGCGCCCGGGTGACTGGGCGCCTGCGCATCCACGTAACTGTCGTAGAAGTCGATGTCGACCAATTCGTGGCTGCCGATCGTCTGGGCGAGCGCCGTGACGGCACGCACCTGGTTCGGCCCGGTGAGGAAGCTCTGGTCCGTCCCAATCCGGCTGAGGGTGTCCGCGGACGGAATCAACGCCAGTGTCGCACCGGCGAGCACCAGGACGATCCCGATCGTCGTCCGAGCCGCACGAGGCAATCGTGACATCGGTCGATCGGTCCCGCTCACGGCTCGCCGAGCGATCGAGGGCGCAACGACGACGAGGCACAGCACAAGCACGCCCATCGACACGGCCCAAGCGATCGTGTAGTTCGGGTCGCCCGTGACAATGGCGCCGACGATCCCCCCGATCAATGCGCCGAGCGCTAGGAGGCCGATAAGAACGAGAACGAGAATGAGCACCCTGCGATGTTAGGGAAGCTGGCCCCGAGAGAACATGGGCACTCGCTACTCACCCTGGAAATCCGTCACGTAGTCGGTGGCGCCTTCGTGGTGCGTGGGCGCGGAGAGGCTGTCGGGACTTGGACCGGTGCCGTGGGCGTTGTGGTCTCCGCCGCGGAATTCTTTGCGACGTAAATCTCGGCGGCCCTGGTCGCGACGAGCAGGAACCGGACGAGCAGGAACAGTAGCCCGACAACAATCGCGAAGCAGACCAGAAAGAACAGGCCGGCCACGATGTCAGTGATGATTGTGCCGAATGCACCGAATCCGCTGAAGCCGGGTCCTCCGGGATGTGGAAAATTCACAGTGTCTAGTCCTCTTCGAGTTCTGCGTCCCGCGCATCGATGATGACGGTGCCGATCGCGGTGGCCAGTGTCGCCGCCCAACTCACCCAGAGCAGGGTCGTTCGCCAGTCGCGAGGGCCCTCGCGCGTAGCGCGGATGGCACTGACACCGCCGAACAGCGCACTCAGTACGGCGCCGCTGAACAGAAACTTGCGCATTCGGGTGCTCCTAACGGCTGGTGTCTTCGACTACCAACGGTACCCCGGCGACGGATGCCTCGCGAAGGGGTTGCCAAACGGGGTGAGAGGTCCCGCTGC
Organism: Galbitalea sp.; assembly: GCA_036271875.1. GTDB lineage: Bacteria > Actinomycetota > Actinomycetes > Actinomycetales > Microbacteriaceae > Galbitalea. The sequence goes on from DATAZU010000015.1 coordinate 20,872, forward strand.
CATAGTGGAGGAGAACTGTCGAAAGGAGTTGGATGCGGACGGCGCTTCTCGGGGTGGTACTTGTCGCGCTAGGCGTGATCGCAATTGCGACGGGCCTTCTTCCGGTTGCGGACGCGGTGGCGCTCGGTCAGCGCGTGTGGCCGATCCTGTTGTTCGTCGTTGCGATCACGGTACTGACCGAGCTGGCCGCGGCCGCCGGACTCTTTGCGGTGGTCGCTGAGCGACTTGCCCGGTGGGGTGTACACCGCGCGGTGGTGCTGTGGCTCCTCGTTGTGTCGCTCGCCACTGTGAGCACGATCTTTCTCTCGCTCGACACGACGGCGGTATTGCTCACTCCCGTCGTCGTCGCGGTAGCCCGCCACGTGGGCCTGCCGCCGCTGCCGTTCGCCATGACGACGGTCTGGCTCGCCAACTCCGCGTCGCTCCTGCTTCCGGTATCGAATCTCACGAATCTGCTCGCGGCGGACCAGCTCGGCGGAGGCGGCACGCCTTGGCAATTCGCGGCGCTCATGGTTGCCCCAGCGCTGGTCGCGATTGTCGTCCCCGTTGCGGTCCTATTTGTTGTTTATCGCAGACAACTCTTGGTCCGATACGGGTCCGCCGAACCCGGCCCGCGCGGTGATCGGGTGCTGCTCATCGCATCCGCGGTGGTTGTGGTCCTCGTTCTGCCCGCTCTGGTGTCGGGGATTGCGGTGTGGATCCCCGCGGTTGTCGGTGCTGCCGTGCTCGTTGGATTCTTTGCAGTCCGGTGCCGCGCGGCTCTGCGGTTCCGGCTTCTCCCGTGGCAGCTCGTCATTCTGGCGGCCGGACTCTTCCTCGTGGTCGCGACCGCGAGCGGGCTGGGACTTGCCGTTCTTCTGCGTACCGTCGCAGGAGACGGCACAGGATTTCTGTCGCTCCTTCGCGTCGCGGGAACCGGGGTAGTCGCCTCCAACGCGGTCAACAACCTGCCGGCCTATCTCGCCCTGGAGCCGACAGCCGGATCTCCGCTGCGCCTCGCGGCCCTGCTGGTCGGAGTGAACGCGGGGCCCCTCATCACGCCGTGGGCATCACTGGCAACCCTGCTGTGGCGGCAGCGACTCGACGGACTCGGTGTCGTCGTGTCCTGGCGTCGCTACGTCGCGCTCGGCCTGCTAGCCGTTCCCCTGACGGTTGTTGGTGCCGTGGGAGCGCTCGCGTTGCTCGGCTAGCCCTCGAATGCGGCGCAGTTAGCTGCGAGAGTGCTGCTAGATAGCTGTCAAACTGACCGATCGGACAGTTTCTGACCGATCGGTCAGCTACCGTAGGTTTCATGTCCACTCATGACGATCTGCGCGACATTGCGTTGAACGAATTTGCGGTTGCCGGGTACGCCGGCACCTCGCTGCAGCGCATCGCCGAACTCGCCGGACTCTCCAAGTCGAGCGTTCTCTATCACTACAGCTCGAAGGAGGCCCTACTCGAGGCCGCCATCGGTCCGGCGATCGACAAGATGGATGCCATTCTCGATTCGGTCGGAAAGGCGCCGCTCGTCGATGACACGCGCCGCGTGTTTATTGAGCAGTTCGTCGATTTCCTGCTGGCGAACCGGCTCGAGGTCCACATGTTCATCAACCAGGGACCGGGCCTCGAGGATGTGCCGGTCATCGACCGCGCCAACGCCCTTGTCGTGAAGCTCGGCAACTTCTTCTCGTCGACCGTGTCGACCGTTGAGGACAAGCTGCGCTTCGGGATCGCTCTCGGTGGTGCGGCGTACGTGCTCTCGGTGAAGCAGGACGACTCGCTGGAAATTCTCCCCGTCGACGAGGTCAGGGCCGCCCTCGTCACGATCGTGAGCGAACTGCTCGCGCCCGTTTCAATCCGCAACTAATCACTGATTTAGCACTGTAGGAGCACATCGTGGCCACACTCCTCTATCGTCTCGGCAGGTTCTCCTACCGTCACCCGTGGCGCATCCTCGCCGTCTGGCTGATCCTCATGATCGGCATCCTCGGAGGCGGGGTCGCGCTCGGCGGTAAGACCAACGATTCCTTCGCCATTCCTGGCACAGAGTCGCAGAACGCGATCGACCGGCTCGAGGCCGTCTTTCCGTCCGCCGCGGGAGCAGCGGCACAGATCGTCGTCGAGGTTCCGAAGGGTGCCTCAATCGAGACCCAGCCATACCGCGCCGCGGTCGCCGACCTGGTCGCGAAAGCGGCGAAGGTGCCCGGAGTAGACAGCGCGAGCTCACCGTTCGGCAAGTACGCCTCGGATGCTGTGTCGGCCAACAAGACGACCGCGATCATCGCCGTTCAGTTCAAGGATCAGCAGCAGGATGTGAAGGCGTCCTCGCTCACCGATCTGACCAGACTCGCACCCATCGCGAAGGACGCAGACATGAAGATCGGGTTCGGTGGATCGGTCTTCCAGGACAACTCGGTCAGCATTTCGCCGACCGAGGGCCTCGGTGTTCTCTTCGCCGGGATCGTCCTCTTCATCGCCTTCGGTTCGCTTCTGGCAGCAGGTATGCCCCTCCTCACGGCTCTCGTCGGAATCGGCGTGACGATGGGCGGGGTTCTCGCATCGGCCAAGTTCATCGTCATTGGCAGCTCGACTCCGCTTCTCGCCCTGATGATCGGGCTCGCGGTCGGGATCGACTACGGCCTGTTCATCCTGTCGCGGCATCGCAACCAACTTGCGCAGGGGATGTCGCCGGAGGAATCGGCTGCGACCTCGGTCGCAACGGCGGGGAGCGCCGTCGTGTTCGCCGGCGGCACCGTGATCATCGCCCTGCTCGGGCTGCTGGTCGTTGGCATTCCGTTCCTGAGTGCGATGGGCGTTGCTGCTGCGGCGGGCGTTCTCGTCGCCATCCTCGCTTCCGCGACCCTGTTGCCCGCCATTCTGGGGCTCGCGAAGGATCGCCTCATTCCCAAGCCGAGTTCGCGGGCGTTCAAACGTGCCAACCCGGACGAGACCTCGAAGAAGAGCATGGGCGAGCGCTGGGTCACCGGCGTCATGAAGAAACCGCTTGTTGCGGTTCTCGCGGTTGTCGGCCTGCTTGGCATCATTGCCATCCCGGCGTTCTCGCTTGACCTCGCACTGCCAACCGGAGCCGCCCAGCCCGTCGGTTCGGTCACGCGCAGCTCATACGACATGATCGACAAGGGCTTCGGACCGGGTCGCAACGGACCCCTGGTCGTCCTCGTCGACATCACCCAGACGACATCCATCGCGGCCGACCTGACCGCAATCCGATCCGATCTCGAGAAGCTACCGGATGTCGCGTATGTGAGCCAGGGCCTGCCGAACCAGAGCTACGACACGGCCATCCTGCAGGTGATTCCGAAGAGCGGACCCGAGTCACCGACGACGACCGCGCTGGTGAACCGCATCCGCTCGCTCTCTCAATCCATCGAAAGCAAGTGGGACACCCCGTTGATGGTCACCGGCGACACGGCCGTGCAGATCGATATCTCGCAGCGGCTCAACCAGGCACTTCTGCCCTTTGGCGCGGTCGTTGTCGGGCTGTCCATCCTTCTGCTGATGATGGTGTTCCGATCGGTGTTCGTGCCCATCAAAGCCGCGGTCGGTTTCCTGCTGTCGGTATTCACCTCGTTCGGTGTCGTCGTTGCGATCTTCCAGTGGGGATGGCTGGCGAACGCGCTTGGAGTGGTTCCCGGCCCGGTGCTGAGCTTCCTGCCGATCATCCTGATGGCGGTGCTGTTCGGTCTCGCGATGGACTACGAGGTGTTCCTGGTTTCCGGGATGCGCGAGAACTATGTCCATACCGGTGACGCGAAGGGCGCGGTCGTCAAAGGCTTCTCCGGTGCTGCGAGAGTCGTGACAGCGGCTGCGCTCATCATGTTCTTCGTCTTCGCCTCCTTCATTCCGGACGGCTCCGGTGTCATCAAGCCCATGGCGGTCGGACTCGCGGTCGGCATTCTCGCCGACGCGTTCCTCGTGCGCATGACCCTCGTTCCCGCGGTGATGGCCCTGCTTGGTCGCGCCGCATGGTGGATGCCGAAGTGGCTCGGCCGCATCCTGCCGAACGTCGACATCGAGGGCGAGCGTCTTCGTGCGCACCGGGATGCTGTTTCCTGGGCATCTGCACAGTGCGACGGCCAGATCATCACGGCGTCGGAGCTTGTCGCGGGTTCCGGCCGGCAGCTGGTCGGTCCGCTGACTCTCGGAATCCAGCCGGGCACCATGGTCCTGGTGAACGGCGACAGCGCCGGGCGGCGACTGTTCGCTGCGACGCTCGCCGGACGTCTCGACCCGGTATCGGGGCGCGCTCAGGTCGGCGGACATCCACTCCCGTCCGAGAGTGGCACGGTCGCGAGCCTTGTTGCGCTCGAAGACATCGGCGGCACCGATCGCGCCGAGGTGCGCGTTGGGATCGGCGAGCTGCTCCTGGAGCGAATCCGGATGACCCAGCCCTGGTATCGCACGTTCGCGGTCCAGCGCCGCGCTCGAAGCTGGCTCGATCGGGTCAACGCCGTGCTCGGCGAGCACGGTGCGGTCTCCGCGCGGTCGACCATCGAACAGCTTCCGCAGCTCCAGCGGGCGGTTGCGCTGTCGGCGGTTGCGCTGGCCGAGCACACCCCCGTTGTGATGCTCGACCTGCTTGACGCCTTCGCCGATCCTCGCGACGAGGTCGCGTTCCTCGCGGCACTCGATCGGATTGCGCCAGCGACCACCACGATCGTCCTCGGCCAGCCGAGCGCGCCGCGTGCCTCGGACATCTCATCCGTCGGTCGGAAGGTCGTGAGGCTCAACCTCGACCAGCTGGCTGTTTCGAGCATCAACGGAAAGGGCGCAACCCAGTGAGCCAGACATCGTTCCCCACCTCTCGCCGAACGTGGCTGCGCTACGCGGCGCTCGCGGCCGTCGTCCTCGTGCCCCTCGCCTTCGCGGGCTTGTTCATCGGGGCGGTATCGCAGATCAGCCACAGCATCAGCGATATCCCCGCGGCCATTGTGAACAACGACCACGCGGTGACCGAGACGGCCGCCGATGGCTCGCAGACTCCCGTACTTGCTGGCCGCGAGCTGGTCACCCAGCTCACGGGCAAGAAGTCGCAGGGCTTCGACTGGACGATCACGAACTCGAAGGATGCGAAAGCCGATCTCGCCAACGGCACCGTCTACGCGATTCTGACCGTGCCAAAGAACTTCTCGAAGTCGATCACGTCGCTGTCGTCGACATCGCCCGTCAAGGCGAAGCTTTCGATCACGACAGATGATTCCCACAACTACCTCACGGGATCAGTCGCGCAGATCGTCGGCAGCTCACTCACCAGCGCGTTTGGTGCCGCCATCACGAAGCAGTACATCGCTGGGATCTACTCCGGCATTGGGGGAGTGGGCAGCTCACTGACCACTGCGGCCTCCGGCGCCACCAAGCTTTCGGCCGGAGCCAGCAGTCTGGCATCCGGCGTCTCGTCGTATGTTGCCGGTGCATCGTCCGTCTCGCCGGGTCTGCGCCAACTGCGGTCCGGCATCCTGACGGCGAAGAGCGGCACAGTCGCGGGTGTCAAGAACTATCTGGCGCAGGTCAACGCCGAGACCAAGAAACTCGAGGCCGATCTCGCCAGCGGCGACTCGGCCGCGGCGCAGGTCGATGCGGGGACACTCGATGCCATGACCTCAAAGTCGGCGCAGACCTCGGTCGGCTCGAAGTTGGGGACGGGCTTTGACCAGCTCGCGGCATCGACCGGTGCGTTCGCGTACAAGACGCAGGGGCTGGCTACGGGCGGTGCGTCGCTGACCAGCGGCGCGAAGACGCTCGCCTCGGGAGCAAGTTCGCTCGCCTCCGGCCTCACCTCAGGCGCTGCCAAGGCGCCGTCGTACTCGAAGGTGCAGATCGCCAAGATTTCGGATGTCGCATCCGCGCCCGTCGGTGTATCCGTTGATCGTGAACACAAGGTCTCGTCGGCCGCCCAGATTATCGCGACGCTGTTCGTGCCGCTTGGCCTCTGGATCGGATCGCTCGCGGTCTTCCTGGTCCTTCGCCCGCTGACCCGCCGCACACTGTCCTCGACCGCGGGCAACGCCAGGGTTGTGTTGTCCTCGATTGCCCGGGCATCCATCGTGACCGCGGCGCAGGCGCTGCTGCTGGTTCTGCTTCTGCACACCGCGGTTGGCGTCAGCTGGACGCTGCTGCCAGCGACGGTGCTGTTCTCGCTGGTTATGGCGATAGCCTTCACGGCCTTCCACTACCTGCTGACGATAGGACTCGGACGGGCGGGGCTGGTGGTGTCGATCTTCCTGCTCGCCATCCAGATCACCTCGACGGGTGGGCTCTATCCGATTCAGTTGCTGGCGAAACCGTTCCAGTTCATCAGTGGGTTCCTACCGCTCACCTACGGCGTGCGCGGGATGGAGGCGATCATCGCGAACTCCGGGGTTGCGACCGCCATCGGCGCGGCTTTCGCTCTCGTCGCGTTCGGCGTCGGGAGCCTCATGATCGCACTACTCGCCGTGCGCCGCGTTCGTCGAGCGCGAGCTCTCGGTCTCGTCCCAGCTACCGCCTAGCGCGACTCGACTGCGCGTAACTCATGCAGAGTTTTCGCGGCCGGCGCGGCGTCCGCGTAGTTCCGCGGCTCCGGAGGGCCGCGACGGAATTCTGCATGAGTTACGGATAGCCACCGACGACCCCCTGCGACGCGTCGCAGCGCGACCCGGCGCGACCCGGCGCGACCCCTTCGTTCATAACTCAGGCAGGGATCTATTCAGCGGCTCAGCAACCCCGGAAATCCGGGGCTCCAATCTCGCAGGCTGGATCTCTGCCTGAGTTATGCGCACACGGAGGGAGCTAGCGCGACAGCGACTTGCGCTTCTTCTTGCTCGGCTTGATTTCGGTCGCGGCCGACGACGGATGGTTCGCGATGGCCGCACGGGCAAAGGCGAGCGTCTCGCCCAGAATCGCGAGGCGATCATCCGTAGTTCGCGCCCGATGGGTGGATACCTCGGCAACGATCGAGCCGTCCCATCCGGTTGTTGACAGCAGCTTCAGCACCTCGGCCACCGGCTGAGCGCCGTGGCCCGGGATGAGGTGTTCGTCGAACAGTGTCCCGCCGAGTCCGTCGCAGAGGTGGACGTGCCGCAGGCGAGAGCCCATGGCGTGAGCGAACTCGAGGCCGTCGCGTCCGGCAAGAGCAGCGTGTGAAAAGTCGAGGGTCATCGAGTCGACGGCGAGGTCCGTCGGGTACGGGCTCGGCGAGTATGCGCGCACCGGGGTGCCCCGGACCGTCCAGCTGAACATGTTCTCGACGGCAATCTCGACCTCGTATCGAACGGCAAGCTCGCCAACAACACGCTCGAAATCGCGTGAATATGCGGCCTGCCACCGGAAGGGCGGATGTACGACGACGGTCGGCGCTCCGACAACGCGAGCCAGCTCTGCCGACCTTTCAAGTTTGCGCTTCGGATCCATTCCCCAGACGAGCTGAGTAGCGAGCAGCACCGGCGCGTGGATGGAGAGGATCGGAACACGAAAGCTGTCCGAGAGCGATCGGAGCTTCTCGGCATCCTGGGTCGCTTTGTCGTTGGTGACCATGATTTCGACGCCGTCGAACCCGGACAGGCGGGCAAGACGGAAGGCTTCTTCGAGAGGCAGCGGAAAAACGCAGGACGTGCTCATGCCGACGCGAATCATCACCAGCACGCTATTCGCCCGCGCTGAACGCTCGGTGACTCCCCAGCGAACGTTCACAAAAGCGGCTGATAACGTGGAGAAAGAGGTATTCGAAACTGGGCGGGGCGATGGCAGCACAGCAGGGCTACGACTTCGTCGTCGTTTCCAATCGTCTTCCCGTCGATCGCGTGGTTGCCGCGAACGGAGACGCAACCTGGCAGCACTCACCCGGCGGTCTCGTTACCGCACTCGAACCCGTCATGCGGGCGAGCAAAGGCGCGTGGGTCGGTTGGGCCGGCCAGCCCGACCTCGAATTCGAGCCGTTCTCGAGCGACGGCATCGAGATCATCCCCGTTCCGCTCACGGCGAGCGATATCGAGAACTACTACGAGGGATTCTCCAACGACACCCTGTGGCCGCTCTATCACGACGTGATCGCGCCGCCCAGCTACCACCGGGAATGGTGGGACAGCTACGTCGCCGTCAACCAGCGATTTGCGGATGCGGCGATCGCCGTCGCGGCCCCGGGTGCCGTCGTCTGGGTGCAGGATTACCAGCTGCAGCTGGTTCCGCGGATGCTTCGGCTCGCCCGGCCCGACCTGACCATCGGGTTCTTCAACCACATCCCGTTCCCGCCCTACGGCATCTACTCGCAGCTTCCATGGCGCACCCAGATCGTCGAGGGTCTGCTGGGTGCCGACGTCGTCGGGTTTCAGCGGATCGCGGATGCGTCGAACTTCTCCCGCGCGGTGCGAAGACTGACCGGCTTCGTGACTCGATATCCGCACGTCGACGTGCCGAACTACGACCAAAGCGGTCAGACGCGTCGGGTTCTCGCGAAAGCGTTCCCTATCTCAATCGATTCGCAGAGCTTCGAGGACCTCGCGCGTCGCCCGGAGATCCAGGCCAGGGCTCGAGAGATCCGCGAGGGGCTCGGCAATCCGAAGACGGTCATGCTCGGCGTCGATCGGCTCGATTACACCAAGGGGATCGGTCACCGGCTGAAGGCGTTCGGTGAGCTGCTCGAGGAGGGCAGGCTCTCGGTAGAGGATGTGACGCTCGTCCAGGTCGCCAATCCCAGTCGTGAGCGCGTACAGGCGTACATGCAGCTACGTGACGAGATCGAACTGACCGTCGGTCGCATTAACGGCGATTTCGGCACAATGAGTCACACGGCGATCAGCTATCACCATCACGGCTATCCGCGCGACGAGATGGTTGCGCTGTACCTTGCCGCCGACGTGATGTTGGTGACGGCGCTGCGCGACGGGATGAACCTGGTCGCCAAGGAGTACGTTGCCAGCCGTTTCGACAACGATGGCGTGCTTGTGCTTAGTGAGTTCACCGGAGCATCCGACGAACTGAAGAGGTCACTGCGAATTAACCCGCACGACATCGACGGGTTGAAGGATGCAATAGTGCAGGCGATCGACATGCCTCGAGTCGAGCGGGCGCGGCGGATGCGTTCCATGCGCACCCAGGTGCTGCGAAACAACGTTGATCGCTGGTCGGCCGAATTTTTGGATGCGCTTCGCGGCATCGGCCAGGACAACCAATCGGGCGAAGAAGAGGATCCGCTTGGCGACCTCGAGTGGACCGTCGAAAGAATCCGTCGCCGGTGAGTGTGCTGCTGCGATGACGGAGTTGGGGTTATCCCGCGAGTTGGTTGGATCACTGCGCGAACTGGCGCGCGTCTCGCGACTTCTGGTCGCCCTGGATTTTGACGGGACGCTCGCACCCGAAGTGGATGATCCGGAGCAGGCGCGCGCGATTCCCGAGGCGCGGGCCGCCGTGCTCGCGCTGCTGGAGCTTCCCGGGACGCGCGTTGCGCTGATCTCCGGTCGCTCGATGGCGTCCCTCGAGTCCGTGACGGATCTGCCGGACTCGGCGCTGCTGGTCGGCTCGCACGGGATTGAGATTCGGCTCGATCATCCCGGCGACATCGTGACTTTGGATACGACGGAAATCCGGCAGGTCAATCTGCTGAACGAAGTTCTTGGCGAGGTCGCCGACTCATTCGACCAGGTCTGGCTGGAGTCGAAGCCCGCCGGTTTCGCACTGCACACCCGCCTCGCAACCGACCACAACTCTCGCGTCGCGCACCTCGTCGCGATGAGCGAGGCGACGGCCGAGATCGACAACCTGAAGGTGCGCAAGGGCAAGGATGTCCTCGAGTTCTCTGTTCGAGCGACGACCAAGGGTGACGCCGTCGAACACCTGCGCAACTACACGAACGCGAGCGCGGTCTTCTACGCGGGCGACGATGTCACGGATGAGGACGCCTTCGCCGCCCTCGGCGCAGGCGACTTCGGCCTGAAGAGCGGTCCCGGCGACACGCTGGCCGCCCATCGAGTCGCTGGCCCACACCAGGTCGCCCAGGTACTCGCTCTTCTCGCTGAGTTCCGCGACCCCACCAGCCACGAGCAGTAGCTTTCGTCGGTCGTTGACTTCCGTAACTCATGCAGAATTTTCTGCAGGTAGCAGTCGACCGCGGAATTCCGCGGCGAAATTCTCGGCGTCCGAAATTCTGCATGAGTTACGGAGAAGAGCGCACGGTCGGAGACACTGGCCGACCAGTTCTAGACTTTGGACATGTCGGACAGTTCCAAACCCACCCGGGAAAACATCGATATCAAGCCCCGCTCTCGTACCGTCACGGACGGTATTGAGGCACTGACCTCGCGCGGGATGCTCCGCGCGGTCGGCATGGGGGATGCGGACTGGGACAAGCCGCAGATCGGTATCGCGAGCTCGTGGAACGAGATCACCCCGTGCAACCTCAGCCTCGATCGCCTCGCGCAGGCTTCCAAAGAGGGCGTCCACTCCGGTGGCGGATACCCCCTGCAGTTCGGCACGATTTCGGTCTCCGACGGTATCAGCATGGGCCACGAGGGGATGCACTTCTCGCTCGTCAGCCGTGAGGTCATCGCCGACTCCGTTGAGGTCGTCATGCAGGCGGAGCGGCTGGACGGCTCGGTACTTCTTGCCGGATGCGACAAGTCGCTTCCCGGGATGCTCATGGCGGCCGCCCGGCTCGACCTCGCATCCGTTTTCCTCTACGCCGGTTCGATCGCTCCCGGCTGGGTGAAGCTCAGCGACGGCACCGAGAAGGACATCACGATCATCGATTCCTTCGAGGCGGTCGGCGCCGTTCGCGCTGGCAAGATGAGCATGGAGGATGCGAACCGGATCGAGTGCGCATTCGCCCCGGGCGAGGGCGCGTGCGGCGGCATGTACACAGCCAACACGATGGCCAGCGTCGCCGAGGCACTCGGGATGTCGCTTCCCGGCTCGACGAGTCCGGCGTCAGCTGATCGGCGCCGCGACTACTACGCCCACCGCTCGGGTGAGGCCGTCGTCAACATGCTGCGTCTCGGGATCACGACCCGCGACATCCTGACCAAGGAGGCGTTCGAAAACGCCATCACCGTTGCCATGGCTCTCGGCGGCTCGACCAACGTCGTGCTTCACCTGCTGGCCATCGCACACGAGGCCGAGGTCGCCCTGACGATCGACGACTTCAATCGCATCGGCAACAACGTGCCGCACCTGGCCGACATGAAGCCGTTCGGTCGCTACGTCATGAACGACCTGGACCGCCACGGCGGCATCCCGGTGCTCATGAAAGCACTTCTGGAGGCTGGCCTGCTGCACGGCGATTGCCTGACCGTGACGGGCAAGACCGTGGCCGAGAACCTCGCCGACCTTGAGCCGATTGATCCAATCGACGGCAAGGTGCTGCACACGCTCGACAACCCGATCCACAAGACGGGAGGCCTCACGATCCTGAAGGGGACCCTCGCGCCCGAGGGCGCGGTCGTCAAGAGCGCCGGATTTGACGCCGACCTGTTCGAGGGGCCAGCCCGCGTGTTCGAGCGCGAGCGAGCCGCGATGGATGCGCTGACCAACGGCGAAATCCAGGCTGGCGACATCGTGGTCATCCGTTACGAGGGTCCGAAGGGCGGTCCGGGGATGCGCGAGATGCTCGCGATCACGGCCGCCATCAAGGGCGCAGGCCTCGGAAAAGATGTACTACTCTTGACGGACGGCAGATTCTCAGGCGGCACAACCGGCCTGTGCATCGGCCACATAGCTCCCGAAGCGGTGGACGCAGGTCCAATTGCCTTCGTGCGCGATGGTGATCTGATACGGGTCGATATCGCAGCTCGCAAGCTTGACCTACTGGTCGAGCCCGCTGAGCTGGAAGCTCGCCGCAACGGCTGGGCTCCCCTACCTCCGCGTTACACCCGCGGCGTTCTCGCGAAATACTCCAAGCTCGTGCACTCCGCTGCTGAGGGTGCCGTCACCGGGTAGTTCGCGCCGCTGATCACTAGTTCAAGAAAGTCGCCACCATGCCAACGGAACCTCCTCCGGTGCCGACCGCAACGTCGCCTCGTGCGACGGCGGCCGCGGTAACCAAAGAGCCGGAAATACTTACCGGGTCTGGCGCGATCCTGCGCTCGCTTGAGCACCTCGGAATCAAGGATGTCTTCGGCCTGCCCGGCGGAGCGATCATCCCCTTCTATGACGAGCTCATGGCGTCAACGTCGATCCGTCACATCCTGGTCCGTCACGAACAGGGTGCCGGTCACGCCGCGGAGGGCTACGCCGCCTCGTCCAATAAGATCGGGGTCGCGATCGCGACCTCTGGTCCCGGCGCGACCAATCTCGTAACCGCAATCGCGGATGCGTACATGGACTCCGTGCCCTTCCTCGCGATCACCGGCCAGGTGTTCTCGACCCTGATGGGTTCTGACGCATTCCAGGAGGTCGACACGGTCGGCATCACGATGCCGATCACGAAGCACTCCATCCTGGTAACACGGGCCGAGGATGTCCCCGGCGCGCTGGCATCCGCTTACCAGATCGCGACGACGGGTCGTCCGGGCCCGGTGCTGGTCGACATCACCAAGGATGCGCAGCAGCAGGAGGCGCCGTTCATCTGGCCGCCGAAGATCGATCTGCCCGGCTATCGTCCGGTGCTCAAGGCGCACGGTAAGCAGATTCAGGCAGCGGCGCAACTGCTCGCCGAGTCGAAGCGGCCAGTACTGTACGTCGGTGGCGGTGTAATCCGCTCACAGGCGTCCAAGGAGCTTCTGGTCCTCGCCGAGAAGACCGGTGCAGCCGTTGTGACCACCCTCATGGCTCGTGGCGCTTTCCCGGACTCGCACAAGCAGAATCTCGGCATGCCCGGCATGCACGGAACTGTTCCCGCTGTGCTCGCCATCCAGGAGAGCGACCTGCTCGTCTCGCTCGGGGCCCGATTCGACGACCGCGTCACCGGCAAGGTGAGCGAGTTCGCTCCCGACGCTAAGGTTGTGCACGTCGATATCGACCCCGCTGAGATCTCGAAGATCCGTCTTGCAGATGTCCCAATCGTCGGCGATGCCAAGGACGTCATCGCCGACCTCACTGCCGCATACGACGAGGTCACGACCTCCGGCAAGCCGGATCTCACCGACTGGTGGACGCGGCTCACGGGACTTCAGGAGGAATTCCCGCTTGGCTACGACGAACCGGATGACGGACTACTCTCCCCGCAGCACGTCATCGAGCGGATCGGCCAGCTCACCGGACCCGAAGGAATTTATGCGGCCGGCGTGGGCCAGCACCAGATGTGGGCGGCGCAGTTCATTAGGTACGAGCGGCCGAATGCATGGCTCAACTCCGGCGGCGCCGGAACGATGGGCTATGGCGTGCCAGCCGCCATGGGGGCGAAGGTTGCGAATCCCGACCGCGTCGTCTGGGCAATCGACGGCGACGGATGCTTCCAGATGACCAACCAGGAACTCGCGACCTGCACGCTCAACAACATCCCGATCAAGGTGGCGATCATCAACAACTCGTCACTCGGGATGGTGCGCCAGTGGCAAAACCTGTTCTACGAGGGCCGTTACTCGTTCACCGATCTCAATACCGGCCATAACGGTGACGGCACGGAAACACGGATGGTGCCCGACTTCGTGAAGCTGGCTGATGCGTATGGCGCTCTCGGCATCCGTGTCACGAAGGAGGAGGAGATCGATCCGGCTATCAAGCTCGCTCTCGAAACCAACGATCGGCCGGTTGTCATCGACTTCATCGTGAGCCGTGACGCGATGGTGTGGCCGATGGTCCCTCAGGGTGTCGGCAACTCGTCCATCCAGTACGCAACCGACCACGCTCCTACCTGGGAAGAGGAGTAGGCCATGAGTTCACATGTGCTGTCACTTCTCGTCGAGGACAAACCGGGTCTGCTGACCCGCGTTGCTGGTTTGTTTGCTCGGCGTGGGTTCAATATCGAATCGCTCGCCGTCGGTGCCACCGAGATCGAGGGACTGTCGCGCATCACGGTGGTGGTGGATGTCGAGGACCTTCCTCTCGAGCAGGTAACGAAGCAGCTCAACAAGCTGATCAACGTGATCAAGATCGTCGAACTCGATCCAGCGCAGGCCGTGACCCGCGAGCACCTGCTCATCAAGGTCAAGGTTGACAATGCGTCGCGCTCGCAGATCCTCGAGGCCGTTACTCTCTTCCGCGCCCGCGTCGTTGATGTGGCGACGGATGCGCTCGTCATCGAGGTCACCGGCGACAGCGGCAAGGTGCAGGCGTTGCTCCGTGTGCTCGAACCATACGGGATCAAGGAGATCGCTCAGTCCGGCGTTCTCGCGATCGGGCGCGGCAGCAAGAGCATCACCGAGCGAGTCTTCAAGTCATAACCAAATCCGCGTCGGCCCTTCGACAAGCTCAGGGACCGACGCTCAACCAGTACGGTCCCTGAGCTTGTCGAGGGACCGGGCATAACGAGTACGGTCCGTGAGCTTGTCGAAGGGCCCGCCACGGAAAACAAAGAGAGAGATATAAAAAGTGACCGAAATCTTCTACGACAAAGACGCTGACCTGTCGATCATCCAGGGCAAGAAGGTCGCGATCATCGGCTACGGTTCGCAGGGCCACGCGCACGCGCTCAACCTGCGCGACTCGGGCGTCGACGTGGTCGTCGCACTCAAGGCGGACTCGAAGTCGAAGCCCAAGGCCGAGGAGGCCGGCTTCAAGGTTCTGTCAGTGGCCGAAGCCTCCGAGTGGGCAGACGTCATCGTCATCCTTGCTCCCGACCAGTATCAGCGCATCATCTACCGCGAGGACATCCAGCCGCACCTCGCCAAGGGTAAGGCGATCCTGTTCGGTCACGGATTCAACATCCGGTTCGGCTACATCGAGGCGCCCGAGGGTGTCGATGTGATCATGGTCGCCCCGAAGGGCCCCGGCCACACGGTTCGACGCGAGTACGAGGCGGGTCGCGGCGTTCCCGTCATCGTTGCGGTCGAGGAGGATGCGACCGGTGGCGCGTGGGCACTTGCCTGGTCTTACGCCAAGGGCATCGGCGGCCTTCGTGCGGGCGGCATCAAGACGACCTTCACCGAGGAGACCGAGACCGACCTCTTCGGTGAGCAGGCCGTTCTCTGCGGTGGTGTTTCGCAGCTCGTCCAGTACGGCTTCGAGACCCTGACCGAGGCCGGCTACCAGCCGCAGATCGCCTACTTCGAGGTGTTGCACGAGCTGAAGCTCATCGTCGACCTGATGTGGGAGGGCGGCATCGCCAAGCAGCGCTGGTCGGTCTCAGACACGGCCGAGTACGGCGACTATGTCTCCGGTCCGCGGATCATCGACCCGCACGTCAAGGAGAACATGAAGGCGGTTCTGTCCGACATCCAGGACGGAACGTTCGCCAAGCGCTTCATCGCCGACCAGGATGCCGGAGCTCCGGAGTTCCTCGCGTTGCGCGAGAAGGGTGCAGCGCACCCGATCGAGGCAACCGGCAAGGAGCTGCGCGCTCTCTTCGCCTGGAAGCAGCAGGACGCCGACTACACGGACGGCAGCGCCGCCCGCTAGTTTCTCGTTCTCCCGTTCGTTCCGTGAGGGGCGGCAGAAGGCCCTAAAACCCTCTCGGGAAGGGCCTTCTGCCGCCCCTCACCGAATTTGGTCGATAGCATTCACGCATGCCTGAGGTGACCAGCAACGAGCGCGCGACCTTCCTGCGCGAGCGATTTATCCCCGCGAACCTGGCCGCATCGCGGCTCTTTCGCGAGCAGGTCCCGTACATCGGTTACCTGATCTCGTTACTTGGCACCATTGTGCTCGTCGACGCGTCTAATCCGACGCAAACCGAGATCGTCTTCTGCGTCTACTTCATCGTGCTGGCGGGATTCTTTGCCGCTGAGCAAGTCAGATCGAGGCGAGCCTTGGATCGGTTGAGACGCGTCCCCGGTGATTTGGACGGTCCGCAACCCGATCCTGTCCAAACAATGGGATTACCGCGCTATCTGCTCTATACGCGGGATGCTCGCGACCAGTCGATGCTGGACGCGATTCTTCATTCTCGTGGGAGAGATTTGGAGGAATTGAACGCGAAATCCCGAGTCTTTCGCCGAGCATTCGGTCCGTACTTCCTTTCGGTGCTTTTCATCGGTATCGGGTATCTCATTTGGGTCGCGATTTTCGTCGTCGGACGCTCTCCCGAAGTTAAGCTCGCGGGGGCTGCGGTCGTCGCGATGGCGATGGTGCCTGCGCTCGCAACAGGCCGCACTCGTGCTCGGGTGATTAACTTCCAGGTGCAGGAGAATGCGGCGAACGCAGCCAAGGCCGCTGAAGTCTTGGAGGCGATGCCGAACCCGGAGCCGCCATTTCGTGACGGCACCGTTGTCCGATACGTAGACGGTGTTTACACGATCGAGCCCAAGGCGATGGTGCCGAGATCCGACGTCGTCGGTCAGAGAGCCGCGCTGCGGAGGCTGCGATTCCCGACAACGACGATCCTGTGTTCCATCCTCATTCTCATTTCCGTGATCGTGTTCATCGCGCATCCGATTTCCGGCAGTCTGGTCCTGCGCTAACCGAGAGCGCGCCGCGTCACGGATAATTGGAGCGTGAGTGGTGAGGACGACGACGAGGCTCTGACGTGGGCCGGCGCGCGCGATCCGAGCCACTACGAGACGCCGGAGCCCAAACCCGTCAAGGGTTCGAAAGCGAAAGCGGCGACCGCGACGGATGCCGATGCCGACCTCGATGTGGCCCAGGACGACGTGAAGGCGCCGATGAGCGCGGTCGTCCTCGTGTGTCTTGGCGTGCTCGGCGGGATCTACGCGCTGTACACGATCGGCTGGTTCGTTTCGTGGCAGCGGCTGGCCTACCCGGCGACGACAGATGTGCTCGAGGTGGCCGCGTTCCACATCCAGCAGGTGCTCGGCATCCTCGCACCCCCGCTCTGGTTCGTTATTACGCTGCTCTTCACGCGCGATCGCAAACCGGCCGTGCGACTGTTGTGGCTGGTGGTTGGCGCGCTGCTGCTTGTTCCGTGGTCCTTCACGTTTGGACAGTGAGATGACGACAGAGACCGAAATCCCTGCAGCTCCGTGGCGCTATGGCTGGCCATCCGTACTGGTGGCGGCGGTCTTCGGCATCCTCTACGCCTACGTGCTGTGGCAGGCGGTCGAAGACCTCATCCAGCTGCCCGCCCAATTCGGGTCGGTGACTCCGTGGTGGCTGTTGATCCTTGACATCGTGGTGCCCGTCGCAGCCTTCGTCGTAGCCTTTTTCGTCGGACGCCGTCGTTCGCTCGGCGGGCGGGCCCTGCTCTTTCTGGTGGGTCTCGCGCTCGTCGCGTGCTCGACCGTCAGTTCGATCTCCTTTTTCTATACGCACTTCTTCATCGCTTAGCCCAGCAGCGCCGCAACCAGCACGAGCGCGATGAGCACGAGCTGGAGCACGAGCCGCGGCCAGAAGGCGGTGGAAAAGCGTCCAAACTTCTCGCGCTTGCCTGCCGCGTAGGCGTTTGCCGGGAACACGGCGACCAGGAAAACCGCCAGCGCGATGCCCGCGGCAAGACGCGTCCAGGGAAGCAGGATACCGACGGCACCGAGTAGCTCGCAGACCCCCGTGAAGTAGACGAGGTTCAAGGGCTTCAGGATGCCGTCGCGTCGAATGGTCGGCGGGATCATGGCGGCCATTCCGCGAGCGACGCGGGGTCGGAAATGGTTGATCCCCATGACGAGGAAGATCGCCGCCGTTATCCCACGAAGGATCCAGGCTACGGTCACTGCGGTATCCATCTCCCCATGTTGCGCCCTGTGGCGGCCTCGGTGTGACCGCCCGGCACGCCGCCGATAAACTTGGCCAGCACCCTGCCGCAGTTAGCGGGACACATTTACGAAACCTAAAGGACCTTCACTTCGTGGCCAAGCCGATCGTTCTGATTGCCGAAGAACTCTCTCCCGCTACCGTCGAGGCCCTCGGCCCCGATTTCGACATCCGATCGGTGGATGGCACGGATCGGAGCGCGCTGCTGGCGGCGCTTCCGGACGCGAGCGCGATCCTCATCCGTTCGGCCACGCAGGTCGATCAAGAGGCCATCGCGACGGCACCCCATCTCAAAGTGGTCGCGCGCGCGGGCGTTGGCCTCGACAACGTCGATGTGAAGGCCGCAACGACCGCAGGGATCATGGTCGTCAACGCGCCAACGTCGAACATCATCTCTGCTGCCGAGCTGACGGTCGGCCACATCCTGAGCCTCGCGCGGTTCATCCCCGCCGCCCATGACAGTCTTGCCGACGGTACCTGGAAGCGCTCGAAGTTCACCGGCGTCGAGCTGTTCGAGAAGACGATCGGCATCATCGGCCTCGGTCGAATTGGCGCACTGATCACGGCGCGACTACAGGCGTTCGGGATGAACGTTGTCGCCTATGACCCATACGTCACGGCCGCGCGCGCGCAGCAACTGGGCGTGACGCTGCTCAGCCTCGACGAACTGCTGAAGACGAGTGACTTCATCACCATCCACATGCCGAAGACGCCCGAGACGACGGGCATGATCTCCACCGACCAGCTCGCGCTCATGAAGCCGAGCGCGTTCATCGTGAACGTGGCCCGCGGCGGGCTCATCGACGAGGATGCGCTCTACGCGGCGCTCAAGTCCAAGCGCATCGCGGGTGCGGGCCTCGACGTGTTCGTGAAGGAGCCGCCGACCGATTCGCCGCTGCTCGATCTCGACAACATTGTGCTCACACCGCATCTGGGAGCGTCCACGGATGAGGCACAGGAGAAGGCCGGAGTATCCGTCGCCAGGTCGGTGCGACTCGCGCTCGACGGCGAGCTGGTGCCGGACGCGGTAAACGTCGCGGGGGGAGTCATCGACCCGAGCGTTCGACCGGGGATCCCGCTCATCGAGAAGCTCGGACAGGTCTTCGCCGGCCTTGCCGTCAGCCCGCTGACCAACGTGGATGTCGAGGTGCGCGGCGAGATCGTCGAGTTTGACGTCAGCGTGCTTAAGCTCGCGGCGCTCAAGGGTCTCTTCAGTAACATCGTGAGCGAGTCGGTCAGCTACGTGAATGCGCCGCTGCTTGCGGAGCAACGCGGCATGGTTGTGCGTCTAGTCACGGACCCCGTCAGCGAGGAGTACCGCAACCTGCTCACGATCCGCGGATCGCAGAGCGACGGCACGCAGATTTCGGTTTCGGGAACACTCACCGGAACCAAGCAGACCGAGAAGCTCGTCGAGATCAACGGGTACGACGTTGAGGTTCCTCTCGCCGAGCACCTCATCGTCATGGTCTACAAGGACCGGCCCGGAATCGTCGCCATCTACGGCAAGGAGTTCGGCGAGGCATCCATCAACATCGCCGGGATGCAGATTGCTCGTACCAAAGCCGGCGGTCAGGCCCTGAGCGTACTCACGGTCGATTCGCCCGTGCCGGACGACCTGCTCGAGAAGGTACGGGTCGCGATCGACGCGAGCCTCCTGCGAGAGATCGACATCACCGCCTAAAACTCCGTGAGAGGTCCCAATCGACCCTTAAATCGGTCGATTAATGGGTCGATTGGGACCTCTCACGGATTTTTTGTGGCCGGGATGTCGAAAAGGGCGAGTACCGTTCGTCGCTAAGGCGAATCACTCACTCGCGAGCGGCTTCGCCGACTCGCTCTACTAACAGGAGTACGTCATGGCTGAGGAATACATCATCCTGATCGTTGAAGAGGCGTGGGACCCGTCGCAGGTCACCGAGGCGCAGTGGACGGAGGCGATGCACGCCCACGGCGCGTTCGCCAAAGCCGTCGCGGATGCGGGCGCGCAGATCCTCGGAGGGGACGCACTGCAGCCGCCATCGACGGCCGTGCGCATCCTGCCTGCGAGCGGTGGCAAGCCCGCGGTGTTCACCGACGGACCGTTCGGTGAGACCAAAGAGGTCGTCAGTGGCTTCTACAAGATCGGCGTCAAGGATGCTGCCCAGGCCCGTGAGCTCGCGGCGCTGTGCCCGACCGGTGGCTGGATTGACCTGTACCCGGTGATGCAGACGGGGTCGATGGACTAGACAAGAGTTAAATGGCTGCGTGGCCACCCCGGAGCTCGAGACCGCGTTTCGACAGGAGTGGCCGCGCATCCTTGCGGCAGTGATCCGCTTCACAGGCAGTCTCGAACTCGCCGAGGACGCCGTGCAGGAAGCCTTCGCGCGTGCTGCCGCGTCCCGAGAACGTGAGCTTCTCATCAACCCCGCGGCCTGGGTAACCACGGTCGCGAAGCGAATCGCGATCGATACCGTACGTCGTGATGCCAGATTGCGCGAGCGTCTACCGCTGCTCGCAACCGAGGAACAGGAAGCACTCCCCGAGAACTCACCGGGCGGGGACGACCGGCTCGGCCTGCTCTTTGTCACCTGTACGCCGGATCTCGCACCGGAGACGCGCCTCGCGCTTGCCCTGCGATTCGTCTGTGGCGTGCCAACGGAGCAGATCGCGGACGCCATGCTGGTGAGCCACACGACGATGAGCGCGAGGCTGACTCGAGCAAAGAGACAGGTCGAGCGCGATGGCATCCGCTTTGCCCCCGCCAATGATGCTGATCTCGCGGAGAGGCTTGACGATGTTCTCGGAACCGTTCACACGCTGTATACGATCGGTCACACCTCGCTGGATGGTGAGCTGCTGGAATCCCGCAGCGTCACCACGACAGCGATCGAACTGGCGCGTGCGCTCCGTTCGCTGGCACCGGGCGACCGCGAGACGGCCGGTCTCCTCGCCCTCGTGTTACTGACGGATGCCCGAGCCTCGTCGAGAGTTGACGCCCGCGGTGAGGTCGTGACCCTTGAGGATGTTGATCGGTCGGGATGGGACGCGAGCCGCATCCGTGAAGGGCTGGATCTAGCGACCCTCGCTCTGCCCGGCGGCGGTCGCTTCGCGCTCGAAGCGGGGATCTCCGGGCTGCACTCCCAAGCGGTCAGTTGGGATGAGACGGACTGGCAGTCCGTGTGCGCGCTCTACGACCGCCTGGTCGAACGCTGGCCCTCACCATCGGCTCGCCTGGCCCGCATCATTGCGAGAAGCTTCCTTCCCGGGGGAGCCGTCGCAGCGCTCGCCGAACTCGACGAATTCGGGGACGACTCGGGCGGAGCGGTACCGCGACAGGTCGTCGCCGCTCGCGCCGACATCCTTCGACGGCTCGGCAGAACCGCGGATGCGCACGAAGCATATGTTCGCGTTCGCTCGTATGAGCGAAACGGTCCCGTGCGCGACTATTACGGCCGGCGAATCGACGAACTCAGCGACTAGGCCCGGTTGTACGGCTTCGTCGGCGGCAGTGCCTCGGGGCGGTCGCCAACCACCCTGGTGATCGTCGACGTCGGACGCAGGGCGACGAAGATGCCCATCGCAAGCGCAACGAACCCCGCGCCCATCAAAATGACACCAACCGTGGCCAAATCAATCACCGGATTGGGCAAATTGATCGCAAAACGAAGGACGGCTCCAACCACGAGCAGAACGATTCCGGTTCCAATGCTCATGAATCCACGTTAGCCCGCCAACCTACGGAGTTTCTGGGCGACGTGTGCGAATACTCACCGACCGGCGTCATCCGGGGTAACGGCGGTGTGGCGCTGGTCGACGGCGCGACCATCCGCATCCACGCCGGATGTGACGGTTGTGACCGACTGGCGCTTACGCAGCATGAAGACCAGCCCGATGATGAAGACGACAACGCCGGCGGCCATCAGGATGTATCCGATAAGAGGCAGGGCCACCACATTGTTCGGCAGGTGGATCGCAAACGCGAGGATCGCGCCGACGACAAACAGACCAATTCCGGTTCCTATACTCATCCTTCAACGCTCCGCCGGGGGCATCCGGGCGGCAAGGGGTAGCGCATCCGCGACCGGTACGGTAGAGGAATGCCTCGCACTTACTCAATTGCCGTGATTCCGGGCGACGGAATCGGACCGGAAGTCATCGCGGAAGCCACCAAAGTCTTACAGGCCGCGGCACCCGATGATGTGACCTTCGCTCTCACCGAATTTCCGTTCGGTGCCGGTCACTACCTGGCGACCGGCGACATCCTCGGTGACGACGATCTGGCTGAGCTTGCGAAGCGCGACGCTATTCTTCTCGGCGCGGTCGGCGGCGATCCGCGAGACCCGAAGCTGGCGGGCGGCATCATCGAGCGGGGGCTACTGCTCAAGCTTCGCTTCGCGTTCGACCACTATGTGAATCTGCGCCCAACGCAGCTCTTTCCCAAGGTCGAGTCTCCGCTGGCGAACCCGGGCGACGTCGATTTCGTCGTCGTTCGCGAGGGGACCGAGGGACCATACGTTGGCAACGGGGGAGTAATCCGTAAGGGAACTCCGCACGAGATCGCGACCGAGGTCTCGATCAACACGGCGTACGGTGTCGAGCGCGTTGTTCGCTTCGGATTCGAAACTGCAACCAAGCGACGCAGGAAACTCACTCTCGTCCACAAGACCAATGTGCTTACCAACGCGGGCAGCCTGTGGCAGCGCACGGTCAATGCCGTCTCGACCGAATATCCGGACGTGTCCGTCGATTACCTGCACGTCGACGCGGCAACTATCTTTCTGGTCACCGACCCCGCTAGATTTGACACGATCGTTACAGACAACCTCTTTGGCGACATCCTCACCGATTTGGCCGCCGCTATCAGCGGGGGTATCGGGCTGGCCGCCTCGGGCAACATCAATCCGGATGGCACCTTTCCCAGCATGTTCGAGCCGGTCCACGGATCCGCGCCAGATATTGCCGGGCAGCAGAAGGCCGACCCAACCGCGGCCATCCTGTCGGTCGCGCTCCTGCTCGACCACCTCGGATTCGCGGATGCGTCGGCCCGGGTGAGCGACGCGGTCACGGCTGACCTCAGTGAACGCCCTTCGACCAGCTCGGGGAGCAGCAGCGCGAGAACGACTTCAGCAATAGGCGACGCAATTGCGGCCCGGCTGACGCAGAATTAGACACTAGAGACGAAAGAGCAGCTCATGGCAATCCAGCTCCAGATGGCCCAACAGGACCTCATGTTCCAGACCATCCGCAACGACAACGCGAAGTCGCCCGCGGAACGCGAGGCAATTCTCCGCGAGCCCGGCTTCGGCAACTACTTCACCGACCACATGGTCGACATCTGCTGGTCGGAGGCGGGCGGATGGCACCGGCCGCGCGTGCAGCCGTACGGTCCGATCTCCATGGACCCGGCTTCCGCCGTGCTGCACTACAGCCAGGAGATCTTCGAGGGCCTGAAGGCCTACCGTCACGCTGACGGTAGCGTCTGGTCATTTCGTCCTGAGGCGAACGCGTACCGGATGCAGCGCTCCGCGCGTCGTCTCGCACTTCCCGAGCTCCCCGTCGACTACTTCCTCGACTCGATCAAGCAACTCGTTCGCAACGATATCGACTGGGTGCCCGACAGCGGGGAGAACAGCCTCTACCTGCGTCCGTTCATGTTCGCCAAAGAGGCGTTCCTTGGTGTGCGTCCCGCGAAGAAGGTCAACTATTACGTGATCGCGAGCCCGGCGGGAGCGTACTTCCCGGGTGGCGTGGCACCCGTGAACATCTGGCTGTCGGACGACTATGCCCGCGCAGGCAAGGGCGGCACCGGGGCGGCGAAGACCGGGGGTAACTACGCATCCTCACTAATCGCCCAGCAGGAAGCGTATGAAAACGGGTGCGCCCAGGTGCTGTTCCTCGACTCGGAGGAGAACCAGTACCTCGAGGAACTCGGCGGAATGAACGTCGTCCTGGTGCACAAGGACGGCACGCTCATCACGCCGGAGTCGTCGAGCATCCTCGAGGGAATCACGCTGGACTCGATCCTGCACCTGGCCCGCGATCGCGGGCTCGCGACCGAGATGCGTCGGGTGACCATCCACGAGTGGCGGGATGAGGCGGCGAGCGGCAACATCACCGAGGCATTTGCGTGCGGGACCGCTGCGGTCGTCGCGCCGATTGCCCAGCTGAGGGCGGCGAACTTCACGATCGGTTCGCCGGATGCCGAAGCGGGCGAGTTGACGATGTCGCTGCGCAAGGAGTTGCTCGACGTCCAGTACGGTCGGGCCGAGGACACGCACGGCTGGATGATGCGCCTCGACGCGTAACTCGCGTTACATAGCAACCTCCAAGATCTGCCCGGGTCACACGGGTAAGGTCGTCGGGTGAAGATTGCGCGTTTCAGTACCGATGGTGACCCCAGATACGGGATCGTGGACGGAGACGACCTCGTCGTGCTCGCCGGCGATCCGATGTTCAGCGGATTCCAGCCGACGGATGAGCGCGTGCCACTCGATTCCGCCAAGCTGCTTGCGCCGGTCATCCCACGCTCGAAGGTCGTTTGTGTTGGCCTGAACTACGCGGACCACAAGGACGAGTTGCACGTCGACAGCCCCGAAACGCCACTGCTGTTTCTCAAGCCCAACACGGCGATCGTTGGGCCCGGAGACACCATCCAGCTTCCCCCCGTCGAGGGCCGCATCGTGCACGAGGGCGAGCTCGCGATCGTTATCGGGCGGATTGCCAAGCAGGTCAAGGCCGAGGACTACGCGGACTATGTGTTCGGGTACACGATCGCCAACGACGTTTCCGCTCGCGACGTGATGTTCTCGGACGGGCAATGGGCGAGAGCCAAGGGTTACGACACGTTCTGCCCGATCGGTCCGATCATCGAAACCGAACTCGATACGAGCTCACTCGAGATCAGCACGTTTGTGGATGGTGAGCCGCGCCGCCAGGGCAACACCAAAGACATGATCCACGGCATTCCCGAGATCCTTAGCTTTGCATCGGATGTCTGGACACTGTTGCCCGGCGACCTGATCCTCACCGGCACACCGGCCGGACTCGGCGGATTTGTGGACGGCCAGACCGTCGACATCACGATCGAGGGCATCGGCACTCTCAGCAACCCGGCTCGAAATCGTCCCGAGGTTTAGTCTGGGCATCCACTAGAGTCGTGAGACTTAGTCAATTCTTGTGCGGGGGGCGTGTGTGAAGTCTCAGGTATTCGTTGGTGTTGCGGTCGGAGTGCTCGTTTTGGGTTCCCTCGTCGGCTGCACTTCGACGGTCTCGCCGAAACAAGCCGCGAAACAGAGCTGCACGCCCAGTTCCGCGCGCGTGCATTGGAGCACGCCCGTCCAGGGGATGAGGGAGCCGGTCGAAGCTCACCTCATCAGCTTCGAGAACGGTGTGAGGCTGTCAACACCGATTCACGTTCCGACGGACGCGAATGCGGACTTCAGCTATTCCGACATCGATGCGTTGTCTCGCATCTCGTCGACATCCCAGTCGGTCTGGCAGGCCTCGCTCCTGAGGAAGGTGCGAGCGACCAAGTCGGTGCCGAGCGGCTTCGGCGACGGTACTCCTGCATCTCCGAGCGACATCACCCCGAAGGCATCGAGCGGAAAGTATGTCGTGGTGACCGAAGAGGCGCTCACCACCGTGCGGTTCAGGATCACCTGCTCCGGCGAGAAGCCGCTATCCGGTACCGTGTCCGCGTTCGCCGACACAGGTACCTTCAGCACGATTACCCGGTGCGGGTCAATTCCCGCCAACACTCCGGAGGCCATCGTCTCGCTGATGGGTCCGGCCTGCACGCAGGCGTGACCGACAAAAATAGGTGATGATTCCCTAGTGCGGGCTGAGCGTGTGCTGTGTAGCTTCTGATCAGACTACCAACGACCGTTTGGGAGAAGCCTTGGGCACCACTTCGCGTCATCAGCCGCATGGCAACCGAATTCTCGGGTTGTCCTGTGCCGCAACCATCGCCGTGATCACCTTGCTTTCCGCGTGCGCGGCTCCGACACCGTCTCCGATCGTTACCCACCACCCACCCGCCCATGCCACCGGCCAGTCTCAACCGCAGCCGGCGACGCCACCGCAACTGCTCGGGGGAGATTGCACGGGGCTGGCGTCGTTGTCGGTCATCCAGGCCGGCGTTGGCTCAACCGCCGTCGCGGCAGCTCCGGCCGAATCGAGCGGCGAGCCGCCGACGGGCAGCCTTGAATGGATCGCCGCCCGCCAGGCCGGCGCATTGTTCTGCGGCTGGGCCGACCCGACCGAGGCGCACAATCTGAACGTGCAGATCATTCCGAACGCCTCTGCGGCGTTCACCGCCGATACCACCGCGCTCAACGCGGCGAGTGACGCGACCGGCGCGCACCATGTGTCCGGCGTGCCGACATACGGCGACGCATCCTGGTCCCAGTGCGAGGGCGAGACGGAGTCTCCCGACGGCACCTGCGAATTCGATATCAAAGTGGGTTCGTACTGGTTGTCGGTCAATGAGCAGAACACCGCCCATCTGCAGCCCTATCCGGAGTCGGCGGCCGAGAAGACGATGCTGAACGACCTGGTCAACTCGGCGCGAGCGCTTCCCGCGTTCCGCGTGTGGGCGCCGTCCACCCGCACACCGAGTCTGCCAACCACCTGCGATGGTGCCCTGCCGCTCGCGACCGTTCGCACCGCCACAGGAAACGGATCGGAGGCGGCGTCGCCCGACGGTTTCACCATCGACGATGTGCCGTGGATTCTCACCCATTCGCTGTCTTGCACTTGGAGCAGCCCGACCGGGGTCGACCTGTTCTTCACGATCGTGCCCGGTAGTGCGTGGGGCGACGCACCGACGCCCACCGTTTCGGGGACGACCACGCAGCCAGGTCTCGGCGCTCAGGCGTCCGGTGGATGCGTGAGCAGCGACGGTCAGGATGCCTGCGATCTGCTGGTCAGGTCGGGCAACACCTGGTTCGAGTTGACCGACAACGGCACGGGCTCATCGATGACGCTCGCGCCGCTCAGGAGTCTCGCGCACTCGGTGCTGACGCTGATCGGGTAACCCCTTCGAGACCTTCAGGCACCAGCCAGTAGAATCGGGACGCCATGACAGCACCCTTCTCCACAGCATCCGGTTCCGATATTCGCGTGCGGTTCTGCCCGTCGCCGACGGGAACGCCGCACGTCGGCCTCATTCGCACGGCACTGTTCAACTGGGCCTATGCGCGCCACAACGGCGGCACGATGGTCTTTCGCGTCGAGGACACGGATGCCGCGCGTGACAGCGAGGAGAGTTTCCTACAGCTGCTGGATGGTCTGCGCTGGCTCGGTATCAACTGGGACGAGGGCATCGACGTCGGCGGTCCGCAGGCTCCCTACCGGCAGTCACAGCGCACCAGCATCTACGTCGACCTGATTGAAAAGCTGAAGGCGTCCGGTCACCTGTACGAGAGTTTTGCGACGCCCGACGAGATCGAAGCACGCAACGTTGCGAACGGTCGTGACCCCAAACAGGGCTATGACAACTTCGAGCGCGAACTGACCGACGCGGAGCGGGATGCATTCCGTGCCGAGGGTCGCTCGCCCGCCCTCCGTCTTCGCGTGCCGGACACCGACCTGAGTTTCGATGACCTCGTTCGCGGCGAGATCACGTTCCCGGCGGGGTCGTTCACCGACTTCGTTGTGGTCCGCCCCAACGGCGCGCCGCTATACACATTCGTGAATCCTGTCGACGATGCGCTCATGGGGATCACGCACGTGCTGCGCGGTGAGGACCTGCTCTCATCCACTCCTCGGCAGATTGCCCTGTATCACGCGCTCATTGAGATCGGCGTTACCACCTTCATCCCGCGCTTCGGTCACCTGCCGTACGTCATGGGCGATGGCAACAAGAAGCTGTCGAAGCGCGACCCGGAGTCCAACCTGTTCCATCACCGCGACCGTGGTTTCCTGCCCGAGGGGCTCATCAACTACCTGTCGCTGCTCGGATGGTCGCTGAGCGCCGACCGCGACGTGTTCTCGATCGACGAAATGGTTGCGGCGTTCGACGTCGTGAACGTCAATCCAAACCCGGCGCGGTTCGACCCGAAGAAGGCCGAGTCGATCAACGGCGACCACATCAGAATGCTGTCGACGACCGAGCTCGCCAATCGACTCGAGCCGTACATGGGCAATCTTGTGCAGAGCGAGATCGACCGCGACCTGCTTGCAGCGGCGACACCGCTCGTGCAGGAGCGGATGCAGCTGCTGGGCGAGGCTCCCGCGCTGCTGTCATTTCTCTTCACGCCCGACGATGACATCGAGATTGATGCTGACGCGAGGCCGGGTCCAGAGGCGATTGACATCCTGGATGCGGCCTCCGCGGTGCTCGATCCACTTGAGGACTGGAAACACGACGCAATTGAGGAGGCGCTGCGAGTAGCGCTCATCGAGGGCCTCGAACTCAAGCCCCGGGTGGCTTTCGGCGCACTTCGCACCGCGATTTCCGGAAAGAGGATCAGCCCTCCGCTGTTCGAGTCGATGGAGCTGCTTGGGCACGATTCAACCCTGGAGAGGCTCGCGCGATTGCGGTCCCAGCTGTGACCGAATCGGCCAGCCCCAGGAAGCTCACTCCGCAGGAGCGCGCGCGTCGTAAGGCGCGTCGGGCCTGGATCCCCACGGCAATCATCGGTGGTCTCATCGTGATCGCGATCATCGTCGCGATCACCGTGCAAAACTCCGGCACCGGCAAGCCCGTTGTGCTGGAACCGGGGGACACGGTCTTCAACGCGGCGGGAATTGCGAAGATGCAAAAGGATGCGGACGCGCAGATCGACGTGCGTGGCGTTCGAGCGGCATCCGCCGTGCACCTGCCGGCCAATGGCAACTCGAAGTTCGGACCCTTTCCGGGCATCTCGGCCGAGCTGGATCTGGTGGGAGTACACGGCACCATTCAGTCTCTCTTCGTCGACTCCTTTCGCGTGATCACGAAGAACGACAGCATCGCGAAAATCACGACGACTGCGCAAGAGTTTAGTTTCACGGGAATTCACGACCAGGTCCAGGAGGAGTCGGTCGTTGGCATCACGACTACGCAGGTTGCCGCATTCGAAAACGCGATGCCGGTCGGCGCGGGTGGTCCACGCTCGCACTTCCACCTCAAGGTCGGCACGGGCATGGCGCTTGGCGTCCCAACGACGGTAGCAGTGGCCTGCGACGGGCCAAAGGGTTGCACCGTGACGACGGTCACGACGCTGCAAACACGGTAGCGTCGGTCGCTAGGCTCGATGGGTGACTGAAACGGTAACTCTGGAGCGGCGGGACTCGCTCTTCATCCTGAACCTCGGCGACACCGAAAACCGATTCAATTTCGATTCGATCTCCAGGCTCATCTCGCTCATCGACGAAGTGGATGCTGCCGCCGGCGACAAAGCGCTCGTTACCGTGGCGACCGGCAAGTTCTGGTCGAACGGCCTCGACCTCGACTGGATGCAGGCGAACAACATCAACCTGGCCGACCTCGTCATCGCGGGACAGGAACTGTTCGCGCGCATCCTCGAGGCCGCCTATCCGACCGTTGCCGTGATCCAGGGTCACGCATACGCCGCAGGCGGGATGCTTGCGCTCGCCCACGACGCGCGCTTCATGCGCGAGGACCGCGGCTTCCTCTGCTTCCCCGAGGTCAACATCGGGATGATCTTCACGCCCGGCATGCAGGCGCTGCTGGCTTCGAAGCTCACGCCGCAGACCGCACATCAGGCGATGGTGCTCGGCCGCAGGTACACGCCGTCCGAAGCTGAAGCAGCCGGGATGATCGACGGGACCTTCGCCGAGGATGAGCTTCTCGACCGTTCGCTCGCGTATGCGACATCCCTCGTAGGCAAGGATCCCAGGGTTATTCGCGGCATCAAGGAGCAGCTTTACGCGAGCACCCTGTCGCTCCTGCGCACCGCACCCTAGCTCCATTTGGGAGCATCCCGAGCGGTGCGTTAGAGTGGCTAGTCGGCTCGGCTTCGGCTTGGCCCACTGGGGTATGGTGTAATTGGCAGCACGAGAGATTCTGATTCTCTTAGTCTTGGTTCGAGTCCAGGTACCCCAGCCACTAATTCGGCGAGAAGCCGCCGCCGAGCATCCGTCGTGTAGCCCGACTCTAAGCCGACTGCCGGGCTGGTACCCCAAACCCCTCAGCGAGGCCCGGCGCAATCTCCTTCCGTATGGCTGCGCTCGTCCTCAGCGACGATTGAATTCTCTGCTGAACCGTCCTGCGGCTTCGATCAACGCTGGGATTCCACGCTCGAGAGTCGGCGCGAAGGTATCGCCGGGTCGTTCGCCGTGCAACCAGCGCGTATACATGGCCTCGCAGAAGATCGCGGCCTTCCACAGAGCGAGGGCCTGATACCAGGGGAGCGCGTCCACGTCGACGGGCAACTGCTCCCGATAGCGGGCGATGAGTTCGTCCTTGCCCGGGTAGCCGGGCTCGCGCGTAACGGAGGTGAGCTCCATTGGTGTCGGAGCCGCGTCGGCCGTCGCATAGGTTGCAGTCAGGTAACCCAGGTCGGCGAGCGGGTCCCCGATGGTGGCCAATTCCCAGTCCAGGATCGCCACGACCGTTGCGGGCGCGTTCGACGCGAACATGAGGTTGCCGATTCTGAAATCGCCGTGCACCACTGATGCGCGCCGACTCTCCGGGAGGTTTTCGCCCAACCATTGCCCGAGGGTCGTCACCTCGGGAATCTCTCGAGTGGTGTTCTGAGTCCACAGTGAGGAGAAGAGCTTCACCTGTCTGGCCAGGTAACCATCCGGCCGACCGAACTTCGCGAGCTTGCCGGTTGAGACATCCACCCGGTGCAGATCCACAAGGGTGTCGACCGCAGCGAAGGCCGTTGCCCTGCGCTGCTCCGGGGAGTCGAGTGGCCGAGGGATGCTGTCGGTGATCACAATCCCGTCCAGGAACCCCATGAGGTAGAAGGGCACGCCGAGCACCGATTCGTCGTCGCAGGTGGCAATGATCCGGGGCACGGCGACGCCAGCATCCCCGACCAGCCGTTGGATGCGCGCCTCGCGCAGCATGTCATGGGTGGACCGTGGGTGCGGGGGCCGGGGTCCGCGCCGGAGCACAAGCGACTCCTCGCCCCTCGTGATGCGATAGGTGACGTTGCTCTGCCCGTCCCCAATGCGCTCCCATCCGATGTTCCCCGCCCCGATCTCCCGTGAGTCGAGGTATTCGGTGAGCGCGTCGACCACGAGGAGCGGGGGCAGAGGGAGGCGCTCCGCCTCTGCTCCGGTTGCGACGACTTCGATGCCGTCGGGAATCGCCGTCACTGGCCACTGTCCGTTACGTCGTCGAGCCGCGGCGCGCCACTCCCGACGACCCTCGCGCGATCGGCGGATGCACGCCGCGCGATCGCCCACTTATGGGTCTCGGTCGAGCCGTCGTAAATGCGGAACGGCCTCACCTCGTTGAGGTACTGCGACAGCGGCAGATTGTCGGAGACGCCATCGGCGCCGCAGATCTGGATCGCGCGATCGATAACGCGGTAGATGGCCTCCGAGCAGTGCACCTTCGCCACCGATGAAAGCGCCGCGCCCGCCCGCGCATCGACTGCGAGGAGATTAGCCGTCTTCGTGATGATCGCATCGGAAGTCTCGATGTCGATCACCGACTGGGCGATGAGTTCCTGCGCGAGGCCAAGATCCTTGATTTTGGCACCGAAGATGCTGCGCGATTCCGCGCGATCCAAGGCGATGTCGAGAGAGCGCCTCGCTAGGCCGAGCCAGCGCATGCAGTGCGTCAGTCGGGCCGGCCCGAGTCGAGCCTGAGCATAGCGAAAGCCGAGGCCGACCTCGCCGAGCACCGCGTCGTCCGAGACCAGGCAGTCCTCGAAGAAGAGGTGCGGGTGCCCGCCGTCGATAGCCCGGTCGATCGTGTGGATGTGGTGGCCGAGTCGGACGCCCGGCGTGTCCATATCGACCAGGAACATCGTCGCGCCATCAGGGTCCTCGGTGCGCGCCATCACAATCGCGAAGTCCGCCCCATCCGCACCGCTGATGAATCGCTTGTGGCCGTTGATCCGCCACCCGCCGTCACTTCGCACCGCAGCGGTCGACAGAGCGGCCGGGTCTGATCCCGCGCCGGGATGCGGCTCGGTCATCGCGAAGCACGAGCGAATGTCGCCCGCCGCAAGCGGCAGCAGGTAGCGCTGCTGTTGATCCGGCGTTGCGACCAACTCCAGCAGATGCATGTTGCCCTCGTCCGGCGCCATGCAGTTGAGTGCCGACGGTCCGATCGGCGAATATCCGATCTCCTGGAAAATGACCGGCCAATCCTGGATTCCGAGGCCCAGGCCGCCGAACTCGGTGGCAACGTGTGGCGCGAACACACCTGCGACCGTCGCCTCGCGTTGCAGCCGGTCGCGAATCGCTCGCTCGAGCCGTTCTCCCGGTTTCGGCTCGGCCGGGAGAACCGTCCCGCGGATGAAGTCGCGCGTCCGAGTTCTCAGGTCTTCGAGTGCAGTTGTCATTAGGCCGATCTCCCCGCACCGAGTAGTCCGCCATCCAGGGTGATGACCTGTCCGGTGATCCATGCGGCATCCGATGAGGCCAGGAATGCGACCGTTGCCGCGATGTCCTCCGGCGTTCCGAGGCGGCCGAGGGGGTAGTCCGCAGCGACCTCGTCTTCCCTGCCTTCGTACAGGGCGCGCGCGAACTGAGTCTTGACTACGGCAGGCGCGACCGCGTTCACCCGTATCTCCGGCCCGAGCTCGACGCCGAGTGTGCGGGCGAGGTGGGCATTCGCCGCCTTGCTCACCCCGTACCAGCCGATGCCGGGTGATGCCACCTGTCCGGTCACCGAAGAGAGGATGATGACGCTGCCGTGCCGCTCGCGGAACTGCAGTTTCGGGTGATGGTAGGCAGCCTGGACCCAGGCGAGCGTGCTGATGACGTTCACCTCGAGCACCTTGCGTGCGCCGTCGAGGTCGAGGTCCATCAGGGGGCCGTAGAGCGGATTGATGCCGGCATTGGCCACCACGATGTCGAGTCCGCCGAACTCCGATGCCACGCGGTCGAAGACCTCGGCCCTGTGTACCTGGTCGTCGGCTTTGCCCGCGACGGCGAGAACAGAACCCTTCGGGAATTCGGCCGCCGCGGCCTCGAGCGCGTCGGCTCTGCGTGCCGTGATTGCCACCCGAGCGCCTTCGGCGACGAGCCGCCGGGCGATCCCCAGGCCGATTCCGCGGCTGCCACCGGTGACGATGGCGGTCTTATCGGCAAGCCGATGGGGCACGGTCTCGTCGTCGAGCATCCTTGTCCGTCCCCTGCACAGAAATCCGCGGTGGCCGAGCGAGCGCTCGGTAAGGTAAGTTTGGATGAAGCTGTTGCGGTGTGTCAACACGGGACCGATGGAGGTAACGGCAATGGTCATGGACAAGGCCGTCTCAAGTGCGCTGGATGCCGTTCGCGACATCCCCAATGGCGCTTCGATCGCCGTGGGAGGCTTCGGCCTCTGCGGCAATCCCATGGCTCTCATCGAGGCGATCCTTGAACTCGGCACCACAGACCTGTCAATCGTGAGTAACAACTGCGGTGTTGACGACTGGGGCTTGGGAGTCCTTCTCGCCGCGCATCGCATCACGAAGATGACCTCGTCATACGTCGGCGAGAACAAGGAGTTCGAACGACAGTTCTTCGCGGGCGAACTGGAGGTCGAGCTGACCCCGCAGGGCACGCTCGCCGAGCGCCTCCGCGCGGGCGGATCGGGGATCGCCGGCTTTTTCACCCGCACCGGCATGGGTACCCAGGTCGAGGAGGGCGGCCTTCCGCGTCGCTACGACCGCAGCGGAGGCGTAGCAATTGAGTCGCCGAAGAAAGAGATCCACGACTTCATCGTGGGTGGAAAGCCGGCGACCTACCTGCTGGAAGAGGCGATCGTCACCGACTTCGCGCTCGTGCACGCAAAGATCGGCGATCGCCACGGGAACCTCGTCTTCAATAAATCGGCGCGCAACTTCAATCCGCTCGCCGCGATGTGCGGCACGATCTGCATCGCCCAGGTCGAGCAACTCGTCGAACCCGGTGAGATTGATCCCGACCTGGTGCACTTGCCAGGAGTCTTCGTGCACCGGGTTCTCGAGGTTGGCTCGGACATCGAAAAACCAATCGAGCGGCGAACCGTGCGCCAGGAAGGGATGTGAGATGGCTCTCACTCGCAATGAAATGGCGGCGCGCGCCGCGCTCGAACTCGAAAACGGAGCGTACGTGAATCTCGGCATCGGAGTACCGACCCTCGTGTCGAACTACGTCCCGGAGGGGATGACGGTCACGCTGCAGTCCGAGAATGGATTCCTCGGAGTTGGCCCGTACCCCGCCGAGAACGAGGTGGATCCGGACCTCATCAACGCGGGTAAAGAGACGGTGACGCTCAATCCGGGCGCGTCATTCTGCGATTCCGCGACCAGTTTCGGCATGATCAGAGCCGGCAAGATCTCGCTCGCGATCCTCGGCGGGATGCAGGTTTCGGCGGGGGGAGACCTGGCCAACTGGATGGTTCCGGGCAAAATGGTGAAGGGTCCTGGCGGTGCCATGGACCTCGTCTATGGCGCGGGCAGAGTCGTGGTGGTCATGGACCATCAGTCCAAAGATGGATCACCGAAGATCCTGACCTCCTGCACGCTGCCATTGACCGGCAAGGGAGTCGTCGACCGCATCATCACCGATTTGGCTGTGATCGACGTGACGCCGAACGGTCTCGTGCTGGTCGAACTGGCGCCCGGCGTCACCGCGGAGCAGGTTGAGGCCGCCACGGGCGCCCCTCTCGCTCGCTCTTAGCGCGGGCGTGCCCCGTCGAGGTAGATGTCGCCGAAAAAGTTCGCGATCTCCCGCACCGATCTCTCGCGGTTCGGGTCGAACCAGAAGATGGTCCAGTTGAGCAGGTTCAGGAGGGCAAGGGTCAGATAGCGCGCCGGAATATCGTCGCGGATGAGCCCCTTCCCCTGGCCCTCGGTGATCGTCATGCGAAACAGGGCCGCGTGCCGATCACGCTCTTGCCGGACTTCGGCCTGCCGATCCGCCGACAGCTTTCCGAATTCCGCGAGCATCGTGGCGTGCATGTCCCGATCGACAAGAGCAGCATCCAGGTGGGCGTCAATCATGGCCTGCAGTCGAGACTCCAGCGGAGCTGCGGCCATCGCCTGCTCCACTGCCTCCTGGATGTGGGCGAGGCTGACGGTGCAGATCGAAAAGAGCAGATCTTCCTTGCCACGGATGTGGTGGTAGAGGGATGCCTTCTGGATGCCGAGCGCCTCGGACAGCTCACGAGTCGACGTCGCGTTGTAGCCCTGCGTGCGGAAAAGTTTGGCGGCGGCCTCGAGAAGTTCCTCTCGAGTCACCTGTCCGGCGCGACCGCGGGTTGGCGCGGTGGCCTCGCTATCGGACGCAGGCAGGTTATTCATGGCGGGCCTCATCATATAACCCGCCCCACGCGTGCGCACGAACGCCCGGTTGGTTTGGGTAGCTCTCTACGGAAACTGTTCGGACGATATTAGCCCCAACATCGTCGGGCTTTGGCCGCTATTGACACGGTCGACCGGGGTAATTTACGATGAGACCGTCCGACCGCTCGGTCGGGTAAATCAGCCGTGCAGGAGGACGTTGATGTCCGTCACCGACAATCGACCCGAAGTGGGACCGTTCCCCTGCTCGTTCGTCGCTGGCCGTGCCGTTCTCCCCGAAGCGGCGAATCCCCAGATCTCCGCGGCGGGAAAGTACACCTTCCGCGAATACACAGCCTTCAGCGAATCGGAGTAGACGTGCAGTCCAGCTTTGCCACAAACGCCACCATCAATCAGGAAATGATCGATGAGGCGAAGGCCCTCATCGGCAAGGACCTGATCGTCTACCAGTACAACGAGTTTGCGTCATACGACACGATCCGGCACTACGCGTACGGAATCGGCGACGACAACCCGCTGTGGGCCGACGAAGCGTATGCCGCGAAGACGAAGCACAAGACGCAACTGGCTCCGCCCCTGTTCCTGATCAGCATCATGCCGTCGAGCATTTCTCCCGGATTCCCGGGCCTCCAGCCTCTCAAGGTCGGAGACAAGTGGACCTGGTATCGGCCCATTCGCCAGGGCGATCGCATCAAGGCAAAAGCCAAGCTGACCGGAGTCGAGGAGATCGAGGGCAGGGCCGGCGGCCACATGATCCGCGAGTACGGTCAGATCGAATACCGCACGGTCGAAGGCGAGCTGCTCGCCTCGGTCGATACCACTCATATCCGGGTAATGCGACCGGGTTCCGAGGGTGGCGGCCTCAAGTACGCGCCCCAGGAGCCACGGGAGTACACGGTCGAGGAGCTCAAGAAGATCGAGGACGACATCTTCGCCGAGGAGCTGCGCGGAGCCGTGCCGCGGTACTGGGAAGACGTCGAGGTCGGCGATGAGCTGACGCCGGTCGTCAAGGGGCCGCTCGACCAGATCACCATGACCTGCTACTACGCGGGTGCGATTGGGACTCCCGGCTATCGGGCATCCGAGTTGCGGTGGAAGCAGTGGCGGCTGGCGAACGAGCATCCGGAGCAGATGCCGGGCAACTACCCGGCGGACTACTTCCAGGAGCGCGTCCTGCCGAGCCTTGGGCATCAGAACGCTGACGTTGCGCACGACATCGGTATGCCTGGTGCCTATGACAACGGCCACCAGCGCATGGCCTGGATGGTCCACTGCGTCACGAACTGGATGGGAGACGACGGGTTCCTTCGCGAACTGGACATCCAGCTGCGCAAGCCCAACATCTTCGGCAACACCA
The DNA here is from genome assembly GCA_036271875.1 of Galbitalea sp. Taxonomy (GTDB): domain Bacteria; phylum Actinomycetota; class Actinomycetes; order Actinomycetales; family Microbacteriaceae; genus Galbitalea. The sequence continues at coordinate 57,319 of DATAZU010000015.1, forward strand.
CGTGGTGCAGCGGACGAGTCACGGAGAAATTCGTCGACGCAGATGCACACTGCGTGCGCGTCGAGCTTTCCGGAATCAATCAAGACCAGGAAGTAAACACGACGGCAACCGCCGTCATCGTGCTGCCATCCCGAGCAGACACGGCCGAGTAACACAGCTAACACTCAATGGAGAGGCAGAAGTAGATGCTAGGTATGAAAAAACGCGTCGCTGTAGTGGCAGCCGCGGTAGCGGTAACACTGGCCCTGGCAGCGTGCTCGAGTGGCACCGGCAGCAGCGGAGGCTCGGGCTCATCCGCCAAGAGCCCGTATCTGATCGGCGGCGCGTTGTCCTCATCCGGGACCGCGGCGTTTATCGGACAGGATGCACTTGCCGGCGCGAATATCGCGATCAAGGAGATCAACGCTGCCGGAGGTGTGAAGGGTCACCCGCTCAAGGCCGTGTGGCTCGATGACCAGGCGTCACCCGCGGTCGGCGTAACCGATTACAACAAGCTCGTCTCCCAGGGCGTGAAGTTCCAGTTGACCCAGGTCACGCCCGTCATCAGCGCTATCAAGCCGCTGGCAGCGCGCGACCAGGTTCTGCTCATGAACCACGCGGGAACCGACCCGACGTTCGCCGACGCCAACAACTACATCATCACGAACATCGCCACCGCGAACCAGGAGGCCAAGGCGCTGATCGACTACATGGTCAAGAAGACCAAGGTCCACACCCTCGGTGTTCTGCTGCAGTCGAGCGCTACGGGAGATGCAATTCTTTCCGCGCTCCAAACCGCAGCATCGGGCACTCGCATCAAGATCGTCGCGACGCAGCGCTACGACCAGAGCGCGACGGTCTTCAGTTCACAACTCGTGGCACTGAAGAGCGCTCATCCCGACGCGATGTACGCCGACTTCTTCTCGCCTCAGACCACGGTCGACGTGCTGCAGCAGGCGAAGTCAATGGGCTTCAGCGTTCCGGTCTTCTCCGACACGTTCTTCGAGGATGCATCGCTGCCCGGTCTTGCCGGAAGCCTGATTAACGGAGTCACATACTCAGACGTCGGCTTCAACCCCAACCAGAACGCGGTGGCGAAGAACTTCCAGAAGGAGTGGACAGCGGCCGGCAACAAGGGCGTGCCACCCATCTACTCCGCAACCGCATACGACGCCGTCAAGCTCATCGCTTATGCGATCGGCAAGGTGGGCTATAACCCAGACAAGGCACGTGCCGCGATCACGGGTGTGACCGCCTTCAAGGGAGCGACCGGCTCGCTGAGTTTCAGCTCAAACGGCCAGGTGAGCATGGCGGTCCAGATCAAGAAGGTCGTGAACGGCAAGTTCACGGTAGTGAAGCAGTAAGCGCTACGCCCCGAACGGGCTAAAGTCGCCAGGGATCCCGCACCTCCTCGGAACGGGATCCCTGGCCGGCCCATAATGGCACTCCAGTCGGTAACCCGAGAAATACCCCGAACGTGACATCGAGAAGCGTGACAACGTGTTGAATCAGTTCCTTCAGCTGATCGTTCCCAGCCTCGTCATGGGAAGTCAGACGGCAGTCCTGGCGCTGGGATTCGCCATCGCATACTGGCCGTCCCGACAGGTGAACTTCGCCTTCGGCGGCATGTACGTCATCAGCGCGTATCTGACCTGGGAGTTCAACAAGGCGGGTCTTGCGCTGATCATCGCGACAGCGGTCGTTGCCGTCATCGTGATCGTGCTACAGGTTTCGATACCGGTACTGCTCTACAACCCGATCAAGAGCGAGACCAGCGTGTTTCTCGCCTCATTCGGCGTCTTCATCCTCATCGAGTACGTCGTTGAGGCGGTGTTCTCGGCTAATCCGCTGTTCTTCCAGGTGCCTTCCGGTCAACTCACTCAGACGTCACTCGGGCTCTTCGGCGGCGCGTCACAACTCGACGTGATCTCTGTGGTCATCGGCGTGGTTGCCTTTCTCGCCGTCTGGCTGTTCCTCAAGCGAACGAGGCCAGGTAAGCAGGTTCGGGCTATCGTTGCAGACCCGTTCATGGCCGAGGCGGCCGGTGTCTCGATTCGTTCGACGACGATGATCTGCTACGCGATCGGCGGTGTCCTGGTGACCGTGGCGGGGGTTTTCGCGGCCTATCGATACGGGTTGACGCCGACCATCGGAGAGACGCCCGTCTTCTACGCGCTCAACGCCACGCTGGTCGGTGGTCGGGGAAATATTCTCGGCGCCGGCGTCGCGGGGTTCGCGATCGGAGTGGTGGTCACCCTGTGCTCGGTCATCATCCCCACCCAGTGGGCCGAGGCGCTGGCCTTTGGTCTGCTCTTCGTGGCCCTGGTGATTCGGCCCTCCGGTCTCTTCCGCAGCCTGGCCTGGACCTGAACAATGGAGAGACACGTGGTAGTCGTTTCACACACGACGTCTGGCGGTAAATCATGAACTTCTGGCTGACTCAGGTTCCGCTGCTGGCCATGTACGTGGTTCTCGCGGTGAGTCTCGACCTTCTGGCGGGCGTGGCGGAACTGCTCTCGATCGCTCAAATCGCCTTCATGGGCGTTGGGGCATATTCCGTCGGCTACCTGACCGTGACCGCGCACTGGCCGTTCCTCCTGGCGACCCTGGTTGGCGTGCTGATCGCCGCTCTGGCGGGGGCCATCAGCGGCATTCCCGGCCTTCGGGGCCGAGGATTCATCTACGGCGTCATGTCGTTCGCCGTCGCCATCGTCGCCTACACGGCATTCAACGCTCCGAACAATATCACCAACGGTGCTGAGGGCATCGCGGGCGTGCCCCTGCCCAGCGTGGGCGCGGCCGCTCTCAGCGACACCTGGTCGTTCATCGCGGTCTACGTTCCGATCGCGGTCGTGATCGTCCTGCTGCGGTGGCGGCTCGATCGCTCACCGGTCAACCTTGCCCTTCGCGCCATCCGGTCCGATCCCATGGCAGGTGCCATCAGCGGAATCGGGTCGGGACGACTGCTGATCAAGGTCATGGCTCTGTCCGCCGGTTGCGCCGGTCTGGGCGGTGCGATGTTCGCTGGGCTCATCGGCTTTGTCGACCCTTCCTCGTTCAGCGTCGACCAGGGCTTTCTGCTGCTCGTGATGGTGATCGTCGGCGGCAAGGGCAATCTGTGGGGCGCCGCGTTCGGAGCGATCCTGATCGGCTCGGTGCCGTCCCTGGTGACCTACGTCAACCTGCCCAGTTCGACCGCCGGCTCGATCGAGCAGATCATCTATGCCCTGATCCTGATTGTGATCATCCGAGTCCGGGCTTCCGGGATCTTCCCCGAGCGCCACTGGCTGAAGCGGGAGCGTCGGGGAGCTGCCGCGCCCGTGGGGATGACCCCACTCGCTCCTGCGGCTGCGACGCCCCCGCTGAGCGCGGTTCCCCTCGATCCGGTGACCCCACCGCCCGCGAACGCGGATACGGTCGTGGCGCTTGAGTGCAAGGACCTGAAGAAATCGTTCGGCGGTGTGAAGGCGATTCGTGGGGTGTCGATCGCCTTTCCCGCCGGGAGGATCACCGGGATCATCGGTGCAAACGGCGCCGGCAAGACGACGCTGATCGACCTCCTGAGCGGCGTGCAACGCCCGGACGAAGGGTCAGTCGAGTTCTTCGGCCAGGAGCTGCGGCGCAGCAGCGCCGTGACGCGCCGTCGCAAGGGCATGGGGCGCACGTTCCAATCCACTCGACTGTTCCACGGGCTCAGTGCCGAAGAAAACGTGATGTCGGGCCTCGGCTCGATGAGTCGCATAGGCCTGTTCCGAGACGGACTATGGCGAGGCGGGCGCCAGGTCCCGCGGTTGCGTAAGCACGCCAACGTGTATCTCGAGGAGGTACAGCTGCGCGCTCGCCTCGGCATGGATGCCCTCGACCTGCCATACGGCGAGCAGAAACTGGTCGGCCTGGCCAGGGCGCTCGCTTCCGACGCTTCCGTCCTGCTTCTGGACGAGCCATTCGCCGGGGTCTCGGCCGACGGTGTCAGTGTTATGTCCAACATCCTGCGGGATCTCACGCAGAAGGGGAGAACCGTCATTCTCATCGATCACAACGTGGAGGCGGTGGTCGGCCTGGTCGACTACATGGTTGCGGTCGACTTCGGCGCGGTGATCGCTGATGGCGATCCGAAGGATGTCATCAGCGACCGGCGGGTCATGCAGTCCTACCTCGGGACGGCGTGATGGCTGCCACCAAGAGGACGCGTTCAGTGCGTTCGGGTTCGAGCACCGGCGGGACGAAGCCGGAGGAATCATGTGAGCTGGACGGTGACGTGGCCCTCCAATTGGCAGAGGTCGACGCTGGCTACGGAAAAGTCGAGGCGCTGCACGAGGTCACGGTATCCGTTCGACCCGGAGAAGTGGTCGGGATCGTCGGAGCCAACGGTGCCGGGAAGTCGACGATCGCAAAAACGGTCGCCGGGTTTGTGCGCCCGAGTTCGGGGCGTGTGATCTCACACGGCGTTGACGTGACCGAATTGAACGTTCGCCAGCGAGTCCGTCGTGGAATCAGTCTCGTGCCGGAGGGCGGTCCGGCCTTCCGCGGGCTCAGTGTCGAAGAGAACCTGCTCGTCGGGGCCTCGGCGACGGCCTCCGACCGCTCAGCACCAATGCTCGAGCAGGTTTTGAAAACGTTCCCGGTGCTCGCGGAGCGACGTCGTCAGGATGCCGGACTCCTCAGCGGGGGCGAGCGGCAGATGCTCGCGGTGGGGCGTGCGCTGGTCGCCGCGCCGCGCCTCCTCGTTCTTGACGAGCCGTCCATTGGACTCAGTCCGCTCATGCTCAATCGACTTCTCGTCCAGGTCGGCGACCTCGCCCGGAACGAGGATGCGACCGACGCGGACCGCATGGGCGTTCTCCTCATGGAGCAAAACGTCATCGCCGCCTGCAGCGTCGTCGATCGAATTTACGTGCTCCACCTCGGCAGAATCGTCCACGAGGCCGCCTCACCGGATCCGGACGAGATTTCAGAAATCATCCTGCGGTCGCTCGGCTCGACGTGAGGTTTGAAGTACCGATCAATTTTCGCGGGCTGCTGTAGCTCTGCGTGTACAACTGGAGGAAAAGTGGCAGGGATTCTCGACGGATATCGCGTCCTCGAGCTCGGTGGATACGTCGCGGCGCCTTTTTGCGGCCTGGTGCTGGCACAACTCGGCGCGGAGGTGATCAAGGTCGAGTCCTTCGCGGGGGACCCGACTCGCGTGCGCACGGCCAACTTCATTGCGAACAATGCCGGCAAGCGCAGCGTGGTCATCGATCTGAAGCGACCGGAGGCCGCCGCCGTCTGGCATCCGTTGTTGTCGTCGGCGCACGCGCTCGTTCACAACGTCGACAACGCTGCCATGAAGCGACTCGGTATCACCTTCGAGGGCTGCCGAAAGGTCAATCCGAACCTGGTGTACAGCCATATCAAAGCGTTCGGCGAAGGTCCGTACTCGGAGCGAACGGCCACCAATCCGGTCGTTGAGGCTCTGTCCGGGCTCATGTCGATCACGGACAACGCTGGGAAGCCGGGCCGACAGGCGTCATCCTTCTTCGATCAGATGGCGGGCCTGTTTGCCGCGATCGGCATCATGACCGACCTGCTGAGGCCGGCCGAATCCGGCTACACGGAGATCGGCCTCTTCGAGACCGGGTTGTTCTCGACCGCTCCCCGGCTGGCCGACTACGTGGTCAGTAAAGAGCTTTCCGGAGAGGTGTGGGGCACGGCTCCATACGACACCTTCGAGACACTGGACAAGAAGTGGATCTTCCTTGGCGTCATCAACGACGCGTTCTGGCGGGCCTTCTGCGAGGTCATGCAGCTTCCGGATGTGCTTGCCGACACCTCGATCGCGACCAGTGCGCAGCGCCTCGCGCGTAAGCACTACGTCAACTCCATCGCGGATGAGGCGATCTCGCGCTACCCGCGGGCGGAGGTTCTCGCCATGCTGGAAGGCGCCGGAGTGCCGGCCGCGCCCGTCAACGACTTCGCCGATGTGCTCCAGGATCCGCACGTGCGCGCACCGGGAAAGACATACTCAACGTCCTTCGACGGGCACAGCGTGCTCCTGCCGACCCTGCCGCTCGTCGGCTCACTCGCCCCAGCGGCGCCGACGTCGGCGAGCACCCCCGAACTCGGAGGGGACTCCGTCGACATATTCGACTCGCTCGGGCTTTCGAGCGAGGACGTCGGGGCGCTGATCTCCCGGGGCGTCGTGTCGGACTCGCGGCCTACCGGCAGCGGGAAGGGCAACTAGATGTCGGCGGACGAGCTCGAACGAACCGGTCAGCTGCACTCCGAGACGCTCGCGGAGGCGGCGGCGCTGCTGTCGCTGGACCAAGAATCCGCTTGGAAGACCGACGGTATCCCGCTGCTGTGGCACTGGTTCTTCCTGCTCGAGAACCCGCGCGAAGACGAATTGGGCGCAGACGGCCATCCCGCCCAGGGCATCCCGACGCCTCCCTTTCCCGGCGCCCAGCGACTGTTCGCTGGCGGACGGGTGACGCGCCTGGCGCCATTGCGCGTAGACGCTCCTGCAACGAGACGCACGCGCCTGGCGCGCTGGTCGGAAAAGACCGGAAAATCCGGATCGTTTTTCCTGGCGACGGTTGTCCACGAGATAACCCAGTCGGGCAAGGTCGTGGTGCACGAAGAGCAGGAGCTCGTTTACCGAGCTCGTGGGGCAAACAGGCACGAGGACGCGGCCCAGCCGCTGGTTCCCATCAGCCCGGAGGAGTGGTCGGTGCCCATCGACCCGGTGTATCTGTTCCGTTTCTCGGCCCTCACCCACAACAGCCATCGCATTCACTACGACGGGGATTTCGCGCGACGGGTGGAGGGCCATCCCGGCCTGGTCGTTCACGGCCCGCTTCAGGCGCTGCTCATGACGGAGTACGCCGCTCGTCTGGGCGAGATTCCGGCGGCGTGCACGCTGGACTATCGGCTCACTGCGCCGCTGTACCTCGGCGAGGGCCTCATCGTGGGCGGGACGCGAGGCGCGCGATCAACCGAACTGTCGGTGCGTAATGACCACGGAGTCGTCACCGCGCGCGGCATCCTGCGCGACATCGAAGACGGCGACATCGGATCCTCGTCGGAATGACGCAGCGGCGTTCGGCAGGGCTCGCTGCGCGGGTTTCAGCGCGGCTAGGAGAAGCTCCGGTTTGGTTGCCGGACGAGGGTCGATTGCTATGGGTTGACGTGCGCTCGGCGGTGCTTCATTCGTTTCACCCGGCATCAGGGCGGTCGGTGTCAACAGCGCTCGGCGGCGCGGTGAGCATAGTCCTGCCCGATGACTCCGGCGGGTTGGTGGCCGTCACGCCGGACGGCGTGGGAGTACTCGACGAAGCCACCGGAGTCGTTCACGACGTTGTCACTATGCTGCAAGCGCCGGGCACGCGGCTTAACGACGCCAACTGCGACAGCGCCGGTCGGCTCTGGGTCGGATCACTCTCCGCGGAGTGGAACGGCGGCAGGGACGGCTGCCTGTATCGGGTCGGGCCCGACCTTCGAGGAACGGTTGCAGCGGACGGATTCGGCGTGGCAAACGGCATCGGCTGGAGCCCGGACGGGGCAATTCTGTACCTGGTCGACTCGGCCGCCGACACGGTGACCGCTTTCGCGTGCGATCCGGGCTCGGGCGAGATAACCTCCCCGCGGGTCTTCGCGCAGTGGACCGGACCAGGAGTACCAGACGGTCTGACTGTGGATGAAGAAGGCGGTGTTTGGGTTGCGATCTCCGGCGGTGGCGTGGTCTGTCGCTATCTACCGTCGGGTGAACTCGATACGACGGTCAGCCTTCCGGTAAGCAAAGCGACGTCATGCGAGTTCGGCGGAGCGGGCCTCGATCAGCTGTTCATCACCACGTCGGCGACTGATCACCCGGCAATCCCTGGCACGTCGGCAACAGAGGAACTCGCCGGATGTCTCTTCGTGGTTGCGGCAGGTGTGCGAGGGACACCGCGACATCCGTTCCGGCGGACCGCGGTCACGCCAATGTCCGGCGGCTCGTAACGGCCCCGTCCCTCTTCCCTGCCCTTACGAAACAAACAAACGGAGGTCTTGTGGATCCACGCGTCGCCCGAACAATCCTTTTCGTGCCCGGCTCACGGCCGGACCGTTTCAGGAAAGCGGCGGCCTCTGGTGCCGACCTGGTCGTCCTGGACCTGGAAGACGCTGTGTCGCCCGATTCCAAAGCGGAGGCTAGACGCTCGGTTCGCGAGTACCTGGCGCAGGCCGCCGCAGCGGTCCGCATCAACGCCGCCGGGACGCAGTGGCACCGGGAGGATCTTGAGAAACTGGGCGCCATCGCATCCGCAGTCATGGTGCCGAAGGCCGAGGCGGGGATCGCCCTGACCGAGGTCGGCCGCTCGCTTGAGGCGATGGGGACACCGCTCCTTGCCCTAGTCGAGACTGCGGCCGGGATTCTCGACGCACGAGCTATCGCCGCGACGCCGGGCGTCTCGAGGCTCGTCTTCGGAAGTTTCGACCTCGCGGCTGAGTTGGGCGTGGACCCGCTGGACCGTGAGGCGCTCGGTCACGCTCGCACCAGTCTGGTGCTTGCCTCAGCCGCGGCCGGTCTGGCGGGTCCCGTCGACAGCGTCCACTCTCAACTGGTCGACGAGGCCGGCTTACGAGAAGAGACCGAATTGGCGCGTCGCCTGGGCTTCACCGGGAAGTTGTGCATCCATCCGGCGCAAGTGTCGGTCATCGAAGCGGCCATGTCGCCAAGGCGGGAGCAACTCGAGTGGGCGCGGAAGATCATCGAGGCATCTGAGTCGGGCGGTGCTGTGCTCGCGGTCGACGGCGCGATGGTTGATAAGCCGGTGATCGACCGCGCACGTCGGATGCTCCAGGCGGGACGCTGAGTCAGCGCACGACGGCCCGGAAGTATAGGGACCAACAGGTTAGGAACCGGTATCAGCCGGAAGACTCAGGTCATGAAAGCCTCAGAAATACGCGGTTTTTTGCGAGACTGAAGCGATTCCACCATCGCCAATCGCGTCACCGAGCATTCTCTACTGGGCCGCGCTCAGCTGGGCCTGCCAGTCCGCAGGTACTCGGGACGCAGGCCCGGGCGTGGTCTGATCGCGAGGATGGCTCTGAGGATCGACTAGCGCCGGCCCGTCGATATAGCCCGCAGTCACGTAGTCGAAGAACCAGTCCTCGCCGGGCTCGAACGACCGGATTATCGAATGTCCGGTAGCCGTCGCGTGTGCCGTTGCATGTTTCGCGAGCGATGAGTCGCAGCATCCGATATGGCCGCACTCGGCGCATCGCCGCAGATGGAACCACCAGCCGCTGACCGCCTCACAGTCGACGCATCCGGTACCGCTCGGGGGAACAGACGGGTTAGTCGATTCGTCAGCCATGAGTCGCCACCTTCCTCGGACGTCCTCCCCAAGTATGGTCGCGGGAGTGTGCCGTCGATAGTTAGGCCCTGGCCGCGACCTTTGCGTAGCCGTCGTATCCGCCGCGGACATCGGATGCGGTGAAGCCGTTCGCCTTGAGATAGCTGGTGGCGACGCCGGAGCGCCATCCCCCCGCGCAATTGATGACCAGGCGAGTGTCGCGGCTGAGTTCGTCAACGCGAGCCGCGAGTTCGGGCAACGGGATGTTGATCGAGCCGGCAATGGCCCCATCCTCGTACTCGCCTGGACCACGCACGTCGACAAATACAGTGTCGTCGTCCGCGCGCTGCTGCTCGACATCCTCGGCGTTGATCCGCTCGTTCGTCTCGAGCCTGCCGCTGTCGGCGAGCTGGCGAAGCGTCTCCGCGGGCACGTAGCCCGTGACTCGGTCGAATCCGACTCGAGCGAGTCGGCGCTCGGCCTGCAGTTCCGTTCCGGCATCCGAGACCAGGATCACGGATGCCCCGTGGAAGTCAAGGAACATCCCGGCGGTCTCCGCGAACCGACCCGCCAGCGGGACGTTGAGCGATCCTGGGATGTGACCGAGCACAAACGTTTCCACGTCCCTGGTATCGAGGATGACGACGCCCTCGTGGCCGCGGGCCTCGAACGCGGCGTCCGCACCGAGCGGGGGCAGTCGATGCTCGCGGAACAGGTCATGAACCTGGCGATTGAGCGCAGCATCCTCGACGAAATATTCGGGCACCGGTGGCTGCCCGTTGGTGATCATCGCGACGAATTCGTCAACTCCCATCGGCTGGCACGCGATGTTTGTGGCGCGCTCGCGACCGATGGTCGAGTCGCGATCCTCCGAGATGTTCTTGCCGCAGGCCGAGCCCGCGCCGTGTGCCGGAAAGACGCGCACGGCATCCGGAAGCGCCATCAGCTTGGCCTGGATGGTATCGAATTGCTCGTGCGCGAGCTCGAGTGGGTCGGCACCGAAGCTGGCTTGCAGGTCGACCCGACCGACATCGCCGACGAACAGGGAATCACCGGTCAGCACGCCGTATGCGACCTCGTCATCGCGGTGCTCGTAGACCAGAACGCTGATCGACTCGGGCGTGTGGCCGGGTGTGGCGAGAACCTCGAGGGTCACGTCGCCGAGACTGATGCGCTCGCCGTCCGCAAGCAGACGGGCGTCATACTCTGGGCGCGCTCGGTCGCCGAGCCCGATCCAGGCCCCGGTCGCATCCGCCAGTTCGAGGTGACCGGCCACGAAGTCCGCGTGGAAGTGAGTCAGAATCACGCCAACGATCGTGAGGTCGTGCTCGCGCGCGGCATCCAGATACTGGTCGATGTCGCGCAGCGGGTCGACGACCACCGCCATGCGAGTACTCTCGTCGGCAATCAGATACGAGGCCTGGGAAAGGCACGACTCGTAGGTTTGGTTCACAATCATCGAAGACTCCCGTGCGCTCTGTTTACGTAACAAAACGTAATGATGCTCTCAATGATTTAACTGTGTGTTCCCGATCAGTACAACTCGTGCCGATGGCGAGTCGACTAATACATCATCCGCGGGTCGGCGTAGTACTTGAATTCCAACAGGTTGCCCGAGGGGTCCTGCAGCATGAAACTCTCGTGCTCTTCGACTTTTCCCTCGAAGCGATGGAACGGTTCGACGAAGAAGTTCAGGTCTCGATTCTTGGCGAGAGCGACCAGCCGACGCCAGTCGTCCGCGTCACGGAAAGTGACGCCGAAGTGCCGCGGATACATTTCAGGGGCCGGCTCGATCTTGTCCGGGGCCAGGTGACAGACGACCTGGTCGCCGAAGAAGTCGAGCGTAATGCGGTCGTCGTAGCGCCGCGCGAGCTTGCAGCCGAGGCCCTTGACGTAGAAGCCGTATGCGGCGTCCAGATCGTGGGTCGGGATAGCCAGATGAAACGCGTCTTTTGATTCACGCATTGGTTCGTTCCTCCATTGTCATTAGCGTGTCGCCACGCAGCCCCAGCCGAAGGGTTTCGAGGGGCACCAGGTCGGTCGACGCGATGTTGCCGAGGTTGGCGTTGGTGCCAACCCGCTCGACGAAGTAGATCTGCAGTGCCTTAGTGGGCGCCTCGAACATCAGGTTGTCGACGTCGATGTTCGACGCCAGGATGTCGTCGATGATGTTGCCGCGCAGGTCGCCGTTCGCGCCGGCGATTCCGCTCGTGCCACTTTCGCGCGCCTCGGTGATGACCTTGACCGCGCCGGCAGCCAGATCCTCACGGATGTCGCGCAGCCACTCGTCGGCATCCATCTCCGCCGATTTTGCGCTGTCCTTCAGGCCGACCTCACTGAACACCTGGTAGTCGTGCGCGAACCGGGCGACATACTCGGCCTTGAGTTCGTTGGAGAGGTCGATCGTGCCGTTCGAGATCTCGATGGTCGTTACGCCGTACGAGTCGATGAAGCGTCGCCAGTCGTCGACCTTGTCCTGGACGAGGAACTTCTCGAACAGCGTGCCGCCGAAGTAATAGTCGACGCCGTTCGCTTTGCACGCGTCGACCTTGGCTTGCAGGCCGGCCGTCACCAGGCTTGTTCCCCACCCGAATTTGACGACGTCGACGAGATCGGTGTGGCTCTCGATCACATCCGTGAACTGTCGGGTGGGAAGGCCGCCGTCGATCATCATGGTGACTCCGCTCGTTCGCGGCTTGGCCGAGCGATGCGGCAGTATGAGCGCCGTCTGGTGCATTCCTTGTGTTCCCTTCGCCAGGCGCCACCGTGGTCGACCTGAACGTATCTCGTGAAATCTACGACCGCTATCTATGATTCTGCCGAACACCCAGCAGGCCAGGAAGTTCGGTGAGTGAGCGGATGATGGCGAGGCATCCGGCCTCCGCGTCCGCGTCGCGGTTCAGGCAGCCCCACGGCCCCCGAAGAATTCGAACCGAGGTGAGCCCGGCGCGCTGCGGCGCGACCACATCGTTGTCGAGTTGGTCACCGACGTAGACGGTGTCGGCAGGGAGTGCGCCAGCCTCGCTCGCGGCGTGCAGAAAGAATTCGGGTGACGGCTTCGCGATGCGCCATTCTGATGACGATCCGAGAAAGTCGGCGCCCAGCTCGAGCGCGCGCAACTGCTCGCTAACCATCGCAGGCTGGTTCCCTGCGATGCCGACGACGTAGCCCAGCTCGTGGAGATCTCGGATGACGGCGCGCACATCGGGATAGAGGTCGCGGTCGTCGATCACGACAGCGCCGTCCGCGGCGGCTCGCCGAGCGAACAGCGCCGAGGCGTCGACCCCGTCTCCAAAGAAGTCCAGAACGTCGGATACGGATGCTCCCCGCGCGATCATCGCCCCGAACACCGCCGAAAACGTGTGGGCGGGCACCCCGAAGAATTCGGCCCACGCGGCGTACTCGCGCGTGCGATCGAGCAGAGTCTCGCCGATGTCGAAAACGACGGCGGCGAACCGATGCTCGCGTTGGCTCATCACTCCACGCTACCGGCGCACGGTTCCGGTTAGCCCCGCGAGCCGCGCGACTACCGAAGGTTTTGCCAGGAACCACAGCACAATCATCAGAACGACGGTGAAGGCGAAGATGACGAAGCCGATCCAACTCTGATCGTCTCGCCCCGCGTACATGTGGTTCAGATTGCGCAGCGCCCCGGTCGCGAGGACGAGCGTTACGTGCACGATGATGAACGCAACGAAGTAGACCATCACGACAACGTGGACGCCGCGGGCGACACGAACGGGGAACACCCGGTCGAGCCCGCGGAGACGATGTGCGAGTCCCGGCATCATCCGAACGCCGGTCGCGATCGCCAGCGGAGCCGCGACGAAGACAGTCACGAAGTAGCTGATGAGTTGGAGCGCGTTGTAGTTCGACCATCCGTCGTTCGTCGGCCAGTTCAGCGAAGCGTACCGAATCGCTGTGGTGATCGCGTTCGGGAAAATGTCCCATCTCGTCGGGACGATTCGCGTCCACTGGCTCGTGCAGAAGACCAATACGTAGAACACCACGCCGTTGAGCAGCCAGAGTGCGTCGACGGCGAGGTGCAGCCAGGTACCGATTCCGATTCGCACCGGCGGGTTGGAGGTGCGAATCGCGCCGTCGTTGCGGCGGATCCAGAATGCCGTCGGCCGCTTCTTGCTTCGAATCTGCCAGCCGGACCGGAGGATGAACAGCAGAAAGAATGAGTTGAGAACGTGCTGCCATTCAACGAAAGCGGGGAACCCGACGGGAGTGCCCGTAGGCAACGCCGAGTCGCCGGGATATGTCGTCATGAATGACTGCACCGCGGCAAGGTCGCGGAGGTACTTCGCGACGAGCACGACAACGACCATCACAGCCAGGGCAACCGGGATGGCCCAGAACAGGGCGCGCCAGCGACTGCGCGGCGCGCGTTCGTCCCGCGTCGTCACGCTCATTTACGAGAAGTTCCTAGATTTCGACGGAGTCGCCCGGTGACAGCGCAACGAACTCGCCGCCGCCCTGCTCGGTCACAGCCGTGATGCGAGCTGCGGCCATCTGGTTTCCGATCACGGAGTTGATCATGTCGTGCGTCGCGAAGCTGCGCTTCGGCTTTGCCGCCGCGACATAGTCCATCACTTCGCCGATCTTGAGCCAGGGAGCGCTGGCCGGAACCGCGAGCAGGTCAACGCCAACCGGCCCCAGGGTGAAGGAGTCGCCAGGATAGAAGACGGACCCGTTGATCAGCACGCCAACGTTGTCGACGATCGGAATCGAGGAGTGGATCTGCGCGTGGTTCTCGCCGAAAAACTCGAGAGTGAATGGATCGAGCTCGATCTTCTGGCCATCCTCCACCGCCTCGATCTCGAAGTCGGTTGCCGCGGCGACGACGCCGGCCGGGCCGAAGAACTTGACGTCCGGGCTGTTCTCCTTGATGCGTTGAAGATGCTCTGGCGTCCAGTGATCGGCGTGCTCGTGTGTGATGACGACGGCGACGACGTTGTTGGTGTCTGGCAGGGGGACGGTGAAGGATCCCGGATCGACGATGAGCTTCTTCTCGCTAATGGATGCCACGAAACAGGCGTGCTCGTACTTGGTAATGCGCATGCTCCGAGCCTAGCGCCGCCGCCGGATCAGCATACCCCTAGGGGGTATGCTGGATGGATGATCGCAGACATCAAGAAGCGCGCGCTGCACCGCAGCCGCATCCTGCAGGGCCAGCTTCGAGGACTTGAGAAGATGATTGACAACGAGGACTACTGCGTCGACATCATCACCCAGTCGCTTGCGGTGCAGAAGTCTCTGCGATCGCTCAACAAACTTCTGGTGGAAAATCACCTGCGGACCCATGTGACCGATATGTTCGAAGCGGGCGGGGACGAACGCGAGGCTGCAGTGACCGAACTGTTGACCGTCTTCGAGTTGACGAACAACAGGGGGCAGTGATGGATGAGACGTCTGTGACCGTCGGGGACTCCGAGCAGATCGCGGTCCCGGAGTCCGTCGGAGGATTCGCTGCGCACGACCACGGTCACGGGGGCGACCCCTCGGCAAGCTCCGGGTCCGGGCACGACCACCACGACCACGTCGCGCAGTTCCGTCGGCTGTTCTGGGTCTGCCTCATCCTGACTGTGCCGACGCTCGTCTTCAGCACCGGGCTGCAGGACATCCTGCATCTGACTGGTCCGCGGTTCCCGGGCAGCGAGTGGATTCCCGCAGTCTTCGGTCTTGCGATCTTCATCTACGGCGGCCGTATCTTCCTGGCCGGCGGCTGGTCCGAGCTGCGTGCCCGCAAGCCCGGCATGATGCTGCTGATCTCGCTCGCGATTGTGGTCGCGTTCGGCTACAGCGCAGCCGTCACCCTCGGCCTCGCTGGCATGGACTTTTGGTGGGAGCTCGCGACTCTCATCACCATCATGCTGCTTGGGCACTGGATCGAGATGGCAGCCGTCATGCGAACGGGGGATGCGCTCGGCGAGCTCGCCACTTTGATCCCGGATGTTGCGGACGTGGTCCATGGCGACCACGTGATGTCGATGCCAGTCGCGCAGACCGCGGTCGGGGATCTCGTCCTGGTGCGTCCTGGCGGGAGCGTGCCAGTAGATGGCGAGGTGACCGAGGGCGAGTCTGACGTCAACGAGGCTCTCCTCACCGGCGAGAGCGCCGCGGTGGCGAAGTCGGTCGGTTCGTCGGTTGTCGCTGGCAGCATCAACGGGTCGGGGGCGCTGACCATCCGAGTAACAAACGTCGGCGACGACACGGCACTCGCCGGCGTGATGAAACTCGTTGCTGAGGCACAGGCGAGCAAGTCGGGTGCTCAGATCCTGGCCGATCGTGCCGCCGGTTGGCTGTTCTACATCGCCGTCGGTGCCGCGATCATCACGGCGGGAGTCTGGTACCTGATCCTGCCAACCGACCCCAACTTTGTTCTCGAGCGCGTCGTGACCGTCCTCGTGATTGCGTGTCCGCATGCGCTGGGCCTCGCGATCCCCTTGGTCGCGCAGATCTCCACATCGCTCGGGGCGCGGAACGGCATCCTGATCCGCAGTCGCGCCGCGCTTGAGGACGCCCGCCTCGTCTCCGTCGTACTCTTCGACAAGACGGGGACGCTCACGGAGGGTCGCCAGGGCGTGACGGAAGTTGTGCCGGTTGGCGCGGCGACCGAGGATGAGCTGCGGCAACTTGCTGCTGCGGTCGAGGCCCGGTCCGAGCATCCAATTGCTCGCGCGATCGTGAGTGACGCGGCCGCGCGCAAGCTGCCCAAGCTGCGAATCGCGAAGTTTGAGTCGCTCGCCGGCCGCGGGGTCGAAGCGACAATCGACGGAGCGGTGGTCACGATCGCGGCCCCCCGCCTGCTCACCGAGCGCGGCATCCATCTGGACCCCCTGCTCGTGCACGCATCGCGGGATGCCGCGGCTGATGGCAAGACGGTCGTCTACGTGGTGCGCACCCCTCGCGGGCCGCAGGGATCGGAGCAGAGACCCGGTGTGCTCGGGATGATCGCGCTTGCTGACGTGATTCGACCGGAGTCCGCGGATGCGGTCGCGCGGCTCAAGGCACGCGGCATCCGCGTGGCCATGCTGACCGGCGACACCGCCGAGGTCGCACGCTGGGTCGGCGGACAGCTCGGGATCGACGAGATCTTCTCCGAGGTGCTGCCCGCAGACAAGTCGGACGTTGTTGAGCGGCTGCAGAAATCGGGCGTCAAGGTCGCGATGGTCGGCGATGGCGTCAACGACGCGCCCGCCCTCGCAAGAGCCGATGTCGGCATCGCGATCGGCGCGGGCACGGATGTTGCGATTGAGTCGGCCGGTGTCATCCTCGCGTCGAGCGATCCCCGAGGCGTCGCGCGCGTGATCAAACTGTCTCGCGCGACGTACGCCAAGATGTTGCAGAACCTCGTCTGGGGTGCGGGCTACAACATCGTCGGTATCCCGCTCGCTGCCGGCGTTCTGTTTGGCGCCGGAGTCCTCCTCGCGCCCGCTGTCGGCGCTCTGTTGATGTCGATCTCGACCGTCGTCGTCGCGCTCAATGCGCAGCTCCTTCGTCGCCTCCGCCTCTAATACCTTTTTCAGGAACTTTCGTGACGGATGAGGCCCCTGTCTAGTTCGCACTCGACTTGAGTCTCGGCAGCAACAGAAACTCCTGAAAAGAGTTGATGGAGGTCGAATTGACGCCATAATCAGGACATGACGCCGCCGTCGGACCCGAAGTCTGCGAAACCCAAGCGACTTGTCGTCGCCATCAATCCGTCCGCTCGATTTGGTGCCAACCGCGGTGTCGGCGCGACCATGGTCGACAAGCTGCGCGGTCTTGGCCACAACGTCATTGATCTGCTCGAGCCGACCTACGCGGAACTCATCGCATCCGCCAAACGCGAGATTACGAAGAAGCCGGATGCGCTCATCGTCGTCGGCGGCGATGGCATGGTCAACCTCGGTGTCAATCTGGTCGCAGGAACCGGCGTGCCGCTCGGCCTCATCCCCGCCGGCACCGGCAACGACATGGCTCGCTCGCTGGGCATCCCGCACGAAAACCAGGAGGCGGCGCTCGACGTACTCATCGAGGCGCTGCGCTATCCCGCCCGGGTCATCGACGCCGGACTCGTGACGGATGCAGCGGGCGAGACCCGCTGGTTCGGCTGCATGCTCTCCGCCGGGTTCGACTCGATCGTGAACGAGCGCGCCAACACGTGGCGACATCCCAAGGGGGCAAGTCGCTATACGCTCGCGATGCTGCGCGAGCTCGTGACTCTCGCGCCGATCCAGTACAAGATCACCCACGACGGCGAGACCTTCGAATCGGGGGGCATGATGATGTCCGTCGGAAATGGCGTCTCCCTGGGTGGCGGGATGAAGGTCACACCGACCGCGATTGTCGACGACGGTCTTCTCGACATCCTGGTTGTCGGCCCGCTGACTCGAATCCAGTTTTTGCGAATCTTCCCGAAGGTGTTCGCGGGAACTCACATCCAGGATCCCCGCGTGAAGATCATCAAGGCTAAGAAGATCCGCATCGAGGCCGAGAACGTCGTCGCATATACCGATGGCGAGCGCTTTGCGCCCCTGCCCATCGACATCGAGGTCAAGCCGGGCGCGCTGAAGGTGTTCGCTCCGCCGGTTGCCGAGACCGAAGGCAGCGCAACGACGACGGCCAACGCCGCCGCGTAACTATCCTCCGCGCGACCAAAAGTCAACGCCAAGAAATATTTGGGGCTGCTGGTTAGCGTGAAACGGTCGGCCGATGTCGGTCGCGCTGTTCAGGAGGATCCATGTCGACTTCAGCGCCAGCTAAGAGCGGCGGCCAGACGTCCCATCGCAGTCTCGTGCCGGCACGGATGGACCGCCTGCCCTGGGCGAGGTTCCACTGGATGGTCGTCGTGGGCCTCGGGATCTCGTGGATTCTGGATGGCCTCGAGATTCAGATCGTGAGCAACGCGGGCTTCAAAACCGAGTTCCACATGACCTCGGCGCAGGTCGGCTGGGTCGGAACTATCTACCTGGTCGGCGAGGTCGTCGGTGCTCTGGTGTTCGGTCGGCTCTCCGACAAACTTGGACGGCGCAAACTCTTCATCCTGACGCTGTTCATCTACCTCGCGGGCAGCGCCATTGCCGGCCTGTCGCCTGCGGTGTGGTTCCTGCTCATCTTCCGATTTGTTGCCGGGCTGGGCATCGGCGGCGAATACGCGGCGATCAACTCGGCGATCGACGAACTCATCCCGCGCAAGTACCGCGGACACGTCGACATCGCCATCAACGGCACATACTGGGGCGGTGCCGCCCTGGGAGCTTTTGCGAACCTGATCTTCCTCAACGACTTCAGCACGAACATCGGCTGGCGGCTTTCGTTCTTCATCGGCCCGGTGCTCGGAATCATCATCATCTTCCTGCGTCGTCACATCCCGGAGTCTCCGCGCTGGCTGATGACGCACGGCCGTCAGGATGAGGCGGAGAAGACCGTCGAGGACATCGAGCAACGGGTGCGCGACAACGGTTACACGCTCGAGGAGGTGCCGGACTCGGAGGCGATCGAGGTAGTCGCGACCGGCAGCATCCCGTTTCGTCGCATCGCTCACGTGCTATTCATCGACTACCCGAAGCGCACACTGGTCGGCCTGACGATGATGATCACGCAGTCGTTCCTCTATAACGCGATCTTCTTCACCTATGTGCTCGTGCTTGAGAACTTCTTCAAGATCCCCGTGGGGCAGACTCCGTACTACTTCTTCCCCTTCGCGATCGGCAACCTTGTCGGGCCCCTCGTGCTCGGTCGACTGTTCGACAGCTGGGGGCGACGTCAGATGATCTTCCTGACCTATGGCCTGTCTGGCATCGTGCTCGCGGTCTCCGCATTCCTGTTCAGCATCGGTGCGATGAATGCGCCGCTGCAGGTGACGTTCTGGTGCGTGGCATTTTTCTTCGCCTCGGCCGGAGCATCAAGCGCGTACCTGACCGTGAGTGAGATCTTCCCGCTGGAGATCAGGAGCCAGGCGATTTCCTACTTCTTCGCGGTCGCCCAGATCTTCGGTGCGCTTGGCCCGGTGATCTTCGGTGCGCTCGTCGGAGACGGCAAGGATCGTGGACCGCTGGTCGCGGGCGACTATGTCGGAGCCGGCGTCATGATCGTCGGCGGGATCATCGCACTCATCTTCGGAGTGGATGCCGCGCGCAAGGGCCTCGAGTCTGTGACATCCCCGCTGTCGATTGTCGGCGGCGACAGGAAGAAGACGGCGGCCTAGAGCCGGGACCTGCACTGTTTGGCGGGTCTTCGCGCCATATGGCATACTCGTAAAGTTGTCGTGACGGCCCCATCGTATAGCGGCCTAGTACGCTGCCCTCTCACGGCGGTAACACCGGTTCGAATCCGGTTGGGGTCACCACCGCTCGGATGCCAGTAATTCGCTGGCGTCCGGGCCTTTTTTGCGCTCCAGCACGTATTCAGGCGGAGAGCAGCGGCTTGATCCGATCGAACTCGTCGGCGTGTGCGGCCACGGCGATGTCCAGGTCGTAGCGGCTCTGCAGGTTCATCCAGAAGCGGTCTGAGGTTCCGAGCGCGCGAGATAGGCGCAGCGCAGTGTCGGGGGAGATTGCACGCTTGCCGTGCACGATTTCGTTTATGCGCCGAGCGGGCACGGAGATCGTCTGGGCGAGCCGGTACTGGGTGATGCCCATCGGGTTGAGGAACTCTTCCAGCAGGATCTCTCCCGGGTGGATGGGCTCATGTGCGATTGCCATGTGTCTCTCCTCTCTCAGTGGTAGTCGGTGATCTCGACGTCTGCCGGACCGGCCGATGTCCAGGTGAAGCAGATGCGCCACTGGTCGTTGATGCGGATACTGTGCTGCCCTTGGCGGTTACCGTGCAGCTGCTCGAGTCGGTTGCCCGGAGGAATTCGAAGGTCGTTTATGTTTTCGGCCGCGTCGAGGATCAGGAGCTTGCGGTTGGCAATTCGCTGAAGGTCGGCGCCGAATTTGCGGACGTGCGTGCGATTCCAGACGAGCTCGGTGTCCTTGTCCGCGAACGACTGGATCACTTACGAAGCATAACGCGTCACGTTACTAACGCAAAGCGGAGATTCGAGTCACACATCTGTGGACGAGGACACTGCCCAGTCCAGCCGTGATCGATGTAACCGCATTCGCTCTCGATGTGACCGATAGGCTCACGCCATGCGAATCGTGAGGACCGGATACAAAGTCCTCTTTGTGATCGTTGTCTTCTTGACAATTCTTTTGCTACAGCAGTTCGTGTTTACGCGAATCGTGCCGTACCCGATTGAGATTTTCGTCGGTCCCATCTTGGAAGGCATCGCCTTCTATATAGGCACTCGAACATTCCGCGGTCGTGAAGAGCCCGCACATCCAAGCCGGGATTGGTGGCGAATGACAGCGCGGCCGCGCGCGAGCCTCGTTATCGGAGTGCTTCTTTGTATCTCAGCGGCCTTAGACATCGTTAACGCTGTCACGCGGCCGAGCGAAGTGCCCACCTTTGTTGTGGCTTTCGTTGAGGATGCAGCGCTCGCATTTTTTACTTCGACTCACGAGCGCGGTTGGAAAGACTCGCCAACGGAGTCGAGCCCGCCGCCCTCGAGAAGGTCCCACTTCAGCCTTAGGGCCAAAGGTCTCGGATCTTTGAGCGCATAGCTTCGCGATCAAGGGCGACCGCAACAGTGTCGAGGTCCTGGTCGAAGAGGTCCGCATAGGTGTCGAGCGTGATGACGGCGGATGCGTGTCCAAGCATCTTTTGCACAGCCTTCACGTTTGCTCCGGCACTCACGGCCAAGCTGGCGGCGGTGTGTCGCATCTCGTGAGGCGTGATCCCCTCCAAGCCGACCGACGTCGCTGCGGGGTCGAACCAGCTCTTACGGAAGCTTGCATTGCGCAGCCATGTTTTGGTGTGTATCCCGAAGAACACTGGCGCGGTCTCCGCGCGCCCCGCGATCTGCGTTCGAAGCGGCTCGATCATGAACGCTGGGATCGGGATAGACCGGTGCTCGTAGTCCTTTGGAGCTTCGATCCGCTGGTGACCCTTGTCCATCACCACTGTTTGTCTAACGATGATGCGACCGCGGGCCAGATCGACATCTCCCACGCGAAGTCCTGATAGCTCGCCCCATCGCAGCCCACAATATGCGAGGACAAGAATCAGGAGACCGTAGCCGTTTGCCTTGCCGTTCGGTAGTTCGTTGACCTTCTTAGCCAAGGCGGCCACCTGATCGTGGCTGAGATAGCGCTTCGATGTTTTGATCGTCTTGGGTAGCTTCAGGCGGGCGGCTGGATTGGCTGACAACCTGCCATCCTCGATTGCGAGCTGCAACGCACCGGACAACACATTGACGGTCTTACGTACCGTCTGGGGTGCGCCAGGAATGCTCGACGCCCACTGCTGCACGCGGAGTCGGTTGAGGTCGCCGATTGCTACCGAGCCGAGTTTGGGATTGATGTGGGTGTCGATGATTCCAATCACTCGAGTTCGAGTGGTCGCGCGCAGGTCGTTTCGAGATGAGATCCAAAGCGCCATCCATTCGCCCACAGTGATTCGAGCTTTGGTGGGATCAAGGTATGCGCCGCGGCTTTTCGAGACCTCGCCGCTCGCGAGAAACAGCTCGGCTTCGCGCTTAGTCCGGAATCCGCGTTTGTCCGTCTGCGACGTGTCTGGCTTCCTGTAGCGGACGCGATACCTCTTGCCCGCGACAGTCTGGTATGGAGTAACTGATCCCATGATCGACGTGTCCCTTCCCGTCTATCGGCCTTGAGCAGCGCAAAAGACAGTCGTCCTTCTTACCGTGGTTATGGCAGTGAATGTACGTCGGGGCGGTGACATCGACCCCAGTCTCAAAGGGCGAGGTGGGGATGGACACGCGGTTGCACAGTCCGATCGTGAGCGACGAGGTACGGCGTTTGACCGTGCGTGGATCGCGAATACCCAAACGACCGGGTAACGGCGGGTTTGGCCCGTATTTCCGCCACCCCCGAGCAGAGCTCGTGTCCCAATCTCTCACCCTCTCCTTCGTCGATCGCAAGAGATTGGGACATAGAGGGGTGGCGGAAATACGGGCCAAAAAAAGAATTGGAAGTGGGGGCGCATTGTGCAGCTGACCGACCGGGACCACGAGATGATTCGATGGTTGGACATAGTCAAAGTAGCGAATCGTGACGGCCTCCAATGGGCGCTGGGGGCCTTCTCTGGAGCGGGGCGGCCCGTGAGCGTCCGCAAGGTCCAGCAGTGGTCGGCAAGGCTGGAGAGCGTCGGCTTGATCGGGCGACTTAGACCTACATACGTGGACGGCTCGATCGTGTTTCCTACTCGTCTCGCCACTGGACACCGTCCACCGAATCTATTGCGGCAGACAACCCGTCATGAAGTAGCAGTCGCTGCCGTTTCCGCTCGGTATCTCGCTGCGGGCTTCGAGTGGGCGCGCGATCGCAAGCCCGAAGCGTTCCTGGATCACCAGGCCGACGGTGTTGCTTCTCGCGATGGACGCATCGACTTGGTGGAGATCGAACTGACGCCGAAGTCATGGCAACGCTATAAGCAGATTCTCGCGAACCACTCATCACGGCTAGAGATGGGCGACGTGTCGTCGATTGCGTACTTCTGCACTTCCAGAGCCGATCGAGCCGTGCGACGCGAATCGGATCGCTTCATGTTTCAAAGAGATCGTGAGCTCCTCGTATCGGCGGTGACCTTTGACGAAGGGGGCGCATGGATTGCCGAGTCGACTGTCGTCAATCTACCTGTCGCGGCTCTTCACGAATGAAGTTTGGCGGGGGTGCCTAGTCAGGCGCTGACAAAATATGCATATGCCCTCCATCGTCGCCGAATTCACGGTCGATCCGAACTGGTTGCTTTCCAGCACCGCACAGTCCGCTGCAGCCTTGGTTGCGATCGTCGGAGGTTTTCTCGTTAGTCGCTTGATAGCGCTTTCCGCGGAGAGGGCGGCGGTAGGTCAACGTCGAGAGGAACTTACGCAACGGAGATCGCTGAAGAGGAACGAGTTGGACGAGGTCAGAGCGGTGAGACTTCAGGTGTCTCGCGAATGGTTCCTTGAACATCACCTGAACGATGTCGTAGATGCGAAGGGTGAAATCGATCCTGAATCATTGATCGAAGAATTCACTCCCCTGGGCTCAAGCGAGGACGAGATGCGCGCCTTTGCAGCTGAATTGCTCGAAGCGACAGGACAAGCATTCTCGGCGCTGTCATCTCAATTCATCTCTCGCAACAACTTTCCGAGCACGGTTGTAGAGCTGCGCAGCGCCGGGATCGAAGTGCCGCCCGAGTTTGAAACACTTTTTGCTCGCGTGGCACGAGCCGTTCGGGAATCGTTGCCTCGACCCTTCGGGTATTCATCAATGATCGATATGTCCACGCTGATCATCCCGAATTCCACTCAGGCACCAGTGCGGAGACAGGAGGCAAGAATCGATCGTGAGCGTCAGCTTGAGAGCGACATTCGCTTGTTAGACGCCGAGATCGACCTCATCGAGACCAGGACTCGATCATTCGCGAAGCCAGACGGAGTAACCGGCGCAGTTCTATCCCTTGTTTATCTGTCACTTGTGGGAATCGTTTTGCCAACCACGCTAATGGCGGTTCGGCCGGTCCCAGACTCCGTAGGCTGGCGCGTCACAGTTGTTGCGGCGTTCGTGTCGGGCCTAGTGGTGCTTTTGGTTTATTTCGTCCGGAGAGCTCGATCCCTCCGTTAGGGAATCGGGTGCGATCGACGGATATCAATCTGTTTGCGAGCGTCTTTCATCTAGGACATGCGGCGGACAGGAACTGCCCTATATCCAAGGTATTAGGCGTCGATTAGCTCGTGGCCCTCGAAATAACGAGCGTGGGTCTTCTTGATGGTGTCGAGAGAATCGCTGTTGAGCGACACAATCTCCCACTCCTCGTTGGTGCGCTCACGTTCGAGCTCAATCCTCCGGAGCAGCGCATCCCGATGGCCCGCAGATCCCGGGTACTCGGTTACTTTCCAGTCGTGGCTTTTACGGTTGTACTCGACGACAAACCCTGGCATCCAGCTCACCTCATCCTCGTCCGCTGTTGTTGGAATGTATCACGAAGGGCTCGGAGCCGTGTTTGTAGGTCTACAGCCATACTTCTAGCTTGCTCTTCAAGTCCCTTGATTGTTACCAGATTAATCGCGGCCGTGTCCAAAGACTCGCGAACTGAAGAGCGGCGCTCCTCAGTGGTCTGTTGGGATGCCAACTCTGCGTTGGCGGCTGTCAGTCTCTCGTGGCTAGTAGCGATTTCCGAACGGACCTGCGCAATTCTGTTTAGCACGCTTTCTAATTCTACAATTTGATCAATGGAGATGCTCTTGAGCGCTTCCACCGATCTAGCGATCGCCGGGTCCTCGGGCATCTCTTCATAGCGAATTCCGCGTCCGAGTAGGTCCGCTGCAGACTCGTACATGTTGGCCCACTGGCCCTGAAGGTGCGTGCGCACTTGGACCTCGACAGGGCCATGCAATTGCTCGACCGATCCATCGAAGCGTAGCCAAATGTGAACGGCCCGATACCCGCTATGTGGGTTTTCCCGCAGGTCGTGAATTGACGTAGCTGGATCATGATCGAATAGATCGACGATTTTCGAGACGACAAGATCCTGCTCGTCCAAAGACATCTCCGCCTCAAAGCGCACTCCAGCCACGTCCTGAATGTTCGGTAGAGGAGTGTTGTGATCGCGAACGAGCTTCTGGCGCAGAGTGTCGATAGTTTTTGGTCGCGAGGTAACTTCAATGCTTCTGCCCGGCAGTATTTCTGCCCAGTCCTGACTTGCGATTTTCTGCTGGACGACTGCCGCCATGTCGGTGTACCAGAGCATGACTTCGCTGTAGCCCGGTAAGCCGTCTGGCACAGGAGCTCCGTCGCGAATGCAGTTCCCTAGTCGCTTCAACGCGTTGGCGGACCATGGTCGGGGCATGGCAGAAGTTTATCGAAGCATTCCTCGTGATCATGAAGTCGGCTCCGGCCGCATAACGATCGAAGTCAAGTGGCCCCGGCTCCAGCGTCTGCCGTATTGCACTGTGGTGGTCCTCGGCATCATCAGCGTGCCGAACAATGGTGCATATTGATGCAATGGGCGTCGCTAACATCGACGACACGTTGCGACAACGATTGGGCCAACTTGCCATTTCTGGATCTTGATATAGAGGCCGCAGCGCGGCTGTGCAACCTCGAAAAATACGGCGATTGGTACCGTGACCCATGGGGCTGGCCTGAATGCAATGCTGAATTCGCTTCGTCACTTGGTCCGGGAGACTTGGGAGTAGTCAAGGATGGCAAGCGCTATATCCTGGGGCACGAGCCGGCGTTTCACGTGTTCGACGTCCCGAAGTCGTACATCGGAATTCGACCCGCGGTAATTCAAGATGTTCAAAGTCGCCTGGCGTACGCCGCCGCCGCAAGCGCTCTCGCTCCGAAATTGCATTCAGCATTGCCAGATTGGGTTTTCGGATGGCGTGTACGCGACACCGCTCTGACTAAGACTGCGGACGAATGGGCTTTGTATCGTGCCAGCCAATCCGCCATTTCGACATCTGAGCACGCAGCACAGACCGACGTAACGTCGTTCTTTGCGTCGGTCGACATCGAGGATCTTGTGCTTCAAATCGTCGACATTGTCGGGGACGGCGCGCCTGTCGACATCATCCGCCGCGTCCTGAGAGCACATAACAACCTAACAACCCGCAGAGGGCTGCCTCAGCGCAGTACGGCGTCCTCCATTCTCGCCCAAGTAGCCATGCGTGATGTTGATGATCTGCTTGGCTCGGCGCTAGACGCTGGCAGGATTACCAACGCCCGACGATGGATGGACGACATAAGTTTTGAAGGTCCGGAAGCCGAGCTCTACGGCCTCTTGGTGCTACTCCAGGAGCACGGGCGGCACACCGGCCTTGAAATGAACGCATCCAAGACGAAACTGCTCACTGGTTCAGAGAGTTCAGAAATTTTTGAAAAGGACGCGCAGCGCCTGATCCAAGTGCCGATAATTGACTCCGGCGGCGGCGACTACGACGACATGTTCTCAACGATTTTTGACGCAGACGAACTGCTTGCCGCAGAGGCGGAAGTCCTTGCCAACCCGACCGGGCAATCGAGATCCTTTGCCGGCCTCGTTCTTCGCAGCCTGCGGCACTACGACGCGTACGACAGGTCGAGCGAATGGATGGCTGCTGCTCATCATTTGCCGCACGCGGCCGACAACGTAGGTCGATATTTATCCGCCGCGTGGCGCAATGATATTTGGGCGAATCTCCAGTTCGAGGATTGGTTTGTGGAGTCGGAGGCATCGAGCTGGCCACATCTCGATTGGGTCTCTGCGCAACACGCCTTAGTAATTCCATCGTCGGAACTCACGGACGGCTCGAATTCCATCCTGGCGCGTTGGCTGGCAGAGAGCTCAAATCTCCAGAAAGTCGCTGTGGCGGTACATAGGCTTGCGTTGAGCCGGCCCAAGGATGCGCGGGTTTCCATTGTTAGCCGCCTGGACAGTACGAGTGATCCGCTTCTCGTCCGGCTACTGTCGCTTGGATATTTGGTTGCGGGTGGAAGTACGAAGGTCGTTGCTGACGCCTTAGCTAGACACGCCAGCAATACGATCACGCTGAAGTACCTCGTAAGCCATAGCTGGCAACTTCCGGTGGTGTCACCTGATTTTGACCCCAGCGCCGACGACGTGGGCGAGTGACTAAGGGAAGCGACGTTTGCCCACATCCTGCCCACACTTCAGCGAATACCAACGTTATCGAGCAACGTCGTAGACGACTCCGATGATTGTAAATTGGCGGAATTCCAAAGTAAGAGGGGTCGTCGCAAAGTTCTGATTGGCCCTCTCACGGCGGTAACACCGGTTCGAATCCGGTTGGGGTGACCAGTGCTCAGATGCCAGTAGGTTACTGGCGTCCGAGCCCTATCTACTGGTGGTCCCGCTCCTGCCCGAGGGGAGAGCAGTAGCTTGATCCGATCGAATTCTTCGGCATGCGCAGCGACGGCGATGTCGAGGTTGTAGCGGCTCTGCGGGTTCATCCAAAACCGGTCCGAGATTCCGAGCGCGCGCGAAAGGCGCAGCGCGGTGTCGGGGGAGATCGCACGCTTGCCGTGCACGATCTCGTTGATCAGCCGGGTGGGCACTCAGATGCTCTGGGCCAGCCGGTACTGGGTGATGCCCGTCGGGTGCAGGAACTCTTGCAGCAGGGTCTCTCCCGGGTGGATGGACTCGGCGCACATCCGCCAAGTCCCCCTTTTTGGGGACCGGCTCGGGACAAACCGAAACCCATTCACGTCCGAACTTCATATGCGCGACGGGGAAACCCTCGCACTGTGACCCGGTGGATCCGTATCTAAATGGCTTGGTCGCACATCCGAAGCGATTGGGGAATCTTCGCTTCGCGCGTCAACGCCGTCGCGATCGTCTTAACCACGCTGGTCTCACCGCTAACCCGACTGCGGGCGCTTCGCGCTCGTTGCCGCGGGATAGACCGTGTTCTTGAGCACGGTCGCGGCGGTGTGGCGTCCCGACCCGAACAGGAGCCACACATGCCCCATTCCGTTTCTCAACGTCCATTCGGACCCGGCGGCAGCGTGATCTTTGGAGTTGTCATCGTCCTCATCGCGGCGGTCGTCCTCTCGATCAGCGAGACGAGTCACGCTGGGTCGGCGCGCGCGAGTCTGGTCGCCCGGTCCACTCGCATTGCGGCCGGGCACCCGGATGCGCGATCCTCGGTCGACGTAATGACCGGAGCGACTGTCCTTCCCGCATCCGACGTCGCTGCAGCCCGAGCCACTGCAGCCCGAGTCGCTGCGGTGCACGCGACCGCCACACGGCGCACGATCGACGTGTGGACCGCGGGATTCCAGGCCCAGATCAACGAGTGCCACGGGGGAGTGGATGTCACGGCCCACTACGGCGAACGCACGGTCGCGGAGCACTGGCAATGTGGCGGAAGCGCGCTTCCGACGGCATCAGGAACGCTGATAAACATTACCGGGCTGGACGCCGGGACCTATCGCGTAGTCGGAGTCGTCGCCACTCTGAACGCATACACAGCTCGCACCAGTCAGATTCCACGCGGCTACGACCTACTTCTCCAGACCTGTTTGAACGACGACAGCCATCACACGGAATTTATTGCCTTGACCCGCGTCGACCAGTGATTTCTCGAGTTGCTGAGAAGATTCGAGAACCCAGCGAACTTCCAATTCACGCGTGGATGAGCGCCGGATAGGCTGAAGCTCGGGTTAGGTTGGGCGCCGTGGGAGAGCGCTGTGCCGAAATTGGCTTTGGGGGATGCCGGTGAAATCTAGGACGATCGTCTCCGCGGACACTCGCGTCCGTCGGCGGGCGAACCATCGTGTTCGCGCAATCATCGCCGTGGTCACGTTTGTCATTGCGGGTTCGCTCCTTGCCTCAAGCGCCCCCGCGTTCGCCACGAGCTACCCCACCTGGGCCGATGTTGTCGCAGCCCGTCGCAGCCAGGCCTCAACGAAAGCCCTCGTCGTCAAAATCGAGAGCGAGCTCTCCGGTCTGAAGAAGAAACTGTCCGCAGCGAACACGGCGGCGTCAGTGGCAAATGCGGCAGCGATATCCGCGGAGCAGAGCTACGCGCTCGCCAAGACGAAGCAGCAGACACTGAAGCTCCAGCAGAAAGCTGCCGCGGCGAAGGCGAAGAAGTCCGAGGAAAAGCTCGGCGCATACGCATCCCAGTTGGCTCGCGGCCCGAGTGGCAGCGGCGGTTGGTCGACCATGTCCCTGCTGCTCAATGGCAAGTCGGAGAGCCAGCTGCTCAACGACCTCGGTGCAATCGGCCAGGTGTCAAAGCAGCAGAACGGGCTTCTCGAGAAGGCTCTGTCCGAACAGAAGTCGGTGAAGCAACTCACGGCGCTCGCGACCGCCCAGGCGGGCATCCTGAACCAGCGCAAGCAAGCGGCGGACGCGGCGAAGGCGAAGGCCGCCGCCGCCGCTGCCAGCCTCCAGACTGCGGTTACGGCGGAAGCGACACACGAGGCTTCGCTGAAGGTACTGCTGAGCGCGCTCACCTCGAAGCTGAACCTCACCGAGGCCGGCTATGAGAAGGGTGTTGCGGCCGCCATGGGGGCGGGCGTCGCCGGAGTCGTCGACTCGGCCGGCTGGGCGTTGCCCACCGTTGGTGTCATCACCTCGCCATACGGCTACCGTTACGACCCGGCGCAGGGCTATCGCTGGGCCATGCACTACGGCGACGACATTGCGCACGGCTGTCTGCAGCCGATCTACGCCGCGACGGGTGGCACGGTTACCTACGCGGGCATCTACAGCGACTACGGCAACTACATTCGGATCCAGCACGCGGGCGGGGTATCGACCGTCTATGGTCACATCGCCAACGGCGAGACCTTCGTTCACCTCGGACAGACGGTTAGAGCAGGCCAGAACATCGCGCGTACCGGATCAACCGGAGCATCGACCGGATGCCACCTCTACTTCGGCGTCGAGGTCGGCGGCGGCTGGGTGAATCCGGTCCCGTTCATGCTCGCCCGCGGAATCCGGATCGGCTGACAGTCGGTTCGCGTACTCGTTACCTGTCGAGCATCCGTTCTCCGAATCGAGGAAAATCCGTGCTCCGGGTACCCCAGACAAGCCTGCACCGAAGAAGATGCCGCGGGCAAAGACCGCCTTACGCGCTAGGTCACGTTTCGTGCACTTCGGAGCACGACCCATGCCAGAACGACGAACGTCGCCGCGCCGAGTATGGCGATCGCGCGCTCCAGCAGCCCGGCAATCGCCGAGATGTGGATGCCATCAACCACGAAGATGATGCCCGTCGCGATCGCCAGCACGAGCACGACCATTGCGAGGCTTCTTGCCGCTGCGATCTTTCGTAGCGAGACAAACGCAAAGACGCCGCCGATGACGAGCAACACCACCCCGATTGTGCTGAGGAGGTCGTCGAGAGAGCCCCCAGCATTCGCGAGCTGGTCCGCAGGGGTGCAGCCGGAATCGGCCGCGCGACAGGCCTCCTGCTCGAACGGGGTGAGCAGGTCGCCGAGTCCAAAGATCGACAGCGCGAGAAGGATGCAGGTGAGCCAGGCGCGCCATCCCGCGGTCCGGATTGACGGAAGCAGTCCTGCGATAAGGAAAAGGATGGTGGCCGCTCCACAGACCGTGATAATGACAACGATGACCCGGCAGGCCGGCGCTGTCACCGCGTACATGTCGCTGATGGAGTCGGTGACGCCGTTGTAGCGCGGTCCCTGCCAGAGCGGGGCGACCAGCCACAGTGCGGTGAAGATCAACTGCGCCGCGATACCGATCCACGCCCAGGTTGTCCTGATCCTCATTCCGTGCTCCATTTCGACCCAGCGGTGTTCGATACCCGAGCATGGCACGCGACAACCGTTGATGTCGTCGAGAAATTATCAATGCGTCAACCCGGGGTTGACGTTGAGGATGCGTCAACCCCGGGTTGACGCATGGCAGAATTTCCCATTTCCCTCGACAACCTCATCACCTACGTTCGCTCGATGCACGCGACGAGCGGGCCCCTCGAGAATCTGACGGATGCCGTGCAGGTCGCCGCATCCATTGACGAACAATCGGATGCGCTCATCGGTTACTTCGTTGATCAGGCTCGCCGCGCGGGCGCCCCGTGGAGCGAAATCGGTGCGAGCATGGGCGTCTCGAAGCAGGCCGTGCAAAAGCGCTTTGTGGCGCGCGACGACCTCGCTGACTTCGATTCCGACGCCAAACCCTTCTCGCGATTCACGGAACGCGCTCGACACGTCGTGCAGTTCGCGCGAGTGACGGCGGCCGCTGTGGCGGCAGAACACACGACTGCTGACCACCTCGCGGTCGCTCTGCTGTCCGAACCGCAGGCTGTCGCTGCGCGAGTTCTGTACGGCGCGAATATCACGGATGCGCAACTGCTTGCGGCGTTCGGTCTGTCGCTTCCCCCGGACGATGCTGCGGCGCCAGAGCGTGGCAAGGTTCCGTTCAGCGACGACGCGAAGTCGAGCCTGCGCGAGGCGCTGAAGGCCGCGCTTCGCCTGGGGCACAACTACATCGGAACCGAACACATTCTGCTCGGCATCCTTCGCGACGAGAGGGAAGCCGGTACCAAGCTCGCCGGCCTCGGACTCACCATTCCCGGGCTGGAGACCGCGGTGAAGCGGGAACTGGATGAGCTGGTCCGGCGGCAGAAGACGGACGAGCCGCTCTAGTCGGACGTTGCTGCAACGCTGTTCGCGACCGCAATCGCGAGGCCGCGGAGCATCATCGGTGTCGCGCCCCTGCGTTCCTTCTGGTCGGCGGAGCCGTCGCCGGTTGGAGTGAGCACCTGGTACTGCTCGGTGTAGTCGACGCGAGTTCCTTGTTCGACCTCGCTCAGCTGCCACGCGACCAGCGTGGCGGTGCGAAGGACACCGTCGAGACGAAGCTCGACGAATTCGACGACGCGACTCGGCTCGAGGATTTGGATGAATCGGGTCCGAACATCCAGCACCTCGTCTCGGCCAATGTTGGGGAACGTGGACGCTCGGGTCTCCATGCCACCCTCGCGAAAATCGAGCTCATAGCTGCGATCGCGGCCGGGCAGCTTCGCCCACACGGACCGGATGCTCGTGGTCGACAGCCCCGCGAACACCGTCGAGATCGGTGCATCGATCGTGATCGACTGAACGACCTCGCCCGTGATTATCCCGATGTCCGCCGCCTGCATTTGCCCATGCTACGAGTCGGAAGCCGGAACAAGCGGACCGCTCGCCGCATACTCTTCCATGGCCGGGCGTCGCGTCGCATACGCGATCAGGAACGCGATCGCCGCAAGCACACCGAGAGCAGCGCCGAACACCGGGATGAGTTGCGGGTTGCCGATCGCAAGCCCGACCGCGCCAAGCGGCGGGGCGAGCGCGATCCCCGCGTAAAGCGCGGTCGAGTACCAGGACAGTGCGACGCCGGCGGTGACCGGATTGACCTGAACCAGTCGATGCTGGAATGGAAGAGCGATCGCGTTGGCGGAAATGCCCCAAAGGGCGAAGACGATAACGGTACCGAGGAATCCGTGGTCGACAAGCAGAAGGACAAGCATCGAAACGATGAGCAGCGCGAGTGTGGCAATGGCGACCGGGCGATTTCCGAATCGATCGGTGAGAGGGCCAGCGAGCACATTGCCGACGACGCCGGCGATGCCGAACGAGAGCAGGAGAATCGCGAGTACTGATGCGGATCCGCCCGTTGCCGAGCTGGTAACTGCCGCGCTGAAGATGTAGACGACGTTGAAGCCGCTAACGACGAACAGCGTCGCAATCAGCACCAGCAGGATTCGCGAATCGCGGAGAACGGCGAACCGAGCACGGGCGGACACGGGCGCTCCGAGTGGGATGTTGCGGACGAACAGGGCGAGCACCACCGCCGTGATCGCGGCGAGCCCAGCGAGCCCGAACAGCGGGATGCGCCATCCGCCGGTTGCGGCGATCGCCGTTCCGAGGGGTGCTCCGAATGCGGTCGCGGCGGTGAAACCGACCGCGACGAAGGCGATAGCGCGGCCGCGTCGTTCTGGGCTGGCCAGCGCGGCAGCGGTTGCGGTTGCCGGCGGAACGAGCGCGGCGCCTCCGAGCGCGGCTACGAGACGACCAATCGTGAACACTGCCAGCGTCGGTGCGGCTGCTGCAACAATCGTGCCGGCGCAGATAAGCACCAGACCGACTGACATGAGAGTGGTGCGCGAGACGCGGGGCAACAGGATCGAGACGGCGGGCGAGGCGACGGCCACGACGATCGCATAAAACGTGATCGAGTAGCTCACGTCACTCGCCTCAACGCCGAAGCTCAGCGCAATTGACGGCAGGAGCCCGGCAATGACGAACCCGTTGGTGCCCACGATAAAGAGCCCGACGGCGAGCACGAGGAGTTTGGAATACAGCCTCGGCGCGTATGATTGTTCAACGGTTGTCATACAATCCAGAATAGCATAGTTCAACAAGATTTGAACTATTCCCCTACCTCTACGTTCGAAGGTACAAGTGAGCACCGACTATCCGTCCCCGGATATCGAGACCGTTCAGCTGGTCGACATCCTGCGTGCGCTCGCTGACCCGACACGGCTGCAGATCGTCCGCCTCCTCGCGGACGGCAAGCCGCATCCGAAGACCCAGTCGGAGTGGGATTTCGAACTACAGAAGTCGGCTCTGGCCTACCACTTCAAGTCGTTGCGCGAGGCCGGTATCACGAACACGATCGTGAACGGTCGCACCCACGAGATCCAACTGCGACGCGAAGAACTGAACGCGAGGTTCCCCGGGCTTATCGATGCGCTCATCTCTTCGACACCGGATACTTCGCCCGCGAGCTGAGACGTAGGCTGGAAGTGTGACGACCACAGCGACCAGTTGGATTGCCCGCGAGCTTGGCGACCCGGATGTGCTCACCGAGGTCAGCGAGCCGCTCGCGGTTCCCGGCCCAGGGCAGGTATCGATCGATGTTCGTGCTTCGGGCATGAACCCCGCGGACTACAAGATGTTCGCAGCGGGCTATCCCGGGCCCGTCCGCGAACTGCCGGTTCGGCCGGGTTATGAAATTGCGGGCGTCATTTCAGCCGTTGGGCCAGACACGCAGATCGCCAGCGGCGGGGGAGCCGTCGGCGACCCGGTGCTCGCGTTCCGGATCACCGGCGGCTATTCCTCGGCTGTCACGATTTCAGCATCCGATGTCTTCGCCAAGCCCGCGGCACTGAGCTTCCCCGAGGCCGCCAATCTCCTGCTGGCAGGCGCGACCGCGGCAGAAGCGCTCGACGTGACCGGCCTGGCGGCGGGCGAGACCGTGCTCATTCACGGCGGCTCGGGTGCCGTGGGAATCGCGGCGACCCAGCTTGCTGTACACCTTGGCGCTCGGGTCATCTCCACGGCGAGCCCCGCGCGTTTCGATGAAGTACGCAGATTTGGCGGAGACCCGGTCGAGTACGGCCCCGGTCGCGAGGATCGCCTGCGCTCGCTCGCTCCGGACGGAGTGGATGTCGCCATCGACACCGTCGGCACCGATGAGGCGATTGACGTGTCGCTCGCTCTGGTCACCGATCGGAGCCGGATCGTGACTATTGCGTCGCCACGCGCAGAGTCGGCGGGCGTCCGGCGCATTGGAGGCATGATGCCCGCGAGTTCGGCGTTTCGGGCGGCCGCCCGGCCCCGACTGATTGCCCTCGCGGCCGAAGGCAAGCTGGTCATTCCCGTGGCACGCGAATTCCCGCTGGGCGACGTTGTCGAGGCACTTGACCTGCTGAAGTCTGGGCATCCAGGCGGCAAGCTCGCCCTGATCCCCTGATCGTCGCCTACTGCGCGGTCACGGCTTCGACCTGACGCTGCAGCTTGCTCATGCCGCCCAGCCAGCGATCGGTGTCCGACGCTCTCGCGATGAAATAGTCGCGAACCTGGGGGTGCGGCAGAATCAGGAATCGGTCGTCCTCAAGCGCGTCCGCGACCACATCCGCGAGTTGATCGGGGCTGATGGCATCCGCGCCCATCATGAGTTGGCCACCCGGGCCGGTGTCCTCAAGCATCTTGGTGTGCACGCCGAGTGGACAGATTGCCTGCACCGTGATTCCGCGATGGCGGTAGGTGGCGCTCATCCACTCCGCGAAGGCGAGGGCGGCATGCTTGGTGACCGCGTATGGTGCGGCGCCGAGGCTCGTGACGATTCCCGCTGCGGATGCCGTGACGAGAAATCGGCCCTCGCCGCGATCGAGCCAACCCGGCAGGAGCAGGCGGGCGGCCCGCACGTGAGCCATGACGTTCACCTCCCAGGTGCGATCCCAGATCTCGTCGCTGAGCTCCGGTCCGCCGAGGTTCGCGATTCCGGCGTTTGCGCAGAACAGGTCGATTGAGCCGAGCGCGGCCGTCGCATGGTCGATGAGGCTCGCAACGCCATCCTCGCTTGCCGCATCTCCAACAACGGCTGTTGCGTCGAGCTCGGCGGCGAGGTCGTTGACCGGCCCGGCCGAGATGTCGGCGAGAACGAGGCGTGCCCCCGCCGCGGCGAACTTTCGTGCCATGGCGGCACCGATCCCGCCGCCGCCACCCGTGATCACGACACCGGCATCCTGCAACTTCATTGTCATGACTTCAGCGTAAATGCGCGAGTTGCCCACTTACGTCGTATTCGCCCGCGTTAGAGCGACCGAAGTGGGCAACTCGCGAAGTATTAGTCAGCGTTACCGATGGCGGTCGCGCCGGGCAGGGGATTGTCGTTCTCGATTTTGTCGAGTTCGGTGACGACCGGCTGTGCGATCTCTCCGCGATCGGCCGCCGAGAGGGCCTTGTGCACGGATGCGAGCACGATTGCCGCCGCGATGAGCGTCGCAGTGCCGAGGAGAAACGGGATGCGCGGATTGAAGGTCGCAACAAGAAGTCCCGCGACGTAGGGCGCGAGTCCGCCGCCGATGAAGCGAACAAAGCCATACGTTGCCGAGGCGACCGGTCGTTCGACCGGAGCGATGCTCATCACTGCCGTCGTGACCAGGGTGTTGTTGACGCCGATGAATGAGCCGGCAATTATCACGCAGACAATCACAACGGTCGGGTTCGCGTAGAAGATCGCGATTACAGCCAAGTCGATCGCCATGAGGGCGAAGTTCACGTACAACGTTCGCGGGGTTCCAAAGCGACGCTGCAGCCAGGGTGCGCCCCACACCGCAAAGAGGGCGACGAGGATGCCCCAGCCACAGAACACGAGCCCGAGCTGGATGGGGCTGTCGATGTTCATGAGGAATGGTGAGTAGCCGAGGAGCGTAAAGAACGCCCAGTTGTACAGCAGCCCAACGATGCTGGTCATCCGCAGGGAACGATGCTTGAGCGCCGCCAGCGGCTCTGATAGCCGTTGCCTGTGTGCGGGTCGAGCGGTTTTGGGAAGGAAGAAGATCGTTGCCACGAGGGCAATCGCCATCAGCACGGATACACCGAAGAAGGGGCCGCGCCAGGTGATGTTGCCGAGCAGGCCGCCGATGAGGGGGCCGAGCGCAATCCCGATGCCCAGCGCACTCTCGTAGAGCACGATTGCGCCGGCAAATCCACCAGAGGCGGATCCGACGATCACCGCGAGCGACGTGGCGATGAAGAGCGCATTGCCGAGACCCCAGCCGGCGCGGAAGCCGACGATCCCAGCGATCGAGTTGGTCGAGCCAGCCGCCGCGGCGAACGCGACGATGAGGATGAGGCCCGAGATCAGGGTCCACTTCGCGCCGATCCGGCTCGACACCCACCCGGTAATGAGCATGGCTACCGCCGTCACGACCAGATAGCTGGTGAAGAGCAACTCGACCTGTGCCGGCGTCGCTTTGAGCTGGCCCGCGAGCGTCTTGAGGATGGGATCGACGAGGCCGATCCCCATGAAGGAGACGACGCACGCGAAAGCGACGGCCCAGACCGCGCGCGGCTGCCTGAACGGACTCGGTCGCTTCGCGCCGGAAATTGTGGTGTGAGAACTCATTGCCTTATTTCTTCTTTTTGGTGCCGGGAATCAACTGGTGCGCGCTGAGCTGTCCGCATCCGCGGGGAACGCTTCGAGTGCTGCCAGGGCAGAGAACAGCGACTCTTGTTCGGCCGGTGGCAACTCCGAGATGCGCACGGCGATCCGCGCCGCGCGAGTGGTGCGGTGGTCGACGACGCGCTCTCGTCCGGCACTTGTGATCGATACTCGTACCGCGCGCCCATCGAGTGGATCGGCTTCGCGGACGGCGAGGCCCGCATCCTCGAGCCGATTGATGAGTGTCGTCATGCCGGGTTGGGTGAGTCCCTCACGGGCGGAGAGCTCGGTAACCCTGAGGGCCCCGGATGTCTCGAGTCGGCTCAGCGCGCTCAACGCGCTCGCGGACAGTCCCGCCGGTTCACGATTCTCGCGAAGCCACGCAAATACGCGCTCGAGCGCTCGACCGACCGCGAGCTGATTGCCCTCGACCGTTTGCATTTGACAAGTATATAGATGCCTTATGCAAATTCGCGAGCATCAAGCGGCGGCGTCGCTTCGAATTGTCGCGAGCGCTGCGGTGAACCCCCGACTGGTGAGCGATGATCCTGCGACGTTCGAAACGCTCAGCGTGGCGAGCGGCTTTCCTACCGCAACCGACGAAATACCGCTCTCAAACTGCCGTTGGTACTGGGCACCCTCGCCGTTCGACTCGAGCGAAGACACGGATACCGCGGTGATCACGTTGTTCTTAACCGTCACGGTGACGGCGATCTCCTCCTCACCGTCTGGCGATGAATACGTGCCATCGGCCCGGTAGGTGCCGTCCTTGTACGTTGTTGACACATCGGATGTGCCCGTCGCTGTCTCTGATCCATCGGAGGTCGTCGAGCCGCCCGAACCGACGGATGCCGACGAAGTGGTCGAAGCGCATCCCACCAGCAGGCACGCAAGTGCCACGCCCATTACGGGAGCGCCCACAGCAGCGACGAGCGCGGATGGATGCCGTGAGATGCGCTTCATGCCTTCGAGTATTGAGAGGGATCCTTGGCGTAATCTATGGGCCAGATTTGATTCGACTACGAAGACCCACCGAGGGATCGTCCTGGCGAGCGGTCCCACCTCATACGATCGAACCATGACAATCGCTCTTACGGGTTCGACCGGCGGCATCGGCGGAGCGGTTCTGGCGAAACTCGGGGGATCGCGCGTTCTGATCGGCAGAGACGCCTCAAAACTTGAGCCCGGTCACGACGCTCGCCAGGCCGCATACGGTGAACCGGCGATGGTCGCGGCGCTCAGCGATGTCGATACTCTCTTCTTCGTGTCTGGGCGCGAGAGCGCTACCCGGCTGGACGAGCATCTCGCCGTCGTCGACGCTGCCGTGGATGCCGGGGTCGAGCGAATCGTGTACCTCTCGTTCCTGGGGGCAACCGCCGACTCGATCTTCACTCTCGGCCGGCAGCACTACTTCACGGAGCAGGCCATCCGTCAATCCGGGTTGAAATTCACCTTCCTTCGCGACAGCTTTTATCAGGACTACCTCCTCTACATGGTCGGCAGCGACAGCGTCATTCGTGGCCCAGGCGGAACCGGTCGAATCAGCGCCGTCGCGCGAGATGACGTTGCCGCGGTCGCCGCAGAGGTTCTGCGTTCGGCATCCAGTGGCAGGCACGACGGAGCGAGCTACGACGTGACCGGTCCGGAAGCTCTCACACTCGCAGAGTTTGCCGCGTTGATCTCGACAGCTTCTGGTACGACCGTCACCTTCCACGATGAGACCGAGGCCGAGGCGTACGCCTCGCGGGCGCAGTACAACGCGCCGGCGTTCGAAGTCGAGGGCTGGGTCACTTCGTATCAGTCTTTCGCGGCTGGGGAAATGTCGAAGGTAAGCGGCGACGTCGAACGAGTGATTGGTCGACCGCCGATTCGGTTCGAGGAGTTCCTGGCGAGAAATCCGGATAGCTACGCCGGGCTTGCAACAGCGTGAGGCCATCGTCGTGATCCCGGAGTGGCTTCGGATCAGCAGCCTGTGCGTTATGGGCCTGGTGATCGCGTCCGATCTGATACTCGCCTACGTGCGCCCGCACGTCCCCAAGTTGCGCGAGGCGGCGATCTGGATATCCTTCTACGTCGCTCTCGCGCTCGTCTTCGCTCTGCTCCTTTATATAACTGCCGGGGGAAACCCGTCCGGTCAGTTCATCGCGGGCTGGCTGACCGAATACAGCCTGAGCATCGACAACCTATTCGTATTCGTGATCATCATGAGCCGGTTCTCGGTGCCGCGGAAGCGACAGCAGGGCGTGCTTCTCGTGGGGATCATCATCGCACTCGTGCTTCGAGGGCTGTTCATCCTGCTCGGCGTCGCGCTGATCGACAACTTCTCATGGATCTTCTACATCTTCGGCGCATTCCTTCTCTACACCGCAGTGCAGCAGCTGTTCTCAAACAGGGATCAGACCAATGATGAGGAGAGCAGGGTCATCCGATTTCTGCGGCGCCACATCCCGATCACCCAGACCTATGACGGCGGTCACCTGACGACGGTCAAAGACGGGCGACGGATGCTCACGCCGATTCTGGTGGTGTTCATTGCGATCGGGTCAACTGACCTGATTTTTGCTCTCGACTCGATTCCTGCCGTCTTCGGCATCACCCAGGACGCGTTCCTCGTGTTCGCGGCAAACGTGTTCGCGCTCATGGGGCTGCGGCAGCTTTACTTCCTGCTCGGCCACCTCATCGATCGACTCGCCTACCTGACTTATGGCGTCACCGCCATCCTGTTGTTCATCGCCGTAAAGCTGGTGTTCCACGCGATGCACGAGAACGACGTCGTCTTCCTGAACGACGGAAAGCCCATCGACTGGGCCCCCGAGTTCGGCACCCTGACGTCGCTCGCGGTGATCGTTCTTGCCCTCGTTTTGTCGGTCGGAGCGAGCCTGATCAAGCTCCAGGTCGATCGGACCCGAGGCGGGAAAGACACCCCGGACGCCGTCTGACCCCCGAAGCAGGGAGTCGTCTGGGGTCATGTATCGGAGTTATCGTGGCCCGGAACACCATTACTTACCCGTTTCTGCTGCATAGACGCACTGCTCAAAGGACCGCATCCGTGAACACCACCCGAATCGCCGGGACCGCCGTCGCGGTCCTGAGCTCACTGGTGCTCGTGGCTGCCCTCGGCGGATGCGCGTCATCCGCGGGTGGTGGTTCCACGAACACCCTGGCCAAAGCCAAGGCGACGACGCTGTCCATTGAATCCAAGATGGCCAGCTTTATTCCGAAGTCCTCGGTTCTCGAGGTGAACCAGCCCAAGCAGTCGAAGGTGATTTTCCCCTGCCTGCACAAGCAGGATGAGTCCTACTGGCCGAGTACCATGACGGTCAGCGTCAAGTCGGGGCTCAACACGGGAAGCATCCTGGACTCCATCGGGTCATACTGGACCAACAAGAGCGGCTGGACGGTGTCGAACAGCACGGCGGCCGATGGCACCCCGACAATGTCGGTCGTCTCGAACGCCGGCTACAACTTCACTGCCGAGTTCGCTCAGGGCCCGGTATTTACCGTCACCGCTCTTTCGGCTTGTTTTCCGAGCGCCGGTATGAGCGGGAAGTCCTCGTACTAACGAGTCGCCTAAGTTACCAAGCGACACGTGGGGTGCTGACAATTTGGGGTAGCCTTCCGAACAGACTGGTCAGCCCACCCCCGCCGATCGATCGCAGTACCTGATTCTTCGACAATGTGACTCCCAGGATCGACATGGCTCCCGAAAGCTCAATCCCTGCACCGATCGACGACACCGAAGGCGCGACGCCCGGTGTCGTCAGCGTCGCCCTGGTCGACGATCACGAGATCGTCGGTGTCGCGCTCCGCGCAACGATCGCCGAACTGCCGGGCCTCGAGTACGCGGGAACGGTCGCGACCGTTGACGAACTGTTGGCTCGCGAGCCGAAGCCGCACCTGGTCCTGCTCGACCTTCGACTGGCGGATGGATCGTCGCCTGTCCGCAATGTCGAGCTGTTGACCGATGCGGGCATTCGGGTGCTTGGGTACACCTCGGGCGAGAGCCCCTTTCTGGTGCGGGCCGCGGCGGGGACAGCGATGCTGGGCATCATTCGCAAGTCCGAGTCTGTTGCTACGCTCTCGGACGCCCTGCAGAAGGCGGCTCACAACGAGCCGGTTGTCTCGGCGGACTGGGCATCAGCACTCGATACGGATCCCGCGCTGAAATCCGCGGGACTCAGCGCGCAGGAACAACGGGTCCTTACCCTGTTTGCCGGCGGGGTGAAGGCGCAGGTCGTCGCCTCGGAGGTGGGGATTGCCCTCGGAACCGTCGATGATTATGTTCGACGGATCCGTGCGAAGTACGAGCGCATCCAACGCCCCGCTCACACCAAAATCGACTTGTACAAGCGCGCCGTCGAAGACGGATTCCTTCCCCTGCCCGATCGTTCGACCGGGCGCGAGGATCAGTGACACAATCTGCTTCGCGCGCTGATGGGAACGCGGAAACGCGTGCCTACCGAGTGATTGCTTTGGCGTTTGGGCCGGCGGCCGTCGTTTTCGGCCTGCTCATCGAGCCATCCTTTGTCGCACAGTGGCCGTTCTATGCCGTGTGGTGGTCCGTCCTGGCGGTGATTCCACTCCTTGGCGTTCCGCTGGTGTTGTGCGCCATGTCGTTTTTCGCCAGCGCGCGTCACATCAGGTTGGTTTCGGCCGGTGGCGCTATCGCCTATCTCATCGCCATCGCCCTGATGGGTGCGGCGCTGGGCGGCCAGCACCTCGTGAGTGGCGGGTCGCCCTGGCTGCTCGGGATGGCCACGATTGGCACGACCCTTGCCGCTCTGGCATGGCGAATGCCTGTCGCCGGTGCAGCGATCATTGTCGGTTCGGGGTTTGTTGCGGTTGATCGCGTCGCCGCGGGTGGCAGCGGTCTCCTCGGGACCGGCCTGCAGGATGCCCTGTACACCTTCACCTTCAGCATCGTGTTCGCAGCGCTCGCCCAGGTTGCGACGCGGTCGGGTTTTCACGTTGACAACGCCGCAGCAGCGGCCAGGGCGGAGGCCGTGGTCGCGGCCTCGGCGCGCGCACGACTTCAGGAGCGGAGCCGGATCAACGCGCTGGTTCACGACAGCGTTCTCGCGACGCTGCTCGCGGCTGGCCGAGGTGACGATGGACAGTCGCACGCTCTCGTCCGGGTACAGGCGCGACACGCACTCTCCCAACTGTCGCACGTCCAGGACGACAGCGAACCGGCATCCGGGCTGTCCGCGACGGACTTCACGTGGGCCCTTCAGGCCATGACGACCGACATCTCCCCGAGCGCAATGTTCAGCCACGAGGGCGATACCGATCGCGTCATCCCACCGGGTGCCGTCGAGGCGATGTCCGAGGCCGCGCTCGAGGCACTTCGCAACAGTGAACGACATGCGCAGCGCGGGGACCGCCTGGTCAATCGTTCCGTCCACGTGCGGGTAACCCCGTCGGAACTCGAGGTCGCAATTCTCGATGACGGGGTCGGTTACGACCAGGCGCGAGTTGCACCGAACCGTCTCGGCGTGTCCGTCAGCATCGTCGAACGCATGCGCTGGCTATCGGGCGGCGACGCCCGGGTCGTCTCGCGACCTGGCGTGGGAACGCGCGTCTCACTGACCTGGAGGTCGTCGTGAAGCGCGGCAAAAGTGACGAGCGTGCTCAGTCCCGTGGTGACACGGCGCGGTTTCTCGGCCTCACCGGCCCCGGCGGCTGGGTCGTGGCCGCGCTCTTCCTCGTCACGCAATTTACGCTCGCCTTCACCGCGAATCTTGGGCTCGCTCTCACCGCACCGAACCTGATCGCGCTCGCAATCCTGGTTGTCATCACGGTGATCGTGATGTTTCCCGGCCCGTATCCGCTGTCGCACCAGTGGTCGGCCGTGATTGTGATCGGTGTGGGCGCGATCGTTGCCCTGGTCAATTCCATCCTCCCCATAACGGGATGGCCGGGCTATTCGTCCTGGCAATTCGGCGCGATCACGATGGTGCTGCTTGCCTTGGGTCTCCGCGGTCGCAACCTCTGGGCCTGGGCCGGAATGATCCTGGCGACCGCACTGACGCTGTGCTGGACGGTGAGCACCGGCCAGGGCGTTCTTGCCGGCATCAATCTGATTGACCGCAACGCCGGCACGCTCTTCATTGGCACGGTCTTCAGCGTCGGTATCCGACGCTCGATCCGCTGGATCACATCGCTCAATGTCGCGGAACAGCGACAGGCCGCCGATGAGGCCTTCGCGCGAGCAACCCTCCAGCATCGAAAGAGCGCGATGGAGGCACTGGATGCGATTGCCGTCCCCGCTCTCACCACGATCGCGGGTGACCGAATGCCGTCGGCCAAGGATCGCGAGGATTTCCTGGTGATCGAAGCGAGCCTCAGGGATGCCGTACGGGCGCCGAGTCTCGCCCGGGAGCCCCTGGCTTCCACCGTCCGGCTCGCGAGGCTGCGAGGTGCCGAGGTTGTACTGCTCGATGATGATGAATCGCAGCTGGCAACGGATGATGAGCGCGACTCTCTGCTGGCTACGGCAAGTGCTCGGCTCGGCAGCACCACGGCGAGGCATGTGACGATCCGTCTGTTTGCCGCAACAAACGCCCGGGTCGCACTGACCATGGTCGAGGATGCCAGTGCGCCCCTGCTTCTCCAACCCGAGCGCTAGCCCCGAGATCCATGGGCTCGGTGGGACGCTCGGGAGCCGAGACAATTCAACAATCGGACGCACATCCGGTCGCGGCATGGGCAGTACTACCCATTGCCGAGTTTTGCCGTGCCGGGCGACACTCTCCGATGCAGCCGATTGCTTCATTCGGTCGGGTCACCCACGGGTGCCCCACAACCACACTGATCGAAGGGTAGCGATGGAGTGGGATGCCAGCCTGGAATTGGGCGGCCAGAACTTGCGGCTGCGAGTGTCCGCCGCGACCGATGTCGGTAACATCCGGGCCATTAATGAGGACAGCTACCTCGCAGCACCCCCGGTCTTTCTGGTGGCGGATGGAATGGGCGGACACGCCCACGGGGATCGGGCGAGCAGTCGCGTCGTCGAGGTCTTCGTGGAGCGCCACGGCGGCCAGTCCGCCACGTCGACGGCCGAGGTAGTGGCGTCGATTCGCGCGGCCAATTCTGCGGTTCGTTCTCTTACGGAGCCGACGGCGATCGACCTCGCCATCGCTGGCACGACGCTGACGGGGGTCGCCATAGTCCAGAAGGACGACAGTGAACCGCCATCATGGATGGCGTTCAACCTCGGGGATTCGCGTGTGTACCGCTGGGATGCACCGAATCTGGAGCAACTGACGGTTGACCACTCGGCCGTCCAGGAGCTCGTCGATCGCGGCGACATCACGCCAGAAGAGGCCGAACAGCATCCCGAGCGCAACATCGTGACCAGGGCAATAGGGGTCGATGACGACGCCGAAGCCGACGTCTGGCTAATTCCGGGCGGGGGAGCACAGTGCTTCCTGCTCTGCTCCGACGGCCTGACCAAGGAGCTGTCGGATGCACGGATCGCCGAAGTCCTGATGGACGCCTCGCCGGACGGCACATCCATCGCCCAGCGACTCGTCGCGGCCGCGCTTGCCTCGGGCGGGAACGACAACGTAACCGCGGTCGTCGTTGAGGCGCAGTCGATCGCCGATGAGCCGCTCAGCGCCGGTGGCTCGCCCTCGGTGATGCCGGCGTTCCTCGAAGAAACCATGCCAAGGAATTAGGAAGCCCGTGAACGAAATCCGATACACGAGTACGGGTGACTCCACCCTGGTCGCCATCGCGCGAGGCAGCCGTGTGCTCGTTGTCGACCGCAGCGCGGGACCCGAGCGCGTTGGCGACCTGTGGTCGAATGTCCGCGACGGCGCCGATCTCAGAGCGATCCT
This sequence comes from Galbitalea sp., assembly GCA_036271875.1. Classification (GTDB taxonomy): domain Bacteria; phylum Actinomycetota; class Actinomycetes; order Actinomycetales; family Microbacteriaceae; genus Galbitalea. The sequence goes on from DATAZU010000015.1 coordinate 101,912, forward strand.
CGACGTCCTCACTCGAGGCGGGATTTCGTCGACGCCATCGTTTGCGCTTGTTGAGAGCCAGGGCGAATTCGGTTCGCGGCCCGTGCAGATCTCTGTCCTCGTCCGGGGCGCCATTGAGGTCGTGGTCGCAACCGCGAGCGAGAAGATAACGATGACCGGTCGAGAGGTTTCGACGTGGGTGGAACGCGTGGTTACGGAGGCGGTGTCGCTTGAGATCGGGCTGGCGAGTCCTGGGGGCGGTGTCGCGGCCGAGCAGGAGCAGTTCATCCTGCTGGACGGCTCTGCTCCCGTGAACTGGCTCGCGATTGGCAGTGCTCTTCCTGTCTCGGTGAAGCCGGCCATCCCGCCCGTAACCGCCGCCCCGACGCCCGAACCTCCCGTCGATGCGACGATCGATCCTGGTCGAACCATTACCGATGCCCCGCCATCCGAGCGCGCAGACGATAACGACGCCGGCGGCGGATATGACTTCCTGTTCGGCGAGACGGTTGTCCGCACGGTCGAGGATGCCGCGGTGCGTTCCGAGGAACCCGCCGCGCCGGGAGATCACGACGGCCGCACTGCCATCGGTCTCACCGCGGCCGAACGGCGTGCTGCTCGCAGGGAACGCCAGAAAACGTCGGAAGTACACGCGGCTCCCGCCCCGCAGTTCCAGCTCGAATTCTCGACGGGCGCAACGGAAGAGCTGGATGGCGCGATCATCGTCGGTCGCGCCCCGAGCGCCAGCAAGGTCGGCCTGGACAGCGTTCCGCGCCTCGTCACCGTCGGCGGACCGGATCAGGACATCTCGAGAAACCACGTGCGAGTGAGCCTCGAGGGCGGGACGGTCATGGTGACCGACCTGCATTCGAGAAACGGCACGGTGGTGACGCTCCCGGGGCGAGCCCCTCAACAACTGCGCGGCGGCCAGCCAACCGCGGTGATTGCGGGCGCCATCATTGATCTGGGTTCCGATGTGACAATCACGGTGCGTGAGCACTGATGCAACGGCGAACCTCAGAGCCACCGGCGCTTGCCGGCTACCAATATGTTCGATTGCTCGGATCCGGCGGCTTTGCCGACGTGTTCCTCTACGACCAGTCCTTTCCGAAACGTCGCGTTGCGGTCAAGGTGCTGCTGCTCGATGAGTTGACAAAGGAGTCAAGGGACTCCTTTGCCGCTGAGGCGAACGTAATGGCGCAGCTGTCCGCGCATCCGTACATCGTCACGATTTTCCAGGCTGCGGTTGCCCAGGACGACCGACCGTACCTGGTCATGGAGTATTGCTCCGGTCCGAGCCTCGCCGAACAGTACAAGAGACAGCCGCTCTCCGTCGTTCAGACGCTGGAGGTGGGTGTGCGCCTGGCCAGCGCGATTGCCACAGCGCACGCGGCGGGAATCCTCCATCGGGACATCAAGCCCGCCAACGTACTCACCAACCAGTTCGGCTGGCCCGCACTCACCGATTTCGGTATCGCGTCGACCGTTGACGAGCTCGCACCAACGATGACGACGACCTCCCGGGCAGCGGGAACGGCATCGACGGCGGGTGGTACAGCCTCGGTAGGGATGTCCATCCCATGGTCGCCGCCGGAGATGTTTGACGACTTCCCGAAACCGGACTCGAGGTCCGATGTCTTCTCGCTGGCAGCGACCCTCTACACCGTCCTCGCCGGTCACACGCCGTTCGAGATCCCGGGCCGATCGAATGGGTCGGTCGATCTGATCGGTCGGATTGCTCGCGGAGCCATAACGCCAATGCCGCGCGCGGATGTCCCTGCCTCGCTGGTTGCCATTCTTCAGAAGGGGATGGCGAGCGACCCGTCCGATCGCTACTCCACGGCGATCGAGTTCGGGCGCGCCCTGCAGCGAGTAGAGGTGGAGCTCGCCTACCCACAGACCCCGCTCGACGTTCCGGATCTCGCGATCGATCGACCCGAGCGCTCCGCATCGCCGGACGAGGCGTCGGCGGATGAGACGCGCGCGCGCGCGATCCCAACGGTGCGTGCCCAGACTGCGCCCCCCGTGGCCCCGTCGCGCACCCCTGCTGAGATCATCCCGCCACAGCCCGTTGCCTCGCTGCCTCAGGAAACGGTGGTCCGTACCGCCGGCGAACCGGGCGGTGTCGTCGAACAAACCCAGCTCCGAGGTCAGAGTGTTCCCGAAGGGGCAACCGTTCGACGGGCACCGGCAACACCGGAGCAGGACGCACCGTCTCCGGCCGACTTGCACCGCCCCCCTCGGCGCCGTCGCACGGTTGTGATCTCTGTCATCGTCGCCGCGGTTCTGGTTGCCGTTGTGATCGCAGCTTCCGCCATTCTCGCGAACGGTGCCGGCCATCCGACCGCATCGCCATCGCAGACCTCGGTCGGCGTACCCGGCGGGCCACCGGCTGGCGAGGACTCCGGACCCGCGAAGCCAGACAAACCAACGGGGGTGCTTGCTTCGAGCGGCAAGAGCGTCGTGTTCTCCTGGGTCAACCCGAGGCCGGCCAAGGGCGACGAATACCAGTGGGCTCCGTTGGCGGCGGGGACGCCCGGCACCACGACCACGGTCAAGTCCTCGATGGCCACCGTGCCGTACACCGGCGCCATGGTCTGCATCCGCGTCTGGACGGTCGACACGGGCGACAGTTCGATTTCGGATCCGAACGACGGGTGTTACCCGGGATGAAGCCCCTGAGGATTGAGTTCTGCGGCGAATGGTACGAGGTAAAGCCGCCCGAGCAGTTCTCCATAGGGCGCGAGGGTGACCTCGTCATCGACGAGAATCCCTATCTACACCGCCACTTTCTGCGGCTGTACCCCGACTTTGGGATGTGGTGGCTCGGTAATGTTGGTCACCTCCTGGCCGCGACGATTACCGATGGGTCTGGCGGTGTCCACGCCTGGCTGGCTCCTGACGCCCGCATTCCCATCGTGTTCGAGACGATGCACGTGTTGTTCACCGCCGGGTCCACCGCGTACGACTTCACCATTCACTCGTCTGAGGACTATTTCAGTGCCTCGCCGTCGCACGGTGGGGTCGCGGGCGCGACGACGATCGAGCCGGTGCCGCTGACGACGACCCAACGGCAGCTCATCGTGTCGCTGGCCGAGGGAATACTGATGGAGTCCATCCCCGGCAAGGGTGAGATCCCGAGCTCCGCGCAGGCGGCAGCGCGCCTGGGCTGGGCAATGACGACCTTCAACCGCAAGCTCGACAACGTGTGCGACAAGCTGGACAAGATCGGTGTGCAGGGGCTTCGCGGCGGCAAGGGCAACCTGGCCACGAATCGGCGTTCTCGCCTCGTCGAGTATGCCGTCGCGACTCGATTGGTGAGTCGGGACGATCTCGCCCTGCTCGCTCCGAAGGGGCTCTAAAGCGGCATGGGCAGGCCTGCCCATCGACGTCTGCGCCGGTCTCTGACACCATCGGTCCAGATTGAAAGCCCATAGAACTCGGGGCAGTCGGAAGCCGTCTTTCGCGACTTTGCGCACTGCACGGCGTGCTACTTTCGCAACGCTCCTATCTTCGTGAGGCCCGCACAACAGAGAGGTGACGCAAGGTGAGTGCTGTGACCTTGTGGTTTCGCGGTCATCGCACTCTCGCGTCTGTCGTAACTCTCTCGCTCATTGTCGGGGTGCCGCTGACCTTCGCCGCCATCAATCCCGGCTACCCCGTTACCAGCGTGCAGCTCACCGCGCGGGACGTGTGGGTGACCAAGAGTTCGGCCGAACTCGCCGGACGGATGAACACACAGGTCGGTCAGCTCGATTCGTCGGTGTCGACGGTCTCCCACGACTTCGACGTGCTTCAGGATGGCGAGACGGTCCTGCTTGCCGACTCGACATCGGGCGTGATGCGCCAGGTCGACCCCAGTCTGGTTCGCACCAGCAGCGCGACGACGACCACTCTGCCGAGCGGAGCAGACGTCGAGTTGGATGGTGGCGTACTGGCCGTCGAGTCGGCCGCGGGGAAGCTGTGGCGGGTGCCGGTCGCGGACGGATCGCCAGTGAACTTCGATTACCAGTCGACTCCGAGCGCTGACGTCCACCTGGGGGCGGGCGCACAGGTCAGTGTGGAACGTGACGGAACGGTGGATGCCGCGACGACGACGGGCACGCTCTACCAGTTGGATGCCTCGACCGGTGCGGTACGCTCCAGTCCCATTCCCAGGCTCACGAACTTCCAGTTGAGTTCGGTCGGGAACGTGCCCGTCATCCTTGATCTCAGCCATCACAGGTTGATCGAAGGCAACGGGTCGACGTACTCGACCCCGGGAGCGTTGGCGCTCCAACAGCCCGGCGATGCTGCCTCGTATGCCCTCATGTCCACGTCCACGGGACTGCTTCGGATGGACCTGGCGAACGGCACGGCCACGAAGGTGCCGGTCAAGGGTGCTGCCGGGTCGGGAAAGCTTCCGCAGCCCGTGCACATGGGCGACTGCGACAACGGTGTGTGGTCGGCAACCGCGGTCGCGGTGTACGCGTGCCCGGGAGCGACGCCACGCGTCAACTCGCTCGGTTCCGGCCTCGCGGGCGACAGCTTCGCGTTTCGCGTGAACCAGCTCTCGGTGGCGCTCAACGATCTCACCAACGGTTATTCGTGGCTGACCGGATCTGCCACGGCGATTCACAACTGGGGGAGCGTGCCGCCGCAGCAGCAATCCCCGACCACCGGCAAGAACAACGGCAAGAACATCACGTATGTGCAGACGCCGCCGACGTTCCATCCAGACAACCACGCTCCGACAGCGGTCGATGACGCGTTCGGAGTCCGTGCAGGCGGAACGACCCCGCTTCCGGTGCTGAAAAACGACACGGATCCGGATGGCGACGTCCTGACCGTCACGAAGATTGGCGGCACCCCGTCCGATTTCGGGGAAGTGCAGTTGGGCGCAGGTGGCCAGAGCCCGCAGTTCACTCCGACGTCCGGCGCTCGCGGATCGCAGACCGTGAGCTATTCGATCAGCGACGGGCGCGGCGGGACGTCCAGCGCATCGGTCAAGATCACGATCGTTCCGGACGACGTCGACAATCCGCCGAAGTCCGGTCTGGCCGCGACGCTGCTCGTCGAGCAGGGCCAGACCGTCACGTACAACGTTCTCGACGACTGGGTTGATCCGGACGGTGATGCCATGCAGGTGACCGCTGCGACCGTCGCCAGCGGTGACACCGTTCGCTTCACGCCGGACGGCTACATCACCTTCCGCAGTTCCTCGGAAACGGGAGTCAAGACCGTCACCTACACGGTGCAGGACAGCTCGAGTGCACAGAAGACGGCAACGGGCAAACTGACGGTCGACGTGAAGGCCGCCGGATCGACGGCACCGCTTGCCGAATCAGACTTTGCGAGCGGGGTTGTCGGCAACGGAATCACGGTGTCGCCGCTGCTCAACGACAAGGCGCCGTCCGGGCAGCCGCTTCACCTGCAGACCATCAAGCAGGTCGTCGGCACGGGTCCGGCGCCCACGATCAACGCTGACAAGGGCACTGTTCAGTTCAGCGAGAACCAGGCCGGATCATACGAGTTCGAGTACACCGAGACGGCGGGTACGAACGCTAAGTCGTCGAATGCGTTCATCCGGTTGGACGTGGCGGATCCGCCGACCACGCACGCGCCGCCCGTCGCCGTGAGCGACGTCGCCTACTTGACCTATCCGGGTAGCGTGACGGTTCCGGTGCTCGACAATGACACCTCGCCGGAGGGTCTTGTGCTCGGGGTTCAGTCGATCAGCCCGCCGGCGCTATCGGGGTTCACGGCGCAGCTGTTGAGCAATACGACCATCAAGATAACGGCAACCGGAACGTCCATTGGTGACAAGCCGGTCGTCGTTCCCTACACGATTTCGGATGGCACCAGCAGCGCAACCGCCTCCGTGACCGTGGTTGCCGTCTCCCAGCTGGTCAACCACCAGGCGCCCATTACGGCGGACGATGTTGTGACGGTTCGTGCTGGTGAAGTTGCGACGGCCTCCGTGCTCGACGCGGACGTCGATCCGGATGGCGCGGCAATGTCGCTCAACCAAAAACTCGTTCAAGGCCCCACGGCCGGACTCGCATTCGTGACGGGCAACGATGTGCGCTACCAGGCGCCGAGCACCCCGGGGCAGTACTCCGCGGTGTATACCGTCGTCGACACGGGCGGGGAGAGCAGCACCGGCCGAGTGCTGTTCACCGTCACACCGGCTACGTCCAAGGGGAATCGTGCTCCGCAGCCCGCGGCGGTTGTCTCGCGGGTGTTCGCCGGTGGCACCGTGCGGGTGCAGGTCCCTCTCGCTGGCATCGATCCCGACGGCGACACCGCCCTGCTCGAGTCGATCCCACAGAATCCGCAGCTGGGCAAGATCACCAACGTGACGTCGACGTACTTCGACTACCAGGCCGGAACAGGTTCCACGGGCACGGACACCTTCAACTACGAAGTCACGGACCAGTTCGGTGCGACCGCAACGGCGGGCGTCAGCATTGGCGTGATTCCTCGGGCGGGCCTTGGGCTTCCGACGGCGGTTGATGACAGCGCGACCCTCAAACCGAACACGCATGCCACGGTGAACGTTCTTGCGAACGACTCAGACCCGAACGGCTACGCGATCACCATCGTTCCGAAGAGCCTCAAGAACCTCGGCACCAAGTCGATTTCCGCCTCGATCGTCGGGAACGATGTCGTACTGCACTCCGGTGGCTCGGTGGGCGACTACAGCGTGCAGTATTCGATCTCGGACGGACACGCGAATCCGGCAACAGCGATCATCCATGTCAAGGTGTCGAAAACGGCCGTCGACCTGCCGCCCATTGCCGTCGACCACGTGCTGCAGCTCAAGGATGTCGCATCCGGAAAGCCGGTCAAGGTCGCCGCACGGTCGGGGGCAAGCGATCCAAGCGGCGTCGTGTCCGAGCTCGCGGTGTCGTTGTCGGGTAAGGCATCGCCGACCTCCCGCGTCACCGGCGGGAACGTGTTCGTGACGCCGGGTAAGAAGGCGTCGACGGTCGCGTACACGCTGACCGATCCACGCACGAAGCTGACGTCGACGGCGTTCATCCTCGTTCCGGCTATTCCGCCGGCGGGGTGGAATTTGGCGCCGTATATCCGCAAAGACCTGAAGCAACAGGTGGTCCAGATCGGCACCGCAACCAAGTTCGCCCTCGCGGACATCGTGACGGTGCCACATGGCGGAACCCTGCCGGCCGTGCTCCTGGACAAGCAGCAGCTGTCGGCGACCCACGGCAAAGTCAAGTACACGGACGCCGGCGACTTCACCTATACGCCAGACAAGGGGTATTCGGGTCCTGCGGCAATTACGTTCAACGTCGGTGACTCCGCGCATCCGGCTCACACCGCAGTATTGACCCTGCCCGTCGTCGTCGGTGACCCCGACGGTAAGGATCTGAAGCCAACCTTCACCACAATCCACACGCAGGCGGCCCAGAACGCGACAACACCGATCAGCCTGATCAACGCGACCGGCAACTCGAAGTGGGTCACGTACTCCGTGAAGGGCGGGAACGCTCTGGTCAAGGGGAGTACGGCAGGCCCTCAGAATGGCACTCTCAATGTCGAGGTCGCGAAGAATGCCAAGGAAGGATCGTCTGTCACTTTCCACGTGACCCTGACGACCCCTTCTCCGTCGAGCTACACCGTAACCGGTCAGGTCGTCGTGAAGATCGTGAAGACGACGGCACCGCTCGCGCAGGCGATCTCGGACTCGGCCCACATCAAGCGCGGAGTTACGACGACCATCGATGCACTGGCAAACGACGTCAACCCGTTCCCGGGTACGCCGCTGAAAATCGTCAAGGTCAGCATCGACAACTCCGGCGAGGGCGCAAAGCCGAGCACCAACGGAACGACCGTGACCTTCACGCCGGACGCGTCGTTTATCGGCAACGTGAGTCTTCACTACACGGTCGAGGATGCCACCGACGACGCCGACCGCCAGGTGACTGGCGAAATTCTGGTGACCGTGTGGGACGTTCCCGACGCTCCGGCCGCTCCGACGGCATCGAGCGTCGGAGACGGACGGGCAACCTTCACGTTTAATACGCCGGACACGGACAACGGCTCCGCAATCACCAGTTACATCGTCCGCAGCAGCCCAGCGTCCGACGCGCCCAGCTGTACGGCAGGGGCACCATGCACATTCACCGGCCTGCAGAACGGTACGGCGTACACCTTCTATGTATCAGCGACGAACAGTGTTGGCACCGGTGCCGAGTCGTCAGGGCTGACCATGATTCCGTACGGAACGCCATCGAACATTTCCGCCTCGGCGACGGATGGCCCCGACGCTGGGCAAGTGACGGTGAGTTGGACGGCGACTGCCAATGTTGGTGGCGGAACTCCCAATTACGAGTGGCGGCAGAACCCCAGCGGCGGGTGGAACCCCGCAGGATCGAACAGCTTCTCGGCTGTTGTGAACATCGGGGCGGGCAACAGTGCGACCTTCGATGTCCGAGTGTGTAATACGGGCGGCAATTGCAGTACCGACGCAACGACGAACCTGGCGACGGCGCCATCACCTCCGCCCACGCTGTCGATCTCCAAGGGCAGCACGCCTCCGTCCTCCGTCTGTACCGACCCGAATTGCCGATTTGTGGATGTCACGGGCACTAACTTCCCCGCGAACACCCAGATCACTGTCTCGTACAACACCGACCACGGTGGCAACGGGCAATTCACGACAGGCACCTACACCACCAATGGTTCGGGTTCGTTCAGTGCGAGCGACGTCTACTTCAGCTTCACGACCTACCACGTGTGGGTGACTGTCGGAAGTGTCGCGTCGAACACCATCACTTGGTAGTCAAGAGAAATGAGCATGAAATGGCAGTAACAGAGGCACAGGCGACGTGGTTCGCGGACGCGTTCCAAAAGTTGGTGGCGAACGTCGATCAGGCGATCCTCGGCAAGGACCACGTGATCAAGCTCGTTCTCACGGCGATGATTTCGGACGGCCACGTGCTCCTCGAGGACTACCCCGGAACGGGTAAGACGGTCCTGGCGAAGGCACTCGCGAACACGCTTGACGGCACAACATCACGCATCCAGTTCACCCCCGATCTGCTGCCATCGGATGTCACGGGCGTCACGATCTATGACCAGGGCAAGGGGAAGTTCGAGTTCCACCAGGGACCGATTTTCGCATCGATCGTTCTCGCTGACGAGATCAACCGCGCGAGCCCGAAGACGCAGAGTGCCCTGCTCGAGGTCATGGAGGAGGGCATCGTCACCATTGACGGCGTTGGCCATTCCGTCGGGCGCCCGTTCCTGGTCATCGCAACGCAGAACCCGATTGAGCAGGCCGGAACCTATAAGCTCCCGGAGGCCCAGCTCGATCGTTTCCTGATCAAGACCTCGCTCGGATATCCGGATCACCAGACCGCCGTGAGCCTGCTCGTGGACTCATCGAACCGGGCTCGCGCGTCGAAAGTCCAGGCGATCATCAAGCCGAAGTCGATCGTCGACATGGCGGACATGGCCGCCGAGGTGTTTGTCGACCCGAGCATCATGGAGTACGTCAGCGAGATCGTCACCGAGACCCGCAAACACAAGGATGTCGCCCTCGGCGTCAGCATGCGTGGCGCCCTCGCCCTCGCCCGGGCGGTCAAGACCTGGGCGCTGACGTCCGCGCGCACGTACGTGACACCGGACGACGTCCGGGACCTGGCGGTGCCGGTGCTCGCGCACCGCATCATCCTCGATCCGGAGGCCGAATTCGCGGGCGTGAAGGCCGAGGACATCCTGAACCGAATCCTGGTTGACGTGGCTCCACCGGCTTACCGCGCGGCATGAGCGCGATCACGGCAGACTCGTTCGTCGGAGACGACGCGGTCGATTCCCGAAGCGCGCCGAGGCGCGCCGCGGATCTCGGTCGTGCCGTCATCCGACTGGTCTGGCGTGCGCTCGCACCGCGGCTCGCCGTTGTCTCGCCGATCGGCTGGCTTGCACTCGCCGTCGCCGCGGTCGCGCTCGTTCTTTCGACTGTGCTCGGCTGGCAGGAATTCTTCTACCTCGGAGTCGTTCTCATCGCCGCGGTGATCGTGGCCGGCGCGTTCGCCTTCGGCCGCGCGACCTATCACGTTGAGATTGAACTCAGCCCGAGGCGGGTCGTTGCCGGTGAGCGCGCCATGGGCAAAATGGTTGTGGTCAACAACGGGCCAAAGCGCCTGCTTCCCACGCGCATGGAGTTGCCCGTCGGGGCGGGGTTAGCGGAGTTCGGGATACCAACCCTCCAGCCGAACGCAGAGCAGGAGGAACTGTTCTCCGTCCCGACCGAGCGCAGGGCCGTCATCCTTGCGGGCCCCGCCGTCTCGGTCCGGGGCGACCAGCTCGGACTCATTCGGCGCGTGGTCACGTGGACGCCGACAATGGAACTCTTCGTTCATCCGGTGACGACTCGGCTGGCGCCATCCCAGGCCGGGCTGGTGCGCGATCTCGAAGGCCAGGTCTCGAAGAAAATCACCGACAGCGATATCTCATTCCACGCGCTGCGCGCCTACGTTCCGGGCGATGATCGTCGCTACGTGCACTGGCGCACCTCGGCACGCACCGGCCAGCTGATGGTCCGCCAATTCGAGGAAACCCGGCGTTCGCAGCTCACCATCATCCAGAGCACCCAGGGCTCCTATTACGCCGACGCGGGTGAGTTTGAGCTTGCGGTGTCCGTGACCGCGTCCATTGCCGCACAGGTGATCCGGGATGGCACAGAAATGAACGTGGTCACAGAGACGCATGCGCTGCACACGCATTCGGTGTCGGCGATGCTCGATGATTCGTGCCGGATTCAGCCTTCGCGATCCCCGTTCAAGACCGCACGCGAATTCGCGCGCGAAACCACGAAACGCCTGCCGGCACCGAGTGTTGCGATATTCATCGCGGGGTCGCGGATCGAGACATCCGAGTTTCGGAGCATGCGGACGCTGTTCCCGATCGAGACCGTGTGTCTCGCCATCCGAATCGAGCGTGACGCTTCGCCGAAGCTCGGTGCCATTTCGGGCACGACGATGGTCACGGTCGGCGACCTGTCAGACCTGTCATCGGTGCTGAATCGAGCGGGCGCATGAGCACTGTCGGCCAGGAGAAGCCCGCGCGCCCGCGCGTCACGAGGCAGGCGTGGATCGACATCGCGGTGCTTTCGGTACTGTCCCTGCTCGGCATCCTCGGTTTTGAGACGTCCTTCGGCGGGCCGGGATTCCTGGTGGCGTCCATCGGCGGTCTGGTGGTCGGTGTCGCCGTTGCTCTGCTCGGCTTCCAGTTCGGCGTCGGTATCCCGCTCACCGCGATCGCGGGAGTCGTTGCGTACTTCCTGTTCGGCACCGCGATTGCTGTACCGAGCCTCGGGATCGGCTTCGTTGTTCCCACCCTGAATTCACTGGGAAGCCTCGCGATCGGGGCGGCATACGGATGGAAGGACATCCTCACGCTCACTACGCCGATCGGTGCGCCGGCGTACATCTCGGCGGTGCCTTATGTCGCCTCATGGTTTGTCGGCATCGTGTTCGCGACGCTCGTGGTTCGCTGGCTGCCCCGCCATCCGCGATCATCCTGGCGATATGCGGTCGCTCTTGCCGGCCCGATCGCGCTCTACGTGGTCGGGGTACTGGTCGGCACCGACCAGCCGGTGCTCGCGGGCATCCGTGGAATCAGTTTCGCGATCATCACGCTCGTCTGGCTTGGCTGGCGACGTTCGGCAAACCAATCAGCATCGACATCCGCGAATCGCGCGCTCCTCCGTCGCAAGCTGATTGGCACCGTCGTGATCGTCGCGATTGCGGCGGTCGTTGCGGGCGGGATTGGCGCCGTCATCCCACCGACGAGTTACGCGCGCTACGTCCTGCGCGACAAGATCACGCCGCCGTTCGATCCGCTGCAGTATCCAAGCCCGCTCTCCGCGTTCCGGTACTACACGAAGACCGCGGCGAAGACCACCCTGTTCACCGTTACCGGGCTCAAGAGCGGGGATCTGATTCGCCTGGCAACGCTCGACAGTTACACGGGGCAAGTCTGGAACGTGGTCGGCACCGATTCGAACTCGGATGGATCGGGAACTTTCGACCTGGTCGGCAGCCAGCTGCCAACGCAATCGGCCCAGACGCCGGAATCGAAGCGCACGATCACCGTCGCGGTTGACGGCTATGCGGGCGTCTGGATTCCCGTCGTCGGCGATCCGCAGTCGCTCGTCGTTCGGGGGACGGCGGCAGGCGAGGACGTACACTACAACCCGGTCACGGGAACCGCCGCGCTGACCGGCTCTGCGGGTGGTGTGGCGAAGGGCGCTCGATTCGAATTGACCGCGGAGGTGCCGCGCATCCCGTCCGCCGGCACGCTGGAGAACACCGTGACGGCATCGCCAACGCTTCCCGCTGTCTACGCGATTGACGCGATCTCCGCGCAGGCCGAGAAGCACGAGGGCTCGACCTCGTCATCTAACTACCACAAGCTCTCGTCGTTGGCCACCTATCTGAAGACCGGATATCTCAGCCACGGCACCACGGCATCCCCATCTGCTTCCGGCCACGGGGCAAACCGGATGATCGCGATGTTCCCGCCGAACGGTGTTCTCGTCGGCGACGCTGAGCAGTACGCGTCCGCATTCGCGCTCGAAGCGCGCGCGCTTGGTCTGCCGGCGCGAGTAGTCATGGGGTTCAAGCCGAAGGTAACCGCCGGCCAACGAACGGTCACGGTCGTCGGAAGCGATGTGACCGCGTGGGACGAGGTCGACTTCCAGGGCGTCGGCTGGGTTCCGTTCTTCCCGACGCCCACCAAGACGGGCACTCCTCCGAAGACGCCGCCGCCACCGGTATCGCAGACGGTCAACCAGTCCGTTCAGCCGAATCGAGTCGGGCAGCCGCAGAACAATGTGCTGAGCCCGGTCGCCATCAAGAAGCCGAAGTCCAAGCCATCCGGATTCGTTATCCCCGGCTGGGTTTTTCTCTCGGCTGGAATCGTCGCGCTCGCGCTCCTCATCTACTTCGTTCCGCTCCTGGTGATCGGCACGCTCAAGCGCCGGCGGCGGCGCAGGCGAGAGAACGAGGGCCGCGGAGACGAACGTGCGGCCGGCGCGTGGGACGAACTCACCGACAGCATCGCGGAACTGGGTTACCGAGTGCCGCGCGGACAAACCAGGCTGAACGCGGCCCGTGCGGTGCAGCGGCAGTTTGCGTCCGATGCGGCGGGTCCGACGCTCGTCGAATTCGCCGCGATGACCGATGAGGCGGTGTTCTCCGGCGAGGACGTCTCCACCGAATCGGTGACCTTGGCATGGAATACGGCAGGCAGCGAGATCGCGCGCGCCAGGACGGCCGTCCGCGGCTGGCGTCGATGGCTGGCCGGGTTCCGCATCCGCTCGAAGCGGGGACTTCCGCCGGTGCTCACCTCGATTGACGCGAGCGCCGTGACCGATCGCGTAAAGGAACTGGTGAATCGATGATCGCCGGCACCGGTAAGAATCTCATTCTCCGAATCGGCGAGCGAGAGTGGTTGCTTGAACCCCACCGGGCCGTCACCATCGGTCGCGACGCGAAATGTACCGTCATCGTCGAGCACGAGTTGGTCTCGCGCGCGCACGCGACGATTCGTTATGAGGACGGATGGGCGATTTACGACGACAACAGTACGAACGGCGTCTTCGTTGATGGGTCACGCGTAAAGAGAATTGGTCTGACTGCGGGTTCTCGCGTGATGCTGGGCGATGCGATCGACGGTCCGGAGTTGCGGGTGTTGAATGAGTCCGACATCGACCGCGGGGTGGAACACACGATGCTCGCCGGGTCGGCGGCGCAACTCTACCGGGCAATCCCCAAGCAATTGATGCCCGTTGATGCTTCCGTGAAAACAATCGCGATCGGTACCGCAGCCGACAACGACATAGTCGTCGAGGACTTATTTGCGTCGCGCCATCACGCTCGGCTGATCGAAGCATCCGGCGGGATGCTCGTCGAAGATATCAACAGCCTCAACGGCACGTTCCTGAACGGCCAGTTGATCTCGTCGGGGTTCATGCGCGACGGCGATGTCCTGACTGTCGGCCATTCGGACTTCGTGCAATCCAAGGGCGCGATAGTGCTTGCTTCGCAAGCGAAGAAGATGACCGGTGGACTCGACGTCCACGGCCTTGGGTTCACCATCGGGAGCGGCAAGCGACTGCTTCACGACATCGACATCACGGCTCGCCGCGGAACGCTCACCGCCGTAATCGGACCATCCGGCGCGGGGAAGTCCACTCTTTCACGTGTGCTGACCGGGCTCGCGGCCCCGGCCGTCGGTGACGTGCGCTTTGACGGCTTCGACGTTCACGCGAATTACGACCTCGTCCGTACGCGAATTGGACTCGTCCCGCAGGACGACGTCCTCCATCGGCAATTGACGATAGATCGCGCGCTCGGTTTCGCGGCCACCCTGCGGTTGCCTGCGGACGCGGACCTGGATGTTCGCAAGCGCCAGGTGGCTCGAGTGGTGGCCGAGCTGGAACTGTCCAACCACATCAAAACACGAATCGACAAGCTATCGGGCGGGCAGCGCAAGCGCGCGTCCGTTGCCCTCGAATTGCTGACCGAGCCGTCCATGCTCGTGCTCGATGAGCCGACCTCCGGGCTCGATCCGTCGCTCGACCGACAAGTGATGCAAACGCTCCGCACGCTCGCCGACGGTGACAGAGCCGTGATCGTGATAACCCATTCGGTGGCGTATCTGGATCTGTGCGATCAGGTTCTCGTTCTGGCGCCGGGCGGAATGCCTGCCTATCTGGGAGCTGCGTCCGGGATCCATGACCATTTCGGCACCAGCGACTGGGCCGAGATCTTCAGCCGAATCACCGCGGATCCGAACCGGGCGCACGAGGCGTTCAGGAACATCGTGCCGGCGAGTTCGCCGAGCCAAAAGGCGTTGCCGCTCGCACAGGGGGTAGTCGAACGCGCCGCACCCAGTACGCCCTGGATGCGGCAGTTCACCACACTTGCGGCGCGGCAGGTGCGCCTTGTACTCGCCGATGTTGGTTATCTGACATTCCTCGTGCTGCTTCCGTTCGTGCTGGGTTTGCTCGCTCTGGTCGTCCCCGGGCATGCCGGGTTCACGACGCCCGCCCTGAAGACGATGGGTGAGCCGTCCCAGTTGCTGGCCCTCATGATCGTGGGCGCGTCGTTCATGGGTTCGTCCATTTCGATCCGGGATCTCGTCAGTGAGCGCCCGATATTTCTTCGGGAGAGTGCCGTGGGCCTGTCGCCGTCCGCGTATCTCGCATCCAAGATCTTTGTGTTCGGGCTGTTCGCCTGGCTTTCATCCGTTGTGCTCGTAGCGATCGTGCTGATCGGTAAGAAGGCACCGACCACCGGCATAGCGTTCGGGTCGGGCTCCTTCGACCTCTTTCTTGCTGTCGGCCTAACTGCCTCGTGCTGCGTCGTTCTCGGATTACTCGTGTCTTCTCTGGTGAGGTCGGCTGAGCAGGCGATGCCGGTGCTCATCGTTCTGTTGATGGCACAACTCGTCCTGCACGGCGGCATCATTCCCGTGACGGGTCGCGCGGTGCTGGATCAGTTGTCGTGGCTGTTCCCCGCGAGGTGGGGTTTTGCCGCCGCAGCCTCGAGCATCAACCTGGAGCACTTGGTACCTAGCCTCACCCATGACTGGCTTTGGGCGCACTCGCTTGGTCGCTGGACGTTTGACGTGAGCGTGCTGGTCGCGTTCGCGGTCGTATTCGCGGGGTTGACATTCACTCGCATTCGTAATTCCCGGAAGTCATGACCCTCGCGCCACGGCTTCAACACGCCCCACCGAAACGGACCCAGCTATGACCAGTGAAGCGACGAGTACTTGTCCCTCCTGCGGCGCGGCCGACGTCGGAACCCGTTTTTGCGAGAGTTGTGGTGCCGAACAGCAGAGTGTCGCTCCGACCCCCACCGCGGTGTTCGCGGTGGCTCCGCCGATTCCGCAGCCGTCCGTCGCACCGGCACAGCAAGCGCCGCCAATTTACGTACCGCAGCCCGTTTACGTCGCGGCCCCGTACTACGGCCGGCGGACCAATGGATTTGCGGTCGCTTCCCTGATATTTGGACTCCTGGGCGGCAGCGTCTTCGCGATCATCTTCGGACATGTTGCGCTCGGTCAGATCCGAAGGACGGGCGAAGGAGGATCGGGGATGGCGACGGTCGGACTCGTATTCGGCTACCTCTGGCTCATCGGCGTGATCATCTATGTGATTGTCGTCGCGGTCGCAGTGTCTCAGCTATGACTCTCGTGCGACCTCATGTAACTGATGCGTCATCAGACCCTGACGTCAGGTGTTCGGTGAACCGATGAAGATCAAGATGACCCTGCTGCGGTCGAACCAGACGTCGGTCGACCTCGCGATTACGACAGAGCCGACCACACCGATCGGCGAGATTGCCGCAGAACTCCTAAGTGGGGATCCCGCACGGTCGGCCGGAGGCCGGGTTGCGAGCGGCACAACGCTCCGGGTGCAGGAGAGCGCAGCGGATGGATCGACCGCGAGCCGCGTGGTGGACTTGCGCACCGAACTTGCCGACTCTCGGATCGCGAACGGCGCGATCGTTTCGCTTGCTCCCGATAGCGAGTACACCGCTACGGGTGGATCGATCGCGGCCACCCTCACCATCGTGAACGGCGTCGATGCGGGTAAGACAGTGAACCTGAGCGTCGGCTCGAACTCTGTCGGGCGAGGAGTCGACCAGAAAGTGGTGCTCACCGATCCACTCGTTTCGAAAGCGCACGCACGCATCAACGTCAGTGATCAGGTCGAATTGATCGATCTCGGCTCGGCAAATGGAAGCTACGTGGGCCTGGAACGGGTGGACAGAGCGGCGCTGGGCTCCCTCGACCACGTGTCGCTAGGCGATACCACGTTCACGGTGACGCATATTGCGGCGAGCGCGAGCGCCCAGGTTGGCGGAGCCGAACTGCTGAATCGCGCGCCGCGGCTCGACCCGCAATATCCGGGGCGAAAATTTCAGAGTCCTGAACCGCCCGAGCGAAACAATCTGCAGCGTCTGCCCGTCATCGCCCTGATCGCGCCGCTGGTCATGGGGGTCGTGCTCTATCTGGTCACGAAAAGCCTGACTTCGATAATCTTCATCGGACTGTCCCCTCTTCTTCTCATCGCGACCTACGTCGACAACCGGGTTCAGACTCGTCGGCAATGGAAGCGCGCGACGGCGGAATTCCTCGCGACGATCGATTCCCTGGAAACAGAAATCGATGACGAGCACTCGAGAGAGCGGCTTGGCCGACTGTCCGAGGCACCGTCACTGCGCGATGTCACCTCGAGTGTGACGGTTCGCGGTCCGTTGCTGTGGACACGACACCCAGAGCACGCCGCATTTCTGCAACTGAGGCTTGGATTGGGGTCGACGCGGAGCCGCTGCGAGTTCGAGCTGCCGTCGCAGCGGAAGGGCATCCCCGAGCATTGGTCGATGTTGGCGGGGCTTGCGGCGAGAACGGCGACGGTGGACGGCGTGCCAGTGGTCGAACAACTAAGGGAAAGCGGCAACGTCGGCGTCGCCGGTCCGCCGAGCGTGGCGCGCGGGGTGGCGCGCGGTCTCGTCGCGCAGTTTGCCGGGCTCCATTCCCCGGCCGATGCAGTGATCGCGGCGATCGCGTCCAACTCCAGTTCTGCCGACTGGGACTGGATCAAGTGGCTGCCCCACGTCGGTTCGATTCACTCGCCATTCTCGGCCTATCCGATGGCAACCAGTGGCGCAGGCATCACCGCGTTGGTGTCCGAGCTGGAAGGCGTCGTGGCCGATCGAGTCGAGGACGCGGATGGCACCACGATGCCTGCAATCCTGCTGATCGTCGAGGACGATGCGCCGATCGATCGTGCTCGCCTCGTCAGCATCGCGGAGACCGGACCTGCGGTTGGCATTCACTTGTTGTGGGTCTCGTCTGCGCTGGCTCGGATTCCGGCCGCCTGTCGGGCGTATCTCGACATCTCGGCCGCTGGCGGCGCAGGCACCACCGCCGGTTTCGTTCACACCGCAGTTGGTGTCCAACCGGTCGCATGCGAGGCGTTGTCGGTTGAGAATGCCGTGGCCTTCTCGCGATCGCTATCCCCTGTCGTCGACGCCGGGGCCAGGGTCGACGACGCAAGCGACCTGCCGCGGGCCGTGTCCTTGCTGCAGCTCGTCGGTCCCGAACTCGCCAGAGAGTCCCAAGCGGTCATCGATCGCTGGCGAGAGACGAGTTCCATTCTCACGGGGCCGCACGCATCCTCATCTTCATCCCGCTCCAAGCCGAATCTTCGCGCGGTCTTCGGACAGGGCACCACCGAGCCATTCGCCATCGACCTGCGGGCGGACGGCCCGCACGCCCTGGTTGGCGGTACGACGGGCTCGGGTAAGAGCGAGTTTCTGCAGGCATGGGTTCTCGGGCTCGCCGCCGCACATTCACCCCAACGCGTTTCGTTCCTCTTCGTCGACTACAAGGGCGGGTCGGCGTTCGCCAACTGCACGGAATTGCCGCATTCCGTCGGCATCGTCACCGACCTAAGCCAGCACATGGTTCGACGGGCCCTGACCTCGCTGCGGGCCGAACTCCGGTATCGGGAGCACCTGTTCCTCAGCCACGGCTACAAGGACATCATCGAATTCGAACAGAGTGGAAATCCCGACGTTCCGCCGAGCCTCCTCATCGTCGTCGACGAGTTCGCTGCGCTCGTGACCGAAGTTCCCGAATTCGTTGACGGGGTCGTCGACGTCGCGCAGCGAGGTCGCTCCCTCGGCTTGCACCTAATCCTTGCCACACAACGGCCCGCGGGTGTCATCAAGGACAACCTGCGTGCGAACACGAACCTGCGAATCGCGCTGCGAATGGCTGATGAAGGCGACAGCCTCGACGTGCTTGGCACACCGGTCGCCGCGACCTTCGACCCGTCGATTCCGGGTCGTGGTGCCGTTCGAACCGGCCCGGGCCGCATCCGTGGGTTCCAATCGGGTTACGCCGGTGGTTGGACCGCAAGCGTGACCGCGCCGGCATCCATCGCCATCGAAGAACTGACCTTCGGGCCGCCGAACCTCTGGGAGTCACCGAAGGACGATCTCACCGAGGCCGCTGTACTCGCTGCATCCGCCGGCCCCACCGACATCGTTCGGATTGTCGCGAATGTGCGTCGAGCAGCCGAACTGGCGGCGATTCCCGCCCCACGGAAGCCCTGGTTGCCCGTTCTCGCGACGTCGTACGATTTCTCGAAGCTGCCCAACCGGCGGACAGATTCCGAGCTGGTTCTCGGTGTGGTCGATGACGCGAGCGCCCAGGCGCAGCCGACCATCGCCTACTATCCGGATCGCGATGGGAACATGGCGATCATCGGCACGGGCGGATCAGGCAAGACGACCACGCTCCGCACGATCGCCGTCGCGGCGGGCGTAACGAGTCGGGGCGGGCTTACCCACGTTTACGGTCTCGATTTCGCCTCCGGCGGCCTCCAGATGCTGGCCGGGCTGCCCCACGTCGGAACGATTGTCTCCGGCGACGACGAGGAACGCGTGGGACGGTTGCTTCGCTGGCTCAGGGATCTCGTGGACCAGCGATCGGTGCGATACGCGGAAGCACGGGCGGGAAACATCGTGGAGTACCGTCAAATCGCGAAGGCGTCCGACGAACCTCGGATCATCCTGCTTCTCGATGGCATGAGCGCGTTCCGCGACGCGTATGAAAGTAGTCTCTCGACGCCTTGGTTCGCCGTGCTCTCGCAAATCGCGACGGACGGCCTGAAGCTTGGCATACACGTGGTTGTCACCGGTGATCGCGCCGGATCGATCCCCGCCTCACTTTCGTCGTCGATCCAGCGGCGAATAATCCTGCGTCTCGCGAAGCAGGATGACTATTCGGTCTTCGACGTACCCGACGATATCCTCACCAGCGTGTCGCCTCCCGGACGCGCCGTCGTTGATGGACTCGAGGCTCAGCTCGCCGTGCTGGGCGGTGACCCGAACGTGTCCGTTCAGTCGCGGAAGATCGATGAACTGGCGGCGGCGATGGTCAAGGCCGGCGTGACTGCTGCGCCCCGTGTCGAAAGGCTGGTCGAACAGGTCTCCCTGAGTTCATTACCCGCCGACGTTTCATCCGCTCCAACGATCGGGATTGCCGATGACACGCTCGGACCGATCGGCATCCCGACGGGCGGAGCATTCGTCATCGCCGGCCCTCCAGGGAGTGGACGCACGACGACTCTCGTGACCGTAGCGACGGCTCTCGCCCGCGCGCGTCCCAAGATGGAGTTGTATCACCTCAGTGCTCGTCGTTCGGACGTCGGTGGCCTGAAGCTGTGGAAGAAGTCGGCCGACAGCCCGGATGAGGTCCGCGAACTTCTCTCTGCTCTTGCGGCAAGAATCTCCGGCGGAGAGCTGGCTCCCGGGGCATTGGCCCTTTTTATCGAGCACCTCGCCGACTTTCATGAATCGGAGTTGGAGCGGGACATGGAGGGCATGATCAAGTCCGGGGTGCGGAGCGAGCAGTTGGTCGTGGGCGAGTCGGAGACGTCCACCTGGAACCAGGCGTACTCCGTGGGGCGTCCGATGCGGGCGGGCAGGCAGGGCATCATCCTTCAGCCCGAAGACAGCGACGCCGACCTGCTTCGGGCCAACTTCGGTCGGGTCAGGGGATGGTTTCCTCCCGGTCGTGGCTACCTGGTTGGCGGAGGTCGAAGCAGAAAAGTGCAAGTCGCGACGACCGACGATGTCGATTCGGCAAGTCCGATGGATGGGTAGTTCTGTCCATCGCGCCCGCGCAACGCCCACCAATACAGTCTTCGTAGTCGCCTCGGTGACCACGATCCGCAACACCAAACCGCAACACCGAAGAGAAGGAGCCGAACATGGCACAGATGGGAATGGATGTCGATCTTGTCGAGACGGCAAGCAAGGAACTAAAGGCGCGCGCGAACGACATCAACACGCTCGCGTCGCAAATCGACAGCCTCGTCAACAACCTGCTGACGATCTGGGAGGGGCCGGACGCCAAGACGTTCGTCGACCAGTGGTGGCCCGAGCACAAGAAGCAGTTGCTTGCGGCAAGCTCGACCATCGAGGGTCTCGGCCAGTCCGCCTGGAACAACGCTCAAGAGCAGCGCAACGTTTCCAACCACTAGCTAGCTGCGGGCGGGTCGGATTGTCGACCCGCCCATCCCGGAAAGGACACAAGACATGGCACGCATGGGAATGGATGTCGACGCTGTCGCAGCGGCCGGGCACGAACTCCAGGCGAAGGCGCAGTCGATCGATTCGGTCGTCTCGAACCTCGACGGCATTGTGAACAAACTGAACGGCGTATGGGCGGGCAAGGATGCTGAGGTCTTCATCAACGAGTGGTGGCCCGCACACAAAAAGGACCTGACCGCTGCCAGCACGTCGATATCGGGTCTTGGCCAGTCTGCCCTCAACAACGCGAGCGAGCAGCGGCAGGTTTCGACCTCGGCGGGCGCCGCGATCGCCGGCGTAGCAGGCATCGCTGCGGCGGGTGGAGCTGCCGCCGCGAGCGGTGGTTCGAGCAGCAGCACGACCAGCACCGCTGACAATCCGGGTGCGACGTCGGGAAGCCTCGCTCCAATTTCGGCCAGTGAGGCTGCCGCGTATCACCAGTTCGAATCGCAGACGTATCCCAACGCCAAGTATGGCGAGGTCGACGGGAACGGCAAGCCTCCGGACAATTGCACGTCATGGGCGGATTGGCGCCGAGAGCAGCTTGGACTGAGTGGCACATCAGGCACCGGGGGCGAAATGGCAGGAAACCTCGGAGGGACCACAAGCACGCCTCCCACGCTTGGAGCGCTGGGCTCGTACGACCCCAGTGATTCGAAAGGCGCTGGCCACGTGTTCGTCGTCGAAGGAGTGACCTCGAACAATCCGCCGACGATTCAGATCAGCGAGGCGAATTATGAAGGTTCTCCCGACATCCATCCCCGAACCCTCACGCAAGGAGCTGATGGGAATTGGTACGGTCAAGGCATGGGTACGAACGGATACCCGATTACATTCTCGCCCGCGAGCTGAGCCGAGTGTTTGCGTTCCGGGGTCGTCGTGTGATGAAGGGCTCTAGAACATCGTGACCTGCCCTAACTGCGGTAAACCAACCCGCGAAGGCGCCGTCTTCTGCGGTGAGTGCGGCTTCAAGCTGACACTCGCTGCGGCGGCGGCCGTCCCGGTCGAGGCGCCCGTTACTGATGCCCCCCTCCGCCGACCGCCTCCGCCTCCCGGTGACGATGCAGACGAGAACGAAGTGCCGGCGCCGATACTGGTTGTCTCGCCCGAGGTCGAGCCCATCTTCGTGGTCCCGCCGCCCCCGGTGGGTGTGCCGAAGGAAGTCGAGGTCGTTCCATTCGGGTCGACCGAAGAAGTCGAGGTCCGAAGCCGGCCGTCGTCGAGCGATCTGATTGCGGCGCCCCCGGGCATTGACGATCCGCCGCCTGCTGGCGCGGCGCCGGTGATTGCGATACCGGTCGCCTCGACACCGGAGTCGATGGACGAGACCCGCGTTTCCGTGCGGCGCAAAGCGGGCGTGCACTGGCGACTTGTGCTCCCGGATGGCCGTCATGTCGAGGTCGCCAGCGCTGTCATGCTCGGCCGGGATCCGGCCGCAAATGCGAAGTGGCCCGGAGCCGCGAAGCTGCCCATTGATGACGACACGCATTCAACATCCAAGACCCACGCCGTCATCGAGGTCGATGGCGGCGAACTGTGGATCACCGACCTCAACTCGACCAACGGCGTCGTCATCATCCAGTCCGACGGAACCGAGATTGATCTCGAGCCCAACGTCCGCGCCCAGATCAAGCCGGGCGCCGACGTCGAGCTTGGCGACTACGTCGTCCAGGTAGAGAAGGACTAAGCCATGACAGAAGTAATCACCGGCACCTGCGTTCGATGCGGAGCGTCGAACTTCGGCACGCGATATTGCGAAAACTGCGGCCTCGACCGACAAGCGCCGTTTGATGCCGGCGGTGCGGCGTCCACCAAGACCACCGTGATACTGCTTCGAATCGCGACGATGCTCGGCCTCATCCTGATCACGGTCTTGCCGGATGTTTTGTCCCTCGTTGCCAACTCGCTGGGTGCGTACGGATTCGCATCCATCGGATCCCGCGTGCTCGCGGTTCTGCTGGTGCTGGCGACCGCAGCCGCGGCGAGCGTCGCGGCACGAATCGCCGGAGCACCCGGAGGCGCCCGCCTGGCAGCAATTCTGATTGCATCTGTCGGCGGGGGACTGGCCGCGATCGCTGCCATCGCGAGCCCGGAGTTTGTGACGGTCGATGGACTGTTCGCAGCGTGCCTCTTCGTGTCGTGGGGCCTCAGCGCTCGCTTTCGCGGGTATGGCTATTTTGGATTATTGGTTGGCCTTGTGCTCAGCTACGTGCTCTCCATCATCGAGATTCCCCTGGCGTTCACGACGTTCGGTGGCGAAGGTTCACTCGGGTACGACATTCTTGGCGGCGTGCTCGAAATCGTTGCGTTCGCCACCGCGATCGGATCGGCCGTCTGGTTCGAGCGGATACATTCGCGGCGACCCATTGTCGTGAGGCCCCCGGTAGCCATGAACGCATATCCCGCACCCATGGCCAACGCGGGAGCGCAGGGCCAGCCAATGGCGGGCTACGGACCGGGAATGTACTACGGGCAGCGCACCAACGGATTCGCCGTCGCGTCGATGATCCTCGGCTTGCTTGGCCTATCCCTATTTGCCATCATCTTCGGGCACGTAGCTCTCGGCCAGATTCGTCGGTCGGGGGAACGTGGAGGGGGTATGGCGGTAACGGGTCTGGTGTTCGGGTACCTCTGGCTGGTCGGCGCTTCGATCTACCTGATCGTCTTGTACGCCGCTCTGTCGCAGCTCTGAGCGGAACACCCAACAATTAGCCGGCGATTAGCGCCGCCCCACAGTCGGTGCAAAACGCGGATCCGACATACGACGAACCGCAGCGAAAACAGGTAGCAGGCTCGTCGGCTGGATTGCTGGCCGTGGCGCCAGAAACATCCGTCGAGCCGACTGCGAGCGCCGAGACGGTTGCGCCGGGTTCGCGTTGAGTTGCCGGAAACGGGGGTGGCGTGCTCGGGAGAACTTCGACGCCGCCGGGCACCGCGAACGATGTCGGGATTCGATAGATGTGGAGAAAGCCCTTCTTCGGCGGGCCCATCAGGCCCGACGTGCGCAGGTTTTCGTAGCGTGCGAGCGCATCATCCGCGATCGGGAGCCCGCTGGCGTACCGATATGCGATTACTTTGTCCGCGAGGTGACGGGCGATGCGATTGGCCTCAACGTGATTCGGAAGATGGAAGGTTATCGAACAGGCGGGTTTAGTTGGATCAGTTCCGTCTACGTATCCGATCTCAAGGGTCTCGCGCGTCTTGTAGCCGTTGCGAGGGGCAAATGACACACTTCTGATCCACGGGTACCGGATGCCGCCGACGAGTGCCTTCCCACGGCGCTGGCCCGCGGAAATCCCGGCTGAAATCGCGTTCGCCGCCACGGCAACGGCTAGTCCGCCGAGGCTGAATCCAACCCATCCGCCACTCTTGTTGTACTTCCTGCAGTAGACCAGCAGCCGTGAGCCGGTCGGCCAGAGTTCGAGCGAAATATCACTCGCCCGCAACTGGTTGACCCACGAGTTTCCGACTTTCCGTTGGACACTCACCGATGTCGCCTGCAGCGGCGCTCCGAGCGGGCCATCGGCCGGTTCCGGGATGATTCGGAGCAGCTCGTCAATGGAAGGAAACAGTGCGCTCGGTTGCTCGCCTGTTTCCACAATTCGTACCGCGTTGTACGTCATACGGGCTCCCTTCGCGCGACGGGTGCACCGCATCCGACACAGAAGCTGTCGCCCTGGGTAATGGTCGTGCTACACGTCCAGCAGGCCACGACCGGTTTTTCAAACCTGATGCTGATTTGTCCACCGTCCAGGGACCGCGCGTGCTCCGCGGGAACTATTCCAATGGCCACGCGGCCCTGGTCGACGAGCGATGTCGCCCGCTCTATGAATGTCGATGTATCCGCCGGGTTGAGGAAGCCGAGTAACACGATGCCAACCCCTTCGCGATCCGTCCAGGTCATGCCGACCTGATCATGCTCGGCCACCGTCGTTCCGATCGTTTCCCATTGCCATCCACAC
Source organism: Galbitalea sp. (assembly GCA_036271875.1). GTDB lineage: Bacteria > Actinomycetota > Actinomycetes > Actinomycetales > Microbacteriaceae > Galbitalea. The sequence goes on from DATAZU010000015.1 coordinate 126,981, forward strand.
GACGAGATCGAACGACCGCCGACTTCGCCGAACTGCTCGCCGATCGGCGCGTGCAGATTCGGTTGCTCGACCGGGTACGGGCCAATGATCATCGTCGGCTGATCGTTGGCGGACATGAGGACCACGAGACGGTGCGGGGTTCAGTAGACGAGAGGGAACGAGCCTGGATACGAATCTCTCGTCTCCGATTCGCCCGAAACGCTCCGCAACACCGTTGCATTGCCGGCGGGATCACGAGTCGGATCACTAGCGCGATACCAAGCAACCCGAGCGAGATCAGGACGTACATCCCTGCCTCCTCGGGTCGGCACAGTGCCAGATACGTTATTCGATGCGCAATTCTCTCCCACGGGAAGCCCCTAAAAGTATGGGCAGTTCTGCCCATGCTGGATGGGGACCGGCGCGTGCTTTACTTGCGAGGCGAAAGGACTCGAGTGGCAAAGGACACCGGAGCGACAGAGCTTCAGCGGGCAGCGAGTGACCCATCGACGCCCCGCGCTGACCTCGCCGACCTTGCATACGATCACCCAGAGTTGAGAGTTGCGATCGCCTTGAATCCGGCGACATACCGCGGACTCCTTACGTGGCTTCGCGAGCTGGGTGATCCGCACGTCAACGCGGCGCTGGACGAGCGGGAGAACGGTGTCACGCGACCCACTGCACCCGTCCCTCGGGCCAAGTCGATCTCAGCTGCCCCGACGGTGGAGTCGGCCGCGACCGCTCCACAGGCCGACACCTGCGCCGAATGTGATGCACCCATCAAACTCGGTGCAAATTACTGCGGCGCCTGCGGAACCCCGGTACCCGGCGCTGTTGTCTATGTTCCCCCTGCGGCCGATGCTGGATCCAATCGGGCCATTGTGTACTCCGCAATTGGCGTCGCGGCTTTCATCGTTCTGGTCGTTATCGGCATCGGCGCAGCCCAGGCCGTTACGAGTCTGAGCGGCCAGGCCGACGCTTCGCAGAACGCAGCGCCGAACGGCTCCGCCGGTACCGGCGACTCCGGCGATACAACGAGTTCGAGCGGAAGCCAGGATACCCAGACCGATCAGGGATCCTCGACTGATTCCACGCAGGCGCCTGCCCAGGTCGATAGCTTTAGGAGTACGTCCGGCAACATCACCTGCCGAATCACGCCGCAGGCGGTTATTTGCCACCAGACGACGATCAAGTACGCGATTCCCAGTTCCGCCTGTCGGTCCGGGATCGCCGGTGTGACCGTTGGTGTTGATGCCGACGGCGCCACCTGGCCATGCATCGATAGTTCGATAGCGGCGGACCGCGTACTCCCATACGATCAGCCGGTCTCGGAGTGGGGTTATACCTGCCTCATCGACTACACGACCGGGGTGCGGTGCTCCAACCAGGACAACGATGGATTCACGATGAATTACACCCGCGGAGTAAGCACCTTCTAACTACCGGCGGCGCCACGCATCGGGTGATAGCCTCGATGGATGCAGTTCGACCGGCTTCTTCTTCGTCGCCGCGACGGGTCCTAATCCCCAAGGCCAACCCCGTCGCGGCCTATGCCAAAACAACTGGCGCCGATGGCTCACATCACGACGAAGACTGCTCCTGCTGAAGAAAGGCCTCCGCAATGACCCCCTCTGAAGTACCGTCCGGGAAGTTCGAACTCCGCGGCAAGACCCTCGCTGAGAAGGTGTGGAACGATCACCTCGTCGTGAAGGGTGAAGACGGCTCGCCAGACCTCATCTATATCGATCTGCACCTCGTGCACGAGGTGACCAGCCCGCAGGCGTTCGACGGACTGCGGGTGGCGGGGCGTCCGGTTCGCCGACCGGATCTGACCATCGCGACGGAAGACCACAACACCCCAACGCTGGCCATCGACAAGCCGATCGCGGATCTTACGAGCCGCACTCAGATCGAGACGCTGCGGAAGAACGCCGCGGAATTCGGTGTCCGCTTGCACTCTCTCGGCGACATAGAGCAGGGGATCGTTCACGTTGTCGGCCCGCAGCTTGGTTTGACCATGCCAGGCATCACGGTTGTCTGCGGCGACTCGCACACGTCGACCCATGGCGCATTCGGTGCCATGGCATTCGGCATCGGGACCAGCGAGGTCGAGCACGTGCTCGCGACGCAGACGCTGCCGCTTCAGGAATTCAAGACCATGGCTATCACGGTTGAGGGCGAGCTTCGTCCCGGTGTCACGGCCAAGGACATCATCCTCGCGGTGATCGCCAGGATCGGTACCGGCGGCGGGCAGGGCTACGTTCTCGAATACCGCGGTAGCGCCATCCGTTCGCTGTCGATGGATGGCCGCATGACGATCTGCAACATGTCGATCGAGGCAGGCGCGCGAGCCGGAATGGTTGCACCGGACCAGACAACATACGACTACCTCAACGGTCGCCCGCACGCACCCGAGGGAGCGGACTGGGATGCCGCCGTTGCCTACTGGGACACGCTGCGCACGGACGATGATGCGGTCTTCGATGCCGAGGTCTTCATCGACGCCAATGAGCTTGAGCCGTTCGTCACCTGGGGTACGAACCCGGGCCAGGGTGTCTCGCTCAGCGACACGGTTCCCGACCCAGCGACGATCAGCGACCTGAACGAGCGCTCGTCGGCCGAGCGCGCCCTCGAGTACATGGACCTCACAGCGGGCACCCCCATGAAAGAGATCCCCGTTGATGCCGTCTTCATGGGATCGTGCACGAACAGCCGCATCGAGGACCTGAGAGCCTTTGCCTCCATTATCAAGGGTCAGAAGAAAGCGGATGGCGTTCGAGTCATGGTCGTGCCCGGCAGCGCCCGCGTGCGCATCGAGGCCGAGGCTGAGGGAATCGACAAGATCGTCGAGGAGTTCGGTGCGGAATGGCGGTTTGCCGGCTGCTCGATGTGCCTCGGGATGAATCCAGACCAGCTTGCGCCGGGGGAACGCTGCGCATCGACGTCCAATCGCAACTTCGAAGGACGCCAGGGCAAGGGAGGCAGGACGCATCTCGTCTCGCCACTCGTCGCCGCCGCAACCGCGATTCGCGGCACGCTGTCGAGCCCGTGGGACCTGCAGGCGGGCGACGGCCCGTCGCGAGCAGCAGGGGCGGGCTATGCGACCGGCGACTATGCATCCGCGGCCGCATCCGGCGACGCGAGCAATCGCGGAGCGCGCACACTTGACGTCGACCCCGACTACGTCGACGGCATCTCCGAACCGGGCAAGAGCGAGAGTCACGAAGGGGTGCACAACTAATGGACAAGATCTCCGTTCTCGCCGGCCCCGCGATCCCGCTGAAACGGGCGAATGTCGACACCGACCAGATCATCCCAGCGGTGTTCCTCAAGCGTGTTACCAAGACCGGCTACGACGATGCGCTGTTCTTCGCGTGGCGGCAGGACCCGGACTTCGTGCTGAATCAGCCCGAGTACGCCAGGGGCGGAATTCTCATTGCGGGCCCAGACTTCGGCACCGGCTCGAGCCGCGAACATGCGGTGTGGGCGCTGCGCGATTTCGGCATTAGCGCCGTACTTTCCCCAAAATTCGGTGACATATTCCGTGGAAACTCGGGAAAACAGGGCTTGCTTACCGGCACGATCAGCGAGCAGGATGTCGAACGGATCTGGTCACTGATCGATGCGACCCCTGGCATTCAGATTTCCGTCGACCTAAACGCCAAGACTGCCGTAGTCGGCGACCTCACTGTGCCCTTCGAGATCGACGATTACACTAGGTGGCGTTTGCTCGAGGGCCTGGATGACATTGGGTTAACACTGCGTGACGAGGCGCGAATTACCGATTTCGAAGCCGGCCGCGAATCCTGGCGGCCCAAGACATTGCCGGTGAAATAGTTGAGTCTTCTAACGGATGCCCAAAAGGCAGCAGAGCGGGTGGGCTTGAAGTCAGACACCATTACGATCCACGGTGGGAAGCCGCTGCGCGGCCGCATCGAGGTTCGCGGTGCCAAGAATCTCGCAACCAAGGCCATGGTTGCCGCTCTTCTCGGTGATACCCCCAGCCACCTGAAGGACGTTCCCGACATCAGCGATGTCGGCGTTGTCACGGGCATGCTGGGTGCCTATGGCGTATCGATTACCGAGGTCGCGCCGGGCGAACTGCTTCTCGACCCGAGCAACGTCGAGAAGGCGCACTTCGCTGAGATCGACGCGCTCGCGGGGTCCAGCCGCATCCCCATCCTGTTCTGTGGACCGCTGCTCCACCGCCTGGGTGAGGCACTGATTCCCGATCTGGGCGGATGCCGCATCGGCGACCGTCCGATCGATTTCCACATGGATGCGCTTCGCGCGTTCGGGGCGATTGTCGACAAGAGCTACGAAGGCTTCCGCCTGACGGCTCCGAACGGGCTCAAGGGCGCACAGATCGAGCTTCCGTATCCGAGCGTCGGCGCGACCGAACAGGTGCTGCTCACGGGCGTGCTCGCCGAAGGCGTGACCGAACTCAAGAACGCGGCAATCGAGCCCGAGATCATGGATCTCATCGCCATCCTTCAGAAGATGGGCGCGATCATCAATGTTGAGCCCAACCGTGTCATCTTCATCGAGGGCGTCGAGAAGCTGTCCGGATACACGCACCGGGCGCTGTTCGACCGGAACGAGGCGGCCAGCTGGGCGGCCGCGGCCCTGGCAACCGAGGGCGACATCTTCGTCGGCGGCGCACGGCAGCAGGAGCTCATGACATTTCTCAACATCTTCCGCAAGGTTGGCGGTGCCTTCGACATTCACGAGGACGGCATTCGGTTCTACCACCCCGGCGGTGAGCTCAAGCCGGTTGTCGTTGAGACGGATGTTCACCCCGGTTTCATGACGGATTGGCAGCAGCCACTCGTCGTCGCCCTCACCAAGGCGCAGGGTGTGTCCATTGTTCATGAGACGGTGTACGAGAACCGTTTCGGGTTTACGGATGCCCTCATCGCTATGGGCGCGGATATCGTCGTTCACAAGGAAGGCCTGGCCGGCTACGACCGTCGGGTCGCACGCCGCGAGTTCGAACAGGCCGCGGTCATCACCGGCCCGACTCCGCTGCACGGCGCGGACATCACGGTGCCCGACCTGCGCGGTGGATTCAGCCACCTCATTGCGGCACTGACGGCGAAGGGTACATCGACCATCAGCAACGTCGGGATCATCAGTCGGGGCTACGAGCACTTCATTGACAAGCTTGCGATGCTCGGGGCCGACTTCAGCTACGAAGGCTGACCCGGTCCGGTGACGTCGAATACGTCTTCGTCGGTATCGGGCCCTTCGAAAGCCTCAGGCACCGGCAAAAACCCCGAGATCACGCCCATCTGGCGCCTTCTCGCGTCCCTCGTCATCCCGCTGATGGGCATCCTGTCGAAGCTCACGATCCTCGACGGGGACAAGGCTCCGAAGACCGGCGCGTTTGTTCTGACCCCAAACCACTACAGCGAGATCGACCCGCTCGTACTCGGCGTCGCCATGTGGAAGGTCGGCCGGATGCCGCGCTTCCTAGCCAAGGCATCCCTGTTCCGCATCCCGGTGTTCGGGGCCATCCTTCGTGCCAGCAACCAGGTTCCCGTCGAGCGAGCGGGCGCGGCCCGCGGCTCGGATCCACTCGCGGCCGCACGGCAGATCACCGAGCACGGCCTCGCGGTCATCATCTACCCCGAGGGCACTCTCACTCGCGAGCCTGACCTGTGGCCGATGCGCGGCAAGCTCGGCGCCGTTCGGATGGCGCTGGATGCCGACATCCCGATCATCCCGGTCGCCCACTGGGGTACGCAGCTCGTGCTGCCGCGCTACGGCAAACTGAGCCTGTTCCCGCGTAAGAAAATCATGGTCAAGTACGGAGATCCCGTTGATCTCTCCGGGTTTCGAGACAAACCGCGCACGACCAAGAATCTCGGCGAAGCGACGGAGCTCGTGATGGCGGCCATCACCGAACTGCTCGAGGGCCTGCGCGGAGAGAAGGCTCCGGCAGAGCGCTGGGACCCGGCAGTCCACCATCAGGCCGATACGGGCAAGCTGTGACTCGCGTCGCGGTGCTCGGGGCCGGCTCCTGGGGCACGACCTTTGCCAAGATCCTCGCGGATGGCGGCGCCGAAACCGTCCTCTGGGCTCGGCGCCCCGAGCTCGCCCGCGAGATCTCGGAGTCGAAGCGCAACAGCGACTACCTTCCGCGAATCAATCTGCCGCGATCCCTGCAGGCGAGCTCCGATCTCGCCGCCGTGCTCGATGGCGCCGAACAGGTATACATCTCGGTCCCCAGCCAATCGCTGCGGGAGAACCTCACGGTCGTGCGCGACCTCCTTCCGGACGACTGCGTCGTGGTATCGCTCATGAAGGGCGTCGAAAAAGGCACGCGGTTCCGGATGAGCGAGGTCATTTACCAGGAACTCGGCCTCGAACCGGCGCGCGTCGCTGTGGCATCCGGTCCCAATCTTGCTCTCGAGATCGCGCGCGAACAGCCGACCGCGGCCGTGATCTCATCCGAGAGCCTCGACACGGCCACGGCAGTGGCGATGGTCGCGACCAATCCGTACTTCCGATCCTTCGTCAATACGGATGTGATCGGCACCGAGTTTGGCGGCGTCCTGAAGAACCTCATCGCGGTCGCCATCGGGATCGTGGATGGCGTTGGGTACGGTGAAAATACCAAGGCCTCGATTATCACTCGCGGCCTCGCCGAGATGACCGACTTTTCCGTCGCATACGGCGCTCGGGCCGAGACGCTCTCGGGTCTCGCCGGGCTCGGCGACCTCATCGCGACCTGCGAGTCGGCGCTTTCGCGTAATAACACCGCTGGCCGATTGCTCGGGCAGGGCTACAGCTTCTCCGAGGTCATCAAACAGATGAACCAGACGGCTGAGGGGCTGTCGTCCGTGGCGCCCATCCTTGAGCTCGCGCTCGCCAAGGGGGTCGAGATGCCCATCGTGAGCCAGGTCGCCGAGGTGCTGGCCGGTACGCTGAATCCGAAAGACATCGCCCCCCATCTCACGACAGATCCGACGCCCCAGGGAGAATGACCGTGGCCAAGCTGACCGTCGCCATCCTGTTCGGCGGCCGGTCGTCTGAGCACACCATCAGTTGTGCGACGGCGGGCGGGGTGCTCGAGGCAATCGATCGCTCCAGGTACGACGTGATTCCGATCGGCATCACGCGCGAGGGCGCGTTCACGCTCGAGGACGACGACGCATCGAAATTCCTGCTCAATCCCGACAACATGCCGGAGATCGAGGACAACGGCACGCGCATCCTGTGGCCGCAGTCAACGACAACCAGGGAATTGCGATACCTGGATGCCGCAGGCGTTGTGCATTCACTCGGTGATGTCGATGTCGTCTTCCCGATCTTGCACGGCCGCTGGGGAGAGGATGGCACGCTGCAGGGCATGCTGGAACTCGCCGGCATCCCGTATGTCGGTGACGGCGTGCTCGCCTCTGCGCTGGGGATGGACAAGCACTTCGCGAAGATCGTGTTCGCTGCCGCCGGCATTCCGGTCGCGCGTGGCATCACGGTCACGGCGAGCGAATGGGATGCGAGCCCGGCAGGCATCGCCGAGCTGGTCGAGCCGCTCGGCTGGCCGGTCTTCGTGAAGCCGGCGCGGGCGGGATCGAGCGTCGGGGTTACCAAGATCCATTCCGCGAACGAGCTCGAGAAGGGCCTGGCGATCGGATTCGAAGAGGACGACAAGGTCCTCATCGAAGCAGCCGTCATCGGTCGTGAGATCGAGTGCGGCGTTCTCGCGGGTCGCGGTGGGGGGCCGACGCGGGTCTCGCTTGCGGGTGAAATCGTGATGACCGGGCGCGAGTTCTACGATTTTTCGGCCAAATACCTCGATGAGTCCGGCGCGGACGTCGTTTGCCCAACGAATCTCACGGATGCCGAAGCCGCGTCGATCCGGGACCTCGCCGCACGCGCATTTGACGCGATTGGTGGTTCCGGCCTCGCGCGCGCCGATTTCTTCCTGACCGAGTCGGGCTTTGTCATTAACGAGCTCAACACGATGCCGGGGTTCACGCCCATCTCAATGTTCCCGAAGTGCTGGCTGGCATCCGGGATGAGCTATCCAGAGTTGATCGACGAGCTGATCCTGCTCGGCCTCGAAGCCGCGCGCTAGGGCGTCGGGGTCGTCGTCGGTACCGGTGTCGTGTTGACCGGCTCGCCGTCCTGAAGGATCTCGATCGGAGCAACGCAGTGATGCTTCTGCGGAATCTGGGCGACGGCGAGCGAGAGGTCCGTAAGAGCCTGGTTGCCGTCCGCCTTGACATTGCTTGAGTCAACTGTGACCGCGACAGCCGGATTTCGTCCGTAGGTCGTGAAGACGAAGACCTCGTGCGCGTCGGCCTTGCGAAGCCAGTCGATGCCGTTCACCGTGACGCACGGTGTGGTCGTAGCATCCGGTACAGGAACACCGCAGCGCAGCAGGATGCTCGCGGGAGTTCCCCACGCCGCCGTGCCCTGGCTGTCGGTTACCCGGGTACCGAGCGTCGAGACGCTCTGCGTATTCAGTTCCAGATAGGCGATGACCTTCGCACACCGGGGATTCGTTCCATCGGCCGCCGCCGAATAGTGCACCGTCGGTGCGCATCCGGTGAGCACAGCGGCGGTGACCGCGGCCAGTGCTGCAGCCACCGCGAGCTTCGCTTTCATCGCGTTCAGGCTAGTCGAGCGGAATGGGAACGGGCTGAGCCATAAGCTCCGCGTTGGCGCGACGACTGGTCCGCCACCAGACCAGGAGCCCGACGACTCCAATGACGAGCAGCATGCCTTGGTCGGCGAAGAATGCCGCGGAACTCGACCTCAGGATCGAGGTCCAGAGCGGCGCCGAGAAGTCCCACAGATCGTGCAGTGCTGCGACCATGAGATAGGAGCCGACGATCCGCCGGGTGATCCGCAGCCGATTGCCGCGGTAGCCGGCGTACACGGCAGCCGCGAGGATGCCCGTCCAGACCGGATGCCCGAACATGGTTGTGATTGCCCGCAGGCCCTGGTTCTCGGTGAGATGAAGCACCGCGTCGCTCCCGAGGGGGGTGCTGAGAAGCGTTCCGAACGCGTACAGGGTGTTTTCAAACGCCGCGAAGCCGAAGCCGATGGCGCCGCCGATGAAGAGGCCGACCCGAGCGTTCTTCACGGGAATCCACCGCGCCACGATCACGACGACCACGATCTTGCAGAACTCCTCGACCGGGCCGACGAGAAATCCATTCAGGGGCGTGTGACTGATCAGCGCGTCGGGGAAGTCGGTGAGCACCGCCCCGAGAAATCCACCGACCAGCGCGATGACGACCAGAAGTGACGGCGAGATCTCATCCGCCGGGCGGAGCCGATAACACATGGTGTAAAGAAAGGCGGCCGAGGTAGCGAATCCGCCGACAAGGAAGACGTAGATGAACACCCTCTCGTTTTGCAGGCCGACCGCGAGGACGAAGAGGGTCGCAGCCCAGACCACGACGAACGCCGCGAACACAATCCAGCCGCCGTGACGACCGAGCCATTTCCATCGACGTGGTCGCCGCTCATGGCCTTCCGGCAGTAAGTCGACGGGAACCGGGACGACGGGCTCGCCTGACATCGCGGGCGGACGTGATTCGGACACAGCTGAAAGCCTAGAGCGCGGTCGCGTCGAGACCCAGCTACCGTGGGAGCCATGACGGAAGCCGAGACGCTTGGCAGTGTCGGCGAGCCCGCCGTGCTCGCGCGCATCTTCCCCCGGCTGCCCGCGGCGTCGGCCGCACTCGTCGGCCCGGGCGACGACGCGGCGGTTCTTAGTGCGCCGGACGGTCGCTACGTTGTGACGACAGACATGATGATCCACGGTCCCGACTTCCGGCTGGCCTGGTCGAGCCCGCACGATCTCGGCTGGAAGGCCGCAGCATCCAACCTCGCGGATGTAGCGGCGATGGGGGCCGTGCCGACCGCTCTGGTGGTTGCTCTGGCCGCGCCGCGGTCGACGCCTGTTGCGTTTCTCGAGGGATTCGCGGATGGACTTCGCGACGGATGCGCCGCCATGGCTCCGGGCTGCGGCGTTGTCGGAGGCGACCTGTCCGTTTCGCCCACCCTGACGATCGCGGTGACCGCATTTGGAAACCTGGAGGGGCGGACTCCCGTACTGCGATCGGGTGCCGCCGTGGGGGACATCGTTGCCGTCTCCGGAGTGCTGGGGCTCGCTGGCGCGGGTATTCGGATGTTGTTCGAGTCCGCGATGTCGAAAGGTGCGCCGGATGCGGAAGCTGTGGCGGGCCTGCGCGCGGAGCATCCGGAGATCGTGGCTCAGTTAGCGCCGACGCCCCCGATAGGTGACGGGCGACTGGCCGCGATCGCGGGCGCGACGGCGATGATCGATCTGAGCGATGGTCTTGCCATGGATGCGCGACGAGTGGCGGCCGCGAGCGGGGTGGGGATTGACCTGTCGCGCGCCGCCGTCGGTTCGGAAGCGGCGCTCGGCGGCGGCGAGGACCACTCGTTGCTGGCAACCTTCCCGGCCGGAACGGCGTTGCCAAGCGGTTTTCGTCCCGTCGGACGCGTGATCCAAGGGTCAGGCGTGCTAGTCGACGGGGTCGCGTATGGAGCTCGCGGAGGCTGGGACCCCTACGAGGGCTGGGATGGAGGCCTGGGATGAGTCCGAACCATTTGGCAGATCCCGACATTTTCGCCGTGCTTGGCGATGCCCGGCGGCGCAGGATTCTCGAGCTGCTCGCGGCCGGAGAGAAGTCCGTTGGCGCGCTAACGACCGAGCTCGGGATTGCCCAGCCGTCGGTAACACAGCACCTGACGGCGCTGCGGGAAGTCGGGCTCGTGACATCCGAGAAGCGCGGAACCAGTTCGATCTACACGCTCGTGCGTGAACCGCTCGACGCGGTAGTCGACTGGGTGCGCGCGCTTTAGCCCTTGATCAAGGAACGCCGACAATCTGAGGGTTCACAGACAGCCAGTAGAGCGCGGTGTCCCCGTAGTCTTTGCGGCGATCGAGAACGAGTCCGACGGGTAGTGACGGCGCCGGCGTGCGCGACGATCGTTCCAGGACGACCACGGCATCCGGCGCGAGTCTGGGCACGAGAGCCTCCAGGTTGTGCTCGACCTCGGAATTACCGAGTTCGTATGGTGGGTCGAGAAAAACGACATCCCAGAACTGGCGGGCGCCCGCCACGTACGCCTGTGATGGCGAGGAACTGACATCCACCGTGATGGTTCGCCCCTTGGGAGCGGACTTCAGCACGTGTACGGCGTTCTTCCGACAGGTTGCTGCCGCGCGAGCGCTGTTGTCCACGAGCATCACGGACGAGGCACCCCGGGATGCCGCCTCAAGGCCGAGCGCGCCGGAACCCGCATAGAGATCGAGTACTCGCGCGCCGGCCAGCGCATCTCGGGCCTGCAGGGCCGAGAAGATCGCCTCCCGGATCATGTCGCTCGTTGGACGTGTCCCGGCTGCCGGAACAGTCAAACTAAGGGACCCGGCAAAACCAGCGATGATCCGAGTCATGACTCCACTATGGCTCACGCACACCCGGGATGCTGGCAGCAGAATGAATGGATGGTCACGATCGAACTCATCAAAGGCTCGGCTATTGATACGGCCTCGGCTGTTGCGCTCTATGCGTCCGTCGGTTGGAGCGTCTACACGAGAGATCGAGACAAACTCAGCCGGGCGCTGTCGGGATCGAGTTCGGTTGCCATCGCTGTAGACGGTGATGAACTCGTCGGGCTCGCACGAGTCGTGTCCGACGGCGCGTCGATCGCCTATCTGCAGGATGTGCTGGTCAAGCCCGCTGCGCAGCGCACGGGGCTCGGACGCCGTCTGGTCGAAAAGGTACTCGAACCACTCGGCGACGTTCGGCAGAAGGTCCTGCTCACGGACGACGAGCCCGGACAGAGAGCGTTCTACGAATCCATTGGGTTTAGCGAGACACGCGACTTCGGCGAGGGAACGCTTCGTGCGTTCGTGCGATTCGACTGACTGGAGTCACGGCTAACCTCGAATGATGGACTCGTCTCTCGACAACAAGCTGAGCAACGTGCTCGGCGGCCGAACGGCGTCCGCATTCCAGAAGCACCTCGGGCTTGAGAGCGTCGGGGACCTGCTCAGCTACTACCCGCGCCGCTACGCCAAGCGCGGCGAACTGACCGCACTAGCGAATCTCGAACTCGACACCAACGTCACAATCGTTGCCAGGGTCCTGTCCGTCAGTGAGCGCAGGATGAAGGCAAAGAACGGTTCGATCTTCGAGGCGACCATCACCGACGGCGACGGCATCCTCGCGCTGACCTTTTTCAACCAGTCGTTCCGTGCCAAGGAGTTGCTTCCGGGAGTCACCGGGATGTTCGCGGGCAAGGTCGGCCAGTACAAGGGGGTCCGTCAGCTCACCCACCCGGACTACGAGTTGTTCGGTGAAACGGATGAGCGCGCCAGTCTGGTCGGATCGCCGGAAGCCGAGGACTGGGTCAAAAAACCCATCGCCATCTACCCGGCGACGGCGACGATTCCGAGCTGGCAAATCGCGAAGGCGGTCGGCGTCATTCTGGACACGTTGCCGGTACTCGACGACCCGGTGCCGAGCGATGTGCGTGCCGAATATCACCTCGTGTCCTTCGCCCGAGCGCTGCAGCTCATCCACCAGCCCGAGTCGGACGCCGACTGGCGGTCCGCTCGCAAGGCGCTCCGGTTTCAGGAGGCGTTCGTGCTGCAGTCGGCGCTGCTGCAGCAGCGTGAGCAGCTGCGCTCGACCCCGACGACAAAGCGGCTGCCGGGCAAGCTGGCGGCCGAATTCGACGCGCAAATGCCGTTTAGCCTGACCAATGACCAGAAGATCGTCGGCGAAGAGATCTTCATGGACCTATCCCGCGAATCGCCCATGAACCGCCTCATCCAGGGCGAGGTCGGGTCGGGCAAGACACTGGTCGCCCTCCGCGCGATGCTCGCCGTTGCCGACTCGGGAGGACAATCCGTCCTGCTCGCGCCAACCGAGGTCCTCGCATCCCAGCATCTTCGATCTATTGTGGCGACGCTCGGACCCGATCTGGCGGCGAGGCTTCGACCGACCCTGCTCACCGGTCAGCTCTCGACCGCCGAGCGGAAGAAGGCGCTGCTCGCGGCGGTGTCCGGCAGCTCGAGCATCGTCGTCGGAACCCACGCACTGCTCAGCGACAACGTCGGCTTCTACGATCTCGGACTCATCGTCGTGGATGAGCAGCACCGCTTTGGCGTTGAGCAGCGCGAGACTCTTCGCCAGAAGGGTGCGACTCCGCCACACGTGCTCGTGCTTACCGCCACGCCGATTCCCCGAACCGTTGCCATGACCGTGTTCGGCGATCTCGACATCTCGACGATCGTCGAACTCCCCGCGGGACGAACCCCGATCGAGAGTTTCGTCGTTCCCCTCGCGGAGAAACCGGGATGGGTCAGTCGGGTCTGGGAGCGAATTGCCGAGGAACTCGACAAGGGTCGACAGGCGTTCGTGGTCTGCCCTGCGATCGACGCGGAGACCGAGGACGGCCTCGGGGCAAACGTGGTCGAGATCACGGAATCCGTTCGAGCCAACCCGGTGCTCAGCGGCCGACGGATCGCATCCCTGCATGGCCGCATGCCGAGTGAAGCGAAGGATGCCGTGATGCGATCATTTGCCGCCGGCGAGATCGATGTCCTCGTCGCAACGACCGTCATCGAGGTCGGGGTGGATGTCCCGAACGCGTCTGTCATGGTTGTGCTCGATGCCGACCGATTTGGCGTCTCGCAGCTGCACCAGTTGCGTGGCCGTGTTGGTCGAGGAAGCGTGCCGGGGCTCTGCCTGTTTGTAACCCGGGCCGAGGAGGGCACCGTCGCTCGTGAACGAGTGGATGCGGTTGCCGCGACCCTCGACGGATTCGAACTCGCGCAGAAGGACCTCGAACTGCGGCAGGAGGGTGACGTGCTCAGCACCATCCAGTCGGGCGGAAGGTCGAGCCTTCGCCTGCTCCGTGTCGCCAAGGACGGCGAACTCATTTCCGATGCCAGGATGCTGGCCGCCGGAGTCCTCGAACGCGATCCCACTCTCGCCGAGCATCCGGCGCTCGCCCAGGCCCTCACCCGCAGGTTGGATGAAACAGAGGCAGCCTTCCTCGCCAAGAACTAGGCGCGACAGCTTGGCGCGTGAACGCTCTCAGTGTTTTGCGGCGCTGATACCATTTGAGCGACGAACGGGGGAGGATTTGCAACGGTCTTGGCGGGCTCGCCCCGCATTGCACAGAACTCGTGCTCGCACTCCCGCGGCATCGTTTGCAGTGCTCGCGATCATCCTCGTTCTTGCCGGGTGTGCACCCGCGTCCCCGATTCATCCGGATTCGGCGCCCCCAACAGTGTCTCCGACCGCCTCCGCTACGCCTACGCCTACGCCAGTCTCCGCGCCCGCCGCAGTGCTCGAGGGAGACTGCAATTCGGTACTTCCGACTTCAACGGTGAACAGGATCTCGGGATTGGCGCTGCGACCGACCAGTTATTCGGACCCGAGCGATCTTCAGCCCGCTCATCTCACCACCAAACTGAGGGGCGGGGTCGAATGCGTCTGGCAAGAAGCTGGCGGCGGTCCCTATCTAGAAGTGGTGGTGCTGAGCACGAACGGCGCGAATCCAACTACTCCGGACTCCTCGAGCTGTAGCGTTGGCGGCCCTGGATGCGACGCCAGCCTGACATTGAACGGGTATTGGCTGGCGTGGACCTGGAGTGGCGTCGACAGAGGGATCTCGGCAACAGACAACGCGAAACTCAACGAATTCGGTACCGCGCTGCGCGGGAGCGTCACCTCGGCGGGTCCAGCACCGCAGTTCGTGCAGCCAGCGGGAAGTTGGCCGAAGTCCGTCGACTGTTCCGCGCTCGCATCCGCATCGGGTCTTCTGGCGAATCTGGGCGGCGACTGGACACCATTGGGGGTGACGGGCGAGGCGCAAATGCCTCTCCGCGCGAACGCGCCCGAATGGAACAACGGCGAGTACACGGCGTGTCGCTGGACCGCACCTGCCAGGGCTTCCGACTCCGCCGGTGGACAAACGCCGGCGTTCAGTATGTACGTGCTGCCTGGCTCGGCATGGTACGCCTCAAACGTTGAGGCGATTCCTGGAGCCACGCCCATTACGATCCCCGGGGTGGCACGCGCGATACGAGTACCCGACCAGGATCGGTGTTCGAACACGGACCCAATTCCGAGCCCGTGCGATGATTTCACCGTCAACGTGTTCGACGGAGTCAACTGGCTCCAGGTCGACACCGACGCCGTCAACTTTGCCCGGGACACTGGGGTCATGCGGCGATTGGTGTCGGCACTGGACGCGTCCTAATGCGATGGTCTGGCGTTTGGCCACCGAACGTTACGAATCGGTAACGTCCGCCGGATAGGGTGAATGCATGAACAGGATCGCGGTCGTTCCTGGGTCATTCGACCCGGTCACCCTTGGGCACCTCGATGTCATCGGGCGGGCCGCGAACATCTTCGACGAGATCCACGTTCTCGTGGTCCACAATCCTGGCAAGACGGCTCTGCTGCCGATCGCGCAGCGCGTCACCCTGCTCGAGCAGTCGATTCAGGATGCTGGCCTGCCGACGAACATCACGGTCACCAGTTGGAGCGTTGGTCTACTCGTCGACTACTGCGTCGAGGTCGGCGCCGCAGTTATCGCCAAGGGGATTCGGTCGCAGCTCGATGTTGCCTACGAGACGCCGATGGCGATCGTAAACCGCAATCTCGCCGGGGTTGAAACCGTATTTTTGCTACCGTCGCCCGAGAACGGCCACGTTTCGAGCTCGCTCGTCCGGCAGGTGGCATCCCTCGGCGGAGACGTTTCGCCCTACGTTCCTGCCGCGGTAGCGGCATTCCTGCAGAAGGGGTAGCCCTTGTGCGCTCGCGCAGGTGAGTGAGAAGTTGATGACGACACTTGGCGTTTGACGCTGAGGGCCGACGAGATCCGGGCGACCACACCAGGATACGAGAAGGAGTTCCACCATGGCATCGAAGTCGAAGAAACCGTCCAAGAAGCGATTGCGCAAGGACGCCCGCCACGAGTTGGAGAAGCAGCTTGAGCAGGCGAAGGAAACTCTGAAGGACGAGCGCGCTCGCCTGAAGAAAGCCGAGCGCAAAGCCGAGGAGAAGGCCCGCGAAACGCGCAAGCAGGCCAAACGTGAGCTGGCGAAGGCAAAGAAGAACGCTCGCAAGTCGCGCGACGCTGCGATCAAGACCGCACGACGGTCCGCTCGCGGGAAGGCGGATGCGACCAGCCAGAAAGTCGAGTCGGTGAAGGCCGACGCCGCGAAGACCGTCGCGAAGAAGTCCGACGCCATCAAGGCTGGTACACGTAAGAAGAGTGCGACTGCGAAGAGTGGCAGCAAGAACAAGTCCGGGACGAAGAAGAAGGCCCCGAGTAAGACCACCCCGAGCGCGAGCGCAACGGTCGCGGCACCCGCGGTGGTTCAGGAGACGGTCACGTCGCTTCGTGCGCGTGCTCGCGCCCAGGGGTTGCCCGGGTATTCACGAATGACCCGCGACGAACTGCTCAGCCGTGTGAAGGACTAGTCGGGAATGGCGCAACCCGGTACGCGTGACGCGAAGAAGGCGGCGCGAAAGGTCGAGAAGGCCCACAAGAAAGCCGCGAAGAAGGACTACGAGCGCAGACACGCGCAGCAGAAACGACAGCGGGCCTTGCACGCTTCGCTGGTCGCTGCCCAATCGCGTCGGGCCAAGAAGCAGGCGAAGGCCGAGCGGTGACTAATCCAAAGACCATCGGCATCCTGCTGTTCGACGGCGTCGAGGAGTTGGACGCGATTGGACCGTGGGAGGTTCTGTCGTACTGGACTCGCGAGTATCCAGATGATGGCTACCGCGTGATCACGATGTCCGATTCGCTTGAACCGGTCACCTGCGCAAAGGGAATGCGAGTACTGCCCGACCTGCCCGTCGCGGATGCTCCGCCGTTCGAGGTGCTGATCTACCCCGGCGGGCGGGGCACGCGTCCGCACCTGGTCGATGAGGCACGGCTCCAGTGGGTGCGCGAGCAGAGGTCTCGCGTTCCCCTCATGGCGAGCGTGTGCACCGGCTCTCTGGTCTACGCCGCCGCGGGGATCCTTCGCGACCGCCCAGCGACCACGCACTGGAGCGCCCTCGACGAACTCGCCCGACTGGATCCGACCATCGAGGTCAGGCCGGATGTGCGATTCGTCGAGGACGGCGATGTCATTACATCCGCCGGGATCTCGGCGGGCATCGACATGGCTCTTCGGCTAGTCGAGAGGCTGTCGACAACCGAGCGGGCGCGCGAGGTTCGCCGCGGCATCCAGTACGACCCGGAACCGCCCGTCTAGGGGCGTGAGTCGCCGCTGGACGGCTGGCCGCTAGTCAAAGATCGGATCGACCGTCCTGGTCCGCTTGATTTCAAAGAATCCGGGGTAGCTCGCAACCGCCACTGTTCCATCCCAAAGCCGAACCGCATCTTCGCCCTTGGGTGCGGGAGAGATGACCGGACCGAAGAACGCGACCCCGTTGACGGCGATAACCGGCGTCCCCACATCCTGCCCGACTCGGTTGATGCCGTCGAAATGGCTCGCGCGCATCTGCTCGTCGAACTCGTCGGTGAGGCTGTATTTGATGAGGTCCGCCGGCAAACCAACGGAGGCGAGCGACTCGGCGATTACGGTGTCTGGATCCTTGGATTTGCCAGGATGGATGCGAGTGCCGAGCGCATCGTAAAGCGGTTTGACCGCCTCCTGACCGTGCAGTTCTTTCACCGCCGTGACCAGTCGCGTGTAGCGGAGCGCTCGCGGGAAAAACGCGCTGTACGACTCCGGCACATCCTTGTCCTCGTTCAGGACCGCGAGGCTCATCACCTTCCAGGTGACGTCGAGTTCGCGATACTCGGACACTTCATCCACCCATCGCGATGTCATCCATGCCCACGGGCACGACGGATCAAACCAAAACTCCACGTTCGTAGCAGCCATACTTTGAGCCTACGTTGGGTGACTCGACCGTGCCGGGCGGAGACCAAGCAGAGATCGTTAGCATTGAGAGATGGCTTCTCTTACCGTCGGCTATGCCGCGATGCTCGAACAGTTCCACCCCACCGAGATCGTCGAACTCTCCGAGTACGCCGAATCGAAGGGTTTCTCCGGGGTCATGGCCGCGGACCACTTTCAGCCATGGGTTCCGCAGCAGGGCCAGGCGGCATTCGTCTGGAACGTTCTCGCTGCGCTCGGTGAACGTACCAAGGGGGACATGGGGCCGGGTGTCACGGCTCCGACCTTCCGCTGGCATCCCGCCATGGTGGCGCAGGCTTCCGCGACCCTCGCCGCTATGTATCCCGGTCGTCACTGGCTGGGACTTGGCTCGGGCGAGGCGCTGAACGAACACATCACCGGGGAGTACTGGCCCGAGGCGCCCGAGCGCATCAATCGGATGTTCGAGGCGATCGACGTCATCAAGAAGCTGTTCTCGGCATCCATTTCCGGCAAGGATGTGAAGCACTCCGGCCCGTTCTACAAGCTTGAGTCGACCCGGCTCTGGACGATGCCGAAGGTCGCGCCGGAGATCCTGGTTGCGACCGCGGGTCCGGTCACCGCAAAGCGAGCGGGCAAGACGGTCGACGGCCTGATCACGGTCGGGGCTCCGCTCGAGAAGATCGACGGCTTGTTCACCCGGTTCGACGAGGGAGCCCGTGAGGTTGGCAAGGACCCGTCGACAATGCCCAAGGTGCTGCAGCTGCACATGAGCTGGGCCGCCACCGATGAAGAGGCCACGCGCAACGCGATGGTGGAGTGGCCGAACGGCGGAATGAAGTTTCCGAAAGCGGATATCCGATCTCCCTTCGAGTTCGAACAGATCGCGAAGCTGGTGCGTCCGGAGGACTTTGAGGGCCGGATGATCGTCTCGGCCGACCCGGACAAGCACCGGGAGTACATCCAGAAGTTCGTCGACCTCGGTTTCGACCGCGTATACCTGCACAACGTTGGGCGCAACCAGCGCGAGTGGATTGACGTGTTTGGCCGGGACGTGCTGCCCAAACTGAAGCGATGACCGGCTCGCTGTCGTTCAGCGTCTTTGCCGTCGAGGGTATCCCGGAAATCGAAGCCGGGATGGATCTCGGGCTCATCATCGGCGACGCGCTTGACGCGCGCCCTTCGACGAGCTCAGGGACCGCGACGAGCTCAGGGACCACAGGTCCGCTGCACCACGGCGACATCCTCGTGGTCAGCTCGAAGATCGTTTCCAAGGCCGAGGGTCGAATCGTGCAGGCGGCCGATCGCGAGCAGGCGATCACCGACGAGACCGTCCGGGTCGTCGCGACGCGGGTCTTCCCGAGCGGGGTGACGCGAATCGTCGAGAACCACCTCGGGATCGTGGGGGCGGCCGCAGGCGTAGATGCCTCGAATACTCCGGCCGGGACCGTTCTGCTTCTGCCGCTGGATCCGGATGCCTCGGCCGCCGCTATTCGATCGGCACTCGTCGACCGCTTCGAGGTCTCGCTGGGGATCGTCATCACGGACACGCTCGGCAGAACCTGGCGCGAGGGACAAACAGATGTCGCCATCGGCGGGAGCGGTGTGACCCTTCTCGACGACCTGCGCGGAACCACGGATACGCAGGGCCGCGTTCTGGACGTCACGGCACCGGCCGTCGGAGACGAGCTGGCGAGCGCGGCTGACCTGGTGAAGCGCAAGAGCGCGGAGCTTCCCGTTGCGATAGTTCGCGGTCTCGGTCACCTCGTAACGCCGGACGCGCCCGGAGCGCGGGTACTCATTCGGCCGTCCGAGAACGACATGTTCCGGCTGGGAACGGATGAGGCGTACGCGGAAGGCTTCGCGGCCGGTCTAGCCGCCGGCCGCTCCGCCGGATCCCCTGGTGACTGAGCTGTTCTGGACCGTGGTGGTTCCCGTCAAGGGAACGAGTTCGGCCAAGTCGCGCCTCGGTGCTCCGGCAGAGCTGGCCGATGCGATCGCCCTCGATAGCGTTGAGGCGACGCTTGCCGCGTCCCGCGTCCAGCGAGTCGTCGTTGTCACGACCGAGCACGCGTCGACCAGATTCACACGACTGGGGGCCGATGTCGTTACCGACACCGGGAACGGTCTGAACGCGGCATGCCGCCTGGGTGTCGCCGCTGCTGGTTCCGGACCCGTCGCGGTACTGCTCGGGGACATCCCATCTCTCGTGCCGAGTGAGCTAGACGCTGCCCTCCGGCTCGCCGCGGCACATCCGCTGGCCTTCGTGCCGGACGCGGACGGCGATGGCACTGTACTGATTACGGCGCTCGATGGCGCGCAGCACGTTCCGGCCTTCGGCGACAACTCCCGGTCAGCACACCTCGCCGCGGCCTACGCCGAACTCGAGTTTTCGGCGGCCTCGGGGCTCCGACGCGATGTCGATACCGCCATCCACCTCGCCGCGATTCCCGCCGCCGCGCTAGGGCCGCACACTCGCGCGGCAGTGGAACGATTAACCTAAAGCACATGAGCATGATCGACGGGGTGGCGACGCTCGAGATCTCCAGCCCGGAGCATCCAGCGGTGTACGTGACGACCGTCCTCGGCATCGAGCCGGACTGGAGTGCGGAGAAAGGCGACCTGCGACCTCGTCAGGGCGATACCGGTTCGGAGCCGATCCGCCGGCGGGTCTACGACACATCGATGTGGGTGCTCGAGGTCGATTCGAATCCCGGCACCAAGATGGCAGTCGACGATGACGACGCGAAGGGTTTCGCAACTCTGCAGGTGCTCGTGGACCGCCTGTTCGGTCGCGGACCCCTGCTTGCCCAGCTGAAGCAGAACTACAAGGTCGAACTCACCTGGTACGGAACTGCCGGCGCATCTCAGGCCGGCTTCATGCTGCCATCGTCGCTGCTGGCCGCTGTTGGGGAGCTCGGACTGGATGTCATGTGCACGGTCTATGCGCACGACGACACGTCGGAGCGTCCCGGCCTGCATGTGCAGCAGGCGCAGCTCTCGCCACTTCTTGCGGGTCTGGTCGGAGCCGACGATCAGTCCGGAAAGCCGGCCAGGGTCGAAAAGACTCCGGAGCAGCTCGCTGCCGAACAGCTACTGGCGGATTCCTTCATCGCCGAGCAACTCTTTGAGCAGAGCGCTCGCGACCGCGAGAATCAGTGACCCGCAGCGACCTCGAGCGGGAGAAGTTTCAGCGACTTGCCCGTCGACGCGTAGCCGGTCGAGGCATGCGCGCGAGCAACGGCCGCGCGTTCCACTGACGGAATGCCGTAGGTCGTCGTCCGCTGGTACGCCTCGCGGCCAATGTCCGCTGCGAGCGTCTCGAGTTCGTCGACGGTCTTCTCCGAGCCGTTGTCTGCCCCGGCCATCCGGCTGATCGTCTCTTCCATCAGCGTGCCGCCGACGTCATCCGCGCCGCCCTGCAGCATGAGCTGTGTTCCGGCGGTGCCGAGCTTGACCCACGAGGTCTGGATGTGGTCGATGCGGCCGTGCAGCATCAGCCTCGCGACGGCGTGGACGGCGCGGTTTTCCTGAGGCGTCGGGCCCGGGCGAGCAACGCCAGCGAGATACACGGGCGAGTTGGTGTGGATAAACGGCAGGAGTACAAACTCGGTAAAGCCGCCGGTCTCGTCCTGGATGCGCGACAGCGTGCGGAGGTGCCCGACCCAGTGGCTCGGGTTGTCGACGTGCCCGTACATCATGGTTGACGAGGAACGGATGCCCAGCCCGTGGGCCGTTGTCACGATCTCGATCCATGCGGACGCCGGCAGCTTGCCCTTGGTGAGCACCCAGCGCACCTCGTCGTCGAGGATCTCGGCAGCGGTGCCGGGGATCGTGTCGAGCCCGGCCGCCTGCGCTTCCTGCAGGAAGTCGTGATAGCTCATGCCCGTCCGAGCGGAACCATTGACGATCTCCATGGGGCTGAACGCGTGCAGGTGGATGCCGGGTTGGCGTGACTTGACCTCGCGCGCGAGATCGAAGTATGCGGTACCCGGCAGATCCGGATGGATGCCGCCCTGCATGCAGATTTCGGTCGCACCGATGTTCCATGCCTCGTCGACCCGGTCTCCGACCTGTTGCATGGAGAGCGTGAAGGCATCGGCATCCGTGCGCCGCTGGGCGAAGGCGCAGAACCGGCAGCCGGTGTAGCAAACGTTGGTGAAGTTGATGTTTCGGTTCACGACGTAGCCGATTCGGTCGCCAACGGTGTCGTGACGAACCCGATCGGCCAGGCCGGCCAGCGCGTCGAGATCACGACCCTCCGCGTTCAGGAGAGCGAGATACTCGGCATCGGTCAACCCGGCCGGGTCGGTCTCGGCGTGCAGCAGGGCGGCGCGGACCGCGGGATCGCCGACGTGGCCCTCCGTTCGACGAGTATCTCCGACGGTCTCGCGCAGTTCGGACCAGTCGCCGTACACGTCCTCGAAGTCGCTTCGCCGATCGGTGCTGCGGCCCTCCGTGTCGATCTCGGTGTGCAGGTTGACGCGTCCTGAGCCGAGCCATTCGGGATCGGGCTCCTGCCACGGCATCCCGATCGGATTGCGACCCTCGACCGCGAGGCCGCGGTCATCGGCCAGCGCGCGAACATGCGGCAGCAGACGCGGGTCGAGCCATGGCTCCTCGGCGCGGACATAGTGCGGATGAACGGTCAGTCGCTCGTGCAACTGGTAGCCCGCGGCGGCGGTCAGCCGTGAGAGCTCATCGATCTCTGGCCACGGCCGCTCGGGATTGACGTGGTCAGGCGTCAGTGGAGAAACGCCGCCCCAGTCGTCGATTCCGGCGCGGATGAGCATCGTCAACTCTTCCGGATCGGTGAGATTCGGCGGCGCCTGCAGCCGCGCGCCCGGGCCGAGCACGAGTTTCGAAACGGCGACTGCCGCGATGTACTCCTCGAGCGGCAGATCATCCCGGCGCATCATCGCGGTCGACATCTTCGAGCGGAAGTTCTGGATGATCACCTCCTGGATGTGCCCGTGACGACGCGCGACGGCGCGGATCGCGAACATCCCCTCGACGCGTTCGGCATACGTCTCGCCGATGCCGAGCAGAAGGCCCGTCGTGAACGGGACATTGGATCGACCGGCATCCTCGAGAACGCGCAGGCGAACGGCCGGGTCCTTGTCGGGCGATCCGAAGTGCGCCTCGCCCTTTTCGGTGTACAGGCGGGTCGAGGTTGTCTCGAGCATCATCCCCATGGAGGGTGACACCGGCTTGAGTCGCTGGATTTCTTCCCAGGTCATCACCCCGGGATTCATGTGGACGAGTAGCCCGGTCTCTTCGAGGATGCGGATTGCCATCGCACGCAGGTAGGTCAGCGTCGAATCGTAGCCGTTCGCATCCAGCCACTCGCGCGCTTCCGGCCAGCGCTCCTCGGGACGATCCCCGAGGGTGAAGAGCACCTCCTTGCATCCCATCGCCGCGCCCTGGCGCGCGACCTCGAGGATTTCGTCCGGAGACATGAACATGTCTTTGCCCTGGCGCTTCAGCTGCGCGGGCGTCTTCACGAACGCGCAGTAGTGGCAGCGGTCCTGGCAGAGGTGCGTGACCGGAATGAAGACCTTGCGCGAGTATGTGATGACGCCGGGGCGACCCGACTTCTCGAGTCCAGCGTCCCGCGCTCGCCCGGCCGCGAGAAGCAGGCGGTCGAGATCGGCGCCGCGTGCGTGCAGCAGGGTTTCCGCTTCCGTCGCATCGATGGTCACGCCGGTCTCGGCGCGTTTGAGTGCGCGAGAAATGGCGGATGCGGTGGGGACGAACTCGGTGGCGGAGTCGACAGACATTGCCCAGCTTCCAGACAGGAGACGATTTCACCCAAAGCCAGGCGCACAACTAAATCCCTTTGAGTCTACGTCTTTACTCTTTTCAGGAGGTTGTGTGTGCAGAGTGGCAGGAGTTTGGTGTGGACTAGTCACCAGCCTCATCCGTCACAGGTGTTCCTGAAAAAGGTCAGGTCGCGGCGGCCAGAGCCGCCGCCGCGAGTGCGGCACTCGTTGGGATATCGCGCATCCAGAGTGGAACAACGGATGTTCGGATGCCTGCCGCCTCGATGTCCGCCGCAAGCGCCGCATCCTCTTCGCCGATGAGCCACGCATCAAGCAGCCCCCCGGATCCTCGCGAGCCGTAGTGTCGCGCCACCGCGGACGCTGAGGTGTCGACGCCGATCGCGGCGAGACAGGCATCCGCCATTCCGCGAACGACCGCACCGCCGATGATGGGGGAGACGCCGACGACGCGCGCTCGCGTCGAGGCAACGGCGTCTCGGATGCCCGGGATGCCGAGGATTGTACCGATCGACACAACGGGATTCGATGGCGCAAGCAGCACAACGTCCGCCCGGGCGATCGCGTCGAGAACGCCGTCCGCCGGCGCCGCCGTTTCGACTCCGCGCTGCACGAATGCGCGCGCTGGCAGCGTCGCACGGTGACGGGTCCACCACTCTTGGAAGTGCATCGTCTCGCCGCCATCGACGAGGACGTGGGTCTCGACCTCCGCGTTTGTGGCCGGGATCAGTCGAACGCCGAGCGGCCAGCGGGATGTGATGCGCTCCGTTGCCTCGGCGAGCGTCAGGCCGTCGCGCAGCATCGAGGTGCGGGCGAGGTGAGTCCCGATATCCAGGTCGCCGAGCGTGAACCATGGCCAGCCGACGTCATACGCGCGCAGTTCGCCGCTCACCCGTTCGGTTTCGCCGACGCGGCCCCAACCGCGAACCTCGTCATTTTGCCCGGCAAGGGTGTACATGATCGAGTCGAGATCGGGGGCGATTCGTAAGCCGCTCAGCCACATGTCGTCGCCCGTGTTGACGATGGCGGTGAGGGATTCCGCGGTTTCGTGCTCGCCCCCGGTGGTCTGGCGGACGTGTTCGCGCAGTCCGCGCAGAAACCGGGCACCGCCGACACCGCCGCTCAAAACAGTGATCTTCACCGCAGCAACGTTAGTGGTCCGGTCCATTTGGCAGTCCTTCGAAGCAGATTGGCAGTTACCTTTACCATCGTTTCTGGCAGACTCATGAGGTGAATTCATTCCCCGCGAAATTCGAGCCGGGACACGCCGAAGTGTCACTGCCCGTCGCGGAGCCCATGCCGATCGACGAGTTTCTGAAGTACAGCGCCGACATCGTCTCAACAATCGAGACCGTGATCGACGGCAAGCGCGAAGCAATCGAGATCGCGCTGACCGTGCTCCTGGCCGAAGGCCACCTGCTGATTGAGGACGTCCCCGGTGTCGGCAAGACCATGCTGGCCCGCGCGCTGGCGAGAAGCGTCGACTGCTCGGTTTCGCGCATCCAGTTCACTCCCGACCTGTTGCCCGCCGATATCACGGGTGTCTCCGTGTTCAATCAGTCCGAGCGCGAGTTCGAATTCAAGCCTGGGCCGGTGTTCGCGAACATCGTGATCGGCGACGAGATCAACCGCGCGTCCCCGAAGACCCAGTCCGCCCTGCTCGAAAGCATGGAGGAGCGTCAGGTCACGGTCGACGGCAAGACCTACCTGCTGGCAAATCCCTTCACGGTTGTCGCAACACAGAACCCGATCGAGATGGAGGGCACATACGCTTTGCCCGAGGCTCAGCGGGACCGCTTCATGGCACGCATTTCGATGGGCTATCCCGACCAGGATTCCGAGATCGAGATGCTGCGTACTCGCGCGACATCCAGCCCATTGGATGCGCTGACGCCGGTTATCGGGGCGACGGAACTGTCGTCCATGATTGCGACCGCTCGCGCTGTGTTTGCGAGCCCGCCGGTCGAGCAGTACGCGGTCGCGATCGCCCAGGCCACGAGGCGCGACTCGGAGCTTCGCCTCGGCGCCAGCCCGCGAGCGACGCTTCAGCTGGTCCGCGCGGCTAAAGCGCGCGCCGCGCTCGACGGTCGTGAGTTTGTGCTTCCGGACGACATCAACGCGCTCGCCGTCGCGGTGCTCAGCCACCGGCTGATCCCGTCGGGTCGGGTCGGGGTGACGGTCGGCGGATACTCCGGAGAAACGATCGCGGAGATCGTCACTCGCATCGTGGCGGAGACGCCCGTCCCGCTGGGCGCCAGACACACCGACTGACATGACCGACGCGCAAGCCCCGTCTCGTTCTCCCCGCGATGCTGCACCCCGTGAAGCACCCCCCGGGGCGAAGCCGCGCCAGAGCCTGACGCGTCCCACCGCGCGTGGAATCGCGTTTCTGGTCGTTGGTGTGGGTTCTGGCGTCTTTGCCTATGTGATCGGGCGATCCGAGTTTCTGTACGCGACCGGCCTGCTCGTTTTGTTGCCTGTTATCGCATTCCTCGTCGTAAGGTTGCGACCGCTTCGTCTCACGGTCACCCGAACCTTCTCACCGCCGGTCGTCACCGCGGGGACACCGACCGTTGTCGAACTGTCAGTCCGCAACGTTTCCGGGATCGCGTCCCCGGCGGCAACCTGGTACGACCACATCCCGTGGTTCCCTCATCGGGCCGGGCCCGGTGACCTGCCGGTCATGCAGGCGGGCGGCTCTGCGCGATC
Source organism: Galbitalea sp. (assembly GCA_036271875.1). Taxonomy (GTDB): domain Bacteria; phylum Actinomycetota; class Actinomycetes; order Actinomycetales; family Microbacteriaceae; genus Galbitalea. The sequence continues at coordinate 153,363 of DATAZU010000015.1, forward strand.
GACTCGAAGTTCCCGGATGGGGTATTCGCTTCGGCCGTCCCTGCGCGGTGTCTACGACATCGGCCCGCTTGATGTCAGCTACACCGACCCGTTCGGGCTCGCGATTGGCCGACTCCAGGTGGGCAGCAGCCAGTCGCTCTACGTGATTCCGCTGGTCGTCCCGCTCGGAGAGAGCGTCTCGCTCGCGGTCTCCGGCGAGGGATCCGCGCGACTCATCCAGCACATGGCGACGGGCAACGACGACGACCTGATGACCCGCGAGTATCGGATCGGCGACGCGCTGCGGCGGGTGCACTGGCGCGCTTCGGCTCGTCACGGCGAGCTCATGGTGCGCCAGGAGGAGCAGCGCAGCTATCCGGAGGCCCGCCTCATCCTTGACACGCGAGTTGACGGATACTCCGGTTTCGTCGCATCCGGTGAAGCTCCCGATGTTGGGTTCTCCCGGTTCGAGTGGGCGATCACGATGATCGCCTCGGTGGGCGTTCACCTGCACCGATCGGGTTTTCTGGTGCAGATCCTCGAGACGGGGCCGCGCCAAATCGCGCCGCTCGGTGACGCGAACCAGGGATCGGGTCAGGATGTCGAATTCCTGCTCAGTCTCGCGGGCGTTCGGTTGACCGATCCGGCGCCCATGATCGGCGATGGGAATGACGAGCGGGCGCTCGGAGCTCTCGGTCCCGTGTTTGCCGTCGTCGCCAATCCGCCGGCCGATACGCTGCGCTGGATTACGGCACACCGTCGTCCGTATGAGGCGGGTGTGGCGTTCGTTCTTGACACCGGCAATCCCGCGGTTGCGGAGAGCATGCACGCGGCGGGATGGATTGTCGTTCCCGTGACGGACCAGTCTGACGCGGCGCTCGCCTGGGCTGCCGTTGAGCGGATGACCGCGCTGAGCCCGACGGAACGCCGATGAGCGGCGCGACGGCGACCCCTCCAGGACCAGCCACCGTTTCTCGGTTCTTCGCCCGGGGAAACGAAGCGCCGACCGGCGGCGACATCCGAATGAGCGCCCTGCTTTTGCTTGCGCTCGCGGTAGCCATCACCGGTCTGCACAACGTGCTCGAGGACATCGGTTGGTGGTTCCCGGCGTTCGGCGTCATGTTCGTTGTCTTCGCCGTCGCCGCGGTTGTTCGGTTTTACAGTCGTCGCAGCTGGGCTGGCACGGCGGCCGGTGTCGTCGCAGCGATCATCATCCTCACGCTGTTTTTTGCGGCCGATGCGTCATTCCTCGGATTCGTCCCCACCGGGGACACCGTCGCTCGCTTCGTGAACCTGACGAACACCGGCAATGACTCGATTGCGCGACAAACGCTGCCAGCATTCGCGACGAGCGGCATCCAGTTTCTGATCTGCCTCGCCGTTGCGGGTATTGCCATATTCATGGATGCGGTCGCCAACTGGCTGAGACTGCCCGCCCTCGTGGGCATTCCACTGCTGATTGTTGTGGTCATCCCGAGCATCATTATCGCGAGCCTCGCGGATGGTCTGACGTTCGAGCTGACCGCCATCGTCTACCTGCTGATCGTGCTGTTTCGGGGCAGACGCGTCCAGCCGGCCGTCGCGATATCGGCCGGTGTGATCGCGGTGCTCGGCGCCCTGGTGACGCCGATCGTGTTGCCGTCGGTTGCCGTCGGAGGCACGACCGGATCCGGGCTCGGCGTGCTCGCACAGTCGATCAATCCGATCATCAACCTCGGAAACGATCTGCGGGACTCGGATGCGGCGCCCGCCCTCAGCTATACGACGACCTCGAGCACGGGCGAGTATCTGCAGCTCACCACCCTTGATTCGTTCGTCGGCGATCAGTGGGCGCCGGCGACTCCCATACTCAAAGGGAGTCACTCGGTCAAGGCAATTGGTGCCCCTCCCGGACTGACCTCCGCGGTGGGATCCTCCCGGGTATCGACGACCGTCCAGGTTGCTGGCGCGTCGAGCCCGTGGCTTCCTGTGCCGTACCCCGCGGCGAGCGTCGCGGGGCTCAAGGGAACCTGGCTGTGGCAGAACGGGTCGCTCGCAATTCGTTCGGACAACGCGTCAACGCAGGGCCAGCGCTACTCGGTCGCGAGCCTGGACATCGAGCCGACCATTCAGCAGCTTGAGGCGGCGGGGTCCGGAACGTCATCGAGCAACGCGCTGGCCAAGGTCCCGGCCGGACTCAATCCGATTGTGGCGGCGACCGCGAAGAAGGTTGTCGGCAACGCGAAGACGGACTTCGACAAGGCGGTCGCCTTGCAAAAGTGGTTCACCGGCGGCACATTCACGTACTCAACGAAAGCTCCCAAGGCTGCGGGATATGACGGATCGGGGCTCAACGTCATCGTGCCGTTTCTGAAGGACAAGAGCGGCTATTGCGTGCACTTCGCGACCACGATGGCGGTCATGGCGCGCACGCTGGGCATTCCGTCGCGCGTTGCCGTTGGATTCCTGCCCGGCAAACTGACACACGTCGGCAGCGCGGGGACGGACGTTTACCAGGTGTCGTCGAGCGATATGCACGCGTGGCCCGAGTTGTATTTCAAGAACATCGGCTGGGTGCGATTCGAACCGACGCCGAGCAAGGGTTTCGAGCCCAACTTCCCCAGCGCGCCGGGAACCGGCACGACGATCGGCCCGACGGCCCCGTCGAGCACTGCGCCGACGGACACGGCGACAACCGCGCCGATCAAGGCGCCGAAGCTACCGAACCAGGGCGCGAACTCGACTCGGTCCGCACTGAGCGACAACACCGTCTCCCCGACGGCGAGCTTCGGCAGTCTCGGTGCTCTCGCGATCCTGCTTCTCGTCGCGGCGCCCGCCTTCATTCGGATTGGCATCCGTAGACGGCGGCTCGATCAGATCAGGCAGGGCGTCGACCCCGCCGGGTGGTCGTGGCAGGAGTTGCGCGAATCGGCTCGGGATCTCGGCATCCATGCTCCGACGTCACTCACTCCGGCCGAGCTGACCGCAGCACTGACCGAATACCTCGAGCGCGCACCGAAACGGACCGCGGCAGCGGTGCGGGCGCTTGCCCAGCTGCAGGCGCTTGTCGAAGACGAGTCGTACGGCGTGCCTGCGTATCGCTATAACGGCGAGCAGATGGCGGAGGAGCTGGTCACTGTGCTGCGCGGACTCCGTTCTGCGACGCGGGCGGCAAACCGGATCAGCGCGACGATCGTTCCGCCAACGCTCGTGGATCGGGTGTTGGGCCGCAGCGCCGCGACGGCGTAGCCACCCTTCGACAAGCCAGGGATCCGGTCGCCGAGCCTGTCGAAGCGCCCGCCACGGGGCCCTACACGAACGCGCTGAGCCCCGTGATCGCCTTGCCGACGATGAGTGAGTTCATCTGGCGGGTGCCCTCGAACGTATAGATGGCCTCTGCATCCGCGAACGGCTTGGCGACGCCGTTCTCGAGCACGATGCCGTTTCCACCGAGCGCCTCGCGGCAAAGCGCAACGGTTTCGCGTGCCCGACTAGTGACAAACGCCTTTGCAAGCGCGGACTGCGCATCCGTCTGGCGGCCCTCATCCAGGAGTCGTGACACCTGCATGCACATCGCGATGCTCGCGGTGATGTTGCCGAGCGACTGGGAGAGCAGATCCTGGACGAGCTGGAAGCTGCCGATCGGCTTGCCGAACTGCATCCGCTCCTTCGCATAGCGGACGGCGGCCTCGTATGCGCCGATCGAGTTGCCGACCGCCTGCCAGGCGACGCCGGCGCGGGTGAGGCGAAGGACGACCGCGAGGTCGCGGAATCCGTTGATCTTCTGCAGCCTGTCCTCTTCGGCAACTTCGACGTTGGTCAGCGTGATGTCCGCGTTCTGGACGATGCGAAGGCTCTGCTTGTCCTCGATCTTGGTCGCAGTAAACCCGGGCGAATCCGTGTTAACGATGAACCCCTTGACCTGGTCGTCGGCCTTGTCGCGAGCCCAAATGACGACGACGTTCGCAAACGTCGCGTTGCCGATCCAGCGCTTCGCACCGTTGAGTACCCAGGTGTCACCCTTGCGTTCGGCGGTCGTGTTGAGACCCCGCGCGGTGTCGGATCCGGACAGCGGTTCGGTCAGCCCGAAGGCTCCCATGACTTCGCCGGATGCGAGCTTCGGCAGCCAGAGGGCGCGCTGCTCATCCGATCCACCGACGCCGAGCGCGCCCATCGCGAGGCCGCCCTGTACGCCGGAGAACGTCGTGAGCGACGAGTCGACGCGTGCCATCTCCATCCCGCACCAGCCGCGGAAAACCGCGCTGTTCGCGAAGTGGCCGGACTCTTCCCATTCCGGACCGAATACGCCGAGCGCGGCGATGCCGGGGACGAGCTGAAACGGCATCTCCGCGCGCGCCCAGTACTCGTTCGCGATCGGTGCGACCTCGCGCTCGAAGAACGACCTAATCTCGAGAACCCTGTCGTTTTCGCGATCGGTGAGCTGGTCCTGGAAGAAGTAGAAATCGCTCTCGAGCAGGTTGCTGGTGCGGGGCGCATCCGTAATCGTCATGACCCCATTACATACCAACCGGTATGCGCTCGGGCGTCGCGCCCCACAAATGTGCGTCTTCGGGACGAAAGTGACCGCGAGCACCGGCAGTTTTCTCCCGATCGGATACAAGCGCTCGGGGCTCGATCTACCTGCGGGTTCATCCTCAATTCGCGTTCCGTCGACACGACGTAGCCGCGCAAGCCAGCAGTTGCTCCTGTGAACGACGCCGGAGGCCGAGTTTCTCCTGGTGACGAAGCCGCACTACGCCAGCGCGGTACCCGCAGCGGCGAGTTGGGCTCCGACTGCGGCGAAGTCGTCACGGATCTGGCCAACGGTGACCCGGATGAACTGACCCCCGGGAGTCGCAAGGAACGGCGTCCCTGCCGCAACCCGGATGCCCGCCGCCGCTAGCTGCACCACGGCGTCGCGCTCGTCCGCAACGCGCAGCCACAGGTTGATGCCGTCGGCGGTCGCAACATCCCAGCCGCTGGCTCGGAGCGCCGCCGACATCGCCTTCTGCCGTTCGCGATACGTGCTGCGGGCAAACGTAACCTGGGCAACCGTCTCGGGTTCGGTGAGCAGGTCAAACAGGATGGTCTGCAGCATCCGCGAGGTCCAGCCGGGCCCGAGGATGCGGCGGGCGATGAACCGGTCCATGAATTCCTTGGGACCGCCGACGGCCGCGATGCGGAGATCGGGCCCGTGTGACTTGGAGAAGCTCCGGATGTGCACGACGCGATCGGGCAGGAACGCCCCGAGCGACACATCGCCGGCCGATGAAATTTCGCCTGAGTGGTCATCCTCGATAATCAGCATGTGCTCGGCACCACGCGAATTGCGGATGACACGGGCCAGTTCCCGCGCGCGTTCGACGGTCATCGAGACGCCGGACGGATTCTGGGTGCGGGGCTGCAGAACAAGCGCGGCGGGGGAGCGCTGCAGAGCGAGCCACAGCGATTCGGGCGTCATTCCCTCGCTGTCCAATTCGACCGGGACGCGCTCGGTTCCGTAGTGTTCGAGCAGGTCAAACACCGGCGGGAAGCCCGGGTTCTCGACGGCGACCCGATCGCCGAACTTGAGGAGCAGGTCCAGCGTGCGGGAGATCGCATCCATTGCGCCGTCGACGATCGTCAGCGTTCCCGGCTCGAACGGCCACGACGCGAGCAGCAGCTCCTCGAGTTCCGGGATGACCGGGTCGTTGAAGTAGCTGAGGGTCGCGGCGCGACTCGAAACGCGCGACAACGCCGGACCGAGGTCGGGCAGCAGCAGCGGGTCCGGTGTTCCGGTGGAGAGATCGAGGCGGGCATCCGGCAGCTCGGTGAGACTGCGACTGCGCGGCGGCAACCAGGTCGTGCGTTCTGCCCGCACGAACGATCCGCTGCGGCCGCGAGAGATGATCAGGCCAACGCCGGATAGTGCCTGCCAGGCGTGACTGACAGTGGCTGGGCTCACACCGAGCTCGGCAGCGAGCTGGCGGACGGTCGGCAGGCGATCGCCGGGCGCGAGATCCCCGGATGCGATGAGGCGCGCGATGGCGCCGGCAATTCCGCTGGGGGACGGGTCTTCAACCGCGACCGCTACCGACTTCATTGCCGCTCCCGTACTGTGCTTGTTGAGACCTGTGCGACTGACGGATTTCCGATTCGAGAGTCAACGCGAGAAATACATGCGAAATGTTTACGTCGAATAATAACAAAAAGCAAAGCAGCTGGAGGTATCCCTCATGACCGTAGTTCGCGCAGCCATCACGCAGACCACGTGGACGGGCGACAAAGAATCGATGCTCGACAAGCACGAGCAGTTCGCGAGGTCAGCGGCGAAAGACGGCGCCCAGATCGTCTGCTTCCAGGAACTCTTCTACGGGCCGTACTTCGGAATCACCGAAGACAAGAAGTACTACCGCTACGCGGAACCGGCTGACGGCCCCATTGTGCAGCGCTTTGCGAAGCTGGCCAAGGAACTCGGCGTTGTGATGATTCTTCCGATCTACGAGGAGGACATCACCGGCGTCTACTACAACACCGCGGTCATCGTCGAGTCGGACGGCACGATCCTCGGCAAGTACCGCAAGCACCACATCCCGCACCTCGACCGCTTCTGGGAGAAGTTCTACTTCCGTCCCGGCAACCTGGGCTACCCGGTGTTTGACACCTCGGTCGGCAAGGTCGGCCTGTACATCTGCTACGACCGTCACTTCCCGGAGGGCTGGCGTGAGCTTGGCCTAAACGGCGCGCACATGGTGTTCAACCCCAACGCCACGAAGCCGGGCCTCTCGAACCGGCTGTGGGAGGTCGAAGGTCCGTGCGCCGCGGTGGCGAACGGCTACTTTGTGCTGCAGCCCAACCGCGTCGGTCGCGAGGACAACGAGTACGGCGAGCTCGCTGTCGATTTCTACGGCACCAGCCAGGTCATCGATCCGCGCGGCAATTTTGTCGGTGAGCGCGGATCGGGCGAGCACGAGGAGATCCTGATTCGCGACCTCGACCTCGACATGGTTCAGCAGATGCGCGACGACTGGCAGTTTTATCGCGACCGCCGTCCGGACTCGTACACATCGATCCCGAAGCCCTAGGCCCTACCGTCGCTGAGCATGTCGACGGGCCCGTGGCGATTATTGGCCCTCGACACGCTCGGGGACCGGTACGAAGTGAGAGGAATCACGAATGACTAAGACCCTCATCAAGAACGGGACGGTCGTGAACTCGACCGGAACCGGAGCCGCGGATGTTCTGATCGACGGCGAGACCATCGCCGCGGTCCTCGCGCCGGGCTCGTCCCTGCTCGGCTTCGATGTCGAGGCCAACGTCGATACGGTCATCGACGCCAGGGGCAAGTACGTCATCCCGGGAGGCATCGACGCGCACACCCACATGGAGATGCCGTTCGGGGGAACCAACGCGTCCGACACGTTCGAGACGGGCACCCGCGCGGCGGCGTGGGGCGGCACGACATCCATCGTCGACTTCGTTGTGCAGTACCCGGACCAGAAGATCATGGACCAGTACGCGCTCTGGCACGAGAAGGCGGCGGGTAACTGCGCGATCGACTACGGGTTCCACCAGATCCTGTCCGACGTTCAGGATGCCTCGCTCACCGCGATGGACGAACTCATTGCCGAGGGCGTCACGAGCTTCAAGCTGTTCATGGCGTACAAGGGCGTCTTCCTCTCCGATGACGGCCAGATCCTCCGGGCATTCCAGAAGGGCGCATCCAATGGCGCACTGATGATGATGCATGCCGAGAACGGCGCGATGATCGACGTGCTCGTGAAGCAGGCCATCGAGGCCGGGAACACAAGCCCGTACTACCACGGGCTCACCCGCCCGTGGGAAGCCGAGGAGGAGGCGACCCACCGCGCGATCATGATCGCTCACCTGACCGGCGCGCCGCTCTACGTCGTGCACGTCTCGGCAAAGCAGGCCGTCGACCAGATCGCCGCAGCTCGCGATCGCGGACAGAACGTCTTCGGCGAGACCTGCCCGCAGTACCTCTACCTGTCGCTCGAGGAACAGCTCGGCGCGACATCCGAGGAGTGGGGCGACTTCGAGGGCGCCAAGTGGGTGTGCTCGACACCCCTGCGCTCGAAGGAGGAGGGCCACCAGCACCACATGTGGCAGTCCCTTCGCACCAACGACATCCAGATGGTTTCTACTGACCACTGCCCGTTCTGCATGAAGGGCCAGAAAGACTTGGGTGTCGGCGACTTCTCGAAGATTCCCAACGGCATCGGTTCGGTCGAGAACCGCATGGATCTCATGTACCAGGGGGTCGTCAACGGCAACATTTCGCTTGAGCGCTGGGTCGAAGTCACCTCAACGACCCCCGCGCGGATGTTCGGGATGTACGGCAAGAAGGGTGTCATCCAGCCCGGTGCCGACGGGGATGTCGTGGTCTACGACCCGAAGGGCCACACGTCGATCGGTGTGGGCAAAGCCCATCACATGAACATGGACTACTCGGCATGGGAGGGTTACGAGATCAACGGCCATGTTGACACCGTGGTCTCCCGTGGCAAGGTCATCGTCGACGACAACCAGTACGTCGGAGCCAAGGGAGACGGCAAGTACTTCAAGCGCGGCCTCAGCCAGTACCTGATCTGACGTCATCGCACCGGCCCTTCGACAGGCTCAGCGACCGAGGCGCGCGACAACTGGCCCCTGAGCCTGTCGAAGGGCCCCAACGAGAAAGCAACCTATGGACTTCGGAGCAGTACTCCAGACCAACCCGCCGGCGTCTCGAACCGTTTACCTCGCCAAGCTGGCGGAGCAGTACGGATTCAGCCACGTCTGGACCTTCGACTCGCACCTGCTCTGGCAGGAGCCGTATGTGATCTACAGCAAGATCCTCGCCGAGACGAGCCGGATCATCGTCGGCCCGATGGTCACAAACCCGGCAACACGCGACTGGACCGTCACGGCATCCACATACGCCACGCTCAACGAGATGTACGGCAATCGCACGATCTGCGGAATCGGTCGCGGTGACTCGGCTGTTCGCGTTACGAACGGCAAGCCAACCACTCTCGCCGAGCTGCGCGAGGCCATCCACGTGATCCGCGAGCTCGGTAACTCGCGGCCAATCGACTACAACGGCGCCCAGCTCCAGTTTCCCTGGAGCCATGGCTCGAAGCTTGATGTCTGGGTTGCTGCCTACGGACCACTCGCGCTCAAGTTGACGGGCGAAGTGGGCGACGGCTTCATCCTGCAGCTGGCCGATCTCGATATCGCCGAGTGGATGATCAAGACGGTTCGTTCCGCGGCGGAAGCGGCCGGTCGTGACCCAATGTCGATCAAGTTCTGTGTTGCGGCTCCGATGTACATCGGCGACTCGTCGAACCCAGACACGCTTGCGCACATGCGCGAGCAGTGCCGCTGGTTCGGCGGGATGGTCGGCAACCACGTCGCGGACATCGTGGCGAAGTATGGCCCTTCGACCAGCTCAGGGACCGATACAGCCTCAGGGACCGGGTCTCAGATCCCGGCGGCTCTCACCGACTACATCAAGGGTCGCGAGGGCTACGACTACAACGAGCACGGCCGCGCGGGAAATACGCATGCCGAGTTCGTTCCCGATGAGATCGTCGATCGCTTCTGCGTGATCGGGACCGCGGAGGATCACATCGCGAAGCTGAAGGCGCTTAAGGACATCGGCGTCGACCAGTTCGCCGGCTACCTGCAGCACGACAACAAAGAAGAAACCCTTCGGGTGTATGGCGAGACAGTCATCCCCGCTCTGAAGGAACACATCACCGCGAAGGAGCAGTTGTGAGCGACCCAACTTTCGATCGAGCCGAGGGCGATCGGGCGTACGAACTCGACCGCGCGCACGTTTTCCACTCCTGGAGCGCGCAGGGCTCGCTGAAGCCGTTTGTACCCGCGGGCGGCCGCGGCACGACGATCTGGGACTACGACGGTAAGGCATATCTCGACTTCTCGAGTCAGCTCGTCAACCTCAACATCGGGCACCAGCATCCGAAGGTCGTCGCGGCGATCAAAGCCCAGGCGGATGTCATGACGACGATCGCGCCCGCCCACGGGAACATCCAGCGTGGTGAGGCGGCAAGTCGCATCCTCGCCAGGGCCGGCGAAGGATTCTCGAAGGTCTTCTTCACGAACGGTGGAGCGGATGCGAACGAGAACGCGATCCGCCTGGCGCGCCTGACGACGGGCCGCGACACGGTGCTGTCGACCTACCGCAGCTATCACGGCAACACCGGCGCGGCCATCGTTGCGACCGGGGACTGGCGCCGCGTGCAGAACCAGTACGCGCGTGGGCACGCCCACTTCTTTGGACCGTTCGTGTACCGCTCGGAGTTCTGGTCGGACTCGCCCGAACAGGAAAGCGAGCGCGCGCTGCACCACCTTGAGCGCGTCATCGCGTCGGAGGGTGCGGCATCCGTTGCTGCGATCCTGCTCGAGACAGTGCCGGGAACCGCTGGCGTCATGCCGCCACCGCCCGGTTACCTCGAGGGTGTGCGGGCTCTCGCCGACAAGTACGGGATCATGTTGATCTTTGATGAGGTGATGTGTGGTTTCGGTCGCACCGGTGACTGGTTTGCATGGCAGAACCCCGAGTTCGCCGGCGTCGCCCCGGATCTGATCACCTTCGCCAAGGGCGTGAACTCTGGCTATGTGCCGGCGGGTGGGGTGATCATTTCCGATGCGATCGCCAACGCGTTCGTTGACGAGGTGTTCCCGGGCGGCCTGACCTATTCCGGCCATCCGCTCGCGATGGCGTCGATCGTTGCGACCATCGATGCGATGACCGAGGAGAAGATGGTCGAAAATGCCGCCGCTATTGGGAAAGACGTGCTCGGTCCCGGTCTGCGTGCGCTGGCGAAGAAGCACGCGATCATCGGCGACGTCCGGGGCGTTGGCGTGTTCTGGGCGCTCGACCTGGTGACCGATCCTGTGACGAGGGCGCCGGTGTCGACATCCGTCGTCGGCGACGTCAAGAACCGACTGATGGCGGCGGGCCTGCTCCCGTTCACGTCGGACAACCGCATCCACGTCGTGCCGCCGTGCAACGTGACAGCGGATGAGGTCACTCGTGCGCTCGCGATCTACGACGAGGTCTTCACCGCCCTCGGCTCCTAGCTCAGGGGCACGGTGCATAACTCCGGAGACCTTGCACGCCAGAACATGCTGGCCGCAGTGAATCGGGGCCAAGAGTGGCGGCCGGGCAGCTCGGCACGGGGACCTGCAAAGTTGTGTAGCCGCTCGGGTAGAGTCTCGGGAATGGCGACCGAAGCGGCCTTATTCCCGAGCGGCACCCCGGTGCGGTTCACGATCATCCCGGACGATTACCACGTACCGTTCGCCGGCCGGACCGGTGACGGCAAGCTGTTTTTTCTCAGCAACGAGCTTTTCGGGGTGCCAGCCAGCACTGGCGAGCCGTCGTCATTCATCGGCCTCTTTCTTTGGAATGCGGATGGAAGTTTCGACCAGGTGATGTATGAGGCCGTCGCCCGCCCCACCAGACTTCCGTCGGCACAGGCCGTCCCCGGCGGGGCCGAGGACGCCTTCAATCGCTGGATACTGAGCCTCGGGGACTATGTCCTCGAGGAGATCCAGGTCGCCCCCTTCGCGGTTGAATTCGACGGAGTCACCTTTGGGTTCGTCCCGAACGAGATCGATGAGGATCTGATATCGGTCAACGTCGAGCCCGGCGACTTCATGGCGTACTACGAGCCCTGGGACGGCGAGGAGTACGACACCTGACCCACCTTTCACTTCCGTAACTCATGCAGATTTGGGTTGTTGTGCACAGAAGTGCTGGATTAGCGGGGTTGTTTGCGGGCAGGCTCAAATTCTGCATGAGTTACGCCAACATAGCCGAGGGCGAACAACGGGCGACCGGCCGAAACCTCACGTAGAATCGTCGATCGTGCCAAAAAGCCCTAAGAACCCGTACACCGTTTCGGTGATCGACATTCTGCACCGCCCCGGCGAGATGCGGGAAAAGTCGATCGAGACGCGCGTCGACGACGAAATGGGCAACGCCGTAATCGGGGTTCGCAAGGGCGCAGAACTCGATCTAGATGTTCGCCTCGAGTCACTCCACGACGGCATCCTTGTCTCGGGTGAGGTCGACACGCAAGCAGAGGGCGAGTGCGTTCGCTGCCTGATCGACGTGCGCGTTCCTGTCCAAGTCGAGTTTCAGGAGCTTTTCGCGTATTCTTTCGACGAAGCTTTTGACTACACAGTTCAGGACGATTCTCTGGATCTTGAACCGTTGGTCAGGGATGCGGTGGTGCTCTCACTGCCGTTCCAGCCGGTCTGCCAGGAAGATTGCACGGGGCTCTGTCCAGAGTGTGGTGTGCGTCTTCTTGATAACCCGGGCCATGAGCACGAAGCTCCCGTCGATCCACGATGGGCAGCGCTTGCCGGCCTCGACGGGTTAGTCGCGGAACGACCGGACACAGACGACAACACGGTGTTGAACGAATCAGGGGCCGCGAAGACTCGCGCTCCGAAAGAGAAGAGATAGAAAATGGCTGTACCTAAGCGCAAGATGTCCCGCGCGAGCACTCGCATGCGCCGCGCGCAGTGGAAGGCGGAGGCGCCGACCCTCGTCAAGACGATCGAGAACGGTAAGACCGTATACAGCCTTCCGCACCGCGCGAAGGTCGTTGAGGACTCCGCTGGCACCCCGCTGTACATGGAGTACAAGGGTCGTAAGGTCGCCGACGTCTAGTCCCGCCAGCCCGGCCGCACCGGCGGACGGACTAGCATCCGAGCTCGGCGTGCACATCGCACCCGAGCTTTTGGAGTTGGCTCTCACTCACCGCTCGTACGCGTACGAAAACGGTGGTCTCCCGCACAACGAGCGTCTTGAGTTTCTTGGTGACTCGATTCTTGGCCAGGCGGTCACGGTCATGCTGTACACCGAGAACCCGGAACTGGATGAGGGCGAACTGGCGAAGCGCCGTGCAAGCCTCGTCTCGAGCGTCGCGCTCGCCGAGGTGGCGCGAGCCATCAGACTTGGCCGCTTCATCCGTCTTGGTCATGGCGAAGAGCTGACAGGCGGTCACGACAAGTCGTCGATCCTCGCTGACACGGTTGAGGCCGTCATCGGCGCGGTGTACCTGGACTGTGGGCCGGAGGTTGCGACGGCATTTGTTCTCCGGCTGATCCGACCCCTGCTCGAGGATCCAGATCGTTTCGGCGCTGCGATGGACCCGAAGACCAGCCTGCAGGAACTCAGCTCGCGCCTCGGGCGGGGGCTTCCCTCGTACTCGGTGAAAGACAGTGGGCCGGATCACTCGAAGCGCTTCCACGCCACCGTTTCTCTCGGCGGCGAGAAGGTTGCGATGGGAACCGGTACCAGTAAGAAACAGGCCGAGATGTCTGCCGCGCTCGAGGCCTGGACGCTGCTCCAGACGCCCCGCGTCACAGCCTGACGTGCCGGAGCTTCCGGAGGTCGACGTCGTTCGATCCGGCCTGGCGCCCGCCGTCACCGGCGCAACGGTCGCGGCTGTTCGCGTGTACGACGAGCGATCGCTCAAACGCCATGGCGCGCCGGCGGAGGACTTCGTCCAGCGGCTGACGGGGAGCACGTTCGATGAGCCGAGCAGGCGCGGCAAGTTCCTTTGGGTACCCCTGGCTCTCGTGGTGGGCCCCTCGACGAGCTCAACCGACGTTGACCCGCGCCCCGAGCTTGTTGGAGGGCCGACCGAGGCGCTCGTCATCCACCTCGGGATGAGCGGCCAGGTTCTGCTGCGCGACCCGGATGCCCCGGTCGACCGCCTCACCAGGATCAGCATGGATGTCGAGCATCCACTCCACGGCCGGGTGCGTGTCGACTTCGTCGACCAGCGCATCTTTGGTTCGATGGCTATCGACGAACTTGTGCCCACCCAGGACGTCGCGGGTGAAACCGTCCCGAGCCAGGTCGCCCACATCGCGCGCGACCCGCTCGACGAACACTTCGACGATGCCAGATTCTTTACGGCGCTGGCCCGACGCAACACCGGAGTCAAGCGCGCGCTGCTCGACCAGACGCTCATCAGCGGGGTTGGCAATATCTATGCTGACGAGGCGCTTTGGGCATCCAGGATCCACTACGACCAGCCGACCGCAGCGCTGTCTCGACCCCGCGCGAAGACCCTGCTCGCCGAAGTTCGGCTCGTTCTCGGCAAGGCACTAGCCGAGGGCGGGACCAGCTTTGACGCTCAGTATCTGAACGTCAACGGCGAGTCCGGCTACTTCTCGCATTCACTCAATGCCTACGGGCAGCAGGGCCTTCCGTGCCCGCGTTGCGGGCGTCCGATCGTCCGCGAGCAGTTCATGAACCGGGGTTCACACTTCTGTCCCCGGTGTCAGCGGGTACGAACTTCCACACCCCCGCATACGCGACCGGAGTAAAGCCGACCGACTCGTTGACGGCGAGCATGAAGCTGTTCTCTTCTGCATTGGTCGTGTTGATGGACGGATGACCGGGGCGAGTAGCGGTTACCGCCTCGATGTTGTCGATCTTGAGCAGCATCCCGAGCCGGTGGCCCCTGTGTTCCTTCAGCACGAGTGAGTCGCGTTGGATGACGGGCCGATCGACCTCGGACGGAACCATGAGTTCGGTGAACGCCACGAGTCTGTTGCTCGGAATGTGTTCGACGGCGGAAACCAGCAGCGCGCGAGGGCTCTGTGCGTCAATCTCATCGAGCGCCCGGACGCGGTTCGCATTCCACACCTCATCGCCCATGTCCAGATTGCCGTGGGGAGCATCCGTGTACATCCGGCCGCGAAGCTCCGCGGCATCGTCGAGCCAGCGTTCCGGGGTGCGGCCCTCCCAGCGCACAATGCGGTAGTCCGCGCCCGCCTTTGCCTGCGCCTCTCGGCGAAACTCGTCGAGCACCCGTTTGGACGCGGGAAGCGGCAGGCGACTGAACCGCAGGACCATCTCGAGCTGGTATCCGCGTGCCTGGGCAAACCGGCTCGACACCGACTCGGCGTCCACTGACCCAAAGCCGGATGGCGAGGCAATGCGCGCGCCGGGTTCATCGTTACGCGAATAGAAGTCGGTCTGGAAGATGGTCTTGCCTTCCGCCGTCGCGAGGTCGAAGACATAGCCGTAGAGCGCCGTGCCGATGCCGCGACCGCGAAACGGCGGGAGCACTTCGACGGCGATCCACGCGACCGTGTCATCGATCGAGAATTCGTAGGTTGCCCTGCCAACCATGCCGCCGTCCACGTGTGCGACAAACAATCGCTTTGGGTTCACCGGGTCGAGCCACGGTGGCAGCAACTCTTCCGGCTCAAAGCCCCACTCGTGACTTCCGAGCACCTCTGCCTGCACGTCGTTACGGATGGCCGCCATCGCGACGAAGTCGCTCCAGCCTTCCGCTCCGACTTCGGCGGGGAGGGCCATTTCGGAGACGATAAATTCGCTCATGGCCTCAACGAACCAGAGTTCGTTCGAGCCTGTCAAGCAGTTACGGGCAGCGTCACCGTGAACACCGCGCCGCCGGTGACCGCGGTCCCCGCCCGAATCGTCCCACCGAGCCGGGATGCCAGTCGCGCAGCGATCGACAGGCCGAGACCGGTGCCAACCGGCCGTGAGCCGCGGTAACGCTCGTTGAGCACGCCGCGTTCAAAGGCGACAGCCGCATCCGCCTGGCTGAGACCGGGGCCACCATCGCGCACCTCAATCGAAACGCCGGAGGCGTCAGCCCAGCCCGCGAGACGGATGCGGGAGCCCTCCGGACTCACTCGCAGCGCGTTCTCGACCAGCCCATCGACGATCTGTCGCAACCTGCGTGGATCGCTGCGCAGCCGAACATCCTGCGTCTCAACATCCAACGCGACCGCGAGACTCGAGGCGCGCCCGAGCCAGGCATCCCGGGATGCGCGCAGGATGTCACCGAGGTTGACGTTCGACGGCGTGATCGTGAAGTCGTCGGCCTCGAGTCGGGCCAGCTCAAGCAGGTCAGCAACAAAGTGATCGAGACGAGTCGTCTCGGCAATGAGCACCTGGCCGACGCCGGGCAGGTCCGCTGGTGCGACCATGCCGTCCGAGATCGCCTCGGCATAGCCGCGAAGGGCGGTCAGTGGCGTCCGCAGCTCATGGGATATTGAGAGCAGGAACTCGCGCTGTCTCGCCTCGCTCGACGCGAGCGCTCCGTCGAGAGCACCGAGCGCATCCGCGACCGCGACAACCTCCGCTGGACCGCCTCGCTGGACCGCAACGCCACGCTCACCGCGTGCCATCCTGGCCGCCGTCCCGGCTACGCCGCTGAGCGGCTTGGCGAGCCAGCGTGCGAACAGTGCACCAGCGATGATCGCGACGACCAGGCCAATCGCGAGCGCGACCAGAATTCGCAGCAGAGAACCCTGTGCCTGCTGTTCGACGCTGTCCCGCGGCAGCGCGAGCACAAGCGACCCGCCGCCACGCCTGGGTCGCATGGCGACGAGCGTCGCGCCGGCCGAGCCCTGAACGGTAGTTGACACCTTTCGCCCGACCTCGCCCGCGCGGACGAGTCTCGGCGGCAGTAGTTCGGCTGCCGTTCCGGTGACCTGTCCGTCGGGGGAGACGACGCCGGCCTCGGTGTCTCCGAGGGCGACGGTCACGCGTGACTTCAGATCGGTGACGGATGTGCCGCGCGGCAATTTCGCCAGGAGAGCGGCCTGCGCGTTCAGTCGCGTGCGTGCGTCATCGATCGAGGACTGCCGGACCAGTTGCAACGAGACCCCACCCGTCACGAGCACTGCCAGGGTCGCGACGATGATCGTGACGAGTGTCGCGCGGGCACGGAGCCCGAGCGGTCGCCTGCTCACGACTCGTCGTCCACCGCGGCGTAACCCACGCCGCGCGAGGTGCGAATCGGGTTCGGGTCCCCAAGCTTGGCGCGCACCTGGGCGACGTGGACATCCACCGTTCGCCCGCTGGCGTAGTCGGCCTGGCCCCACACACTCGAGAGCAGTTCTTCTCGGGTGAATACACGGCCGGGGGCGCTCGCGAGTTTGGCGAGGAGGTCAAACTCCGTGCTCGTGAGCGATACGGGTGTCTCGCCGACCCGGACGCTGCGGCGACCGAGATCGATGGTGACGGCTCCGACAACAAGGGGCGCGGGGGACTCCGGACCGTTCTGACGACGCAGCACCGACTTCAGACGAGCGACCAGTTCGCGCGGCGAGAAGGGCTTCGTCAGGTAGTCGTCGGCGCCGAGCTCGATGCCGAGGATGCGATCGACCTCGTCATCGCGCGCGGTGACAAAGATGATGGGCGTCCAGTTTCCCGATTCGCGCAGGCTACGGCAGATTTCGATGCCGTCGAGACCGGGCAGACCGACGTCGAGGATGATTCCCACCGGCCGGAGGCGACGGATGGCCGCGAGTCCGGCTATGCCGTCCCGCTCGATGTGCACGCCGAACCCTGCCTCGGTGAGGTACAGGCGCTGCAGGTCGGCGATGGCGCGCTCATCCTCGACGATCACCACCAGTCCGCGTGCGTCGGTCACGAGCACCATTCAAGCCCAGAATGCGCAGAAATCGGCGAGGTTCGGGGCCCGTCTTACGTTCCTCAAACATTGCTTGGCCGGCGCCGCAGTTAGTTCGGCAGGTCCCGTCGCCATGCGCCCTCGTAGCCGAACGGGACAAACCCGACCGCTTCGTTGACATCCAGCATGTGCCGGTTTTCTTCGGCATTGAACGTGATGACCGCGGGATGCCCCGGCATCCGTTTCTCGAGTTCGGCAAGGTTTGCCAGCTTGAGCAGCATCCCCAGCCGATGCCCCCGATGTTCTCGCCGAACCAGGGTGTCCTCCTGGGACACCACGCGGTCGGGTTCCGCGGGCACGGAAAGAACGGTGAATCCGGCGAGGGAACCCGTCGCGACGTGCTCGACGGCCGTTACCAGCCGGGTCCTCGGGCTGGCGCCCAGACGTGCCTCGTCTTCGACGAGCCGATCGACGGTCCAGATATCCTCGGGTTCGTCGAGGCCAGCGCTCGGCTCCTCAACGCTCATGAGCTGCCGGAGCGCGGCCATTTGTCGGAGCCAGGGCCGCGGGGTCTTGTCGATCCAGGTGTGCAGGGCGAAGTCCGGGCGCGAGTATCGGACGGCGTCGCCGAGACGATCCGAAATGTCGACCGGGAGGGCGAGCCGACTTCCCCGGGCGACTTGCTCAAGCCGATACCCCTTCGCGAGCAGGAAGCGAACCTCGGCGTTGTCGCGTGGCACCGAGCCGAATCCGGTGGGTGAAACGAGGCGCCCGCCCGCGCCGTATGGCGAAACGGTGTAGACAATTGCCTTGCGGATGCCATCGGTCGCGGCGACCCCCTGCAACTTCTCGCTGAGCGCCGTTCCGACGCCGGCCCTTCGAGCGCCGGGCAGCACGTCGACCATGAGCCAGGCAGTCCGCGGGTCGTCGCCGGGTTCCGTTTCGTAACGAGCGGCGCCCACGATCCGCTCCGAGTCCCGCGCGACGAACAGTCGCTTGGGCTGGTTCTCGTGGTCCAGCCAGATCGGAAGCGACTCCTCCGGCGTGAACGCAACTTCGTCCGTGCCGTAGCTCAGCGCTTCGTTGCCGAAGTGGATGCCCATCGCGGCCCGGAATTCATCCCAACCCGAGCCGCCAACCGTTTCCGGGAGCTCGAGCTCGTGGATGAAAATGGGGGCCGTCTTCGTCACGCCAGCAGCCAACCGTTCTCCGCGGCGATCCGTGCCGCCTCGGTCGCGTTCCGTGCGCCCGTCTTCCCGATCGCGGACGAGAGATGGTTGCGCACGGTGCCCTCGGACAGGTGGAGCTGCGCAGCGACCTCGGTGGATGAGCTGCCCTGTCGAAGAGCGATGAGCACATCGGTCTCGCGCGGGCTCAGCGGCGATGGTCCGGCGGCGAGCGACTCGGCGGCAAGCGCCGGATCAACGACTCGTTGCCCGGCCGCCACGCGGCGGACGGCGTCCGCCAACTGACCGGACGGAGTGTCCTTGACGACAAAGCCGGATGCCCCAGCCTCGAGCGCCCTCCGCACATACCCCGGCCGCCCAAAGGTCGTCACGATGAGCGCACGACAACTCGGAAACTCGAGGCGAAGCCGACGGGCCGCGCCGATGCCGTCGAGCCCCGGCATCTCGACATCGAGCAACGCGACCTCCGCGCCGGATGCTCGTGCGGCGTCAACCACTTCGTCGCCGCGTCCGACCTGCGCGACCACCTCGAGGTCGGGTTCGAGGTCGAGCAGCGATGCGATTGCACCGCGCACGAGTGCCTGGTCGTCGGCGAGCAGAAGTCGGATCATGCGGCGGCTCCCGCGACCGTGAGGACGAATCCGTCGCCGACTCGGGATGCCGACAGCTTCGCGCCCGATTCGGCGGCCCGTTCGGTCAGCCCCTTGAGCCCGTTGCCGGTCTGGCCGCTCGCGCGCCGCGCGACAACGTGGCCATCCTGCGATCGTCCGTTTCCGTCGTCCCGCACGCTCAGCCTGCGCGGCTCGAGCTCGACCCAGCACTGCTTTGCTCCCGAGTGACGGATGACGTTGGTTACTCCCTCGCGGAGAGCCCAGCCGAACAGCGGGCGCAGGTCTTCGTCGACGAGCTCGCCATCGAGCGGGAAGTGCGCGGTAATGCCGGCAGCGTCGAGCGCGGTGCGAGCGGCCGAGAGTTCTGCATCCAGATTCATCTCGCGGTAGCTCGTGACGGCGGCTCGAAGGTCCGCGAGGGCGGTGCGGGCTAGGTTCTCGATGTCCTTGATCTCCGCCAGTGCGCGCTTCGGTTCCCGTTCAACGAGACGGCCGGCGAGTTCAGACTTCACCGCGACGACCGTGAGCGAGTGACCGAGAACATCGTGCAGGTCCCGCGCGAGCCGTGCGCGCTCCTCTGCCGCCGCCAGCGTCGCGATCTGCGCCTGTGCATCCCGAAGCGCCCGGTTGCTGACGATCTGCCTGGTGATGCCGAGCAGCGAGACCAGCACGGTGATCGTGACAAACGGAGCAATGAACGTTCCGTCCTGGAACGCAAAGCTCCAGGTGTAGAGCAGCTGCGTGATCACGATCAACCCGGAGAGCATGAGCGTCGGCGCGAGAGGCAACCAGGTGAAGGCTGCCATTGCGATGATGAGCACCCACACCCAGACCACGAAGACACCGATGAATGGAATGAGAGCGGCCGTCGCGACCCAGTAGAGCGCGAGCGCGATCACCCGCACCCGAACGCTTTGCGGCCATACGAGCGGCGGGATGAACACATAGCCCAGATAGAAGACCACGAGCAGGAGGGTTGCGCCGACCTTGGAAGCGAGACTGCCGTGGTTCGTCCAGACGTAGACAAACTCGGCGATCTGATAGATCAGGCCGACGATGGTTCCCAGGTACCACTGGTAGGCGCCGCGATTGAGCAACCGGGCGCGGACGCCCGAGGTCGGCGGCTGACGCAGTTCGGTGGTCACAACCCTCACTCTTTCATTGGATGCCGCGACGGTCGAGCGCGATTGTCATCAATCGCGCTCCACCGCCTCGTGGTTATGCCCGTGCCGAGTCCCTGCGATAGCGCCACGTGATGAGGGCAGCGAAGACGATCGTCCATGCGCCGAGCACGATCACCGGATCCAGCACATTGCCGGACAGGCTCGCCCCCATCTGTCCCACCTTGTTGAGCCAGTATGACGGCACCGCCTGCGCGAAGTTGCTGACCCAGACCGGGAAGATGTCGAGCGGGATCCACAGCCCGCCGAGGACGGCGAGGCCAAGGAAGACGACCATGAACAGCGGCTGCGCGAAGGACGGCTTCGCGAACTGGCCAATCAGGATCGCGATCAGGGCGAACGGGATGATCCCGAGCCACAGTCCGAGCGCGGCCAAAATCCAACCGAGCGGCGAGAGTGACGCGTGCAGGAACACGATGCCGACCAGGAACACCACAATGATTGCCACCAGCGCGACCGCGAGCGTCGCGGCGACCTTCGTGATCATGTAGCCGGTGCCGGAGAGCGGGGTGATCCGCAGCTGGCGGTTCCAGCCGACCGAGCGCTCGTTGACGATCTGGAATGCCTGCGAGAGCGACGCCATCATCGCGCCGTATGCGGCCTCCTGGATCGTCGTGACAACAACCCACTGGAGGTGCGCGGCCTTGTCGTACTCGTGACCGTAGATGCCGCCGAACAGCAGTAGCAGGAAGATCGGTATCGCGAACGTGAAGATCAGCGCACGCGCATTGCGCAGCTGTCGGACCAGTTCGAGAAGAAAATAGCGGGCGTTCATTTGTCTACTCCTTGCAGTTCTGTGGTAACAGTCCCTGAGCTTGCCTGGGTCCCTGAGCTTGTCGAAGGGGAGGTCAGCGCCATGAAGGCGTCGTCCATGTTGCGAGACACGATCTCGATGTCCACCGCGGTTGGATACTCCGCGAGCAGGGCACGGAGCGTCGCGTCCGAGTTGTCCGTCTGTACTTCGACGCGGGTGCCGCGCACTTCGACCGTTGCCGCGCCCGGAAGCCGTCGCATCGCGGCGATCAAGCGGTCATTTCCTGTCCCCGGCCCGTTCGCGGTCCCTGAGCCCGTCGAAGGGTCAAGCGTGAAGCTCAGCGTGCGCCCGCTGACGACCGACTTGACCTCGGAGGGGGTGCCGTCGGCGATGATCCTGCCCGCGCTCATGATCACGATGCGGTCGGCGAACGTGTCGGCCTCGTCGAGGTAGTGGGTCGCGAACACGACCGTCTTGCCCTGGCTGGTGAACTCGCGCATCGACTGCCAGAAGCTGTGGCGGGCCGCGACATCCATTGCTGCGGTTGGTTCATCGAGGATGAGCAGGTCGGGGTTCGACACGACCGCAACAGCGAAGCGCGCGCGCTGCATCTGCCCGCCGGACAGACTTGAGATTTTCTGCTTTGCGAGATCGGCGACGCCGGCGCGATCCATGGCTTCGTCAACGGAGAGCGGATGCTTATGCAGCGATTGGATGAGCGCGACCGATTCGCGTACCGTCGTGGCCGGCAGCAGGGCACCGCCCTGAAGCATGGCGCCGACACGTCCCGTGACGATGGCGCGTCGTGGGTCCTCGCCGAACAGTTCGGCGGTTCCCCCGGTTGGAATCGCGAGCCCAAGCAGGAGATCGATGGTCGTCGACTTGCCCGCCCCATTCGGACCGAGCAGCGCGACCACTTCACCCGGTCGGATGCTGAGATTGACGTCGTTCACGGCGGTCAGGTTCCCGAATTTCTTGGAGAGGCCGGTCAGCCGGATTGCTGGGATTTCTGTCATGGTTTGATCGTTCTCGATTCCGGTCGGTGATGCCCATATGTCCGTGCATGACTTCGCCGTGACATTTGTCACGTGCGACGTGCGAGGCTCGAGAGGTTACGGAACGCGAGGAGCGAGCAATGGTCGGCGGGGCAGCGATCGGGGGAATGGCGCTGGTCGCGCTGGGCATGGTATTGATCCCCGGACCGAACATGATCTACCTGGTCTCCCGAAGCGTTAGCCAGGGCCCGCGCGCGGGGCTTGTTTCGCTCTCCGGCACCTTCGTAGGGTTCCTCGTCTACATGACGATGGCGAACATCGGACTCGCCGCGGTCTTTGTCTATGTCCCGGTGCTCTACACGGTCGTGAAACTGGCGGGGGCGGCGTACCTGCTGTATCTCGCGTGGAAGACGCTGAGGCCCGGCGGCGCGTCGCTGTTCGATCCGAAGGAACTCCCGCGCGACTCCCGCTGGAAGCTGTTTCGGATGGGACTGGTGACCAACCTTCTCAACCCCAAGGCCGCGATCATGTATCTGGCCCTGATTCCCCAGTTCGTCGATCGGGCCGACGGAAACGTGATCGCCCAGGGCTTTATCCTCGGCGCGGTGCAGATCACGGTGAGCATGATCGTCAACTCCCTGATCGTGCTCCTCGCGGGAGCAATCTCGGTGTTCCTGCGCTCGCGGCCGGCGTGGCTGAGATGGCAGCGCTGGATCACCGGGTCGCTGCTCGGTCTCATCGGAATCAAACTCGCGATCGACGCGCCATCTGCCGCGACGTGATCGCTGGGCGCGCGGCGCACAACTCCCGAGATTCGACGGCCGATGCTGCCTTGATGAAGATACCCCTGTCGATCCACCCCGATCTCAGGAGTTATGCGCTCGGCGCATGGGGAGAGTGCGCCGCGGGCTCGAGACGATAGCGGCGGAGTTGCGGCGTGAGGGCCGCGATGAGAACGGTGCCGATTGCAGCGGAGATGCCTCCGATCACAACGCTCTCGGCACCCGAGCTCACGGAGGCAACGAGGCCGGCGCGGATGTTGCCGAGCTGGGGTCCGCCGCCGCCGACCACGAAGTCGAGGGCATTCACGCGGCCGCGATAGGCATCCGGTGTCACGCGCTGGACGATGGTTCCTCGCGCGATGACGCTCACGGTGTCGCCCGCTCCCGCGATCGCGAGACAGGGAATCGCGATCCAGAGCGATCCGGCAAAGCCGAATCCGGCCAGCGCGAGCGCCCACGCCAGGCCGCCGATGATCATCAGGACGCCCGGCCGATGTGACCGGGTGATGCGACCGGAAAGGGTGCCGATGACCACTCCGCCGACGGCGATCGCGGGCAGGAACAGCCCGAGGGTCGCCGGCGAGCCGCCGAAACGCTCCGAGTTGATGACCGGAAACATGGCAACCGGCATCGCGAGTACCGTCGCGTTGACGTCGGCAAGAAACGCGCCGATCAGGATCGGTGTTCGGGTAACCAACGAAAGGCCGCCAACCACACTGCGCTCGGTTGCATCCGAGGCCCGCTCCGGAGGCATTGGTGGGAGGCCGAATACGCCGTAGATGGCGGCGAGGAACGTTGCGGCATCCAGCACGAAGCACCCGTCGACGCCCCACGCGCTGATTGCAAGCCCCGCGAGAAGCGGGCTGCCAATCAGCAGCGTCTGCATTCCCACGCTATTGAGCGCGTAGCCGGCGGCGACCAGGTCGTTCCCCAGCAGCCGAGGAATGAACGCGCGACTGGCGGGGAAGCCGAGGGAGCTGAGGGCGTTCTGGATGACGATGATCGCGAACAGCAGCACCAGGTTTCGAGTTCCAGAAATAACGATCACCGCCATCCCGGCGGCCGCGATGACTTGAGCGCACCGGGTGAGCAGGACGAGCATCCGCCGGTCCACGCGATCGGCAAGGTGCCCTCCAACGAGACTGAAGATCACGAGCGGGACGAGCTGAGCAACACCAACGAGCGCCAGCAGCGCCGCGTTGTGACTGATCGCCCAGACGTAGTAGAGGAGGGCGAACGAGGAGACCTGGCTGCCGAGGCCGGACAGCATCGACCCGATCCACAGTCGTCGGAATGCGGGATTCTGCCGCAGTGGTCGAGTGTCGAGAAGGAGGCCCTTCACGCGCCGTCGCCGAGCTGAAGTTGGTCGCGGAGCCGTTCGGTGAATGACCTGCGATCGAGAGCGCCGCGAAGGTCCGCGATCAACATGCCGAGGGCATACGGCACCTCGGCATCCAGTGCGGCGAGCACCTCCTCGGTGGCGTACCACTCGCGACGGAGCGGTTCGATGAGTGCGCGACCCGCCTCGGTGAGTTCGATCATCCGGTTCCGTGCGTCGGCCCCGGGAGCCGATTGGATGAGACCGTCCCCGCGCATTGCTGTGACGGTTTGGCTCATGGCCGAGTGGGTCACATTCACTTCGCGAGCGAGCTCCCGGATGCTCAGGGGACCGTTTTCGAGAAACATGATCGCCATGCTGAACCGCGGCCGCACCCCGACGATGCCGAGTTCGGCGTATACCTCGGCGATTCCGGCATCCATCCTGTCGAAGATCTCGCGCATCCCTCGCCAGCGGCTGGGGAGGGCATCGCGTTGCGGAGTCAGTTCTGTGGGCATTCGTCCAACGTAACAGCACTTATACAAATGCAACAGTGCTTACACAATTCCGCTCTGCCAGCCGTGGTTGCGCCGTTCGGGTACCGTAGTTGCACACCGGCCGCAACGACAAAGAAAGGGCGCCCTTGTATCTCAAGAGCCTGACGCTCAAGGGCTTCAAGTCGTTTGCGACCAACACCACCTTCGCGTTCGAGCAGGGCGTCACGTGCGTCGTCGGGCCGAACGGTTCCGGCAAGAGCAATGTCGTGGATGCGCTCGCCTGGGTCATGGGGGAGCAGGGCGCCAAGACGCTGCGCGGCGGCAAGATGGAAGACGTCATCTTCGCCGGTACCGCGACCAAGGGTCCGCTCGGTCGTGCCGAGGTGCTGCTCACCATCGACAACGCGGATGGCGCCCTCCCGATCGACTACACCGAGGTCACGATCTCGCGAACACTGTTCCGCAATGGCGGCAGCGAGTACGCGATCAACGGTGAGGCCTGCCGACTGCTCGACGTGCAGGAACTTCTGAGCGACTCGGGACTCGGTCGCGAAATGCACGTCATCGTCGGCCAGGGCCAGCTGGATGCCGTGCTTCACGCCAGCCCCGAGGAGCGCCGCGGATTCATTGAGGAGGCCGCAGGCATCCTGAAGCATCGCCGGCGCAAAGAGAAGACCATCCGCAAGCTTGAGGCGATGCAGGCGAACCTGACTCGGCTCTCCGATCTGGCCGGCGAGATCCGACGTCAGCTCAAGCCGCTCGGCCAGCAGGCCGAGGTCGCGCGTGAGGCGCAGACGATCGCCGCCGTCGTGCGGGACGCGCGTGCCCGACTTCTCGCCGACGATGTGTCACAGCTGCGCGAAGCGCTGACCCAGTTCGGCAGAAGCGAGAGCGAACGCAAGAGCGAGCGCATCGTGCTGCAGGAGCAGCTCGACCAGGCTCGCCTGCGTATCGGTCGCATCGAGCAGGCAATGGTTGGGGACGCGGTTGATCACGCTCGCCAGACCGCATTTGCGCTCGAGCAGGTTCAGGACCATCTGCGTGGTCTCTACACGCTCGCCAACCAGAAGCTCGCGCTACTCGGCTCCGCTGCGGAGGTGCCGGGTGCTGGCGTCACGATCTCGGAGCAGCAGGTCGCGGATGCTCGCGCCGAAGCAGAACGACTTCGCGACGACGTGACGGGCGCCGAGGTGGCCGTCGGTAGTGCCGCGGGAGCGACCGCGACGGCCAAGGCCTCGCTCGACTCGCTCGACGAAGAGATCAGTGCGCAGAGCGCCCTGGTATCGCGGCACGATCTCGAGATCGCCCGTCTCGCCGGACAGATCGAGGTAGCCGGGTCGCGACTGGCGGCAACGCAGGGGGAGCTGGTTCGCCAGCAAGCCGCGCTTGCCGAAGCAGAGGAACGTCGCGAAGCGACCCGCGCCGAGTTCGTCGCCGTCGAAGCCGAGGCTGCGACCAGTGACGCCGGCGACGGGAAGCTCGATGCCCGCTATGAAGAGGCCGAGACGCACGTGTCGAGCCTGCAACAGGCGATCGAGACGCAGCGTGACGATCTGCATGCTCTCGAGCGGGAGCGTGATGCGCTTGCCGCGCGAACGTCCGCGCTGTCCATGGCCGTCGACCAGAAGGACGGGTCGGCATCCATCGTCGCGGCGCCGGGCATCCGAGGTCTTGTCGCCGAGCACGTTCGCGTCACACCCGGATACGAGGCAGCGATTGCTGCGGCACTCGGCACGCTCGCCGATGCGGTTCTCGCCGATGACCTCGACTCTGCGCTCGCTGCCCTGTCCGGAGCTCGCGATTCGGATGCGGGGCGCGTGGAAATCGTGGTCGCGGACGCCCCGGGTGCGGCCGAACTCAGCTCCTTGCCCGCCGGCGTCGCCGCGGCAACAAAGTATGTGACGGCGCCAGCCGGCGTGCTCGGCATCCTGTCTCATGTCGTGATTGTTGACGATCTCGTGGCCGCGCGGGCAGCGTGGCCCGCTATCCGAAAGATCGGTGGTCTCACCGCTATCACTCGCGCGGGCGATGTGCTCACCGAGTACGTGGTGCGGGGCGGCACCGGTGCAAAGCGTTCCCGGCTCGAACTCGTCGCCGAACGGGATGTCGCTGCCGAACGCCTGAGTACTGTCAGTACTTCCATTGAACGTGCGAAGTTCGCCCTGGCCGAGAAGCGCGGGCAACTCGAGACCGCCCAGGCGGATGCCGCCGTCGCGCTGGGCAACCTGCGCGAGTTCGATGCTGCACTGGCCGCGCACTCCGAGCGGCTCGGTCGGCTGCGTATCCAGCTCGAGGCGGCCCAGGCCGAGTGGGAGCGCATCTCGGCGGCAGTGCAGCGCGCAACGGAGACCGCCAGGGTCGCCGAAGAAGACGTTGAGCGCGCGACTGCCGGACGGGACGAGTACGCGGCAACCCCGCGGCCGATTCTCGACGTGTCGAATCGCGATGCCATGGTCGCCGAGCTCGAGGCGATGCGACTGGGCGAAGTCGAGTTGCGCATCCAGCTCGAGACGGCGCGTGAGCGGGTTCGCGCGGAAGTTGCCCGTGCCGAAAGTCTCGCGAGACAGCTGGTGGCCGAACGCGAAGCCGCGGACGAGCAGGCTCGTCGCACAGTGCTCCGCGCGCGCCAGGTTCACGCTGCGAACTCTGTTGTCGCGGCTCTTCCAGCAGTTCTTGATTCCGTCGACCGGTCGGTTTCCGAAGCCAGGGTTGCGCTCGCGGCCCGAGAATCGGAACGCGCATCGCAGAACGAGGAGCTCGTCGCCCTCCGTATTTCGGAAAGCTCGTTGCGGGAGAGGCTGACTGCGGTCGGAGACACGGTGCACGGCCTCGAGATGCAGGTCTACGAGAAGAAGCTGCAGTTGTCGACCCTGCTCGAGCGCGCGGGTGAGGAGCTCGGACTCGTCGAGGACGTGCTCGTCGCTGAGTACGGGCCCGATGTTCCCGTGCCCGATGATGCCGCGTTGATTGACCCTACCCGGCGGTCGAGCAGCGACGCGGAAGCGTCGCGTATCGAGACCTCGAACGAAGAGACTCGCGTTGGTTCGGACCCGACGGCCGAGACGGCCGTCGGCGCTGGCGTCGCAGCGGAGGTCAGAAATGACCTCCGCCCCCAGCTCCAGCGCGCATACGACCGCCGTGAGCAAGAGACGCGTCTCGCGAGCGCCGAGCGCAAGCTGGCTCAGCTTGGACGCGTCAACCCGCTCGCGCTCGAAGAGTTCGCGGCGCTTGAACAGCGCCACAAATTCCTGACCGAGCAGCTCACCGACCTCACCAACACGCGCAAAGACCTGCTCACGATCATCGAAGAGATCGACGAGAAGATGCAGGACATCTTCAGTTCCGCCTTCGAAGACACGAAGTCCGCGTTCAACCAGGTCTTCCCGATCCTGTTCCCGGGCGGCACGGGCAGCATCCACCTGACCGATCCGGAAAACATCCTCACAACGGGCATCGAAGTGACGGTGAAACCGGCAGGCAAGAAGATCGAGCGACTGTCCCTGCTCTCCGGCGGTGAGCGGTCGCTGGCCGCGGTCGCCCTGCTGATCGCCATTTTCAAGGCTCGGCCGAGCCCGTTCTACATCATGGATGAGGTCGAGGCCGCACTCGACGACGCCAACCTCGGTCGGCTCCTCACGATTTTCGAGGACCTGCGGCAGACCTCGCAGCTCATCGTCATCACCCATCAAAAACGCACGATGGAAATCGCCGATGCGCTCTACGGCGTGTCCATGCGAGCAGACGGGATCAGCGCGGTCGTCGGGCAGCGGGTCGCGCATCCGGAGCCCGTCGCCTGACCACCGTGCCAGCACCCAATTGGGGTACATCCGTTCCGCGAATCGCGCCGTAGTGTATTTAGGGTGTCCGCTGTGGGAGGGGACCAGGGGCTTGGAGCGCGTTCGTGAATCTGTCTGGACCGAAGTCTGCCGTTCGGCGTAAACGAATTGCGGCCATCGCGCTCGCGGTAGTGGTGGCCCTTGGCATCGCGACCGCGGTTGCGGTTCCGCTTGAGCGAGCCGCCGTATCCGAGTCGAATGCTGCGGCCGCAAAGAAGCCGCATCCGCTGGCGATGGGGTCGTACCCGACGAGGAAGTACGCGTCCGCTGCGTCGACCCTGCCATCGGGCCTGGTCGCCGCGCTCAAACGAGATGTCCATCTCACTCCCGCGCAGTACCTTGCGAACTCGGCCGCAGCCATCCGGGGTGTGAAGGTCGTTGCCGCGCTGAAGGCGCACGGCGTGCATGTGCTCGGTTCGAGCATGAGCGGCACTCGATTGAACGTGAATGTCGCGTCCTCTGTCGACGCCGCCGCTGTCACCGCGGCCGGCGCGAAGGCGATCATCGGGGCACCGAAGACCACCGACTACAGCAAGCTCGTCTTCACAGCCGTTAGCGCCTCGAGCACGTACGGTGGCGAGGCGTATTTTTACCAGGACGCATCGCAGGTGGCGACCGACAGCGATGAGGGATTTCGTTGTTCGATCGGTTTCAACGGCTACGCCGTTTCCAGCGGCGCACCGGAGTTTGCGACGGCGGGTCACTGTGCGACGGCGATGGATGGTGATGCGTACCCTATCGCGCTGAACGAGCCGACTCATGCGGGTGGCAAGGGCGGTGTCTCCTTGATTCCGCTCGGCGGGATGGTGGCTGGCGAGGGTCAGTTCGGTAGCGAGATGGACTACGGGATCGTCGCCGAGAATCCATCCTCTTACGTCGCGCAGCCCAGCCTCTACACCTGGGGCGGCGCAGCAAAAGCCCCGCTGTCGACCAAGGCACTCGGGATCACGGGCGAGACCTTCGGGATCACGGGCGCCACGCTGTGCAAGTCCGGCAGCACGAGTGGATGGACCTGCGGAGCCATCAAAGCGATCGATCAAGAGAACACGGAGGTGGTCGATGACAACAACGTCGTTCACGACGTGAACGCGATCATTGCGTCGACCTGCCTCCTTCCGGGTGATAGCGGCGGCGGCGCGGTCATTGGGTCCGCCGCGGCCGGTATCGACTCGGCAAGCGACAACATCACGGGTTCCTGCACAAAGCCGCGAGACCCGGACGGCGGTGCGGCGATTTCGATCTTCTTCCCGATGGAGTCAGCGGCGGGACCAGACAGCGTGCAGGGCCAGCAGGGCCCAAACTGGCAGCTGGCGCTGAGCGTGGCCAAGCCTGTTGTGACGTCGCTCACCTCTGGTTCAACCGTTACAACCGCGCAGAACCTGGCCGGGACCCTTGCGACCCCGACCACCACCTCGACGGTGTCGCTGTACCTCGATGGTTCCAGCACCGCAGCATCGACGGTGTCCGCATCGGGCGGTTCCTGGTCGTTCCCGCTCTCGGCCCTATCAATCGGCCACCATTCGTTCTCTCTCATCAGCAAGTCCGGCTTTTCATCGGGTACGGCGACGGCCGGATCGTTCACGCTGGCGAAGGCGGTCCCTGCGATTGTGAGCGGCGGCCTCGGGGACTTCAATACCGACGGACGAGCTGACCTCATCGCGCGGGGATCAACGGGAACGCTCTACCTGTACGCGGGCAACGGGGTTTCAGCTTTCGCAGCTCCCGTCACTGTGGGAACCGGCTGGCAGGGGATGACCGCGATCGTGCCGGTCGGCGATTTCAACGGCGATCATCATCCAGACATCGTCGCGCGGGATGCGGTCGGCACACTCTGGTTGTATCCGGGTAACGGCACGTCCGGATTCGGCGCTCGAGTGCAACTCGGAGCTGCCAGCGAGTTCGCGAGCATGACCTCCATCCAGGGCGTTGGTGACTTCAACGGCGATGGTTTCCCTGACATTCTTACGCGCACGTCGACCGGTTCCCTGCAGCTGTATCCGGGATCCGCAGGGGGAACCATTGGCGCACCGATACCGATCGCCTCAAGCGACAACTGGAAAGCAATGA
This sequence comes from Galbitalea sp., assembly GCA_036271875.1. Taxonomy (GTDB): domain Bacteria; phylum Actinomycetota; class Actinomycetes; order Actinomycetales; family Microbacteriaceae; genus Galbitalea. Next base: position 183,975 of record DATAZU010000015.1, read on the forward strand.
CCTGGATCGCCGGAGTGGGTGATTTCAACCTCGATGGCAATTCGGACCTGGTCGCGCGTGATGCCTCGGGAGTTCTCTGGCTTTACCCCGGCAACGGATCTGGCGGTCTGAACGATCGGATTGAGATCGGCGCCGGCTGGTCAGCCACCGCATCGATCGCGGGCATCGGCGACTTCAACCATGACGGTGAAGAGGACGTGGTCGTGCGTGACTCGGCTGGCGCCCTGTGGCTGTACCCCGGCAACGGCGCGGGTGGATTCCAGGCGCGCATCAAGATGGGCACCGGGTGGCAGAGTGCGACCATTGCCGGCAACGGGGGCAGCATCGCCGCGATTGTTCCGCCGACGCTGAGCGCTGGTTTGGGCGATTTCAATGGAGACGGTTTCAAGGACCTGATCGCGCGCGGATCGACCGGCACGCTTTACCTCTACGACGGCAATGGTGTGTCGGCGTTCTCCGCCCCGAAGTCGCTTGGTACCGGCTGGCAGACCGACACGGCATTCGCTCCGGCCGGGGACCTGAACGGCGATGGAAAACCGGATCTCGTGGTTCGGGACTCGACCGGGGAACTGTGGCTCTATCCCGGCAACGGGGTTGGCGGCTTCGGTACCAGGGTTGCAATCGGATCCAGCACCACGTGGTCTGGAATGACCGCGATCCAGGGTGTTGGTGATCTGAACGGCGACGGAAAACCAGATCTTGTGGCCCGCGACTCATCGGGAGCGTTGTACCTGTTCCCCGGAGTCGGCAACGGAACCCTCGGGTCAGCAATTCAGATCACCGCGCCCATCGCGAACTGGAGCACTCTGACGGCGATCGTCGGGGCTGGCGACTTCAACGGCGATGGCAAGTCGGACCTGATCGTGCGCGATTCCTCCGGCGTGCTCTGGCTATATCCGGGGAACGGCGATGGGACATTGGGGACGGCTGTCGAGATCAGTGCCGGCTGGTCACCAACCGCCGCGATTGCGGGCATCGGGGACTTCAATCGCAACGGAACCGAGGACCTCATCGTTCGTGATTCGGTGGGTGCACTGTGGCTATATCCCGGCAACGGAGCCGGCGGCCTTCTCGCGAGGATCAAGATCAGCACGGGATGGCAGAGTGCGACGATTGCGGGCAACGGAGCGACCATCGCCGCCGTGCCACCGGCCTCATAGGGACATCACAAAAGACGAGTAATCGTTGCTCATGTCCACCGCGCGGACCACCTGCCAGTGTTGCACGGTCGGTCGGCTCTGCCCGGTCGCAGAGAGAGAGTCCCATCGTGTCCACCAAGGCAGCCCTGCGCCGCCGCGTAGCCGGAATCGTCGCGACTGCTGTCGCGGGAGCCACGCTCGCAATTCTCCCGTTAGGCCTGAGCGCAGCAAACGCAATAGTGTCTCCCAATGTCGAGGCGCTAAGCATCATCAATACCGATCGGGTCGATGGTGCTGGCGTTCCGGCGTTCGCAACCAACGGATTCGTGGATGACTACGCCCAGGCGATGGCGGTCAACTTCGCGAACTGCGATGGCTGCAGCGATCCAACGAACGCGACCTGGACAGCCGATCAGGTGAGCACCTTCACGATTGGGTATGCGACCGCAGTGGGCGGCGTCGTCGCCGACCGCGCCAGCCGGCTTGCCACTGATTTCGAAACGTTCAATCACGCCGCGGCGTTCGGCACAGACGACTATGCGTCGGTTGGTTTCTACACGAAGGGGACCGAGACCTACGGGGTATTAGTGACCGTGTCGTTCTCGTCCGCGCCGACAAACGAGACACGGGTTGGAACCGTCAAACTTCCGTCCAAAATCTATGTTGGAAAGGCGATCATCCCCTCGATCGCGGGGTTTACCCCGGTCCCAACATCCGACTACACGTACACGTGGCTGGACGGTTCAAACACGGTCAGCAACATCCGCTTCTTCGTCCCCACTGCCGCTGATCTCGGTCACCAGCTCAAGCTCATCGTGGAGGACCACAACTCTGGATACTCGGACGGACAAGTGACGTCCGCGGCCAGCTCCAAGGTTCTGATCGGAAGCGCGACGGGACCAAAGACGATCGTGGTCGAGGGCGCCCGAAACGTCGGTGAACCGCTGTCCATCAACCTGAACGGTTGGACGCCGGGGATACCCAAGGTCCAGTGGTACCGCAATGGCGCTGCCATCGCGGGACAGACGACCGACACGTACCTGCAGACGACGGGTGATCGCGGCAAGAAGATCTCCGTGAAGCTCACGATGGCCGCTCCTGGATATGTTGCGCTCAGCAGATTGAGTTCGACAGCCATCGTGACCGGCTACCCGCTGCTGACCTCGACTCCGTTCCCGTCAATTAGCGGATCGCCGAGCTTCGGCGGGATCCTGATCGCAAACAACGGAACGTGGGGTCCCGGCATCGTGAAGCTCACGTATCAGTGGCGTGCCGAGGGCAAGGCGATTCCCGGAGCGACCAAGTCGACCCTGACACTCGGCGGTGCCGAGCTCAACCAGTCGATCTCGGTTACCGTGACGGGGTCGGAGACGGGCTACGCGAGCACCGCTCGGACGAGTTCGTCGACGACCGACATCAGACTGCTTGGTTTCAGCGCCACGGCAGCTCCGTCCATCACCGGAACTCTCCTGCCCGGACACGTCGTGACGGCGACGGTTGGCCAGTGGACACCGGTCGCGACGATGTACGTGTTCCAGTGGTACCTCAACAATGTCGCGGTTGCGGGCGCGAACAAGAGCACCTTCAAGCTGCCGACGACATCCGCAGGCAAGGACGTCAGCGTGAATCTCATCGGCCTGCGGCCCGACTACCAGCCGCAGCAACTCCGCAGCACGAGTTGGTTCATTAGCTGACACGCCAGTAGCACACGAGCGAGGCCTCGATCCGGAACTTTCGGATCGAGGCCTCGCTCGCGCCTGAGCCCATCCATTCCGACGCCTCCTATGCTGGGTCCATGGCTCCGTCGTGGTCTCTGTCCGGTGCGCTTCGCGGCATGTTCGCCAAGAAGACAATCGACGATCAGACCTGGGAAGACCTCGAGGATGCGCTGATCTCGGCGGACTTCGGCCCGGACATTACGGATTCCGTCATCGAGGAGCTGCGCGCCAGCGTCGTGAAGTACCGTACGACAGATCCGGTCGACCTGAAGCGGATGTTGCGCGAGAATCTCGAGGAGCGCCTCGTTCGCCTGGACTCGACCCTGAAGCTCAGCAACCGTCCTGCGGTCGTTCTGGTGGTCGGCGTCAACGGCGTTGGCAAGACGACGACGATTGGTAAGTTTGCCAAGTTCCTCACCGGCTACGGTCGGTCGGTTGTGGTCGGCGCCGCAGACACCTTCCGTGCCGCGGCGGTCGAACAGCTTGCTACGTGGGCGCAGCGCGGTGGCGCCCAGATTGTTCGCCCTCAGCACCCCGGCCAGGATCCGGCATCCGTCGCATTCCAGACCGTGGAGAAGGCGCAGGCCGACGGCATCGAGATTGTGCTCATCGACACGGCGGGCCGCCTACAGACCAAGAGCGGGCTGATGGATGAGCTGTCGAAGATCCGTCGCGTGATCGAGAAGCAGGCGCCGATCGCTGAGGTGCTCCTCGTCCTCGATGCGACGACCGGACAGAACGGGCTGGCCCAGGCCGAGGCGTTCATCGAACACGCCGGTGTGACCGGGCTCGTGCTGACCAAGCTCGACGGTTCGGCGAAGGGCGGTTTCGTGCTCGCGGTTCAGGAGAAGACGAACATCCCGATCAAGCTCATCGGACAGGGCGAGTCCATAGGTGACCTCACCGGCTTCACCCCACACGTCTTCGTGCAGGGTCTCCTCGACTGATTCACCCGTGAGGGGCGGCAGAAGGCCCTATAAACCTTCGGTTTAGGGCCTTCTGCCGCCCCTCACGGGTTGCGAGATCAGCCCCGAGGATGAGAAGAGACCCGTCTCGCGGCCGACGCGCTTTGGGCGCTCGTCCGGTTGATTGGATCCATGACCCAATCGATCACCCTCGAGGCCGAATCGGCCCCGATCGGCCGCCCCGCCCGGGTGGTTCTTGCGATCATCGCAACTCTCGTCATCCTCGGCGTGATGTCGCTCATCGAACTCGGCGTGCTCGCCTTTCTTGCCGTCGCATCCTCGGCGATGAACCACGGGAACCCATCGTGATGCAGACGGATGCCGGAGGTCGCGCCAAGCCCAGCGCACTCTCTCCGGCGACCGTGATTATCACGACCGTTCTCGTACTCATCGCCGGTGCCCTCGCGAGTTTCGGCCTGCTTCAAGCGAGCGGAATCACGCTGCTGGCCGCACTTGCGACCAGCGTCGCGACGGCGACCAAACGACCCCGCCGCGTGACCTCGTGGATCCCGTCGCTCGTGATTGTGATCGCCATCGGCACGGTCATCCTCGCCGATCTTGTCGGCGTCGGCACGCACCACGCTGGAGCCTGAGGACTAGAGCGCGCGGTGCTTGGCCGCGAGGCCGACGTAGTGACTCGCGTTCAAGCGCACCGCTGCCTTCTCTTCGTCCGAGAGTTCGCGGCGAACTTTCGCGGGAATGCCCGCGACGAGTGAGCCGGGCGGGATCACGGTGTCCTCGAGGACGACCGCGCCCGCGGCCACGAGCGAGCCGGTACCGATGAGGGCGCGGTTCAGGATGATCGATCCCATCCCGATAAGGCAGTCGTCCTCGATGACGCAACCGTGCACCACCGCGTTGTGGCCGATGCTCACCCCGCTGCCGACGACAAGCTGGATGCCGCTGTCGGTGTGCATCGCGACGTTGTCCTGCACATTGGACCCCGCTCCGATCGAAATAGAGTCGGTGTCGCCGCGCAACACGGCGCCGTAGAACACGCTCGCGTTTTCGCCGAGGGTCACACGCCCGATCAGGGTTGCATTTGGAGCGACGAAGGCCGTGGCATCCACGGTTGGAGTCACATTCTCGAAGGTCACCAGCATGCCCCCATTATTGCGACAGTGCCGCGGGTTCCGGCACAAGGCCGGTTAAGCTGGATGCACCATGGCCACCTTTGGAAACCTCACCGATCGCCTCGCGAACGCGTTCAAGAACCTTCGCGGCAAGGGCAAACTGAGCCCAGCGGATGTCGACGGCACCGTCCGTGAGATCCGCCGCGCGCTGCTCGACGCCGACGTCAATCTGGACGTTGTCAAGGACTTCACCGCCAAGGTGCGCGAACGCGCGCTCGGCGACGAGGTATCCAAGGCACTGAACCCCGCCCAGCAGGTCGTACAGATCGTCAACGAGGAGCTCGTTACGATCCTCGGTGGCCAGCAGCGCCGCCTTCAATTCGCGAAGACCGCGCCGACCGTGATCATGCTCGCGGGCCTCCAGGGAGCGGGCAAGACGACCCTCGCGGGCAAGCTCGCGAAGTGGCTCGCGGCCGACAACCACACCCCGCTCCTCGTCGCGGCGGATCTCCAGCGCCCGAACGCCGTGACGCAGCTCCAGGTCGTCGGTGAGCAGGCCGGCGTCGCGGTCTACGCGCCCGAGCCCGGTAACACGAGCGACGCTCCCAAGGCCGGTCTGTTCTCGCGAGGTGAAGGCAACCCGGTCAAGGTCGCGAAGGACTCGATCAAGTTCGCCAAAGATAAGCAGTACGACGTCGTCATCGTCGACACGGCCGGTCGGCTCGGCGTAGACGCGGAGCTGATGAAGCAGGCCGGCGACATCCGAAAGGCCATCGATCCGGACGAGGTGCTCTTCGTTCTCGATGCGATGATCGGCCAGGACGCCGTCACGACCGCGAAGGCATTCCAGGACGGTGTCGACTTCACCGGGGTTGTGCTCTCGAAGCTGGACGGTGACGCGCGCGGTGGTGCCGCCTTGTCCGTCGCATCCGTCACCGGACGGCCGATCCTGTTCGCGTCGACCGGTGAAACGCTGGATGACTTCGAGCCGTTCTACCCGGACCGCATGGCAAGCCGCATCCTCGATCTCGGCGACATTCTCTCGCTCATCGAGCAAGCCCAGAAGAACTTCGACGAAGAAGAAGCGCGCAAGACCGCGGAGAAATTCGCGACTGATTCCTTTACGCTCGATGACTTCCTGCAGCAGATGCAGCAGCTGAAGAACATGGGCTCGATCAAGAACATGCTCGGGATGCTGCCGGGAGCACGCGGTATGAAGGAGCAGCTCGAGAATTTTGATGAGTCTGAGATCGGACGCACCGAGGCAATCATCCGGTCGATGACCCTCAAGGAGCGGCAGGTCCCCAAGGTCCTGAACGGATCCCGTCGACTTCGTATCGCTCGCGGGTCTGGTACGACCGTGACCGAAGTGAACTCGCTCGTAAATCGCTTCGAGCAGGCAGCGAAGATGATGAAGACGGTGTCGAAGGGCGGCGTGCCGAACATCCCGGGGATGGGTCCGATCCCGGGAGCACGGTTCGGCGGCAAGGCGAAGCAGCAGCAGAAGAAGGGTTCGCGGTCCGGTAATCCGGCCAAGCGGGCCGCAGAGAACGCGGCGCTGGCAGCCGGTGCGGCGAGTAAGCCCGCTGCATCCGGATCGGCGTTTGGAGCGGCGGGCGACGCGCCGACGCCGAACGCGGAAGACCTGGCGACCATGCAGAAGCTCCTCGGCCGCCGAGGCTAGATCGCGGGCAGCAGGCGACCCGCACCATTGCATAGGCTTGGGGCATGACTTCTCGCCCCATCCGTCTCGGCGTGCAGGTCGCGCCGCAGCACGCGCTCTATCCGAAGATTCGCGACACGGTTCGCGAGCTCGAGGACCTCGGTGTCGACATCGTCTTCAACTGGGACCACTTCTATCCGTTGAGCGGACCGCGCGACGGCGAGCACTACGAGTCGTGGACCATGCTCGCCGCGATTGCGGAGCAGACCAGCCGTGTCGAGCTGGGTGCGCTCGTGAACTGCAATAGCTACCGCAACGCCGATTTGCAGGCCGACATGGCTCGCACTATCGATCACATCAGCGCCAAGGACACCGGCGTCGGTCGCTTCATCTTCGGCACGGGATCCGGATGGTTCGAGCGCGACTACGACGAGTACGGCTACGAGTTTGGTACTGTCGGCGAGCGACTGGACGCGCTGGCCGATAACCTGCCGCGCATTGAGGATCGCTGGGCAAAGCTGAACCCGCCTCCGACCCGCAAGATCCCCGTTCTGATCGGCGGTGGCGGCGAGAAAAAGACGCTGCGGATCGTGGCCAAGCATGCGGACATCTGGCACAGCTTCTCGGACGCTGACACCCTGCGCCGGAAGCTGGGCATCCTTGCCGAGCACTGCGAGCACGTGGGTCGGGACATCGGGGAGATCGAGATTTCAACCGAATTGCGCTCGATCACCGAGGCAGAAGCGAACGCTCATCTTGAACTCGGCGCGAGCATGTTCACGCTCGGAATTTCGGGACCGGACTACGACATGGCTCCGGTTCGGAAGTGGATCGCCTGGCGAGACTCCGTCCGCAGCTAACGGGGGCGCCGCCCGCGCCATTCTCTGCCAAGCTTCAACGCTTAAACGCCACGTCCGATATTCGCGCAGGAATCGGGTCCGGGAGTCGCAGGCGCTGCGTAGCCTGCTGCTATGACCACTTCGACATCGGCTGCGTCGCACGGGACCGGGCAACAGCGACGACTGGCCCCGTCCGTGGTGGTTGCCATCATCGTGACCGTGCTTGCCTGGGCGAGCGCGTTTATCGTGATTCGGGGGACCGCGCCGTACTTCACCGGTGGCGCCGTAGCTCTTGGTCGCCTCGCCGTTGGCACCGTGCTGCTCGGAATTGTCGTGATCGTCGGCCGTCGCTGGGTCTGGCCGACCCGTCGCGAGTGGATCTACATCGCGGTATTTGGTGTCGCGTGGTTCGGCGCGCACAACGTGTCACTCAACATCGCTGAGCACTCCGTGGATGCCGGAACAAGCGCCATGCTGGTCAACATCGCTCCCATCCTGATTGCCTTCGGCGCCGGCCTGTTCCTGCGCGAGGGCATTCCGCGCTGGCTCGCGATCGGTGCCGGAGTCGCGTTCCTCGGCGCCGTCGCGATCGGCATCGCGTCTGGCGCGAGCTTTTCAAACGGGCTCGGCATCCTGTGGTGCCTGCTCGCCGCCATTATGTACGCGACCGGCGTGCTGTTCCAGAAGCCCGCGCTGCGTCGTCTTCCGAATGCCCAGGTGACCTGGCTCGGCTGCCTGATCGGGATGCTGGTCTGCCTGCCCTTTACCGGCCAACTCATCTCGGGTTTGCAGTCGGCGCCGACGGCGGGATGGCTTGGCATCGTCTACCTCGGCGCGATTCCCACCTCGCTGGCATTCAGCACCTGGGCGTACGCCCTGTACCGGATGCCGGCAAGCCAACTCGGGGTGTCGACATACATCGTTCCTGCGCTGACCATCATCCTCAGCCTGATCGTGTTCGCTGTCGTCCCGCCGCCCCTCGCCATCTCCGGCGGAGTGCTGTGCCTCGTCGGTGTCGCGCTCAGTCGTCGGCGCTCGGTCGCGAAGGTCATCCCTGAGGTGGATGGGGTTGCCGAGTAACCGTCCGGAGTGCCCATCATCCCTCGTCCGGGATCTGCGCCGACTCCTTCTCTGCGCCGACTTCTTCCCTTCGCCGGGACTGATCCGCGGCCGGCTACCGGCCTGGCCGGTTGCCGGGCACTGAGTGGCTGTTCGACCAGGACCGGACCGACCCGGTCGGCGCGGTCGGCGTCGTAGTGCTCGGCGCGGGCTCGCGGCGCGTCGGTCTCGATTCGCGGGTCCCGGTTGCCGCGGATAGCATTCGGGGATGACGACAGCCGTGGAGCTCCTCGCCGTTGAGACACCGTCACCGAAGCGCAACTGGGGCGGGGTGGTCGTCGCGATCGCGGGTGCCTTCGAGTTGGTTGCGACGCTGTTCAACGCTGTCGCCAGGGCGATTCCGGGCTTTCCAACTAACGTGTTCGGAATCATCTCGGGACTCCTGCTCGGTTCCTATCTGCTTGTGCCTCTCGCGCTCGTGGTCGGCTTCGCGCCGCTCGCGTTCGGTGCTCGGGGGCTGGCGAGCATCGCGGGAAGTGGAATTCGCGGCCGACTGTTCGTGTTCGCGGCGGCACTCGTGAGCGCGATCGTCCAGTTCGCCCTCATCTTCCTCGTCGTCGCATCCCTCGGCTCGGATGAGGGGTCGAGCGAGAGGGCGATGTCATCGTCCCTGGTTCTCCAGGTCTTCGCACTGCTGGTCGGGCTCATCGCCGGCATCGTGGTGGCACGCGCACGTGTGGTGCGCGGATATGGCCGGGGGAGCCTCATCGTCGCAGCGATCCTGATTTCGATCACGCTTGCGCTCGGCTATACCGACATCCTGCAGAACTGGCAGGACGTCCCGCGTGCGGTCGGCATCCTCGCGCTCGGCGTCAGCTACTGGCGTGCTGGACTGCATCGGGTGCCCTCGGGGCCGACCCGAGTAACAGGGAACGCGAAAAGTCTGGCAGAATAGCCAGTCGAGTCTGTCGCGCACCCGACCCTCTAATCAGGTGCAGCAGAACCCTTAGAGCTTTCAGCCGCGTGTGCCCCACGCCCACGGCAACCAGTTCGCCACCAATACACGTAATTCAGGAGAATTGTGGCTGTCAAAATCCGTTTGAAGCGCATGGGTAAGATCCGCGCGCCGTATTACCGCATCGTCGTCGTCGACTCGCGCACCAAGCGCGACGGTCGCTCGATCGAAGAGATCGGCAAGTACCACCCCACCGAGGAGCCCTCGTTCATCGAGGTGCAGTCCGATCGCGCTCTGTACTGGCTTGGCGTTGGCGCCCAGCCGTCGCCGCAGGTCGAAGCGATCCTCAAGATCACCGGTGACTGGGGCAAGTTCAAGGGCGACAAGAACGCCGTCTCGACGCTTCGGACCAAGGAAGCCAAGGTCGAGTTCCAGGCCGACGAGAAGAAAAAGCCGGTCCTGAAGCCCAAGAGCGAGGCACCAGCCTCCAAGGCCGCCCCGGTCGCCGAGCCGGATAATGCCGTCGCAGAGGCGGATGCCGCTGCCGACCAGGTTCGCGCAGAGGAGGTCGACGAGTCGACGACCACGACGCACGAGACGCCCGAGCAGGCCGACAACAGTGATGCTCCAGCTGCTGCGGCGGCAGGGGCTGAGGCCACCGACGCCGAGGCGGTTGCCGAAGAAGCCGAGGCGCCAGTCGAAGAGCCTGTCGCTGAGGCCGAAGCGGCCGCAGACGACGAGACTCCAACAGAGGCCTAAGAATTGCTCGACGCAGCGCTTGAGCACCTCGTCAAGGGGATCGTTGATCACCCCGACGACGTGCAGGTTGTCGCAAAGAACTCTCCGCGCGGCGAGGTCCTCGAGGTTCGCGTGAACCCCGAGGACCTCGGCCGCGTTATCGGCCGCGCTGGTCGCACCGCGAAGGCCCTTCGCACTCTTGTCACGGCCCTTGCCGACGGCAGGCGTGTGCGCGTCGACGTGGTCGACACCGACTTTTAGCGGTGTCAGCGCCAAGAGCCAGGGGCACGGCGACTGATCGCACGCAGTTGCGTGTCGGGCGCCTGATCAAGGCACACGGGCTCAAGGGAGCCCTCAAGGTCGAGCTCTACACGGACGACCCTGACCGGCGATTCACGCCGGGCGCGACCTTTACCCTCCAGGTGCCGACCACGTCCGCGTGGCACGGTAAGACGCTCGAGCTGGTGGAGCTCCGCTGGTACAACACGCATCCGGTTGCCTTCTTCAAGGACGTGGGCGATCGCACCGCGGCCGAGAGCCTCGTCAAGGCGATTCTCTGGGTCGAACAGGACTCCGCCGAGCTTCCCGTCGAGGACGATGCCTGGTACGACCATCAGCTGGTTGGACTCGCCGTTATTCGTGACGGGGTTCGCGTGGGTACGGTGACCCGCATCGACCACCTTCCCGCCCAGGATCTGTTGACCGTGAAGACCGATGGCGGCGAGGTGTTTGTCCCCTTCGTCAAGGCGATCGTGCCGACAGTTGATGTGAAGGCGGGGACGCTGACGGTGACGCCGCCACCGGGGCTGTTCGAAGAGATTCCCGACGACGACGCGGAGCCCTCGTCGGCCCCTGAGTCCCCGGTCGGCCCCTGAATCCCCGGTCGGTCCCTGAGCCCGTCGAAGGGCCCGAGCCAAACGCGCGGTCGCAGGCATATCCGCGATTTCCCCTATGGCCCGCAGGCTCATCGCTGCGCCATAGTCGGATCATGGTCATCTCACAGCACAGCTCCAGCTCCGCTACGACGTTTCGCCGCGCCGTACTCCCGATCGTGCTGGCCTCGGTGGTCGCGCTCGGCCTCGCAGCCTGCACGAGTGCAGGCTCAGGAACGGCAGCGGGCGGCTCGGGCCCTTCGACGGGCTCCGGTACCGGTGCTGCGACGGCGACGTTCAGCGGTTCCGAGTCCGGCACCGCGGCGATAAACCTCTGCGCGTCGAGCGGCTCGTTTTCGATCTTCGTCACTGTCGCGGGCACAAATACGAAGCTGCCCGGTGTCGTCAGTGCGACCAGCATGGACTTCGACGGCAAGGACTCCATCTACACGATCGACAAGACCGGCCCGCTTCCCCAGGTCTCCAGCGGCGGCAATTCGGTGACGCTCGACGGAGTCGTGCTCAAGAGTGTGATCGACTCATCGAAGAAGGTCACGTTCGCGGGCAAGGTCACCTGCCCATAGCCCCCGTGCGGCACGATGCGCCGTCGTCAGCTTCCGCGCCCTATGCTTTGGGCAAACCCGCGGGAGAAGCTTGTGAGTTCTGATTCGGTGCCGGACGGCGTACTGGCGCGCGTGCCATTGCTGTCATCGCTGCCGCAGTCGGCGCTGTCCGAACTGGCGGTCGCTTCGAGCCTGGCCATCTTCGCGAAAGGCGAGGTGCTTTTCGTCGAGGGCGACGTATCCAGCCGGATGTTCGTCGTGCTGTCCGGGCGCATCCGGATTTTCCGCAATTCGGCGCGTGGCGCCGAGCTCGTGCTGTCGAATGCTGGACCGGGAGAGAGCATCGGCGAGCTCTCGGTCATCGACAGACTGCCGCGATCGGCGAGTGCTGCAGCGCTGGAGCGGTCCCGAGTACTCGTGGTGCAGGCCGACCGATTGCGCGAGGTGCTTTCTCGGCATCCGGCGGCGATGCTCGCAATGGCCACCCAACTGGCCGTGACGGTTCGGCGGCTTACCGGCACGACATCCGACTTCATCTTTCTTGACCTGCCGCATCGTCTGGTCAAGTACCTGCTGTCACTCGTGGAGACGAGAGGCGGTGCGCCGGAACGGAACGGCGCGACCGTCGTCCTCCCGGCGAGTCAATCGGGCATTGCGGCCCAGCTGGGCGTGACTCGCCAGTCACTCAACCAGGCCCTGGGGGTCCTTGCTCAGGAAGGCCTGATCGTGGTCGACGGTCGCGCTGTTCGCTTGCTCAACCTCGAATCGCTAGAGGGGTACTAGCGAGATTCACCGCGGGCGCGGACAGGGTCAAGCAGATCGGGTAACGCGACGATTGCGTTCGAAAGGAGAAACTATCGGACCTCGACTCCTTCTCCATCGATTCGCGCCCTAGCGACGCGCAGCCCGACTACCCGTGGCCGTCGGCGTTGGAGAGGCTCCAGCGGGTGACGCCGACGGCCGAGCAGGGGACGTTCGTTGTGCGGGTATTTCGTGTTGCGAGACAAACGGTATGTCCCCGGCCCCTTTGGGCGCTGTCAGCTAGCGGACAGTTCTGCCAGATCGTCCAGGCCAAGTCGCCGACGGAGTCCAAGAGCACCGCACTCAGTGAGCACAACGGCCGCCTCGCGTCGCAGGGCATCAGCCTCCGAGACGCGGTCGCTCGCATCCAACAGGGCAGCCAGGGTGACCAGTACACGGCAGCGGTCCGGTACGAGGCCGACGGAGCGCAGTTCGTCCAGGCTGGTCCGAAGTGCGCGCTCGACCTCCCGTGGATCTGCTCCCCGGGTTGGGTCGAGGGCATCGAGTATCGCTCGAATGCGATTCACCTGGATGATCGTGACCCGATCTTCTGGAACATCCGTTGGCTCGGGGGCATACTCCAGCATGGATGCCGCCCCAGTGAAATCTCCGGCCTCGAGATTGAAGTCGGCGCCTCTCGGCCACATCGTTGGTAGGGCGTCCGCGAATCCGGTCGCCTCAAACTCGATGGCGCACGCCTCTCGCGCAAGGCGAGCGCGCTCCGGCAGCCCATCGACGGCGGCAAGCGTCGCGAGTGCATTGGTGACAACCCGCAGTTGCTCGGGGTCCGCGTCTGCGACCGCTCGCACCTGCGGATAGACGGTCGGATCGTTGGGGAGGCCAGCCAGATCCCTGGCCCAGGCGATCGCCTGCAACAACTCAACCCACTCGGGCAGGCTGTCCGTTTTGCGCAGGCTGAACGCCTCCTCGCTGATCGCTGCGAGCTCGAGCGCCGCCGCTGTGCGCCCGGTGAGGGTGAGGTATTCGAGTTGGGCGGCGAGCGGGAAAGCCTGCTGCACTCCGCGGCCCCATTGCCAGTTGATTTCGATGACCTCTTCGAGCATGGCGATCGCCCGTGGGAAATCGCCTCTTCTCGCCTCATCCAGAGCGAGGTTATTGAGCGACCAGGCAAGCTGCTGGGTCAGGCCGCTTTCCCGCGCCAGGCGGGCGGCTTCCTCGTGGATGAGACGGCCGATGCGGTTGAGTCCGCGATCCGCGACCGCAATGCCGTACTGGTTCAGGGTCGTGTGGATGAGGATCGGATTGAGCGTCGCCTCGGCATAAACGAGTGCGCGTTCCGCCCACCGGGTCGCTATTTCCGCACCTCGAGGTTGCTCGAAGGCCACCCGACCCTGGATGGTCGCCCACCGGGCCGCGAGTGCGGTGGGGATTGGCCCATCCGGCAGCTCCGGCCATTCCGCGAGGATTGCAATGGCTTCGGACATCCGTCCCTGGGCCTGGTTTGTTCTGGCGAGATCAATCGCGGCGTGCAGACGATGCTCGGTCAGATCGCAGGTAACCGCTTCGACATACGTTCGCGCGCGGGAGAACTCGGAGCGCAGGATCGCGATGTCGGCCGCGCTCAGGCGCAGCGCATCCTGTCGTTCCGGATCCGTTGCGGTCGCGATGGCCAGATCGTAGTTTCGCAACGCGATGTCGAATGCCGCGGTCCGTTCCGCGCGGGCCGCCGCCGCGGCGAGCCACTCGGTGAGGTCGAGATTGGTCGGCGCCGAGTCATCCAGTGATCGAGCGCGCAGAAGGTGCTCGACGATGAGTCCGGAGTCGGCGGCAGATTCGCTAAGAACCTCGGCGGCGCGCAGGTGAAGTCGGGCCCGCTCCTGCCTGGACAGCGACTCGTACGCGACCTGTTGCACGAGCGCCTGGACGAAGTGGTGTTGCCCGGCTTCGCCAGACAGGAACTCTGTCGGCGCGCGGAGGAGATCCTTGTCAACGAGTCGTGAGATGCCTTGCGCGGTGGTTTCGATGGGCGCGTCCAGCAGGCGGGCGAGCTGAGTTGCCGTGAATGAGAGACCGAACACGGACGCGCGCTGGAGCATGCCGCGATCCCCCGCTTCGAGCGACTCGAGACGACTCATCACTACCCCCGTGAGGGACGGCGTCGTTCTGCTCGGGCTGAGCGTGCCGGACAACGAGCGATGACCGCCGTCAACGACGACCTCACCGCGGTCGATCATGCCGCGGACAACCTCGATGGCATACAGCGGCAAACCACCCGCACCGGCGACTAGATCGCTCAGCAGGTCATCCGGGATGTCGTCGACGAGTTTCTCGACCAGCTCGGTCATCCCGGTCCTGCTCAGCCCTTCGAGGCCGATCATGGCCGAACCGCGGGTTGACAGGAGCGACGGCCGCGATCTGAGCAACTCGGGACGGGCGAGCAGCACCACGAGCATCCGAGACCCGACATTGGCGACCAGGTATTCGACGAATGCGAGCAGCAGTTCGTCGGCGAAATTGGCGTCGTCCAGTACCCAGACCACGATGTCGCCCTCGGCTCCGAGCGCCGCAAACCATGCCGTCCATGCCACGAACAGGTCCTGTTGGCCGACGTCGTAATCGCCAATTCCGAGCAGGACCGCGAGAGCGGAGCGCACCTGTGACCGGCGAGCGGCATCGGGGAAGAACTCGCGGAGGTGGGCGTCGAGGTGCTCTCCGAGCTGTTCCAAGTTGTCGTCCGTCACGCCCATGCGGCCACGCACGGCCGATTCGAGCGCCCCGTATGGTGTGCCGACATCCAGGGCGGAAGCACGGGAGGCGTGCCAGCGGATGTTCTGATCGAGCCCGTCGGCGTAGCTGAGCAACTCGCGGCCGAGCCGGCTCTTGCCCGTGCCCGATTCGCCGGAGATGACGAGAAGGCGCCCACGCTCGCCCTCGATGGTTGCCTGCAGCGCGTCTTTAGTGGCGGAAAGCTCGCGACGGTACCCGACCAGGGGAACATCGAGTTCGTCGACCCGACCGAGGCCGCCGCGTCCGCCAACAACGGCTCGGGCGGCGTGCAGGATTTCGCTCCTGTTTCGTCCCTTGACCGAGTGCTCGCCGCGGGGTTCGAACTCGATCGCCCTGGCCGCGGCATCCCGTGTCGCCTGATCGGTCCACACCTCGCCCTCGGTCGCAATTTGCTGGATGCGCGAGGCCAGGTTCACGACATCGCCGGCGATTAGGCTCTCGCCTGAGCCAACGGCAACGGTGCCGGTGGTGATTCCAACGCGCATCGGGAGTTCGATGGTGTCGAGAAGTTCGATGCCAGCGCGCACGGCGCCCTCGGCAGCGTCCTCGTCTGCACGCGGGTAACCCCACACCGCCATGACCGCGTCGCCGATGAACTTCTCGAGTGTTCCTCCGTACCGTTCGACGATCTTGCGGCAGGTCGCAAAGTACTCGTCGAGCAGCGCTCGGACGTTTTCGGCGTCCCGGGTCTCGGCGAGTGTTGTGAAGTTGACCAGGTCGGCGAACAGCACGGAAACGACACGCAACTCGATGGTCGAACCCGCGCGCTCTGCCACTGCATGATCCCTTCTCGAAGGACAGTATCGCAGGAGCAATAGGCCGCCGGCCGCCAGAAATCCGGCGGCTACGCTGGTCGGATGCGCATCGACATCGTGACGATCTTCCCGGAGTTCTTCTCCGTGCTCGATCTGTCGCTGCTCGGCAGGGCGAGGCAGGGCGGACTGCTCGACCTGACGGTGCACGACCTGCGCGACTTCACGCACGATCGGCATCGCACCGTCGATGACACCCCGTATGGCGGGGGAGCCGGAATGGTCATGAAGCCGGAGCCGTGGGGTGAGGCCTTCGACAGCATCCTCGACCCGGACTCGACCGTCGTGTTTCCGTCTCCTGCGGGGGAACCGTTCACGCAGGCGCTCGCGCGTGAACTGGCAGCTGCTCCGCATCTGGTGTTCGCCTGCGGTCGTTACGAGGGTATCGACCAACGCGTCGTCGAGGACGCGGCATCCCGAGCAAGAATGCGCGAGATCAGCCTCGGTGACTATGTGCTCAACGGCGGTGAGGTTGCGGCCATGGCGATGATCGAGGCCGTCGGGCGCCTTATCCCCGGCGTGATTGGCAATCCCGAGAGCCTGACCGAGGAGAGCCACGAGGATGGACTGCTCGAGTACCCGAGCTACACCAAGCCGGCCGAGTGGAGAGGCCTGGCGGTACCGCCAGTACTACTGAGCGGTAACCACGCTGCTATCGCGCAGTGGCGTCACGAACAGCAACTCGAGCGCACGCGGCGCATCCGTCCCGACCTGCTCTAAAAGCCCGTGAGAGGTCCCAATCGACCCATCCGGAGGCCGGTTTATGGGTCGATTGGGACCTCTCACGGAGTTTTGGTGAGCACGAGGGGCGCGCCATCCGTGATCGCGATCGTGTGTTCGAAGTGCGCCGCTCGGGATCCGTCTACGCTGCGCAGGGTCCAGCCGTCCCTGTCGGTGTATATCCGGTCCGTTCCGAGCATGAACCACGGCTCGATCGCAAAGACGAGTCCAGCGCGCAGCGGAATACCGCGCTTGGCGCGCCCGTCGTTCGGTACATGGGGATCGCCGTGCATTTCGCGTCCGACGCCGTGTCCGCCGAACTCGAGGTTCACCTTCAGGCCGGCCGCGTGGGCAACGGCGCCGATCGCCGCCGAGATGTCGCCCATCTTGTTTCCCGGGACCGCCTGCGCGATCCCGGCCTCGAGCGCCCGACGAGTGACGTCCACGAGCGTGACATCCTCGGGTCTTGGCGTTCCGACGATTACGGTGCGAGCGGAATCGGCGACCCAGCCATCAAGGGATGCCGCGAAGTCCAACGAAACGACGTCGCCATCCTGAAGCCTGTAGCTGAAGGGGAGACCGTGCAACGCGGCGTCGTTGACCGAGATGCAGATGTATTTGCCGAACTTGGACCCGCCGAAAGAGGGGTGGTAGTCGACGTAGCTGCTGATGGCGCCAGCGCGCTTGATCATGTCGCCGGCAAGCCGATCCAGGTCGAGGATGTTCATCCCGACCTTCGCGGCAGCGCAGGTCGCCTCGACGACACTCGCGACAAACACTCCAGCTGGCCGCATTTCCTCGACCTCGGCCGGGGTACGAATCTCAATCACGGGATCAAGTCCATCACAGGCTGTCGGGCCACACGTCCGAATCGCGCAGATAGCCGTTCGACAGCGTCCTCGCTGCGTCGATGAATTGCTGGTCGCCCTGCTTGTCGAGCAGGAAGGCACGCTGCAGCAGGGCATCCCCAACCTCGATGGCAACTTCGATATCGAACAGGATCTCGTCGTTCGGAGTGAACCCGTATTTCTCCGAGAGCAGCCCGACGAGCGCCCGCGCCAGCACTCCGTTATTGCTGAATTCCGGTTCGAGGAATCGATCGTCGATGATGTCGCCGAACCGCAGGGCGCGGAACCCGGGCTCCGATCGGTTGAACTCGATGAAGGTGTCGATCGCGATGTCGACCGTCTGGCGCCACTCGACCGCATCCGACCCCAGGGTGTCGTAGATCGCTTCGGTGAATCGGGCGAGATTCCGCGCCGCGAGCGCGCGAAGCAGCGACTGGATGTTCGGAAAGTACCGATACACAACGCCAACCGACGACCCGCTTCGCGTGGCGACGTCGCTCGTGGTGAGGGCGTCGATGCCCTCATGGTCGATGAGATCGGCCGCGGTATCGAGCAGGTGGGCGACGCGCTGTGCGCTGCGCTGCTGAACGGGCTCGGTTCTGATCGATGCCTGGATCCCCGGTGGTTCTTGCTGCTCGGTCATGGGCGTTGGCGGCTTTCGCTAGTTTGTGGCAGAATTACCCCTCGTGCCCTGTCCCGGCTCTGCCACAGGGGAGCTTGACACTGCGCCGACATCGTTCGGATGCGGGCGGGGGCACAGTCCATTTTCTTGAAGTACTTAGACCGTAATCGACCCGTGGCGATTGCAGAGAGCGAATTTGCCATGAGCCACCTCCTAGCCGGAGTGGATGCAGCATCCCTCCGCACCGACGTTCCCGACTTCCGTCCCGGTGACAACGTCAAGGTGCACGTCAACATCATTGAAGGCACGCGCTCGCGTATTCAGATCTTCCAGGGTGTCGTCATCCGTCGCCAGGGCGACAGCGTTCGCGAGACCTTCACGGTTCGCAAGGTCAGCTTCCAGATCGGGGTCGAGCGGACGTTCCCGGTGCACTCTCCGGTGATCGATCACATCGAGATTGTCACTCGCGGCGACGTTCGTCGTGCGAAGCTCTACTACCTGCGCGACCTGCGTGGCAAGAAGGCCAAGATCAAAGAGAAGCGCGACGCGTAGAGCGTACAAATCGAATCGCTTTACCCAGCGATTCACGAGTTTTCCCGAAGCTCCCGCCACCTATAGTTGGTCGGGAGCTTCCGGGTTTAACTGGCGCTTCGACCCGGGCCAACTCGGCTAACGCGACAGCTGGTCGCACGAAAAGAAACTTCATGACACACGCAACGACGGTCGATCCCGCAGAGACCGAGGATCCGCCGAGCGGGCGCAAGAGTCGCGGTGTGTGGCTGTTTCTACGCGACATCCTGTTCATCCTCCTGGCCGCGCTTGTCATCTCGTTTCTGATCAAGACATTCCTGATTCGTTCGTTCTACATCCCGTCGGAGTCGATGGAGAACACGCTTCAGGTGAACGACCGGGTCATCGTCAGCCTGCTCACCCCGACGCTGTCTCCGGTGCAGCGTGGCGACGTCGTAGTTTTCACCGACCCGGGTGGATGGCTCGGGCCGGAGGACGTCGTGCCCCAGGCCAGTTCGCCCGTCACGGACGTGCTCGCCTTCCTGGGACTTGCCGCCCCCGACGACAACGACCACCTCATCAAGCGGGTCATCGGACTTCCGGGCGACAGGGTGTCCTGTTGCAGCGCGACCGGCCAGCTCATGGTCAACGGAACGCCACTCGTCGAGCCCTACATCACTCTGCCGGCTGGCGTTACCCAGTCGGATGAGTACAGCTTCAAGGTCACCGTGCCCAAGGGCGATATCTGGGTCATGGGCGACAATCGCGACATGTCTGCCGACTCGGCGTATCACTATTACCGCAAGGATGTCTCGCCCTACGTTCCGATGAGCGACGTCACCGGCAAGGCGCTGGTGATCAGCTGGCCCATCAACCACTGGTCGGTGCTCAGCAATTTTCCCGCAACCTTCCAAGACGTGAAGAGTCAATCGAAGAAATGACCGTCACCGATCCAACACTCGACGTCGAGTCGCAACTGCACGCGAACGGCGTGCGGTATGTGATCGGGTGCGACGAAGTGGGCCGCGGCGCGATCGCTGGCCCTGTCGCCGTCGGGCTCTGCGTCGTGGATGCGTCCATCGGCGCGCATCCGGAGGGCCTACGCGATTCGAAGATGCTCAGCGAGAAGCGACGGGAGGAGCTGGCACCGTTAGCCGCAGGATGGGCTCGGTACTCGGCGGTTGGGCTATCGACGGCCAGCGAGGTCGACGAGTTCGGCATTATGGTCGCGCTGGGTCTCGCGGGCAAACGCGCCCTGGTGCAGCTATTCGAGCTGGGCGCACCGATCACCGAGAGCGTGCTTCTGCTCGATGGTTCATACGACTGGCTGACGCCCGTGCTGCAGTCTCCGCTTCGAGTGACGACCAGGGTCAAAGCGGACCGTGACTGCGCATCCGTCGCCGCGGCATCCGTCGTCGCCAAGGTGCACCGCGACCGGATGATGATCGGATACGACGGCGATTACCCGGGATACGGCTGGTCGGGCAACAAGGGCTACGGCTCGGCGGAGCACTTCGCAGCTATCGACTCGCTGGGTCCGTCCGCCCTGCACAGGATGACCTGGCTGCACTCAAGAGAAGTGGTCGCCGTAGACTAGGCGCAGCATGGACGAAGACGAGTTCGAAGACTACGACCGTGAGGTCGAGCTTGCCCTGTATCGCGAATACCGGGACGTGGTTTCCCAGTTCCGCTACGTCGTCGAGACGGAGCGCCGGTTCTATCTGGCCAACGAGGTATCGCTCGATCGTCGCGATACGGAGCACGACTTCTATTTCGAACTCAACATGACGGATGTCTGGGTCTGGGACGTCTACCGCTCGGACCGCTTCGTGAAGTCCGTGCGCGTCCTCACCTTCAAGGACGTGAACGTCGAAGAACTGTCGGCCAAGGAACTCGAACTCCCGAAGGAACTCGCGCTCGACGAGTAGTTTGTTCTACCGAAACCGGCGACGAACGAAGAACGCGGCGATGAGTAGCGCTGCGCCGAATAGGAAGGGCTCCGCTGGGTTGATGCCCGCCTGCGGTTTCACGATCGTGAGCAGGCTGTAGGCGAGAAAGAGCACGCCGAGCACCGAGAGGACCACGACAACCCATCGAACGCTCATGAGGACAGTATGGCGGTCACACCGGCCAGCTATCCCCGCTGCGCTACTGGGTAATCGTCCACCGGCCGTCCGAAATGAGCTCAACGACGGCGGGCCCGGGGTCGACGGGGTCTTTGCCCGTGTACGCGCCGATCTCATTGACCCCAATGCCCGGGAACAACTCGCCGGAATACTCGTTCACGATGAAGTTGCCCTGGCCGTTTGAGGTGAGGGTCCAGTCGGCTGCAGGCCCGTCGTAGAGAAACACGGTGTCACCGGATCCCGAGACCGGCACCGCGCTCTGGGCGGCGCTGATCGGAGAAATGGTGATCGACCACGGCCCGCTTGCCTCGACCTGGAGCGAGGCGTCCTTGCTGCCGATGTCGTCGAATCCAATCAGCGTCGTCCCCTTGTACGCTCCGATCACATTGATTGGCCCGTCGCCGGTGATCTGGTTGCTCGAGTCGAGTCCATTGACAATGAAGTTTGCGCTGCCGCTGTATGTGGCCGTGACTATTCCGGCCTTGAAGCCCGTCGGCAACGTAATGACGGTGTCGCTGCGTCCGGACTGCGTTATCGGCGTGAACTTGCCATACAGCGAGTCATAGGGGTTCACCTTTGGTGCTGTCGTTGCCGGAACGTGACTGGCGATCGGGGCGTTTTGCGGACCGGCGCCGGAATCACTCGTCGGGGTGACGACGGCAAAGAGGATGACCGCATAGACGATGCCGAGCACGAGGGAAAGGATGAATGCGATACCGCCGAGGATCAGCCCGATGAGTGAGCGGCCCCTCGCCGCAGGCTTGCGCAAACCGACGAGTCCCAGAATCACGGCGATGATCGCGAGCGCGAACGCCACCCAGCTGACGCCGGGGATCGCGGCAAGCGCAATCGCGATGATTCCGAGCACGAGGGCCGCAGTGCCGCGTCCCGCGGATGGAGCGGGCTGGTACTGGTCCGTCCAGGCCGTGCCATCCCACCAGCGTCGCTGGCCCGTTGTCGCGTCGGGGTACCACCCCGCCGGGACAACGGGCGCTACGGGAGGAGGTGTCGCGGGAGCTGGTGGAGTCGGCGTGGCGCCAGGGGCGGTTGCTTGTGGGTTTGCTGCAGGTTCGCTGGACGTATCTTCGGGCATCCCCACACCATAGCGGGATCGGACGACACCGTTCACGACATCCAATCCTTCCGAGGCCGGGTTCATCGAGATCTCCGCACCGGATGGCTGGCAACGGCCTCGTGAGGTGAGCAGATCCTGCAGAGTTCTGGACATGGCGGCGAAGGATGACCTCGGCAGGCGAGGAGAGACACTCGCGGCGGAGCATCTCGTCGCATCCGGATACCGGGTGCTCGAGCGCAACTGGCGCTGTTCCCAGGGCGAGATCGACATCATCGCGTTCAAGGACGGCGAGGTTGTCTTCGTCGAGGTCAAGACGCGCACCAGCGTTGCGTTCGGGCATCCGCTCGAAGCAATCACTGTCGCGAAGCTCGCTCGGTTGCGACGGTTGGCAGGCGCATGGTGCCACGCCCATCCGGATGTCCGTGCCGCGGTTCGCATCGACGCGATCGCGATCATCGCGCCGACTCGCGGTCTCGTCGAAATCGAGCACCTTGAGCGGGTGTTCTAGGTGTCGCTCGGTCGGACGCGAGCCGTCGCTCTTCTTGGGCTTCAGGGCGCCATCGTTGAGATTGAGGCGGACATTTCGAGTGGCCTGCCTAAGTTCATCCTGATCGGGCTGCCGGATGCCGCGCTCAAGCAGGCGGAGCATCGCGTGCACGCGGCGGCCATCAACGCGGGCTGCCCACTGCCGACCCAGAAGTACACCGTAAACCTGTCGCCGGCTGCGCTGCCGAAGTACGGTTCGGGCTTCGATCTGGCCATCGCAATCGCATCGCTTGGAGCGGCCGGGCTCATCAATACCGAGTCGATCGAGAAGGTCGTGCATCTCGGAGAACTCGGTCTGGACGGCCGCCTCCGACCGATCGTCGGCATCCTGCCCGCCGTTCTCGCCCTCGTCCGAGCCGGGTACGAATCGGTCATGGTTCCGGCGGGGAACGCGGATGAGGCGGCGCTCGTCCCCGGTGTGAAGGTGATCGGGGTCGCATCGCTGCGGGATGCAGCCATCTGGCACGGCGCCGACCTGGAACCCGAACCGGTCGAGGCGATTCAGCGGGCGTCGGTTCAGTCGGAGATCGCGGCCCCGAACACCGACCTCGCCGATGTCATCGGCAACGAAGATGCGGTGGAGGCCATGCTCGCGGCGGGTGCTGGCGGCCACCACGTGTTCCTTCTGGGTCCGCCGGGCGCAGGCAAAACGATGCTCGCGGCACGGTTGCCCGGGCTGCTTCCCGACCTCTCGGCAGAGGCCGCAATCGAAGTCAGTTCGATCCGTTCGCTCGCGGGCCTTCCCGTCGCGGGCGAACTCAACATCCGCCCGCCGTTCGAGAACCCGCACCACACGGCATCTGCCGTCTCCCTCATTGGAGGCGGGAGCGGGATTATCCGGCCGGGCGCGGCGGCGCGGGCATCCCACGGTGTGTTGTTTCTGGACGAGGCGCAAGGTCTTTTTATATACCAAAGCCTACGGTTTGGGCCTCTTTGGGAAATGAAGGTGTAATTTGCTAATCGAAAGGTATCGCCAGAGGCGACCACACGGCCAGTTGATGCGAAAGAGTTCGAGCGCCCGCTCCTCCTAGCAAGTCAGGTCATTGCGTTAGGCCCGTGGCCCGCGCGCCCACTTCACCTGACCAGAGGAGCAAACCATGACATTCATGGACATTGTTGGAGCCGATCGAGGCTTCAACGTTCACGCAGATATTCTCACCACCACCATCGACGGCGCGGACCTCAACGGCGTCTGGGACGAACTCGTCGAGGCGCTCGGAATCTTCAACGCCTCGCGCGATCCAATCGTTGCGCTGATGTCGTACAACACGACTCTCAGCGCCGAGGCACTACCCCTCGACCCGTCCACCATGAACTTCGAACTCGCTTCGGAGTTCGGTATCCCGACAGCGGGTCGCTCGACCCCGAAGACCTATGTGGTCGGGTATCCGCTTGAGTGGTACGACCTCGCGCTGCGTTACACCGCGCGTTTCCTGCGTGACGCTCCCTCGTCGCAGATCACCGCGCAGCACATCGCGGCGCAGGAGGCGAGCGATCACCTCCTGTTCCGAAACGCGCTGACAACGCTCACAACGCCCGCCCTACTCGGCAGTCGGTTCGTGAACGAAGAGGGTGCTTCGATTTACTCGCTCTACGCCGGGTCGTCTGACGATGCGCCACCGAGCTTCGCGGGCAAGACGTTCTCGTCAGATCACAATCACTACCTCGTCAGCGGCGCGGCAACTGTCGACGGCCAAGACCTCGACGACCTAATCTCCACGATCGCGGAGCACGGTTTCGGGATCAACGTCGGTGAAAAAATCGTGATTCTGGTGCACCCCGATCAGGGACGCACCATTCGAGGATTCCGCGCAGGCGTCGCCGACAGTCCCTACGATTTCATCCCCAGTGAACAAAATCCGGCCTATTTAAGCACAGAATTCATCGTCGGCGACCTTCCGCCAGCGACGTTCAACGGTCTCGATGTAATCGGTTCCTTCGGGAGCGCGCTGATCGTCGAGTCATACTTTGCCTTGAGCGGATACCTCGTAGGCATCGCTGTGGCTGGGGGCAACAGTCCTCGCAACGCGCTCGCGATCCGCTCGCACCCTCGTCCCGAGTTGAAGGGACTCACACTGACCGGCGGCTCGAACCCTCGCTACCCGCTGTTCGACAGCGGCTACTCGCTCGGGGTCGGCTTCGGAGTTCGCAACCGTGGCGCTGCTGCGGTGGTAAAGATCGCGGCATCGGGGAGCTACACAGCTCCCACCGTGTCGTAACAAGCTGGGCGCCGGTCTTTCAGCCCTCTTTCGTCCGGTGTCCATTTCAGGAGCGTCGCCACGTTGGTGCTTCGCGGCGGCGCTCCTTCAAGCGCCAAGCACCAGTACCAAAGGAGGAATCATGGACTACAACGAAATCAAAGACCCCGACCTGATGCACGCCGCAGTTTCCCGCGATCGCCGTGCGAAGGTTCATGCTGGGTATTACGAGGAATATGCGATCGACGCTGCCGTGATGATCAACGAGCACGTGCCCAGGCTGAATCGTTTGATTCTCCAGACCAATCCGTGGTTGAAAAAGATCGTCGCGACTTTTGCGATGACCGACATTCCCGGCCGCGACTTGATCGACCCGCTTTACATCGTTGCGCGAGATGGGCTGACCGAGCTTAGTTTTTACTGGCTCGATGATCCTCGACCGGCAGTGCCGACTTCGGCGTTCTGCGAATCCTGCCGCGAGTGGGAGGCAGTCCGACCAGTGCGACTGCCTTACAACGCCCGGATCATCGAGCTGCTCCTGTGCGCCGACTGTGTGGAGGTGCTTGAGGTGGTCGCGTCGTGAGCGCCAAACGTACCTGCGCCGGAACCGTGGGTCACCCTTATAACCCAAATCTTGGGAAGCCCTGTCGACGGTGGGCAGTACACGGTTCGGACTACTGCGCTGTCCACGGCGGTAGTTCCAAGAACCTACTTTCGAATCCAAGCTCACTTGAAAACAGATGCACAGCCAAGGCGCACAAGACCGGCGAGCAATGCCGTAACAACGCCATTCGAGGAGGCACGGTCTGTCGCTTCCACGGAGGCGCATCCGGTCACGTCGCGAAGAAAGCCCGCGAGCGACTACTCGAAATGGTCGAGCCTGCCATTGCTCAGCTCAACCAGATCATGAGCAAGCCGGCGACCTCCGACAGCGACCGGTTGCGAGCAATCCAGATGGTCCTGGACCGAACCGGCTACGGGCCTGGTCGCATTGTCGAGGTCGAAGTAAAACCGTGGGAAATCACCATGCAGCGCATCGTCAAGGAAATCCCGAACGGTCTCGCGGTCACTCGCGCAGATGAGGCGATCGTCGACGCCGAGATTGTGGAAGATATCGAGGATATCGAGACAGAACCTGATCTCCGATTTGAGCCTTTTACCAATGTGGTTCCGATGAGAATTGGTTCGGCGAACCCGCCTAGGCGCTCTCCTCAGTCCTAGGAGTCATTCTGAGGCGACCCTCGAAACCCTCGCGGGTGTTTATTCGACTGACCTCCCGAAGCGCATCAGATCGCCGATTTTCGGTTCTGTCCTAATCGGTCCCGCCGGGGTATATAACTATCGATATCGCGACAGCGACACTGACGTTGAAGACCAACACGGCACCCGACTAATCGGGCGATGCGTTGAGGGCAGGAACACCGCGCATCACTAAGCGGGAAAGCCCTCCGGTGAACCAAACCAGAAATGGTGGTTCAGCGTGGCACTCCCACACAAACAGCAGAATCTTGCTCGGCAGATTCGATATCACAGCCTGTCCGCGGCGCAAGTTGCTGAGGCGATTGGCATTACGCCTTCCGAAGTCCACAACATCTGCAAGGGCAAGCGTTACCCGAGCCCGCGAGAAATCGTCGCGATCGAAAAGGTCATGAGCCTTCCAATCGAGACTCTCCTCGATGCCGAAATGCTCAAGTTCCGCGATGCCGAAACTTGGCCGCCAAAGGGCGCTGGCTTTCGGCAGGTGCGCGAGTCATGAGCGAGGACCAGCCCTCAGACCCGGGACCGGTTCCAGACGAAATCGTGGACCGAGTGATCGCCTTTCTTCGTGGCATCGAGTCTGAGAATGGTTGATCTGCAAGACCTCGAAGCGTGGGCGTCGCAAGGGTTCGCGGTTCTCCCTTGCCAGAGCATCGTGGACGGCCACTGTTCGTGCGGCGATCCAAGCTGCCACTCACCGGGCAAACATCCTCGAACAGCAAATGGCGTCAAAGCGGCGTCGAGCGATCCAGCTCAGTTAGCGACTTGGCTCGAACGTTGGCCCGACGCGAACTGGGCGGTAGCGACGGGTGAACGGTCCGGGGTGTGGGTGCTCGACATCGACAAGCACAAACACGACGGACAGGCCAGCCTGAATGAATGGCTAAAACAATCTCACGCCACCATGCCCAAGACGCGAGTCGTCGCGACAGGCGGGGGAGGCTGGCACTACTACTTTGCCGGTGACGAGGGACTGCGAAGCCGAGCGAACGTGTTGCCGGGAGTCGATGTTCGAGCGAACGGCGGTTATGTCCTTCTGCCGGGATCGAACCACATCAGCGGCGGGACATACTCGGTCGCTCGCGATGTCGAACCACGCATGGCCGACGAACGACTGGTCGAGCTTGCACGGAGTTCGGCGTCGAACGCGTCGCTTAGCTCCGGGAGTTCGCTACTCGATCCCATCCCAGAGGGCGAACGTGACGACACGCTGTTTCGGATGGGGTGCAGCTTGCGCCGGAAGCTCGGCGACGACCGGCCAGCAATCGAGGCACTAGTGCTTGAACGTGCGCGCCGCTCGGGATTCTCTGACAAGGAAGCCCTCCGGAAGGTCGAGCAGGCGTTCCAACAGGATCACACGGACGTAGTGCCCGATTTTTTCATCAGCGAAGCGCCAAGGGTCAACCTGCGCGGCGCAGCGGCGATTCGCGACATGCCCCGACCTCCCTACCTGATCGAGGGTGTTCTTCCAGAGGGCGCGCTATTTCAGGTCTTCGGCCAGACCGGCTCCTACAAGTCGTTTGTGATGCTCGACATGCTCGCGAGCGTGGCAAACGGAATCCCGTGGATGGGTCATGAGGCCAATGCGCCTGGACCTGTCGCGTTCGTGCTGGGCGAAGGAGGCTATGACGCAGGCGTTCGTATGGACGCTTGGATGATCGCCCATCCTTCAGCAAGCGACCTCCGAATTGCGTACAGCATCGAAGAACAGCTCGATCTCATGGACGCCGGGGGAGTCGAGGCGATCATCGAGGATCTGGAGGCCTATCGGCTGGCGAACTTCGGGGACCAGGCGTGGCGGCTGATCGTATTCGACACGCAAGCGGATCACATGCCCTCAGGCGACGAGGACAAGTCGCGTGACTTCACGGTCATGAAGCGATCCATCCAGCGCATCGCACACGCGACCGGCGCAGCTGTCGGGCTGGTGCATCACACCGGCTGGGACGACTCGCGCGAGCGAGGATCGTCGCGCCAGAGGCAAGCCTTGGACGTTGTGATGCAGGTGAAGAATCAGCGCATCACTAACATCAAACAGAAGGCTGGGCCGCTGTTCGACCCCATCGCCTTCGACGTCGAGGTATTTGGAGACTCGGTAATCGTTCGAGGCATCACGCCGATTGAGGCGGCGTCCGAGACCATGGAAGCCGACATCGAAACCGGTCGCGATGTGCTGACCTACCTTGTCGATCATCCCGGCGCGTCGGGCAACAACGTGCAGCGCGACCTCAACCTAGGGCGATCTGGCACATGGCCTCGCGTGCGCGACCTGCTCGAAGAACTCGATTTGCTCAAGGTGAAGCGTGACGTGAACGGCAAGGTGCGCGGCATTGAGGCGAGCGAGCGAGGTTTGGCCTTCTACGGCATCGCGCCGGGCGACCGGTGACCGTGAGGCACTAGTGTCAAGCCATGCTCGCGGGCCACGTCGCTGCTTTGATCATTGGTGTATTGGTCATCGTCGCGGGCGTTGCGATGATTCGCCACCGGGTAGGTTTTGCCCATTGGCTCGCGTCCGGCCAGCCAGACAACGCGCTGGGAAGGGCGGCTGCATCGGGGTCGACGCCGGGTCTGGCGATTGCGATGGGTGTCTGCATGCTTTGCTTTGGGATCATCCTGATAGCGGCTGGCATCTTCGCACACTGATTTACGGCATGCCGGGCGAGTAACGACTGGTACTAGGTGGTACCGGGAAAAGGCGAAAAATGGCCCTAGAGGGCGAAAAAGCGCCATATCGGTACTGGGACTGGTACCGGGCGAAAATTCAGCGGTACTGGGACTGGTACTCAGCTGGTACTGGGCCGGTACTAGGCGGTACCGGCGGTACTGGTAACTGGTACCGGGCCCTATATCTATATAGGGCCGGTAGCCAGTACCAGCGTGAGCTATCTAGGTTGTTTTGGCTTTCGTTGGTTTCGTTTGTTCGTGGGTCCGATTGACGCGATGAGGGTATCTACCACCAACTCCCAAATGAACTCCCACATGAGGGGAACTTATTGATGCGAGCCG
Organism: Galbitalea sp.; assembly: GCA_036271875.1. Lineage (GTDB taxonomy): Bacteria > Actinomycetota > Actinomycetes > Actinomycetales > Microbacteriaceae > Galbitalea. The sequence continues at coordinate 212,828 of DATAZU010000015.1, forward strand.
ATAGTTAGCTGTGAGCTATCTAGGGTAGGCAGCTGACTCGAACTAGGGCGCTTTTCGCTGTGCGGGACACAGTCAAAGCCGCCTCGCGAAGACCTACCGATCAGACGCTTCTATGGCTCGGGGTAGGCCCTCAGATGCGCTCTGAGGCGCGTGTTGGGTGTGGTCGATATCGCGCCATCGACTGGCCGAGAAGATCGTCAGATTCGCCTAGGACGACTGGCTTGTAAAGGAACCGAGGGGATAGTTGACACGGGGTCGGCAGGGTATATATCTGGAATAACAAAATCGAGCAATGCTCGACGAATTATCAAGGATGGAATGAAGATGGCAGCGAACATAGATGTGCCGACCCGCAGCGAGATCGAGCGTCACCTGCTCAGCCACGACTGGACCGAAGGCGAAGTCTCCGAGTTCATGGAAGGCCATGCCGACAAAGTAGGCGTGCTGACTTACGACGAATGGGAAGACCTGACGCGAGGCGTTCTGTGAGGGTGATCGGGTACCTCCGAGTCTCCACCGTCGATCAGGAGCACGGCATCGACGCACAGCGCGCGGCGATCCTTGCCGAGGCCGTAAGGAGGGATTGGGAGGTTGTTTGGTTCGCTGACGAAGGCAAGTCCGGTAAAGACATTGATCGGCCCGGCATCACGGCGGCGCTCGATCTGTTGAAGCGTGGCGAGGTTGCGTCGCTGGTCGTCGCGAAGCTCGACAGGCTCAGCCGATCCTTGCCGGACTTCGCACGCCTGCTCGAAACGTCCGCCAAGCAGGGCTGGAGCATCGTGGCGCTGGATCTCAACCTCGACACGTCGACGCCGACAGGCAAGCTGGTCGCCTCGATCATGGCAAGCGTGGCTCAATGGGAACGCGAGGTGATCGGGCTTCGTACAAAAGAGGCGCTCGCGGCGGCAAAAGCTAAGGGCGTTCGCATCGGACGACCAGGACTTCAAGATCCACAGGTAGTCCGTCGCATCCGTCGCGAGCGAAAGGCCGGCCTCACCTACAGGTCTATCGCAGATCGCCTAAATGCCGGTTCTGTGCCGCTGCCCGGAGGCGGGCAACGCTGGCATCCGAACAGCGTGCGCAGCGCCGAAGGACGCGCTGCCTAGAATGGATCTTCCTCAGGCGTGATTGTTGCGGCCTGCTCGGCGGCCCGCTTTTGCAGGGCTTCAATTCTGGCGAGCCGCGCGTGTTCCTTATACTCCTCAGCTTGTGCAACTTGCTTCCGGAAAGCGCTCCAGCGCTTAATTAGATCCTCGTCCGGCTCCTGCCCGCGAGCATAAGTAGCGGCGAGATCGAAGCCCAGCGTCAGCAGTATCTCGACCTGATCACCTCCGTCGCGCCAATCCACGAGCGCAACGTTCTCCTGATCCATAATCGCGTCACAAATCTGCGTGATTTTCAGTCGATGTTCGTCGTTGCTGAGGTCAGCAATATTCCTGCGCAAACGCATGTCTGCATTCGGCGGCCATTCCTTCGCGAACCATTTGTCGAAACGGCCGTATTTCATCTCTGGATCGGAGATCCGCGCGGACCGCAGCACTGAAAGTTCGCCCACAAATAGCTGCGCAACCGTGTTATATGTGTCGACCTGCTTCTGTGCTCGCTGAGCCTCCGCCTCTTGACGCAAGGCTTCATCTTCACGCCGTTGTGCTTCATCTTCGCGGCGAATTCGCGTCGCCTCTCGTTCGACCTCCAGAGCCAGTTTCTTGTCGTCAGCCTTACGGGTCGAGCGTGAGTTGATCGCGACTCCACCGATTGTTGCGAGCGCACCCACGATCACTCCGATGGTCGGAAGAAAGGGAGTCAGGTCCATGGCCACACATTAGGCCACGGGCGAGGGTGAGGAGGCGAAATGCTTCCGCGAATGTCGGTCGGCTGCCATGATGTCTGCACCACGTCCCGCTACATCCTCTTGGAGGACCGAATGCCCGCTGAACTTCAATACATGCCTACGGTTGTGAATGTAGGCGCCATTCTTGAGAAGATTCGCGGCGCGGGCACGCCTCCCAAGTTCACGCACGACTTCCTGAAGTCGACGTTAGGGTTTGCATCATCAAACGATCGTTCGGTGATCAAAATCTTGAGGACTCTCGGGTTTCTGAGCGCTGACGGAACGCCAACTCAGCGGTACAACGAGTTCAAGGGAACGGAGTCCGGCAAGGCATTGGCGGTCGGACTTCGAGAGGGTTGGGCTGAGCTGTTTCTCGCGGATCAGAAAGTAAACGAGAAGTCGGTGTCCCAGATTCAGGCCATCGCAAAGACTCTGACCGGCGCGGGTGACTCGACTTCACAAAAGATGGCATCGACCTTCAAGGCCTTCGCGGACAAAGCTGACTGGTCTGGACCCGCAACGTCAACGCTTCCCCCTCCCGCGACTGAATCATTGGATGGCCAGGGCGGAGCTGCGGATAGTGGTGCTCAACACACCGACGAAGCGCGCATCAACGATCTGCTCGGTTCGGGCCAGCTTCGCCTACATCACGACATTCACCTCCACTTGCCCCCTAGCCCCGACGTGAGCGTTTACCGTGCGATCTTCCAAGCAATAAAAGCTGAGTTGATGTGAGCGATTCGTCGTCGATCCGTGAGTGGCTTTTCAAGGGGCTCATGGTCGAAGCAGCATTGAACGATTTGGAATCTGAGGGCGTTGCTGTGCGTGCCGCTACCGACCCACAAGCTCTTCAGCGTGTAATGCCACTCGAGGAATTTTCGGCAGATTTGCGCGCATCTGCGATGTCCGCTCTACCCGCTTACCTTGCGTTCTTTGTGTTTGAAAATTCCGTGCGCGAGGTGGTTAGCGAGCGATTGGCAGAACGGCTTGGACCGGAATGGTGGGATACGGCTGCGACGTCGCCGGTCAAGACAAAGGTCCTGAAGCGCCAAGAGAGTGAAGGAAAAGACCGATGGCACATGCGTCGGGGAGCAACGGAGATTTACTACACAGATTTCGGTGATCTCGCTTCAATCATCCGCAACAAATGGGAAGAATTCGAAGATCTATTTCCGGACATTAACTGGGTCGTTAGCCGCTTCGACGAGTTGGAGAAAAGCCGCAATATCGTTGCGCACAATAACCTTTTGGAGCCGCACGAAGTCGGGCGTATCTCGCTCTACTTGCGGGATTGGATAAGACAAGTCGGCTAGCCAAGCAATCGCCTTGGTCTCGCCGGGGCTTCGCCGCTCGGGGATAGCGACGAAGCCCGCATACTTCTATGGCGTGAACGTCGGCAGACTCAGAAGGTTGTCGTTGTAGTACCCGTTCGCGTGCGTGCGAAGGTACTTCGCCTTCGGCGGGTCGTTCACGATCCCGACCTCGACATCCTTCACATGCGCGGTCGTCGTGGTCTCCAAAAAGGACACCATGTCAGCCTTCCACCGATACCACTGCTTGGTCTCACCGTCGTAGTGGTACTTGTACGCGTCGATGGACTCATGGGTCTTGCTCGTAGTGCCGTAATGCACATGCGTGATTTCCACGCTCATTAGAATCTCCTTAGGGTAAGCGACCCCCCCGATTGGGGGCCACGTTGCTAAGGGTGCTCTCCGCTCCCGACAGACAGTACGTTCTGTGCGGCGTGTCGTCTGCTCGCTGTCAGCGAACATCCAGCCTGGTTACAGGAGATCGCGACCGTTGACCTTGAGCGCGTCGGCGATTCGATAGATGTTGTCGAGGGTGATGTTTCTCTCACCCCGCTCGACCTGACCGACGTATGAGCGATCCAGCCCGGCATCGTGCGCGAGGGATTCTTGGCTGATTCCAAGTTCCGAGCGTCGGCTTCTTACCCGTCTACCGAATGCTTCGCGTTGCGCGAGCTGCTTTGCGGTCGGGGAGGGCACTCCTCAACGCTCAGCGAATGAGGGCTATGAGTCCACGGGATATGAGTACCATTTGTGCCAAGCTAAATCGAGCGAGCGAGGAACAACGTGGCCGACAAGATCCAGACGAAAAGCGTGAAGCTGCAAATGGCTAAGGGAGGAGGCCAGCGAAAGCTCGCAAAGTTTCTTGCTAATGGCTGGACGATCGCGAGCCAGACCCAGCTGCACCCATTTGGCGACAAGCTGACCCTCTTCACGCTCACGAAGGGTGCCTAGGGGCGAAGGGAAACCTTGCAGTCCTGACACCACCATGCGCCAACGACCGGTTCCATCGGGTGAAGGCATTGGGGACAATTCGGCGTATCGAGGTAATCGAGGTCGTCGCGATCTGCCATGCGCCCGAGATTACTCGTCAGAGGCGTCGTGGGCGCATCTGAGGATCGTCTGAGTTGTGGTGCGGGTCGAATATCGCACCACAACCCAGACGCGCACTCAGGCGCTGATTTTGTCGCGGCTCAGTAGCTCGACATCCACGACACCGGCGTGCTGAAGGTCGATTCCCGCCGCCCGACAAGTCGCATTGAAGAACTTCTCGCTATCCCCACGCTGTGCGCCGTCGTTACGGCAAGTGTGCGTGAACTGAAAGACGGCGTCGATACCGAGGTTTCCGGAATCCCACTGAGCACTTACCCATTTGCGATCCGTCACATTCCGCGAATAGCGGCCGAACTGAACTCGGGCGAATGATTGATAGGTTGCGAGGTCGGCGAACCATAATTCGAGCTGAATTCGCGCTGCGCTAACTGGTTTTCTCTGACGTGGATTCTTGTCGCTCATGAACTTTCCCTTCGTTGGAGGCGTGAAATTAGCCGAACGAAAGGCGTCCTTAAATGAAAAAGCCGAGCCGTTCGCTCGGTTTTCATTCACAGAACGTCCAAACCATACGCGTCAAATACCCCACTTCCAAACGATAAGGACACGTTCCCGGAGAGCTTTTTGACGCAGCGCATCAGCGCGAGCGGCACGTTCATGGTCAGTCTCGGCGCGGAACTTGCCGGGATTCCGAGTGATTCCCTCGGGCCAGCCATCCACGATCACGCCGTCGATTAGCAGACCGAGGAATGCGCGCCGTCGAGCAGGCGATAGCTTGTCCCAATCAACGCGGCTTTCAAGCGCGCTTGCGAGGACCGGTCGTCCCAGCAATTCGTGAATGCTCGCGTCGAGAGCCTGGATCGAAGCGTCGACACGATCTACCTCACGCTTCGCCTCTAGTTCGCCCATGATGCCAGCGACAAATGCCCTGCCCGCGCGTTCTCGCTCGAGGCGAAGGCGTTCGCGTTCGGCTTCGAGCTCATCGATTTTGTTGTTGGTGTCGGGACTTCGCTCAGCCATTCGATCCCGAAATCTCTTGGTGTCTTTGAGCATCGACATCGCTTCGTTGAACACGAAAGCTTCGAGACTGTCGTGGTCGATGCGCGGCCTGGTTACCTTTCTGCGTTGTTCCGCATTGGTCGAATCACGATCCAGCTGGGGGTGGTTCTTCATGTCGGGTCCATGCACCTGCTTGTTGCAAAGCAAAGACGTATCTCTGGTGCCACCTCGGAGCTGACTTGTGAGGGGCTTGCCGCAGCGGCGACACACCGACAGGCCGCCACCCATCGTGTACTTTCCACCCTTTACGCCCGGGGAGTGCGTGGTCTTTCGGCTGGGGTCCCCAAACAAAACTTGCAGACGGTCAAAAGTTCGCTTGTCGAGGATGGGCTGCCAGCCAACCACGCGCGACTTGGTCTCGCCCAGCAGCGACCGGTTTGTCAGAATCGCCCGAAGGTTCGACTGCCGCCAGTGTTTGCCGCTGCGAGTAGGGTGCACGACCACGTTGGAGTCGTCGTCCACAAGCCTGTTCCAGTCCGTGATGATCGAGTGCATGGATTCGCGGTCGTTGAGCAGCCGATGAGCGGCCTCTTGAACCAGCGCGACTTCGGTGGGCTCAGCAACGAGAGACTTATCTGCAACCTTGTAACCGAACGGTGCTTGGCCACCGTGAAAGAGGCCGTTGTCTCGTCGGTACGCTTTGTTTCGCTTTTGCCTTGCGCTCGCTCGCTCGGCCTCGCTTTTCGCCACGGTGGCTTTGATCCTCGCGAACAATCGTCCAGCATCGGTGCTGAGGTCGGCCTCGCCATTCGCTGTCACGATTACAAGGTGCTTGTCTTGGGCAGCGTCGATCCAATCTTCGAGCTGGCGAGGCTGGCGCGTCAGCCGATCGAGATCCCAACAGATCAAGGCAGTGAAGCTGCCTATGCCGTAGTCAGCTACTAGTCGGTCGTACTCGGGACGTTTGACCAGTTTGTCCGCTGCGGTCAAATTGCGGTCAACGTATTCGTCAACGATGTTCCAACCGCGCTCGCGTGCGAGTTCGCGTGCGTCGATCAGCTGTGTATCAATGCCGACCTTCGAGCCGTCACGATCCACCGACAATCGGGCGTAGATCGCAACACGAGATCCCTCAGTGTTCTGTTCCATACAAAGATTATAAATCGACTTTGCGCTGAGGCGCCCGAGTTCAATGTCACGGCGCTCGACGCTCTGCGACAACCACTCGAATCCGGGGTGATCTCCATTCACAGGGCGAATGCGGTCGCCCACTTTCCCGGATCGTTCCAGCTGGTGATGGCGGCCAACCCGTGTCCCTGCGGACAGTGGGGTGCGAAGGATTCGACCTGTACCTGCGCGCCGTTTGCCCGGCGTCGCTACCTCGCGCGGATTTCGGGTCCTCTGCTCGACCGCATCGACATCCAGCTCCGTGTGCAGCGAGTGACAAGTGCGCAACTGCGCATCGCGGATGATCGTCCACGACTGACTACGGAAGACGCCCGCAGCAGGGTCGGCGCCGCGCGTGCGGTCGCTGCCGACCGCCTCCGCGATACCCCGTGGACGCTCAACTCGCAGGTGCCGGGCGCATGGCTGCGCGGCCCGACCGTTCGACTCGCTCCGGCGACGACCACATCAATAGATCGTGCGCTGGAGCGGGGCGGAATCACGATGCGCGGTTATGACCGCGTGCTGCGCCTCGCCTGGACGCTGTCCGATCTCGATGCGGCCACCACTCCCAACGCGGACCACATCGGTCGCGCGCTTTACCTCAGAAAGGCGATGTCGACGTGACCATGTTTGGCCTGAAGGAAGCTGAGGTTGCCACCCTGATCCGTGCTGTCGCCAGCGACGACCTCGATCGGGAGGGGATCCGCGACCGGTTCGCCCGCGCCACCTGGACCGGCATCGCAGAGCCAGGCGACCGGATGGCCGGGCTTGCGGTCGAGACGCTGGGCGCCGCGGGCGCGCTGGATGCCGTGGTCGAGCGCTGGCCGACACCCCGCTGGCTTGCGGCATTTACTCAGGCGGGTGTCGACGCCGTGCCGGAGGATGAGGTCGGGCAAGCGATCGACCGCTGGCAGCCTCGCCTGAAGTCGGAGACCGCGCTTCTCGCACTCCGGCAATCGGCGCGATTTGGAGCCAGGTTGCTCACGCCCGACCAGGTTCTGTGGCCGGCGGGGCTATCGGATCTCGGCCTGCACGCCCCACTCGCGCTCTGGCTGCGGGGAACGGATGGAGCCCTGGCATCGCTCGCTAACTCGATCGCCATGGTCGGTGCTCGGGCCGCGACCAGCTACGGCGAGAACGTGACCATGGAAGCCTCGGCGGGGCTCGTCGATCGAGGTTTCGCGATCGTGTCCGGCGCCGCCTACGGCATCGATGGCATGGCGCATCGGGCGGCGCTCGCAAGCCACGGTCAGACGATTGCGTTCCTTGCCGGGGGAGTAGACCGGTTCTATCCGAGCGGCCACGACGCCCTGATCACGCGGATCGTTGCTGAGGGCGCCATCCTGTCTGAGCTGCCGGTCGGGCAACCACCCACAAAGTGGCGCTTTCTGCAGCGCAACCGGCTGATCGCCGCAGCGAGTCAGGCAACGATCGTCGTCGAAGCGGGGTGGCGATCCGGCTCGCTCAATACGGCTGCGCACGCATCGACGTTGGGTCGGCCACTCGGCGCTGTTCCCGGCCCGGTCAACAGCGCGACGTCCGCGGGCTGCCACCGCCTCATCCGTGACTATGACGCCACTCTCGTCACGAATCCCGACGAAATGGCCGAGCTGGTCACGGGACCGACCCCAGCGCACCCCCTCGATGGCGCACCTGGTCGAGTTGTCGCCGAAGGCGGCGTCACCGACTCCCCAGAAGTAACCCGCCTCCTCGACGCCCTTAGCGTCACCGCTCCGCGCGCAACGGGAGACATCGCTGCCCGATGCGGTCTCTCGATAGCAGCAGTCCAGTCGCTTCTCGGCAGGCTCGAACTCGATGATCGCGTCGCCGAGCGCGAACGCGGCTGGATCAAGCGTCGACCGGCGAAGAATTCACTCGGGGAACCTTAACCCGGGGAATCCTTCAGTGAAACGTCTCTCCCCGCTCAAGCATTGCCACGAACGCTTCGATCCGGCGGGCGCGAGTGTCTTCCTTCTTCGCGCTTTGGATCCGGTAGTAGAAGGCGAATCGGTTGGCCGAGCCGAGGGTCGCGTAGAACGCGCTCGCCGCGGGGTTAGCGTCAAGCGCCGCGCGAAACTCGGCCGACTCGGTCGCACCGGCCGGCCCTGCATACGCGCTCTCCCAGCGACCGTCCGCCTTTGCTGCCTCGACCTGCGCGAGTCCTGACGGATGCATCGTGCCCGTCTCGATCATCGCCGCGGCCTTGTCGACATTCCGCTTCGACCACACACTGCGCGGTCGCCGTGTGGAGAAGGCCTGCAACCAGTAGTGCGCATCGAGTGGTTTCTTCTGACCGTCGATCCAGCCCCAGGCGATGGCAACATCGATCGCCTGCTCATAGCTCACACTCGTCGTTGGCGCGCCCTTCTTCGCGATCCGCATCCAGACGCCCGGATGGTCTGCGTGATTCGCCGCGAGCCAGGCATCAAACGCGGCGGCGTCCGCGAACTCCTCGATCGGTTTTTCATCAGACATGAGCCCAGTCCTGTCCGGCCGGTTTGGACGACATCGGCGAACATGTCGTTAAGAAACTCGACACTCGCGGGCCATATCCTGAACCCGTGATTCAACTCGGCCAATATCCCGACCCGCGCCACACGATAGCCCACATCAGCGACACCCACTTTCTCGCCGAGGGTGCGTTGCTCTACGGGTCGGTGACGACCGAGAAGAACCTTCGACGCGCGCTCGAGCAGCTAACGAAATCGGGCGTCAATCCGGAAGCCATCGTGTTTACGGGAGATCTCGCCGACCTGGGCGAGCCGGATGCGTACCGTCGGCTGCGCGCAATCGTCGAACCGGTTGCGAGCGAGCTCGGTGCCGAGGTCATCTGGGTCATGGGCAATCACGACGAACGTCTGCAGTACTCGCACGAACTCTTCGACATCGACGGCAGCGAAGCACCGCAGGATCGCGTGTACGACATCAATGGCTTGCGCATCATTTCGCTCGATACCACGGTGCCGGGATATCACCATGGCGAGCTCCAGCAGGAACAGCTGGACTGGCTCGCGGACATCCTGTCCACTCCTGCACCGCACGGCACGCTCATCGCCGTCCACCATCCGCCGATCCCCGAGCCGCTGCTGTGGGCGATGGCGATGCTCGAACTCCATGGCCAGGACAAGCTCGCGGAAGTGGTGCGCGGCACCGATGTCATCGGCATCCTCGGCGGCCACCTGCACTACACCTGCCACAGCGTGTTCGCGGGCATCCCGGTCTCCGTCGCCGCGGCCACCTGCTACACGATGGATCTCGCGGACGGGGCAAAACTGCTCTCGGGAGTGGATGCCAACCAGGCGTTCAACATTGTGAGCGTCTACGAGTCGCAGGTCGTTCACACGGTCATCCCGCTTCTCGGCGCCAACGAGGTCACCGGATTTCCGGCTGAGCACCGGGCCGCGATCGAGGCGATGTCACCGGAGGAGCGACGCGCGATGTTCTCGAAGAAGAGCTCAACGTTCAACACGACCGGCGCGCCCAGCTAGCCCCCGGTTTGCCCCCGCACGGAGCGTTTGCCCCCGTACGAGCGGGCGCAAACGCACCAAGTGGGGGCAAAAGCAGTTAGCCGAGGACGACACCGTCCGCGCGCAGTCGCTGCCGGTTCTCGGAGATGGATGCCGCCAGGCGCTCGTCTGTGCGCCTGATGTGTTCGATCGTGGCCAGCTCCGCCGACGCGCCGTCGCCCGCTCGGAGTGCCGCGACGATCGCGTCGTGCTCGCGATGGACCCGTTCGCGCGCCTCGGCCGACTGAACTTCGAGCCAGCGGGTGCGATACAGGCGGGTGAGCACGCCGTCCATGGCGTCGATCAGGAAGCGGTTCTCCGACAGGCGAGCCAATTCCAGATGGAAGCTCGTGCCGGCATCCAGGCTGTGTTCCGGCGTCTCGCTCGAGTCGACGCCGTTGCCGAGCTCTGCGAGGGCCTCGAGATCGTCGCTGCTCGCCCGCGTAATCGCGAGCCGCGCGCTCGCCGACTCGAGCACCTCGCGGTACTCGTACAGCGCGCGAATTTCGTCGAGGTTGATGGGCGCCACGACCCAGTTCTTCCCGTCGCGCTGGACGAGTCCCTCTGACTCCAGCCGCATCAGCGCCGCGCGAATCGGAGTTCTGGATGCGCCGAATTCGGGCTCGAGACCGCGCTCGCTGAGTCGCTGACCCGGCGCGAGTTCCAGACTCAGGATGGCATCGCGGAGTCGCTCGTGCAGGCTTGCGTCGGTCATTGTGGGCTCCCAGCTAAGAAAAATCGAGTATCCGTGCTTGTGGTATACCAGTATGGTATCCCAACCGAGACGAGGCAGGTATGAGCACAGATGCATCCGCGTCGCAGGCACCCGTGCTGCCGCGGCTCGGCGGCAAGCCGTGGGTGATGCTCGCGCTCGGTCTGCTTGCCCAGACCGCGACCTCGATGCTGACGAGCACTCCGGCCTTTCTCATCCCGCAGCTTCATGTACACGACCACGTGCCTCTGGCAACTGCGGGCTTGCTCGCATCGACGACGACCATCGGCATGGTGCTCGCGCTCGTGGCATGGGGCGCGCTCGCCGACCGGGTCGGCGAGCGCTGGGTGATTGCCGGCGGTCTCGCTCTCGCCGCCGTCGCTGCGGGAGCGGCCGCGGCATCCAGCTCCAGCTTTGGTCTGCTCGCGTTTTTTCTCGTCATCGGTGGCATCGCATCGGCGAGCTCCAGCCCAGCGAGCGGGCGGCTCGTTGTCGGCTGGTTTCCGCGCAACCGTCGCGGACTCGCCATGGGCATCCGCCAGATGTCGCAGCCGCTCGGTGTCGCCCTCGCGGCCCTCATCATCCCGCCCCTTGCCGCCGGGCCCGGAATCGCGGTTGCGCTGGTGGCCTCGGTCGTCTTCTGCGGTGCCCTGGCGATCGCCTGTGCGATCGTGCTCCGTGACCCCGCTCGCCCCCCGGTACTCGCGGCCGATGGCAAACCAGCCAACCCGTACCGCGGTAACACCACACTGGTGCGCATCCACCTCGTGTCGATCATGCTCGTGATTCCCCAGTTCACGGTCTCGACCTTCGGACTCGTCTGGCTCATCGAGGCGGAAAAGCTTCCGGTCGGTCTCGCGGGCGTCATCGTCGGGGGCGCACAGCTCATCGGAGCCGTGGGTCGGATTGGCGTTGGGGTGTGGAGTGATCGCATCGGAAGCCGGATGCGACCACTGCGCTGGGTCGCGCTCGCCGCGGTCGCGTCAATGCTGCTGATGGGTGGCATCGGGCTGTTTGTAGCCCCGGTGGCGGCATCCATCCTGCTCATAGTTGCCGCGACGATCACGGTGGCCGACAACGGTCTCGCCTTCGGCGCGGTCGCGGAAATCGCGGGACCGTTCTGGTCGGGACGTGCCCTTGGGGCGCAGAACACGGGCCAGTGGATCGGGGCGTCCCTCGTCGGACCATTCGCGGGACTCCTGATCGGTGTCGTTGGCTACCCGCTCACATTCGTGGCGGCCGGGATCTGCGCGCTGGTTGCGGTGCCGCTTGTCCCATCCGCGGGTGATCGCGAGCACGGCACGCCTGCTGCTGTCCCGTCGGCTTCTGCGCCACGATGAGAGGGTGCTTCTCGATCGAGCGATGAGCGACTTCGCGGTGTACCTCACCGCGGAGCGCGGATTCAGCGCGCACACCGTGCGGTCGTACTCATCCGACCTGGCAGACCTCGAGCGGTTTGCGGCGACACGCGGCATCGCGACGACCGATGGGGTTGATCTCGAACTTCTGCGCGACTGGCTGTGGGACGGCTCGAAACTCGGGTTGGCGAAATCGACTCTCGCCCGCCGATCGGCTGCCGTGCGCAGTTGGTCGAGTTGGCTTGCGCGAACAGGTAACGCGGCGATGGATGCCGGTACCCGACTTCGCGCGCCCAAGGCCGATCATCACCTGCCGCGTGTTCTCACTCGCGACCAGATGGATGCGCTTCTCGCGGGCCTCGCCGACCTCGCGTCAGCGGGCGACGCGATTGCGACCAGGGATTTGGCCATCGTCGAGCTGCTCTACGCCTCCGCACTTCGGGTCAGTGAGATCGTCGGACTCGATCTGAACGATGTCGACCTCGGCCGCCTGACCGTTCGGGTTACAGGTAAGGGGTCGAAGGAGCGCGTCGTTCCGTTCGGTGGTCCGGCGCAGCGCGCGATCGTGGACTACCAGCGACACCGTCACGAGCTGCTGGCCGAGCCGACGCCGGCGGTCTTTCTCGGCGCGCGCGGCAAACGGATCGGCACCCGCACGGTGTACGAACTGATCGCGCGGCTGCTCGGGGAGGTGCCCGGTTCCGGGCCATCCGGACCTCATACCCTCCGTCACACCGCCGCGACGCACCTGCTCGATGGCGGCGCTGACCTCCGAAGCGTGCAGGAGTTGCTCGGGCACGCGAGCCTCGGGACGACGCAGCTGTACACGCACGTGTCAGCCGAGCGGCTCAAGGATGCCTATCGGATGGCCCACCCCCGGGCGTAGTTCTTGGGTGACCAGATCGGAGGTTGCGGATTGGACCATCGACTGGAAAGCTGGAGCAGTTCCCAGTCCCGATGTGAGGTAGCCGTGAAGATGATCGACGGTTTCGCGCCAGTATCCGCGCGCTGACGATCGCTCACCGCGTATCCGCGGTCCTTGAGAGTCAGTGCATCCACTGACTACCCGGGAGCCGCATGTCTTCTGCACCAACCTCTTACGCAATTTCTCTCGCCAACGTCCGATTGACGTGGCCAGACGGTGCCATCGCACTGCGCAACATCACCGCGACGTTTGGCCGCGGTCGCACGGGACTCATCGGGCTTAACGGTTCGGGCAAGTCCACACTGCTGCGCCTGATTCGCGGCGAACTGGCCCCGACATCGGGTGTGATCACGCTGTCCGGTGAGGTGGACTACCTACCTCAGACGATCACTCTCGATGTCGAGGCGAAGGCAGCGGACCTTCTCGGCGTGCGTGCCAAACTCGAAGCGCTCCACGCAATTGAGTCGGGTGACGACGACCCCGCTAACTTCGACCTGGTTGGCGACGACTGGGATATCGAAACAGTCGCCGCCGATGCCCTGCGAACGGCAGGGCTCAACACTCGCGATCTACTGCGCCCCGTCTCCACCCTCTCCGGCGGAGAGACGATTCTGCTTGCACTCGCGGGACTGCGTCTCAGGCGGGCTCCCATCGTGCTTCTCGACGAGCCGAGCAACAACCTGGATCGCGACTCTCGCGTTCGCCTCGCCGGCCTGATCACATCGTGGAATGGCGCGCTCGTCGTCGTGAGCCACGATGTAGCGTTGCTCGAACTCATGGATGAGACGGCCGAGTTGTATGCGGGTCGGCTCACCGTGTTCGGCGGTGCATACAGTGAGTTCGCGGCGCACCTCGAGGTGGAGCAGGATGCGGCGCAGCAGGCACAGCGCGCCGCTGCCCAGGTAGTGAAGGTCGAGAAACGCCAACGAATCGAAGCGGAGACGAAGCTCGCTCGCCGCAGCCAAATGGCGCGCAAGGCTTTAGTGGAGAAACGGGTCCCGAAGATCGTGGCCAACTCCCGCAAGTCCGCCGCGCAGGTCTCTGCCGGCAAGCTTCGGACCGAGTTCGACGGCAAGCTTCGCGACGCCCGGGACTTTCTCGAATTGGCCGAGCAACGCGTTCGCGTCGATGACAGCATCCACATCGACCTGCCGGATCCGGATGTCGGCGCGGGGCGCCGCCTCGCGCAGTTCGAGGGCGGCGGCCGGCAGTACGTACTGCAGGGTCCCGAGCGGATCGCGCTCATCGGGGCCAATGGCGTCGGCAAGACGACTCTGCTCGACGCACTCGTACATCCCGTCGAAACGACGCAAGGGCGGGCATCTGCTACCGCGTACACCGATCGCATTGGCTATCTGGCCCAGCGTCTCGATGGACTCGACGAAGACGCGAGCGTGCTCGATAACATCCGTGCCGCCGCGCCCGCCGTGCCACCGGGCGTCATCCGGAGTCGCCTCGCGCGATTCCTGATCCGAGGCGACTCCGTTGAGCGGCCGGCGCGAGGCCTGTCCGGCGGCGAGCGCTTTCGCGTCTCGCTGGCACGGCTGCTCCTGGCCGAACCGCCTCCGCAACTTCTCCTGCTGGACGAGCCGACCAACAACCTCGATCTCGCGAGCGTCGATCAGTTGGTGAGCGCCCTGACGAGCTACCGGGGTGGCGTCGTGGTCGTGAGCCATGACGACGCGTTCCTCGGGCGACTGGACCTTGCCTGCCGGCTCGAGCTGGCCGCAGACGGTTCGCTGATCGAGGTCGATCCGCGCTAGCGGCCGCATCCAGAGGGCGAGTGGGCAGCAGGATCGGCGTTTGGATTCCGCCGAGGAAGAGTAGGGGTGAGACATACTCGCCGTGGACGCGCACCCCAAAGTGCAGGCACAGTTCGGTGCAGTGTCCCGGCTCAATTTGACCGATCATCTCGCCCCGCGTCACCGCTTCGCCAACGCGCAGCGTCGACTTCACGGGTTCGTAGCTGGAGATCACGTCCCCGGGATGCGAGATCGAGAGCACGTAGCGATCGACCACGAAGCCCGAGTAGTGCACAACGCCGTCTGTCGGCGCGAACACGTCCCCGGTCGCCGCGATGTCGATGCCTCGATGTCCGGCGGAATACGGCGTCGCGGGAGCGATGAAGGGCCGCACAATCCGATGTGAACCGTGGACCGGCCACGCCCACTGCGCAGAAACGAGCGGGGAGGGCGAGAGGACGACCAGGATGAGAAGCAGGGATGCGAGCATCCACCGATCCTCGGTCGATTCGACGACCTCGAACCGGGCGTTCGCGGTGTTGGCGCACAACGGCACCGAATCGCGGTCGGTGGGGGAGCGGTGGTAGTCTTTCGGGAGCATTCCTGGCAACGGGAATGACTACGCGTGTCCGCTACCTGATCGCTGTGCTAGTTCACCAGTTGTACTAGGCCACAAGCAGAGGTGCACACATCCACTCGGTCGCAGGCCTCAAAACCAGCGCGTGGCCGTGTGCGGGCACCAGGTTTCGCACCAAACGGTGCGGATGACAACTGAGTAGGGCCGGCCCGTGGCGTTGAAAAACCGCGGCTGCCCAGATTAAGGAGTCGGCCATGGCCGTCGTTACCATTCGCCAGCTGCTCGACAGCGGTGTCCACTTCGGACACCAGACCCGTCGTTGGAACCCGAAGATGAAGCGATTCATCCTGACGGAGCGCAGCGGCAGCCACATCATCGACCTGCAGCAGTCGCTTGCACACATCGACAAGACCTACGACTACGTCAAGGAGACGGTCGCCCACGGCGGCACCATCCTGTTCGTCGGCACGAAGAAGCAGGCCCAGGGTTCCATCGCAGAGCAGGCGACCCGCGTCGGCCAGCCCTACGTCAACCAGCGCTGGCTCGGTGGGCTGCTCACCAACTTCCAGACGGTCTCCAAGCGCCTCGCGCGCATGAAGGAGCTCGAGGAGGTCGACTTCGATGACACGACCCGCGGCTACACCAAGAAGGAACTGCTCATTCAGAAGCGCGAGCTGACGAAGCTGCAGAAGTCTCTCGGCGGTATCCGCAACCTCACGAAGACGCCGTCGGCGATCTGGGTTGTCGACACCAAGAAGGAGCACCTCGCGATCGACGAGGCGCACAAGCTGGGCATCCCGGTCATTGCGATCCTCGATACCAACTGCGACCCCGACGAAGTTCAGTACCCGATCCCGGGCAATGACGACGCCATCCGTTCCGTCGGCCTGCTGACCCGCATCATCGCGGATGCTGCTGCCGAGGGGCTCATCCAGCGTCACCAGAAGCCGGAAGCCGGCGGCGAGGTCGAGCCGCTGGCCGCGTGGGAGGCGGAGCTGCTCGCAGCGTCGGAGACCCCGAGCACCGAGGCCGAGAAGATCGAGGCCGTTGACGAGCGCGTCGAGGGCGTCACCGACGCGGCAGAGGTCGCCGAGGAGATCGCCGCCATCGTCGCGGAGGAGCCCACCGAGGAAAACGACGCGGATGCCGCAGTCGCCGAGCACGAGAAGTCGGCCGCCCCGGAGCTCGTCGTCGAGCACCACACTGAGTCGGATGAGGCCGCAGAGGCCAAGCTCGAGGCCGAGGCAACCGACGAAGAAAAAGCTCCCGCAGCAGCCAAGAAGCCCGCTGCGGCAAAGAAGTAAGGGAAGAGATTCATGGCAGATTTCAGCCTTGAGGACCTGAAGGCGCTGCGCGAACAGCTCGGCACCGGAATGGTCGAGACCAAGAACGCGCTCGTCGAGGCCGGCGGTGACAAGGAGAAGGCCGTCGAGCTGCTCCGCATCCGTGGTGCGAAGAGCAACGCGAAGCGCGCGGACCGCTCCACCAGCGAGGGCCTCATCGCCGTCGTGCATAGTGCGACCGCCGTCACCATGATCGAGCTCGCCTGCGAGACCGACTTCGTCGCGAAGAACGAGAAGTTCATCGCGCTCGCAGACAGGGTGATCGCGGCGCTTGCCGATTCCGGCGTTGAGACGATTGACGACGCACTCGCCGTGAAGGCGGAGTCCGGCACCGTCGGATCCCTCATCGAGGAGCAGGCGGCAACCATCGGCGAGAAGATCGAGCTTCGCCAGCTGGTGCGCCTGACCGGCGACAACTTCGAGATCTACCTGCACCGGACATCCAAGGACCTGCCGCCGCAGATCGGTGTCGTTCTCGCCTACACGGGGAACGACGCGGAGACCGCGCGCAGCATCGCGCAGCACATCTCGTTCGCGAACCCGGAGTACCTCTCCAAGGAGGATGTCCCGGCCGCGGCCGTCGACAACGAGCGCCGCATCGTCGAAGAGGTCACACGTGGCGAGGGTAAGCCCGAGGCTGCTCTGCCGAAGATCGTCGAGGGTCGCCTTGGCGCCTTCTACAAGCAGGTCGCGCTTCTCGAACAGGACTACGCGAAGGACAACAAGCTCACCGTTGCGAAGGTCGCGATCGACGCGGGCCTGACCATCACGGGCTTCGCACGGTTCAAAGTCGGCGCATAGCTCAAGATCATCGTCTGCCCCCGCGCGGAACGTTTGCCCCCTTACAAACGGGTGCAAACGCTCCGAGCGGGGGCAAACGTCGTTAGGAGCGCTCCACGCGGATGTCCGTTGGGCCACCGCGGGCGCGCGAATCCAAGGCGGAGAACCAGGGGCGGCCATCCGCGACGACGATGAACATGCCGTGGTCATCCCCGATTGGCGCAAACTCGTCCACTCCTTCGCCGAAGGGTTCCGCACCAAAACGTCGACCGAGGGCAGCCACCGTCGCCGCGACATTCGTGCTTGCGACTCCCGCCTCACTGATGCACAACAGCGAGGCACTCGAGAACGGCTCGCTCGAGTCGTTGTCCAGTCGATCACGGGTGATGAGCTCGAGCACGATGCCGTCCGGACCGCGGAAGTACAGCGACTTCGAACACCACGGTTCGTTCGGGTTGGCGAACTCGTCCTCGCCGTCAACTGTCGCGAGTGCCGTGCGGGCCGATAGCCAGGTCCTGGCCTCGGCGAAGCGGTTCCGCGGGATCGTCATCGCGAGGTGGATGCCGGCCCATGCCGTTTCTCCGGGTCGCACGACCAGGGTCGTGCGACCGACGGCCGCTTCGAATCGGTCGATGTCGCGCTTGATTCGAAGTCCAAGTAAGCCCTGGTAGTACTCGGCTGCAGCGTCGAGATCGGACGCGGTAATGGTGAGCGTTGAAATTCGCATACATCCAGCTGACAACCTCAAGTTCGCTTGAGGTCAAGCCCCAACCGGGAGACAATTGACCGATGCCGAAGAGAACCCCGTTGCCGCCCATGACCATCGGTGAACTCGCGGCGCGCGCCGGGATAACCGTTCCCACCGTGCGGTACTACGAGGAACGTGGCATCATCCGCTCTGAGCGGACCACCGGCAACCAGCGCCGATTCCCGCGCCACGCTCTGCGCCGGCTTGCTGTCCTCGCGGCGGGCCAGAGGGTGGGAATGAGCCTCGCCGAGATCGAGGAGGCGCTCGCGGAACTCCCAGCCGACCGTGCGCCGACCCAGCGGGAGTGGACCGTCATGAGCGGCCACTGGGCGACCATCGTCGCTGCCCGCATCCAGGTGCTCCAGGCGCTGCAGACCTCACTCGACGGCTGCATCGGCTGCGGGTGCCTGTCGCTCGGACGCTGCGTGCTGTTTAACCCGGATGATGCGGCCGCGCTCGAGGGCCCGGGATCGCGCTGGATTCGAGCCGCGACGGCGCCATGATGGCGGGTCTGCGCCGCGGTGTCATCCGATAACCTGTAGTGAGCCACCGAGTAAGGATGACGATGACCGAAAAGAAGCGCCGCGTACTTCTGAAACTTTCCGGTGAAGCGTTTGGCGGTGGGTCGCTCGGCGTGAATCCGGATGTGGTGGCCGGTCTGGCCCGCGAAATCGCGGTCGCGGCGAAAGAGGTCGAGATCGCGATCGTCGTCGGTGGCGGCAACTTTTTCCGCGGGGCGGAACTCAGCCAGCGCGGCATGGATCGGGGTCGCGCCGACTACATGGGCATGCTCGGCACAGTGATGAACGCACTCGCCCTGCAGGACTTCCTCGAGCAGGCCGGCACCCAGACCCGGGTACAGTCGGCGATCTCGATGACGCAGGTCGCCGAGCCGTACATCCCGCGCCGCGCCGAGCGTCACCTCGAGAAGGAGCGCGTCGTCATCTTCGGTGCCGGTGCCGGGCTGCCGTACTTCTCGACCGACACGGTCGCGGCCCAGCGCGCGCTTGAGATCGATGCTGATGTCGTCCTGGTGGCCAAGAACGGCGTCGACGGCGTCTACACGGGCGACCCGCGAACGGACAAGACGGCAACCAAGATCGACGAGATCAGCTACCAGGAGGCGCTCGTCAAGGGCCTCAAGGTGGTCGACTCCACCGCGTTCAGCCTGTGCATGGACAATAAGATGCCGATGGTCGTTTTCGGCATGGAGCCCGCCGGAAATGTCACCAGTGCCATCCGTGGCGAGCGTATCGGCACGCTGGTTCGGGCCTGAACCGCCCTTCACTTCCGTAACTCATGCAGAATTTGCGCGCGACAGTCTGCGCCCCCGAGTTTCCGCGGCCGACTGACCGCGCGCGCAAATTCTGCATGAGTTACGGCAGGAAGGAATAGTTGCCACCGCTCGTCATCCTGCTCGTGGTCGTCGCTGCCGTTGCGCATGCGACCTGGAATCTCACGATCAAGGCCGCGGGCACGAGTGGCACCCGATTCCTGTGGTTGACGTTCGTCATCGCAACCGTTGTCGTCGCCCCGTTCGGGATCGTCTCCCTCACACAACTGCGCGGGGCGTTGCCGCTTCTCCTTCTGCTCGCGGTGGGCAGCGGTGGCCTGCAGATCGCGTACTTTCTTACGCTCCAGCGCGGGTATCGAATCGGGGATGTCTCGATCGTTTACCCGCTCGCCCGCGGAAGCGGTCCGCTGCTGAGCGTGATTTTCGCGATCATCCTGTTCGGCGAACACCCGGGCGTCTGGGCGCTGGCGGGCGCCGGTCTCGTGATCGTGGGCGTTGTTGTGATCGGTCTGGCCGGGGGTCGCGGCCGGTTGCACGCGAATCGAAGGGGCATCCTCTGGGGTCTGCTGGTCGGCATTACGATCGCCGCGTACACACTCTGGGACGCCAACGCCGTTGTGCAGGAGAAGCTTCCCCCCTTGGGTTACTTCTGGATCACCGTCGTAGTGCAATTGGTCGCGTTCGCGCCGTTCGCGTTGCGGCAGCCCAAATACACGATCGCGCTCGCGAAGCAGCACTGGGCCGCCGCGCTGGTCGTCGGCATCCTGTCGCCGCTCGCCTACGTGCTGATCCTGTTCGCGTTTACTCTCGCGCCGGTCGCCCTGGTTGCCCCCGCTCGCGAGGCGAGTGTCGTTCTCGTTGCGCTCGGCGGATGGCTGCTGTTCAAGGAGCCGCATCCCGTGCAACGCATGCTCGGCGCGCTCGTGGTGCTGGGCGGGGTAGCACTCCTCGCGCTCGGCTAGCCGGCGGGCCGTAGCGCGGCGCCGGCGTAGCAGAAGCGGTCCGCCTCCGAGAAGAAGCAGAAGCGCAGCGAAAATCGGCGGCATCATGACGTCGGTTCGCGTAGACGGGAACGCAGTGGCGGCACCGATGACGATCGTGAATCGGCTGTCGGATGGCCCATCGGTTCCGGTCGCCGTGATGGTGAGGGTTCCGGTCGCAGCGATCGCCAGCGAATACAACGCGTTGACCATCCCGCGCGGAGGGAACGCGGTCGTGATTGCTGCGGGATGGGTAGCTCGAACCGCCGCGTGCGGGCGCCGGCCACCCGTCCGGGTGTTGCCGGCCCCTGCGAACTCGATGTCCGAACGTCCCCGGCTGCCAAACGGGCCGGGAGCTTGTCGATCGCCGGATCGCCGGTCGCTGGATCGACTGAAGCGACCCCGTCGTATCCGAACAGGCTCCCCAGATCGTCCCGTCTGCCGCCGCGGTTACGTAGAGGGGACGCGTAGCGCCGGTGAGATCTTTCCCCTTCGTCCAGGCTGAGGATGCGATCTTTCCGACGAGGGCCCCGGTGATCCATGGCTTGCCTGCGACGGAAACTATTTCTTCGACAGACACAGGGCCGGGCACCGGGAACTGGGCGAGCAGCTGGATCGTCAGGTCGAATGTGACGAGAACGTGCCGTCGTGCCCACACCGCGGTGCCGTCGGCGATGAACCACATGGTGCGGTCGGGCCTTCCGCAATCCCGCTGAAAGAGCTGTAGCCGGCAGTGGCGAGGGTACGCATGGTCCCGGCGCCCAGATCGGTATAGCCGGTGGAGCGCCCGCGATCAGACCCGGCAGCAGGCGGCCGCGAACACGTCATGGAGGTGGGGTGAGAGAAGGCATTCGGATGGGCCCATCGCGGGCAGATTGACAACCGAATGCGCTCCGAATCGCTCGCAGCTATCAGCCGGGCGGGACGCGCCAGCACGATTTGACCGCTCTAGAACTGGTGCGGTGTGAAGCGCCAACTAAACTCTTACCCGACGCAAAAAGGAGTTGCCGTGATTAGCGACGTGCTTGACGAGGCCAAAACCAAGATGGATAAGGCCGTCGAGGTGGCAAAGGACGATTTCGGCAACGTGCGCACGGGCCGTGCGAACCCCGCGCTGTTCCAGAAGATCCTGGTCGACTACTACGGAACCCCGACGCCGCTCGCGCAACTCGCGTCCATGCAGAACCCCGAGGCCCGTACCCTGCTCGTGACGCCATACGACAAGACCGCCCTCAAGGACATCGAGAAGGCCATCGTAAACTGGCCGAACCTCGGCGCAAACGTCGGCAACGACGGCACGATTGTGCGGGTAACACTTGCCGAAATGACGGAGGAGCGTCGTCGCGACTTCGTGAAGATCGTGCGCGCGAAGGGCGAAGAGGCCAAGGTCGCGATTCGCAACGTGCGCCGCACTGCCAAGGAGCATCTTGACGCCCTGAAGTCGGAAGTCGGCGAGGATGAACTCGCTCGCGCGGAGAAGGAACTCGAAGCGGTAACGAAAGCCCACGTCGACGCAATCGACGACGCGCTCAAGCGCAAAGAGTCAGAACTTCTCGAGGTCTGATGTCGGAGCCGTCCGACAAAACTCCGCGGCAGAGCAGGCGGGCGCGCCAGCGTGCCGATTTTGATGCGACCGTTGCCGACATCGAGGCCCAGGTTCGCGCGACCAATGCGAAGATCGAGGCGCAGGTTCGGGCGACCAATGCGAAGATCGAGGCGCGCACCGGCCGTAATCTGGTCGCTGCCGTTGCGATCGGGGTCGTGTTCGGCGCGGCGTTCATCTCCAGCCTGATCTTCTTCACGTGGATCTTCATGATCTTCGCGGCCATCCTGATGGTCTTCCTCGCCCTTGAGTTGACGGTCGCTTTTCGCACCACCGGTCGCAATGTCCCGCGCGTTGCATCCGGCATTGCCGCGGCAGGAGTCATCGTTGCGGCGTTCTACCTCCACAGCGAGGGCCAGTGGCTTGCGCTGCTCGCGGGCATGGCGCTCGTTACGATCTGGCGACTCATCGAGGCGGCCATCCCGAGTCGGCGCAAGTCGGCCAGGGAACTTGGGATCGACATCCTCGCCGGGTTATTCGTCCAGGCATACGCGGTCTTCCTGGGCAGCTTCACGGTTCTGCTTGCGGCGCGGCACGAGGGCCAGTGGTGGGTTCTGTCGCTGCTGATCATCGTCGTCTCGACCGACACCGGGGCATACGTTTCCGGCCTGCTGCTCGGTCGTCACAAGATGGCGCCGCGCATCAGCCCGAAGAAGACGTGGGAGGGTTTCGCCGGGTCGATCCTGACGGCACTCATCGCGAGCGAGTTGGTGTCGTGGCTTCTCCTGCACATTTCGTTCATCGACGGACTCATTCTCGGCGTCGCTCTCGCCCTCTCTGCGACACTCGGCGATTTGATGGAATCGCTCATCAAACGCGACCTCGGGATCAAAGACATCAGCAACTGGTTGCCCGGCCACGGAGGGTTTCTCGATCGACTCGACTCCGTTCTCCCGTCCGCCGCGGTCGCCTATACGCTCTTTCTCATTTTTCATGGTGCAAAATAGCTAGGTGAGTACAACTTTCCCCCGGGTCCGGAAGTCGAAAGCGGGCTACTCCGTCGATGAAGTCGAAGACTTCCTTGAGGAGGCCCGTCGCGCCTATTCCGCAGATCGTTCTGCGCCGTCCGTCGTCAGCGCCGAGACCATCAGGCACACCGCATTCGACATGGAGAAGGGCGGATACTCTGTCGTCCACGTGGATGCCGCTCTGGAGCGCCTCGAGGATGCTTTCGCCGCGCGCGAGAAGGATCGCGCCGTCGCGGAGGTCGGAGACCAGGCCTGGTTTGGTCGGGCACGCACGACCGCCCAGGAGGCCCTCGACCGGCTCGACCGCCCGTGGGGTCATAAGTTCAAGCGCATGAGCGCATTTACGCAGGGCTACAACCCGCGCGACGTTGATGACTTCGGCGAGAAGCTCACCGCATACTTCCAGGACGGTCGGCCGATGAGTGTCGACGAGGTGCGAACGGTCGCGTTCCGCGTTCGCCGAGGTGGCTACAACGAGACGCAGGTCGATGCATACCTCGATGCGATCGTCGGCGTCATGCTGGCGGTTCGGTAGTCGACTCGCGTCCCTCGGATAGGGGAACCCGGTAATCCTGGCTGCCCGGGGGCTGTGCGCTAAAATTTGGTACTCGTGGGTAGACGATCGTTGGTGAGGACGCGCGGGGGCCGTTTGGCCGCCGTTACTCGTCGCGCATCCGGCCCGATCCTGCACTCCCGCTTGAGTCTGCCGATCTACTCGTTCGTTGTCGCGTTCGCAATCGTGATGGTGATGGTGACTGACCCGTATTCCGGCGCATTCGCGGATGCCAACACCGCCCCGAGCCACTGGGCCGAGGTCACCATCGGGCAGAGCCTGGCAACGGGAAGCGGCACGGACACGAGCACAATCAAACGCGACGCGTTCGGATCACAGGCCGCGCCCCGGGCAGCGACGAGCAGCGCTCCGAGCGCGGGTATCCCGTCACCGGGATCGGCACAGGCGATCGCGCTCGCGATCCTGACCGCCGAGGGGATGGGCAGCGATCAGTACAGCTGCCTGGTTTCGCTGTGGAACCGGGAGTCGCACTGGCGGGTCAACGCCGAGAATCCGGATGGCGCATACGGCATCCCGCAGGCTCTGCCCGGCAGCAAAATGGCCTCAGCCGGCCCCGACTGGCAGACCAACGCCAAGACCCAGATCGAGTGGGGCCTCGGATACATCAAGGCCCGTTACGGCACGCCGTGCGGTGCTTGGGCGCATTCGCAATCGACGGGCTGGTACTAGCTTCTAGGCTAAGGCCATGGAGTGGGCGCTGTTCGGGGTCGTGGCGATCGTGTCGATCGTCGCGGCTGGCGCGTTCGCGAACAAACTCGGGGTTGCCGCCCCGCTGATCCTGATCGTTCTCGGCGTCGGATTCAGCGTCATCCCGGGCGCTCCGACGGTGGTGCCGCCCGAGATCATCCTCGCGGGCATCCTGCCGCCCATCCTGTATTCGTCGGCTGTCAACGTGCCGATCATGGATTTCAAACGCAATTTCTCGAGCATCTTCGGGCTTAGCGTGCTGCTCGTTCTCGCATCCGCCTTCGCGACCGGCTGGCTGCTGTTCGTGCTCTTCCCCAAGCTGACATTCGCCGAGGGGGTCGCGATCGGCGCCGTCATCAGCCCGACGGATGCCGTTGCCGCGACCGCCATCGGCAAGCGGCTCGGTCTTCCGCCCCGACTCGTCACGATCCTCGAGGGTGAGGGACTGGTCAACGACGCGACCGCCCTCGTGCTGCTGCGCTCCGCGGTCGCCGCGATCGCGTCATCCATCTCGTTCTGGGGCTCGCTCGGCAACTTCGTCTACGCCGTGATCATCGCGATTCTGATCGGCGCGGTCATCGGTTTTGTGACGGTGTGGGTGCGGGCGAAGTTCCGCGACTCGGTGCTCGATACCGCGATCTCGTTCGCGATCCCGTTCCTCGCGTACATCCCCGCCGACGCCGTGCACGGTAGTGGTGTGATTGCGGTTGTCGTGGCCGGCCTGTATTCGGGACATGCGGCGGCGAATCGGTTCACACCCCAGGCACGTATCTCGGAACGGCTCAACTGGCGCACCATCCAGTTCGTCCTGGAAAACGGCGTCTTCCTGCTCATGGGGCTCGAGATCTCGAAGCTCGTCGAGAACGTACAGAACAACGCGACGGCGGATGAGCCCGGCATCCTCGGCTCCGTTTTGCTTGGGCTCATCGCTACCGCAGCACTCCTGGTCATTCGGGTGGTGTTCGTGCCACCGCTCCTGATCTTTGTTCGCGCGACCTGGAACGCGGCGGAAAAACAGCAGGGGCGTTTCCGGCAACGGCTCGATCAGTTCCTGGGGATGGCGACGCAATCGCCGCGAGCCCAGAAGCGCATCGAGCAGGCGGAACGCTCGTACACGCAGCGCGAAAACGACATCGAGCAACTCAAGGCCGAGGAATTCGGATGGCGCGGAGCCGTCGTGCTCAGTTGGTCCGGGATGCGCGGGGTTGTCACGCTCGCCGCCGCGCAGTCGCTACCGGAGACGTTCCATTATCGCGCCCAGCTCGTTCTCATCGCGTTCACCGTCGCGGTCGTGACCCTGCTGCTGCAGGGAGGCACGCTGCCCCTGATCATTCGGCTCACCGGCATCCAGGGCACCGACAAGACGGCGGACCGTCGTTCTCTCGCGCAACTGCTTGACGACATGGCAAAGACAGGCGTCGCGGTGCTCGATAACCCGTCGCTAAAGCTGCCAAGCGGTGCCGAGATCAGCGCTGACGTCATCGAGAAGGTCAGGGTGGACTCGCTCTCGATCACCGAGAACGCGTGGGAGCGGGCCGAGCACGGGTCAGGAGACGAGGAGCTGAGCCTGTCGCCGCGCCGTCAGTATCGCGAGCTGCGCCGCGAGGTGCTTGGCGCCGAGCGCGAGGCCCTGCTCGAGGCGCGGTCGACGGGGGCCTACCCCTCGCGCATCCTCAGCCGAGCGCAGGCGTTGCTCGACTTCGAAGAGACCCGTCTCGGATCGATGGACAACCAGTCGGACTTCTAGTCCATCGCGACCTCCGCCCAATCACTCGCTTAGGCTGGAACCATGCCTCGCTCGAATCGCCCCAGGGGACGCGCATCGAGTCGGGACGACGATGACGTCGACCTCGGCCGTGCGCTCATCGGCCGGCTGGCCACCGAATCGAAACGCGATGGCCTCTGGAATGTCCAGCCGCTCGCCGCGGCATCCGCCACCAAGTTTTACGTCTGTCCTGGCTGCGGTCTCGAGATCGCGCCCGGTATTGCGCACACGGTCGCCTGGCGGGCCGACGGGATCATGGGCGAGGCGGATGATCTGGCCGCACGTCGGCACTGGCATCTGCACTGCTGGAAGATAAAGCAGTGACATCGATCGAGATTCGCGGCGGGGTCGAACTCCCCGCGCGCCGTGAAGACATCGAGCTGCACACCTCCGATGGCATCACGCTGGTCGGCGAGCTGGCACTCCCCGGGTCGGTGCCGCCGGTCGCGACGCTCGTGTTCCTGCATCCGCTTCCGATCGGCGGTGGATTCATGGACTCGCACGTCATCCGCAAGGCCGCCGCCCGCCTGCCTGCCCTCGCGGACCTGGCCGTGCTGCGATTCAACTTCCGCGGTGTGACCTCGCCGCGCGGCACGTCGGAGGGGACGTTCGGCGACGGCATCCTCGAGGAGCACGACCTGGCTGCGGCCATGGAGTTCGTGAAGCAGCGTGCCCTGCCGCATCCGTGGCTCGTTGGCTGGTCCTTCGGCACGGAGGTGACACTCAAGTACGGCCTCGAGTTCCCGATCGACGGCGCCATCCTGCTGTCGCCTCCGCTCAAGCGCACCACGGAGGCCGAACTCGCCCGGTGGGCGGGCAGCGGCAAGCGGCTGGTCGCCCTCATCCCCGAGCACGATGATTACCTGCAGCCGGCCGAGGCGCGCGACCGTTTTGCGGCGGTACCAGAATCCGAGCTGGTTGCAGTCGATGGCGCAAAGCACCTCTGGGTCGGCGAGAGCCAGGTCGCGCGGGTGCTCAACGAGATCGTTGGTCGCGTGAATCCCGCTGCGAGCCCGCTGCCGACGGAGTATCCGGGGGGCTGAGTCAGAAAGCAGCGGGGACGCCGTCCCGGGCCGCTGTTTTCTCGAAAATCCCCATTCGATCGCTCGACGCCGCGCGTTCTGTAGGAGATATGCGCTGGCTGGCGCGCCGAACAGAACAAATCGGCCGGTTCACGCCCAGGCGTCCTGTTGTGCGAACCAAACCTAAGGACGATTGGGCCGGGCGACACGAACCAAGGACTTTCTCCGCCGCCGACGGCCGCTTGTCCTAAGAATTCGACCCGACCGGCCCAATCGGTTCTTGATTCGCGACGTGCCCCCGACAATTACCGCGCCGCAGCCATCCGCGCTGCGTTATACACCGCGCGCTACAGCTCGTTCTGCCGCGGGATGATCACCTGTTTGATGATGAGCAGGATGGATGCGGCAATCGGGATGGCGACCAGCGCTCCGAGCACGCCCAGCAGCGTTCCACCGGCGAGCGCCGCGATGACGACGACGACACCCGGGACCGAAACCGCGGTACGCATGATGCGCGGGCTGATGACGTACGCCTCGACCTGCATGTAGATCAGGTAGTAGATAGCGACCACCAGCACGCTCGGATATCCGTTGAACGCCCAAACGCCGAGGGTAATGACGACGGCGGCCGAGATGGTGCCAACCAACGGGATAAGCGACCCGAGCAGAGCGATGAAGGCGAGCAGTAGCGCATAGTCGACCGGTATCCCGAACAACGGGAAGATCAACTGCAGGAACAGGAATGACAGGATGCCGTTGGTGAGGCCGAGCGCGCCCTGGCCCATGACGTATTTTCCGACCGCCTCGGTGATCTGCTCGGCGATGTCGATGAATCCGGGTCGTTTGGATGCTGGCACCAACTGGTACAGCCCTCGCTTGATCGTGCCGAGCGACGACACGAAGTACAGGGTCAGGATGAAGATGACGACGGCGCCGGCAAGACCCGAGGCGATCACGACCCCGGTTGAAAACAGGCCGCCAAAGATCGTTGAGACATTCAGTCCTTTGACGAAGGCGTTGTACGAGGACTCGACCGTCTTCACGTCCAGCCACGGATAGTTGTGTTGGACGTTGGACCAGAAGGTGCCCTTGGTGATGGACGGCAGGAAGTCCTTCTGCACGACCTTGATGAGCTTGCTCACCTGGTCGATGATGACCGGGATCAGCGCGAAAACCAGACCGGCGAACGCGGCAAGCAGCGCAACGAGGACCGTGATGATGGCGAGCACTCGCGGCCAGCCGTGTCGAGCCAGAAACGAGACGAGCGGGTCAAGACCGAGTGCGAGGAAGAGCGCCGCGCCGACATAGGTGAGGATGGTCGACAGCGACCCAACCGCGGCACCGATGGCAATCGCGACGATAACTCCGAGACCGCCGAAGAGGCCGAGTCGGAACGAGTTCTGGATCTTCAACGAGCGCCTCTCGGTCGGCTGAGCGTTCGAGAGAACGAGCGCTTAGTCCTGGCTGGAAACCTTTTCTGCCTGTGACAATACCCCGCGCAGCGATTCGAAGTAGCCCGCCACGGCCTCGCGCTCGGAACGAATCTGGGACAGACGCTCCTCGGCATCCGCGAGTAGCTCGGCGGACTGCTTCTCCGCGTCCGCGACCAGCGTCTTCGCCTGGGCGTTCGAATCCGCGAGCAGTTTCGTCGACTCCCGGGCCGCGCTGTCGCGCAGTGCGTTCGCTGCAGCACGCGTCCCGGCGTCGTAGTCGTCGGTTTCGGCGACCTTGTCTTTGGCGCGTTGCTGCGCCTCGGTGAGCTGCGCCTGCGCCTCATCCAGGTACTTCTGCATCTGCGCGGATGCCTCCTGCTGCTTGGCGAGCGACTCTTTTTCCGCCTCGTCGCGCTGTGTCTTCAGCTCGATGTCGAGGTCGAGTCTGGCTTGCTCGCCGGCTCGGGCAATCGTCGTCGTGGACTCTTCGCTGTCGTGCGCGATCTTCGCGCGGACCGTTTCGCTTTCGTGTTCGAGCGCGGCACGCTGCCTTGCAATGTCGCGGGCGAGGTCCTTGCGAGCCTTATCGACGTCGTGGTTCAGCTTGGTGCGGGTCTGCGTTGTTTCCGCCTCGAGAGCCGCACGGGCCGCAGCGGTCTCCGCCTCGAGCGCGGCCTTCGCCTCTGCGGTGTCCGCTGCGATCGTGGCGGCAGACTCGGCCTGTGCCGCTGCGATGCTGGCATCGCTCTCGGCCTTGGCTGCGTCGATGTTCGCACGAGCCTCTGCTGTTGCCCGTTCGAGTTCGCTGCGCGCGGCAGCGGTGTCGCGGGTGAGTGCGCCGCGGGCGGTCTTGACCTCGTTGTCGAGCGCGGAGCGGCGGGTCTTGAGCTCCTGCTCCAGGTCTGCGGTGCGCGTGGCGATGTCCTGCTCGAGGGCGGCCGTGCGCGACGTGATCTCGTTCTCGAGCTCGGCGCGGCGGGAGTTGATTTCGTTGTTCAGTTCGGTGCGTCGCGACTCCATCTCGTTCTCGAGTGTCGCGCGCTGCGTCGCGTTCTCGTTGGCGAGCGTCGCGCGCGTTGCCTGCGTCTCGTTCTCGAGTTCGGCGCGTGCCTTCTCGGTGTCCTGTGCGAGCTCGGCTCGACCGGTGCTAATCTCACGCGCCAGGTCGGTGCGTCCCTGCTCGATGTCGCGCTCGAGGTCGCTACGCTGCTTCGCATTGTCGGCCTCGAAGTCCGCGCGAGCCTGCGCTGTCTCTCGAGCGAGAACGGCGGCCGCTTCGCGGGCCTCCTCGGACTCGCGCACGGCGGCGGCCTTGAGCTCCGCGATTTCGCGCTCGCCCGCAGCCGTCTGGGCTGCGGCCTCGCGCTTCGTTGTTGCCCGGGCCTCGGCAGCCTCGGTGGCAACCGCTCCCTGGACCGCTGCGGCCTCGCGCGCGGCATCCTGAATCGTCGTCTCCGCCTGGGCGCGAGCGTGGTTCAGAACCTGCTGCGCTTCGGAATTGGCGGATGCGCGGATCTTGTCGGCTTCCGCGGTGGCGTCTGCGACGAGTCGGTTGGCATGCTCGACGGTTTCGTCGCGAAGCTTCGTTACCTCCGCCTGCACCTGCGCGCGCAACTTCTCGGCGTCGATGTCGGCCTGGCTGATGAGTCGCATCGACTGCTCTTCGGCGACGCGGAGGGTGCTTTCGAGCTTCGTGCCGAGACCGGAATAGGTTGGCGTGCCGGTCTCGTCCAGCTCGGCCTGCAGGTCTTCGGCTACCGCGGAGAGGCGCTTGATTTCCTTGGTGGCCTCGGTGCGATCGTGGTTGGCCTGGAGGAGTTCGCGGCGGAGATCCGTGATCGTGCGATCGACATCCTCTTTGCGGTATCCGCGCAGTTCGGTGCCAAAATCCTGTGTCTCGCCAGCCAATTCGGGCCCCTTTCGCGCAACCTGCAACGCGTTCGAGTTTAGCGAGCGGGGGAGTACGGCCGGAACCGTTCTTGAGGGACGCCAAGGTCGGCCAGCTGTGATCCATCCCAGCGCGTTGTCAGGGGATTCCCAGACGCACGGTTAGGCGGTCGCTCGGCGCATCCGCTAGCCTTGAACGTCTTTGTTGTTGCCGTCCATTCGTGACCTCGTGCCGCGGATCGGATCCTCCCGACTCGCGCCGAACGTGAGCGGCCAATCACCGCTTGTGAGAAGTCGCGGAGTTGGCGGGAGGTGCCAGACCCGCTTGGGTGCAGGGCAACACGATAGGAGAAGTCGTGCGATTTGTACTCGCAATAATTTGTTTTGTCGTTGCCCTGGGAACCATGGGCACAGGTATCGCGCAGCGGACCTTTCTTGCCGCTCCGAACCAGGTAACCCTCAGTTCAACTGCGCATCAGGCGGCACCGGTCGTCGTTATTGATGGCGCAGCGCTTAATGCGTACCCCGAAACGCAGACCGTGAAGCTGGCGGGCTCGTCATCAGCGTTCGCCGCGTATGGTCGCACCCCGGATGTACTCGCCTGGGTCGGCAACACCAACTACACCGAGGTCAGCCTCAACAAGACGACCGGAAAGCTGCAGTCCAAGCTGCACCACGGCAAGGCCGATACCGTCCCGAATCCCGCCGGCTCCGACCTCTGGCTGCAGCAGTTCACGTTCGACCAGGCCAAGGACTTCCAGGCCAAGGTTCCCTCGACCATGTCTGTGCTTGCGGTATCCAACGGCAAGTCGGCGGCCCCGTCGACCGTCTCGGTGACCTGGCCGATCGACAACTCGACGCCGTGGTCCGGCCCGCTCATCCTCGTCGGCGTTATCGCCCTCATCCTTGGCGTGATCTTCCTGCTCTGGGCCTTTAATCACCTTCGCCGTACGCGGGGTCCGCGTCGCACGCCGCAGCGGATGCCGAAGCTACCGAAGCAGCCGAGGTTCAAGACGCAGCCGCGCTCGATTTCGCGCGCTCCGGTGGCGAAGGGTCGTCGCGCGATCCGCAACTTCGCCGCGGTCGTTCCCGCTCTCGGAGTGACGGCGCTCCTGCTGGTCGGATGCTCGGCCGTTCCGGCGCCCACGATCGTGAAGACGTCAACCACTGCTCCGAAGGCTGCGGCGGATGCGAACACCGAAGCACCGGCCGTTACGCGGGTGCAGTTGCAGAAAATCGTCACCAGGATCTCAGCGACCGTGAAGAACGCTGACTCGAACTTCGACGCGAAGCTCATCAAGACCCGCATGGCTGGCCCGGCGCTCGATGAGCGTCTCGCGAACTACATCATCCGCAAGAACCATCCAACGCTGCAGGCCTCGGTCGCGATTCCGGCGACGCTCGGCAACTACAACCTGCCAGAGTCCAAGGACACCTGGCCGCGTTCGGTGTTCACCGTCGTCAAGACGAAGTCGACGTCGAGTCTCGAGTTCATCGCGCTCATGCTGATCCAGCAGAGCCCGCGATCGAACTACAAGGTCAACTACGCCGTGACCCTGCAACCGAACACGACGCTGCCGAGGGTCGCCCCGGTTACCGTTGGCACGAAGCGGCTCGATCCGAACATCGGTCTGCTGAAGCTGCCGCCGAGCGCCATCGCCCTGGCCTACGGGCAGATCCTCGACCAGGACACCGCGGCATCCAGTTACAACCTGTTCGATTCGAAGGATGACGCGTTCCGCGAGCAGGTCGGCATCAAGTCCAAGCAGGCGCAGGCCGCCGACTTGCCGGCGACCGCGAAGCTGACATACACCAACTCGAGCGGCACCGGGCAGGTCGTAGCTCTCATCACGATCAACTCCGGAGCACTCGTGGCGGTCGACCTCAACGAGACCGAGATCGTCAAGCCGGTTCAGGCCGGCGCGGCGGTCAGTGTCGAGGGGGCCATCGAGGCGTACCTCGGCAAGGGCACGAGCACGGCCGGAATCACGGCGACCTACGGGGACCAGTTGCTCTTCTACGTACCTTCGGCCAGTTCAAAGGGCAAGATTGTCTTGCTGGGTTACAGCCAGGGTCTCGTCAACGCAAAGGAACTGTAGTGGCCACAAACACGCCGATTTCTCCCGCTAGCCTGCGGGGCGCGGTCGACCTGTCCGGTCTCGTCAACCCGCGTCCGCAGGGCACGGCCGGTGCATCCTCCTCGGCGACGATCGAGGCGACGGATGCAAACTTCGGGCAGGTGCTCGAGCTCTCGAAGACCGTCCCGGCCATCCTCGAGTTCTACGGCCAGGGCATCGAGCCGGTCCTCGGGTCTCTCGTTGAGTCGTTCGGCGGCAAGCTTGCGCACGTGGTTGTCGATGGCCCACGCAACCCGCAGCTGGTGCAGTCACTCAAGGTGCAGCAGGTTCCGACGGTGCTTGCCGTGATCGGTGGGCGTGTGCTTCCGCTCTACGTCGGTGACTATCCGGAGGCGGAGGTTCGCCAGGTCTTCGACCAGGTGCTGACCGTGGCGCAGCAGGAGGGTGTCACCGGCACAGTGCCGGGAGCGGATGCGGCTGCCGAACCCGTTGAGGAGCCGCTGCCACCGCACCACCAGGAAGCGTTCGATGCAATTTCGGCGGGCGACTACGCGACCGCCATCGCGGAATACAAGACGGCGATCGCGCAGAACCCGCGCGATGCGCTCGCCGTCGCCGGACTCGCTCAGGTTTCGCTGTTGCAGAGGCTCGACGGGAAGCTGGCCGACGACATCCGTGCCGCTGCTGCCACCGGCGGGCTCGACGCACAGCTCGCTCTGGCCGATCTCGAGCTCAGCCTCGGGGATGCCGCTGCCGCGTTCGACCTGCTGCTCACGCTGTTCCCGGATCAGGATGCTGCGGACAAGAATACGGTTCGCCAGCGAGTGCTCGACTATTTCGAGATTCTCGGCGCGGAAGACCCCGTCGTCGTGGCTGCTCGTCGGCGCCTGACCGGGCTGCTCTACTAGCCGCCTTCTCGCTTTTGCCCCCGTAGGGAGCGTCTGCGCCCTTTCAAACGGGCGCAAACGCTCCCTACGGGGGCAAAAGGCGGGGCTAGCGGCGCAGCTTGAGCCAGAGGCCGGCGAGCGGCGGCAGCGTCAGCTCTGCGGACGCGGGACGCCCGGCCCATGGCTCATCGCTCGCGTGCACGGCACCGAAGTTGCCGACACCGGATCCGCCGAATTCCGACGCATCCGTGTTCAGGATCTCATCCCACTCGCCCGCGAACGGCAACCCGACACGGTACGGCCCGACCGGATTGCCGCTGAAATTCATGAGGATGGCTACGGGCTGGCCATCCGCCGACCAACGCAGGAACGAGACGACGTTGTGCTCGGCGTCACCGCCGTCCAGCCACTCGAAGCCCGCGGGGGAGTTGTCCTGCTGCCAGAGAGCGGGCTCGTCGCGGTAGACGCGGTTGAGTTGCCCGACCATGCGCAGCAGCCCCTGGTGCGCCGGCTGGTCGAGGATCCACCAGTCGAGCGACCGCTCCTCGCTCCACTCCGACGGCTGGCCGAACTCCGAGCCCATGAAGAGCAGCTGTTTGCCCGGATGCGCCCACATGAACGCCAGGTACGCGCGCACGTTCGCGAGCTTCTGCCACTGGTCGCCGGGCATTTTCGTGAGCAGCGACCCCTTGCCGTACACGACCTCGTCGTGGCTGATCGGCAGAATGAAGTTCTCGCTGAACGCGTAGAGGAACGAGAACGTGATCTCGTTGTGGTGGTACGAGCGATACATCGGGTCTTCCTCGATGTACTGCAGGCTGTCGTGCATCCAGCCCATGTTCCACTTCTCGCCGAAGCCGAGCCCGCCCGACGAGGTCGGATGCGTCACGCCGGGATACGACGTCGACTCCTCGGCCGCCATCACGACGCCGGCGTTGCGCTTGTACGCCGTCGCGTTGACCTCCTGCAGGAAGCTGATCGCCTCGAGGTTCTCCCGGCCACCGTGGATGTTCGGCTCCCACTCGCCCTCTTCGCGCGAGTAATCAAGGTAAAGAATGGATGCCACGGCGTCCACGCGCAGCCCGTCGATGTGGAATTCCTCGAGCCAGTACAGAGCGTTAGCGACAAGAAAATTGCGCACCTGCGAGTCGCCGAAGTTGAAGATGTAGGTGCCCCAGTCCTTGTGCTCGCCGCGCCGCGGATCGGAGTGCTCGTACAGCGCCTGCCCGTCGAAGCGCCCGAGTGCCCATTCGTCCTTGGGGAAATGGCCGGGAACCCAGTCCATGATCACGCCGATGGACGCCTGGTGCAGCCGATCAATCAGGTACTTGAGATCATCCGGATGTCCGAACCGCGACGTCGGTGCGTAGTAGCCGGTGACCTGATAGCCCCACGACGGCCCATAGGGATGCTCGGCGAGGGGCATGAATTCGACGTGCGTGAATCCGGTCTCGTGGATGTACTCGATCAACTGGTCGGCGAGCTCGCGATAACCGAGTCCAGCGCGCCACGAGCCGACGTGCAGCTCGTAGATGCTCATCGCGCCGTCGTGCGGGTTGTGCGCGGCGCGCTGGGCGAGCCATCCATTGTCCGACCAGACGTACCTGGACTCACCGACGACGGATGCGGTGGCCGGCGGCCGCTCGGTGTATCGCGCCATCGGGTCGGCTCGTGTCACCCAATCGCCGGCGGCGGTCTGCAGCTCAAACTTGTATGCGCTTCCCGGCACCAGTCCGGGCGCGAAGAGTTCCCACACGCCGACGTCGTCGAGCCTGCGCATCGCCCAGAGCTCGCCATTCCAGCCGTTGAAGTCGCCGAGGACTCGAACCGCCTTGGCATGCGGCGCCCAGACGCTGAATGCCGTGCCCTGGACCCCCTCGTGGGGCCGATAGTGCGCGCCGAGCATGTCCCACAGCTGCTCGTGCCGACCCTGGCCCCAGAGGTAGAGATCGACTTCACCCACGGACGGGACGAAGCGGTACGGGTCATCCGTTGTCCAGTCGGGTGCGTCCTCATAGGTCGCCTCGAGGGCGTACGCCTGGCCGAGGCCCGGCGCGAACCCCTGCCACAGGCCCTGGTCGAGGTGCGAGAGCGGGATGCGGGAGCCGTCCGCCCGGATCGCGGTGACCGTCTTCGCGAGCGGCCGGACCGTTCGGATGACGAACCCGGCCTGGATGGGATGTTGGCCGAGCGTCGAGTGCGGCTGCGGGTGGTAGCCACCGACGAGCGCCGCGACGAGCCCGGGATCGAGTGCCGGGAACTCGATGGTCGAGTCGACGGAGACGGGCGACTTCTTCGCGGGCGACTTCTTCGCTTTGGGCCCTTCGACAAGCTCAGGGACCGGGGTTGTCTCAGGGACCGGGGTGGTCTCAGGGACCGGGGTGGTCGACTTGGGCTTCTTCGGTTCGGCCATCACTTCGCCTTTCCGTGCTGGACGCTCAGGATGTGCACCGGCTGCGTGAACGCATCCAGTCGAACGTAATTGTGTTCGGCCCACGTGAAGCGCTGCTCGGTCAGCAGATCGACGACCTCGAACCTGGCCCCCGCCGGCAGGCCGAGCGCCTCGAGGTCGAGGTGCACGCTCGTCTCCCGCACCGAGTGCGGATCGACGTTCGCAACCATGA
The DNA here is from genome assembly GCA_036271875.1 of Galbitalea sp. Taxonomy (GTDB): domain Bacteria; phylum Actinomycetota; class Actinomycetes; order Actinomycetales; family Microbacteriaceae; genus Galbitalea. The sequence continues at coordinate 248,675 of DATAZU010000015.1, forward strand.
TCAGGGTATCGGCCACCCCATCCGCGGTGAATCGCCCGTCGAGGTGCTTCGAGTACACGAGGATCGCGTCGTCATCGCTCCAGTGCAGCGACAGGTTGCGCAGCTGCCGTAGTGCGGGATGCGCGATCCGAATGCCGTTCAGCCGGGTCAGATATGGCGCCAGCGACGCGCCGAGCTTTTCGGCCTTCGCGAAGTCACGCGGTCGATACTCGTACTTCTCGTTGTCCACGTTCTCTTCGCTACCGGCGCGGGCAACATCCTCAAACAGCTCGTAGCCCGAGTACACGCCCCAGCTGGGGGCGGCCGTGGCGGCGAGCGTCGCGCGAATCTTGTACGCGGGCACCCCGCCGAACTGCAGGTACTCGGTCAGGATGTCCGGGGTATTCACGAACAGGTTCGGCCGGAAGAAGGCGCTCCACTCGTCGCTGATCTGCACGAAGAACTCCTCGAGCTCTTCCTTGGTGTTGCGCCAGGTGAAGTACGAGTACGACTGTTGGAATCCGGCTCCAGCGAGCGACTGCATCATCGCCGGCTGGGTAAACGCTTCGGCGAAGAACACCACGTCCGGATTCTCCGAGTTCACCTCGAACAGCAGCCACTCCCAGAAGTTCAGCGGCTTCGTGTGCGGATTGTCGACGCGGAAGATCCTGACGCCGAGCCCGATCCAGTACTTCACAATCCGCAGGACTTCCTCGCGGATGCCAATTGGATCGTTGTCGAAGTTCAGCGGATAGATGTCCTGGTACTTCTTCGGCGGATTCTCCGCATAGGCGATCGAGCCGTCCGGCAGGTGTGTGAACCACTCCGGGTGCTGCGTTACCCATGGATGATCGGGCGAACACTGCAGCGCCAGGTCGATCGCGACCTCGAGCCCGTTGTGAGCCGCCGCGCGAACGAACGCGCTGAAATCGGCGACCGTACCAAGATCGGGATGGATGGCGTCGTGCCCGCCATCCGGCGATCCGATTGCCCATGGCGAGCCCGGGTCGTTTGGTTCCGCGTTCAGCGTGTTGTTCGGGCCCTTGCGGAAGCTCGTCCCGATCGGCGAGATCGGAGGCAGGTATACGACATCGAATCCCATCGCGGCGACCGCGGGCAGTCGTGTTGCTGCGGTCGTGAACGTGCCCGAATTCCACGAGCCGTCCGCGTTCTTCCTGGCGCCGATACTGCGTGGAAAGAACTCGTACCACGCACCGACCCCGCTGCGCTCGCGTTCGACCCGAATTGCGTGCTGTTCGCTGAGCGTCTCGAGGCTGGCGAGCGGGCGCGCGGCCAGCAGTGCGGCGAGCTTCGGGGTGTGGGCCGCGGCGAGTCGTTCGTCGGGCGCGAGTGCGGTGTCGGCGAGGGCTGCTGCGGCGTCCTTCACCGGTCGCGTGCTGCCGGCACGCGTGAGCAACTCGAGGCCCTCCGCGAAGACGAGTTCGACATCCTGCCCGATCGGAATCTTGATGTCGGCGTTGTGCAGCCAACTGGCCCAGTCGTCGCTATATCCCCGAACCCGGAAGTGCCACGTGCCCTCGTGGTCGAGTCGCGCGAGCGCGCGCCAGCGATCGGTTCCCGGGGCCGTGGGGCTCATCCGATGCCGCGACTGTTGCCCCTCGGGATCGACGAGCAACAGATCGACGCCGAGCAGGTCGTGGCCCTCACGGAAGACGGTGGCGCCGAACGGGACGACCTCGCCAACGAAAGCCTTGGCGGGCCAGCGATTTTCGGGCTGCACCGGCGTCAGATTCCGGATCGGGATGCGGCCGATGCCGGGTTCGAACTGCGGGCCACCGCCGGTGCTCACGCTTGCGGCTGCAATCGTAGATTCGTCTATAGCCACAGCTAAACGCTACCGCGTAACCCTCTCGCGCCGAGCGGGTTGCGGTCACGTGCATCCTCCACTAACCGGCCTCGGGTAACTCTCGATCCGAGAGATTCCCGGGTAACTTCATTCCATGGACTTCCGGCTTGCCACATCCGACGACGTCGAGGAGATTGCCCGGATACTCACCCTCGCCTTCCTCGACGACCCGGTGTGGGGGCCGGCTCTCGCGCGGCCGGATGGCGTGAGCGACCATCTCGACCCGTTCTGGCGCATCTATGCCGAAGGCTCCCTGCGACACGGCGGTGCCTATGTCACGGACGGCGCCACCGCGCTCTGGACGCCTCCCGGCGAGACCGAACTCTCGGATACGCAAGAAGCCGAGCTGATGGACCTGCTGCACGACACCTTCGCCGGCGACGACCTGGATGCGCTTCTCGAGCTCTACGACCGTTTCGACGCTGCGCATCCGCACGACGTGCCGCATGCCTACCTCGGCCTGCTTGCGACCCATCCGAACTCGCGCGGCCACGGGATCGCCCAGCAGCTGCTGGCGGAGAACCTGAGGGGCTGGGATGCGCGGGGCATCCCGGCTTACCTGGAGTCGACCAATCCGGCCAATGATCACCGCTACCAGCGAGCGGGCTTCCGTTCGGTTGGCTCGATTTCCGCCGTCCTCAGCGACGCGCGCATTACAACGATGTGGCGCGAACCGCGATAAATGAGTCATGATCACCGCATGACGGAAACGGCGACGGAATCGAGATTCCTGTGACCGATAACCCGGCAATCGCCAAATACGAGGTGACCGCGGTGGCGAAGCGCCGCCCCTCCGCTCTGAGTTGGACCACGTTCTGGCTGGGTGTGCTCGTCACGGGCGGACTCTGGACCCTCTTTGCTGCGGCGGCTACCGGGGACATCAGCGACAACTCCGACCTGCTGTGGCCAGAACCGTGGGTGTCGATCGCCGGTGTTTTCATGCTGATCGGAATATTCGGGCTCATTCCCGTGATCGTGCTGGCCATCATCGCCGGAGTTCGGGGTGGCCGTTCGCGAGTGCTGGCGATGATCGCCGGATTCCTGCTTCTGACTCCACTGGTCTTCCTCCTTGGGGCATCGATCATTTCGTCGATCGTGAACCCGTAGCCGCCGCGCTCGGCCGATCAGCCCACGCAGTTCGAGCGGCAATCATGCCCTGTTTTGTAAGCGTTTGCATTCCACCCCCGGTTGCCCTCTAGGCTTGCACGGTGAAGGCAATTCGTCGGTTTACCGTTCGCACCGTTCTCCCCGCTGAGCTCTCCGCCCTTGAGGAGCTCGCGACCAACCTCCGCTGGTCATGGCACCAGCCGACGCTTCGGCTTTTCGAGTCGATCAGCCCGAAAGGCTGGGAGGAGAGCGATCACGACCCGGTCGGGCTTCTTGGCATCATCGAGCCGGCTCGTCTCGACGAACTTGTCGCGGACAAGGCATTCGTCAAGCGCGCGAACGAACTGCGTGACGACCTGCACGCCTATCTCACCGAGCCACGCTGGTATCAGACACTGACGGATGCGCCCAAGTCGATCGCGTACTTCTCGCCCGAGTTCGGTATCGCCGCCGCATTGCCGCAGTACTCCGGCGGCCTCGGCATCCTCGCGGGTGATCACCTCAAGAGCGCATCCGACCTCGGCGTGCCGATCATTGCGGCCGGTCTGTTCTATCGCGCGGGGTACTTCCGCCAGGCGATTTCGCGCGACGGCTGGCAGCAGGAGACCTACCCGGTCCTCGATCCCGATGGCCTGCCGCTGCGCGTGCTGCGCCACCCGGATGGCACGGCCGCGCAGGTCACGCTCGCGCTGCCGGACGGCAAGGCACTCTCCGCGCGCATCTGGAAGGTGGACGTTGGCCGGGTCACGCTTCTGCTCCTCGACACGGATGTCCCGGAGAACGACGACTCGCTGCGGTTCGTCACCGACCGGCTGTACGGCGGTGGTGGCGAACATCGCCTGCTCCAGGAGCTGCTGCTCGGCATTGGGGGAGTGCGCGCGATCAAGGTATATACGGAGCTGACGGGCGCTTCGGCACCCGAGGTGTTCCACACCAACGAGGGCCACGCCGGGTTCCTGGGGCTCGAGCGCATCAGCGATCTCATCGGCGGCGGCCTGAGCTTCGACGAGGCGCTGCAGGTGGTTCGTGCCGGCACGGTCTTCACGACGCACACGCCGGTTCCGGCAGGCATCGATCGTTTCGACTCGACCCTGGTTGAGCGCTACTTCTCAACCGACCTGCTTCCCGGAGTTGACGGGGAGCAGGTGCTCGCGCTCGGAGCGGAGAACTACGAGGGCGGCACGGCGGACACGTTCAACATGGCGGTAATGGGCCTGCGCCTCGGCCAGCGGGCGAACGGAGTCTCCCTGCTGCACGGCGACGTATCGCGCGGGATGTTCGGCGCCCTCTGGCCGGGTTTCGACCAGGACGACGTGCCCATCACGTCGGTGACGAACGGAGTTCACGCGCCGACCTGGACCGACCCGCTGCTGGTCGAACTCGCATCCGAGAAATTCGGCACGACCGACAACACCGCGTGCGACTGGACGAGCGACTCCGTTACGGATGCAGATATTTGGAACGTGCGCCGTGAGATGAAGAAGAAGCTTGTCGAGGATGCGCGCAAGCGACTCGTCGCATCCTGGGAGGAGCAGAACCCGGGAGCTGGCGTCCCCGCGTGGTTCGGTCAGATCCTTGACCCGGAGGTGCTCACGATCGGTTTCGCCCGCCGCGTCCCCACCTACAAGCGTCTTACCCTCATGCTGCGCGATCCGGAGCGCTTGCGCGCGTTGCTCACGCACCCGACGCGCCCCGTGCAGATCGTGATTGCGGGCAAATCGCATCCGGCGGACGACGAGGGCAAGCGCCTCATCCAGCAGCTGATCGAGTTCGCGGCGGCTGCGGACGTGCGACACCGCATGGTCTTCCTGCCCAACTACGACATCGCGATGGCACAGGTGCTCTATCCCGGAACCGATATCTGGCTCAACAACCCGCTGCGTCCACTGGAAGCCTGCGGAACCAGCGGAATGAAGGCGGCCCTGAACGGCTCGCTCAACCTGTCGATCCTTGATGGTTGGTGGGCCGAATTCTTCGACGGCGAGAACGGCTGGGCCATCCCGACGGCGGACACCAACGACCCGTCAGAGCGCGACGACCTCGAGGCGCACTCGATGTACGACCTGATCGAGCACCAGATCGCTCCGCGCTTCTACGATCGCAACAAGGACGGTGTGCCGACCCGCTGGGTTGAAAACATCCGGCACACGCTCGCGACGCTCTCGCCTGCACTGAGCGCGGACAGGATGGTCAAGGAGTACGTCAACCGCCTGTACGTTCCGGCGGCGCAGTCCGAGCGTGAGATCTCGGCGTCGGCATACGCCCCGGCTCGTGAACTCTCCGCCTGGAAGTCGCGGCTCAGCCAGGCGTGGCCGAAGGTGCAGGTTCTGCACGTGGAATCCGGCGGCGTGGATGTTGTGCCTCAGATCGGCGACGCCTTGCAGGTGCGTGCGCTGGTCGCCCTCGACGGCCTGTCTCCCGATGACGTGGCAGTTGAGGTGGTCTACGGACGAGCACGCGACGGCGACAAGCTCTCGGATGTGCACCACCAGCGGCTGGAGCTCGACTCCGCGGAAGCGGGCCAGCCGACCACGTTTACCGGCACGGTCGAACTCGATCGCCCCGGGAGCTTCGGCTATAACGTTCGCGTTGTTCCGTCGAGCCCGCTCCTGGCGAACCCTGCCGAGCTGGGGCTCATCGCCGTCGCACACTGAGCGCGGATCCCGAATCCCGGGACCCGCGCTCGAGCACTCTAGGGCAGGTAGTACGTCGGATTCGGCAGCTTCACGTCGAGGTCGGCGTGCCCTCCGATGAGGTCGCTGCACTGGTCACCGAAGTTGGCGACGATGTCATAGTCGCCGCCGGCCGCCGATTCGATGTGGGCTCGCGTCTGCGACTTATATTCGATCGTCGTGCACGCGTTGGCAACCGCGCACGTGATGTACGCCGGCTGCTGCGATGCTCCAACTCCCGTCCACTTCGTGTAATAGTTCGCGGCGGTGAACTCCGGATAGCCGACCTTCGCAAGATTTGCGATGGTTGCTGCCTTCTGGTCGTCGTTGCGACCGGTCAGCCCGATGACTGCGCATCCGGCCTTCTGGGCGATCGCGGCCAGGCTCGTCATCGAGGGAACGGCAGGGAACAGCTGGTTCTGTACCCAGTAGTTCTGGAGGGTGGGGTCATACACGAAGTGCATCGCGCCGACCTCCATGTCGTAGGTCCACAGGGTGGTGTCGTCGGCATCGAGCACGATTGCTGGCCTACGGTGCCGCTTCGACTGGGTAGAGCACGCTGCCGCAACGCGTGGAGCTGCGGTACGAATGATCCGCTGCATCTCCGAGATGTACGGCGATGACGACTTGTTCGATGTTCCGGTTCCCGTGTCTCCGTAGTACGCGGCGATCGTTGCCTTGACGGAATCGACGTTCGGGATGCCTTCGCCGCCCTGGGTCAATCCGCTCGAACCATCGGCCTTCATTGTGAACTGTGTGCGCGCGGCCAGCTGCGGTTCGGAGACGCCCGGCAGGTCGGGCGACGGGAGGTAGTAGGTCGGATTGGGCAACTTCTGGATGTGGTCCGCGAATCCACCCTGCAGGTCGGACCACTGGTCGCCGACGTTCAGTGCGACGTCGTAGCCGAGGTCCTTCTCAAGGTGCCTGCGCGTCTCGGCCTTGTACTCGACGGTGCTGCACGTTGTCGTCGCACAGGTGACGTAGCTCGGCTGCGCTCCCGCCGCCCATTTGACGTAGTAGTTGCTCGTCGTGAAACCCGTGTAGCCGACGTTGGCGAGGTTCTGGATCGACGCTGCCTGTTCCGTCGAGCTGCGTCCGGTGATTCCGATCACGACGAACCCGAGGGATCGCGCGTAGTTTTCAAAGCCGACCATTGCTGGTGTCGCGGGGAAGCCCTCAGCCAGGATGTCCGCGTCGTTGAGCCCTGGGTTGAAATTGAAATGCATCTGGCCGACTTCGTAGTCGTAGGTCTCGAGCATCGTGTCGTCCGTGTCCAGGACGATAGCTGGCGTCTTCCCCGAGCGCTTCGCCATCGCGTAGTCGTGCGGCAGTTCCGCCCGCATCGCGGACACGATGTGATCCATCTGCGAGATGTATGGCGACGCCGTGGTGTTGGCGATCCCGGTACCCGGGTCCCCGTAGTACGTCGCGACCGTCTTCTTCACAACATCGATGTTGGGAATGTTCTCGCCTCCCGCCGTCAGGCCGCTCGAGCCGTCTGGTTTCATCGTGAAGTGTGTGTGCGGAGTGAGCGCGGAATCGTGGTCCGATCGGTGCGTGTGACCAACGGAATTGGCAAGCGCGGGCGCTGCTGAGGCGAGCGTGGTGCCCGTGACCAGGGCCATGGCCGCGGCGAGTACCAGCGCCTTTCGTGCGCCGCGGCCGGTTGGCCGCGCCGCGGGGATCGAGTCGTTTCGTGGAGTCATGACCACCGTTCCTCTGGGTTCTACCCCCGAATGGGGGCCTTTAAGCACGATAGCCGAGGCGGGGTTAACGATTGGAAAAATCTATGAGCTGTGGTCTCATCCGCCGTGGAATTTGTACCCCGATTTGCGCGCAGCGATCCAAATCAGACCGCGAGGGGCGCCGACATTTGTACCCCGAATTGCGAAACGCGTCGCACCGGGTTCGGCATGAAACAAACCTCTTACCAGCACTTTTAATAGGGTGAGCTACCCCAGTATTGGGTGGATCGGCAGTCTTGTCCTCCGTTGGGAGGACTCAATATCGTTTGGAAGCGGGGACAGATTTGAGACACCCCCGCATACCCGCAAGAAACAAAACCGTTTCGTCACGATCCGTTTCACCTGCCTAGCCCGGCGAGTCGGTGGGAGTCCCTAGCTCCCGCCGACTCGCCGCAGCGCAATGCATGAGCGATCGCGACTAACTCGAACTGGAGGCGGCGTGACGCAATCGCTGTGTGCGCCTGGCAACTCCGGTTCACCGCACTGTGAGGTCTCCACGACCCTGTCGGTACTCGGGGGAGTAGCCAACAGGATCGTGGTCGGCCCCGCGGCGGGAATTCTGGTGACGGATTCGGCGTGGCAGATCGGGTCTGCGTGCGCTCGCCGTCGTCTACCGAGAGCCCATTCGGCGCTGTCGTAGAAGCCGGATCTTCCGCCCGTGGCCGCCCAGGTCGCCACCGCTCGTGCGTTTTTCCTACCTCGAGCGGTGGCGCCTCTGCGCTCGAGGACGAGCGATCTAATCGCGGGCGATCGCAGCGACCGTTGCACCGGTGATGCGGATGAGATCGGCGGGCGAAAGCTCGATATCGAACCCGCGCCTGCCGCCAGAGACGAACACCGTCTCGAAGAGTTCGGCGGTCTCATCGAGCACCGTATCGAGTGCGGTCTTCTGACCGATGGGTGAGATGCCGCCGACCAGGTATCCGGTCTTGCGCTCGGCGGTCGCGGGCTCGGCGAGCGCCGCACGCTTTCCGTGCACGGCGGCCGCGATGGCGCCAAGGTCGAGCCTGCCCGTGACGGGAACGATCCCGACGACCAGGCGTCCATCCACGTCGATCAAGAGGGTCTTGAACACCTGCTCGGGGTCGAGGTCAAGGGCGGATGCCGCCTCCTCGCCGAAACTGCGGTTCGACGGATCGTGGTCGTACGCGTGCTCGGTGAAGTGAATGCCCGCTGCCGTCAGTGCTGCGGTGGCCGGGGTACTTGGCACGCACTCATTATCGCGGGTGCTACTCGACCACCGAGACTGCGCGATAGAGCTGCATCGAGGTGGAGCTCACGCGCACGTCGTCTCCCGGTTGGTGATCGAGTGCCGCGCCGAGCAGATCGTCGCGCGCCGAATCCCACAGCAGCGTGAAGCCGGAAACACCCGCGTGCTCGGGCAGCGTGATCGTGACGTCCTGTTCCAAGCCGTGCACCACTAGCAGGATGCGGTTGAACTCCTCAAATTCCGGCGTTGATGCGGCGAGATACTGCAGGGTCCGCGCCGTCGGCGAGTTCCAGTCCTTCTCGCGCATGGACAGGCCATCCGTGTTGTACCAGTCCATCTGCGACGCGGACGGCACCGTCTCGCCGAATCGCCCGTAGCGCACCGGCCGCAGTGCGGGATTCTCCCGCCGCAATCTCAGCAGCGTCTTGGTGACCGCGAGCAGGTCATCCTGCCACTCCTCGCGTTCGCCCCAGCCGAGCCAGGTCAGCTCGCTGTCGAGGCAGTACGCGTTGTTATTGCCACGCTGGCTCCGACCGAATTCATCGCCAGCAGTGATCATGGGGATGCCAGCCGAGAGCAGCAGCGTGCCCATCAGGTTGCGCATGGCCTTGCAGCGCGCCGCGAGAACCTCATCATCCCGGGTCGGCCCCTCGACGCCGTGATTAAACGAGTGGTTGTTGTCTGTACCGTCCCGATTGTTCTCGCCGTTTCCCAGGTTGTGCTTCTGGTTGTACGCGGTGAGGTCGGCCATCGTGAACCCGTCGTGGGCGGTGATGAAGTTGACTGATGCCATCGGCCCGCGCGCCTCGGAGAACACGTGTGAGGATCCGGCCAGTCGTCGCGCAAACCCGCCAATGCCCTGGGCCGCGGATCCCGTGTGGCGCTCGGCGGCGATGTCCGTCAGCCAGAAGTCGCGGGCGCGGTCGCGGAAGCCGTCGTTCCACTCCGACCAGCCCTCGGGAAACTTGCCTACCTGCCATCCCCCCATCCCGACATCCCACGGTTCGGCGATCCTCTTGACTCCGTCGAGCTGCGGGTCGTTGGCGATCGCAGCGAGAAGCGGATGCTGCGGATCGAAGTCCGCGCCCGCGTCGCGCCCGAGCGTTGCGGCAAGATCGAACCGGAAGCCGTCGACCTGCACGTCGGTCGCCCAGTAGCGCAGCGAATCGAGCACGAGGCGCTGCGCGGCAGGCAGCGAGAAGTCGACGGTGTTGCCGCATCCGGTGACGTCGATGTAGTCGCCGTCCGCCATCTGACGGTAGTAGGACGCGTTGTCGAGGCCGCGCAGGGAGGTCGTCGGGCCGCCGGGACCCTCTTCCGACGTGTGGTTGTATACCACGTCGAGGATCACCTCGAGCCCGGCCTCGTGCAGCAGCTTGACCATGCCCTTGAACTCGCGCAGCACGGCGCCGGTCCCGCCGAACTGCGCCTCGCGACTGGCATAGCTCGCGTGCGGCGTAAAAAAGTTGAGCGTGTTGTAGCCCCAGTAGTTGGCCAGTCCCTGCTTGATGAGCCTCTGCTCGCTCACCGACTGGTGGATGGGGAGCAGTTCGATCGCCGTGACGCCGAGGTCCTTCAGGTATGCGATCGTGCTCTCGTGGGCGAGTGCGGCGTATGTCCCGCGCAACTCCTCCGGCACACTCGGATTCGCCCTGGTGAGACCCTTGACGTGCGCCTCGTAGATCACGGTGTGGTCCCTGGGGGTCTGCGGTTTGCGCGATCCGCCCCAGTCGAAGGCATCATCCTGGACATAGGAGCGCCACTCGCCCGTGGTCGCGCGTGCCAGGCCCCTGGCATACGGGTCGATCAGGTTGCGGGTCGGGTCGAAGTCGTGTGTTGTGCCTTTCGGCCCGGATGCGCGGATCGCGTAACGTGTGCCGGCGGCGAGTCGCGAGCTCGTCACGCTCCAGACCCCGTGGTCGTTGCCGGTCATCGGCCGCACCGCCGTGATCCAGCTCGGGTCTTTGCTGTCGAAAATCACCAGGTCCATGCCGGTCGCGTTTCGCGACCAGACCCGCAGCTCGCCGCCCCTCGATCCTTGGCGAACGCCCAGATTGGACAGGGGGTCGACCGAGGGCATGCGTTCTAGAGTAGTTATTCTGCGAGTCAGGAATGTTACGAAGGGATGGTCATGGCGATCTATCTCGACCACGCGGCGACGACGCCGATCAACTCGGATGTTCTGAGGGCCTATGTCGACGCGATGTCCGTCGTCGGAAATCCGGCCTCCATCCACAGCCAGGGGCAGAACGCCAAGCGGATGCTCGAGGAGTCCCGCGAACTGGTCGCGGCATCCCTCGGAGCGAATCCGATCGAGGTGACTTTCACGTCGGGCGGCACCGAATCGATCAACCTCGCCATTAAGGGCCTGTTCTGGGCGCGCAACAGCGCTGAGGGGCGGCAGAAGGCCCTATCCGACGCGTCGGAAGGGCCTTCTGCCGCCCCTCACGGGCATCCGCGCGTCTTGATCGCGGCGGGCGAGCACCACGCCACGATCGACGCCGCCGAGTGGCTCGGGCACTACGAGGGCGCGATCGTCGAAGAGGTCCCGATCGACTCCGTCGGTCGCATCGATCTCGCGGCTCTCGAGCGGATGCTCGGGGATGACGTTGCCCTGGTTAGCATCCTGCTCGCCAACAACGAGGTCGGTACGATCCAGCCGGTCGAGCGCGTCATCGGGCTTGCGGCCGTGCACGGTGTTCCCGTTCACGTCGACGCCGTTGCCGCATACGGCTATATCCCGATCGATTTCCATGCGATGGGTGCGGCGGCGCTCAGCGTCTCGGCGCACAAGATCGCTGGCCCGGTCGGTGTCGGCGCGCTCCTCATCGCTCGCAGCGCGAAGGTCATCCCGTTGCTCCACGGCGGCAATCAGCAGCGCTCACGATCGGGCACACAGGATGCGGCTGGCGCGGTGGCCTTCGGCGTCGCTGCGAAGCTCGCAACCTCGGACATCGCGGCACGTCAGGCACACCTGGGTGACCTACGCGATCGCCTCATCGCGGGCATCCGGTCGACCGTGCCCGATGCCCTGCTGCGGGGCGATCCGGTTGATCGACTGCCAGGAAACGTCCACTTCACGTTCCCGGGATGCGAAGGCGATTCGCTGCTGTTCCTTCTCGACGTCGCCGGTTTCTCCGTCTCGACCGGGTCGGCCTGCCAGGCCGGCGTACCCGAGTCGTCTCACGTACTCATCTCGATGGGATTGAGCCCATCGGATGCGCGAGGCGCGTTGCGGATGACACTCGGCGAGAGCACGACCGAGGCCGACATCGACGCCCTGCTTGCGGCGCTGCCGGATGCCGTGACTCGCGCGAGCACGGCGGGGATGGCTGACGCTCCCGTCGGCGCGCGTGCATAGGTTCAGGCTCGCTGCGATCGCGAGCCTGCTTGCCGTCGCGATCGGTTTGACGCTCGCCGGCTGCACGTCCGGCTCAAGCACGCCGAAGGCGACCCCGACGGCGAAGAGCTCGGTCTCGACCGCGCTCAGCGGGCTCGCGCCCGCTTATCCCGCGAAACTCACGGCGGCGAGCGCAAAGTCGGTGACGGTGAAGACCGCGGATGCAATCCAGGCACTCATCGCAGCAACCGACATCGCGACCGTCGACGACGACTCGAAGCTGATCGCCGCGACCAAGTCGGCCGATGCGTACTATGGCGTTGCCCGCGCGGTCGCGACGAACAAGGGATTCGATCCGATCACGCAGGCGGAGGCCATGGAGAAGCTGCTGGTGCTCGGCGGCTGGACCGAGCGCGACACAAAGACCACGACAGCAAGGTACTCGGTCGTGCTGACGCGCGACACGGCAGCGGGCACATCCGTGCTCGGTCTCCAGGCCGTCGCCGAGTCCAAGAACACACCAGCAGTCGTGCTCATCACGGTCGAAAGTCCGGACATCCCCGCGACATAGCGTCGCGGGCGAGCCCGGTTCGATTGGCTCGGTTCGGATAGCGTGGGCGGGTGAGGCTTCCGGAGCGTGTCAGCGCGATCGTCTTCGACTGTGACGGACTGCTCGTCGACACAGAGCCCGCCTGGACGGTCGGCGAATCCGCCGTTTTCGCGGACCACGGGTTCGAGTTCGGACCGGAACAGAAGACCATGCTGATCGGCAGTTCGGTCGCGACAGCGGGCGCGGCCATGGCTCGCTACTTTGGCACGCCGGGCGCAGGGCCCGCGCTCGCCGGGCGAATGCTCGAGCTGGTCGAGGTCGAGCTCCTTCGCGGGGTGGAGCCGATGCCCGGGGTCGTCGATCTTCTCGACGCGATCGGCGACCGGGTCCCGATTGCCGTTGCGAGCAACAGCGGTCGCCGATTCCTGGATGTCTCTCTCGCCGGGTCCGGGCTCGCCGACCGCTTCGCCGTGACCGTGAGCGCCGACGATGTTGAGCGCCACAAGCCGCATCCCGATGTCTATCTGGCCGCATTCGCTCGCCTCGGAGCCGATCCCGCCCTCGGCCTCGCGCTCGAGGATTCGCCGACCGGCATCGCATCCGCAACCGCGAGTGGCGCCTTCGTGCTGGTGGTGCCGTCCGTGCTCGCGGCAGCCGACCTGGGAAATTTCGCCGTGCCATCCCTGGCCGACCCCCGTGTGCAGGACTGGGGACGCACGGTCGGGCCGATCTAAGCTTGACGTCATGAAGGTTTTAGCGGCGATGAGCGGCGGGGTCGACTCCGCCGTCGCTGCTGCGCGAGCGGTCGACGCCGGACACGATGTCGTTGGCGTCCACCTGGCGCTGAGCCGCAATCCGGGCACGCTGCGCACGGGATCGCGTGGATGCTGCACGATCGAGGATTCGATGGATGCCCAGCGCGCCGCGAACATCATCGGCATCCCCTACTACGTGTGGGATTTCTCCGAGCGGTTCAAACTGGACGTCGTCGACGATTTCGTCGCGGAGTACACGGCCGGACGAACGCCCAACCCGTGCATGCGCTGCAATGAGCGCATCAAGTTCGCTGCCCTCCTCGAGAAGGCGCTCGCGCTCGGGTTCGACGCCGTCGCGACGGGGCACTACGCCTCGATCGTCATCGACAGCCACGGCAATCGGGAGCTGCATCGCGCATCCGCATGGGCAAAGGACCAGTCGTACGTGCTCGGAGTGCTGACCGCCGACCAGCTCGCGCACAGCATGTTTCCCCTGGGGGCAACGCCGTCGAAGGCGGAGGTTCGAGCCGAGGCCGCAGCTCGGGGATTCAGCGTCGCTGCGAAGCCAGACAGCCACGACATCTGCTTCATCCCGGATGGCGATACCCGTGGCTGGCTCGCCGATCGTGTTGGTGCGGAGCGCGGTGACATCCTGGACCGCGACGGCAGTGTGCTGGGCACTCACGAGGGCGCGCTGGCATTCACGATCGGGCAGCGCAAGGGGCTCAACGTCGGATTCCCGACGGATGATGGGCAGCCGCGATTCGTGCTGGAAATTCGTCCGAAAGACAACACCGTCGTGGTCGGCCCGCGCGAGGCACTCGACCTCGCGGAGCTTGCCGGGTCGAAGATCAGCTGGGCGGGGCTACCGCCCGCGGACCCCGAGACCCCGTTTGACTGCGACGTTCAGATCCGTGCCCATGCCGACCCGGTTCCCGCCGTGGCGTTTATCCGCCCTTCGGCCGGCTCGGGAAGCGATGAACTCGTCATCCGTCCGGTGAACCCGCTGAACGGGGTTTCCCCCGGACAGTCCGCCGTCCTTTACGTCGGCACCCGGGTGCTCGGCCAGTGCACGATCGAGCGCACCGTCTCTGCCGTCCCGGTTTCCTAATCGCCTCGAGTTGACTCTCCCTTTTCAGGAGGCTGTGCGACTGGAGTTGTTGGTGTGGCAGTTATGCCGCTGGTGTGACCGGATTTGGTGTCGGCGCGGCACAACCTCCGAAAAAAGGAGGGCGGGCACTGAGTCGGAGGTCGGCCGTAAAGTGATCGTGTGGCTGACAACTACTCACTGGGCGAACTGGATGCGGCGAAGCTCGAAGCGCAGCAGCTGACCGATCGCATCCTTGAGCTGCGCGACGCGTACTACGAGCGCGACGAGGTGCTCGAATCCGACGAGGCTTACGACCGCATGATTCGTCGGCTGGAAGAGCTCGAGCGACTCTTCCCCGAACTGCAGAGCCAGGACAGCCCGACCCAGACCGTTGGTGGGCGAGCCGAGACGACCCTGTTCACGCCCGTCACCCACGCCGAGCGGATGCTCAGCCTCGACAACGTTTTCTCCATCGACGAATTCCTGGCCTGGGCCACCAAGGTAGAACGCGATTCCGGCAGACGTGTCGACTACCTGTGTGAGCTCAAGATCGACGGGCTCGCGATCAACCTGCGCTACGTCGACGGTGTGCTCGTGAGTGCGGCAACGCGCGGCGACGGAGTGGTGGGTGAAGACGTTACCGAGAACGTCGCATACATCAAGAGCATCCCATCGAGACTCAAGCCGAGCAGCGACGGTGGCGCGGAGATTCCGCCGCTCGTCGAGGTTCGCGGCGAGGTCTATTTCGAGGTCGAGACGTTCGAGAAGCTCAACGCGCAGCAAGTGGCGGACGGCGAGCGCGTGTTCGCGAACCCACGGAACGCGGCATCCGGAAGTTTGCGCCAGGTGCGCGAAGGTAAGAGCGCGGCCGGAATCATCCGGATGGATCGCCGCCTTGAGGGTCTGAGCATGTTCGTCCACGGCATCGGAGCGTGGGCGAACCCTCCCGTGGAAAGCCAGTCGGAGACCTACGAGTTGCTGGGGGCATGGGGACTGCGCACCAGCCCGCACTACCGCGTCGTCACGACCAAAGAAGAGGCCGCCGAATTCATCACGTACTACGGCGAGCACCGCGGCAGTGTCGAGCACGAGATCGACGGCATCGTGGTCAAGGTCGACGAACTGGCACTGCACGAGGAGCTCGGCGCCACCAGTCGCGCGCCGCGCTGGGCCATCGCATACAAGTACCCGCCCGAGCAGGTCAATACGAAGCTGCTCGACATCGTCGTGAGCGTTGGTCGCACCGGCCGGGCAACGCCGTTCGCGGTCATGGAGCCCGTGCGCGTTGCCGGTAGCACGGTTCGCCAGGCTACTCTCCACAATCAGGATGTCGTCAAAGCCAAGGGCGTTCTGATCGGTGACACGGTCGTGCTGCGTAAGGCGGGCGATGTCATCCCGGAGGTTCTCGGCCCGGTCGTCGAACTGCGCGACGGGACCGAACGCGAGTTCGTCATGCCGACCCACTGTCCGGAATGTGGCACGCCTCTCGCTCCCGCGAAGGAAGGGGACGTCGACCTCCGCTGCCCCAATGCATTCAGCTGCCCCGCTCAGGTTCGGGGTCGCGTCGAGCACGTCGGCAGCAGGGGAGCACTCGACATCGAGGTGCTCGGTGAAGTCATGGCTGCCGCACTGACGCATCCGACCGAACCCGCGGAGCCACCGCTGCGCAATGAGGCCGGCCTCTTCGACCTGACGCTCGAGAAGATCTTCCCCATCTCGACCGGGGTGTGGGATGTCGAGACGGGAGAGCGCAAGCTCGGCCCCGACGGCGAGCTCAAGCTGGAGACGCCCTTCAAACGCAAGCGCCAGAAGAAAGACGGCCCGTTTCACGGAAACACGGGCAATTCGGACGCGCCCGTCTTCGACGGAGACGCCGACTTCGTTCCATCGAGCAACGCCATCAGCCTCATCGCCAATCTGGAGAAGGCAAAGACGAGTCCGCTGTGGCGCATCCTCGTTGCACTGAGCATCCGACACGTCGGTCCGGTCGCGGCCCGTGCGCTCGCGAACTACTTTGGGTCTCTGGATGCGATCCGCGCGGCGTCTCGCGAGGAGCTCGCCTCGGTCGAGGGGGTGGGCGGCATCATTGCCGACGCGCTCATCGACTGGTTCGCGGTGGACTGGCACCAGGACATCCTGAAGCGGTGGGCGGATGCCGGCGTGCAGTTCTCGACTCCGGGTCACCCCGGACCGGGCGCAGCGGGGGACGCCGGCGGAACGCTTGCCGGCCTCACTGTTGTTGCCACCGGGAGCCTCGACGGATTCACCCGGGAGGGCGCGATCGAGGCGATCATCGCGGCGGGCGGCAAGGCGGCATCCAGCGTGAGTAAGAAGACCGATTTTGTCGCCGCCGGTCCCGGGGCGGGGTCGAAGCTCACGAAAGCCGAGGAGTTGGGGCTTCGAATCATCGATGCCGAGCAGTTCGCCCGGCTGCTCGATGGCGGTCCGTCGGCTCTCGACTAGCCCCTCCGGCGCGCAATTAATCGGCGCGAACGCGCAAAATATCACGGCCAGGTCGTGAAAATCCTTCATAGTCGTTACAAGGTGTTTACCCGTTGACCCCCAAACGGGCCTGTATACCCCCTAACATGGGAGGGCAGGACTGTTCACCCGTACTAAAAACTCGCTGGGAATTTCGGGTTTTCGATCCTGTGAACGAGGGGATTGACCCGAATTGCTGTTTGACGTCGCAGCGCTTCTTATCACCTCGGCAGCAAACGGACCCGCGGCCGAGGCATTTACCATGCCCGAAAGCGCTGTCATTTCGATCAGCGCGGGTCTTCTCAGCGGCACCGGCCTCCTCAGCGATGCCTCGGGGAGCGCCACGCTGTCGGTTGGTCACGGACCCGCGATCGTGCTTCCCAGTGGGGACGCTGTCCCGCCGGTGACGGTTCTCACGCCAAGTTCGGCCGTCGACCCGGGCGCGATCGCTCACGGCATCCCGGTGTCCACGTTCGAAATTCCGCTGTCCAGCCGGGCACAGCTGCGTACTCTCAGCGGGATCTCACTCGTTCGCGCGATCGCCGGCTTGTCGGCGGCGCAGATCGACAAGATTGTTCACAACGAGCCGAGTATTGTCAACAAAGTCGTCGACAATCCGCCGAGCGCTGCCGATGTGAGTGCGCTCTGGGTATCGCTGAGTTCGTCCGATCGCAGCAAACTTACGAATTCGGCGCCGCGCCTGGTTGGCAGCCTGGACGGGTTTCCGGACTCCGTTCGCAATACGGCCAACCGTGTCTGGGTCCACCAGTCGATCGCGAGCCTCAAGCAGAAGATGACGACGGTCGCGGGGCGCGTGCTCGCGGCATCCGACCAGCACACGCTCGACATGCTAACGAAGGTGGATGCCGCGCTCAAGCCATCGAAGCACGGCCCGAGTCGTTCGCTCCTGTCCGTCGACACGGCGGGCCAGGGCAAGGCCGTGATCGTGCTCGGCAACCTGCAGACTGCTGATTACGTGACCTACATGGTCCCCGGTATGTTCTTCACGGTCGACGGGCAGTTGAGCGCGTGGACCGGGGACGCGGAAGACCTCTACCAACAGCAGAAGGACTGGCTGCACCGCCTCGCGGCGGTGGATCCGTCGGACGCGCACAAGAGCGTTGCCGTCGTCGCATGGATGGGGTACCAGACACCCGATCTCACCAACATCGGCTCCCTCCAGCTCGCCGACCAGGCTCGGGATGCGCTCGCCCGCGACGTCGAGGCGATGCAGACCCTGAGGTCGGGCAACCAGCCGTTTACGACGATCGTTGCGCACAGCTACGGTTCGACCGCAGCGCTGATGGCGTTGACGCAGTACGACTTCTCGGTTGACGCACTCGTTCTCGTTGGCACTCCCGGCAGCGCGGCGCAGTCCGCGAAGGACCTGCACGTCGACCACACGAACGTCTGGGTGGGCTCGGCCGCGTGGGATCCGGTGCCCACCAGCGCGTTCTTCGGCAGCGATCCGTCTTCGCCGAGCTACGGTGCGCACACCATGGGTGTGAACGGTGGTTCAGATGTGATCACGGGCGAGTCGCTCGGACAGTCGCTCGGGCACAACGAGTACTTCGATCCCGGTACAGAGTCCGTGCGCAACATGGCGCTGATTGCGATCGACCAGGCGAAGCTCGTGATGCGGGGCAACGCCGGGGATGCTCACCGAACACTGGCGAGCGCGAACTAGCTGTCTCGCGCGCAGCGGCGAGGAGACCCGGTGGCCCCCGGCCTAGTCGACGAACCCGAGTGAGATCTCGGCTCGTGGGCTCGACACCGAGAGCTGTCCGATCCCCGAGATGAACGTGAACCCGGCTTCGATCACGCTGATCACGTAGGTGTCTGCGGCCTCGTCGTTCTCCGTGCACCGGCCATGCAGTTGGTAGCTGAACTTGCTGATCACGATCTCACCCGCGTTCTCGGTGTATTTCGCGGTGAACCGACGGCATCCGGTTGTGCCACCGAGTTCGCCGTTGCGCGTGAGATGGATCGAGGCACCCTTCTGCGGAACGGGCGTCGGGTTCGCCGTCGCGTAGTAGCTGTCGGCGCTCACGGTCGCGAGGTTCCAGGTGCGATCGACGACGAGACCAAGGGGAACGGCGAGGGCTCTCTGATATCGCAGGTCGACTCCCGGCGCGAGGAGGTCGAGCACGCCGCCGACAACGGTGGATGACCGCACTCGGTTCAGGTCCGCGATGTAACGCTGCTCGATGTCCTGCTGTGCCTGGATCCCGCAGTGCTCGGCGCGCGGCAGCGTCGTGGTGATCCACAGGTTCTCCTGCGTTCCATAGACACGGGCCGTGTAGTCGCTGCACGTGGAGCGTCCGGCCGTCGTGTTGTCGCCGGCGATCGTCAGGCTGATGAGCTGGTTGGCGAGCGAGATCGGGCCGGCCCCGTCTGTTGCGCTGATCAGCTCCCACTGCCCGCGCATTGCGGGATCTGGACCGCCTTCGTCACGCGGTGACGAGCATCCGGCAAGCAGGAGCGCAGCAACCACGAGGGCGGCGACAACCGCGCCGAACCGTGCCGTAGTGCGCACCGAACCGTCCTCCTTGATGGGTCGCTTTGCTTGCCTCTCGCCGGCTGCAGGTCCAACAAGTTGGGTACCACTCTCTCAGATGTCAGTTCTCTGCGCGCCAAACGATAGGCAGATTGTCATCAAGATTCGTGATCACCAGCATCGGGACGTTGTCGCTTCCGTCAGAACTGACGTCGAGAAGCAGCGGACCGTCCAAGGTCGTGACCGCCTCAGCGGACAGCTCACGGTCCCCGAGGCTGCAACTGCCGCCGAGCACCGGATAGGTGATGACGTGGCTGATCGCGAAGTTCTCGCCTTCGATCTGATAGTTCGCGGACTCCGTCACGCACGGGGACGATATGGAAAGCGAACTACCGCCGTCGAAGGTGAGATGGATGGGGTGGATGTTCGGTCCGCTCGTCACCGTGGGAATCTGCGACACCACGGAGTACAGCACCCAGGTGGTGCTCCGCACGCTACCGATGGGTGCGGGTTGGGTTCTCACGTAGACGAGCGTCGACGACGGCGAGGTCAGGACGAGTGCGCCCTGGTTAATGGCCGAGAATCGACTGGATGTGAGCGCAGACAGGTAGAGCCGCTCGAGTCGGCTGAGACCGGCATTCGTGCAGTTGTCACGATTATTCGTGGTGAGGGTCGCGTAGATGTACACAACACCGATCCCGCCGGTGACGGTAGCGGAATACGGACTACACGGATCGTCGCCGCCCGTGTGCGCGGCATCCGCGATGGTGAGCGTTACAGAACGCCCGCCGAGCGGGATGCCCTTGCCGTCCACGCTTCCCGACGCGAGGTGCCAGGTGCCCTGCAGCCGCGGATCGGACGAGGATGGGCCGGTTGCTGCGCATCCCGAGACCGCGACAGCCGCGAGGAGTGTGAGCGCCGTCACCCTCACGAGCGCCCGCGCCCTGCCCCGGATGCTCACGCGTCGTCGCGTTTGTACTCGAGCGTGCCCTTGGCACCGACCAGTACAAGATCGTTGTGTTTGATGGTTGCGGTCACCGGCCCGGCGAGAACCGCGAAGTAGCGAGAGTCGAGGGCTAGGCGCGAACTTGGGATGCACCCCATGGTGGTGGCCGACCCGGAAGTGAGAATCCGCCGGCCAGTAGTTGAGGCGTCGAATCCGACCCCGTAGTAGTTGCACGGCCCCTGACCGCCGGATTTGGCGCCCTTCACGGTGAGCGTGACGTGCAGTCCGGAGAGGTCCAGGGCACCCTTCGAATCCGTCGCCTTCACCAACTGCCACGTGCCTGCGATCGATCGGCCGGTCGGCGCGCATCCAGCCAGTGCCAGCGCGGTCGCGACGCCGATCGCTGCCGCGACGGCTGAAGCGCTTCTGGTGCGACCTGCTCGCATGTGCCAACTCTGGCAGACGGCGCGAGCTATCGGCAGGGTCAATCTCTCGCATGCGCCCGTCTAGAATTGACGGGCCCACCACGACAAGGTCCGGAGTTTTTGTGCCAGAGTCCCAGCCAGCAGAGTCCCAGCCCGCGGCGCCTCGACCAGCAGAGTCCCAGCCCGCCGACTCGACGTCATCCGGGATCACCCCCGATGTCGTTCGTCACCTCGCTGGCCTTGCCCGCATCGCACTGACCGAGGACGAGATCAACAAGCTCACGGGCGAGCTCGGCATCATCCTGGCGAGCATCGACAAGGTAAGCGAAGTCGCAACCGATGACGTCCCTGGCACGAGCCACCCGATTCCGCTGGAGAATGTCTACCGCACCGACACTCCCGGCCCGACGCTGACACAGGCCGAGGCGCTCGCTGGAGCACCGGACTCCTACGAGGGCCGCTTTCGCGTGACCGCGATCCTGGGCGAGGAGCAGTAATGGCCGCGTCTTCCAAGGGCACAGACCTCACCACCGCGACGGCCGCACAGCTTGCCGAAAAGCTCGTGTCCGGCGAGACCACATCGGTCGAGATCACGCAGGCGCACCTCGACCGCATCGCCGCGGTCGACGGGGACGTGCACGCCTTCCTGCATGTAAACGAGAAGGCGCTCGAAACCGCGGCGGCCAGCGACAAGCAGCGCAAGGCGGGCGAGAAGCTCGGCCCGCTTGCCGGCATCCCGATCGCCATCAAGGACGTACTCTGCACGCTGGGCATGCCGAGCACCGCCGGCTCTCGCATCCTCGAGGGCTGGATCCCGCCCTACGACGCGACCGTCGTCGCGCGGCTTCGTGACGCCGGCCTCGTGCTGCTTGGCAAGACGAACATGGACGAGTTCGCAATGGGTTCATCCACGGAGTTCTCGGCCTACGGCCCGACCCGCAACCCGTGGGATCTCGGCCGCATCCCCGGTGGTTCGGGCGGTGGATCGTCCGCGGCCGTCGCCGCGTTCGAGGCACCCATCGCGCTCGGCTCCGACACCGGCGGCTCGATCCGTCAGCCGGGCGCCGTGACCGGCACGGTCGGCTTGAAGCCCACATACGGTGGTGTCTCCCGCTACGGCGCAATCGCGCTCGCGAGCTCGCTCGACCAGGTCGGCCCCGTGAGCCGCACCGTGCTCGACGCTGCCCTGGTACACGACGTGATCGGTGGCCACGATCCGCGCGACTCCACCAGCCTGAAGGACAGCTGGCCGAGCTTCGCCGACGCCGCGCGCGAGGGAGCGCGCCAGGAGTCGCTCAAGGGACTTCGTATTGGGGTTGTCAAGGAGCTTGATGCCCCGGGCTTCCAGCCCGGGGTCCACCAGCGGTTCCGCGAGTCGCTCGAGCTGCTTGCGGATGCCGGGGCAGAGATCGTCGAAGTGAGTGCACCCAACTTCGAGTACGCGGTCGCTGCCTACTACCTGATTCTTCCGGCAGAGGCATCCAGCAACCTGGCGAAATTCGACTCTGTGCGATTCGGGCTCCGCGTCAATCCTGTTGGGGGAGGGACGGTCGAGGATGTGATGGCTGCGACCCGCGAGGCCGGCTTCGGCCCCGAGGTCAAGCGCCGAATCATCCTGGGTACCTATGCGCTCAGCGCGGGCTACTACGACGCCTACTACGGGAGCGCGCAAAAGGTGCGAACGCTCATCCAGCGCGACTTCGCGAGCGCGTTCGAGCAGGCCGATGTGCTTGTTAGCCCCGCAGCACCGACGACGGCGTTCAAGCTCGGCGAGAAGCTCGAGGACCCGCTGGCCATGTACCTGAACGACGTCACGACGATCCCGGCGAACCTCGCCGGCATCCCGGGCATGGGCCTCCCAATGGGACTCGCGCCCGAGGATGGGCTGCCCACCGGCATCCAGATCATGGCGCCTGCCCGTGCGGATGAGCGCCTCTATAAGCTCGGCGCAACTCTCGAGCGCCTGCTCGAGGAAAAGTGGGGTCACACCCTGCTGAGCCAGGCGCCCGCGCTCGGCTGAGGTCCCTGCTTCTCTGCTTCCCCGAGGCTCTGTTTCTCCCACCACCACGCAACAGGGTTGGCGGCTCCCGCCCGGACACCGGCT
>DATAZU010000016.1:0-81290 GCA_036271875.1 Galbitalea sp.
CTGAGACATCACACTCGGTCGGTCACGTCGTATCCATTGCGAATCCGCCCGCAAAGTCGTCCCGAGTGCGACCACAGGCCTGGGCGAAACTGGCCCTAGGAGTAGGGTCCATTTCGATGGAATCAACGGGTACCAATTCAAGGATTGCCAGTGTGCTGCTCGAGTTGGATCGCGACTCGCCAGAGCCACTCCACCGTCAAGTGGAGGCGGGCATCCGCGATGCCATTCGGGCGGGTCGCCTCGCGCACCATGCGCGAATGCCTTCCTCGCGGGCTCTCGCACACGACCTCGACGTGTCGCGCGGCGTGGTCATCGAGGCCTACCAGCAACTGACGAGCGAGGGATACCTGGCCGCGACGCAGGGCGGCTATACCCACGTGGCATCCTCGGAAGCGCCGCCGCCGCCACCCGCACCGGCGCCGCGGGAACGCCCGGCGATCGACATGCTTTACGGCCGACCGGATGTGAACCAGTTTCCACGGGACGCATGGGCGAGATCGGCACGGCGGATGTTCTCGGCGGCGCCGCACGAGCGGCTCATCTACCTTGACGGTGCAGGCACGCCGGAATTGCGTTCTGCCCTCGCTGAGCATCTGACCCGAACGCGCGGCGCGTGGGCCGTGGCAGACAACGTGATCGTCACCGTCGGATTCGCCCAAGCTTTCCATCTCGCATCGACCGTTCTCTTTGCCTCGGGGGCCCGCCGCCTCGCGGTCGAGGATCCGTCTTACGACGACGTGCGTCCGGTCGCTGCCGCAGCCGGCCTGGAGATCATCGGTATCCCGGTCGACCACGACGGACTGGATGTCGATGCGCTCGCGCACTCGGCGGCCGATGCAGTCCTCGTCACGCCCGCCCATCAACTCACGGGCGCGGTGATGCCACCCGAGCGGCGCCGCGCGCTTGCGGAGTGGGCGCGACGCTCGAGCGCGATCATCATCGAGGACGACTATGACTCCGATTTTCGATACGACCACGAACCGATCGGAGCCTTGCAGGGTCTGGCCCCCGACCAGGTGCTATATGCCGGTTCGGCGAGCAAGACGCTTGCCCCTGGACTGCGTCTGGGATGGCTGGTTGCCCCGAGTCGGATGGTCGCCGACCTGGCGGCCGCGAAAATCGATGCCGACCGCGGATCGTCCGTCTTCGACCAACTGACCTTCGCCGATTTTCTCCGCAATGGTGACTTCGACCGTCACCTGCGACGCGTGCGCCCGCTGTATCACCGTCGGCGGGATGCGCTTCTCGAGGCCATGCGTGAGGAGCTCCCTGACTTTGTGCCTGCGGGCGTCGCAGCTGGGTTGCACCTGCTTGCCTGGCTACCGCCCGATGTGAGTGAACTCGCTCTCGTCGAGGCCGCCGCTCGACGCGGGGTTGGAATTGAGGCGCTGGCACCCCACCGGATTCAGCCGCACGAGCGGGGCGGCGTGCTCATCGGTTTCGCACGGTCCGACGAAGCGGTGATTCGACAAGGGACGGCCCTCATTGCGAATGCTGTGACGGAACTTCGCGGTAGCTCTCCGACTGGTACTTGATTCGCGCCCGAGATTGGACCTTACCCGCCGAGCGGCGAGTTGTAAGGCTATCGGTCATGACCAATGAACCGTATGACCTAGAGATCAATTGGACGTTTCCGCAAGCGGCGGCCGAGGTGTTTACGGCCTGGATTTCTGCCGATCAGCTTGCGGAATGGTGGAGTTTCCCCGGCTACTCCATTCCGCCCGACCGTGTCACTGTGGAGCCCCGCATCGGTGGCATTTGGAGTGTCACCGCGGTATCCGACGATGACGGCTCCGAGATCCCATTCACGGGGACCATCACCGAGATCGAGTCGGGCCGCCGACTCGTAATCGCTCTCGGCGAGCCCAAGTCGGATGGCCATCGGTCAGAGATGGTGGTCGAGACCCGCGACACCGCAGACGGTTCCTCGATGGAATTCCATCACCACGCCCTCGGCGACAAGGAAGAAGCGGACGAACTCCGCGGTGGATATGAAGGTTTCTTCTTCCCCAGCCTTACCGCCTACCTCGCCCCCGAACAGTAAACAACCTCGATTCATGGAGAACACAATGCGCAAGATCATCAACTCCACCTATGTCACCATCGACGGCGTGCAAGAGCGCCTTCAGGACTGGCACTTCCAGTACCACGACGATGAGGCAGTCGCGGAGGCGACCAAGGAACTCAACGCGAGTGACGCTGTACTAATGGGGCGCGCGACCTACGACGGTTTCGCCGTCGTGTGGCCGGGTCGTTCCGACGAGTATTCGGACCGCATGAATTCCATTGAGAAGTACGTCGCTTCGACGACTCTCGAGAAAGCCGACTGGAGCAACAGCACGATCCTCGAAGGGGACCTGATCGATGCGGTGACCGAGCTCAAGCAGCGACCGGGCAAAGACATCATCTCCTACGGATTCGGATCGATTGCCCGCGCGCTGTTGACGAATGGGTTACTCGACGAGGTGCGCTTCTGGGTTCACCCGATTCTCGCCGGCCGGGCGGACTCCGCCGATCTGCTGTTCCGAGATGCGGAACCATCCCAACTCACGCTCCGCGACACTCGGGTGCTCGGTTCGGGGATCGTCATCCTTTCCTACGAATCCACGACCACGCGCCCCTGAGGCCGCGTCGACGTGTGGAGGCCGAAATTCCGCGAGCTCACACCTGAGGGCGTCAACGAATGATGGGTTTTCATCCGGGGGCGTCCGGTCTGATCGGTCGTACCCTATGCCGCGAGCTGGGACTCGACGTGTGCGAGGGCCGCGTCGAGAGACAGTTCGAGTGGCCGGATATCCGAACTGAGTTTGGCGAGTAAAAGGCCGCCCTGGAGGGCAGCGAGCAGGACGGTTGCCAACTCCTCCGGATCCGCGTCGGGACGAAGCGTCCCATTGGTGTGCATGGACTTGAGTCCGGTCTGAAGCCCCGCCGACCAGCGTTCGAAGCTGTGCGCAAGCTGCAGTCGGAACGCTTCATCGCCATCGGCAAGCTGACCGGCGAGGGATCCAATCGGGCAGCCGCCTCGGAGATTTCGCCCACGCTGTTGGTGGACAGCCCGATCCCTCCAGGTGCGAAGTCCATCCATGGTGTCGAGCCGCCCGAACAGGCGCTCCTGGGGTTCGATCACCGCGTCGGTCTGAAAGTCAATTACCGCGCGGACCAACGCAGTCTTGTCCGCGAAGTGCTGGTAGATCTGCGAGTTGCTGACGCCTGCGCTTGCGCGAACTTCTTCGATCCTGGTGTCGGCAACCCCGTTCGCGAACATCAGTTCCGCTGCCGACGAGATGATTCGTCGCCGCGTCGCCAAGCCCCTGGTTGTCACTGTTCCGGTCTTGATCGGCATCGTCCCACTCTACGAGGCTTGGAATTGCCATGCCACTTCTCGCGGATCACTCTGGATAGTGCGGCCGCACCGTTGGCCCGACGAAAGGCAAGTCATGTTCACACCCTCCCCATCCATTCCTGACGAATTCGCCCGGCGACGCATCCTGATCACAGGTGGCTCGAAAGGAATTGGCGCGGCCATCGCGCGGCGAATGCGGGACGGCGGCGCCACCGTCGTTACTAGCGCACGGTCGGCTACGCAGGATGAGCAGGAGGGAGTGGGCTTTATCCGCGGTGATGTGAGCTCGGATGCCGGCGCGCAAGAGCTCGTGCGAGAGGCAGTTGAGGTCCTCGGCGGCCTGGACGTTCTCGTCAACGCGGCGGGCGCGTCCCGGGTCTACATGGATGGCCCCGCGACCATTCCGGACTCTGAGTGGCAGGACTCGCTCGACATCAATTTCCTGTCGGCCGTCCGTGTGGTTAGTGCAGCTCTTCCCGCCCTGACCGAGTCGGGCGCCGGGGCATCGATTATCAACATCAGCACGGGGGTCGCAAAGGTGCCGTCCGCGCCGTTGCTTCACTACGGCGCAGCGAAGGCTGCCCTCGTTCTATATACGAAAGGCATGGCGAAAGCTCTGGCGCCGAGCGGCATCCGGATAAACGTCGTCACGCCGGGGCCGGTCGAGACGCCCGGCGGTACTGAAGTTCTGCAGACGATTGCCGATGTCATGGGTGTTCCGCTTTCGGCGATGGCCAAGAGCGTTCCGCTCGGCCGGTTTGGGGACGCCCGCGATATCGCCGAAGCCGTCGCATTCCTGGCATCGAACCGTGCCCAATGGATCACTGGCGCGGATCTGGACGTCAACGGTGGGCAGTAATTTCCGTGCCGGGTGGTGGCTACCGCCACTGAGGTGAGCCGGTCGGCCCCGACGAGCCGGAGGGTTGTCCCGGTGAGGACTTCGTTGGTCATGGCGAACGAGGCCGCTTCGGTAATGACTACTCCGGGGTTTGTTCCTTCACTCGTTGCTGGTGTCGAGCGACGCGGGCCCGGTTGCCGCAGATATTGGATGCGCACCAGGTCCGCCTCGGATTCTCCGCGAGGAAGATCATCGAACAGGTCGGGTTTGCGCAACGACGCAACTGGTTGCGACGGACGGGGTCACCGAGGAGGGAGATCGCGTCATGAGCGACGGCGGCAAGCCTCGGATTCCCGTCCCGAGCGACGTGCCATCGTGTTACCGATTCGGCATGGCCATCGCCGACGAGTAAGCGAGGACTGCTCTGTACCGAGTTCGCGAAGCGGTTCAGGTCATCGACGGCTTTGCCATCGACGAGGCGACGGTCGATCGTTGCCTCGAAGAGATCCCGAAGCACCGCTCGCAACCGCTTGGTTGGTTCAACGGCGGGGTCGTCCGAGTCTGGTAGCCGACCAGACTGCAGACTCCACCAGTCCCCGTAGTTTCCGGCCAACAGGTCCGCCGGAGCCGTATGAGCGTTGGCTACCGTGTCGACGAGGTCGAGTGCAACGGATGACTCACCACCGACCGGGAAGCCGTGCTCCTGCATTTCCGAGAGAGTGGGACTAATGCTCACTCGACCACCTTACTCATTAGCGGAAATCGAGCAACCCTCTCCGGTCGAGCCCTTGCATCAAACCAACTAACGGGTAATACTGCAATTGAACCATTAGTTCTGAGCGCCGGGGTCCGTCGGCGATCGCGAGGAGGATTGAAAGTGAGCAAGCTGGCAGGCAAACGCGTCTTGGTGATCGGTCGGGGCACCGGTATCGCGCGGGCGGTAGTCGAGGCCGTGATAGCCGAGGGAGCTGTTGTTATCGTCGCGGGGCGCGATCCGAAGAAGCTGGCAGACGCGTATCCCGGCGTGCGCGTCCAGGTCGAGACGATCGATGTGACCGACGAAGCATCCGTCACCGCCCTCGCCGGGCGACTGGGCAGCATCGACCACCTCGTCACCACGGCATCGGCTCGGGCCCGAGGCAAAGTCAGCGACCTGACGCCCGAAACCGTGGCACTGTCCTTCGCCACTAAGGCCATTGGCCCCATCCTGCTCGCCAAGCATTTTGCCGCGATCATGCCAGCGACCGGCTCCTTCGTGCTCTCTTCGGGTGCCAGTGCGATTCGCCCAACGGTGGGGATGCTTGCCGTCGCGGGAACGAATGGTGCCGTCGATGCGATTACCAGGGGCCTTGCGGTCGAACTGGCTCCGATTCGCGTGAACTCGGTGGCGCCCGGAACGATCGACACGGGTGCTTACGACGGACTCGGCGCGGACAACAAGGCAGCACTCTTCTCCGAGCGCAGCGCGAAAAATCCGTCCCGCCGAGTGGGCAGCGGCGAGGATGTTGCCCGCGCGGTGATCTTCGCGCTCGAAGCCGACTTCGTCACCGGACTCTCGATCCCGGTCGACGGCGGCGAAGTCCTCGTGTGATGACGCATCTGACCGAGAAAGGAAACGCATCATGACCAAGCGAATTGAATGGGAACGGGTCACTCGCGACGAAGTAAAGCGAGCCATTGAGGAGTATGACCGGCTTGGCGCCGCCGACTTCTTCGCGGAGTACGGCTATGCGCCGGCGACGACTTACCAACTGCTCGAGAGCGGGCGGACCTATCCTCCCAAGGCGATCCTCGGCACCGCATACGAGTTTGCCGCCGGGACCCGACTTTCGTCGGCCGACTTTGAGGGCGGCAAGTCTGGAGCGGTAACGGTCCTGACCGCTCTCGGCTTCACGGTAGAGCATCGCCCCAGCTAGACGCGGCCGGTGGCCGGTTCCGTCGCCTTACGACCGGATGTGTGCCCGAAATAACCTCGTGGTTATCCAGGAGCGCAGGAGCTGACCGCGCTCAGATCGCCGGGTCGTTCATGAACTGCCGAAGCTCCTGCACCGTGTGGCAGCCGACCGTCACTCTGCGCGCCCACTCGAGCGCCTCTTCCCTCGTGTCGACATCGATGATGGTCATTCCGCCATTGAGTTCCCGGCTCTGCGGGAAACTCGCCTGCGTGACCGTGCCATCCGCGGCCACCTGCACCGAGGGCACGCTCTCGTCGATGCCACCACCGAACCTGTAGACGTTCGCAGCCTTCATCTCGGCGATCACAGCGTGGGCGTCGCGGTCGGCCGCCGCGAACTCGGACTCGTCGAGATCCATCGTCGCGCTGGGAAAAGAGATCAGGTAGAAGGTCACATCGTCATCCTCTTGTCGGTCTCCTCATCCTGCTAGTTGGCCTGCTGGCCGCGAAAGACTGGACCATTCAGTGAGTGAATGAGAAGTAGTCGAGGTTCCCGTACCCCGGTGCGCTGCCTGGGGCGACGAGGAAGACGTTGTGTGTTCCGCTCGTCGGCGTGATCGTTGCCGACTGCAATGACAGGGTGTCGAACCCGCCGGTCCCCGCGACATTCAGTACGCCAATCAGAGGACCGGTCGTGCTGTCAAGATGGATCTCGACGCCCTTGTTCGCGTAGGCATCGTCTACTCCGATGAAGGCGGTGAAGAGATCCGCGTCGGTCCCGAAATCCACCCCGGTATAGCCCACCCAGTCACCGCCGTCGAAGCTGCCAACGACAGTCCCCGTCCCCGCCGTGTGCGTGCTCACGCCACTGCTCGAGGTGTACGACTCGCCCTGGACCACCGAACCGTTGCGCACGGCCCCCGCCGTCCATTTCGCCGCGCCGTACTGGTATGCGCCCTCACTGGGGTGCGTATCGGTAAACCCGTTCGTTGCGGGCGAATGCACCACCCCGACATTGCGAGCCGGCGATGTCGCCTGGAGCGTGAAGTCATCCGCTGCCGGGTTTGTGTACTGGGCCGAGCTGACGGGCGTCAGATTGTTGGAGTTGGTGATTCCCGTGCCGGTTCCGGTCACGCCGATGTTGTTCACGATGCTCGTCGACGAGAAGGTGCCGCCGAATGTGCTCGCCACATTGGTGTCGGTGCCTGAGGTGTTGTTGTAGATCTGGTTCCCGGACGTGGTCCCGCCGGCCGGATTGATCAGCACGGCCCCGTATGTTGTGCCATCCCAGGCGACGTTGTCGTACGCGGTCGCGTTGTATGTGCCGTTGTCGAGGTAGATCCCGGGTGCGGGAGCGGATGCCGACAGCGGCGCGGGGTCGTGGAACTGATTGTGGTCCATAACGGTGGTTGCGAGGCTAACCGAGCAACAGGAGTAGATGGCGCCGCCGTCGACCACCAGGTTGTTGTAGCCGGACAGGTCGTTGTATTCGATCGAGTCACCAGCGATCGTCGTTCCCGCGACCTTGCTGTCGATGTTGATGTCGCTGCGTCCCGATCCCTCGACGGTGTTGTGGGTGATGGTCTGGTCGGAACCGAGAAGGTCGATGCCAGCTGCGTAGCTGCCGAGGTAGTCGACGTTCAGGATCTCGTTGTTGGTTACCGTGTTGCCCGACCCGAGCACGGCGACACCGTTGCCGGAGCTCCAGTCAATGAGGCTGTTGCTGAGCGTGTTGGCTGTGCCGTTCAACAGGATGCCAGACGTTGTCTCGCCCGACGTCAGCACAGCGCATCCGTCGGGCGTCGTGACCATGTTCGGGTCCGGGCTGAGGGTCGTGTCGGATGACACGTATTGCGCGACGATGTTGTCGAAAACATCGTGGGTGGATGTCGGCGATGTCTTCGCGGTGGCCGCGATGATCCCGATTCCGTTGACCGACGTATACGATCGACCGCTCAGGTCGATGGCGACACTGCGCTGCTTCGCTCGCACCTCGCCCGTTGTCGGCGCAGACCCGTCCGGCGTCCACAGGTACAGGGTGTGGCTGGATGCCGCGTAGAACCACTCGCCAGCGTGGTTGAGAAGTTCGAGTTTTCCGCTCAGCGAATAGTTGGTGCTCTGGTTGGGGCTGAGTCCGACGCAGGTGGGAAGTCCCAGCGAGGTGACGGAGCCGACCGTTGAGCTGGTTACCGTTCCGGTATCGCTGACGAACCAGTTGTGCGCGGTGAGCTGGGCGCCTGTCCAGAATCCGGCGGGCTGGGTCAGCGCGGTGTCAGAGAGACTCGTGTTGTTTCCCGACTGCGCGGATGCGAGTGTCGGAGTCGTCGGGTCCGTGCCGGGATAAGGCCATTGCGCTTCGACCTGCACGCCGCCGTTCGCGAACACCTGATTGCCCGTCGCCGCGGGAAGTGTGACGCTCGTCTGGTACACGGTGCCGCCCGCGACCGCAGTCGCGAATCCAGATGCGGCCAGATAGCTGTCGCCGGTCTCGAGTGCCGTGAGGTTAGCGTTCGTCACTTGTGTCCAGCCGTTCACGACGCTGGCGCCGTCAATCGTCACCTGCGCTCCGGGAGCCGCGGTGTACGTGATCGGCGCTGCCGACGTGCCGCTGCGGGCCGGCGTGACCGTCTCCGGGTAGTCGCCTGACTCGATTTCGCAGGTATCGCCCGGTTCCATGAGTGTTGCGCACTTCTGGATCGTCTCGAAAGGCGCAGTCGCTGAACCGCTGTGCGAGTCGGATCCCGTTGGGGAGACGTAGTAGGTGTGCGGGGGAGTCGCCTGCGCGGCTGACGCGAATCCGCAGAACGAAAGGACGAGGACGGCCGCCGCGAGGGCAGTCGTTTTGGCACGGAGTTGGTTCATCATTGATCCAATCGTTGATCGATAATCGACGAGTGTGAGGGTAGAACAGGCGAGTATCGTCCGTCAATGGCTACGATCCGAATTCAGTGAACTGACCGCTCTCATCCATTCCCCAGACCAACGTCGGCATCATCGAGGAGCCATCACCATGGTCAAGCATCGACGCGATCAGCTCGTCCCATTCGGGATCGATGGGGCCGAGCGCGGCCATACGTTGGCCCATCGCATCGCGCCCGTCGCGGGTCTCGATGACATGAAAGAGCGTGAGGCCATCTCGCCAGATACGCCAACTGATGACGCCGGCGGAGCGCAGCGCTGTCGCAACAGCTTCGGGAATGCTCCGATGGGTGTGGGAGTACTTCGCCTCATGCCCCGGCCGCAGTCGGGTGCGCCAGGCAACAATTTCGTGTCGGTCGGACTTGCGTTGCGGGCTCATCAGTCTCCTCGTCTTGAGATGCCCGCTAAAGTTAGTCGATTATCGATTCAAGGGAGAAACGGCCATGTCGAGCATCGAGTTTTCCAAGGAGTTGCTCTCCGACCGCATCTACGACATGATCCGGGCATCCATCCTCGATGGGTCGCGTGCGCCGGGATCACGCGTCGTCGAGTCCGAGATTGCGCGCAGTCTCAACGTTAGCCAGGCGCCGGTGCGTGAGGCCGTGAAGCGGCTGGTGCACGCGGGACTCGTCACGTCCGAGCCACGGCGCGGGAGCTACGTGACCATGATTTCCAGTGACGAGTTCGCGATCGCGCGAGAGGTTCGGGGCGCCGTCGAGGCCATCGGCGCCAAATACGTGATCGACAGCGTCACACCTCGCGACCTCGACGAACTCCGATCAATCGTCGGTCGGATGAAGCTAGCGCTTGCAACGACGGACTGGGCGAGCTTCAGGACGCTCGACATGCAGTTCCATTCGCGAGTTCTGCTCATCGGCGGCCATGCAGTGCTGTCGCGCGTCTGGGATGCGATCGAGCCACTTCTGGTGAGCCAGCGCGCGATCGGAGACCCGGCATACCCCGGCAGCAAGGACGTCGTTGTCCAGTGGCACGCTGACCTCATCGATGCCCTGGAAGCAGGCGACCCCGTGGCCGCGGCCGACGCATTCTTTGCGCACGCGTCCGGGGCCCTTGGACACAACGAATAAGTTGTGATCCCAAACTTTTGACACCCATCGGGTGGCAATGTACGCTTCAAGTCAATCGCCTATCGATAGGCGATTATTCATAGTCAAGGAGGATTTATGAGACACAGCACTCGAAAGGCACGAGCCGTTATTGCGATTAGTGTCGTGGCTGCTTCCGCGCTTCTACTCGTCGGATGCTCCAACCCGGCGTCCACCAGCAACACGGCCGCACTCAAGGGAAACATCCGCATTCTGGCCAACATCACCCCGGTGTTGACCAAGTCCTACTACCAGAAGCTCGTGGCGCCGTTCGTCAAGAGTCACCCGGGCGTCACGATTACCATCGAGTCCCCGTCCGGCAAGGACGTGCAGTCAACGCTTCAACAGGAACTCGCGTCGGGCTCAACACCGGACATTGTCGCGAGCGCCCTCGACTCCGTCGTCGCGCCGCAGATGACGCCCTTCCCCAACGCGAAGTGGGTCAAGGCGACGCCGCTCTACAACACCAACGAGGTGAAGGGCAAGGTCTGGGCCGTCGCAACGGGCGTTCAGATCAAGTCGCTGGTGTTCTACAACGAGACCGCGTTCAAGAAGGCCGGGATCACGTCAACACCCAAGTCCCTGGCGCAATTCACCACCGCCCTCAACAAGTTGACGGCGGCGGGCTACGTGGGATTCCAGACATCGGGCGACTGGGTGACCTCCGCGCAGTTTGGCATGATGTCCGATCCGGCGGTGATCGGCAAGAACTTCAACTGGTACACAGAGCGCAATGACAAAAAAGTCACCTTCGCCGACAGTGCGTACAACACCTACCTGAAGGCGTACGCCAGCTGGGTCAAGAGCGGTGCGATCCCGAAGGACTCGCTCGGCGAGACCTACCAGGACACCATCAACAACTTCCTCGCGGGCAAGTCTGGCATCTACGTAATGGCCAACTGGTTTGTGGCCAGCGCTAACGCAGCTCCACCGTCGTTCAAGATCGGTGTTTTCCCGACGCCGACTCCGGATGGTTCGACCCCGAAGCAGGAGGGTGGCACGGCGCAGCCGTACTCGATCCTTAAGGCGTCGAAGCACCAGGCGCTTGACATGGCCCTCGTGCAGTACCTCGTATCGAACAAGAAGGCCGTTGACACGTCGCTCGCGTCGGAAGGCAACTTCCGCGCTGGATACAGCTACCCGGGCAGCGCGCTGAACACCGCGGTCGCGAAGCTGCTGGACAAGGCGCCCGGCACGTTCAACGGCACCGCTCCCGGGCTGGACCCCGCCTTCGGCAACGAAGAGACCACCGCAGTCCAGTCGCTCATCACGGGCACGTCGGCGAAGCAAGCCGCCGCGACGCTCGATACCTGGTGGGACACGAATGCCAACCAGTAACACCACGACTGTCGGGGTGGTCGCTCACGCGGCCGCCCCGGCGGGCGGTTTCCGTGTGCGACCCGGTGCGCTGCGCGCCAAGCGTCGTGAGACGCTGGCGGACATCGGGATGCTCGCCCCCGCACTCATCCTGGTGGGCGGCCTGATCGTCATTCCGCTGTTCTTTGCGCTCTATCTGAGTTTCACCGACTGGGACGGATTCACGCTCCCGGCCCAGTTCGTCGGCCCGCACAACTACATCCGGCTTTTCACGGACCCGTCCGTACTGCACTCCATTGGCGTGACGCTCCTCATCACCGTGATCGGAACCATCGTCTGCAACGTCCTCGGGCTCGGACTTGCGATCGCCCTCAACCGCAACACCCGACTCAACGCTTTCCTTCGCGTCCTGGTGTTCTATCCGTACATTGTCGGCCCGGTCATTCTCGGATTTCTCTGGTCGTCGATCCTTGGCACAGATGGCGCGGTCAACTCCGTCCTCGGTCAGCTGAAGCAGCCACTGCTCCCGTTCCTGTCCGACCCCACGTGGGCGCTTGCGACAGTCATTTGCATCATCGTCTGGTCCAGCTTCGGCGTGAATGTCGTGCTCTATCTGGCAGGACTTCAGACCGTTCCCGAAAGCCTTATCGAAGCCGCCACCATTGACGGTGCCTCCCCGTGGCAGGTCTTCTGGCGGGTCAAGCTTCCGATGCTCGCTCCGACCGTCACCGTCAACGTTGTTCTTGTGGTGATCGGCCTCCTGCGCGTCTACGAACTCATCCTCGCCCTCACCGAAGGCGGCCCGGCTGGATCGACGCAGAGCTTCGTCTACAGCATCCTCTCGTCGTCCTTTCAGAACTCGCAGCTCGGCTACGGTGCGGCACAATCGATCGTCCTCATGATCGGCATCATCATCGCGTCGGTCGGTATCACCGCTGCGCGTCGCCGCAGCGAACAGGCGGTAGCAGCATGATTGCCTCCCGCCGCACCGGGCGCGTCATTCTTGTCGTCATTCTCGTCGTCGTCATGATCGCCCCGATGTACCTGCTCATCACTAACGCGTTCAAGTCTCAGCACGACATCCTCACCGAGCCGTTCAGCTGGCCGACAGACGGCTATTCCTTCCAGTACCTGTGGCGCGCACTCACCTCGCCGGACTTCAACGTTGTCGCGGCGTACGGCATCACGCTCTTCTTTGTCGTGATCGTGTGCGTGCTCTCACTCTTGGTCGTCGGCCCGGCGGCGTACGCCATCGCCCGCGGATCCCGGAGATATCACCGGATCGTTCTGTTCATCCTGCTGACGGGATTGTTCATCCCCGGGTCGACGCTCGTGATTCCGGTCATCTACGTGTTGAAGACGATTGGGCTGATCGGCACTATCCCCGGCTTCTTCCTGTTCGAGACCACCCTGACGGTGCCGACAACGCTGTTTCTCTTCGTTGCCTTCATCCAAAGCATTCCGAGGGAGCTTGACGAGGCCGCGCGCATCGACGGCGCGACCCGATACGGCACGTTCTGGAGAGTCATATTCCCGCTCATGCGTCCGGTTGTCGCGACGACGGTGATCCTCAACGCGGTTGGTGTGTGGGGCGACTTCGTTGATCCGCAGTTCCTGCTCGGGCCGAGCTCCGGTATCTACACGGTGACAACGGGAATTTATGCTGCAATCAGTCGATTGTCGACCGACTACACAACGGTGTATCCCAACATGCTCCTGGCCGCAGCTCCAGTCATCATCTTCTACGTGTTCATGCAGAAGAGGATCATCGGGGGCCTGACGTCTGGCGCGATCAAGGGATG
This sequence comes from Galbitalea sp., assembly GCA_036271875.1. Classification (GTDB taxonomy): domain Bacteria; phylum Actinomycetota; class Actinomycetes; order Actinomycetales; family Microbacteriaceae; genus Galbitalea. Next base: position 13,220 of record DATAZU010000016.1, read on the forward strand.
ACACACATGGACACCCCCGGTGCCTCCGTTCCCCGGATCGCCGCATCCGTCGCCATGCGCGAAGCCCCGGCGTGGGCGGTGCTGCAGCGGCGACTCTTCGATCTGCTCGACACCGCCTGGCGCGAATTCGAGTCAAAATACTGTGGTCCGGATGGCCGCCTGGTCTACTCGGGAGCCATGCACCACCGTGACGGTGTCGACGACTTCTACGAACCGTTTTTCAATTGGCCAGTGCTGTATCGGTTGGGTGGATCGGATGACCTGCTGCCCGCGGTGAAGCACCACTGGACTGGCGTGACCGCGCAGATGACAGAGTTCGGGTTCGTGCGGGACGAGTACGAGCTGGGCTACGACTGGTTTCACCAGGGCGAATCGTTGATCTTCTTCTATGCGATCTGCGCGGCGGATCCCGACGATCCCGACTTCCGCGAGCGCGCAAGGCGGTTCGCGCGCCTCTACTCCGATCCGGCGTCCGGCAACTACGACCCCGGTACTCGAATCATCGTCGCTCCTCACACGGGTTCCGGTGGACCTCGACCCGGCCTCGGCACCGAGTGGATCGAATACAGCGCAACCCAGACCGGCATGAGACCATACGGCCTGCCGCTGCAGGACATCGACGGAATCCACGAGTGGGATGACCTCGCCGTCGGCGACAACGCACAACTGATGGGCGATCAGATGCAGGCACGGCTCGGGCACGGTGACACCGCCGTGAACCTGGCCGCAACGTCGCTGGTCACCAACGCCTGGTTATACGACCACGACGCGGACTTTTCGAGCTGGGTCATGGAGTATGTCGACGCCTGGCGTGCACGGGCCGCCGAGAACGGCGGACTGGTGCCGGACAACGTTGGGCCGAACGGAGTGGTGGGCGAACTGCAGAATGGCCACTGGTACGGCGGCCACTACGGTTGGCAGTGGCCGCACGGGCTATCGTCCGTTGAGTCCGCCGTCATGATCGCGGCGGTCAATGAATCCATCATTAGCGGCTCGACCAATGGTCTCGAATTCGCGCGGATCCCGATCGATACCGTCATCGCGAAGGGCGTTCCGGCTACTGGCACAGCTGCGGCCGAGACAATGGGATGGGGTTGGGTTCAGAAAACCGGAGTGACACCGGAGGCGACACTGCAACTGGTGCCATATCGTCACGGTCCGGATGGCTGGTTTGACTTCAATCCGGTGCCGCTGGTGTATCCCGTGTGGCTGTGGTGGCTCACCGGCGACGACGCTGACCGCGATCGGCTCGCATCCATCGAGGCCGAATCCGGGTTCGACTGGAGATCGACCAACTGGTTCCACGACAAGGAAGAGCAGGGCCACGAAGCCCCGTGGCTCTCGTTCCTTTTCGGTCGCAACGAGACTTACCCGGAAGACGCGCTGGAACTCGCGCTTGGCCAGGTGACCCGCCGGATCGGGTTGATGCGCCAGGCACCGCATGGGCCATTCGATGACGACATCCACTGGTGGCAGCGCCTGAACCCCGTCGTCACGGAGGTCCTGACCCAGCTCACCACCGGGGCACCGCCCGCACTGTACAACGGCGGTCTTTCGCTTGCCCGCGTGATGTTCGGCGATGCGCGACGGGGACGTCCGGGACTTCCCGAAGGCGTCGCCGCGCTGGTTTCCCGTGTCGACAAGACCGGCGTCAGGCTTCAGCTCGTCAACTTGAGCGGGGATGCCCCGCAGGAGGTCGTCGTACAGTCAGGCGCATTCGGCGAAGACCGCATCGACTCCGCCAGCTTCGACGTGGACGCCGGGAGCTATCCGGGCGACGCGCGGAGTTACCTGATTCCCACCCTCTCAAGTACGACGGCCGGTATCCCGGTCAACGGCAACCGTGTCGTAGTAGAGCTTCCCCCGCTGTCAACCATCACAGTGGACCTCGAGATTACGCGACGTGCATTCACTCCGGCACATCGGACGTTCTCCGAAGGACGACGATGACCACCACTCCTCTGCGCGTTGCGCAAATCGGCGCGGGTTTCATGGGCCGGGCGCACTCTCAGGCGTGGGCGACCGCCGGCCGGTTCTTCGCACTCCCGCTTGCTCCTCAGCTGAGTGTGCTCGTCGGGACGGATGCCGCGCGAACCGCGGATACCGCCGAGCGCTTTGGCTGGAGCGGGAGTTCCACCGACTGGCGCTCCGTCATCGCGCGGGACGATATCGACGTTGTCGATATCTGCTCCCCCGGTAGCACGCACGTCGACATCGCGATCGCGGCCCTGGCTGCGGGCAAACACGTCCTGTGCGAGAAGCCACTGGCCAACTCCGTTGTCGAGGCCGAGCGAATGGTCGCGGCGGCCGCGGCAGCACCCGGCCTCGCCGCGATGTGCGGCTTCAGCTATCGCAGGACTCCGGCGCTGGCGCTAGCGCGCCGTATGGTGGCGGAGGGACGGGTCGGGGAGATCCGACACGTTCGTGCCCAGTACCTCCAGGACTGGCTGAGTGATCCGGATGTCGCGCTGACCTGGCGACTCGATCGAACGCTGGCCGGCTCCGGCGCCCTCGGCGATATCGCGGCGCACTCGATCGACACCGCGCAGTGGCTGACCGGAGACGTGATCCTCGACGTGTCTGCGGTTCTCCGGACATTTGTCAGCGAGCGTCCCGCGGCGAGTGGGACCAGGGGACTCGGCGGCAAGGCTGACGGCGCTGCCGTTCCTCGCGGTCCGGTCACGGTCGACGACGCCGTCGCATTCACCGCGAACTTCGAGGACGGCGCACTCGGGGTCTTTGAGGCAAGCCGGGTTGCACTCGGTCGCCGGAACGCGAACCGGATCGAGCTGAGCGGGGACCGCGGTTCGATTGCGTTCGACTTCGAGCGGATGAACGAGCTCGAGTACTACGACGCATCGGACCCCGCCGGTCTTCAGGGTTTCCGGCGCATCCAGGCGACCGAGGTAGAACATCCCTATGCGGGCAACTGGTGGCCGGTGGGACACGGACTCGGCTATGAGCATCTGTTCACCCATCAGGTCGTCGACCTTGTCCTGGCAATCGCGGGCGAGCGGCCCGCCGAGCCATCGTTCGAGCAGGCGCTGGGCGTCCAGCGTGTTCTCGCTGCGGTCGAAGCCAGCGCTGCTGACGACTCGCGACGAACGAAGGTCACCCGATGACCCGCCGCGCCCTCGTCGTTCGGGGAGGGTGGGAGGGCCATCACCCGATCGAGGCGACGGACGCGTTCATTCCGTTTCTGATGGAGCAGGGCTTCGCCGTCCGGATAGAGGAGTCACCCGAGGTCTACACCGACGCGACGACGATGGCAGAGACAGACCTCGTGCTTCAACTGGTGACCATGTCCGAGGCCTCCGACGCCGCCATCCTCGGGCTTCGAAACGCGGTCGCGGCGGGAGTGGGACTGGCTGGCTGGCACGGTGGCATTGCCGACTCATTCCGCGCCAGCTCCGACTACCTGCAGCTCATCGGTGGCCAGTTCGCGACGCATCCGTCCAAGCATCCCGACCTGGTGACGGGTGACGAGTCGGACAACTACCTTCCGTACGTCGTTGAGCTCACCGACCTCGGGCGCTCGCACCCGATTCTCGCCGGGATCGAGGACTTTACGCTCGAAACCGAGCAGTACTGGGTGTTGCACGACAACCTGATCGACGTCCTCGCGACCACAACACATCCCGTTCAGCCGTATCACCCGTGGCATCGACCCATCGTGTCCCCGGCCGTGTGGACTCGCGAGTGGGGAACGGGCCGCATCTTTGTCGCGACGCCTGGTCACAGCCTCGACGTGCTGGCAAATCCAAACGTCCGCACGATCATAGAAAGGGGGATGTTGTGGGCAAGCCGCACGGAATTGGAATAATCGGCCTCGGCAACATCTCTCGTTCATACCTCGACACCCTCGTCGGGATCGAGGACGTCCGGGTCGTTGCTGTTGCCGACCTCGATCCTGGCCGCGCGGAATCCGTCGCGGACGCGACCGGCGCGCGAGCGCTGTCACCCGAGGAGCTTCTCGCTGACCCTGCGGTTGAGACGGTCCTTAACCTGACCATTCCCGCAGCGCATGCCGGGATCGCGCTCGCCGCCATCGCGCATGACAAGGATGTCTACGGCGAGAAACCGTTCGCCGCGACTCTCGACGAGGGTCGACAGATTGTTGCGGCCGCCGCCGCGGCCGGGCGTCGCGCGGGATCCGCTCCGGACACCGTCCTCGGCACCGGCATCCAGACCGCTCGCTCGGCGGTCGACTCCGGATTGATCGGGCGACCGGTTTCGGCGACCGCAACCTGGGTTGCTCCTGGGCACGAGCGCTGGCATCCCAATCCCGACTTCTACTACCGCGCTGGCGGTGGACCGCTGCTTGATATGGGGCCGTATTATCTGACGTCACTGGTCCACCTGCTCGGACCGATAGCCGCCGTCATCGGCAGGAGCTCCCGCGCGACGAGCGAGCGCGTCATCGCAACCGGGCCGCGTGCGGGCGAGCGTTTCCCCGTTGAAGTCGACACCCACGTCGTAGCGCTGCTGGAGCACGCGTCCGGCGCGCTCTCGTCGATCACTATGAGCTTCGACGCCGTTCACAGCACAGCCTCTTTCATTGAAGTTCACGGCGAGTCGGGGTCGCTCGCCCTGCCCGATCCGAACCAGTTCGATGGCCAGACTCTCCTCTGGCGCGATGCCGAGGGCGAGCCGGAAGCGCTTCCCGAGCGCGCCGGCTTTGTTGATTCCTCCCGCGGCGTTGGGCTCCTTGATTTGATTCGATCCACGCCCGACCAGGAACGTGCGAGCGGCGCGATGGGGATGCACGTCCTCGAGGTCATGCTTGCCATCCTCGAGTCGGGCAGGACGGGGGAACGCGGTGTCATCGCGTCCACCGTTGAACGTCCACCACTCGTCCCGCTCACCAGCGCCGAATCGTGGCGCCGTCACGCCTGAGGCGTGCCCACCCAAGTTTGTGCACCAGAACCAGGAGAACAACCAATGAAAACCGAAACGTCTTCGCCGCCCCCAGTCTGGCCATTACCGGTCCGTGGCGCAGAGTTCACCCGCGCCGACGCCGATGTCATCGATCGCATGGGTGCCATTAGCGCGGCGACCGCCTGCGCGAAGCTGAACGGCATGGGCATCACCCGCACGGCGGTGCAGGGTCCCACCGCGCTCGAGGCCGGCAGTCGAGTCGTCGGATCGGCCCTCACACTCCAGTTCATGCCGCGGAGAGAAGATGTCGCGAGCGGCCTCGGCACACAGGAGTATGTCGAGCGTCACACCGCGCTGTGGGCCGTCCTCGAAACGGTGCAGCCGGGCGACGTTCTGGTTGTGCAGGCCTTCGGAAGTCCGTTTACCGGATGCTTCGGAGACATGCTGGTGCGGTACTTCAAGCGACGCGGGGGAGCGGGCATCGTCGTGGATGGACGCATCCGCGATGTCGCGCGGGTTCGCGAGCTCGGGGTGCCGATTTGGTGTACCGGAGCAACCCCGCAATACGCGTCCCAGGAAGACCTGTTTCCTTGGGCGTACGATGTGCCCGTGGCAGCAGGCGGTGTGCTCTGCCTCCCCGGCGATGTCGTCGTGGCCGACGATGATGGCGCCGTGATCGTGCCAGCAGGCAAGGCTCTCGAACTGGTTGAAGACGCGGAAGATCACGAGAATTGGGAAGTTTTCAGTCGATTGCGGCTCGAGCAGGGAGCGCGACTATCGGACTACTACCCGCTCAGCGACAATAGCCGCGCGGAATACGAAGCATGGCGGGCCGGACAGCGCGAGCTTCAGCACAAGTGATCCTCGACAGCCACATCCACCTCTGGGACGACGCAATCGCTGCGGCCGACTGGCTGCGCGGTCCTTCCAGTGCCGAGATTCGCAGGCCATTCACGCTCGACCAGTACACCGAGGGGATTGCCAATCTCGGGGTTCGCGCGGCGATCGTCGTCACTGCCGAGCAATCGGTCGCCGAGACATCTCGGTTGATTGACGAATGTGACGGTTCTGATCTCATTGCGGGGATCGTCGGATGGGTGGACCTCACTGGCGCGATCGAACAGCCGCTCGACAGGCTCCTCGGTATCCGGCACTCGGTGATCTCAGAGGATGCCAGATGGCTGGATCGATCCGACGTCCGCCGGGGACTCACGGAGTTTGCGCGCGCCGGACTCGTATTCGAGGTGCTCGCGGCCGCTCGCGATCTGCCGTCCATCATCAGATGCGCGGACTCATACCCCACGCTCACAATTGTTGTTGATCACCTGGGAAGTCCGCCCGAGAGACCGGACGAGTGGGCCGCATGGCGGGCCTCGATAGAGATGATCGCGCTTCGCGAGAACGTGCGGTTCAAAATGTCCGGAACCATCCTCGACGCCGCCACCGTCGACGTCGTCCTCACCGGGCTCGGTCCCGAGCGGCTCATGTTTGGATCGAACTGGCCCGTGTCCCTGCTGGTTGCATCGCTGGATGAGGAGCTCGGCGCGTTGAGGGCGGCAACGGTGTCGCTGTCGCCCAGCGAATCCGATCAGCTAATGGCAGGAACCGCAATCGAGAGTTACGGGCTCGCAGTATGAGACACAACAGGATCGGATCCTCATCAGTCGAGGTCACGGCAATGGGTCTTGGCACCGCGCAACTCGGCGACCTCTATGAAGCGCTCGATCAGGACCGCGCGACCTCGATCGTTGACGCAGCGTGGAACGCGGGAATCCGCTATTTCGACACTGCCCCGCACTACGGTCTCGGGCTGGCGGAGAAGCGGCTCGGTGTCGCATTGGCGCCGTATCGCCGCCACGACTACGTCGTCAGCTCAAAGGTCGGCCGCATCGTCGCGCCTGGTAGTGACGGCACGCCCCGGCGACGATGGGACTTCAGCGCGTCCGGGATCCGTCGGTCCATCGATGACTCGCTTACGCGGCTGGGGCTCGACCGGATCGATATCGCGCTCATCCATGACCCCCAGGGACACCTCTTTGAGGCTCTCAATTACGCGTATCCGGCCCTGGCAAAGCTTCGAGCAGACGGCGTCGTCGGTGCGATCGGGGTTGGCAGCGGCGACCTTGGCGCGCTTGGCGCATTCGCTCGAGAGACCGACATCGATGCCGCAATGATCGCCGGCCGATATACCCTCCTCGAGCAGCCTGCGCTCGAGGAGGTCATTCCGGCCTGCATCGAGGCGGGAATTTCCGTCCTGAACGCTGGTGTGTTCAACAGCGGGCTCCTCGGCGCGACGAACCCGTCCGCGGACTCGAAGTATGAGTACGCAGCGGTTCCGCCGGAGTTGCTGGAGCGCGCCCGGCGTCTTGCCGATGTCGCCCGGAACGGTGGCAGCACGCTTCCCCAGGCCGCGCTGCGGTTCGCTGGGCGCGACCCCGTCGTCAGTTCGGTCGTCGTGGGCGCCGATGGTCCGGAGCAGCTCAGACAAAACGTTGCCATGTTCGAAGATCCCCGCTCGATGGATGACCTGTGGGCGTCGCTCGAGCAAGCGCACCTCATCCCGTCATCGTTGAATAGTCCGTCACGGAAGTGAGCTGACAGTGAGATTCATGCGCATCGGGGACGTTGGTCGCGAACGTCCGGTCGTCGAGGTCGATGGCCACCATTTTGAGCTCGGATCCGTGACGTCAGACATCGACGCGGCGTTCTGGGTCGACGGACCGGCTCGTGTTGCGGCAGCCATCGCGGCGGACGCTCTGACGAAAGTCGAGATCTCGGGAATCCGGATCGGTTCGCCTATGGCGCGGCCGGGTGCGGTCATCTGTATCGGCCTGAACTATGCAGCGCACGCTGCCGAGTCCGGGGCCCTTCCGCCGGACCATCCGATCCTGTTCCTCAAGACCCCGAACACGGTCGCCGGGCCGAACGACGACGTCGCGATTCCCGCTGGCTCAGTCAAAACTGACTGGGAGGTGGAACTCGGTGTTGTCATCGGCCGCGCCGCGAGCTATCTCCTGACCGACGACGAGGCCCTGGCCAGCCTTGCCGGGTTCGTCTTGGTCGATGACCTGTCTGAGCGCACCTATCAGCTCGAAATCTCGGGCGGCCAGTGGAGCAAGGGTAAGTCGCTCAAGGGATTCACACCGACGGGACCGGTGCTTGTTACTGCGGACGAACTGGACTCGGGCAACCTCGGGATCCGCAGCTTCGTCAACGGTGAACCACGACAGCATTCGAATACCAGGGACATGATTTTCACTGTGGCCGCCCTCGTCAGGGATCTCAGCCACTACATGGAACTCGAGCCGGGCGACCTCATCATCACAGGCACACCGGAGGGCGTCGCACTCTCCGGGCGATTCCCCTACCTGGCCGACGGCGATGTGGTACGAGTCGAGATTGACGGGCTGGGAAGCCAGGAGCATCGCATCGTTCGCCGTGCATCAACAATCGGCAAAGAACAAGAAAGCGACTAACCAATGCCCCGTGAATTCGAGTCACTGCGTGCAATCGTCACCGGTGGTGCCTCGGGAATTGGTGCCGCAACCACAGCGCTGCTTCTCGAGCGGGGCTGCCGCGTCGCGGTCCTTGATCTGGCTCCTGCGGCTGCCCCGGCGGATTCCATTGCGATTGGCTGCGATATCGGGGATACCGACTCGGTCGTCCTGGCGGTCGCGGACGCGATCAACCAGTTGGGCGGTCTCGACATCCTGGTGAACAACGCGGGCATCGGCGCCCAGGGCGATGTGATGGCAAATCCCGAGGACGAGTGGCAACGCGTGTTCAATGTCAATGTGTTCGGCATCATGCGGGTCACCAGGGCAGCGCTGCCCGCGCTGCGCAACTCGCGGCACGCGGCCATCGTGAACACCTCGTCGATTGCTGCCACTGCCGGGTTGCCGCAGCGAGCCTTGTATTCCGCGAGTAAGGGCGCCGTTCACGCGTTGACGCTGGCCATGGCCGCCGACCACCTCCCCGAGGGAATTCGAGTTAACGCTGTTGCACCGGGGACCGCGGACACGCCGTGGGTCGGGCGACTACTCGAGAGTGCAGAGAACTCACACGGCGAACGTGCCGCGCTCGAAGCCCGCCAACCCCACGGCCGGCTGGTGAGCGCGGCAGAAGTCGCGAACGCCATCGCATACCTGGCGAGCCCGCGGGGCGGGTCGAGCGTCGGTGTGACCCTCCACGTCGACGGTGGCATGGACTCGCTCCGGCTTCGGCCGGCAGGCTGATCATGGACGTTGCGGTGGACTTCGAGGCGGAGTTCACAACGGAGCCGCTCGCGCACTTTTGGAGCAGGGTGGTTGGAGCCGGTCGGGCTAATGAGGGCCTCCGTGCTGACTGGCAACGTCAACTCGGGAAGGCCCATGAACTGGGTGGCTTCGAGTACGTACGATTCCATGGACTGTTCCACGGAGACATGTTCGTCTACCGCGAATGCGACGGCGTTGTCACGCCCTATTTCCAGTACGTTGACACGCTGTTTGACGCGATCCTTGATGCGGGCGTCCGGCCGTTCGTCGAGTTCGGCTTCTCTCCGCCGGAGCTCGCCCGGGAAACGGGCACCGTGTTCTGGTGGGGTGCGAACGGCTCGCCTCCCACCGACTATGTCAAGTGGGCGAAGCTCGTTGGTATGTGCGTCGAGCACTGGATCGATCGCTACGGCATTGGCGAGGTGCGATCGTGGTACTTCGAAATCTGGAACGAACCCAACCTGGATCCGTTCTTTCGTGGTACCAGATCTGAGTACTTCGAGCTCTATCGAGTGTCCGTCGAGGCGATCAAGCGGGCGGATGAACAACTGCGAGTCGGCGGACCGGCGACGAGCAACTTCGTTCCGGATGCGAGGTTCGCTGGCGAGACGGAAGATCGTAACCAGCACGCCGTCGTTCTTGAAGCGAACGACCTCGACGCTCTTGACTGGAAACCCGTGTGGCTTGAGGAGTTCCTTGGCTACTGCCAGGCACAGCGGGTGCCCGTCGACTTCGTTTCCTGCCATCCCTATCCAACGGACTGGGCGCTCGACTCCCACAATCAGGGCCGGAAGCTGACGCGTGGCGTCGATGCGACGGCGACCGATCTGCGAACCATTCGCGCGATCGTGGACGAGAGCGCGTTCCCCGACGCCGAGATTCACTTGACCGAGTGGAACTCGAGCTCGAGCCCCCGCGACAACACGCACGATTACACTCAGGCCGCAACGTTTGTGGTGAAGGCGAACCTCGAGTCGATAGGGCTCGTCGACAGTCTCGCCTATTGGACCTTCACCGATATTTTCGAGGAGAACGGCGCCGGCCAGGAGCCGTTTCACGGTGGTTTCGGCATGATCAATCAACACGGCATACCCAAACCAACAATGCACGCGTATCGGATGCTGAACGCCCTCGGCGATGAACTTGTGCTGCAAGAGCGGGGGTTCGTGGTAACTCGGGCGAGCAAGTCGGGAAAGGTCAGCAGCCTGATCTACCACTACCCCCAAGACGTTTCGCTGACCATCCCTGCATCGTTCGATACGCGCGATGTGGCCGACGCGACCCTCAAACTTGGCAGGGACGAGCCGCTGAACATCGAACTCACCGGTCTTCCGCCCGGGTCCGCATGGTCGCTGGAGGTTATCGACGAGGACCACGGCTCCGCGATTCCTGCCTGGGCATCCATGGGCGGCCCGAACAACCTGTCGCGTCAGGAAGTCGAACGCGTGACGTCTGCGGCGAACGCGGGACTGATTGAAGAGGTGCTGGTTGCATCGGATGGTGTCTTGCGGATTTCCCGGTTGCTGAAGCCATGGAGCATCGCGCTCCTCACGGAGCGGTGAGTCTGGACGGGTACGCTGAGCGTACAGAACATTGGTTGGAAGGATCGATTTGCCGATCAGCCGCGACGATCGCGACTTCGTACAGACCCTCGAGCGAGGGCTGGCCGTGCTGCACGCGTTTGATGCTGAGCACGAAATGTTGACGCTCCGGGAAACTGCGGACGCCGCGGGAATATCGCGTCCGGCAGCGCGCCGACTATTGCTGACCCTCGAAGCGCTGGGCTATCTGACCAGCGAGGGATCCAGTTACCGGCTGACCCCTCAAGTGTTGAGGTTTGCGGACGCCTACCTGGGATCGAGAGCGATCCATGAGATCGCTCAGCGCCAGTTGGTCTCTTTCTCGACCGACGTCGGCGAGGCCGGCTCAATGTCCATGCTGGACGGCACGGAGATCGTGCTTGTTGTACGCACCCCGGTGAACCGAATGCGATCCTATCTGCTTGGTCTCGGCGAGAGGATGCCGGCGTACGCGACTGCTCAGGGGCGAGTGTTGTTAGCCGACCTGAGTGACACAGCCCTCAATCGCTTCTTCCAGGAGGCAGATTTGCGGCCGCTGACCGGACGGACTCTCACCGACGAGTCTCGACTTCGGGCCGAGTTGACAACTATTGCGCAACGGGGATGGGCGCTGCTCGACCAGGAGTATGAGACGAACATGCGTTCAATCGGTGTTCCCATTCGCGACTACTACGGTGAGGTGGTGGCTTCGATCGGCTGCATGTGCAACTCCGACCGGGTCTCGCTCGCGGATCTCCGTGACCGATTCATCCCGAGGTTGCAACAGGCTGCTGCCAACATCGAGGCGGAGCTCGGCGCTCGAGTGGAAATCGCCTAGCGCCGCCAAACGGTCTTGAGATTGCAGAATTCGCGGATGCCTTCGGCCGCGAGTTCGCGGCCGAATCCCGAGGCTTTGGTACCGCCGAACGGAAGCTCGGGGTATGAGGCGCTCATTCCATTCACAAACACGGCCCCGGCATCGAGTTCGTTGATGAAGAACTCCTGCTCTTCAGGGTCGGTGCTCCAGACCGCCGAGCTGAGCCCAAACGCGGTCTGGTTGGCGATCCGGATGGCCTGCTCGCGATCGGAAACGCGATAAAGGGAAGCGACCGGCCCGAACGTCTCCTCCAGCACGATCCGCATATCGTCGGTCAGATCGCTGAGTACTGTCGGTTCGAAATACCAACCGGGCCCATCGACCGAGTTCCCACCCACAAGAACCCGGGCCCCCCTGGCGACCGCGTCGTCAACGAGTTCTGTCAGGTCTGCGCGTCCGGACTCGGTGGCTATCGGCCCGACGTCGGTGGTCGGGCTCATCGGGTCCCCCACGACCAATGCGCGCATTCCGGCGGCGAACAGGTCGGCAAACTCGTCGTACACGTCCGTGTGAACCAGGAAGCGCTTCGCGGCGATACACGACTGTCCGTTGTTGTGAACGCGCGCCTTTACCGCGGTGGTGGCGGCGGTTGGTAGATCCGCACTTGGCATGACAATAAACGGATCCGAGCCACCCAACTCCATCAGGCTCTTCTTCACTTGAGCGCCGGCGATTGAGGCCACGGAACGCCCCGCGGACTCCGAACCGGTCAGGGTGACGGCTTTCACACGATCGTCTTCGAGAACGGACTTGACGTCGTGTGCGCCGACAAGCAGCGCACGAAACGAGCCAACGGGGAATCCGCTCCTCTCGAAAATGGTGTCGAGGTACATGGCCGCCTGCGGAACGTTCGAGGCGTGTTTTAGGAGCCCGGCATTTCCCGCCATCAGCGCGGGAGCCGCGAAGCGGATCACCTGCCAGAGCGGATAGTTCCACGGCATTACGGCCAGCACGACACCCAGTGGCTCGTATCGCGCGTACGCTTGTGCGGCGCCAACCAACTGCGGGTCTGCCAGTGGCTCGTCTGCCAGAAAATCCCGGGAGTGATCCGCGTAGAACCGCATGCTCTTGGCGCACTTCAGGACCTCGGTCCTTGCCTGCGCAAGGGGTTTTCCCATCTCGGTGGTGAGGATCCGAGCGCACTCGTCGGCCTCGCTCTCCATGGTGTCCGCGGCGGCCCTCATCCACGAGGCGCGCTCCTCAAAGGTCGTCTTTCGAAGCGCCAGATACGCAGACTGCGCTTCTTGGATCTTGCGCCCAACTGTCCATTGGTCGTCGGCGGCGAATTCCCGAACGAGTTCGGCCGTGGCGGGATTGATGGTTGCGATCGGCAAGTAATTCTCCTTGCGTGGGGTACTCGGGATGCTTATGCTGTACGCACAGCGTATCGCGCAGTCTGCTGTGCGTACACCATCATCGCCGATTGGAGAATTGCAATGACGCAAGCGACCGGAGTTCCGCGCATGCCACTGGATCGTGACCCGAAGCGGCCATTCGATCCATCCCCGGACCTCTACGGGATGCGCGATGATGGCCCATTCACGCTGGTCATGCCGAACAGCCCAGAACCCGCATGGCTCGTCACCGGCTACGAGAACCAGAGATCACTGCTGACGGACCCGCGCATGAGTTCAAATCAGATGCTCCCCGGCTTTCCCGTTGCGGTTGAGGGGATCAAGCAGAGCCAGGGCGGCGGCACGACCCTGACCATCTTCGGCATGGACAACCCTCGCCACGACGTGCTCCGGCGCCTCTACGCTCGGGACTTTATGGTGAAGAAGATCACCGATCTCCGACCGCTAATTCAGAAACACGTCGATGACCTCATCGACAAGATGCTTGCAGGCCCAAAGCCGGCCGACTTTGTCTCCGCATTTGCGCTCGCCCTCCCAACGCTGGTCATCAGCGACATCCTTGGCATCCCCTACGAGGACCAGAAGTTCTTTCAGGACGTGACCGACAAGATCGTTGATCCTTCACTCCCCCCGGAGGTGATTTCGGGTGCGGTCGGCGAACTGGGCAAGTACGTCAGCGGGCTCCTTGAAATCAAGCTTGAACACCCGCAAGATGACATGCTGAGCCGCCTCGCCCAGTTCTGGGACTCCGGGGAAATCACACGGGACGAAGCGGTCGGCGCGGGCATGGTGCTCATCCCGGCGGGCCACGAGACCACGGCCAACATGACCACGATGAGCACAATCGTGCTGCTCCAAAACCCAGAGCAACTGGACGAGATCCGTGATGGGCAAAACGCCGAACTAATCGCTAACGCTGTCGAAGAACTCCTTCGCTACATCGAGGTTCCGCATTTCGGGCGGCGTCGCGTTGCCCTCGAGGACATCGAAATTGATGGCCATGTCATCCACAAGGGCGAGGGCGTCATCCTCGCAGCGAACATCGCGGACCGCGAGCCCGGCATCTACGAGGGCGATCCGGACAAGCTGGATCTTCATCGCGACGCGCGCCACCACCTGGCCTTTGGGTATGGCATCCACCAGTGCCTGGGCCAGCCACTCGCACGGGCCGAGCTGCAGATCGTTCTCGCGACCCTCTTCCGTCGGATCCCTACTCTCGCGCTCGCGGTGCCGCTTGAAGAGGTGGCCTTCCGTTCCGATCTGTTCATCTACGGGGCTCATCCGCTCCCCGTGACCTGGTAAAAAAGGACAGGGTCAATGCAAATTCAACTGGATCACGCAAAGTGCGTTGCGTCGGGCCAATGTGTTCAGGCGGCTCCTCACGTATTCGATCAGGATGACGACGGCATCGTCACGCTCGTCCCGGGTAACCACGACGCTGAGTCCACCGCGGTCAAACTTGCAGTTCGCGTCTGCCCGACGCGCGTCATTTCTGTCGCGGAGTGAAAGTGCGCCAGGAACTGGAGGAGGCGGACGAAGGATGAACGGCATCGTCATCGTCGGTGGCGGCCAGGCCGGACATCAGCTGGCCGTTTCTCTCCGCGCCGAAGGATATGACCGGCCGATCACCATTGTCGAGGCCGAGCCGCAACTCCCCTATCAACGTCCGCCACTGTCAAAGGACTTCTTGACCGCGAACGACGGCACGCTGGATCTCGCCTTCGTTGAGCTCGGTCAGTACGCGGAGGATCGGATCGAGGTGCTGGCGGGTGTCCGCGTCGCGTTGATCGACCGTGCACACCGGGAGGTTGTGTTGGACTCGGGTCGTCGCCTCGCCTATGACCAACTGGTCTTAGCAACGGGAGCCCGGGCGAGGCGTCCAGGAGTGCGAGGGTCGACTCTGGACGGTGTCCACACCCTGCGTTCGCTGGCCGACGCGCAGCGTCTGCGGACAAAACTCAGCCACGTCGCGAACGTTGTCGTGGTGGGAGGCGGATTCATCGGCCTCGAGTTCGCGAGCAGCGCTGCGCAAATCGGCTCCCGCGTGATCGTTCTGGAGAGCGGCCCGCGAATCCTCCGGCGAAGCGTTTCAACCCACGCAGCGGAATTCCTGACCAGCGAGCACATAGCGCATGGAGTGGCGATCGAAACGCACGCTGTGCCCACCGAGTTTCTCGGTCGAAACGTAAACGTCACCGGAGTGCGACTCGAGGGAGGATCGACCCTCGCGGCCGACCTTGTCGTTGTCGGCATTGGCGTCGAACCCAATGTGGAACTAGCGACTGATGCTGGCCTCGAGGTGGACCAAGGTGTAGTGGTCGACGAGCAGTTGCGATCCAGCGACGACCGGATCTATGCAATCGGAGACGTTGCATGGTTCAAGAGCGATTTCGCCCCGGGGCGGGGCCGCGTGGAGTCCGTGCAAAATGCGGTGGACCAGGCTCGCTGCCTTGCGCGGACCCTCACGGGCGTTCCGACCGGCTACCACGATCTGCCGTGGTTCTGGAGTCAGCAGGCCGGTCATCGCCTTCAGATCGCCGGCATCAGCACCGCAGCCGACGCAGTACGGCTTCGCCCGACCGAAGATCCGTCGAAGTTTTCGGTGTTCTGTTACCGGGCCGACAGACTCGTCGCTATCGAATCGGTCGATCAACCGAGAATCCACATGCAAGCACGTCGACTACTCGCGGCTCGGATCTCCATTCCGATCGAGCGAGTGGCGGAGCCTGAACTCGACCTCGCTGCAGAGCTAGAGGCCCATGAAGGATTGCTTGCGCGGTAGTGCCGCTGGGTTTGTTCATGCTCACGTCGTCCGGGTGGTGTGCCAGGGTTCCCACTTGTAGGCCGGAGAGATGCGTCACATCCCTCCGGTGTCACGAGCCTCCCATGGCCGGGATGGTTGAGCTGACGAGGGAGTTCGACAGAATCGTGCGTAGTTGGGTACTGCGGCCGATCGCACTGGGACGGGGCCGGCGGACCGACGACGTGATGGGTCGATAGAGTCTCGAACATGAACTGGTCCGTCATCCTCGACCTCGTCAACGCTGTCGCCCTGTGCGCCGGTGTCATCTTCGCCGCCTATCAGTTGGTGGAGCTGCGTCGGCAGCACCGGCGCGACGCCGTTCTTGGCCTCGTCCGCTCCTTTCAGAGTGGTGATTTCACGGCCGCTCTTGGGCGGATCAACTCCTTGCCAGACGGCGCGGATCTCGCGACGATCGAGCGGGTACTGGGACCGGATGGCCGGGATCAGATCTTCCTGGTCGGACTCACATGGGAGAGCCTCGGGGTGATGACCTTCCGTCGCGAAATCGATATGGCGACCATCGATGACTTCTTCAGCGGTGCCATCACGATCTCGTGGCGAAAGTTGCAGACCTTTGTGGAGGACGATCGCAAGAGTCTCGAGCGGGAGACGGTGTGGGAATGGTTCCAGTGGCTGGCCGAGCGCATGCGTGAACGAGAGCATCGATCAGCTCCGATTCCCGCCCACATTGCTCATCGGGACTGGTCGGAGTAAGCACTTCAGCCAAGTGATTCGGCCGGCGGCATGCCGCCGACAGCCCGCCACACGAGGGTCGCCGTTCTACTCGGCCAGTCCTGTGGGGGCTCAATGCCGGCGAGCGCCCGCGCGTACCACGATCCGGTGCACAGGGTGACAGCGACCTCCAGGTCGGCGTTCGAATCGATCAAGCCCAGCTGTTGGGCGCGGAGCAGATAGCTGCGAATTCTGAATCGCCGAGGCGCGATGACCTGCTCCTGGTATCGACTGCGGAGTTCCGGGGCGGTGTTGTCCTGGAGCATTGTGCCGACGAGGGACATTCGCCCGGGGCGGGAGACACCGTGCTGGAAGTTCTCGAGTTCCGCAACGAGGTTGTCGTACGGGGTATCAGTTGGGATCCCCCTTTCGGTGTCGGCGGTGTCGGAGACGACCGCCGCGGCGAGGTCGGCCTTAGTCGCCCACCGTCGGTAGAGCGCCTGTCGCGTGGTGCCGGCGGCGTGCGCGACGGCGGTGAGGGACATGGCATCGTAACCCGAGGCCGAGAGCTGCTCGCGTGCGATTGCCAGGATGCGCGCATCGATGAGTGGATCTCGGGTTCGGCCCACCCGCCCGGGGTTGGTTTGCCCCAGCGTGTTCATTAACAATACAATACTGCATTGGATTGGATTTGAGGAAGCAACACGCGATGGAAACTGAACCCACCGTCTTCGACTGGATTGGCGGCATGCCTGCCCTGAATCGGATGACACGAATCTTCTACGAGAAGTACGCGCCGCATGACCCGCTGCTTGCACCGCTGTTCTCGCACTTCGCGCCCGACCACCCTGAGCGCGTGGCAAAGTGGCTCGGCGAGGTCTTTGGCGGACCGAAGGACTACAGCGAGGAGTTCGGCGGCTATTCGCGCATGCTGTCCCGGCATCTAGGCAAGATGCTCACGGACGAAAGTCGTGCCCGATGGGTCGAACTGCTGATGAAGTCAGCAGACGACGCGGGGCTGCCCAATGACGCCGAGTTCCGCTCCGTGTTCAGCGCATACATCGAGTGGGGGTCGCGGATTGCGGTGGAAAACTCGCAACTCGGCGCGACGCCGCCGCCGGCAATGCCGATGCCCCACTGGGACTGGCACACCGCGGCGGGCGCGCCAGGATCCAGACCAAAGACAAGTCCCGTCGCTCCCGAAGTCGGGGCCGACGATGCGAGACTGACCGCGCCCGAGACCAACGGCATCGTGTCCTTCGAGACGGACATCAAACCCATGTTCCGGGAAACCGACCGTGCGGGGATGAAGTGGGCTTTCGACCTCTGGTCCTACGACGAGGTGAGCGAGCACGCGGAGAAGATCCTGGCCCGGATTTCCGCAGGCACAATGCCTCCGGATCACCCCTGGCCTGAGAATTGGGTCGACCGCTTCGCGCGCTGGATTCACGGCGGTAAGGCGGCTTAGTCGATGACCCGTTCGTCGAGTAGCACGGCGGCGACGGCATCAGGCGCCTCGCGCATTGCGTTATGTCGGGTTGGGAGATCGTGCACCTGCCATCCCGGATCGGAGAGGAGCCGGGTGCGGAGCTCAGCAAACGGCGTGCGATCTTCCCATCCGGAGCAGTAGATGAACTCTCGGCGAGGCACCCGGGCCGCCATGCCCGTGAGGCGGACGGATTGCAGCAGCGAGGCGAAGGGATGAGGGCGGCGACGGGAATCGCCGCCGTCTGGCAGGCGAAAGGGCGGGTTGACGGCGTAGCCGGTCGCCGCGGCGCCAGCGGCAAAGTCTCGGCGGTACTCCTCGGATGTTGACGACCAACACGACTCCCCGTCGCGCGGGACATAGGCATCGAGATGGACCAGTCGTGTGACTCGACCGCGCGCGCGGTCGGCGGCAGCCGTGATCACCATTCCGGCGTAACTATGGCCGACCAGCGTCGCGCTTTCGATGTGACCGCGATCGAGGATCCCCAGGACGTCGTCGGCGTGGGTGTCAAGATTCGCGGCAGCGACGGTCGCTTCGTCGTCGTCTGGTCGCAGGCCGGTCAACGTCAGGGAGTGCACCGTGTGCCCCTCCCGCTCCAACAGCGGAACCACGGACTCAAAGGCCCAGGCGCCATGCCAAGCACCGGGCACCAGAATGAACGTCGCCATATGTTTTTCTTCCTTTTCGTTTGCTCTCCCTCGATCATCAACAACCTCGGCTTGGCGCACCGCCGATAGAATGCCAAGTTATGCCCGTTCAGCGCCAACCTTCCTGGTCTGACGCAACCTCGCACGTGTGGCCATCCGGCGGCATGCACCTGTGGGCGTCCGGAGCAACCAGCCCCGTGGACTCACATCGGCGAGGCCACCTTGTCTACGCGGCGCGCGGCATCCTGGCGGTTCACACCGAGCTCGGCACGTCGATCGTGCCCGCCAATCGCGTCGCCTGGACCCCTGCGGGGTTCGCTCACTCCCATAGCGCGCACGGCGACACCGATATGCGCATACTGTTCCTCCCGGCTTCGCTCGCGCGGCTGTTGCCGGACCAGCCCGTCGTGTTGATGGTCTCCGACCTCGCCCGATTCGCACTGCTCGATCTCACCGGGCCACGCACGTACAACGCCGCGCCCGCCGCGACCGAGAGCGGTCCCATCGCCCGGCTTCGTCGAGTCCTGGTCGACGAGCTTTATCAAGCGGACGAGCAGCCGCTGCAGCTGCCCGAGCCGAGGGACGATCGTCTGCAAGCGATAGCGAGCGTGCTCTACGAGCAGCCATCGGACAACACCCCGCTGGCCGAACTCGGCCGGAGAATCGGCGCCAGCCCACGCACCCTCAGTCGGCTACTACAGGACGAGCTGGGCATGACCTTCTATGAGTGGCGAAC
Source organism: Galbitalea sp. (assembly GCA_036271875.1). Taxonomy (GTDB): domain Bacteria; phylum Actinomycetota; class Actinomycetes; order Actinomycetales; family Microbacteriaceae; genus Galbitalea. The sequence continues at coordinate 32,492 of DATAZU010000016.1, forward strand.
CCAGCTGCGCGTCTACCGCGCCCTCGTGCTCCTCGCCGACGGCCACAACGCGACATACGTCGCAGCGGCCTGTGGATGGGCGAACACTAGTCACTTCATCGCCGCTTTTACCAACATCGTTGGCACTACACCCGGCCGGTACCGGGCCAAATCGCTATAGTGCCGCCCGGGCTCTGCATCCAGGATGTCCGGGAGGTTTCTCGCGGGCGGTAGGGTCATCCTCGTGCGAGCAACCCGATTCAAGGAATTCTACGGGCCATACGCTCTGGTCGCCGGGGGTTCTTACGGATTGGGCGCGGCCTTCGCGGAGGCGATTGCGCGTCGGGGAGTAAACGTCGTCGTCCTTGCGCGCGACGAAGATCGCTTGACGGCGACGGCGGCACGGCCAACGGAAACGTATGGCGTCGACGTCATCGCGGTCGCGGTGGATATGGTCGACTACGAAACCGTGAAGCGACGGATTCGTGACCTCGACCTTTCGATTGGCCTCCTTGTTTACGATGCCGCATATGCTCCCATTGGCCGGTTCGAAGACGTGAGTGAGGATCAACTGCTTCGTGCCACCGAGGTAAACGTACGGGCGCCCCTGCTACTCGCGAAGTTCCTTTCGGCGCCGATGATCGAGCGTGGACGAGGTGGCATCGTGCTGATGTCGTCGCTCGCCGGGTCGCAGGGCAGCCCGAACATCGCGGCGTACGCGGCAACCAAGTCGTTCAACGCGATCTTGGCGGAGGGCCTCTGGAATGAACTGAAGCCACACGGGGTCGATGTGCTTGCGTGCATGGCCGGCGCGATTCTCACTCCTGGCTACCAAAAGGCCGGGAACGCCAAACCCGCGCCGGGAACCCTGGAAGCCAAAGAGGTCGCCGAACAAACCCTGAACGCCTTGGGAAAGGGGCCGATCGTCGTTCCGGGAGCCGTAAACAAGCTCGCCCGTTTCGTGCTCATGCGGTTGCTCAGCAGACGCGCCGCCATCACGATCATGTCGAAGAATACCGGGGGCCTGTCGTGATGATCTTTCTGGGTCTTGTCACCCCATTGATCGCCTACGCGGTGATCACTCTCCTTCACGTTGCGATTCCCGCGAGGCGACGTCCGGGCTACGTGAAGAGTGACGTGACGGGCGAGGCCGTGAAATACCGAACCAACGGACGATTCGTCCTCGTCGCCAGCATCCTCATCTGGTTTGTCCTCGGGTTTTTCAACATCGTTCCCTACGTCTGGCTATACGAAACCCGCTGGCTTGGAGTGAGCGGCGCGGTTGTGATCGGCCTGGCCTTCTCGCTGTTCATCGTTCTGAAGTATCCGTCGACCGGCAGGTCATTCTTCGCCGACCTGTGGTTCGGCAGAGCGAAGGACGTGCAAATCAAAGGCGGCTTCGTTGACGCGAAGGTCTGGTTCTACCTCGTTGGCGCGGTCATGCTGCAGCTGAACGTCCTCTCGTTCGCCGCATTTCACCTCGAGAATGCCACGAGCATCAACCCCGGCTTCCTGCTCGCCTGCGCGATGCTGACCTGGTTCTGCTTCGAGTATCTGATCTTCGAACGAGTTCACCTGTGGACTTATGACTTCATCGCTGAGCGCGTCGGCTTCAAGCTGGGATTCGGCTGCCTCGCGTTCTATCCGTATTTCTATGCCGTCGCGCTCTGGTTTACGGCTGATCTGCCAAACCCGCATGTTCCGGTCTTGCTGACCATCCTGTTTGGTGCGCTCTTTCTCTGCGGCTGGGTGCTCACCCGCGGATCGAACATGCAGAAGTACTTCTTCAAGACTGCGCCCGATCGCAAGTTCCTGTGGATCACACCCGAGGTACTGAGCGACGGCAAGCACACCCTTCTGGTCAATGGCTTTTGGGGCGCAAGTCGTCATGTCAACTACCTCGGAGAGACCATCCAGGCTGTTGCCATCGCGCTGGCCGCAGGCTACTTCGGAATCTGGCAGGTGTGGCTGTATCCGATCTATTACATTGCTCTTTTCGTCAGCCGCCAGGCCGATGACGACAAGGTTTGTCGAGCGAAGTACGGTGCGCTGTGGGATGAGTACACCGCGAAGGTGAAGTATAGGATCATTCCTCGCCTGTACTAAGGGACGGACCACGGAGTCCGCAGAAATGAGTTCGCGGTTTTGGGGATAGTCAAATCCTTCCGGACTTGCGACCACAGTGCGCCAACAGCGCTGCTCCCCAGAGCAGTTGCGACGCGAGAATGCAGTACACGGCTACTCTCTCGAAGATGCCGGCCGGAAATGCTGGGGCGCCCCCGATGACGAGGATCTCGGCGACGAGTCCCAGAATGCCGCCGATCCCGAGAGTGACCATCACCGGTGGAAACCACGTGCCTGTTTCGGGGTGGCGAAAGCTCAACCCCGCCACGATGGCGATCACATTGCCGCAGATGATTGCGATTGGCGCGCCACCGAAATGGAATGCGAGCGTTCCCGCCTTCTGTGAAAGCAGTGAGCCGTGAAAGGTCCCCACCATGGTGATTCCGACGGCGAAGAGGAGGGCAAGGATCCAGAGCACTCGTGCACGAGCGTGACCGCGGAATCGGGTGATCAAGATCACACCCGCAAGTACGAGTAACCCGTTCAGCACGAAGCCGGTGTTCATTACTCCAGCCAGCGGCGACAGGATGTTGTGGCCGAGAAATGTCTCCCGAGGCCCGGTGACACCGAGGTCGCTGACGTAGTTGCGCGCGTAGCTGTAGAGAGGGTCCCTCCACGCAGATGCGGTGATCGCTTCTGTGACGAAGTACTCGACACCGGCGACGATGAGACAAATGCTCCCCAGGGCCACGCTGCGATTGGTGCGGATCATGATGTTTCTCCTTCGTTGCTGCTGCCATTGCCCGCGATGTTGTTGAGGGCATCCATTTCGACGTCTGTGAGGACGATTGATTGCGCCTGAACGTTTTCCTTCAGGTGGGCGAGGGACGTCGTCCCGGGGATGGGCAGGGACTGTCGTGAGTGCTGAAGCTGCCAGGCGAGCGCCACCTGTTCATTCGTCGATCCGTGGGCGTTTGCGATAGGCGGGACCACTTCAGCCGCACGCGAGGCAAGGGGCCCATCGGTGAGGGTGACAGGAGGCCACGGTGAGAAGACGATGCCATCCTGTTCCGCAGCCCCGAGGAGGTCGGCGCCGATACGCGCCGTGAGGTTGTACAACGCAGTCACTGCCGCGATGGGCACGATTGCCTGCGCGAGACGCAACTGCTCCAGGGTCACGTTTGACAGGCCAACGTTGAGGATCAGGCCCGCTTGCCTCAGTTCGGCGAGAACGCCAACCTGATCCTCGAATGGAGCATCGGTTGCCGTTCCACTGTGCAGGTAATAAAGGTCAATGGCTTCGAGCCCAAGGCGCTCTGCGCTCATGTGTGCGCTCTGTCGCAGATAGTTGGTGTTGCCGACAGCGCCCAGGGTGCTGTAGTCGTAGCCGCCGCGGACGAAACCGCCTTTGGTCGCGATGACGAGGTCGGCGGGATACGGGTACAGCGCCTCACGGATGAGCAACTCGTTGGAGTGCGGTCCGTAGACGTCCGCGGTGTCGATGAGCGTGATGCCTGCGTCAACGACTCCGCGCAGCAAATGGATGGCTTTATCATGTTCGGGGTAAGGACCCCACACCTGATCGCCAGTCAGCTTCATCGCCCCAAAGCCGAGTCGACCAACTGTGAGGTGGTCGCCGATGCTGATCTGGTCTGGCCGATTTGTTGCGTTCATGTGAATTGCCTTCTTCCTGTTCGTAGGCAAGTCAACTCAGGAACGCTCGTCGCGCTGAGACCGATCCCGCTCGAAAAATGCACAATCCTGCCAAATTGGCGGTGAAGGACGGCCGGAGCATTGTTTCGGGGCCGGTGAGGGCATAGAAAGAGTTTGTGATGGAATTGGATGCGCTACGGGACACCATCCGGCGGCATGCGTCGAATTATCACGGGCCGAGCGCTATCGACGGATTGACAATCACCGAGACCGATTCGCCTACCGATGCGCGACCGGGCATTTCAGAACCATCAATCGCGGTGGTTGTGCAGGGACGCAAGCGCACGGTGGTCGGCGATGGCGTGTTCGACTATGCGTCGGGAGATTTCTTGGTGGTGTCACTCGAGGTTCCGCTCATCGGCCAGGTGACCGAGGCGTCGCAAGAAGTGCCGTTTGTAGGCTTCGGGGTGAAACTTGTCGCTTCTGAGATCGCTTCGCTGCTTCTCGAAGCAGGAGCCGTGAGCGGGGGAGAAAAGCGAGGGCTGGCGGGTTTCGCCGTAGCACCAGCTGGCGTGGGATTTCTTCAGGCGGCAAGCCGTCTTGTCGGGTTACTCGACACCCCCGAGGACGTGGCGATTCTCGCGCCGGTCTATCGGCGCGAGCTGCTCTGGCGACTGCTGACCGGGGCCCACGGTCTGGTGGTGAGACAGATCGGGCTCGCGGACGGTAGCTTGGCCGATATTGCGCGAACCGTGCGCTGGATCCGAGAGCACCATCGCGACGCAATAAAAGTCGAGCAACTCGCCGAGATGGCCAGCATGAGCGCGACTTCCTTCCACCGGCACTTTCGGTCGGTGACGTGTATGACTCCGATTCAGTATCAGAAGGCGATCCGCCTGCAGGAAGCACGACTCTCGCTCATTTCGAGTCCGCGTGACGTTGCCGAGGTCGCACACGCGGTGGGTTACGACAGTTCGTCTCAGTTCAGCCGGGAATACCGTCGCCGGTTCGGAGCTCCGCCCGGTCGGGACGCATCTCGTCTGAGAAGCGCCGAGCTGCAAACAGTTGTCGTTCCGTAAGCCGGTCGTCGTTCCGTAAACGATGCGGCCAAGCCACCCCGAGATCAATCACAACGGGTGCCGGGAGGGGGAGGACGCAAAGACTCCCGTGAGCGCCCCGCAGCATTTCCGAAAGAACCACGCCAATTGCAGCGGTGGTAACGTCGCCGGTAATCCCGCGCGAGCGGATGCTGGTGGCCGGCGTAGTCGAGGGAGTTTCGGTGCGGTTCTTGGCTTGGCTGGGTCGGCGCGACCCAGGGTATGGTGCGGTCCGCCGTGCGGGCCGAACGGCCATCGTCATGCCGCTACTGTTCGCCCTCGGTTCGCTCGTTCTTCGAAACGGGGATGTCGCAACCTTCGCCGCGTTCGGGTCGTTCTCGATGCTGCTGTTCGTCGACTTCAATGGAACGATGCGGGAGCGTGTGCAGTCCCAGCTCGGCCTCGCCGTCACGGGTGCGGTGCTTGTCTGCCTTGGCACGCTGGCATCGCATCCGGTGTGGCTCGCCGCCGTCGCCATGGCGGTCGTCGGGTTCATCATCCTGTTTGTCGGCTCCGTGAGTTCGGTCCTGGCGTCCGCGAGTACGGCGCTGCTGCTCGCGTTCATCCTGCCCGTTACTCTTCCGGGGACGGTCGACTCGATTGGACCACGATTACTCGGCTGGTCGCTCGCCTCGGCTGCGAGCATCCTTGCGATCACGGTGCTGTGGCCGTCGCCGCGACGCGACCCGCTGCGCGCTGGGGCGATTCGCGCGTGCCGAGCGCTGGCCGCGCGGCTGGGGGCGGATGTCGCCGTGATGCTGAGCGACCTTGATCCGGCCACGGTTGCGGACTACGAGCGAACCGTCGCAGAGTCGAACGAGGCGGTGGCGGCGCTGCACAGCGGATTTCTCGGCAGTGTTTATCGGCCGACGAACCTGTCAACATCGGCGCGCACGCTGGTTCGACTTGTCGACGAACTCAACTGGGTGCACTCGGTTGTGTCCCAGTCGGCTCGTCATGACGCTTTGCCGACTCCGGCCTCCCGTCGTGCCGGCCGCGCGGCGTGCAGAGTCAAGACGGAAGCCGCCGGGTTGCTGGATCGAGGCGCCGAGCTGCTCGAGAGTCCCGGCGCGGACCCGGCGGAACTTGAGGCTGCGCTCGTTGGGCTCCGGGAATCGCGGATGGCCGTGGAAGACGGTGCGGCCAGCGATCTCCCCGCGCGCCAGAGTGGTGCAATCCGATCCGGCGGCGGTGATGCCGCACGAGAGCTGATCAGTGCTCTAGACCCGGGTTTCCGCGCTCAGGAACTCAGCTACGCGATTGCCCAGGTCGCGGGCAACATCGTCCTGACCGCCGCCGCCGAGCGGCGCACGTGGTGGGAGCGGCTCCTCGGACGCCAGCCCGGCAATCTGGCCGGTACGCTCCACGCCGCGGCGGAACGGGCGGCGGCGCAGGCGGAACGGCATTCGGTCTGGCTGCACAACAGCGTCCGGGGCGCCGCGGCGCTCGGGATCGCGGTTCTTCTGGCCGACCTGACCGGGGTTGAACATTCGTTCTGGGTGGTGCTCGGGACGCTGTCCGTGCTCCGATCGAACGCTCTCAACACAGGACAGAACGTCCTGCGTGGAGTGGTCGGAACCGCGGTCGGAGTCGTCATTGGGGCAGGACTGCTCTTTCTGATTGGGACCAACGCAACGGTGTTGTGGATTCTGTTGCCCATCGCCATTTTTGTCGCGGGGACCGCGCCGACCGTCATCTCCTTTGCGGCTGGTCAGGTTGGATTTACGGTGACCCTGGTGTTGCTGTTCAATCTGGTCGCGCCAACCGGATGGAGAGTCGGACTGTATCGAATCGAGGACATCGCGCTCGGCTGCGGAGTGAGCCTGCTCGTCGGTCTCCTATTCTGGCCGCGTGGCGCGGCGGCGGCGCTCCGGCAGGCGCTCGCCGAGGCATACGCGGACAGTTCGGACTATCTGGCCGCCGCCGTCGCTTTCGGGCTCGGGCGGTGCGACGAGAAGGCGCCAGCCCACCCGGAGCCGACCGGCCAGGCCATCCGCGCGGCATCCGCCTCGCGCCGTCTCGACGACGCGTTTCGTACCTACCTGACCGAGCGCGGTTCCAAGCGACTCCCGCTCAGTCGTGTCGCGGCGTCGGTCACCGGTGTTGCCGGCGTGCGCCTGGCCGGGGACGCCATTCTGGATCTGTGGAAGGACCACGAGGTTGCCACGGATGGCGATCGGTCGGCGGCGCGCGAGGAGTTGTGCAGATCGAGCAAGGTCCTGACCGACTGGTACCACAATCTTGGTCGTGAGCTGGTCGCCCAGCAGTCCTTGCCAGACCCGCTGCCCGGCGATGCCATCGCCGATGGGCGCCTGGTGGATGCGGTTCGTCGGGACCTCAGCGATGGTGCGGGCAAGGCAACGGCAACCGCTATCCGAATGATCTGGACCGGCGACTACCTTGATTCGATTCGCCGACTGCAGCCGGAAATCGTGGAGCCGGTGGGTCTGCTCGGCGGCGAGGCAAGCCAAACACACGCCGGGTTCCGACGCGCCCGAGGGTGAGTGGCATGATCGAACATGTGGCAGATGACCCAGCAAGCGACGACACGAAGGATTCGCCGGCGACCGACGTCCCTCGGCCACCCTCGTCGCGAGCCATGGATCCGCGGTACGCCCAGCGGGCAGAGGCCTACCGCCAGAACTTTGCGAATCGACTCTTTCCGGGGCCGTCCGAGCGGATGTCGAAACAGGTTGCCCAGCACATCGAGGGGTTGCTGAGGCCGGTAGAGGGCGACGGTCAACCCGGCGTCCGGCGGGCGGGTCGGTCGAAGCCGTCCGCCGGTGCCGGGCGACGATCCGCGGCGGTTGACGGGGTCAGCGGCACGCAGCCGCTCAACGTCGCGACTCCCGAGGACATCGCACAGGTTCGTGACACCCTGGAGAAGCAGAACGAACTGCTGCAGGCGATCCTGGCGAGTTCGATTGACACCCAGAATGACGCTCGCTCTACCGCGCAGAACTCACGTACGTTCGCGTGGGCTGGGACGGCAATCGCCCTGCTTACGCTCGTTGCGACCGTGCTGTCAATCGTCGCCGCGATCAACGCGCACTGAGCGTAGCATCGCTCTGAACGGACCAGACGGAGAACAGATGTCCAGGATCTACGACCCAATCGACCTTACAAACCTACCTAGGAATCTCGACATCCAGCGGGCGTTCATCGCCTTTCTGGCACTGTCCGCGATCCTGATCGGTATCGTCAGCCTGCTCTGGACCGGGCCCACCCTCGTCGTGATTTCGATCCTGTTCGGCGTATTCCTGATCGTTGCAGCCGTCTACCGGATCGCAATGGCCTTCGAGAACCGACGAGCCTCCGCCGCCGGGTTCGTCTTCAATCTGCTCGTGGCTGCGGTTTTGCTCGTGACCGGGATCATCTGTCTCGGCAACTCGGCGCAGTCCCTCGGCATTCTGGCGATTGTGGTCGGGATTGGCTGGATCTTCGACGGGGTCGCCGATCTCGTGACTGCCGCCATCGGTAACACGAAAGGGCGCCGCGGGCTTGTTGCCCTCAGCGGTGTCGTGTCGCTCGTCGCCGGCGTCGGTTTTCTGTTTCTCCCGGACCTGTCGCTCGCGGTCTTCGTGCAGGTCGGAGCAGTCCTTCTGATTCTCGTCGGAATCACGGCACTGCTCACGCTGCCCCGGAGGCCGGTCAGATCGCTTTAGCCGACGGCTCTCGTCAGCGCCGCGTCAGTCGGATAACGGGGATGAGTCGGTCCGTCTTGGACTCGTATTGCGTGAATTGCGATGCGGTGGTGGTGATCGCTTCCCACGCCTTCTCGCGGTCCGTGCCGCTCAGCTGCGAGGCAACGACGGGGATGTTCTCGCGATTGACGTCGATCGAGACCTGGTCGGGATGCGCAGCGAGGTTGTAGTACCAGGCCGGATTCCCCACGGCACCACCGGCCGAGGCAACAACCAGCCAGCTGCCGCCCTCCCAGGCAAACCAGGCAACCGGGTTCGATCGCGGGGCGCCTGACTTCGCGCCGACGGTGTTGAGCACCAGCACGTCGGAGCCCATGAGCTTGCCGCCCTTGTTCCGCACGCGCCTGATCGCCAGGTTGTTGAAGAGGTTCATCATCGGGTTCGCCCTGGGCTGGCGGCCCCCGCGTGTGCCTTTTGGTGCATCAAATGTCATGAGTCAGGCTCCTTGGTCGACGTCGCGGGCGTTCAGCTTCAGATCCTGTGGCCCGGCAAAGGGCTCATCGATCCCGAAGCTGATGATACGGGTCGGGTGGATGCGGATGAGCGGGCCATCCGGCGACTCGGCGACCACCTCGCCGTATCCACGAACCTCGACGCAGCGCGGACCCCACGGCTTTACCGATGCGAGGTCGTCGACCACGAACGCTACGAGACCGTTGTCTGCGACGTTCCGATACTTACGGCTGGTGGCCATCCCGTACCCGGTGACGTCGATCGTGTCGAATTCGGCATTGTGCCGGAATCCGACCGGGCTGACCTGGAGCACCCCACCGGGTTGCGCGGTAGCTATTCGACCCAGGGGCTGCCCGGCCAGATATTCGAGTTCGGAGTCGGTGAACGCAGACACGCGCGCAGCGTATCAGGATCGACTTCGGAGTCGCCTAAGACGGATGATCAGCACAAGCGCCAGTCCCAGCACAAGCAGAAGGATCGCCGCCGCCGGCGATGCCCCAACACTGACGCCCGTCGTAGGCAGTTGTGCGGTAGACAGGGGGCGCAGGACCGTCGTCCCGGCCGTCGCGATCAACGGTGTGCCGTCGGGGGCGATGCCCGTCGCGACGACGATGTGCGCGCCGGCGAAACCGCCCGGTATCGCGAGCGTCGCGGTCGCGTCGCCGGATGGATCCGCCACCGATGTGGCGAGCCGATGCGGGGTCGAATAGATTCCCCAGGTGATCGGCGCGCCGGGTGCAAACCCCGTCGCGGATGCCGTGAACGAGCCGCCAGGATGCGAGGTCACAGGTACTCCGGTGAGCGAGCCGCCGCTCCCGGGCAGCACAAGCGGAAGCGGAACTGCGGCGGCATCCGTCACGACGATTGTCAGTGTCTGCACGGTGTCGGGCGCGACCGTGTTCGATGCGGTTAGCGTGATCGGGAAGCTGCCCGATGGACCGGATGGCACGCCAGTGATCGTCGCGGAGCCCCCAGAGATGGCGAGGGAAAGTCCCGGAGGCAGTGCGCCCGACTCACCGAGCGCGTCCGTGGCGGGGTAGCCCGGCGAAGTCGTGATGGCGAAGTTCGAGATGACCCCGATCGTGGGAGACCAGGTGTCAGCGCTCGTGATGGTCGGCGACTCGTTCACGGTGATGACCAGATCCTGCACCGATGGAGTGCCGATCCCGTTGGATGCGGTGACGGTGACCGCGTAGCTGCCGCCGGTTCCGACATCCGGCGTGCCGGATAGTGTTCCCGTTCCGTCGCCAGCATCGGTGAAGGACAGCCCCGAGGGCAAGGTTCCAAACAGCGTCAGGGTCGAGGACGTCGGATAGCCCGCGATCGTCGTCACGGCGTGCGTTCCACTCTGACCGACCTGAAACACCGCTTGTGCTGCCGTGCCGATCACGATCGATCGGGTAATGACCAGTGTGAAGTGCTGGGTGGCATCCGGGGAGATGCCATTGCCCGCCGTGATCGTCAGCGGAAAGCTGCCACCCGCTGCCGCATCAGGAGTCCCTGCGATGGAGGCTGTGCCGTCATGGTGATCGGTGAAGCTGATACCCGCAGGCAGGTTGCCGGACTCGCTCAGCGTTGTAGTGGTCGGGAAGCCCGTGGTTGTCGTGATCCCGAACACGGACGGGTCTCCCGCGGCGAACGTGGCGTTGTCCGTGCTCGTGATCGTAGGAGGCTGAACCACTGTCAGCACGAAATCCTGTGTAACGTCCGGGGCGGCGCCGTTGCTCGCCGTGATGGTCAGTGGATAACTTCCGGCGGTCGTGGCCCCCGGGGTACCGGCCATGGTCACGGTGCCGTTTCCATTGTCGACAAACGTAACGCCGTCCGGCAGTTGGCCGGATTCCGACAGCGTCGTTGAGGTCGGGAAGCCAGCGGCTGTCGTGATCGTGGCGCTGCCGGGCAACTGGGAGGTGAACGTTGTCGAATCACCACTCGTGATGGCGGGGGACTCATTCACGGTGATGTCGAGGTGTTGTATGGCCGGCGTGCCGACAGCATTATCTGCGGTGATCGTCACGGGATAGAGGCCGCCCGATCCCACAGCCGGGGTGCCCGCGATGCTTCCCTCACCGTTTCCGGAGTCGGTGAAGAACACCCCGGTCGGCAGGTCACCGGCCAGGGTAAGCGTTGACGAGGTTGGGTAGCCGGCGGTCGTTGTGACGGCATGTGTCCCGTTCGCACCGACCTGGAACACGGCCTGCGCCGTGTCGGTGATCGCGACCGGTCTGGTGACGACCAACACGAAGTGCTGTGATGAATCCGGAGCGGTGCCGTTGCCCGCCGTGATGGTCAGTGGGTAGCTACCGCCACCGACCGCGTCGGGAGTCCCGGCGAGAGTCGCGGTGCCGTCCCGGTTGTCTGTGAACTGAATGCCCGCGGGGAGGTCGCCCTGCTCGCTCAGTGTTGTGGTCGTCGGGAAACCGGCGGTCGACGTGACCGTGAACGATGATGACGCACCCCCGGCGAACGTGCTGTTGTTCGTGCTCGTAATCACCGGAGACTGCGCCACCGTCAACACGAAGTGCTGCGATGAGGTCGGAGCCGTGCCGTTGTCCGCGGTGATGGTCAGCGGATAACTGCCACCGGCCCTCGGGTCGGGAACTCCCGCGAAGGTTGCTGTGCCGTCATTGTTGTCGGCGAACTCGACGCCGGTCGGTAGGTTGCCGGACTCACTCAGCGCGGTGCTGCTCGGGAAGCCCACGGTGGTCGTGACCGTGAACAACGACGATTCTCCCGCGGTGAACGTCGTGTTGCTCGCGCTCGTGATCGTGGGCGACTGCGCCACGGTCAAGACAAAGCTCTGCATGCTCGAGGTGCGCGAATTGGAGGCGGTAATGGTGAAGGGGTATGTCCCCGCCGAAGAGTTTGTCGGGATGCCGGCCAGGGTCGCCGTGCCGATCCTGCTGTCCGTGAAAGTGACGCCGTCCGGTAGGGTCCCGGACTCAGACAGTGTCGTTGGCTGGGGGGAGCCGCCGCTCGTCGCCACGGTGAAGCTCCCGCTCGTGCCGGCGATGAAGGTTGTCGAAGCGGGGCTCGTGAAGTTCGGTGGACCGCTGACCATGGTGTTGTGACAGACCGCATCCTGCGCCGCGTGGTTTGCATCGCCGGGATACAGGATCACCCATCGGTAAGTGCCCGGAGTTGTCGGCGTGTATGTCGTCGAGGTGTATGTTCCATCGGCGGTTACGGGGTAACTGACATCGAGAAGGGCCGTCTGACCGGTGCAGGTGAGGTCGGTCGTCGGAAACAGGATGAATGTGACGTCGCTTCCGGTCCAAGCGACCGGCGATGAGAACGTCGCGCTCGCGGAGAGGGGTTGGCCGACGAGACCGGTTGCGGGGATGGTGAAGCCGGCTCCGGCAAGAGCGACGCCAACGGTGACAACCTCGCAGTCGCTGACGGCAGGGGCATTGAACACGTCGCCGGGATAGGTCGCCCGCATACTGAAATCACCGGCGTGGGAGGGAGTTACTAGCTGCGTGCCATAGTCGCCGTTGTCTGAGATCGAAGCGGTATTCAACTGCAGCGGACTGCCGCTGCAGTCGTTGTCGTCGTAGAACGAGAGTGAGACTTTCCCCTCCGGGTCGTCGCCGTCGGCCACCGTGACGTGCGGATCGATTGCGGAGCCCGCGACCGCGTCCGTAATCGGAGGAATAGTGAGCGTCGGTGCGCTGACTCCCACGATGTATTGACCCGGTATGACGCTGAATGCGTAGTCACCGGGATCGGTCACGTCGAGCGACGGTCCCGCGCACGCGCCGAGGGTATAGGCGCCGCGGGCGAGCCCGGGTCCGATCGCGGTGCCGTCGTTGAGCGTCGTGCAGGTAGGCGTCCCCGAGACCAGGGAGGCGGCGGAAGCGGGGCTCACGGCATCCTGGAAGGTCGGCGAACCATTGTTCGGCTGGCTGCCAGTAATGGTGACGTTGATAACCTTGGGGTCGACCGACAGGTTCCCCGTGTATGCAAGCACATAGTTCGACGCGTTAGCACCGCCCAGAGTCAGCCCACTGCAACTGGTCGGATCGAGCGCGTAGTTGCCGGCAGAAAGCGTCGAGAAGGCCTTTCCGCCGTCCGCCGTTGTGCACGTGACCGTGCCGGAGATCGTCACACCCGTTGGCAGCGAATTGTGGAGGCTGAAGCTCGCACCGCTGTCGCCGAAGGTCATGGTGCCATCGATCGAGGCCGTCGCCGCTGCCTTGTAGACCTCCTGGACAGTGTTCGAATTTTCCGCTTGGACGACGTACGCGAAGAAGCCCGCCGACTCCTCGCTGGTATCACCGTTGTATGTCGCACTGTATGAGACGGTGCCCGGCGTTGCTTCAGTCGGGGTGAATGTGGCAGTGCGAACTCCAGTGTCTGCGCCAACGAGCGGATCAAGGGGTCGCGTCTCCTCGGCGTTGCCATCGACGAGCAGACTGACGGTGCCAGCGGCACCCGGACGGTCGGACGTGCCAACGGGCAGACCGGAGAGCGTGACGGTGACAGTCGTTGGCACCCCCACGGCCGACGCGTTTTGGGGCGCCGAGAGCGTGACGGTTGGTTCGTAGTCAGGGAGGATCGACACCCTCGGTGTCAGCGTCGATGTCCCGTTCGAGATCACCTTGCTGACGCCGTCGTTTGGCAGCGGCATCACGTAGTTCGAACCGCCGCCACCGCCACCGCGTGCGACGCCAATACCCCCGCTGCCACCACCGAAGAATCCCGCGCCGCCGCCACCTCCGGAGTTGACCGCGTGATCAACGCCGGTGTCCTCACCGCCAGCGAGGTAGTCCCCAGCACTGCCTTCGAGATCCTGCCCGGTGCCGCCCGCCCCAGCCGCCGTTTGAGTACCGCCCCCGCCCCCGCCGGCTCCATTGGCGTTTCCGCCTGGGCTCCCGTTCGGGCCGGCATTGCCGCCAACACCGGAGCCGCTGAGAGGTCCACCGCCTCCACCGCCGCCGCCAACAAGCACGAGGTCCGAGGTGGGCATCACCTGCGAGTATGCGCGCGGTTCGTATTCGGCGAAGCAGAGGGTGTCGGGATTCGGCGCGTCTGACGCAGTGGTCGGAAGATACGTTGTCGGACTTACCGTTGAGATGAAGGATGCGTGCCCACCGTTGGCGTAATCGTTGCCCGGCTCCTCCTCTACCGCCGCCTGGGTCACCGAGGATGTCGGTGATGCATAGAAGTTTTCACCCGGAGTTGCCGGAACGATCGCGCTGATCTCGCCGCCGAGGCCACCCACCGCGCCGTTGCTGACCCCAGCAGTACCCGCCTCACCGACCGCGGTAACCAGGGCGTGATGCACTCCCGGGGGTATCACCGTCCAGCCCTGAGCGAAGTACTCGCCGGAGAGTCGGTCGACCCCCGCCGTGCATTCGCTCGGGTTCGGTTGAATGAAGCTCGTCACACCATCGTCGGGGAGGTCCCAGCCGGGGACGGCGTCGGCGTTGGCCGGGGTGAATCCGGGCGCGACGGTGGCAAGCGACAGCGCAATCGCGCAGGCGAGACTAGCGGCGACGGCTAGGGACCGACGCCGTTTTCGTGCGAAGCGACGCGGCATTCGGGCCCCCGTCCGGCCACCGAGCTACTTCGCTCGGCGGGATGTGCTCAGAATCAATCGACGTCTAGAGACTAACCCCGTTCGTCGCACCGACGAACCGGATGCCACGCGGCGACTCATTGTGTGATCAGCCCCTGCCTCACCATGCTCTCGCCCGCAGTGACGATCGCGTCTTCGGGACTTCGGGCCATCCAGCCGAGCAAGCGCTGCGCCTTCTCGCTTGACATCCTCTTGCGGTAGTCGAGATCGGGGACGATCGGACGAAATTCGGGGGAGAAGATGGCCCCGACTCGCACAACGAAATTCGGGATGGTTCGGGTCGGTACGTTCTTCGCGGCGTCGCCCAGGTGCGATTTCAGGATGTCTCCGACCTGCGTCATCGAGAGCACCGGTCCGCTCGAGATCAGGAAGCGCTGGCCCGCTGCGTCCGCTGTTGTCATCGCGAGGAGGTGGGCGCTCGCGACATCCCGAACATCGACAACCGGGATGTATAGGTGGGGGAAGCCGGGCATCCCGCCATCGAGCATGGTCTTGACGATGTGGTTCGAGCCTGAGATGTCTTTGCCCATCACGGACCCCATCACCGCGACCGGGAGGATTGTGGTGAGTTGCATCGTCCCGACTTCCGACCGGATGAAGTCCCAGGCCGCCCGCTCGGCGAGAGTCTTGCTCTTCCCGTATGCGTCGACCCCCGGTCCGTCGAGCACGGTCCAGTCGTCGTCTGTAAAGACGTGGTCGTCGTGTGGATGACCCCAGGAGACCGCGTGAAACGCGGAGGTGAGGACGACACGGCTGACCCCGGCGGCCTGTGCGGCACGCAGAACGCGAAGCGCTCCTTCGCGGGCAGGGATGATGAGGTCGTCCTCGTTTTCGACGTGACCGGGCTGGACCGGGGACGCGACGTGCTGCACGAAATCGACGCCGGCCACTGCATCCGGCCATCCCTCATCGCTCGTGAGGTCGGCCGCGACGAAGGTCAGATTCCGGCCGTTGGTCATTCCCGCATTGGCGAGGATGGACCGCACCGACTCTTCGCGGTCGAGCGAGCGCACTGTCGTCCGCACGCGGTAGCCCTGCTCGAGCAGTTGCAGGATGACGTGACCGGCGATAAAGCCGGATCCGCCTGTGACGAGCACGAGTGGCATTCCCACGGCCATTGTTGACTCCCTTGTGATGGGTGTGTTCAACCATGCTCCACTCCCCGCCCGATTTAGGCCAGTACCCCCGCCACCGGGAGTGACAGGGATACGCACTGGTACCCTCGGTCCCGTGGTGCACCAGCTCACACGCGACCAGGCCAGGCGTATCGCCGTGCGCGCACAGCTCTTCGATGCCGACCGACCCGGCGATGTGGTTGAGGTTGCCGAGGAGCTCGGGGCAATCAAGATCGATCCGACCGCGACAATCGCGCCTGCGGAGCACACGATCCTCTGGTCGCGGATCGGGTCGGCCTACGATCCGATCCAGCTATCGAAGGCGGTCGAAAAGGACCGGCTGCTGTTCGAGCTCGACGGCGCATTCCGCCCGATGAGCATGCTCCCGCTGATGCTGCCGGCAATGCACCGTTGGCCGCGCAATGAAAAGTCCAGGACGTGGCTGGATGCAAACGCGAAGTTTCGAACCGAAGTGCTCGCTCGATTGCGCGCCGATGGCCCATTATTTGCCAGCCAGATCCCGGACACCGCCGCTGTGGCGCGCGCATCGGACGGCTGGTTCGGGCCGAACCAGGTTCCGCAGATGCTTGAGTTGCTGCAACTGCGGGGCGAGGTCGCGGTTGTCGGACGTGAGGGACGGCATCGGCGATGGGACCTCGCCGAGCGGGTTTATCCGCGGGATCTTCCCGAGTACGAATTCGAGGAAGCGGAGCGGATGCGGGACGAACGGCGCTTGCACGCCGTCGGCATCGCCAAGCAGAAGACGCCGTGGTCGAGAGTCGGGATGGCTGGGGAAGCCGCAACCGTTGAGGGCAGTGCCTGGAAATTCCGCGTCGATCCCGATGCGCTTGCCGGGCTCGATGATGAGGTGGATGGCCGCGTCGCGTTCCTGAGCCCGTATGACGGAATGCTGTTCGATCGTCCGCGCCTGCAGGAGATCTTCGATTTCCAGTACGTTCTCGAACAGTTCAAGCCCAAGGCGCAACGCAAGTACGGATTCTTTGCCCATCCGATCCTGATGGGAGATCGTTTTGTCGGCCTGCTCGATGCCGAGGTGGACCGCAAGGAAGCCACTCTGAAAGTCAACGCCGTGCACGAGCTGCTCCCGTTCGAGCCGGAAGAAGACGAGATGGTTCGCGCGGAGATCGAAGATCTCGCCAACTGGTTGGGTGTCACGCTTTCCGCCTGGTGACTACGCGCCGACGTACTCGCGCAGGTGCTGGCCGGTCAACGTCTTCCCGTCGGCGACGATGGCCGCGGGCGTTCCCTCAAAGACGACGCGCCCGCCGTCGTGACCCGCTCCCGGCCCCAGGTCGATGATCCAGTCGGCGTGCGCCATGACCGCCTGGTGGTGTTCGATCACGATGACCGACTTGCCCGATTCGACCAGGCGATCGAGCAGTCCGAGTAGTTGCTCGACATCGGCCAGGTGCAGTCCCGTGGTCGGCTCGTCGAGAACGTAGACACCGCCCCTATCGGCCATGTGCATCGCAAGCTTGAGTCGCTGGCGCTCCCCGCCGGACAGTGTCGTGAGCGGCTGACCGATCGTCAGGTAGCCGAGACCGACATCCGCGAGGCGGGTCAGGATGGCGTGGGCGGCGGGCACGTTGGCCACATCCGCGCCGAAATAGTCGACTGCCTCGGCGACGGGCATCGCGAGCACCTCGCTGATGTCACGACCCGCCAGTTTGTACTCGAGCACCGAGGTCTGGAACCGCTTGCCATCGCATTCGTCGCAGGTGATCGCGACTCCTGCCATCACACCGAGATCGGTGTAGATCACTCCCGCGCCGTTGCAGATCGGACACGCGCCCTCCGAGTTCGAGCTGAACAGCGCGGGTTTCACGCCGTTGGCCTTGGCGAATGCCGTGCGAATCGGATCGAGCAGCCCGGAGTAAGTCGCGGGATTGCTGCGCCGGGATCCGCGGATCGGGCGCTGGTCCACCGAGACAACTCCGTCACGCGTCGGAATCGACCCGTTGATGAGCGAGCTCTTGCCCGACCCGGCGACTCCTGTCACGACAACGAGCACGCCGAGCGGGATGTCGACATCCACGTTTCGCAGATTGTGCGCCGCGGCACCACGGATCTCGATCGCTCCCGTTGGTGAGCGCACCGCATCCTTCACGCTGGCGCGATCGTCGAAGTGTCGGCCGGTCACGGTATCGCTCTTCCGGAGTCCCGCCACGGAACCCTCGAAACACACGTTTCCGCCCGCCGCTCCAGCGCCGGGTCCCAGGTCGATCACGTGATCCGCGATCGCGATCGTCTCCGGCTTGTGCTCGACGACGAGCACGGTATTGCCCTTGTCGCGCAATTGGAATAGCAGGTCGTTCATTCGCTGGATGTCGTGCGGGTGAAGGCCGGTCGTTGGCTCGTCGAACACGTAGGTGATGTCGGTCAGCGCAGATCCGAGGTGCCGAATCATCTTGACCCGTTGAGCCTCACCGCCGGACAGCGTTCCGGATGCGCGATCGAGCGACAGGTAGCCGAGACCGATTTCGACAAAGGAATCCAGGATCTGGACCAGCGTCGAGCGCAGTGGCCCGACCGACGGTTCATCGAGTGCACGAACCCACCCGGCCAGGTCGCTGATCTGCATCGTGCAGGCGTCGGCGATACTGATCGCGGCGATCTTCGATGAGCGCGCGGCCTCACTGAGCCGCGAGCCACCACAGTCGGGGCATGCGGTGAACGTTGCCGTCCGATCCACGAACGCGCGGATGTGCGGTTGCAGTGCATCCCGATCCTTGGAGAACATGGACTTCTGCAGCTTAGGCACGAGTCCCTCGTAAGTGACGTTGACGCCCTTGACTTTGATCCGCACCGGCTCGTGATACAGGAAGTCGTCGAGTTCCTTTCTGGTGTATTTCGAGATCGGCTTGTCGCCATCCAGAAATCCGGACTCGACGAAGATGCCAACGGTCCACCAGCTGTCGCCCTTGTATCCGGGCACGGTGATCGCCCCTTCGCGCAGGGATTTCGACGGGTCGTATAGCTCGGCCAGGTCGATGTCCGAGACGGTCCCGCGGCCTTCGCAGCGCGGGCACATCCCACCCGTAACGGAGAATTCGCGTCGTTCCTTCACCGTCTTGCCCGCCTTCTGAGTCGTGACGGCTCCGGCGCCGCTGACCGATGCGACGTTGAACGAGAATGCGTTGGGTGAACCGATGTGCGGCTTCCCCAATCGACTAAAGAGGATGCGCAGCAGCGCGTTCGCATCCGTGGCAGTTCCCACGGTCGAGCGGACGTCCGCGCCCATCCGCTGCTGGTCGACGATGATCGCCGTCGTCAGCCCCTCGAGCACGTCGACATCGGGTCGCGCCTGTGTCGGCATGAAGGCCTGCACGAACGAGCTGTACGTCTCATTGATGAGTCGTCGTGACTCCGCCGCGATCGTGTCGAATACGAGCGAACTCTTGCCCGACCCCGAGACGCCGGTGAACACCGTGAGCCGACGCTTGGGGATGTCGACGCTGATGTTCTTCAGGTTGTTCTCGCGTGCGCCCTGAACGCGGATCGTCTCGTGTCCTTCGATTCGTCCCGCCATTCGTACAGTCTCCCATCTCGCCAAATCGTCACAATCCGTAAGCTTCGTGCGGCCGGGTGGCCCCTTCTGGCACCCTGAACATGGCCAGCCGTGCTGGTCCTTTTTGTTTCCTGCAGCACCGAAGAGGGATTGTGTCACTGTCCAAAACCCAGCAGAAGCCGCGCGGATTCGCCACCAGGCAACTCCACGCGGGTACCGGGATGCCCAGCATCGTGCGGCCCCGTGCGACGCCGATCTATTTGACCGCGGGTTTCGTTCTCGACGATTTCGACCAGGCAGCGGACCTCTTCACCACGGGAGACGGCTTCTCGTACACCCGTGTCGGTAACCCGACATCCGAGGCGGTCGAGCGGCGGGTGGCCGATCTCGAGGGCGGCGCTGAGGCGCTTCTTGTCGGCAGCGGACAGGCGGCGGTGGCGATCGCGCTCCTCGGTCTGGTCGAGGCCGGCCAGCACGTGGTTTCCGCATCCAGCATCTACGAGGGCACGCGCGGGTTCCTGACCGACAACCTTTCCCGGTTGGGTGTTGCGACCACATTTGTTGAGGATGCCGGCGATCTCGCGGCCTGGGAGAAGGCCATCCTGCCAACGACCCGGGCCCTGTTCGTCGAGTCGATTCCGAATCCCAAGAACGACATCGTCGACATCGTCGCGCTGGCCGATATCGCACACCGTCACGGCATCCCGCTTGTCGTCGACAACACTCTCGCAACCCCGTACCTGCTGCGCCCGATCGAGCATGGTGCGGACATCGTTGTGCACTCGGCCAGCAAGTTTCTGGCCGGCCATGGATCGGTGCTCGGCGGCGTGATTGTCGACAGCGGTCGATTCGACGCAGAGCGCTCCGGAGAGCTGTTCCCGCACCTGATCACGCCCGGTCGGCTCGGCGGCGAGAGCATCGCGGATCGGGTCGGCGGGCTCGCCCGCATCGCCTATCTTCGCGAGGTTGTCGCGCTTCGTTTCGGACCGACGCCGTCGCCGCTGAATGCGTTCCTGATCGACCAGGGCATCGAGACGCTCTCGCTTCGGGTCGAGCGCCAGTCGGCCAACGCTCTCGGGGTCGCCCGCTGGCTCGAGACGCAGCCGGAGGTGCACTCCGTCGACTACTCGGGGCTTGAGTCGAGTCCGTTTCATGGACTAGCCAAGCGGTACCTTCCGGATGGCCAGGGCTCGGTCTTCTCGTTCACCCTGCGCGGTGGCCTGCCCGCCGCTCGGGTCTTCGTCAACGCGCTCGATGTGTTCACACACATGACACACCTCGGCGACGTCCGCTCACTCGTGTTGCACCCGGCATCAACGAGTCACAACCAGCGCACCGACGACGAGCTCAGCCAGTCGGGGATCTGGCCCGGAACCCTTCGTCTCTCGATTGGCATCGAGCAGCTCGACGACCTGCTCGACGACCTCGCTCGCGGGCTCGACGCCGTTCGGGCGGATGCAGCATGACGAGGCAGCAGCACTTCGGTTGGTTCCTTGCTCGCGGATTCGGCCCGCACGGCTGGGGGCACCCGTACCTGGACTGGAACTACGACTGGACGAGGCCCGATCTCTACCAGCAGTCTGTGCGCGAACTCGAACAGGCTGGCTTCGACCTGGTCATCATCGAAGATGCGCCGTCGATGGGAAACGCGTCGACCCTAGATATCCGCATCCGCCAGGCTTTCGGCGGTCCGAAGCTCGATCCCCTGCTGCTCGCGCCATACCTGTTCGAGGCCACCTCGAACCTCGGTATTGCACCGACCGTGAACCCTGCCGCATACCTTCCCTACACGGCGGCCCGGCAGTTTGCGACCCTCCAGCACCTGAGCGGAAACCGTCTCGGCCTGAACGTCGTCACCGACACCGGCAGTGCCCGGCACTTCGGGGCAGCCGACCCACTCGACCATGATGCAGCATACGACCGCGCCGAGGAGTGGATCGGTGGCATCCGCGATCTCTGGCACAGCTGGGACGAGGGCGCCCTCATCGCCGACCCGGCCAAGGGTCGCTATGCGGACGGATCGAAGCTGCGCGCCATCGCGCACCGCGGGGAGCATTTCTCCTTCGATGGTCCGCTCAACGCGATTCCGTTCACCGATGGCGACCCGACCATCGTGTCGCCGGGCGGCTCGGGGCGGGGCCTCGGATTCGCGGGTGCGAACTCCGACGTGCAGCTCGCACTCGCACCGCTGGACGCCGAGAGCATCCGGGCCTACCGCGCGAAGATCCACGCGGCGGCGGTCGCGGCGGGCCGGAAGCCGACCGACATCACAATCCTGTTCGCCGTCCAGCCGGTGCTGGTCGCGAGCGTCGAGGAGGCCGACCGACTGGTCGCAGCATCCGCAAACCCCGACGACGCTGCCGTGCGTCTCATTGCCGAACGCCAGTCGAGCGACCTCGAGACCGACCTCACTGCGCTCGATTTCGACAAGCCGCTCGACCTGTCGGTCTTCGGCGGGCACGTGTCCCGTGGCAGCATCAACCGACTACTGGGCAAAGCCGATCCCGAGACGACTCCCTTGCGTGAGCTGCTCGCCAGGCAGGCGAAGCTCGGACGCATTAGCGATCGCAGCGGTTTCGTCGGGACGGCGGACGAGTTGGCCGACCTGATCGAGGACCTTGGTGAATCCGCTGGAAATGACGGCGTACTGCTGTGGGGCGACCTTCATCCCGTGACGGTGCATCGGATGCTGGACGAGCTGGTCCCGATCCTCCGTCGCCGCGGCATCCTGCGCAGCGAATTCGGCGGCGGGGGACTGCGCGCAAACCTTCGCGACTTCTAGGCCATGTCCGCCGAGAGGGTTGGTGTCCTGGGGCTCGGACGGATGGGTCTGCCGACCGCGATTGCGCTCGCCGCGGCCGGATTCGACGTCGTTGCATTTGATCCGTCGCAGGAGCGCTCGAAACTGGCGACGGATGCGGGGCTCGCGCTTGCGACGAGTTCGGAGGAACTCGCGGCTGCGGCCGATGTCCTGATTACCGTGCTGCCCGGACCGATCGAACTCGAGGATGCGCTGGTCGCACAGGGAGTGATCGATCAACTTGGCGCCGGTGCTCTTTGGCTGGACCTGACCAGTGGCGCACCCGATGTCACCGAGCGGCTCGCCGCATACGCATCCGACCGCGGCGTCGCAACGGTTGGAGCACCCATGGCCGGTGGCCCTGCCGCGGCGGAGTCCCGTTCGGTCCGATTCTTCGTCGGCGGCACACCGGCGGCGATTGAGCGAGCCCGGCTCCTGCTGAACGCGCTCGGCGGACCGGGCGCGATTGACGTGATCGGTGCGTCGGCCGGCTCGGGGCACACCGCCAAGCTTTTGGCCAACCTGCTCTGGTTCGGGCAGGCTGTTGCCGTCACCGAAGCGCTTCTGCTTGGCGTCTCGCTCGGCGTCCGAGTGGATGTGCTGCGGCGCTCGCTTGCGGCGAGTGCCGGCGGGAGTGTTTTCATCGAGGAATATCTCGATCGGCTGCTTGCCGGCGACTACCTTGAGACGTTTGGCATCGACCGCTGTGTCGAAGAGCTCGAGACGCTGGTTCGTCTGGCCGAACTGCACGCCGTCCCGTTCGAACTCTCGACGAATGTCGCGAGACTCTATCGCGACGCGCTCAAGCGGTTCGGCGCAATCGACGGCGAGCTGCTCGCGGCAAAGCTCCTCGAGGAGCGAGCGGGCATCCGGCTCTCGGCCGAGGCCGAGTACAGGGCCATGCCCTAGCTGAAGGCTCCGCGCAGCGCGTCAGCCTGCTGCCGCCAGAAGTCCTGCGTGACTGGCGCATCCGGAAACAGGGCATTGAAGCCGTGGAACGCACCGGGGATCGTCGTGAATTCGCACGCGACGCCGGCGGCCTTCAGGTGCCGCGAGTACTCGAGATCCTCCTCGTAGAACAGGTCGAGATCCCCGACGCCGATCCAGGTCGGCGGCAATCCGCTCAGGTCTTCGCGTCTGGCCGGAGCCGCGTACGGCGAGACATCCGGACCGCCTACTCCGTCGCCGAGGTAGGACGTCCAGCCAAATCGGTTCGCCTTGGTTGTCCAGACGAAACGTTTACTGTCGGGCTCAGCGAGCGTGCGGTCGTCGATCATCGGGTAGACCAGCAGCTGGAACATGGGAGCGACCTCACCCCGGTCGTGCGCGAGAAGTGCGAGCCCGGCGGCAAGTCCGCCGCCAGCGCTCGCGCCGCCAATGGCGACTCGTTTCGGGTCGATGCCCAGCTCTGCCGCGTGGGCGAAGAGGCCAAGGAGTCCGGCGTAGACGTCGTCAAGGGGCGCGGGAAACGGATGCCCGGGAGCGAGTCGATAGCGAGCGGCAACCACCGTGATCCCGAGTTCCTTTGCGAAGGCGACGTTCGTTCGGTCGTCCTGTTCCGCAGCGCCGATGACCATCCCTCCGCCGTGGATCCAGAAAAGCGCGGGCCCGGGAGCCTTCAACCCCCGCGGCTGGAACACACGTAAGGCGATGTTCGGTGCACCAGCGGGGCCAGACACTGTCAGCGAGCTGATCGACACCTCGTCGTTCGAGGTCATCCCCTTGATCTTCAGCGCGCTCAGCACCTTCACCGAGACCCGGTTGTACGGGATCGTCGGGATGCGTCGGACGCCGACGAGGTCGGGATGCAGCTCGGTCATGCACAGTATCGTCCGGCAAGCGAAACAGTTTGTCAACAAAGTTGACAAACTGTGCGGCTCGGACCGAAACTCGTCTCGCACGCGCCGATCGGTGGCGATCAAGGGAAGTCGAGGGATAAGGGACACCATGGCCAAAAAAGAGAAGCCGCTCACAGCGAAGAGCTCGATCGGCGAATGGCTGAAACATCCCCTCGGCGGGCCGCTGCTTCGCGAGATGCTCGCCGAAGGCGGCCAGACCGAGAGCGCGCTGACTCCCGTGAAACTGTTCTCGCTGCAGCGACTCGTGGCCATGAGCCAGGGTCAGCTGAAGCAGGAGGTCGTGGAGGAACTCGTTGCAAAGGCAAACGGCGGCGTTGTCCCGGTCGACGACGAGGGCGGCGACGACGACGAGCCGGGAGCGAGTGGCGAGTGGGTCGAGCGAATCGTGCCGGATCGCTTCGCGGGTAAGACGGTCATCGTCACGGGTGCCGGCTCTGGAATCGGTCGCGCGACGGCGTCCCGTGTCGCGCGTGAGGGAGCCACCGTCATCGCCGTCGACGTGTCGAAGGAGCGGCTGGATGACTTCGTTGCAAGCCTGCCCGGTCAATCGGTGAGGGCGGTCGTTGCCGACATCACGAGCGAGGATGGCGTGAAAGCGATCATCGGGGCGGCCGACGGCCGGATCGACGGCCTCGCCAACGTCGCTGGGATCATGGACGACATGACGCCAATGCACGAGGTCACCGATGCCGTTTGGGATCGCGTCTTCTCGGTCAACGTTGATGGCATGTTCAAGCTCACCCGCGCCGTGCTGCCGGCAATGCTGGCTGCCCACTCTGGCTCGATCGTGAATATCGCGTCGGAGGCCGGACTTCGCGGATCGGCCGCGGGACTCGCGTACACGGCATCCAAGCACGCCGTCGTCGGAATCACCCGGAGTACCGCCTTCATGTACGCGCGCGAGGGCATTCGAGTGAACGCCGTAGCACCCGGGCCGGTCGCGACCAACATCGGGGGCAACTTCGCTTCCGACTTCGGTGCGGAGCGGATCAACCTCATGATGACGACGCTGCCGCCGATCGCTGAGCCGGCGCAGCTGGCGGCATCCATCACCTTCCTGCTCAGCGACGACAGTACCAACGTCACCGGGGTGATTGTGCCATCGGATGGTGGATGGTCGGTCCAATAGCGACGGCGATATCGGATGACGGCGGTTGCGGTCGGGGATAATCGAATCCGATGGCAACGGCAAAGGGCGAACGCAGTAAGGAGTCCATTCGGGTTGCCGCCGCCGAGCTGTTCGCGAGCCGGGGCTATTCGAACACGACGATTCGCGACATCGCCGCGAGTGCAGAGGTCGATCCGGCTCTCGTCATCCGACACTTCGGCTCGAAAGAGAGACTCTTCATCGAGACGATGCAGACCGAGGCTGCATCAAGCCTCGATCTGGACGGCCCGCTGGACACGCTCGGCGAGCGACTGGTTCGAAGCATCCTCTCCGCTGAGCCGCAAGTGCGGAGCACATTTCTCGCGCTCGTCCGAGCAAGTGACACCGGAAGCGTTGGGACCGTCATGCGGGTGTCGCACGAGCAGGGATTCGTCGAGCCGCTTCTCGCGCACCTCAAGGGTCCGGGCCGCGAGACGCGCGCTCGCCTGGCGGCCGCGATGATCGGCGGCCTCATGTATTCGCTCTGGATCGCGCAAGACGAGAAGCTACAGAACCTCAGCACCGATGAGTTGGTCGCCGTCTACGCGCCCGCGCTTCAGGTGCTGATCAACGCCGCGTAGCAATTCGGAGACATCTCAGCGAGTGCGCCGATGTCCGCCTTAGCTTGCGGCCCGTTCCTGCGCCGCCCAGAGGTCATTGAGATTGCGAGTCTTCAGTGGCATCGCGATCGGAGTTTGCCTCGGGTCAACACTGCCAGGCGGGATCTTCCAATATCCACCGAACTCGTCTTGGATGACTTCGTATCCCTCGTTGTGATATTTCAGATGATGGTATTTACATAACGGGATCGCGTTGATGAGAGTGGTCTTGCCCCCATCGCGTTTGACAAACCGGATGTGGTGCGCCTCCGTCCATGACGGTGGCCGATCGCAGTCCGGGTCCATGCATCCGCCGAATTTCGCCGCGAGGATTTCGCGCTGCTTCCGGTTGTAGAGCCGGTTTTCGGCCAGCGGATCGTCGAAGGTCTCGATGTACGTGCCGTTCCGGTCGAACGCCACTCGAAGCGACTTGCCGGTCTCCATGAGGCGCTTGACCGAGTCGATCGAGATCGGGTCGGGCTGGCCGTCGATTCGACCGAAGCCGAGTCCCGTCTTGAGGGCGGTCTCGGCCACGGTCACGCGAATCACCGCGCCACCCGAACCCAGCATCACGGAGTCATCTGCCTCGGCACCGGTGGCCAGAAGGTGGAAGAAACCGTCGTAGGCGAGCTGCTGCGGTGTGCGAGCGTCATCCTCGATCGCCTTCGTTTGTGCTGCCTTCGCCTCGTCGACAAACCGCACGCCGCCGCGCTTCGGGCTGGTCATCCGGTCGAAGTAATCGATGAACTGTGCATACCCTTCGGTGTCCATTGTGATGATCGCGCGACCGCCACCCGTGGGAAGCGGGAAATGGGCGGTACCCCGGGCGTTCCAACGCTCGACTTCCTGAACTTTGATGCCCTCGAGGTCCATTTCGTTGCGAAGGTCTCGGGCATTGCGCCACAACCTGTCGGCGTCAATGCCGGCGACCGCCTGGCCGACGAGCGTCGCTGCCGCCTTTTCGAGCAGCTCGATGGTGATGGCCGAATTGGGCTCACCGAGGCCACGAGCGATGGACTGCGATGCGGACGCCGAAATGCTGCCTGCGGCAACCGCGCTTGCGACCGCACGAAGCCAGGGCTTGGTCGGCGCCTGCAGTTCTCCCGTGACGACATCGGGTGTTCCCTCGTTGGCGATCTCCGTGAGTAGATTTCCCGTCGCGAGCACGGTGATCACCTGCTCCTTGGTTGCCCCGGTTTTCGCCTTGATCAGGTTCGCTGGTGTGCGGTGCCCGGTCCGTCGTGCGAGACCCTCCGACCCGAGTGCCGGACGGGATCGGAATGCGATCTCACCAGCGAGCGCAGCCCCCGCGGCTTCCAGAGCGCGACTTGTCGCGGTGTGAAGCTCCATGGCGGCAAGAAGATCTGCGTCGCCCAATTGGCGCAGCGCCCCCACATCCGTAGGAAGTGCGCGCGACGCATCACGAGCAGTCGTGAACTGCTGCAGCGCTGGTGCGTCGGGAAGGGCCATAGAATAAGCTTAGAACACCAGTTCTAAACTCGGGTCGAAAATCTTCAATTTGTGGAGGGCTTTCACGCCCCAAACCTGGGGCGCCAGCCGGCCCGCAACTAGCCCCAGTTCAGCAGCTTGTTCGGATTCATCAGCATCCAAATGTCTGAGACGGTCGACTCAGCCTCACTGGTCACTCCGAAGTTGACCACTCCGAAGATGCAGCCCTCGTCCCACATGAGGAACCCGAGGCCGTCGTTGGTCTCCTGGGGCACGATCTCCACGTCTGGCCGCTTCGCGAGGATCCCCAACAGGAATCGGGCGACGTTTTCGGCGCCAACGACGGGCCTTCTCGCTGCGGAGACCACGCCACCACCATCGGAGCTGAGCACGACGTTCGGATCCAGCACCGCGATCAACGCGGCGATGTCGCCTGTCTGGGATGCTGCTGCGAATGCGCGGACGACCTCGTCGTGGTGCTCACGCGACACCTCTCGAGTGCCCTCGCTCTGCATCCGGCGCCGCGCGGATGTCGCAAGCTGCCGACAGGCAGCGGCCGAGCGTCCCACGATCTCCGCGATGTCGTCGAATGACACCGCGAACACGTCGTGCAAGACGAATGAGACGCGCTCGGCCGGCGTCATGGACTCGAGCACGAGCAGCAGCGCTGTGCTGATCGTGTCGTCGAGCGTGACGCGATCGAGTGGATCAAGAACGTTTGCCGGTGTCACCTCGTGCAGTGGCACAGACTCGGGCAGCCACGGCCCGACGTAGGCCTCGCGGCGAACCCGGGCCGAGTCGAGAACGTCCAGGCAGACGCGACCGGCCACCCGAGTGAGCCACCCGCGCGGTGACTCGATGGCATCACGCTCGGGTTGCGACATCCGGTACCAGCGTGCGTAGGTCTCCTGCACGGCGTCTTCGGCCTCCGCGACGATCCCGAGCATCCGGAAACTCAGGCTCATGAGGTGTCTGCGCTCGCCGATTACCTCATCGTCAACGGTCAATTCGTCGTCCTGCTCTGTCATGGCGCACTCCTCTTCTTCAACAACAGGACGGGACAGCGCGTGAGATTGTGATGCGCGACCTCACAAATTCTCTCGCCGGATCGTCCTTGAGACTATGAACAGTAAATTTCGACGCATACTGCTGGGGCTCAGCGTGGCACTGGCGCTCTATGTCGGGCTCTGGGCCGCGGCATTTCCAGAGTCCTTCTACTCATCATTCCCCGGCCTCGGCCTGCACTGGGTCGCATCCGATGGCCCATTCGACGAGCACCTGATTCGCGATGTCGGGGGTCTCTACCTCGGACTCGGCGCAGCAAGCCTCGCTGCCGCGTTCAGTGCATCCGCAACATCCGCCCGGATCGTCGGCCTCGGCTGGCTGGTGTTCGACGCAATTCATTTGGGTTATCACGTGACGCATCTCGACGGCTCGACTTTCGATCGGATTGGCAACGTCGTGAGTCTCGGGTTCTTCTTCGTTATCGCGGTACTTCTGGTGCTGCCACCGCGGCGCAGGCTGGCGCCAGCAATAGCGGCAGAGGAGGTGGGCAAGTGAAGATCGCGGTCGCCGGTGGAACCGGAACTGTCGGCGCGCACGTTGTCGCATCGCTCGGAGCAGCAGGCCACGAAACGGTGGTGCTCTCGCGCGCGGCGGGTATCGACCTCACAACGGGATTCGGTCTCGTCGACGCTCTCCGCGGTGTCGACGCGGTCGTGGATGCGAGCGGGCCGGCTGGCACGAGTGCCGAGAAGAGCAAGCAGTTCTTCCGAACCGTCACTCGAAACCTACTGGATGCCGAGAACGAGGCGGGCATTCGACACCACGTCGCGCTGTCGATCATCGGTGCCGCGGCGGTCAATGCCGGCTACTACGCGGGCAAGCGCATCCAGGAGGATCTCGTCACCGCATCCGAAAGCAATTGGACAATCCTGCGTGCGGCGCAGTTCTTCGAATTCGCGCCAATGCTTGTGCGCACCGCGAAGGCTGGCCCGTTCGTACTCGTGCCCCGTATGAACTGTCAGCCCATCGCCGCCTCCGAGGTTGGGGCGGTGCTGGCGAAGCTGGCCGAGGGCAAGCCTCGCGGAATCGTTCCCGATCTCGCCGGCCCGAAGCTCGAGAACATGGCGGATATGGTTCGCCGCTACCTCGCGGAAACCGGTACTGCCGGCCGGGTGGTCGAAATCGCCCCTCCCGGACGCTGGTGGCACGCGCTCTGGGACGGGTCCATCCTCCCGGCGGCAGATGCGCAGCTCGGGACCCTGACCTACGCGGAGTGGTTGGCCACACTCTAGAAAAATTCGCCGTCCGAGAGCCTCTCCAACATGACCCCCGTTCGCGGGGTGCTGTCTTAAATCAGCAATTCGTCTCACGGTGGTGGTCTCCCAAAAACTGGGGCGCCACCACCGTGTAACAATTCATGTGGCGCTGCTTACCGGCCGGGGTTCGCGTCTGATAACTTCCAATCACGAGTTGGTCACGGTTTTCATACAGCCACCGGGGAGGCAACTGCAGCGCACCACTGGCGAGCTTGTTTTTCGTGTACACGGCGTTCACCGGCACCGGGGAAATTGCCCAGCTCATCTCTGCGCTTGAAACCTTCGGAGTCGGTGACGTTGTTGCCGCGGTGGCGTTCGTCTTCTGAGACGAGAGCAAAGATCACCGTTGGTGATCAGCGTCTTGTGTGGCGTGGGCCCGTTCGGAGGCATGTACCACCCTCCAGTTGCTGACCAATTTCTCTCTGAACTTGGGCGCAGGTTCAACTGACTACGACGCTCCACAGGTAGGGGTTCGTTGGTGAGCTGCCGGATTGAGTTGGTATCGTCGGGACTTGTGAAGGCACTGAGCGAGGCGCAGGCGAGTGCCTGGAAGGCGTCGGAGCTCGCGCCGATCGAAGAGATCCGCAGCGACATCTGGGCGGTGCCCCTTCCGCTTCCGGTCAACGGACTTCCGTGGGTGTTCAGTTACTTCATCGCGGATGGCGGCGGAGACCTGCATCTGATCGATGCCGGATGGGATTCGGATGAGAGTTGGGTTGCATTCGAGTCCGCTCTTGCGCACATCGGCAAGCGAGCCGGCGACATTCGGAGTGTCACGGTCACGCACTTCCATCCGGACCATCTCGGCATGGCCGGCCGCATCCGGAGCGCCTCAGGCGCAAGCGTTGGCCTGCTCGCCCGGGAACAGGCGACGCTGCACACGCTCAAGCGTCCGGAAGAATTCGAAGCGGAGCACGACCGCGACATGCTCGAGTGGGGCGTACCGCGCGAGTTGTGGTCGCAACTCCACGCGCCATCGGCGGTCGGGGTGAGCTTTCCGTCCTTTGATGCGGATGTCGAACTCGCCGACAACCAACTGCTCGACATCCCGGGCCGTCAGGTTCGCGTGCTCGCGACACCGGGTCACACGTCGGGCGAACTCAGCCTGCATGATGTCGAGGCGGGCATCCTCTATTCGGGCGATCATCTGCTGCCCAACCAGTTTCCCGGCATCGGGCTAGGCGGAGAGAGCATCACCAACCCGATCGCGGACTACTTTGGCGCCCTCGACCGGGTCAGCGCGCTGGGGGACATCGAGGTTGATCCGGGGCACGGCTACCGCTTCACGGGCCTCGTCGAGCGGTGCGACGTCACTCGGCGGCACCATCTGGCGCGGTCCGCGGAAATCGCGGGCATCCTCGAGCGCGGCGGTTCCCCATCGGTCTGGGAGGTTGCATCGCAGGTTAGTTGGACAGCCGGATGGGACAACCTGCGTCCGGCCGAACGCCTGTCAGCCGTCCGTCAGACGGCACTCCACATCCGGTATCTCGCCGACGCCGGATAGCGCTCAGGTCAGCCGCGCGAGGTCAATCCCGTAGATCCAGCGGCGCCCTGGCACCTCGCTGACAGACCACAGTTGGTTTCTCTCCGGCCACACCGCAAGAGCTTCCGGGCCGGGCGGGAGCACCCGGTCGCGCTTGCGCAGCGCGTCAATTGGACCCGACCAGAGGTCGCCACCGCGATTCTCACCGTGGCTGGATGACACGTACCAGGTGCCGTTGTGCAGCGCGGCGCCCTGCATATGCACGATGCCGGGTATGAACGACTGTTCGACGACGGTCTGATCTCCGGACTGCGTGACCCGGGCGAGCCGGTGAGAGTCGTCGCGCGCGTATTCACCGGCGACCAGCTTCGCGCTCGATGCATCCGAGCGGATGGCACTGCCGGTTTCCACCGTAATAAAGGAGTAGCGCATCCGACCCTGGAGGCTCGAGTCCGCCGGCTCGTGGTGGCTGAACTCGGGCAGCACGAAGTCGTAGCCGAAGATCTCGGAGCCCCTCGGCACACGACGGATGTCGCTCAGCCGGAACTCGCGGATGCCGTCGAACGTCGCCGCGACGAGCAAGCGATCGCCCATCCACGCGATGCCACCGGCGTGAATCAGAACCGGGTCCAGTACCACGCCGCTCTCCGTGCGCCGAGGGGACACCAGAAGCACGTGGCGATAGGCCGGATGCGCGGCGTCGCGCAGGTCGATGACCGAGATCCGGGCACCCTGCTGGTTTCCGTGACGATCCTGCTTCGCGTATGCACTCACGAGTGCGAGGGGGGCGCCGTTGTAGTCGCCGACCGCGATGCCCTGCGGCCACCAGACGCCCGACCACTGGTCGGCGAACCGCCAGCCGTATGCGAATTCGAGAAGCGAGCCGCGGCCGATTGCACGGTGCAGTCGATAGGGGGCACCAGTGAGCACGCCGTCGAGCCCGACTCGCTCGTACCCGGTGAACGCAGTGACCAGCGTCGGATCGATCGGCGTCGAGCGAAGCTGCGGCGGGCTGGCCACTCGCCTACCCCGCCTGCAGGTGATCGAACCGGCGAAGAATCAGACCCTCGCGAAGGGCCCACGGACAGATCCGCAGCGAATCGATGCCGAGACCCTCCATGGCCGCTTCCGCGACGAGAGCCGCCGCGAGCATCTGGCCGGCCCGGAGCACGGAGACACCGGGCAAGCTCGCTCGGTCATCCGACTCCATGGCGGTCAGCCGCGCCGACCAGAGGCGAAGGTCCTGAAGGTGCAGGTCGCGCTGTACGAACATCCCGGCGGCGCGCGGCGCGGCTCCCGTGATGCGAGCCAGCGAGCGAAAGGACTTGGATGTTCCGGCGACAAGGGTCGGCGCGTCCAGTGCGGAGAATTCGGCGATCGGGGCGGCCAGGGTGTCGCGGATGTAGTGCCGGGCCTCGAGCACGCTCGTCGCGCTCGGCGGGTCGGATTGCAGCAGGTCGCGCGTGAGTCGGCCAGCTCCGAGCGGGACCGAGATCGCGAGGTCCGGCTGTTCGTCCGCGCCGATCGCGAGTTCGAACGAGCCGCCGCCGATGTCCAGGTTCAGGATGGTGCCGGAGCCCCAGCCGTACCAACGACGGACGGCAAGGAAGGTTGCGGCGGCTTCTTCCGGGCCGCTCAGTTCGGCCAGCTCAATCCCCGTCTCGGCCCGCACTCGTTCGAGCACGGCACCGCCGTTACTGGATTCCCGAATCGCGGAGGTCGCAAACGCCAGCAGGTCCTCCACCTCGTTCTCGCGTCCGAACGCGACAGCCTCGGACACGAACGCGACCAACTCGTGCTGGCCCTCCTCCGAGATCGCACCGTCACCGTCGAGATAGCCAACCAGCTGCAGCGGTCGCTTGAAGGAAGCAAACGGGATGGGATGCGCACCGGGGTGCGCGTCGATGAGCAGCAGGTGGACCGTGTTGGAGCCGATGTCGAGAACTCCAAGTCGCACATCCAGAATCTATACCGCCGGGCCTGATCTTCCCGGCGGTACAGACGTTCTGGTGACCGTGGCCATTAGACCGCCGCGAGTACGGCATCCTCGACGAGGTAGTTCGCGTAGGCGGTGAGCGTGAGGAATGTCGGGAACTCCTCCTCGAGCGTGACCCGGCGGAACACCTCGATCGCGTCGTCGAATCGATCGCCGTCCCGACGCTCAAACGGGGTTGTTGCGACGGCGTCCTCAACGAAACCAACCGTGATCTGGTTGCCCTCCGCCGTGACCGTGTCCTGGTGGATCCACTGCCAGATCTGCGAGCGACTGATCTCCGCGGTTGCGGCATCCTCCATCAGGTTGTCGAGGGCAACCGCGCCGATTCCGCGCAGCCATGACTCGATGTAGCCGACCGTCACCCGCACGTTGTCGTGTACGCCAGCATCCGTCACCTGGCCACCTGCCGAACGAATATCCAGTAGCTGATCAGCAGAAACGTGGACGTCATCCCGTAACCTGTCAAGCTGGTTAGGCAGTCCGGCGAGCACCGCGTCAAACTCGGCGCGGGCTGTCTCGATGAGGTCGGGATGCGCAACCCAGGTACCGTCGAAACCGTCGCCGGCTTCGCGTTTCTTGTCTGCGGAGACCTTCTCCAGCGCGAGTCGCGTGATCTCGGGGTCGCGCCGGTTCGGGATGAAGGCACTCATGCCGCCGATCGCGTGTGCGCCGCGCTTGTGCGCGGTCGACACGAGCAACTCGGTGTATGCCCGCATGAACGGAACCGTCATCGTGATCTGTCCGCGGTCGGGCAGAACGAACCACTCGCCACGGCCCCGGTAGTTCTTGATGATCGAGAAGATGTAGTCCCAGCGCCCGGCGTTCAGGCCGGCACAGTGGTCGCGCAGTTCGAACAGGATCTCGTCCATCTCGAACGCGGCCGGGAAGGTCTCGATCAGAACGGTCGCGCGGATCGTCCCGTGCGGGATACCGAGTTCTTCTTCCGAGAAGGTGAACACGTCATCCCACAGTTTTGCCTCATGGCGAGACTCGAGCTTCGGTAGATAGAAGTATGGTCCGCGTCCCTGCTCGATCAGCGCCTTCGCGTTGTGGAAGAAGTAGAGGCCGAAGTCGACGAGCGAACCGGATGCGGGCGTCGTCAGCCCCGATCGGTCGGTGAACCGGATGTGCTTCTCGGCGAGATGCCAACCGCGAGGGCGCATCACGACTGTCGGAGTCTGTTCGGCCGTCACGGCGTAGTCGCGGCCATCCTCGCTCGTAAATTCGAGGCGCCCACGGATCGCGTCGAGCAAGGTCAGCTGCCCCCCGATGACGTTGCCCCAGGTCGGGCTCGTCGCGTCCTCCTGGTCGGCAAGCCAGACGTTCGCGCCGGAGTTCAACGCGTTGATCGCCATCTTGGGATCGGTTGGTCCGGTGATCTCGACACGACGATCCTCCAGGCCCGGACCGGCCCCGGCGACCCGCCAGTCGGGGTCGTTCCGGATCTGCGCGGTCTCATCCGGGAACTTCAGGTTGCGGCCGTTGCCGAGGTCGTAACGCAACTGCATGCGCGCGGCGAGCCGGTCGTGCCGGCGTCCCGCGAATCGCTCATGCAGCGCGGCCAGGAAGCCGACTGCCTCCGGGGTCAGGATCTCGTCGAATCGGTAGCTATCCGGGCCGGTGATTTCGATGGAGCTCATGTTCTTCTCCTAGAAAGTCGTGTGGTTAGTGCGAGAACTGTGAAGACTCGGTTGAGCCAACGAGCGCGAGGGTCTCGCTATCCGGATTGAGCGCGGTCGCGATCCGGTCGAAGTAGCCCGTGCCGACCTCGCGCTGGTGGCGCGTTGCCGTGTATCCGTCCTGTTCGGACGCGAACTCTGCTTCCTGCAGTTCCACATAGGCCGACATGTGTCGCTGCGAGTAGTCCCTCGCGAGCGTGTACATCGAGTGGTTGAGGGCGTGGAACCCGGCGAGCGTGATGAACTGGAATGCGTAGCCCATCGCCGCGAGCTCACGCTGGAAGGCCGCGATCCGGGCATCATCCAGATGGCTCTTCCAGTTGAACGACGGCGAGCAGTTGTATGCCAGCTTCTTGCCGGGGAACTCCCGGTGGATGCTCTCCGCGAAGGTTTGAGCAAGCTCCAGGTCGGGCTCGGCGCTCTCGACCCAGAGCAGGTCGGCGTACGGCGCGTATGCGTGGCCTCGCGCCAGAACCGTATCGATGCCCGGTGTCGTGCGGAAGAATCCTTCGGCCGTTCGTTCGCCGGTGAGGAACGGTCGGTCTCGCTCATCGATGTCGCTCGTGATGAGGTCGGCGGCGAGCGAGTCGGTGCGACCGATGATGATGGTGGGCACCCCGGCGACATCGGCGGCGAGACGAGCAGCGCTGAGCGTGCGGATGTGCTGGCCGGTGGGAACGAGCACCTTGCCACCCATGTGCCCGCACTTCTTTTCCGAGGCGAGCTGGTCTTCCCAGTGCACGCCTGCCGCTCCGGCGTCGATCATCGACTGCATGAGTTCATAGGCGTTGAGCGGTCCACCGAAGCCTGCCTCGGCATCCGCGACGATCGGCGCGAGCCAGTCGCGCCCGGTTCCTGAGCCTGTCGAAGGGCCGCCCTCGGCAAACTCAATCTGATCCGCGCGCAGCAGCGCGTTGTTGATCCGGCGCACCACGGCAGGCACACTGTTCGCCGGGTAAAGGCTCTGGTCGGGGTAGGTCTGTCCCGACAGGTTGGCGTCCGCCGCGACCTGCCAGCCGGAGAGGTAAATCGCCTTCAACCCGGCGCGCACCTGTTGCACGGCCTGGTTTCCGGTCAGGGCGCCCAGCGCGGGCACCCACTCTTCGCCGCCGCTTTCTGCGCCGTGGAGAAGACTCCACAGGTTCTCGGCTCCACGCTGCGCGAGCGTGTGCTCCTCGCGCACGGAGCCACGGAGCGCGATCACGTCCTCCGCACTGTAGTCGCGGATGACACCGCTCCAGCGGGCATCCGTCTTCCACTCGGTCTCGAGCTGCTCGGCGGTCTGGGTCTGGTCTCCGGGACGGGTGTTCATCATTTACTCCTTTGGCTGAAACGGCCTTCGTTCTTCGAGCATGTGTGCGTCTTCGAGCCGAGAGCGCACAAAGTTGCGCAGAAAAACCCGGCTATTTCTGTTTCGCGCAAGGATCGCGCGTGTCAGGCTGGAGAGATGACCGATTCACCACTCCGCGCATCCGAGGATGAGAGCATGCTCGATTCGCTAACTATCGGCCGCCGCATCCGTTCGCTGCGTGCCGAGCGCGGCCTGACGCTGGAGGATCTGGCTGTCGCGCTCGACCGTGCACCGTCGCAGGTTTCCGTGATCGAGAACGGTCGGCGCGAGCTCAAGATCGGCGAACTCCAGAAGCTCGCTCGGGCGCTGGATGTGCCGCTTGACGAACTCCTGCGCCCCGAAGCTCCGTCTCAGCGGGCCGCACTGGAGATCGCCCTGGAGCGGGCCCAGCGCGGACCGCTGTTTGAGAGCCTGAAGATCGGCGCGCTCCCGGTGCGCAAGTCGCTGAGCGATGAGGCGATCGAGACCATCCTTACTTTGCACAACGAACTGGAGCGCCTGCACAACCAGCGGGCAGCGACTCCCGAAGAGGCCAGACGGGCCAACACCGAGCTGCGCCGCACCATGCGCGCGCGCAATAACTACTTCGCCGAGTTGGAGCAGACCGCCAATGACCTGCTCACCGCAGTGGGCCACGATGGTGGACCTCTCTCCCAGAGGGTCACGAGCGATCTTGCGGCGCACCTCGGATTCTCGCTGCACTACGTGCCCGACCTGCCAACATCCACCCGCAGCGTGACCGATCTTGCGAACGGTCGAATCTATCTCCCGGTTGGGCAGTCGGCAGGCGGCGATCCGCGCAGCTATCTGTTGCAGGCGCTCGCGGGCCACGTGCTCGGGCACCAGGAACCCACCGACTACGCGGACTTCCTGCGCCAGCGCGTAGAGACCAACTATCTTGCCGGCGCTCTGATGATTCCGGAAGAATCGGCGGTCGCGTTCCTCGCCGCGGCGAAGGACAAACGCGAGCTCTCGGTCGAGGATCTCCGTGATGCCTTCGCGGTGAGCTACGAGACCGCCGCGCACCGCTTCACGAACCTCGCGACCCAGCACCTCGGAATCCCGGTTCACTTCCTGAAGGTACATTCGAGCGGTGCGATCTCCAAGGCATACGAGAACGACAACGTCGCCTTTCCGACCGATGCGCTCGGCGCGATCGAGGGGCAGATCGTGTGCCGCTACTGGAGCGCGCGGCAGGTCTTCGACGAGGCGGATCGGTTCAGCCCGTATCACCAGTACACCGACAAGCCGGTAGGCACATACTGGTGCACCTCGCGCATCCAGGCCACTTCGCGCGGAGAGTATTCGGTGAGCGTGGGCACGCCGTTTGCCTCGGCGAAGTGGTTCCGCGGTCGCGACACGACAAATCGCTCGACCTCGACCTGTCCAGACGAGGGATGCTGCCGCCGCCCGCCCGCTGGACTCGCATCCAAATGGGAGCGGCAGTCGCTTCCTTACGCGCGCTTGAACAGCTCGCTTCTGGCCGCAATGCCCGCCGGCGTCTATCCGGGTGTTGACAGCACCGAGGTCTTCGAGTTCCTCGACTCACACGCGCCACAGGGCTAGGATCGCGCCCATGCCCGAGCTACCCGAAGTCACCGCGCTCGCTGCTGACCTGAGGAGTCGCCTCGTGGGTCGCACGGTCGATCGGCTCGACATTGTGTTCTTCGCGGCGCTGAAAACGTTCGAGATCTCGCCAACCGAACTGCACGGCAAGACCATCGCATCGGTTTCGAGGATCGGCAAATACCTCGATTTCGAGATCCGCGACGTTCATCTCGTGATGCATCTGGCGCGATCCGGCTGGGTGCGCTGGCGCGAAAGCGCCCCAAAACTCAGCGCTCGACCTGGCCGCGGACCGCTAGCCGCGCGACTCGTCATGGATGACGGGTCCGGTTTCGATGTGACCGAGGCGAGTACGAAGAAGAGTCTCGCGATCTACCTGGTGAGGAGTGCCCAAGAGATCCCCTGGGTGGCGCGGCTCGGACCAGATCCCCTCGACCCGGGTTTCACCGTTCAGGCGCTGGCGTCCATTCTCGCCGGGAGCGGTCGCGCCCAGGTGAAGGGAGTGCTGCGCAACCAGTCGGTCATAGCGGGGATCGGTAACGCGTACTCCGACGAGATCCTCCACCGCGCAAAAATGTCGCCGTTTAAGCCGGCGTCGATGGCACCGGAGGACGTTGCGACTCTCTACGACGCCATCCAGCTCACCCTGCGCGAGGCGATCGATCGCGCGGATGGGCTCGCCGCGTCCGAGCTCAAGGCCG
This sequence comes from Galbitalea sp., assembly GCA_036271875.1. GTDB lineage: Bacteria > Actinomycetota > Actinomycetes > Actinomycetales > Microbacteriaceae > Galbitalea. Next base: position 70,618 of record DATAZU010000016.1, read on the forward strand.
AAAAGAAGTCCAACCTGCGGGTACACGGCCGAACCGGACTGCCCTGCCCGGTCTGCGGCGACACGGTGCGGCAGGTCATCTACTCGGACTCGACGTTCCAGTATTGCCCGACCTGTCAGACCGGTGGAAAGCCCCTGGCCGACCGCGTGCTATCGCGGCTGATCAAATAGCTGGCCGTGCCGGGCAGCGCGCTACAGGTAAGTTAGGCGAGGTATGAGCACCGCATCCACGCCCAAGCCCCTGCACGTTTCCGACGCGGTTGCGGCCGCGCTCGCCGATCACTTGCCCGTCGTCGCGCTCGAGTCGACCATCATCAGCCACGGGCTTCCACGGCCGCGGAACTACGGGGCCGCCGTCGAGTTTGAGCAGATCCTGCTCGACGCGGGAGTTACCCCCGCGACGATCGCGGTGCTCGATGGCGTTCCGCAGATCGGGCTGGATGCCGAGGGCGTCCACCGAATCGCGGAGGAGGACCTTGCGAAGGCCAGCGTGCGCGACCTCCCCATCCTTGCGGCAAGGAGGGAGAGCGGAGCGACCACCGTCGCGGCGACCGCCCATCTGGCGGCCATGGCCGGCATCCGCGTATTTGCGACCGGTGGACTCGGCGGCGTTCATCGCGGCGCATCCAGCACGTTCGATGAATCGGCGGATCTCGGTACGCTGGCCGTAACGCCGATCACCGTGGTGAGCGCGGGTGTCAAGTCCGTCCTCGATATCGGAGCGACCCTCGAACGGCTCGAGTCCCTGAGCGTCCCGGTCATCGGTTACGGCTCAAAGGTGTTCCCGAGTTTCTGGTTGCACGAATCGGCGCATCTCCTCGACTGGTCCGTCGACTCCGCTGCCGAGGTGGCGCAGATAATGCGATCACAGGATCAGCTGGGTCACGGACAGGGCATCGTCATTGCCAACGCCGTGCCAAGGCAGCAGCAGTGGGACCCGACGGAACACGATCGAGTTCTTGAGGAAGCCCTGACCGCCGCCGAGGCGAAGGGCGTGCACGGCAAGGCGGTGACGCCGTTCCTACTCAGCTACATCGTGACCGCATCCGAGGGACGCAGTCTCGAAGTCAACCTGAACCTTGCGCGCAATAACGTGCGGGTGGCCGCGCACATTGCGACCGAATGGTCGCGCCTGCAGTGAGCGAGGCACCAGTAAGGGTCGTCGTTTTCGGCGATGTTATCGACGACGTCATTGTGACGCCGACCGGAGCGATCCGACCTGATACCGACACGCCTGCCGGCATCGAGCGCCGGGGCGGGGGATCGGCGGCCAACACGGCGACCTGGCTGGCGTCGATTGGGGTGCCGGTCGATTTCGTCGGACGCGTCGGCGTGCTCGACCTGGAGCGCCACTCGCGGGTGCTTCGCGAGGCGGGCGTCCGGCCGATGCTCGCCGCGGATCACGTGCTGCCGACGGGCACGATCGTGATTCTGGTCGACGGCCAGTCGCGAAGCATGCTCACCGAGCGCGGGGCGAACGCCGTCGTCGATCCGGAGTCGGTATCGGATGCCATCCTGGATGGCGCGAGCGCCCTGCACTTCACCGGGTACAGCCTCTTTGACCGGGCCGAATCCGTCGGGTTCAGCCGCCTGATAAAGCGCGCTCATGCTCGAGGCGTGCACGTCTCGGTGGACGCGGCATCCGCCGGCTTCCTCGTCGACTTCGGCCCCAAGCGATTCCTGGATGCGATCGCGGGCGCCGACCTGCTGTTTCCGAATCTCGACGAGGGTCGTGTGCTCACCGAACTCGAGGATCCGATCGCGATCGCCGAGAAGCTCGCCAGGAAATTCCCGCTCGTTGCGCTGACGATGGGTCCGGCCGGCATCATCGTCGCCACCAAAGGCGGCTCGATGGCCATCGATGTCGTACCGGCCAAAACGGTGGACCCGACGGGGGCCGGTGACGCCTTCTGCGCCGGATTCCTGAGCGAGTGGATCGTTTCCCGGGATGCTCGCGCGGCCGCAGAGGCCGGCTCGAAGCTCGCGGGACAGGCGGTCGCCGTGATCGGCGGCCGTCCCGTTTTGCCCTCGACGTAACCACGCGAAATGGTGACATCTCGTCGGCAACCAACGCTGGACTAGATGACTAGTGTTGGCACTGTGGAGCGTCTATGAGCGCCGACGGCGCGACATCCTCGAAGGCCCAGGATGCCCTGCTGCGCGAAAGTAAGGATCACGCTGCGATCCAGGCGATCGAGTTGTGTCGCGAACTCCACATCCGAGCAATGCTCGGCGGCGGACCGGTTCTGAATGCGAACGGGCTGCTGTCTCCCGGGGTATCCCGCAACGCGGCAATTCTGGTTGATCCCGCATCGTTCCGGCACCTGCGAGTCGCGCTGCTGGATAGAGGCTGGCGTGATTCGACGCCGCGACGATTGCGCATGCTGCCGTCCGCGCGGCTCTCACTCATGCACGACGACGAGATCGCCGGCCTCAATATTTATCCGTTCATCCCGGGATTCTTCGCCGATCCCGAGGAGACCTTCGACCTCATTTGGGAGCGTCACAAAGAGGTGCCGCTTCGCGGTCACACCGTTCGCGCACTTGGCCGGGTGAACTCGGCGATCCTCGCGAGCCACGACGGACTGGATGGCCGCGCGAGTCGGGCGCGGAGCAACTTCGAGTACTTCGTCGCCCAGTTCTCGCGGGTGCTCAGTAAGCAAGACCGAGTCTCGGCGGTCAGCCTGATTCGGAAGATGGGCGGATGCGCGGAAATGAACCGGCTCATCCGGGCACTCGGTGAGGAACCGTGCGCGTTCACGCTGCCATCCATTGCCTACGTGCAGTGGCGGCTCCAGATCACGGATGTCTCAGACCAGGTGCGTCGCGCAGTTGCCCTGCTCGAACTGGGCAAGGACGGCCGGAAGCTGCTGTACGCCAGCAGGTCCGGTCGACCCCGCACCTTCCACGACGTGGTGCTCTCGTTCGTGCGGCTGCCGCGGACGGTCGTCGACATCTTCGGCTCGCAGCGTCGCTGGAAGCGTAGCTTCAGCTAGCGCCGCGCTCCATGCTCGATCGGATGCGATCGGTCAGCACCGTCAACTGCTCAAGCTCTTCCGTGCTCAGCGCCGCGCCAACGTGGCGGTTGATTGACTCCGCGTGCGAAACGGCGACCCGCCGGAACAGTGCGTAGCCGTCGTCGGTCAGGCAAACAAACGTCCCGCGACCGTCACCGGGGTCGCTCTCCTTGGTCACCAACCCCTTCGCCACCAGTCGGTCAACCATTCGGCTGACCGATGGCTGTGTCAGGAGCAGATGGCGGCTGAGATCCCGGATGCGCAGACGGTGGCCATCCTGCCGAGTCAGGTTGAAGAGAACGTCGTACTCGTTGAAGGAGATGTCGCTCGTCGGAAATTCGCGACTCAGCTGTCGAAGCACCGTGACCTGTGCGCGGAACAGGGACTCCCACGCGGCTACGGCCGCCGTGCTGCGCTCGCTCACGTCCCAACTCTATTCACCTTCGTTGGTCTCGCGAGGCGGCTGCGTCGGTGTGATGTGAAAGCCAAGAACGGGGACCCTGCCCCGATTGGCTTTCACACCACACCGTCTCCGTCTCGACCCCACCGCGGGGGTACGAGAGCGGGACGGCGAGGCCGGGGATTAAGAGAGGTCTGTTCGGGCCGCAGTTGCAATGGGAAGCAGTCTCGGCGCGGCGTTGCGAGCGGGTCCGACGCGGACCACCCTGCGCCGCAGGAGCGGCGGCGCATCCAAAGAGTCTCGATCCTTTAGGCCCCAGCGACAGGCGGCTGGCTTAAAAGGATTGAGGGCCGGTTTCAGAGGCTAGAAACCGACCCTCTCCCTTGCACCAAGAGTGTCCTGCAATCACATTCCGCGGAACTTGCCACAGCAAACAATTTCCGCTGACATGAATATATAACGGTCAGGTAACGAAGCGCTAGTTATACAAACGTTATTTTTCTGCGAGTTTTCTATGAACTTCTTTTTGCCCGGAAACTCGCGGATCCTGAGGCTACTCGAGCAGCACCTGTTCGAGCGTGCGAGTACCCAAGCGGTGCATCGCCGGGTTGTCGGAGGAGTTGGTCACGAGCGCGGTTCCCAGCAGGATTGCCCAGCCCGCCGCCCTCAGCCAGGTTGCGTCGTCATAGTTGAGAGCGGCGCGGAACCTGCCCCGACCATCCGCATCGAAGGTGAGCCAGGCCGTCGCCAGATCGGTCGCGGGATCACCGGAACAGATGTCGCCGAAGTCGAGAACCGCGGCCAACTCGCCGTCGCGCACCAGGATGTTGGCGGCGTGCAGGTCACCGTGCAGCCAGATGGGTCCGCCGGTCCAGACCGGCGCACTGAGGGCCCTCTGCCAGAGGGCTGCGAGCGTGCTCGCATCGGGCACGAGCCCCGACACGAGCCTGGCCTCGATCGTTTCTGCTCGTACAGCGAGGGGGATGCCGCGAACCGGGTTGAATGGCGCGTCCGTCGGGGCAGGGGTGTGCAGTTCGCGAACAAAGCCGGCGAGCGCGAAGGCGGTGTCGTGCAGGCTGGTCGGAGGGGCCTTCGAGGCGAGTTCCCCTTCGAACCACCTGGCAACGGTCCAGTGCCAGGGGAACAGGTCGCCTGGCATGCCAATGCGCACCGGCTCCGGGACCGCGACAGACACTCGAGACGCGACCTCGGGCAGCCAGCGCTGCTCGTTTTCCACGAGAACCGCCGCCACCGCGCGCCGGGGCAGGCGCACCGTGAGATCGGAGCCAAGCCGCAGGATGGCGTTGTCCCATCCGTTGGCAACGAGCGTCAGGGGCAGATTCGCGAGATCGGGATGCTGCTGCCGCAGCAGTTTGCGAACGAGAGCCTCATCGATGTCGACCTCGGCCGCCGGTGTATCCATGGCAGGTTGGTGGCGACTAACCGGCGACGCTGCCCACGAACGTGCCCGCGGTCTGGGCTGCTGCGCCGATCGCGTTCACCAGATCGACGAACGCGTTGTTCGTGCGGCTGGCACCGATGGCACCGCCCTTCAACGCGCTGGCCGCGAGGTTGCGAGACACGCGGACATCGAGCGACTTATCTGTCGCCTCGCTGTATTCGACAAAGAACGTCATCTGCAGGTTCTTGCCGGCCATCGCTCCGAGGAACGCGGTGGCCGTGGCATTCCCGCGCTTTGCAGTCAGACCCCCATTGGGGTTCGACTCGGCGCTGAAACCCTGCTCGCCGAGCACCCGGGCGACGAGGTCCTTCGCCGCCTGGGCGTCGCCAGAAATGAAGATGTCGTATTGTCCCGCCACGTGTCGTGACCTCTCTTTGATCGGTGTCGAGCCACCGCGACGGAGGCCCGTTCAAGGCTAGAAGAAGTCCGGGCTCGGCGTCGAGGCATGCCGCACCGAAACATCGGCATGGTGATCAAATCGATAACCGACGCCGCGAACCGTGCGCACGATGTCCTCATATGCGCCAAGTTTTGCGCGAAGGCGCCGCACATGCACATCTATTGTGCGCTCGTTGGGAATGTCGTCGTCATCGCCATCGGCCCACAGTGAGCTGATGAGCTCCGAGCGGTCGATTGTGCGGCCTTCTCGCAGCACCAGGTACTGAAGGAGTTCAAATTCCTTGTAGGTGAGCGCGGCTGTTTCGCCGTCGAGGATGAGGCGCTTGCGTGAGACATCCACGATGACGCCGCTCTGCACTCGCGGTTCCGGTTCCTCCGCGTGGCGATGCTTTGCGAGGGCGGCAGGATCCTGCAGGGCGAGGCGGACAACATCAACATCGCGGCCGCCGGCTCCACGGGGCGCCAGAGCGACAGCGGCGTATGTCTCAACGGTTGGCGCGAGCTGGCTCGCCAGTTGCTTCAGTTGCTCGACGATCGTGCCGAGGTCGGTGCCCGCTGCCGCGGCCTTCGCTTCGCCGAGACCGACGTAGAGCACGAAGCCGCGCGCTTCGGTGCCGTTGGGGACGGCGCGAAGGCGAGCGGAGGTCTCCGGGTTGCCGCCGGGAACGGCGCCGGTAGTGATTCGGTTGGATGGGACATCAAGAGTTGCAAGTGACATGGGATCAAGTCCTTCAGGATTCGGAAGGTCGGCCATCGGTGGCGATCCCTCCGTGAGTGTGTTGTTGAACGCCGCCTCGGGCGGTTGTGGCGAGGACGAACCCGGCTTCTGCGGGGTACCGTCCCGGAATCTGCCGGCGGGGAATGCTGAGGCGCGGTGCTCTGAGGGATTCGATCCTTCTGAGCTGGTCATCTCAGGCCCGTCTGGCCGATTCGGCTGTGCCGTGCTCTACGAGCACTGTGCTGGGAAAGCACTGGGCCGATTAGGCACACATTCGACAACACATGTCAGCGCTGCGCGGCGTCAGCATCGAGCCGGCAGTCCCAAAGGCCTCGAGGGAGGTCAGGGCGTGCGCGTTGACAGTCATGGGCGCAATTCTATTGCGTGGGCGACATTTCTTGTCAACCCGGAGCGGTGGCCACCGAATGGTCGACGCTGCCGGTCGGTCCAATGAGCTCGTCGAAGGGCCACCGCACAAACGGCCCTTCGAGCGGCTCGGGGACCCCAGTGACTCGTCAGACGGTGCCGTAGAGGCGGTCGCCTGCGTCGCCAAGGCCCGGGACGATGTAGCCGATCTCGTTGAGTTTCTCGTCCCGGGCGCCGACGACGATAGTGACCTCGCGGCCGACGGTTGCGGCTTCGACCGCGGCGAGACCTTCGGGCGCGGCGATGAGACACACGCACGTCACATCCACTGCTCCGCGATCGAACAGATAGTTGATGGCGGCAATAAGTGAGCCACCGGTCGCGAGCATCGGATCGAGCACGAAGCACTGCCGATTGGATAAATCGTCGGGAAGTCGTTCCGCGTAGATGTCGGGCTTGAGAGTCTCCTCATTGCGCACCATGCCCAGGAAGCCGACCTCCGCAGTCGGAACAAGCTTCACCATGCCCTCGAGCATCCCGAGTCCGGCGCGGAGGATGGGCACGACGAGAGGACGTGGTTCGCTGAGTGCGAGGCCCTTCGCTTCGCCGACCGGCGTGGTCACAGTGACCTCCTGCACGCGAACGTTCCGGGTCGCCTCGTAGGCGAGCAGAGTCACCAACTCCTCGGCGAGAGCGCGGAACGTGGGTGACGGCGTGGTCTTATCACGCAGCACGGTGAGCTTGTGGGTGATCAGGGGGTGGTCGGCTACGTGCACTCGCATAGGCTCAATCTAGCGAACGGAGGGCTGTGCAGGATTGGATACCCGTCGCGCGCGACTACTCCGCGTGGATGCGCGATGCGATCGCCGAGGCCCGAGTCGCCCTTTCGACCGGCGATGTCCCGGTCGCGGCTCTGCTGTTCGACGCATCCGGCCGTCGAATCACAGTCGGGCGCAACGAGCGCGAGAAAACCCAGGATCCGACGGCACACGCCGAGGTGCTGGCGATCCGCGCTGCTGCCGAGCAACGGGGTGACTGGCACCTTACCGATCTGACACTCGTCGTCACGCTAGAGCCGTGCGTGATGTGTGCGGGCGCCATACTCAATGCCCGGATTCCGCGCGTGGTTTTCGGCGCGTGGGACGAGAAGGCCGGCGCCGTTGGTAGCGTGCACGACCTGCTGCGCGATCGCAGGCTGCCCCATCGTGTCGAGGTGACCGCTGGCGTCGAAGCCGAGGCATGTGCCGCGCTGCTGCTGGACTTCTTCGAGGCCCGTCGCTAGCTCGACGCGCGCGCTCCGTTCACCGGCTTCGATGTCCTGAAGAGGACGAACACGTAGACCAGGATCGCGATTCCCGTGGTCACGCCCATCACGCGCCCGGCGGGACCCATCGGATCATTTGCGGTGGACGCCCCTGCCAGCCAGGCGAGAGCGATCGCGACCGCGGCGAGAGCGTTCAGGATGATGATGGATGGCAGGCGGGTTTGAACCGCTCGAATCAGCGACATGATCCCGCCGAGAACGATCGCGCTGCCGAGCACCGCATGGATGATGAGCGTCGCGGGACCGCTCGATATGGCAATGCCGAAGGCGACGAACAACCCAGCGCCATGAGCAGGGGTCGGGGTCGTGCCGAAGAGAAACAAGCCGAACCCGTATTCGAGCAGCAGGGCGACGATGGCGGCAAATGCGGTGCGGCGCAGGCCGGCGACCAGGGTGTCGCGACGGTCGGTGTGGGTCGTGGTGCTCATGTGAATGCTCCTTGTCGGTCGAATTGCACGTGCTATTCGGTGATGAAGACGGCGTGGTTGATCCAGGCCGGGTTGGTCAGCGCATCCACCGCGGCTCGTCCGACGGTGTCGAACGTCGTGTTGTAGTGCCACCAGACGGCGCGGTCAACGCCGGCGCGGTAGTTCAGCTTGCCCCCGCCATCGACGAGGCGGGACGGCCGCAGGATGGTCCAGCTCGTCTTACTCGCCCTGATCACCTCTTCCATCCGGCGCGTGTCGGGGAACACCCCGCCGAACAGGCGCGCAACGAGGGGCTTGGCGATGAAGCGGGAGAGGGGATCGTCGCCCTGGACGTATGCGCCGGCGGCTGAGACAGCTACCAGCCGATTCACGTCCGCCGCATCCATCGCCGCAACCAGGGCAACAGCCCCGTCGTGAAGCAGAGTGCTGTCCCGCGCTGCCGCCTTGTCGCGGGTGTGGCCAAGACACGAGATCACAGCGTCCGTCCCGCGAATGGCCCCGGTGAGCGCCGGGATGTCCCGGGCATCGGCGATCTTCACGGTTGTGTCCGCTGGAGCGTTCGCCGGATTTCGCACGATCGAAACGACCTCGTGGCCGGCTCCGAGGGCGCGCGCGACAGCGCCTCTGCCGCTTCGTCCCGAAGCTCCGAGAATCGCAATCCGCATAATCAACCTCGTTCTAACCGGGGTTAGTGAACACTTACTAACTAGGATAGTAAACATGGGAGTAGTCGAAAATGTCAAGCCGGCCAGAGAGCGCATCCTTGATGCTGCCGCCGCGGTCATGCACGACCAGGGGCTGGCCAATGCGACGACAAAAGCCATCGCGGCACGAGCCGGCTATTCCGAGGCGATGCTCTACAAGCACTTCGTTGACAAACAGGAGCTGTTCCTGCTCGTGCTCAAGGAACGGATGCCGAGCCTTCGACCGCGCCTGGCCGCTGCGGGAACCGGACAACTCGCCGCTAACCTGCAGGGCGTCGTGGCGCAGCTGATGGATTACTTCGCCGACCTGTTCCCGATGTCGGTGTCAATTTTCAGTGCACCGGATTTGCTTGCCCAGCACCGCGAAGGGGTCGCGCGCCACGGAGGGATCGGACCGACTGCGCCGATTCGCCTCCTCGCCGGGTACCTGGACGAGGAACGCGTTGCCGGCCGCATCCGGCATGATGCCGACACGAACGCCGCCGCGAGCCTGCTGGTCGGAATGGCGTTCCATCAGGGATTCCTCGCCGCGTTCGAGGGAAAGTCGACGGTCGTGGGCGCAGAGAATCTCGCCGCTTCGGCCGTGGCGATCGTTCTGCCGGGGCTGCTGTAATCGCGGGTTAGTTGTCGTTCCCAGTTAGTCGGCGGCCCTGATGATGATCGCGTCCGTCATGGCGCCCGCGTCGCCCTTCGGCCGGTAAACATCCGGCTCGAGATAAATGACGCGGGCGATCGGCACGGCCTCCCGGATATTTGCCTCCACGGCATCGATCGCGTTCGCAACATCCACCAGCTTCTTCGATCGGGCAAACGCGATCTTTGCCCCGACGAGCAACTCATCCGGACCGAGGTAGAGGGTCTTGATGTGTATGAGCGCCTCGACGTCCGGATGCGCGTTGATGGCATCGCGGATTGCGACAGAGTCGGCGGGCGACGCGCCCTCTCCCACCAGCAGGCTCTTGGTCTCAACGCCAAGCACGAGCGCAACGAGAACGAGCAGGGTTCCGATGCAGAGCGTCGAGATGCCGTCGAAAATCCCGTTTCTCGTGATAATTGTCAGGCCAACGCCGAGGAACGCGAGCGTGAGGCCAATGAGCGCCGCAAAATCCTCAAGCATGACGATCGGCAACTCGGGCGCTTTTGCGTGACGGATGAACGCGGGGATCGACTCCTTGCCGCGCACGTGACGCGACTCCCGGATTGCGGTTCGGAAGGAGAATCCCTCGAGCACGATCGAGACCACAAGCACGACTATCGGGATCCAGGGGTTCTCGAGCGGGTGTGGCGCGATCAGTTTCTCGATGCCCTCGACAATGGAGAACACTCCGCCGACCGAGAACAGGATGATCGACACGACAAAGGCGAAGACGAAACGCTCGCGTCCGTATCCGAACGGATGCGCGTCATCCGCGGCTTTGCGCGACTTCCGACCGCCCACCAGAAGCAGTGCCTGGTTGCCGGTGTCGGCCAGCGAGTGCACGCTCTCGGCGAGCATCGAAGAAGATCCAGAGAACACGAAGGCAACGAACTTGACGATCGCAATACCGACGTTGGCGAGGAGGGCCGCGACGATCGCGCGATTGCCGCCCGCGTGGACTTCGGATGTGCTGCTCATTGCTCAATCCTAGGATGGCCTCATGGTGCGCCTTCCTTCCATCGCGATCCTCGGTACCGGCTCGATGGGTGGCGCCATTCTGTCCGGCCTCACGAAACCCGACGTGGAGGTCAACGGCCGCATCCGCGTGACGAATCGCACCGTTGCGAAAGCCAGACCGCTCTCGTCCGCCGCCGTCGATTCTCTTGCATTCGAGGAAACCGTGGACGCGAACCATCGTGCGGTCGCTGGTGCGCGAATC
>DATAZU010000017.1:0-245465 GCA_036271875.1 Galbitalea sp.
TACGACGGCGTTTTAGGGCGATTCGCCGCCCCTCAGGGCCTTCAACTTGCGGGGAGCCGGGGGCGCGATGCGCGAGGTGACCAGGTCTCGGATGGCCGCACGAACGGGAGACCTTGGCGCGGCATCCGCGAGGGTCCGCCCGCTCAGGATCGCGGCATCCAGCGCCTGCGCATCGAACGGGATCATCGCGGCCGACTCGATGCCGCCGAAGCGTGAGAGAGTCTGCGCCACCTGGCCGATCGGATTGAGGCCGATCGCACTGGCGCGCACCTTGTTCATGGCGACGATGACCCTGCCCTCAGCGACCGTTTCGACCAGATCGACGTGAGCTCGGAGAAAGCGAGAAAGACCGACGGGATCCGCCGACCCGACCGCGACAACGCGATCGGCCTCGCGGAGAGCGGTGATGCTCGCCGCGTTTCGACGCGGGGCAAATAGATCGCTGGAGATCTCCTCGTCGTGTTCGAGGTTGAAACCGGTGTCGATGACCGTGAACTCGACCCACGATCGACACAGTTCGACGGTCGCGGCGACCCGCGTCGCCGACAGCTCCGGCCAGCGGCTCGGGCGCCCGATGCCCGTGAGCACCCAGAACGCTGATCGCCCGGACCCGTAGCGCTGACCAATTCGCTCAAGCTCGACGCGGTTGAGGCTGTCTGTGCCGGCCAGCCGGCAGGCCGCAGCGAAGCCCGGCGCTTCATCCAGCATCCCGAGCGCGGGCGCGATCGAACCGCTGTAAGTGTCGACATCCGCCAGTGCGACGGAGCGCCCGGATGCGGCGAGTTCCGCGGCGATATTGATTGCGACCGTTGTGCGCCCCGGAGCGCCCGCCGGTCCCCAGACCGCGATCACCGTGCCTGGCCTGCCTGACGCGGCGGCGCGCTCCGGTTGGGGCGTGGCCCCTCGAACCGGGATGACCGCGATCTCCTTCTCGATGTCCGGCCATGGCGCGTCGATGTCGACGGATTCGAGCAGGCCGAGCGTGCTCGCGTACCGCCGATCGACCTCGCTGCCGACCAGCGCGAGGATGCGGACTCCGGCGTCATCGCACACGCCGATCAGGCTCGACGTGAGATGTCGCTCGGTCGCGGCAACGATCGCGACATCGGGTGCTGTCACCTCAATTCGGGATGCGAGCTCGTGGGCGGTCGAACACCGGGCGACGACCTCGTGTCCATGACGGATGGCGTTGGCGCCGAGGCGATCCTCGACCTCAAGCGGAAGAGCGAACGCGATGCGAACCACGTCAGTTTCCGAGCGGCAGGTCGACCGGGACAACGGACAGCACCGCGCCGTTCGCGATCGCATCGAGCACGCTCGCCGTGTCTGCTTTCGGCACGAGCAGTTCCACCGATGATCCTGTCGACGCCACGAGTTGCTTCTGGTCGATGAGCCGCACGACGATCGCCGACGAAACGAGGACTGTCGGTGGCCCGAATGACCCGGCCCCACCGTTAACGGGTTCAGTGCCATCCGCATCCGTGCCCTGGCCCGATGGGAGGTCGCTGCCGCCCTGCATCGCGGCCCACAGGTCGACACGCGAACCGGGAGCAACGGACGCCGGGAGCGCGGTGTTGACCGAGACGACGACGGAAGTCAGCTCTGCCCCCGCTTCGCTGCCCACCGCTGAATCCGGCACCAGCTCGCCTGCCGCGACCGCCCGGGTAACGATCAGCCCCGCCGCTGGAACGTCCGAGGCCGAGAGATAGAGCGTGCTCGTGTGGCTGACTCGCACGCTCGTCGGTACGAGGTCCGATGAGTGGACCCGCTCTCCCGGAGTGAGTGTCGAACGCGCGGCGAGCACGTCGATGGATGCATTGGCCGCGTTGACAAGCCCCACCACTCCCAGCACCGAGACAACGACCAGGATCAACCCGATTGCGAATCGCGGGTCAAACCACGGCAAACGCCGCCGCCGACCCGCGGTCTTCGCGCCCGGTTGGGTTGCCGTCTGGTATTCCCGATCCGCCGCCATGGCCACTTTCCCCTCGGTGATAATTGGAAAACTAATGCTCACTTTCTTCGAGATTGCTCAGGGAAAGTTATCCACAGCCCGGTTTGGGACTGGACGATCGCCGCATAATCGAGCAATGAACGAGTCGGAATCCCCCACCTCACTCGGCCGATTTCTCACCCTGTCCGATACCGCCGAGGTCCTGAATATCTCCGCGTCGCAGGCCTACGCCCTGGTTCGCTCCGGCGAGCTCCCTGCGATCAAGATTGGCGCCCACGGTCACTGGCGCATCGAACGGTCGATGCTCGAGTCCTACATCGAGGCCATGTACGAGGAGGCGCGCCGCCTCAGTCTGTGGAACCAGTCTGACTATGCGAATCTCCCCGAGTTGTCGATCGGCTCTCCCGCACGACGCAGCTAAGAACGCACCCGGCTAGAGCCGCACGAGGACGACATCCGAAAGTCGCACGATCCGATACTCGGTGATCAACGAGTCGCGACGCGGCTGACCCGCCTCGTGCACGGCGAGATCCACGTGGTCGCGTCCAACTCGGTCGATCGTGCCATGCAGCCGATGGGTGTGTAGCCGAAGGTCGATCGCGGTGCGTCGTCTGCAGAGATCTCGCAGAACGAACTGCAGCCCGAGACGGGCAGAGAGTGCGCCCGAAGACTCCTCCAGCTGCGGCTCCAGGCTCACCACGATCTGATCTGACTCGAGCACAATGCCGTCAATCGATTCGATCGGCACGATGCACTGTGGCCGCCGACCGGACTCCTCCACCAGTTCCCCCGCGAGCCAGTCCCGCCCAAAGGTTGCCGGGGCGACAATCTCCCGCGATCCATCGGCCAGCAGCAGGCGGAGCGTGCGCCGCTCGGCGGAGTTCGCGGCCGCGTGCAGAGAACGAAGGCGGTCCCGGATGCCGAGCCGCGCCAGGCGAAGCCGCTCTTCTTCAACCTGGAGATCAATCTCCTCAGCGGAGAGTTCCTGCTCGAGTTGGCTCTCGAGATCGTCGAACAGGTTGTCCCAGCGCATGCCCCGCACGCTAGTTGCGACGCGGCGACTATCACGCCATTTGTCCACAGCCCCAAGGTTGGGGCGTGGCCTTAAACAGATCTGTCTGCTTGTATGTGAGAACTCCACTGCGTTGGGGTAGACCAACCGTTCGCCACTAGGACTTTTGGAGTGCATATGCCGCCTGCACTACCCGCTTCTGCCTCATCAGCGTCCGAACCGTCCCGGGAACGCGCTGGCCGCCCGCGCTTCGACTCCGACGACTTCTTCGGGCAGCAGCCTGCGTCGACATCATCGCTGCCCGACCCGGCGCCGCTCCTCGAGAATCTCACGCGCTGCGTGATCGAGGTTCTGGCAGGCGCCCGCGAGCTCGAGCAGCTCGCGCGGTGGGTCAGCGACGATGTTTATCGGCACTTGCTCAAGAGAGTGGTCCTCTCGAGTCGGGCCCGCCAGGCCAGGGGCCAGAAGGCAACCCGACCATCCTTCTCGATCGGGTCAACGAGTATCTGCGAGCCGCGCGACGGGGTCGTGGAAGCGGTCATCATCGTCCGCAACCGCGTCCGCACGCGAGCCGTCGCCATCCGTCTCGAGGGCCTCGACTCGCGCTGGCGCGCGACCGCGATCAACGTGTTGTAGCCGGCCCTTCCACAGCGGCCCAGGCAACAAAACCCGCGGCAGCTAGTTCTTGCGGCGTTCCTGCGCGCGACGCTCGGCGCGGTTGACGGGAGGTGGGGTGTTCGGGTCGATACGCTGCCCAAAGGCACCGCGCTGCTCGCCCTGCGGTTGCTGCGGTTGCTGGGGCTGTTGCCCCTGCTGCTGTGCAAGAGCCGCTGCCTGCTCGGCCGCCTGTTGTTGCGCTTTCGCCGTCGCAGCACGCTCGACCTGGCCGCGCTGGTTGCGCACCTCGACCTCGCCCTGGTTGTCAGCACTCGGAGCCGAGTAGCTGAGTCGTTCCGCCGGCGCGCCACTCTGACCAAGACCACGAGCCTCAACAGTCGGGATGGATGCCGTTGCGTTGCCGCCCCCATCCACACCGGCGGAGACCTCTACCTCGAGATTGAACAGGAAGCCCACCGACTCCTCGCGAATCGAACCCATCATCTGCTGGTACAGCGCGAAGCCCTCGCGCTGGTACTCAACCAGCGGATCGCGCTGGGCCATTGCCCGCAGACCGATGCCGTCCTTCAGATAATCCATCTCATAGAGGTGATCGCGCCAGCGGCGGTCGATGACCGAGAGCACGACTCGACGCTCGAGTTCGCGCATGGCGGGCTCACCGAGCTCCTGAGTGCGGCTGTCGTAGGCGAGCTTCGCGTCGGACAGCACCTCTTTCTTGAGCATCTGGTCATCGACACGTCCGCGACTGCCTGCCTCGGTGATGACCTCGTCCACCGAGATCGAGATGGGGTACAGGGTGCGAAGTTCAGTCCAGAGTGCGTCGAAGTCCCAGTCATCGCTGTGTCCCTCGGCCGTCTGGGCGTCAATGACCTCGCCGATGACATCCTCGAGGAACTTATCGATCCGATCCTTCAGGTCGTCGCCCTCGAGGATGTGACGGCGGTCGCTGTAGATCGCCTCGCGCTGGCGATTCAGGACGTCGTCGTACTTCAGGACGTTCTTGCGGATTTCGGCGTTACGCCCCTCGACCTGCGACTGGGCACTGCGGATGGCGCGGCTGACGACCTTCGACTCGATAGCCATGTCGTTCGGAACCCCGCTGCGTCCCATGAGTGCCTCGGCCGCGCCGCTGTTGAACAGGCGCATAAGGTCGTCCTGAAGAGACAGGTAAAACCGGCTCTCGCCGGGATCGCCCTGGCGGCCGGAGCGTCCGCGTAGCTGGTTGTCGATTCGACGGGACTCGTGCCGTTCGGTACCGAGAACGTAGAGTCCACCGACGGCGACGACCTTCTCGGCCTCGTCGGCAACGATCTTCTTCACGTGGTCGTAAACGCGATCCCACTCGGCCTCGTACTCATCGGGGGTGTCGATGGGGCTGAATCCGCGGGAGTTCATCTCGGCGACGGCCAGGAATTCCGCGTTGCCGCCAAGCATGACGTCGGTACCACGACCGGCCATGTTGGTGGCGACCGTGACTGCCCCGAGACGACCGGCCTGGGCGATGATGGATGCTTCGCGCGCGTGGTTCTTCGCGTTCAGGACCTCGTGCTTGACCCCGCGCTTTGCGAGCAGGCGCGAGAGGTACTCGCTCTTTTCAACGCTGGTCGTTCCCACCAGCACCGGCTGACCAGCCTGGTGGCGCTCAACGATGTCCTCGACGACCTGGTTAAACTTCGCTTCTTCGCTCTTGTAGACAAGATCCGGCTGGTCCTTGCGGATCATCGGCTTGTTTGTCGGGATCGGAACGACGCCGAGCTTGTACGTGCCCATGAATTCGGCAGCCTCGGTTTCGGCTGTACCCGTCATGCCCGCGAGCTTCGTATAGAGGCGGAAGTAGTTCTGCAACGTCACGGTGGCGAGAGTTTGATTCTCCGCCTTGACCTCGACATGCTCCTTGGCCTCGATCGCCTGGTGAATGCCCTCGTTATAGCGACGGCCAACCAGGATGCGACCGGTGTGCTCGTCGACAATGAGCACCTCGCCGTTCATGACGACGTAGTCCTTGTCACGCTTGAACAGCGCCGCGGCCTTGATCGAGTTGTTCAGGAACGAAATGAGCGGCGTATTCGCCGACTCGTACAGGTTGTCGATGCCGAGATAGTCCTCGACCTTGGTGATTCCCGGCTCAAGCACTCCGACGGTGCGTTTCTTCTCATCGACCTCGTAGTCGACCTCCGGCACCAGCTTGGTGCTGAGGTTCGCGAACTCGGTGAACCAGCGATTGGCTTCACCGGATGCCGGACCCGAGATGATCAACGGCGTGCGCGCCTCATCGATGAGGATGGAATCCACCTCGTCGACGATCGCAAAGTAGTGCGCTCGTTGCACCATGTCGCTCGCCTGCCACGCCATGTTGTCGCGCAGGTAGTCAAAGCCAAACTCGTTGTTCGTGCCATATGTGACATCGCACGCGTACATCTCTCGACGCTCTTCCGGCGTCTGGCCTGCGAGGATAACGCCGGTGGTCATCCCGAGCGCGCGCAGGATGCGGCCCATGAGCTCCGACTGGTAGCTGGCGAGATAGTCGTTGACCGTCACGACGTGGACGCCGCGACCCGAGATTGCATTGAGATAGGCGGGGAGTACGGCCGTGATGGTCTTGCCCTCACCCGTCTTCATCTCGGAGATATTGCCGAGGTGCAGGTTCATCCCGCCCATGATCTGCACGTCGAACGGACGCATGCCGAGCGTACGCACCGCCGCCTCGCGCACCGCGGCAAATGCCTCCGGCAGCAGGTCGTCGAGAGACTCGCCGTTCGCATAGCGTTCGCGCAGCTCCGCGGTCTCATTGCGGAGGTCGTCATCCGTCAGCGACTTGAAGTCATCTTCAAGATGATTGACCGCCTCAGCAGCTCGGTTCAGACGACGAAGAAGTCGACCCTCACCAACACGAAGGGCTCGTTCGAGGACGTTGGCCACCTAAGTTACTCCAAGCGTTTGGCGCCACGGAGACGTGGCGTTATTGACTTGTTATGGTACCAAGCAAAGTCGGGCTAAGCTGCGCGCGCAAACCCCCGGCGGTCTCAGCGACCCGCGTCAGCCAGCAGATCCGCGTCCTCTTCGAGCCCGATCACACCGTAGTCCCACCCCTTACGCCGGTAGACAACGCTCGGTCGCCCGGTCCCCGCCTCCAGAAAGAGGAAGAAGTCGTGGCCGACGAGTTCCATCCGGTCGACGGCATCCTCGGTTGACATCGTCTCGGCCGGGAATACCTTCGTGCGAATGACGACGGGCGAGTACTCGTCCTCGGTCTCACCCTGAACCGGCACGCTACCGGTGCTGACCTGTTCGAGAAGGTCGACGCTCGCCGGCGTGATGTCGACAACTCGGAATCCATCGGATGATGCCTCGCGCAGCGAGACGGGCCGGTGCTGACCGCGGTGCACCTTCTTGCGATCCTTGGCCTGCCGGATGCGCTCAACGAGACGATCGATGGCGAGGTCAAACGCGACGTACTTGTCGCTGCCCGCCGACTCCGCGCGCACCACGGGGCCAGGGCCGATGAGCGTCAGCTCGACTCGATCATCACCATTCGGACCGGTCGATTTCTCGTGGTGCCTGCACACCTTGATCTCGAGAGCAATTGACCGCTCCGCGAGGTGAGAAACCTTCTCGGCCTTCTCGGTTGCGTACTCGCGAAAGCGATCCGTGACCCCAAGGCCCTGTCCGGTAATGGTGATTTCCACACTAACCTCCAGCTTCGATATCCCTGGCGCGAACCATCTGCCAGGCGGATACTTCGCGCCTTTAGCCCAACCGTAGACCTCGCCCCTTGGAGTGACAAGGAATCCCATGAGAGTTACAGCAGAGTGTGCCGGGACGCTAGTAAAGCCGCGGCGTGAACGCGAGCGCGGCTCGCCCAACGACCTCTCCGCCCGCCGACGTGATCGCGCGAGCAGCCTCCGTGAGTGTTGCACCGGTCGTCACGACATCGTCGATGAGCACGAAGCGCCGGCCGGCAAGAGACGTTTTGGCGATCATCGATGCCTCGAGGTTGCGCGCACGATCCTCCGCGCCGAGCGTTTTCTGACTCACCGTCGACCTCGCCGATCGCAGCACCTTCGCGGGACGGACTCCCGCGCGCTTTGCCAGTAGCGCGACCGGGTCGTACCCGCGTCGTCGCCAGGCAGCGGTGCTGGTCGGCACCGCGAGAAACTCGGCCCCGGGTTGCGCGGCTCGCGACAGTGCCTGCGCGAACGGAACGCTCAACGGGCCGGCGACATCCGTTCTTCCGCTCTCCTTGAGCGCGAGAAGCGTGCGTCGCACGACCCCTTCGTAGCGAAGAGCCGTGAAAACCGTCGAACCGTCCGCGAGGCTGCGCGGCGTCACTGCCGCCGTGAGAGCCTGCCTGCAGTGGTCGCACAGAGATCGATCGGGCGCCCCGCAGCCGGCGCAGTCAACCGGTGAGAGAACCGCGAGCGCATCGAGCAGCGCGGCACGGATGCGGGACATCATTCGAATATCGTCGCATGCCGTGAACAGAGCGGTCTACCGCAACATCCACCCTGTGGATAGCCACCGGCGGGTACCGCGCGTCACTGCTGGGTTGCAAGGATGCTTGCGGTTGCGTTGATGTCCTGCCAGCCACCGGCGCGAAGCTGCTGGAGTTGGCCGCTCGAGGTGATGAGCCGCAGCGAGTCGATATCGACGGCGCCAACGAGATGGACCGCCCCTTCCGTCGTCGTCGCTTCGCCGGGCGACCCGCCTATCGGGTAGCTCGTCACGGCCTCCTCACCAGACGCCGCGTTGAGAGCGGCAACCGTTGAGGGGTCGACCCAGGTCGCATCGATCGGCGTGGCGGATGAAACGGGGAGGTCGAGGAGCGGACCGAGCGACGTCGGCACCCCGGCGCGACGGATGATTCCCGCGACGATGAGTCGGGGCCCGGTGCCCGTCGCCAGATAGATCAGCACCCGGGTGCCATCACGGGAAACATCGAGAGACACGATCGTCGAGTTGGCCGGGATCGTCGACGAGATGGAGTGCCTGGTGCCGTCCGAACCGACTGCGAGGATCGCCGCAGCGTTGTTACCGGGCACCGACCAGACGTATCCGGACGGATCAATGGACGGCGCAATCAGTCCGCTCCTGCCGTCCACCAGCTTTGGAGCCGACGACGGCGTCACTCGATAGACGCCGAGCCGGGCGAGCACCGCGGCGGCCGTCTGCGCGTGGTCGAGGACAACCGCCGATCCGTTCAGGCTGACGATCTGCGACGAGATCGTGAGCGAGGTGACCCGCGGGCTGAAGCCGAACTGTTTGCCCTTTTCAACGAGCGGGGGCGAGTTTTGCGCGACCGCGACCCGCTGGTTGGACAGTCCCGGGTTCGCAACCGCCAACGGAGCACCATGCGCGGTAATCGACACGTGGCTGATTCCGAGGCTGGTCACATCCAGGCTGCTGTTGAGCTGGTTGGAAATTCTCGCCAGGACGAGGGCCTTTGCGCTGGCCGCATCCGCACTCAGATCGACAACTGCCGTGTTGTTCCGCACGGACACGGGAGATCCCGCCTTGATTCCGGCTAGAGCCGAGCTCACCGCACCGCCCTGCAGCCAGTCCGCCGGGCCGGCAAGAAGCGCGGCGACGATCCTGTTGGGCACGGTCGTTCCCGTTGGGAACCAGCGCACATCGGGTACCAGGTAGTGGTACTCGGGGTCGAAGAAGTAGATCGGGTAGTCGTTGAACGAGTTCTCGAAGCTGTCGCGGGAAAGCACCAAGCCATCCGGCAAACCACTGATGCGCCACTGGCCTTTAACCTTGGTGAACGAATAGTTGAGCGTTTCATCGGAGTCGGTCGCCTGTTCGCTGTACACACCAAGCGCATTCACCGACGCTTTGGTCGAGACGGTGTACGCGAACGAGTTCGCCCCGACGTCTACGGGACTCGCCGGTTTTTCACGGATGAGCACACTCGCGGTCGGGTCCCAGCTATTGCTCGCCTTGGCCGTAAGGAATTCGCGCGCAATCTCGTAGTTGGCCGTCGACGAGGTTGCCGCCTGCAGAAAATCGGCGAAGATATTCGACTTGCTCGCATTTCGCTGTGGTCCAAGGGGGGCGTCAACTATCGATCCGTTTCCGCCATTCTGGACGAGAGGGCCCTGGTTCACTCCGCCGCTCGACGGGATGGCGACACAGCCGGCGAGCAGGCCGAGAGCAGCGACCACGACGGACGCGGCGCGCACCAGTCGCATGCGAACGGGATGCTTCGTGTTCCCGGCTGATCTAATCATCGACGACCACTCCCTCGTCTCCGGGTGGCAAGTCGAGGGGCGATGAAGTAAATGTGCCGCCCATCGTTCGCGGGAGGGTCAGCCGGAAGCATGAACCCTCGCCGGGAGCGCTCCACACCTCAAGCCATCCTCCGTGCAGCGCAGCGTCCTCGAGGGAGATTGCCAAGCCGAGCCCAGTGCCACCCGTCGTGCGCTGCCGCGACGGATCGGCACGCCAAAACCGATCGAAGACACGCTCCATGGCGGCCGAGGTCATGCCGATTCCGTAGTCACGAACCGCGATGGCAACAGCGGACTGGTCGCTGTCGACATAGACGACGATGGGCTTGCCTTCGCCGTGATCGATCGCGTTGCCCAACAGGTTCTGCAGGATGCGACGGACGCGACGCGCTTCGACCTCCGCCTCGAAGTACCCGCCGGGAGCAACGACGCGCAGCTCTGATCCCCGTGACTCCGCGAGAGTCGCGACGGCCTCGACCGCGTCCTCGACAAGTCGAACCAGGTTTGTCGGCTCGGTGTCGATCTGAACGGCTCCGGCGTCATAGCGACTCATCTCGAGCAGGTCGGCGAGCAGAATCTCGAACCTCTGTACCTGGGTGCGGAGCAGTTCGGCCGTTCGGGCGGTCGCGGGGGGAAACGCGTCTCGCTGGTCGTACAGCACGTCACCCGCGAGCCGAATGGTCGTCAACGGTGTTCGCAGCTCGTGCGATACGTCCGAGACAAAGCGCTGCTGAACCTGCGACAGGGTTGCGAGACGCACGATTTGCTGCTGGAGGCTGTCGGCCATGCCGTTGAAGGAGCGAGCGAGCGTCGCCAGCACGTCGTCGCCGCGGGCCGGCATCCGTTGCTCGAGTTCCCCGGCCGCGAGTTTCTCCGCCGTTTCTGCGGCGATCCTGATGGGGCCGACGACGAGGCGCACAACGACCCAGGTAACGGCGCCGATCAGCAGGATGAGTGCGAGCCCACCGAACAACAGGGTGCTCTGCACGAAGGTGAGGGTCTGCTGCGAATCGGAGAGGTTGTAAATCAGATAGAGCTCGTAGCTTCCCGACTTGGGAAGTTTGACGCGCGATCCGATGACGATTCCCGGATCACGGCCGCTGGACGACGGAATGCCGATCGACTGCCAGTACACGCGCGAGCCGGTGGAAATCGCCACGGACTTACGCAACGCGGTACTCACGAGGTGCTTGGTCGTCTCGTTGGTCTCGACATCGACCGGCACTCTGGGCCCGGGTTGGTCGGGACTGCGGAGAATGGCGATTTGAGTTCCCTGGGTGCTCGCGTTTGACTGCAGCACGTCCGTGTAAGCGGCATTCGTCGCATCCTCGATGTCGAGAGTCGACCCCTGCTCGCTGGTCAGATTGAACGCGGTTTGCACGGTTGCCGCTGCGCGACCAGCCTGCTCGAGCAACTGTTGCCTCCGGGAATCGAACAGGTTCGTTCCCACGCTGATCGAAATGTACGCGCCGATCACGAGCACAGCGAGCGTCGACAACAGCAGGGTCAGAGTGACCGTGCGCGTGAGCAGCGAGGTTCGCCACAACCGCACGGCTCGCGTGAGCCACTGTCGCCAGTCGAAATACCGCATTGGATCTACGCGGGAGAGCTGGCCCCGGCGCGATAGCCAACCCCGCGGACCGTCATGACAATGCGCGGATTATCGGGATCGTGTTCAACCTTGGCACGCAGCCGCTGAACGTGGACATTGACGAGCCGGGTATCCGCCTTGTAGTGGTAGCCCCAGACCTGCTCGAGGAGCATCTCCCGCGTGAAGACCTGCTGCGGCTTGACCGCGAGTGCGAGGAGCAGTTCGAACTCGAGCGGGGTCAGATTGATGCGCTCCTCACCGCGGCGCACCTCGTGTCCCGCGATGTCAAGCACCAGGTCGCCAACGGACAACAGGTCCGTGGTGCTGTGCGAGGTCGGTCGCAGCCGGGTGCGGATGCGCGCAACGAGTTCCTTCGGATTGAACGGCTTGACCACGTAGTCGTCCGCACCGCTCTCCAGGCCACGCACCACGTCCGTGGTATCGCCCTTCGCCGTCAGCATGATGATCGGAATGCCCGATTCTTCCCGGATGCGTCCGCACACCTCAATGCCGTCCATACCCGGCAGCATCAGATCGAGGAGGACGAGGTCCGGATTGGAGGTGTGGAATGCCTCGACCGCCGAAGAACCGTCAGCACAGAAGATCGGATCGAACCCCTCGGTGCGCAGCACGATCCCGATCATCTCGGCGAGCGCGGTGTCGTCATCGACAACGAGAATTCGAGCGTTCATGATCCTCTACTACGGGTGTCCCTCCTCGAACGGAAAGGTTGTCGATAAGAGTAGTCGAGTGTGCGAGCATAATGCCGTGCGGTTGATGCGCGGCTCAGCGCCGGGTTCAAGAGAAACTGACAGTGTGAGGGGAACGGCGTGAGCGACACCAGCCCATGGCAGTCACCGAGCGGCCCGGATCCGCTTCTGCCGCCCGCCGGAGGTCAAACACCCCCGCCCCCACCGGGCTTCCCACCGCCGCCCGGTGTGCCCGTCGGCCCGGGCTCTGCCCCCGCCTGGACGCCTCCCCCGCGACCGGGCCTCATCCCGCTCCAGCCGATGACCCTTGGCACGATCCTCGGCGCTTCGTTTAGGGTGCTTCGCCGCAATCCCCGGCCGACCTTCGGACTGTCACTGCTGATTCAGGGTGTGACCGTCGTGCTCGGTGTCGGCACCGTCGCTCTCGTCTTCTTCTTTGCGTTCGGACGACTCGAGAACGCCGCGTCCACATCTGCGCAGGCAGACATCGCCAACGGGTCGATCGCGCTGCTCCTTCTCGCCTATCTCGTACCGATCACTCTCGGGGTCTTTGGACTGGCCATAACGCAGGGGGTCTTCTCGATCGAGGTCGCCCGCGGGACCGTGGGCGAAAAGCTCACGCTGGGCGGTCTGTGGCGTCGCGCGCGCGGACGGCTGGGGGCCCTGATCGGCTGGTTCTGGGCCATCGTCGGAATTGCGATCTTTGCTTACGTTCTCGTCGTGATCGTCCTCTCCCTCATCATCGTCGCGGGCGGCGTTGCTGGTGTGATCATCGGCATCGTCCTCGGGATTCTCCTCTTCCTCGGGGCGTTGGTACTCATTGGATGGCTTTCAACGAAGCTGTCGATGGTTCCCGCCGTGTTGATGCTCGAGCGCCTGACGCTAGGCAAGGCGATCGCGCGATCATGGCGACTGACAACGGGTAACTTCTACTTCTGGCGCACACTGGGCATCGAGCTCCTCGTGCTCTTCATCATCGAAACCGCGACATCCGTCGTCTCCGCGCCCATTGAAGTGATCTTCGTGGCGGTCACCGCTCTGTTCAACCAGACGGGCGCCCAGTCCACGGCAATCACCCTGACGGTTGTCGTCGGAGCGATTACCGTGGTGGTCACGGTCGTACTTGGGGCGGTCGCTTCCGTTGTGCAGTCGTCGACGACCGCTCTGCTCTACATCGACCTTCGCATTCGTAAGGAAGCGCTCGATCTCGACCTCATCCGCTTCGTCGAGGCCCGGCAGGCAGGCGACGACTCTGTTCCCGATCCCTACCTCGTCGCGCAAGGCTCAACGCCATCGGGGGCCGCACCACCGCAACCGGCCCCACCGCCGATCGCATGAGCGCACCACGGTTGCCGCTCGATCCGCCCGTAACACCGAACGGTCCGACCGCGCAGAACTGGCTGCTGCAGGAGCTATCGAAGAGCGACTACACGGCATCTCATCCGAACTGGTTCGATGAGGTCGCGACGGCTATTAGCAACTGGTTCCAGTCGCTCACTGGACCGAGCGTTCCCGGAATCCCTGGGCTTGGCCCACTTATTCTCGTGGTCGCGATCGTCGTCGTCGCCGTCATCGCCTTTCTGATCTTTGGCCTCCCCCGGCTCAATCGCCGCAGTCGAGTAGGAGGCGAATTGTTCGGAGAAGCCGACCAGCGCACGGCGGCGAAAATCCTTGCTGACGCGCGAGCGGCCGCCTCAGACGAAAACTACTCGCTCGCGATAATCGAGGGCGTTCGCGCGAGTGCACGAACGCTCTCGGAGCGAACCCTCTTCACCATGTTTCCCGGTACGACGGCCCACGAGTTCGCGCGGCGGGCGGCAGTTCTGTTTCCGGCGGAGCGTGACTCCCTCGTGGGCACCGCGACCGCCTTCGACCGTGTGCGCTACCTGGACGAACAGGGGTCACGTGATCAGTGGCTCGACGTCGAACGCCTTGCTACCACGCTCCGCACCGCCGAACCCGTACTTGCCACGGTCGACGCATGACGGTTCTGATCGATGAACCTGACCAGGTCGTCACAACACCGACCGTCCGGCGCGTATTCGCCCGGGCACGATTCTGGATCGTGCTTGCGGTCTTCGTCGCGGTGGTCGTGGTGGGCTACAACCTGTTGGCGCCGCCGTCGCTGAGCGTGCAACCACTCGACCCGGCGGGCACGGGCCAGACTGGTTCGCGGGCACTCGTCGCCGTGCTCGGGCAGCACGGTGTGAAGGTCACTGCGACGTCGACGCTCGCGGCGACTCACGGTGCCATCGATAGTCCGAAGGACACAACCCTTCTGGTCTACGACCCGTCCGACTACCTTGACTCCGACCAGCTCGCAGCACTCCGGTCGCTCGCCGAACACGTCGTCGTGATTGCCCCGGACAAGCAGCAGGTTCGCGAAATCGACCCGGCGGTCTCGCTCATCGGTTCCGCCACCGCATCACCCACGGCCGGATGCACCCTGCCTGCGGCCGTCAAGGCCGCGACACTCGCGGACGGCGGCAATGCCTATCGGGTTTCCGGTGGAGCCGTCGCGTATTCACGATGCTTTCCGAACGGGGACAACGACTACACGCTGGTCGTGCAACGCACGGGCAAGCGCACACTCGCCATCGTCGGCGCGATGAACGCCTTCACCAATCGCTACATCCCGGACCAGGGAAACGCTGCCCTCGCCATCAACCTGCTCGGAGAATCCCGCAACCTGGTCTGGTACCTGCCGTCGGTCGATGATGTCGGCGCGAGTGGCCACACCGTCTCGTTTGCTGAGGCCGCTCCGGCGTGGATTACCTCTTTCGTTGCGCTCGTCTTCCTGGTCATCATTGCTGCGGCGCTGTGGCGGGGCCGGCGCTTCGGCCCGCTGGTCATCGAGCGGATGCCGGTCGTCGTCCGGGCGAGCGAAACCATGGAGGGTCGCGCCCGCCTCTACCAGACAACCTCGGCGAGATCGCGCGCGCTGGATTCCCTGCGGATCGGGACCATCGGTCGAGTCACGACGATGTGCGGACTGCCGCGAACGGCCAACCTCGACGAGGTAACTGCTGCCGTCGCATCCGCAACCGGCAGGCCGCTCGCCGACGTGCGCGATGCACTGGTCGAACGCATGCCTCTGACAGACTCGGAACTCGTTCGGCAATCAGACGCCCTCCTCGGGCTTGAGCGCGACGTCGCCGGCGCGACGGGACATCCGACTCCTCCGGTGTCCACACCCAAGAAAGAGAGAAAGACACGATGACCGAAAGCAAGCTGCGACAGGACTTCGCGAATGTGCGCGAGCAGGTCGGAAAAGCCGTCGTCGGCCAGGACGCCGCGGTGACCGGCTTGCTCATCGGACTGCTGTGCGGCGGCCACGTGCTGCTCGAAGGAGTGCCGGGCGTGGCAAAGACCCTTCTCATTCGAGCGCTGAGCCAGGCGCTGTCGCTGCAGTCAAAGCGCGTGCAGTTCACACCGGACCTGATGCCGGGTGACGTGACGGGATCCCTGGTTTACGACGCAAAGGCCGGCGACTTCGCGTTCAGACAGGGTCCGGTCTTCACCAACATCCTGCTCGCCGATGAGATCAATCGAACCCCACCGAAGACCCAGTCCGCCCTGCTCGAGGCGATGGAGGAACGCCAGGTCTCGGTCGACGGCGAGACCCAGCAGCTTCCCGCACCGTTCATGGTTGCCGCAACCATGAATCCAATCGAATACGAAGGCACGTACACGCTGCCCGAGGCTCAACTCGACCGATTCCTCATGAAGCTCGTGCTGGGGCTACCCGAGCGCGAGGACGAGGTCGAGATCATGACGCGACATGCCGCCGGCTTCAATCCGCGGGACCTCGCCGCTGCTGGAGTAAAGCCCGTGCTCGATGCCGCGAAGCTCGCCAAAGCACAGGCTGAGGTGGCGAAGGTCGGGGCCAGTGCTGATGTGCTCGGCTATGCCGTCGACCTCGCCAGAGCGACACGGCAGAGCCCATCCGTGCGACTCGGCGTGAGCCCGCGCGGAACCACGGCGCTGCTCGCGGCGTCCAAGGCGTGGGCCTGGCTGAACGACGTCGATGCCATAACCCCGGATCACATCCAGGCAATGGCGCTGCCCGTGCTCCGACACCGTGTCGAACTGCGCCCGGAGGCGGAGCTCGAGGGCGTGACGACGGACACCGTGCTTCGATCGATCCTCCAGCAGGTGCAGGTGCCGATGTGATCGAGGCGATTTAGTCGTGGCGATCTCCGGCTGGTTCGTCCTTCTGCTCGCGGCGGGGGCCGTGCCGCTCATCGCCCTGGATTCGCCGGGCGCGCTGGTCGCCTGGATCGGGCTCCTGGTCCTGGTTGGGGTCCTTGACCTCGTTCTCGCCGGTTCGGCGCGTCGGGTGCGCATCAGCCGTGTGCTGCCCGATCGGGTTCGGCTCGGTGAAACCGTTCGATCCGAGTTGCTCATTCGGAACACCGGTCGGCGCACGATTCGCGGCCGCGTCCGCGACGCGTGGCAGCCGTCGGCGGGAGCCTCGACGACGCGGTCGAGCATCACCATCCCGGCCGGCGAACGACGAGCGACGAGCATCGCGCTGACGCCGTTCCGGCGCGGCGAGCGACGATCGGCCCATGTGACCATCCGGTCGTTCGGACCTCTGCGGCTCGTAGCGCGTCAGGCGACCATCGTGGTTCCCGGTGCCATTCGGGTTCTTCCACCGTTCAACTCCCGCCGCCACCTGCCCTCTCGCCTGGCCCGCCTGCGCGAACTCGACGGCCGCACCAGCGTGCTCATTCGTGGTCAAGGAACCGAATTCGACAGCCTGCGCGAGTACGTTCGCGGCGACGATGTGCGATCGATCGACTGGCGAGCGACGGCACGGCGAACCGACCCGGTTCAGGGTGGCCCCAGCCTGGTCGTGCGCACCTGGCGTCCGGAGCGGGACCGTCGCGTCGTCATCATCGTCGACAGCGGACGCACCTCCGCGGCGCGCATCGACCGTGAACCGCGGATCGATACAGCATTCGAGTCATCCCTGCTGCTCGCGGCCCTCGCCACGCGAGCAGGCGACCACGTCGATTTCGCGGTCTACGACCGGCGAGTTCGTGGCCGCGTCCAGGGCGCGTCGGGGGCCGAACTGCTCTCCCGCCTCGTCGACACCATGGCGCCAATAGAACCCGAACTGATCGAGATGGATTGGACGGCGGTTCCCGCTCTCGTCAGGTCGATGACATCCCGACGCGCGCTCGTGGTCCTCGCGACCTCGATCGACTCGCCGGGCGCATCTCGCGGGTTGTTGGCTACGCTGCCGCAACTCACCCGCAAACACCTGGTTGTCGTAAGTTCTGTCACCAACCCGGATGTGATCGAGGCCAGCAATGAACGCGCCGATCGGGCCGAGATTTACCGCGCCGCGGCAGCGGAGCGCGCGCTGCTCGACGTTGCCCGCGTCTCCGCCGCCATCCGCCAGCTGGGAGCCGAGGTGGTCACGGGCTCACCCGAAGATCTGCCGCCAGCCCTCGCCGATCGATACATCGCGCTGAAGGCCGCGGGACGACTCTAACCACGCGGTGGCACAGAACACGCGCCGGGCGATAGCCTGCAAGCGAAGAACCCGAACCGTTCACACCAACAAGGAAGGTCCATTTCCATGGCGGAAACTACCCCCGCGCCGATACTCTCCCGACTGATCGCCGAAGCATTCGGTACGTTCATCCTCGTCGGAGCCGTGGTCGGCACCGCGGTATTTGCCTCAAGCAACACGGGATATCTCGGAGTCGCACTCGCGGCCGGTCTCGCGGTTCTCATTTCCGCGTACGCGTTCGGATCCATCTCGGGCGGCCACTTCAACCCGGCCGTAACGCTCGGTGTCGCGGCATCCGGTCGGATGCCATGGCGCGACGTTCTCCCTTACATCGCGGCCCAACTCGTCGGAGCGATTGTCGCCTCGACGGTCATGTTCGCGATCGACGCCGGCGCGCCGAAGAGCTTCTTCACCGCCTCGATCAAGAACGGGTTCGCGTCCAACGGCTACGGGGCGCACTCGCCCGCGCAGTTCGATCTCGCTTCCGTACTGGTCATCGAACTCGTATTGACGGCCATCTTCGTCTGGGTGATCCTGTCGGTCACCGCGTCTGGCACGACGAATCCCGGATTCGCGCCGCTCGCCATCGGACTGACGCTGACGGTTATCCACCTGATCTCGATCCCGGTTTCGAACACCTCGGTGAACCCGGCTCGCTCGATCGCAACGGCGATCTACGGAGCGGACTGGACGCGCGCTGACCTGTGGGTCTTCATCATCGCGCCCATCGTCGGCGGTCTCGCCGCCGGTTTCAGCTGGAAGTTCCTGTTCGGGAAGGCGCTGCTCGGTTCGAACGCGCCGGTGGTCGCAGCCAAGAAGTAGCAAAGAAACTCTGCGGGCCGGGTACCTACTCGGCCCGCGGGGTGGTTCCCCCGACGGGGTCCTCGGTCTCGGCCACGGTGAGGAGCGATGTCGGTAGCTCGCGGAAGCGGCGTAGCGGCGAGAACAAGACCCAGAGCCCCGCGAGCATTCCGCCGATAAACGCGATCCAAATGGTCGGCAGGATTCCGATCGCGCCGCCGAGCACACCGGAAATGAGCGCCGAGATCGGCATGACGCCCCAGACCAGGCAGCGAATGGATGCGTTCATCCGACCGAGCAAGCGGGGCGGGCACAGCCGTTGGCGCAGCGTCACCTGCGTGATGTTGTAGACCAGTACGCAGAACCCGTTGAGAAACTCACCCACCGCGAGGAGCGGCACCGCCTGGCCTCCGTGAAGCAGAGCCGCGAGCGGCACGGGCAGGAACGCGAGTCCACTAACGAACGCGGCGACGATGATGACTCGCCCGTCCCCGATCCAGTGGGCGATGCGCGGCGTCAGGGTTGCCCCCAACAGACCGCCGATCGCGCCCGCCGAGAGCGTGATGCCGAGGCCGAGCGAACCGATATCGAGCACGCGCAACGCGAAGAGCGGATACAGCGTGAAGGCGAGTGTCGAGAAGAAATTGGACGTCGCGGTGGTGCCCGCGACGCTTCGGATGAGCGGTTGCTTGGCGACGAACCGAACTCCCTCGGCGATCTCCCTGTGCAGGGGCTGGCGCAGTTTCGGGTCGGCGGGGAGTTCGGTGTCCCGGATGCGCGACAGGCTGAGGAACGAGACAACATAGCTGATCGAGTCGACGATGATCAGGCCGGGCGCGCTGACGATCGTCAGGAGAACGCCCGCAATCGCGGGACCTCCGATGCGCGCGACCTGCGCCGTCGCCTCGAGCCTCGAGTTCGCTGGGCCGACCTGCTCCGACTTGACTAGCAGCGGGATGTAGCTCTGGTAGCCGACGTCGAAGAACACGCTCGCAACGCCGACGATCGCGACGATGACGATGAGCTCCCAGATGGTGAGGAGGTGGGTGTACCAGAGGATCGGGATGACGGCGAGTGCCGCGAATCGTACGAAGTCGGCGGCGATCATGACACGGCGCTTCAGCCACCGATCCACCCAGGCACCGGCGGGCAGTCCGACGACCAGGAACGCCGCCGTCGAAGCCGCGTTCAGCACGCCCATCTGCCACGCGACCGCGTGCAGGAGTGTGACGGCGAGAACGGGTACGGCAAGGCCGGTGAACTGCTCACCGAAGATACTGATGCCCTGACCGCCCCACAGCCAGAGGAATCCCCGGTTGCGGTTCACCGATTTCACAGTCGTCATCGCCCCATCATGGCATGCCATTGGGAAAAGTCAATCGCAAGGTCCGCTTCAGAATATGCTTGACCGTATGGGAGCGTGGGAAGACGCCGACGACGCGGAGAACGAGCGTCGCGCCCGCGCGCTCGCCTCGCCCCTCCGGATGCGCATCCTGAGGCTGTGTCTGCACGAGCCCCGCACCAACAAAGAGCTGGCGGACGAACTCGGGGTGAACCCTGGAACGCTCCTGCACCATATCCGCACGCTCGTCGACACCGGATTCCTGTCGGCCGAACCGCCGAGGCGCGGACTTCGCGGTGCCCGAGAAGTGCCGTACCTGGCCACGAGGCGCAGCTGGAATTCGGGAGCCGACAACATCTCTCTCACGCTCGTCGAGACGTTCCTGCAGGAGATCGAGGGCCTGCCACCGAACCGACTTCACATCGTGCGACTCGGTCTCAAGCTCAATGCGGCAAGCAGAGACGAACTGATCGACCGCTTCCAGGCTCTGTTCGAGGAGTACCGGGCTCGACCCGCGGATGCTGACGGCGAGCCGTTGTCGCTGATGTTCGCCGAGCACCCGGAGATCTCACGCTCCGAACGCGGCGGCCGCTAACCCGCGACGAGCCTCTTCGCCCCGGCCTCAAATTCGCCCAGGTCGCCAGTCTGTCCCTGGCGGACGGCGCGGCGGCCGACGACCCACTGGTAGACGAGAAATATGGCCAACGCGACGGTGCCGATTCCGATCTTGAGCCACCACGGCCACGGCTGCCTGGTCACGTATCCCTCAATCGTTCCCGACATCGCGAGCGAGATGATCAGGCCGATCACGACGGCGAAGAACGACCTGCCCTCCTCCGCCAGGGCCAGGCTGCGCGTCCGCGCACCCGGCGCGAGCCACGCCCAGGCCAGCATCATTCCGGCGGCGGATGCCGTAAAGATGCTGTAGAGCTCAAGCTGTCCGTGCGGGGCGATGTACCACAGGTGGCCGATGTTGCCGTAGCGACCGAGGATCGCCCCGGCGAGGCCGACGTTCTGTGCATTGGAAAACAACTGGTAGATGGGGAATATCCCGGTGATGCCAAGGGCGATCGTCTCAGCCGCGATGAGAGCGTTGTTTGTCCACACCTGGGCGGCGAAGTCCTGGGTGGGGTGGGCCGAGTAGTAGCCGACGAACTGCGAGTCGGCGTACTTGTGCAGCTGAGACGGGGTGCCGAGGCTCGCGAGCACCTCCGGATGCGCGTACATCCAGATACCGTAGGCCAGCGCGATCGCGCAAAAAACGCCGGCACACACCAGGGTCACCCAACGGATGCGATAAAGCGCGGCGGGCAGCTGGTACACGAAGAACTGTGGGATGCCGCCCAAGACATTGCCACGCGCACCGGTAAATCGCAGGCGCGCCCGGTTGAGGGTCACGGTCAGGCGATCGGCCTGAGCGGATTGCCCGAGGGTCGTCGTCATCGCCGAAAGGTCGCTCGCGGCCGACTGATACCGGTCGATCAGTTCGTCCGCCTGGGGTCCCTCGAGTTGACGCGCCTTCGAGAGCCGGGCAAGGCGATCCCATTCTTCGCCGTGGGCGGCTGCATACGCGTCGAGGTCCATCTGCTTAAATGATGGCATGACGGTGGTCCAGGACAGTGACATCCAGTGGGCCGACGACGACTCCGACTCACTCATCTCCGGGGAAGCGGTTGCCATCGACCTTCGTCCGACCGGTTTCGTCCTGCGCGGCGCTGGGCTGATCATCGACTGGCTGGTGTACTTCGTTGGCGGCACACTGCTGCTCAGCTTCGTGATCCTTCCCCTGCTGACCGCGGCGGTCGGCAAAGACGGCGACGCACAGACCGCGGTGACCCTGGTAACCGTTGTCGTCGTTCTTATCGTCGTCCCACTCGTCGTCGAACTACTGTCGCATGGTAAGTCGTTGGGGAAACTCGCCGTTGGGGCGAGAATCGTTCGGGACGACGGGGGTGCGATCGGTTTCCGCCAGGCCTTCATCCGAAGCATGGTTGGTTTCTTTGAGATCTATGTCACGTTCGGCGGCGGCGCGGTCGTCTGTGCGCTCCTCAATTCGCGAACGAAACGGATCGGCGATCTGCTTGCTGGTACATATAGCCAGTACGAGCGCACATCCCGGATTGTCGAGGCACCGTTCTTTATTCCGCCGCAGTTGCAGACCTGGTCGAGGACCGCTGACGTCGGACGCATCCCCGATCGCCTTGCACGGCGGATTTCCCAGTACCTGCGCCAGGCGCCCGCGCTGACCCCTGCGGCGCACGCTCGCGTCTCGGCTCAACTCGCTGCCGAGGTATCGCCGTGGGTGTACCCGAATCCCGAGGCGGAGCCTGACGCTCTTCTCGCCGCGGTTCTTGCGCTTCGACGTCAGCGCGAGTACGCGGCCCTCCTGCTGGAGAAGGAGCGCCTCACGCCGCTGACCACCGCGCTCACGGGCGTGCCGAGGGGTTTCCCCGATCGCTAGTAGCGGTAGTGGTCAACCTTGTAGGGACCCGCGACCTCCACGCCGATGTACGCGGCCTGCACGGGTGTCAGCGTTGTCAGCTCAACACCGAGAGCATCGAGGTGCAGGCGCGCTACCTTCTCGTCGAGACGCTTCGGCAAGACATAGACACCGATCGGGTACTCCTCGCGATTGACGAATAGCTCGAGCTGGGCCAGTACCTGGTTCGTGAACGAGTTGCTCATCACGAATGAGGGATGCCCGGTGGCGTTGCCGAGGTTCATGAGTCGCCCCTCGGAGAGCACAAGCACGCTGCGCCCGCTCGGCAGTCGCCACTCGTGCACCTGTGGCTTGATCTCGATCCGCTCCGCTCCGGCGAGCTTTTCGAGGCCGGCCATGTCGATTTCGTTGTCGAAGTGGCCGACGTTCGCAACGATCGCAAGGTGCTTCATCCCCAGCAGGTGCTCGAGGGTGATCACGTTCTCGTTGCCCGTGCAGGTCACAAAGATGTCCGCAACGCCCAGGACACTCTCGATCGTCGTCACCTGGAATCCATCCATGGCGGCCTGCAGGGCGCAGATCGGGTCAACCTCGCTAACAATGACGCGAGCGCCCTGGCCCCGCAGCGCCTCGGCGGCCCCCTTTCCGACATCGCCATAACCGGCCACGAACACGACCTTGCCGCCGATGAGGACATCCGTCGCCCGGTTGAGGCCGTCCGGCAGTGAGTGCCGGATGCCGTATTTATTGTCGAACTTGGACTTCGTGACCGAGTCATTCACGTTGATGGCCGGGAACAGCAGTTCACCCGTCTTCGCGAGCTCGTACAGCCGGTGCACACCCGTTGTCGTCTCTTCGGTCACCCCCTGGATGCCCGCTGCGATCGTGGTCCAGCGGCTCGGGTTCACCTCGAGTGACCGGCGCAAGACGCCGAGGATGACGGACCACTCGTGGCTCGCATCCGTCGGTGTCGCGGGAACCTGCCCCGCGGCCTCGAACTCGCGCCCCCTGTGCACCAGGAGCGTCGCATCTCCGCCGTCATCGAGGATGAGGTTCGGACCCTCACTGTGCCCATCGCCTGCGGACTCTGCGCTCCAGTCGAAGATCTGCTCGGTGCACCACCAGTACTCCTCGAGGCTCTCGCCCTTCCACGCGAAAACGGGAACGCCGGCCGGCGCATCCACGGTTCCGGTCGGACCAACGGCAACCGCCGCGGCGGCTTCGTCCTGGGTTGAGAAAATGTTGCAGCTTGCCCAGCGCACCTGCGCGCCAAGCGCCACGAGAGTTTCGATCAGGACCGCGGTCTGAACCGTCATGTGCAGCGATCCGGCGATCCGCGCGCCCGTGAGCGGTTTAGTCTCCCCGAACTCACGCCGAAGCGCCATGAGTCCCGGCATCTCCTGCTCGGCGAGCCGCAGCTGGTGACGACCTGCCGAGGCCAGGTCGAGATTCGCGACGCGAAACGGAAGGGAAGTCTTGGCGTTCATGTACGTCATTCTTGCAGGTCGCGCCGGGGCAGACCCGGCAGCAGTTCTGCACTTCGGCGGATACACTGACCGGCATGACGGACGCATCGCGCAGCTCGAACCAACTGGCGTGGGCGCGACGACTGGGGATCGCGAGCCGAATCTCGCTCGCCCTTTGGCTCGCCGCGTGGGTTGCGTTCGGGACCGCGCTGGACGTCGGCCGCGACGACGACCTGGTGTCGGCGCTTGCCGTCGTCATCTGCGCGCTCTTCGCACTGGGCTTCGCATTCGAGGCCGGCGCGCGACGGCTTCGAACTCGCGCGTTTGCGAGCCTGCTCGATCGCACCGATCTCGTTGCGACGGGCTCGCGCGGCGTCCCGCGCGTTCGCTAGCTGTACGGCAAGCTAGTCGTTCTGGCTCGCGGCTCTGGCAAGGAAGTCGGCGAGAAAGTGGGCCGTGGCGTGCCAGTCGTGGACTGCGAACGCACGCACGCCGGTCGCGAGCACCGGGTAGTCGTTGCCGCCTTCGTCCAGCCGGTCGCCGACAAACAGCATTCTGTCGATGGGGATACCGGTCAGGACGCTGAGCTTCCGCATCCCGTATGCCTTGTCGATGCCCTTGCGCGTAATATCCACCGAAGTCGATCCGCCGGAGCGTACCTCGAGATCCGGCAGCAGTGGAGCGACGACCGCGCGAAGCGACTCCTTCTTTGCACCGGTTGGGTCCCACCCCCGCTTCGCATCAACCGGGGCTGCCTGCCCGAGCCCCGAGAACGTGATCTGCGATCCCCTGTCTTCGAGGATGGGGCCCCAGGTTTTCGATTCCCACAGCCCTAGGCTCTTCGCGCACCCCTCGAGCGCGGTCACTGCCGCGGCCTTCTGTTCGTCGGTTAGGTTCTCGGCGTACTGCTGCGTCCAGCCGCCCTCATAGCGGTAGTACTGCGTCCCACAGGTCGGAAGCAGGTGCAGTCGGCCGAATAGCGGGGTCGCGTTCTGCGGCAGCCCCGCAATCAGTTGTGATTCGAACTGGCCAAACTGTCCGCCGGAGATCACCCCGACCTGGACGATCGTGAGCAACTCGGCGAGCAGAGAGGCAATGTGCGGCGGCAGGCTTGACTTGGATGGCGCAAGAGTGTCGTCCAGGTCAAAGGCGATCAGGTCGACGCTGGCGGTCGGAACGGAATCGACGCCTGGCACCGCACCATGCTAGCGGCAGCTCCTGATCGGAGCCCTCGCCCGGGTCAGCCCAGGTGAGCGAGCCGCACGACCTGCCAGCCCTGAGGAGCGGAGAGACGTTCCGCGTGGCGTTCGCAGAGGTCGTAGCTGTGCGGCTCCGCCGTCTGGCTGAGCGGCCCGAGCACGGCCATCGAGTCGGCGTAAACATAGGTGAGCGTCGAGACGGCATCTTGAATGCACGCGACCTTGCTGCAGGGTCGTCCGATAACCACGCTCTCACCCTATGTATCCACCGCCCCGCACGGCGTCTGGCACGCCGGTCTACCATTGGCACATGGCTACACCTCGACGACGCAACTCGTCGGTGTCGGCCCGGCCGGGCTGGCGAGACCGTCACGGCCGTGGCATCCGGGCATCCGTTACCGGGCCCCATCTCCCACTGCTGCGCTCGCGCGCCGATCTGTTCGACATAACCGTCGCGTCCACCGCCGAATACCTCAGGGATCTCTGGCCGGATGAGCTCGGCGATACTCGATTCGAGGTTGCCGTGCTGCCATCGGCGCCGCTCGGCGCCAGTGGGCTGGATCGCTGGCGGGTCAACAAGCGCGAGCGCACGATCATCCTGTACCGGCTTCCGATCGAACGGATGTCGAGGCTGCACCGCTACGACGAGCTGCACAAGCGCATGATGATCGAAAGCTGCGTATTCCGCGCAGTTGCGGAACTGCTCGGCAAAGACCCGTGGGACCTCGCTCCCGAACGCTTTCGGCACATCTAGCCCAACCGTCTAACCCTCCCCACACCGGTTGTGCAGGTGTTGGGACGCTCTGCCACCCTTCGTATTGGCAATTCGGGGGCTTCTCGCCAGAACACCTGCACAACGAGTGTGACAACGGGTGCGAAGTGTGCGGCTGACGCGGCCAGCCGCAGACGCGTGGCCTAAACGCGGCCAGCCGCAGACGCGTGGCCTAAACGCGCCTAGCCGTAGACGCGCAGTGGAGCGGCACCCAAGGTCGCCGGACAGACGACGTACCCCGTCACCCCGCCGTCGGTCGTGCCGCCAACCGCCGCATACAAGCGGCTGAAGCCCTCGAGCTCATAGCTGATGCCCGATGCGACGGCGACGGATGTCGCAGAGTGCGGTTTGACGGTTACCGTGAGGCTCGATCCGACCAGCGCGTCGAGCCGGACGGTCTCCGAGGTTGCGGTCGGGTTGTCCAGGTGCAGCGAGCTCGCCATGCCGGTGGGAATCGAGACGATGCTGTTGGCGGTCAGCAGCGGCGCGGCAGCAAACCACGCAAAATCAGTCACCGGATCGGTCGCTGCCCCGCTCGCGGTCGACACTCGGACCCCGGCGACCACCGGGACGGTGCTGCTCAGGACAAGCGTGTAGTTTCCGTCGGAGAGATCGTCGAGGCCGAGATCGGTGACGTTTCCGGCCGCGACCTTCTCCTTCGTCGGTTTCCCGGTCACGGTGCCATCCTCGTTCAGCTCGGTGATCGTGACGGTGCCCGACCTGCTACCCGGAACAAAGACCCGCAGCGTGGATTCCAGATCTTCGAATCCGGGCTGCCCGATGACTGCCTGGACGCCCTGCGTGCCGTTCACCACCACCCCGGGGACAACCAGTTTCTTCAGGGGCGAAGCCTGCCCGCTCACGAAGTCGACGCCGCCCGGAGCAAGCCCTCGAACGGTCGACTGCTCGAGATTCGCAACGACCTGCCCACCGGCACTCGTCACGTGCACAACCGGAGACGCGAGTCCCGGGGCGAATCCCGCAACCGACAACACGCGCTGAGCGCCGGCCGCGACCGTGATACCGTCCATGCCCGGGGCTGTGACCTGCCCCGTCTCGCCGAAGATCTGGATGCTGACAACGGCGTCGACGGCGGTGGGATTGGCAAGCAGCAGGAGCGTCGTTCGGCCCACCGATGTTGCGCCGCCGACGAGCCAGACGTCCTCGGTCGGGGCTTCACAGGCTGCCGACGACAGGCCGGTGAACTCGCTCGTTGCGACGCTCTGCGACTGCGCCCCGCCCAGCACGGGCGCCTCGGCCGACGACGCGACCGGCGGCGTGATCAGCAGTTGCGGCGCGGCAGCTCCCCCACCGGTGTTCGCATCACTCTTGGCAAAGGCGGAGGGGATGACATCGCCGGAGCTAGCGCCGCCCGTGATCACTGGCGCGCCCAACGCTGTCGCGTGCGTTGCATCCGTTCCGGTCGATGTGCCCAGTCTCAACAGGCCGCCGGGGCAGACGACTTGCGGAGCGGTCGGCGCGGGCTTGACCAGAGCGGAGATCGATGATGTGTGCGCGCCCGGAATCGGAATAAGGATGGCTGCAGCCAGGACAATCGCAACGACACCGAGGATTACGAAGCCAAGGACTAACCGTCCGCTGACCACGGTTGCCGTGCGCAACGCGCTCGCGCGCGGGGTCGCCTCCGGGTCTTCCTCGGTAACGTCGGGCGCGACATCGTCCGGCTGAACGAACACCTGGCCGGTTGGGTCGCCGTTCGGGGGCACCTGCTGTTCCTCGTCAGGCATCGTCGTCCTCCCCCAGCGTCGCCCTCTCGTCGGTCACGGTGGCAACCGATGAACGCCGCCGCCCGCCCCGGATGGGAACTGCGAGCAGAAGCGCCAACAGGAACACGGCGCCGAGCCCGCCAAGCACCCAGCTGCGAGCGGGACCGCCGCTCGGAGCCGCGTCGCGGAGGCCTGTCTGCGGGAGCGCCGGATACCGCCACAGCAACCCCTGGCCGGTGTCGCCCACGAAGGCCAGGGCCGCATTGCCCTTGAGCGCATCCTCGGCGCGGTCGTGTACGGCCTGTGCGCCGTGGACGCCCGGGCTGCCCAGCAGGACAAAACCAATGCGCTGCGAGGTCATCGTCGTCGTCGTCGTGTCGAGCCCGGTCCGCGACGCCAGGTTGCCGGCGAGACTCAGCACGGACTTCCGTTCGGGCGTCAGCGCCCGCGAAGTCGACGCGAGCGTCGACTGGTCATCCAGCGTGTCGCCGGCGCCTCGCTGCAGCTGCGCACCGAGCGAGCCGTCCTGCTGCGGCGTAAGGATGATGGTGCCAATCCCGGGCTTCGTCGCTCCAACCGCATCGACGTAGGCGGGGAGCACACCGCCAGAGCCGGCCTCAACCGGAGTACTCGCGGCCAACGGCGCCACCAGGAGCGGAGCGACAGCGATGGCACTCGCGAGTACGGTGACGAACGCGGGTACCCCGGCCCCCCGACCCATTGCCTCGAGGGTCACGACCATCGCCCCGGTGAGTCCGAGCCACATCAGGCTCAGCGCTGCGCCGGGCCAGATCGTCACGGTCGACGCTCCCGACGTGCTGAACGAGAAACTGGCTGCCGCAACCGCGGTACCAAAACCGAGCAGAGCTATCACCAGCGCTGGGATGCCACGGCTCGAGCCGGGCACAAACGCCGCCGCGAGTGCGAGAAGCAGGAGCGGCACGAGGAGCACCGCGTAGACGAGTGGACCGATGACCGAGAGACCGAACACGCTCTGCACGCTGCCCCAGCCGCTCACGCCAGCATCGGCCGCTCCAATCGCGAGTTGGAGCGAGGATGCGGGCGTGTGGGCCGTCGGCAATCCGGGATCCGCAAAAAGGTCGAGGGGCGTCCCGCGTTGCACCTGGGCGTAGATGAGGGGCGCGAAGAGCGCTGCTGCGGGAATCACGATGCCGATCAGCCGGTGAACGCGCGGCGGATTTACGGCCATCCATACGACGAGCAAAACGACAAGGGCAGGCACAACGCTTGGCGAGCACGCGGCCACCGCGGCGAAGAGCAGGGCGGCGGCGGCACCGGCAGACCAACTGCGCGCGGCAGCGATGACGGTCAGCGCCAGCCACGGAAGCAGGATGTGCGCGATCACCGCGCCGAGCTGTCCCTGTTCCATCGATGAGAGGAACGGCGGCGCAACGGCCCAGACCAACGCCGCGATCGCGGGCGGCCACGCCCGCGATGCAACGCGCGTTGCGCACCACCATGCACCGAGTGCGGTCACGGGCAGGGCCACGAGGTAAAGCAGGACAATCGAGAAGGACGGTGCCCAGAACGTGATCGAGCCGAGCACGGCGAGCACCGCAGCGAACGGGTCGGATGCGCCGACGAATCCCGACCCGACGGAATGCCAGCCGTAGCCGACGTTGGCCCAGAGCTGCGCGACCGTGGGAGAAAGCGGCAACAGCGCGCCGCCCTGGATGACGGTCGCGCCGAGGAACCGCCCGAAAACAATGACGCCGATCACCGCGGCGACGAGAACCACCGCTACGCCGCCGCCGGACACAAAGCTGGCGCGAACGCGGAGCGGCACTGCGGCATCATCGCCGACCGTCGACCTCGATGCTCGACGCTCGCGGGCCAGTGCTGGCGAAATCCGGAGCGGTGCGATCGCCTGCCAGCCGAACTTCCGGTTCCGGCGAATTTGGCGGCGCGCGGCCGGAACGGTGCCGTCGAATGCGGTGGCAAACGCAGCGGCGAGCTCCCCACCGACTAGTCCGGGCTGTTTACGAAGCAGCTGCAGCAGGCACCGAAGAATCGCGATCGGCACGAGCGAGAGCCAGAGGAACAGCGGGGCAAGTCCGCGCGCGTAGACCATGCGCCTGTGCAGTTGAGCTCGGCGCCTGACCCTCGCGGACGCGGCCGACGAGAGGCTGGTTCGACCGAATAGCTCGGGGCCACCAGCGCTAGATACCCGGGAGGTCGGCACACCGATTACGCGATACCCGGCCAGGCGGGCTCTCACCGAGAAGTCGAGCCCGGCATCCACGGACGGTAGTCCGGGATCGAAACCACCTAGCGCATCCCAGACCGAACGACGAACCAGCATGCCAGCGGCGGAGACAGCGAGGATATCGCTCTGCCCGTCGTACTGGGCCTGGTCGAGCTCGTTCTCAACGAGGACGACTGATGCGCCATACCTTGTGATGCTCTCGCCATAGCGCGCAATGATGTCGGCCTCGTCCGACCGCATGAGCTTGGGACCGGCAACGGCGACGGATGGCGCGATCTCGACCGCGCCGAGGAGGGCGGCGAGCGCACCAGAAGCAGGCACATTGTCCGCGCCAAGAAGCCAAAGCCACTCGTCGGGCACCGCAGGCGGTAGCGCAACTCGCGTCGCCCGCTCGATGGATGAGCCAAAACTGGACCTGGCCGCCGTCGAGATCGCCTGGGTTGGCGCGGCGGCGGCGAGCATGCTCGCGGAGTCATCCCGCGAGCCCGCGTCGACGGTGACAAGTGCGTCGGGTCGACGAGTCTGTGAATTCAGCGCCGCGAGGGTTTGGCCGAGATACGCCTCCCCATTCCGGGCGACGAGTATCGCGGTGACTCTCGGCTGCATCTAGTCGAGACTAGGCGCGCTTCCGAAGTTTGCGGCGCTCCCGCTCCGACAATCCGCCCCAAATTCCGAACCGCTCATCGTTCTCGAGCGCGTACTCCAGGCAGTGCACCCGAACCTCGCAGGACGCGCAGATTTTCTTCGCGTCTCGGGTCGATCCGCCCTTTTCCGGGAAGAACGCTTCCGGGTCGGTCTGGGCGCACAGTGAGTCGGACTGCCAGGCAAGCGGGTTGTCATCGGCCTGGCCCGGTGCCGCCGGCTGGCGAACTCCGGGAACCCCGAGACGGATGGGGTCGACGAACCAGTTCTCCGGAGTGGA
The DNA here is from genome assembly GCA_036271875.1 of Galbitalea sp. Taxonomy (GTDB): domain Bacteria; phylum Actinomycetota; class Actinomycetes; order Actinomycetales; family Microbacteriaceae; genus Galbitalea. Next base: position 30,536 of record DATAZU010000017.1, read on the forward strand.
TGGCACGTAGTTAGGGGACACCGCGTTGGACGACACCGCGGTGGAGGACACCGCATTTGATGAGCCCCCGTTTGTGCGACGAGTGTCGTCGGGGTGCCGGGGCGAGGGACCATCGGATGCTGCGGTGTACTGTCGCGCAGTACTGGATTGCTGTTGCATCGTCGGTGTCCCCTTTCGCGTTCGGCAGGTGTCGCCCAAAGCGCGTTAGAGATAATTACACCCGTGTAGTTCCCGATAAGTCAAGCCGCAGATGATAAATGCCGCCACGCGCGACGAGTGCGCGCAACGCGCCGAAGATCATAACGATCTTTGATTCTGCGTTGGCAACTCTTGGCAGAAATACGCCGGATTGCGATGTCCTGCCAGCACTGGCAGGATTGGATCAATCATCGATTCACTGCCAGAGGTCCGGAACGAGGGTGCCAGTGCTCAACAAGGTCGTCCTGCTCGCGATTCCCGGGGTCGCGCCCTTCGAATTCAGCGTGGTCTGTGAGGTGTTCGGCATTGATCGCACGGACACCGGAGGGCCCGTCTTCGACTTCCACGTCGTCACCGCCGATCCCGGCACGGTACGCACCAGCCTCGGGTTCGACCTGGTCATCAGTGAAGGACTCGAGGTCGCGGCCGATGCCGACCTCATCGCCGTGGCTGCTCACAAGCTGGAGGGACTGGACGAGCGCTTTCTGCAGGTCCTGCGCGACGCCCGCGACCGCGGGGCCTGGATCCTCAGCGTGTGCAGCGGTGCGTTCGTGCTCGCCGAGGCCGGGATTCTGGACGGGAAGCGTGCGACGACCCATTGGATGCACGCCGACAGCCTGGCGAAGAACTACCCAACAATCAGCGTCGACCCGGATGTCTTGTTCGTCGAGGATGGTCGCATCATCTCCAGCGCGGGTACGGCGGCCGGCATTGACGCGGCCCTGCACCTCGTCCGGGTTGAACTCGGCGCCGCCGCGGCGAATGTCATCGCGCGCCGGATGGTCATAGCCCCGCAGCGAGACGGCGGACAGGCGCAATACATCCCGACTCCGGTGCAACAGGACTGCAGCGACTCGCTCGCGATCGTGTGCGAGTGGATGCTGGACAACATGGCAGAAGATCTCACGATCGACCGGCTCGCCCGCAAAGCGCTGATGTCATCGCGAACGTTCGCCAGGCGGTTTCGCGACGACATGGGGACAACGCCGGCCGCGTGGCTCAATCGCCAGCGCATCCTGCGCGCACAACAACTGCTCGAGACAACCGAGTTCGGATTCGAAACGATCGCCCAGCAGACCGGATTCGGCACAGCGGCCGTCATGCGGCACCACTTTCTGAAGGTGCTGCAGACGACTCCCACCGCGTACCGGCGAGCCTTCGGGGATCGGCTCGCCGGCTAGCGGTGGTTAGCCCATTCCTTTCAGCACCGCCATTGCGATACCGGTGAACTGGGCGGCCGTGATATCGGACGCGTTCGAATCGATCACGAAGGCATTCGTTCCCGCGAATACGTCGAACGTTTTGGTCCCCTCGATCCCGGGACTGACGTAAGCGGAGTCGGCACCCGGCACCGTCACGGCGACCGATTTACTCGAGATCAGGTGGCTCTTCGAGGATGCACCGCCCGGGTAGAGATAGACGGAAAACGCGCGATCGTCGCCATTCGGCGTTGTCTGCCACTCGCAGGCGAGATATGGCGCCGCCGCCAGCGCCGCTGTGTATGCGTCCGGATTACCGTTCTCCATCAGAGCGTCGTCGCTCGCCAGGACGAGGGTCGGCGAGCCGAGACTCGTCGAGACGGCACCGGCAGCATCCAGCGATGCGCAGCTGGCGGGCTTCGCCCACGCGCCCGTGACGGCGACAATTGCCGGCGCCTTCCCAGCGGATGCGGCGCTCGCCTGCAACTGGGCCTCCAGGCGCGCCGTGGCAGCCCTGGCCTGAGCGACAGTCGACCCGAAGTCGAGTCCGACCTCGCCGGAGAACCAGTATCCGGAGTCGACGACGTTGAAGCCGCAGTCGCCCAGATCGCCGTCGCCGTCTGCCGTGCAGGTCGACGCAGGATAGCTCGCGCTCGATGCCGCACTTGCCGGTAGCACGATCACGTCGACGGACTGCGCATGAGAGTTGTTGCTCGCGTTCCACACGCACCACGTGCCGCCGACGGCCGGAACCACCCACTGGGTGAAGTCGAGCCAGGGATCGAGCCCGGACAGGGCGACGGTGGTACCGACATCCGACGTGACATCCGCCACCGAGACCAGGGCGGAGCAGTCCCCGCCGAAGGCGAGATGTTGGCTCGTCACCGGTGTGGGCTCTGCGGTGTGTTGGGCCGCGCTGGCCGAGTGGGTAGCAGGGGTTGCTGTCGGTGCGCAAGCCGCAAGGGCTGCGACCAGCAGGAAAGCGGGGAGCAGGAGTACGGCGCGCGCGCCGCGATTGGTCGAGGTCATGGACAAAACGCTAGAACCTCGGAAAACCCGACCGCGAGGAAAATCTGCCGAGTCTGTCGCCTTGCCGACAGCGGGGTTCTTACGCCTGCGCCCCAGAATTCCTGGACGCGAAGAAGAGCGTGGAATCACCCGACACGGAAACGGGCGACTCGTCAGCGGTGCCGAACGTTGCACCCCCGCGCCTGAGCCGCGTGACCGAGGTTGCTCCCTCGAGCCGCGCGACACCGGCCGTGCACAGCGCGATGAACTCCCCCGCTGGCGCGAGGCTCACCGTCGTCCGGTCACCCGGCGCCACGACCGTTAGCTCGAAGTCCGGCACATCGGGTCGAAAGACCAGCACACCGGCGCTCGTCGCCTCGGGTGTCAGGAAGGCGACCGGCAGCGGTCGGAAGTCGAGCACGCTGAGGAGCTCCGGCACATCGACGTGCTTGGGGGTAAGCCCACCCCGCAGCACGTTGTCCGAGGCCGCGAGGACCTCGATGCCCAGCCCGCGCTGATATGAGTGGATATTGCCCGCCGGCAAGTAGACGACCTCTCCCGCCCTCAGCGTAACGAGGTTGAGTAGCAGGGAAATGAGGATACCGACGTCCCCGGGAAAAAGCTGCCCGAGCCGGTGGACCGTCGCGAACTCCGGCCGATCCACTGCGGGAGCGAGCTCGAGTATCCGCGCTCGAAGCTCCGGAACACCCGTCCCGTTCGAGATCAGCCATTCGAACACGTCGCGGATCGCTCGGTCGTCAGCGAGTCGATGGATGAGGTCGGCGACGAGCGGGTCGGGTCCGAGCTCCCCGAGCAGCTCACGGGTTGCCGCCGCCGGGCGAAATCCGCAGAGTGCCTCGAACCCGTCCCGGATCGCGTAGATCAGTTCCGGCTTGGCCCTCGCGTCCTTGTAGTTGCGACGGGGGTCGTCCAGCGCGATGCCTGCGGCGTTCTCTCGATCGAAGCCCTCCATGGCGAGTAGCGTCGTCGGATGAGCCTGAAGCGATAGCGGTGACTGCGCAGCGAGTACCTTCATGATGAACGGCAGGTCCGTGATCTGGTCGATGGTTTTCGCTCCGCCGGGACCGTCGATCAGTCGGCTGGGGCTTCCCGGATGGGCACCAAACCAGAGCTCGGCCTCAGCGCCGCCCGACGGAGGGTGCCCGAGCATCTCCGCCATCGCAGTCTTGGATCCCCACGCATAGTCTCTCGGCGTATTGGTAAGACCCACAAACATCCGGCATTCTCCTTATCGGCGAGTTAGACCAAAGTACCAATCGCTTTATCGGGTTCAGCACGAGGCGAATAGGTTGGACTGAGCCGCTAACCACGCAGCAGTAACCAAACAACGGAGCACCCCATGGCATTCGAGCTTCTGACCAGCGACTTCTACGGCTTCGAAAACTCCCTGACCGATCAAGAGAAGGATCTCATCGTCGAGTTGCGTGCATTCCTTGACAAAGAGGTTCGGCCGATCATGAACGGCCTGTGGGAGCGCGCCGAGTTCTTTCCACGGTCGATCATCGACGGCCTGGCGCGGCTCGGGCTCTTCGGGTCGCCGTGGGTCGAGACGCAGAAATTCCCCAACTCCGCGGTGTTCCGCGGCTGGGCGGCGCTCGAACTCGCGCGAGTGGATGCGAGCGTCGCGACGCTCGTCGGGATGCAGAACGGCCTCGTGATGGGTTCGATCGCGGTTGCGGGCAGTGACCAGCAGCGCGCGGACTGGCTCCCCCGCTTCGCATCGGGAGAACTGCTCGGCGCGTTCGGACTCACCGAGCCGCTCTCCGGTTCCGACACCGCGCAGGGACTTCGCACGGTTGCAAAGCGCGATGGTGACACCTGGATTATCAACGGGGCAAAGCGCTGGATCGGTAACGGCTCGATCAGTGACGTCACGATCATTTGGGCGCGCGACGAGGCCGACAACCAGGTCAAGGGCTTCATCGTGCCGACAGCGACACCCGGATACTCGGCGAAGCGGATCGAGGGGAAGCAGGCCCTGCGCATCGTGCAGAACGCGGATATCGTGCTCACCGATGTGGTCGTGCCGGAGGCAAACCGACTGCAGAAGTCGCAGTCGTTCCGCGAAACCGCCGCCGTGCTCCGTCTTACCCGCGCCGAAGTGGCGTGGGCAGCGGTCGGCAATGCCGTTGGCGCATACGAGGCCGCGGTGGAGTACTCGAAGGAGCGCATCCAGTTTGGCGAGCCGATTGGTTCCCACCAGCTCATCCAGGAGCTACTTGCCAAGAGCCTTGGCAATATCACGTCGTCGATCGGGCTCGTCACACGGGTGTCCGACATGCTGGACGAGGGGCTGCAGCGCGACGAACACTCCGCACTGGCGAAGGAGTTCACGACGTCCCGAATGCGCGAGACCGTGGCGTGGTGCCGCGAGCTGTTTGGTGGCAACGGCATCGTGATGGACTACGGCGTCATCAAGTACTTCGCCGATGCCGAAGCCATCTACAGCTACGAGGGCACTCGCGAGATGAACACGCTCATCGTCGGGCGCTCCATCACGGGCAAAGCCGCCTTCATCTAGCGCGCTTTTGCCCCCGTAGGGAGCGTTTGCTCCCGGCAATTCGGGGGCAAACGCTCCCTACGGGGGCAAACCGTAATCGAGAACCGATAGCCTCGACAGCATGGTCACAAGCGGGATCGGGCGGTCACGCCGTTGGCTGTCGATCTATGCCGTCGCTCTCTTCTTCACGGTCCTCTCCGGGGACACCGAGCGCTACGGACTGACCTGGTACGGCTGGGGCGCCATCATCGCGGTGCTCTTCACCATCAGCCTGATCCTCGTGATCCGCGCGCGCCATCGCTGGCGTTTCATCGGACTTCCGTTTCCGCTGCTCGGCTTCCTGATCCTGGCCTTCCTGTCGATCGCGTGGTCTGACTATCCGCAGTGGTCCGCCGTCGCGGCCGTCTCGACCCTGTTAACGGTGGTTGGCGCATTCGCCCTGGCGCTTACCTTTTCCCTTCCCGAGCTCATCCGCCTGTTCGGTCATGCGCTGCGGATCATCCTCGCCGCGTCGATCCTGTTCGAACTCGCGGTCTCGATCTTCGTGCGGCATCCGTTCACACCCTGGTGGACGCACTACGCGGTCGTTCATCCCGCAGACAACTGGTCGCGCGATCTGCTCTTCACGGGCGATCGCATCCAGGGGATCATGGGCAACTCGGACCTGCTCGGCTTCGTCGCCCTGCTGGGCGTTCTCGTCTTTGCTATCGAGTTCGCGTCGCGGTCGATCCCGCGGGTCATCAGCGCGATCTTCCTGCTGCTCGCCCTCGTTGAAATCGGCCTGACCCGATCGGCGACCGTGTTCGTCGCTGGCGCGATCGTCGCCGTCGCCGCGATCGTGCTGCTCATCATCCGACACACGACGACGCAGCGAGGACGACGGATTGCCTGGATCAGCTCGCTGGTCGTGGTACTGATCGGTATCGGGGGCGCAATCCTCATCCGGGGCACCATCCTGCAGCTGCTGGGCAAGACGGGAACACTGACCGGGCGAACGAAGATCTGGGCCGCCGTCATCCAGCTCGCCGAGCAGCGTCCGGCCGCCGGTTGGGGCTGGATCACCTACTGGGTCCCGCACGTGCCGCCATACAACCTCAAGGCGTTCAACATCGGCGGCGTGCAATACCTGCAGGCACACGATGCGTGGCTGGATGTCTGGGTACAGCTCGGAATCATCGGACTCATCGTCTTCGCGGCGCTGGCGATCTCGACACTCGTGCGATCGTGGGAGCTCGCGATTGACCGTCCGCAGTTCGCCGCCGATCGGTCGGGCAGATACGACCCGGCGACGCTGCTGCCCGTACTCGTGCTCATCGCGCTGCTGGCCCAGAGCATCGCCGAGAGTCGCCTCCTGATCGAGTACGGGATGCTTCTGCTCGCGCTCATCGCGATCAAGACCAAACGTCCGGACGTTCCGGCGGAGACCTGAGGATGGCACGCACGCCCCCTCCGCCGGCCGACGCGGCAAGCCTGGTTCGCCTGATTCTGGCGTCGCCGCGCCTCTCCGCAGCTCTCGCAACGACCTCGATTGGGACGGCCGTGCTGTCCTTCGCCATCCGCCAGACGATCGGCTGGGCCGGGCTGATCGGCGTCCTCGCAGGGCTTCTCGCCCTCACGATGGCGTCGCTGTCGGCACAGCGAAAAGAGCTCGAGTGGCGCGGACTCCTGCCCCTGTCACTCCTGGTGTTTGTCGGCTGGGCCGGAGTATCCCTGTTCTGGAGCCAGTACCAGTGGGCGACTCTCGCGGCGCTGCTGTACCTGGCAACCTTCACCATGATCGGGATCTACATCGCGCTCGCGCGAGACACCATCCAGATCGTCCGTGCATTCGGCGACGTGCTGCGCGTGGTGCTCGGAGTGTCGCTCGGGCTCGAGGTATTTTCCGGCCTCCTGATCGATACGCCCATCCGCTTCCTGGACATCTCGGGTGACATCGGTGACTTCGGGCCGATCCAGGGACTGCTCGGCACACGTAACCAGCTCGGTCTCCTCGCGGTAATGGCGCTCGTCACCTTCGGGACGGAGCTGCTCACGCACACGGTGTCGCGTGCGACCACGGCGTTCTCACTCGTCGGAGCAGCCATCGCGCTGATTCTGACCCGCGCGCCGCTCGCGTATGGCGCGCTCGTCATTACCGCGGTCGCGGCCGCGGTAATCTACGGCTTGCGACGCGCGCCGGCAACGGTGCGCCCGTACCTCCAGGTAGCGACCCTGGTTCTGACCGCCGGGTTCGCCGGGATTGGCTGGGCAAACCGCGGGGTGATCGTGCATCTCTTCAATGCGGGCGGCGATCTGACCTATCGACTCAACATCTGGCAACACGTGTTTGCGCTCGTGCCGCAGTTTCCCCTTCAAGGCTGGGGTTGGATCGGGATCTGGCGCGACAACATCGTTCCGTTCCTGGAACTGTCCGGCGCGACGGGACGGACGACCGCGTCCTCGCTGAACGCCTATCTCGATGTTTGGTTTCAACTCGGCCTCGTCGGCTTCCTGATCTTCCTTGGCTTCCTTGGGCTCACCTTCACCAGGTCGTGGCTGCTGGCTTCGCGTCGGCGTAACGTCGTCTTCGCCTGGCCAGCACTGACACTCGTTGTGCTGCTCATCGGTGCTCTTGCGGAAAGTTCAATCCTCATCGAGTTCGGCTGGCTAACCCTGGTGGTCTGCTCGGTGAAGGCCTCGCGCGAATTGAGTTGGCGCCGCGCGTTCCGCGATGAAGACGAGACGATGCCCGTTACCGAGTAGATCGAAGACCGGCGACGACTCGGATGCTACGGTTTGTTGATGATCGAGCGCGCCGTGTTCGTCGCCCAAAAAGTGCTGGTCGTGGTGGGCTACTGGGCTGGCAAGCTGACCTTTGTTGGTCGGCGGCGGCCGCAGATCAGCTGGGTCATCGGTCCGCGAGAAATCGCGGGCGTCGTTCATGGCATAGCGTCCCGGGTGCCGGGCTCATACTCATTGGCGATGGCGGCTCATCCGTTCTACTCACACGACTACGACCTGTCGTGGACGCCAACGGGTCGCCGACGAGGGGCCGTCCGTGCGCTCATCTGCGGACCCATCATCCTTGGCTGGCTGGCGAATCGAGCCAAAGGATTCGTCTACGTCGGAGGGTCCGGCTATCTGTACGACCAGTTGGATGGCAGGAGCTTCGAGTTCGCATTCCTCAAGCGGCACGGCATCAAGATCGCCTGCTACTGGTGCGGCTCAGACATTCGCTCAACCCGACTCATGCACGAACTCGAGGCGGAGATGCGATTGCCAAACATTTCAACGTACATCGAGTACATCCACCCGTCGTTCGGGACAACACGCCATGAGCAGTTGCAGAAAAATCGCGCTGCGGTAGCGGACAGATACGCGGACATCATGTTCTCGTTTCCGACGGCACAGCGCAGTTACCTGACGAGGTGGACGGAACCCGCGTACTACTTCGTGGATGATGACGACTTCAGCTCGGACGACTCGAAGTTCGATGACCTGTCGAGAATCGTTGTCGTGCACTCGTCGAGTTCGCCGGTCATCAAGGGCACACAACTTGTGCGTTCGGCCGTGGCAGCACTGCGCGCTGAGGGATACGACTTCGAATACGTTGAACTCATCGGGGTCACGAACTCGCAGGTTCTCACCGAACTTCTGCGTGCACACATCGCGCTCAATCACTTCTACGGCTTTACGACCGGCGTTTTCGCGCTCGAGGCAATGGCAGCACGATGCGCGGTTGTGTCGAGCACCGATGCGTTGATTGAGAAGACACTGCCACCGGGTGCGAACGATGCTCTGATGGTGACGAAGCACCACGAGGTGTACAACCACCTGAAGGAGCTGCTCGATGACCCGGCGCGCATCAGACCGCTCGCTCAGAAGGGTCACGACTGGGCAATGCGCTACACCTCAGAGTCGCGGGCAGGGCTGCTCGTCGGATCGGTGCTCGACTCTGTCCTCGATGGCACGTACGACTCGGCGATCCGCGCGACCCTTCCGATTGGTGTTCTCTGGGGCGACGAGCGCTAGACGGCTAGAGCCCCGGCACTCATGTCATGGGGCGACCGGCGAAGTACAGGTGGGACTCCCAAGCCGATCTCACTATTTCGTCCAGCCCGAGTCGGGCACGCCAGCCGGTCGCCGCGCGAATCGCTTCGACGCGCGCGACGACAAATGCTGGATCGCCCGGCCGACGATCCGCAATCGTTGGTGCAAGGGAATTGCCGGACACCCGCCCGATCGCTGCGATCATTTCGAGGACGCTTGTGCCTTCGCCTCGGCCGACGTTGAAGACGCGGTTGATCGGACCCGCGCTCTCTATCGTTTCGAGTGCGGCCAGATGCGCCTCCGCAACGTCGACGACGTGCACGTAGTCTCGGATGCAGGTGCCGTCCGGGGTCTCGTAGTCCGAGCCGAAGATGATGGGCGCTTCTCCCGCATCGAGACGCTCCAGCACGATCGGAACGAGGTTGAGTATCGCGGTGTCGCCGAGTTCCGGCCGACCGGCGCCGGCGACATTGAAGTACCGCAGACTCGCGGCTCCAAGCCCCCACGCGCGGCAGGCGGCCGTGACGAGCCACTCGCCCGCCAACTTGGTTTCGCCGTATGGGCTGATCGCCGCGGTCGGCTCAGACTCGGATACCGCACCCGAACTACCGCCGTAGACCGCGGCGGACGACGAAAATACCAGCTGCCTGACCTGGGCCCGCTCCATCGCGATGAGGAGGTTGGCCAGCCCCCCGAGGTTTTCGCGGTAGTACCAGGCCGGACGTTCCGCTGATTCGCCAACCTGCTTGCGCGCGGCGAAGTGGATGACCGCGTCGATCCGCTGCGCGCGCATGATGTCCTCGAGTACGGACGGTGCAGTATCCGAGGCAAGGTCCAGCCGTTTCAGCGGGATTCCGGCAATCCGCTCTGGGCGCCCCGTAACCAGGTCGTCGACGACGACCACCGAGTGTCCCCGCCCCGATAGGGCGAGCACGGTATGGGCCCCGATATAACCGGCACCGCCCGTAACCAAGACGCGCATTCCAGAAGTCTATTGACCCCCCGCCTTGTCCACCGCCCTACCGATGTGAGACCACAGGGCGGGCGCGAGCGTGGTGACAAACGATGCCGTCAAATGCGTCGAGTCACGATAGAGAAGCGCCGAACCGATGATCGGGCCGCAGAGCGTTGCGTTGCAAATGAAGTTGTTGAGATCGATGACGGTAGCCCCACCGGCTTCGGCTGCGTCAGCTTCGCTTCGCCGCCACGCACCATCGACGGCTTTGGACCGCGGGACAGCGCACGCGCCCGTGTTGTTGACGTTCGCCGAGAGGCAGATGGAGGGCGTTGCCATCATGTTCGGCGTATCCGAGACCAGGAACGTCCGCGACGAGGCAGGAAGAGCGGAAAGCGTCTTAGCGAGTCCCGCGGCCCACTGGGCCTTGGAGATTCCACCATTCGGTTGGTCGGGATAGTTCGCTAGGTTGCTCATCACGATCAGGTTGGGCGGGGCGGCCTTCAGGCGCGCGATCACGGCCGAACGCCACGCCGTGCACTCTGTGTACGGCGAGCCATCGGCGACGACCGGAACATCGACCGAGGGGCAGGAGGATTTTGTATAGACGTCAAGGCGGAACCCGTGCTCGTCGGCGAGCTTGTCGAGGGCGGGAAACCACTGTGCGGCGTGTGAATCCCCAAACAGGGCAACGGTTACTTTCGAGGCGAGGTCGCCGAACGCGCATTTCTGCACCGTGGTCTGCGGCGCCTCCAGGTGGCAGCCATCCGAGTAGAGGATCGGAACGTCAGTCGAGGCGCTCTTCAATGCCGGCGTAAGGTTCGACGGCACATAGCTGGTAAAGGACGGATAGGGCGACGCAACCTTGTGCGGTGACGCGACCCTGTCCGAACTAACGGGGGCGTGATCTACCACCACGACGGCAATGAGGCAGGCGGCAACAACGCCAAGGCTGGTCGCGGCGGCCGTGATAAGGGTAGTGCGGGCGCGGAGCTTCCTGAAGAAGACGCCCGATCGCACCGGGGTCTCGACGTAGCGATAGAGCAGCCAGGCGAGCGGAACCGCAAGGATTCCAAGCCCGACGGTAACGAGAAGGGGCAGCGGCGCCGTGCGTCCACCGGCTTCTTCGGGAATGACCAACAGTGGCCAGTGCACCAAATACAGTGAATACGAGATCGCACCGACGAATTGCATTACCCGGGTTCCGAGAAGGGCGATCGGTCCATACGGCGCGGCGTTCCCGCCGAAGAGGATAACGCCGGCGGTCCCGACGACGGGAATGACCGCCGCCGAACCAGGGTATGGCGTCGACGCGTTCAACAGCACGGCGCCGAGGATGACAACCGCGAGACTCACCCAGCTGAGAACTGCCCCCAGCCGGGCCGGCACTCGCGACGAGGTTGCCGTGCCTGCGATCGCGACGAGGCCTCCGATGCCGAACTCCCACGCGCGCGTCGGCAGGGAGAAAAACGCCCATGGCTGAGACTGGCCCGTCAAAATTATCGAATACGCCAGTGAGACGAGAACCACTGCTCCCACGACGACGACGAGCTTCAGGCGCCGACGTTTGACAACCAACCAGACCACGAACAGGAGAGCAGGCCACAGTAGGTAGAACTGCTCTTCGACCCCCAGCGACCAATAGTGCTGGAACGGGGACGGGGCCGTCTCCGCGAGATAGTTGGTGCCCTGCACGGCAAACGAATAGTTCGGCACATACAGGGCCGTCGCCGCCGCGTCCTTGACCGTCTTCGCGACGAGTGCCGGCGGGATGAATATCAGCGACGCGATGAGGGTCAAGGCAAGCACGACAAACGACGCGGGAAGGATGCGGCGAACCCGACGCGCGTAGAAGCGTCCGAATTGCAATCGGCCAGTGTCGGCAATTTCGGATACCAGATGCCCTGTTATCAGGAATCCAGAGATTACAAAGAAGACATCAACGCCGGTGTAGCCACCCGGAATCCCGGGAACTCCCGCGTGATAGATGACGACGAGCAGTACAGCAATTGCGCGGAGACCCTGAATGTCCTTGCGAAACGGTCGAACGTCGCGCGTATTTGTGGACACGCGGCTCATCCTGTCAGGGTTCCCCCTTGGAAATGCTGAGTACATGCCGTACCGGCGCAGGTCTGGTTCGCGGTTGGCCAGCCCAGCTTTCCCCCGTTGCCACCGGCAGCGGAGTATGCCTTTTTGATTGCACCAGAGACGGCAAACGTGCCGGCAGCACTCAGATAAAGGGTCCCCCCGACGAACTGCTGCCCACCACCATTGCCATGCGCAGCATTGGTCACGATCACCTGCTCACCCGTCGGATGACCCAACGCACCCGTCAACCCACCCGCGGCCGCATACGCCGCGACATACCCGCCAAGCAACGACTCCGCCGCCGTTGACGACCACGAAACAATCTCACCACCCTGGAACGACTGGGTACACGACGCACCGACGCACGCGCGGTCGCCGGTCGGCCACCCGAGCGTGCCAAGGTTGCTTCCCTCGCGGGTGTATTCCGCCTTGATCGCGGCGGTCACCGCGAACGCCCCGGCCGTACTGGTATAAATCGTTCCGCCGGCGAACTGCTGCCCACCACCGTTGCCATGCGCGGCATTGGTCACGGTCACCGAGTCTCCGGTGGGCATCCCCAGTGCTCCGGTCGGGCCGCCGGCGGCAATGTATGGCGCATAGATTGCCCCGTCAACGGCATAGGCGCCGGTGCTCGTCGACCAGTAGATTGCCCCGTTCGCATAGGTCTGCGTGCACGATGTAGAAGTCAGGCCGCACGCGGAGTCCCCGACTGCCGCGCCGAGCGGACCGGTCGCGCCACCGTCCGATGCATACTCCGAGTTGATCGCGTCTCCACCGGCACCGAGGAGCGGCGAACCGAACCAATCACTCCAGTAGACCCAGAAGTTGCGGTTGCCGTATGAGGAGCAGCCGTCCCCCGTACCGCCCAGATTTGCCAGCGCCGCGGCATTCGGCGTGTACGGGGTGTAGATGTACAGGCCCCTGGTCGCCTGGTCCGCTATGCGTACGCTCACGGCGCCGCAACTGGCGTTAGGGCTGTACCGAATAGCCGATACCTGCCCAACGGGGTCGATGGACGAGTTGGGCGCGTTGATCCGATACTCCTGGAACTGCCACGCCGCGTCATAGATCTGGCGAAAGAATCCGAGACTCGACGAGCTGCACGGCGCCGTGTCGGGGCAGGCGTAACCCATTGCCGCCCGGAGCGCGCCCGAACTGGGATTCTGCTTGGTGACGAGGCCCTGTTCCTTCTGCAGTGTGACCAAAAGGGCCTTGGCGCTGATGCCGCAGATCTGCTCGATCTTGTAGAGGATCGCGGCGGTCGTCTCGCTGGCGACCGCGGTGTAGCCACCCGGGCACTCCGCGTTGCTGGTTTCTGCTGTCGATGCTGACTTGATTACGTTGATGCAGTTGTTCGTCGGGCACTCCGCATTCAGGAAGGTCTGAATCTGAGCCTGCGTCATCGCGTCCTTTTGGAAGAAGAGGTAGTCGCTGATGATGTCGCCGCGCTCGAAGCTCGATCCGCTGAGGGCGCTCGTTGAGGTTGTCGCAACGACACCCTCATCGGCCGAGGCCGTCAGCGCTGTCACCGAGCCGCCGGACGTGGATGCCCCACCCCCGGCGATCGAGATCGCAAGCAATCCCGCCGTCCCCAAAACGGCAACGATCCCAACTAGACGCCGGGTCGCTCCCAGCAGCCGTCCGGCCATAGGTGTACCCCCTGCACGTTGCCTCTCGATCACAACACACGAACCATCGAGGGTCAAGCCGACTCGACGGTGACAACGGATTTGATGCGGGATGCCGCCGGTCCTGGATCCGTCGGTTCGGCTGACGGCATCGCGCCCGGCTCCTAGGTTGGGAACGACACCGATTGTCCGGTCGCCGCCGACGCGATCACTCCCTCGACGACGACGAGGGTTCGCAGGCCCTCCTCCATCGTCACAACGTCGGTCGGTTTTCCGAGCACAGCATCGCGGAAGGCGATGTGCTCGACCAGCAATGGCTCGCGCTTGGCAAAGGCGAAGCGGGTAACGTCACCCTCACTCACGCCGCGAAAGGCCGTGACCGATTCCCACTCGAGTGGAAACGTGCCGTTCGCGTAGAAGGTCAGGTCGCCCGTCGAGGTATCCGCAACGAACGTGCCCGTTTCACCCGTGACAATCGTCAGGCGTTCCTTCATCGGGCTCAGCCAATTGACGACGTGGTTCACGATGATGCCGTTGCGAAGGCGACCACTCGCGATGATCATGTCTTCGTGCGGCCTGCCGCTCTTGAGCGCCGTCTGCCCGTACACGCTCGCGTATTCGCTCTGCGCGACCCAGGCCGTGAGGTCGATGTCGTGCGAGCCGAGGTCCTTGGCGACGCCGACATCCGCGATGCGGGCCGGAAACGGTCCCTGCCTGCGCGTGGCGATCTGGTAGACCTCGCCGAGGTCGCCCGCTTCCAGCCTTCGGCGCAGTTCCTGAAGTGCCGGATTGAATCTCTCGATGTGACCAACGGCCCCGACCAGCCCCTTGGCGGCGAACGCCTCCACCATCGTCTTGCCTGCCTCCACCGTGTGCGCGATGGGCTTCTCGACGAGCGTGTGGACTCCGGCGTCACTGAGCGCGAGGGCGGCTTCGAGATGGAACTGCGTTGGAACAGCAACGACAGCGATGTCGATGCCCTGTGCGATGAGCGCGTCGACGTTCGGCAGCACTTCCAGGTTGCCGGCGACGCCCCACGGGTCCCCACCGGGATCGGCGATCGCGACGAGCTCAACGCCGTCGATCTCGCGCAGGACTCGCGCGTGATGCCTGCCCATCGCGCCAATGCCGAGAAGGCCCGCCCTCAGCTCTGCCACTACGAACCTGCCCCCGCCAGCGCGTTGACCGCCGTGACGATTCGCTCAAGATCCGAATCACTCAGGGATGGATGAACCGGGATCGATAGCGCTTCAGCGGCGGCACGTTCGGTCTCGGGAAGTTCTAGATCGACCGCGAATCGCTTGAGGGACGCGAGACGGTGGTTGGGAACCGGGTAGTACACGCCCGAACCGATCGAATACTCCTCGCGCAGGGCCTTCGCGAATCCGTCCCTGTCTTCGGCGATCCGGATCGTGTACTGGTGATACACGTGCACCGCCCATGGCGCGACCGGGGGTGTAACCACGGACTTCAGGTTGGCATCGAAGTATGCGGCATTTGCCTGCCGAGTCTTCGTCCATTCGCCAACCCGAGTCAACTGAACCCGGCCGATGGCGGCGTGGAGTTCGGTCATCCGCATGTTGAATCCAATGACCTCGTTCTGGTACTGCGCCTCCATGCCCTGGTTTCGGTACAACTTCACGCCGCGAACGATCTCCGGAGTGGCGCAGGCGACCATGCCGCCCTCGCCCGAGGTCATGTTCTTGGTCGGATAGAGGCTGAACATCGCGAAAGCGCCGAAGCTGCCAACCGGCACACCGTCGACCGACGCGCCATGCGCCTGCGCGGCATCCTCATAGAGATCGATGCCGTGCTCACGAGCGATAGCCAGCAGTTCCGTCAGTCGGCCCGGCTGACCATAGAGATGCACGGGCATGATGCCGCGCGTGCGTGGAGTGATCGCGGCCGTGACTGCAGCAGGATCAAGCCCGAAGTAGTCCGGCTCGATGTCGACGAACACCGGCGTTGCGCCAGTGAGGGCAACGGAATTGGCCGTGGCGGCGAAGGTGAACGACGGCACAATGACTTCGTCTCCCGGGCCGACCCCCGCCGCGAGAAGCCCTAGTTGCAGGCCGGACGTTCCGGAATTGACGGCAACGCAACTGCGCCCACCAACCAGGAAATCGCCGAACTCCTGCTCAAACGCCGCGACCTCAGCTCCCTGCGCGAGCATCCCGGAGCGGAGCACACGGTCGACCGCTGCTGCCTCTGCGTCGCCGATGAGCGGCTTCGCCGCCGGAATAAATTCGTCGGTCATGCGCCGGCGTCCTCTCTGAGAATCCCGTCGGATTCGATGTATCGCGCGCTGGTCTGCGGGCAAAGCCAGACATCACCCTCGAGTATGAGGCGCACCCCGGCCTTGCCAACCCAGCCAATCTGTCGCGCGGGCACGCCCGCCACCAGAGCAAAGTCGGGTACGTCCTTTACCACAACGGCGCCGGCTGCCACGGTGGCCCAGGCGCCGATCGTAACGGGTGCGACGCACACGGCACGAGCGCCGATCGCCGCTCCGGTGCGAATCGTTACTCCAACGGGCTCCCAGTCGTGTGCGCTCTTTTGTGACCCGTCCGGATTGATCGCGCGCGGATAGGTATCGTTTGTGAGGACCACGGCGGGACCGATGAAGACACCGTTGCCGAGAACGGCCGGTTCGTAGACGAGCGCGTAGTTCTGCACCTTGCAGTTGTCACCCAGTGCAACACCCGTACCGATGTATGCGCCGCGGCCGACGATGCAGTTCTTGCCGAGCGTGGCGTCCTCGCGAACCTGGGCGAGGTGCCAGACCGAGCTTCCGGATCCGATCCGGGCGGATTCCGCTACGTCAGCGGACGGCACGATGCGCACGTCACTGGGGTGGGTCACGAACGGAACTCCTGCACTCATGCGCGACGTGAGCGTCGCAGAACTATGGATGGGCGTTCTGCAAGAATAGCGGCTATGACTGAAACCTCGCCGGAGGCGCAGCCCGCCGCAGGTCGGGATACCGACTCATGGGTCGTAATCCCCCTGTTCAATGAGGCGACCGTTATCGCGGCTGTAATCGAGGATGTTCGGAAGTCGTTCGCCCACGTGGTCTGCGTCGATGACGGCAGTTCTGATGGATCCGGCGATGTGGCCAGACGCGCGGGAGCGCGGGTTCTGACTCACCCATTCAATCTTGGACAGGGAGCGGCGCTCCAGACCGGGATCGCATACGCCCGCGAACAACCGGGCGCGAAGTACATTCTGACGTTCGATGCCGATGGTCAGCACCGGGTTGTTGACGGCGTCGCGATGGTGGCCGCGGCTCGGGCCCAGGACGTTGCCATCGTCTTCGGTTCACGATTTCTCGATGACCGCACGAATCCCGGCTGGGCGAAGAAATTCGTCCTCAAGACGGCCGTGTGGGTGACGAACCGGACCACCCATCTCAAGTTGACCGATGCACACAATGGCCTGCGCGTTATTCGCATCGATGCGGCCGGCCAGGTCAACCTCCTGCAGGAGCGGATGGCCCACGGCACCGAGATCGTGTTGCAGCTGGGCCGCACCCATCTGCCCTGGATCGAGTTTCCCGTTGAGGTTCTCTACACCGACTATTCGAAGGCGAAGGGTCAGTCGCTGCTCAATTCGATCAACATTCTGGTTGACCTGGTGGTGAACTAAGGTCATGCCAACCATGTGGATTCAGATCATCCTTATCGTTGCCCTGATCGGCGTGGCGTTCTATCTGCTGCGGGCACGGGAGAGCGCACGTCACCTGGCAATCAGGCGAGCGGTCGTGTTGCTCGCACTTATTGTCGGGATCGTTGTCATCATCGCGCCCGGACTGCTCTCATTCGCGGCCCACCTGCTTGGAATCGGTCGAGGGACCGACCTGCTGCTCTATGCCTTCATCGTTGTTGCACTCTTCTACGTCGTTACCGATTACAAACGATCGCTGCAGCAAAGTCGGGCTACAACGCAACTGGCGCGCGAACTGACCCTGGCCGAGGCGCGCCTGCAGGACGAGATCACCGCAGCCCGCGCGGACGCGGGTCAGCGCCGTCCCCCGAAGTAAGCCGTTCGTGCCAGAACATCTCAGGGCGACCATTGCCACGCGCGTCTACTCGCCGGAAGGAAGCGCTGCCGCCTACCGGCTCACCGCCCTGAATCGCGCGTTTGAGCGCGCGGGATACGAGACGACCGTGCTCACGACGCGAGTGCCGGGTCAGACGACGAGGACGCCGGGCGTGCGTCGCTGGCCGGTGCTGCGTGACCGCACGGGAGCCGTTCGCGGCTACCTCCAGTACGCGAGCTTCGACATCCCCCTGTTCTTCCGACTGCTCTTCGGCCCTCGAGCCGACGTAGTGGTGGTGGAGCCCCCACCGACCACCGGGATCGTTTCCCGGCTGGCCTGCTGGTTTCGTCGTACCCCGTACGTGTACTTTTCTGCCGATGTCGCTACCAGCGCGGTGGTCGGCATGAAAACCAATCCCGCGGTGGTCCGGGTCGTTCGGGCCATGGAACGAAGTGCGCTTCGCGGTGCGCGGCTCATCCTCGCGGTCTCACCGGCGGTACGTCAGGAAATCATCGATCTCGGCGCCAACCCGGCGCACATCGAGATGATCGGCACCGGAATAGACACGACGAGCTTTTCGCCGGGGACGACCACTGACGTGGATCGCGGGCATCCGTTCCTCATCTATGCCGGGATGATGTCGGAATTTCAGGGCGCTCGCATCTTCATCGAGGCGTTCGCAAAAATCGCCGACGCGCACCCCAGCGCGCGGCTGGAGATGTTCGGCGGCGGCGTCGAGCTGGGCGAACTAACCAAGCTTGCCGCTCGGCTTGCCCCGGACCAGATCCGTTTCCATGGCTCGGTCGAGGCGAAGGCCCTGGTGCCGTGGCTGCGCGCCGCAAATGCTGGCCTGGCGTCGATTCGCCCGGACCGCGGTTACCTGTTCGCCTTTCCGACCAAGGCTCTCGCCAGCACGGCGTCCGGTAGTCCCGTTCTCTATGCTGGCGCGGGACCGCTTCGCGAGATTGTCGCGGACAATGACCTCGGCTGGTCGGTCGACTGGGAGATCGATGCGGTCGCCGCGGCCATGGACCAGGCGCTGGATGCAAAGCCCAGCGCGTCGTCACGGGATCGCCTGGCAAAATGGACCGCAGAGAACTACTCCCTCGACGCGGTGGCCACCAGGGGCGTGACCGCAATTGCTCGCGCAATCGGCGTCTGATAACCGGCGGGACCGGTCTAGCCGCGCCTATCCGTGTTCCAGGTCAGGAGGGCATCGACCACTCGCACCGCCGCGTGCCCGTCGCCATAGGGCTGGGCATCCGTTGCGGGAGGCGTCGGTCTCTGGACCACGGATGCGAGTGAGGCGAGATCGCTGTCGACGAGAACGTTCCAACCGAGCTGGACCGTCTCGGTCCACTCGGTCTCGCTGCGGATGGTCGTGCACGGGACGCGCAACAGGAACGCTTCCTTTTGAAGCCCCCCCGAGTCGGTGATGACTCCGGCACTTCCCCGGACCGCCCCGACAAGGGCGGGGTAGGGAAGAGGATCGATCGGCCGAATGTGGCCCTGACCCAGGTCAATGCCGAACCCGGCCGCGAGGCTCGCGAGCCGCGGATGCACCAGAAGCAGCACGGGGCGATCCAGGTTCGCCAGCTGCTCGATGATTCGCGCGAGCCGCTCGGCAGAGTCGGTGTTGTCCGGGCGATGGATGGTACTGACGTAGTACTCGCCGGGCCGTACTCCGTCCGGAAGGGCTCCCGGCTGCTCGGCAATCGCATCGCGTGTCTCGAACAGGACGTCGGTCATTACGTCCCCGACCAGGATGCTGCGATCGCTCAGGCCCTCGACGCCGAGACGCTCAAGGGCGGCCAGCGTCGGCGCAAGGCAGAGGTCTGCCGAGTGATCGGTGAGAACCCGGTTGTGCTCCTCGGGCATGCGTCGGTTGAAAGACCTGAGCCCAGCTTCGAGGTGAGCGAGCGGCAGATGAAGCTTCGTTGCCGCGACGGCGGCGGCGAGCGTGGAATTGGTGTCGCCGTACGCCAGGACCCAGTCGGGATCGTAGGTCTCGAACACTGGTTCAAGGGCGCCGATCATTGCACCCGTCTGCGCACCGTGCTTCCCGGAACCAACTCCCAGGTTCACGTTGGGCTGCGGGATTCCGAGATCGCGAAAGAAAACCTCGGACATGAGTTCGTCGTAGTGCTGACCCGTGTGAACCACGATGTGCTCCGCACGGTCGTGCATTGCCTTGGCGATCGGCGCCAGTTTGACGAACTGCGGGCGGGCGCCGACGACGCTCAGGATTCGCATGCGCCAACCCTAGCAACGGGCAAATCCCCGAGCGGCCCGTGCGCTGAAGCTGCGGAGCCCCGGTGGCTCGCGATCAGTCCAACGGCGCCTCCGGCTAGACTGCCATCCTGACCTGACTCGACAGCAGAATACGGAGATCGCAAGAATGAAAGCGCTGTGGGCGCTCTTCCGCGACTTGCTGGGAGTGCTCCCGGCGACCGCGCGCCGCTACCTGATCACCTATTCGATCGTGCTCGGACTCCTGTCGATCCTTGACGCCGCCGCGCTCGCGCTGCTCGCCATCACCATCGGCCCGATCGTGGACAACACGACCCTCACGCTTCCGATCATCGGGACGGTCAAGGGCCTTGGACTCATCGCCATGCTCGGCGTCGTCTGCGTTCTCGTCGTTGCCAAGAGCGTCATCGCGGTCTCAATGCTGTGGAGCGCCACGAGACGATTCGCGCGGTACGAACTCGAGCTCGGTGCACGGCTGTTCGACTCATACGTTGCGTCGCCGTGGGTCGAGCGCCTTAAGCGCAATTCTGCCGATCTCGTTCGGATGTCCGACACCAGCGTCGGGATCACGATCTCCAGCTTCCTGTTGCCCGCATCTACGCTCCTCGGCGAGGTGCTCAGCTTCGTCACCGTGATCGCCGTTCTTGCCATCGCGCAGCCGGCCACGGCCATCATCACCCTCGTTTATCTCGGTCTCCTCGGGGCGGCGCTGTTCTTCTGGATCACCAGAAGATCACGCCAGGCCGGGCGGGTAAACCTGCGATACACGCTCAAGACGTCGCGCCTCATCACGGAAATGGTTGGAGCTCTCAAAGAGGTATCCCTGCGAAACAAGACCGGGGAGATCGCGGAGGTCGTGCGCTCCAATCGTGTGTTCTCGTCCCGTGCTCGCTCCAACATGCAATTCCTGAACCAGGTCCCGCGGTACGTTCTCGATGCCGGCATCATCGGCGGCTTCGTCCTCGTCGGCGTCGCGGGCTATCTGCTCGGCGGCATCAACCAGGCCCTGACCGCGGTGGCCCTGTTCGGACTGGCGGGATTCCGGATGGCCCCGTCCATCGTCCGATTCCAGGCGATTGTCTCGCTCGTCAGCTCGAGCCAGCCACACGTCCGCGCGGTGCTCGATGACATCCGGCGATCGGAGTCGAGCTCGGTGCACCTGCTGGCACGTCCGTCCAAAGACCTGGCGCCCAACCCGGACTCGCTCGATTTCTCGGACGTCACATTTCGCTACGCGCCCGACGCGCCCGCCGCTGTGAGCGAGGTCACGATCAACATTCCGTTCGGCTCGAGCGTCGCGTTCGTCGGTTCATCCGGAGCAGGCAAGTCCACCATGGTCGACCTGATCCTCGGACTCATTGATCCGTCCGGCGGCACGGTCTCGATTGACGGAACGTCCCTAACGGAAGTCACCTCGTCCTGGCGCTCGCGGGTCGCATACGTCCCGCAGGAGGTTGCACTCTTTGACGCCACGATCGCGCAGAACGTCGCCCTGAGCTGGTCAGGAGACATCGATAAAGATGAGGTGCGCTCCTCACTGGAAAAAGCGCAGCTCCTCGAGACAATCGAGTCTCGCCCGGATGGCATCGACGGCCATATCGGCGAAAGAGGCCTGGCCCTTTCCGGCGGCCAGCGGCAGCGACTCGGAATCGCGAGGGCCCTGTACGCGAAGCCCCTCGTCCTGGTTATGGATGAGGCCACGAGCGCTCTTGATACCGCAACCGAGGCGGCGGTGTCCGGCGCAATCAGGAATCTTCGCGGTTCCATGACGATCATCACCGTCGCGCACCGACTCTCCACCATCCAGCACGCCGATCAGATTTTCTTCATGAGCGGTGGCAAGGTCAAGGCGCACGGCACGTTCGCACATCTCGTCGAGACTGTTCCGGAATTTGCCAATCAGGCTGCGCTGGCGGGGCTCGCCGAACTCACGGATCCGGGGAGCGCCACCCTGTGAGCGATCGGCCAAAGCTACTCATCGTTTCGATCTCGGACATCTCATCGGATCCACGCGTGCGTAAACAGGTGGAACTGTTCCGATCCGACTACGACGTTTCGACGTGCAGCCTTGGTCCCAAAATGGACGGCGTCGATATCCACTACGAGATTCCGGGCGATGCGCGGGGCTGGGTCAGCGACAGGCAGGCTCTCATCACTCGCCGATACGAGCGCGCATACTGGGGCATCTCCGCCGTCGCGAGCGCCCGCGGGATGCTGCCCCGCAATTCGTTCGATGTCGTCATTGCGAACGACCTCAACACGGTTCCGCTCGCCCTATCGTTGAACCCACGGCGAGGCGTCCACGCCGATCTCCACGAGTTCGCTCCCCGCGAGAAGGAGAGTGAGCGCACGTGGCGGATGTTCGTCGCGCCGTACATGCGCTGGCTATGCCGTCGCTACCTTCCGCAGACGGCATCGGCGACCACGGTCAGCCAGGGCATCGCACGACAGTACGAGAAGGACTACGGCGTTCACTTCGAGGTCGTAACCAACGCTGCTCCGTATTCGCGGCGGACGCCGACCCCCGTTGCCAACCCCATCCGTCTCATCCACGCCGGAGCAGCCCAACGGTTCAGACGCCTGGAGCTGTGCATCGACGCTATGCGCGATGTTGACGGCGCGACGCTTGACCTGATGCTCATGCCGAACGAGCCGGCCTACCTGGCCGAACTTCGACAGCGCGCCGCCGATATACCGTCGGTGCAATTTCGCGCTCCCGTTCCCTACGCGAGCCTGGTTGAAACGATGGCCGAGTACGACGCCTCGCTCGTTGTGTTCCCGCCATCGACCTTCAACCTGGCCAACACGCTGCCCAACAAATTCTTCGAGTCTGTGCAGGCACGCCTCGCCCTGGTCATTGGGCCAACGCCGGAGATGGTGACGATTCTCGATGAATACGGGCTTGGCCTGGTCACCGAGGACTTCGGGGTCGGGTCGCTCCATCAAGCTCTGGCCCGGCTGGATCGGGGTGCGGTCGAACGGTGGAAGCGGGCGAGCGACGCCGCGGCACTTCCGTTGTCATCTGAACGGCAGGTCGAGGGCTGGAAAACCGCCATCGCCCGCTTGGTTGCGTGAGGTGGCTCCGGCAGGGGCGAGAACGGTTCAGAGCAGAAACGAAGCGACCATGAATCGCAGCGGTCCATCCACGGCAAGGATCCCGCGAATATCCCGCGTGAGCAGGGTGGAGGGTCGCCCAAATCGTCGGCGAGCCTGCGCAAGCGCGGCAATCGCCTGACTAGCCGTCACCCGCGCAGAGATCGCATCCATCAACCGCCGGTCCGCGAGAGACAGCGCGCGTTCAAACCCCGGAGCGACCGCGAAGAAGCGCACGACCAGGTCGGACAGCACCGCCCGATCGTCCTCCGTCCACGAGCTCCTTTCGCTGCGCACCGCTGCGGCAGAAAACACGTGCACCCGTACCAGTTTGGTGACGACCGAGCGACGCGACCGGAGAGTGAGTCCGGTGAACCATGGGTCGCCGATGAGCTCGATAACTGCCTGAAGCTCCTGCTCCGCCGGTCTCGGTACGGTCGTCACGCGGGTCGCCGCGTCGGCGCCGACGACATAGTGCGGCGATCTTCTGCCGTATGCGATCTCCTCGCCGGAAAACCAGAGCTTCAAACCAAACAGCTGGTCGGAGCCGCTACGCAGCCGCGACGGCATCGTCAATCCGAGACGACCGATCGCCTCGCGTTTGATGAGTCCGAGCGGGGCAGTGCGGTAGACGAGTCGATCCCGAACGGGACGGAGTCGCCGCGAGCGCCACGGCCTGGTCGGCGGCGTCGCCACCTTGATACCCGAGGCATGAACTTCCGGCGGGATAAGCGCGGTGACCCGGAAACGTCGCGCCAGAGCGAGCCAGGCGCCCATCGCCCCGGGTTCGACGGTGTCATCGGAGCCCATGATCGACACATACTCCGCCGTGGCGTTGGCGATACCGAACATGAACGGACCGGCGGGACTCGGCTCGCCGTCCTTCAACTCAAGAAACCGGATGACGCGGCCGGTTTCGGGACTCAGAGTTCGAGCAATGTCATCGCGCTCGAGGTTGTGGCACACCACGGTGATACGAAGTTCATCCGGTACCGAAAGCCCTGATGCGAGCAACGAATCAATCGCTCGCTGGAGGGGACGCCCCGGGTCGTGAATAGGGATGACAACGTCGACTACCGGGACTCTGTCACTCACTCCTCGATGTTACCGGGCTACCGACCGGTGATCACCTGCTCCGAGAAAGGGCCGCAGCAGTTCAGCCGAGCGCCGACCGGAGTGTACTTCCGCGACGAATTCAACCCCGCGCGCAGCGACCTCGCGATAGTGTTCCCGGTCGGCGAGGATGCCCATGATGACGTCGGCGAGGTTCTCCGCGCGCGACTCGATGACGGGCAACTCGAGACCCGTGGTCGAGAGCACGTGATCGCGCGAGTGCGTGCTGACGTGCGCGACCACCACTCGACCGGCAGCCATTGCTTCGCAGGCCGCGACCCCGTAGTCCCCAAGGCGGAACTGATCCAGCACGATGTCGGCATCCCGATACACGTTCCCCATTTCGCTGAACGGCACACCCTCGACCCTGCGGTAGCTGACGATTCCTTCATACTCGAGCCGACGAAGGATCGGATCGATCAGGTCAGAACCCTTCATGGCCCCACGGCTCGGCGCGTGAGCGACCACGGGGATCGTTCGCTCGAGTGGCAGCGTGTCGGACTTCCAGGCCGGCGGATCAACGACCACCGGCAGCCAGGTCGCGGCAGGCACATCGATCAACAGATCGGGGGTCGAAACGAAGACCGGAAGCTCTAGACGGTCGAGTAAAACCCGGTTTCGTCGAGCATCCCGCTCGAGCTTCGCAGTGGTGGAAAGGATCGACCCGTGAAATGGCGAATCCGGATTCTCGGCGGCGTGCCTGCTCGGAAGTCGGATATCACTGCCGTGACAGAGCATGGCGACGGCGATGCCCGCGCGCTCGAGCCGTTCGACCTGGGAGCGAGCCGACCTATCGAGGATGGCACCGAATGGCTGCCGCTCGGCTTCGACAATGACGTGCGTGAACCCCTCGCTGACCGCCCGGTACTGCGCGCGCTGCCACCGGCGCGACGCCGCGTAAACCCCCAGGGGAACCGGGTTGTCGACGGGAAACGAAAAATCCTTCGCCGTTCGATAGGCCATCGTGACCGCACCGACGCCGGACAGGTACCGCACGGCGGCCTTCGCCCACGCCGTTGCCTGGCCCGCCCAGTTGACCGGACCGATGTAGAGACGGACAGGCTCGCTCGGCGCAATCGGGGGCCCGGGAATGTCCGCGGTAGTGAAGCGCAGGGAACCGGGGAGCAGCCGGCCCACGAGCGACTCTGGCACAAGGCGAAGGATCCCACCCGCGATCCACATCAGCGCCACCATCCTGAGTAGTCCTCCCGGTCATGCGCGCCGGTCTCGTTGGCGGCTGCTGCAGTCAAGCTTAGGGATCGGCTCATCACGCGACGTTCGGGTGCGGGTCGGCTGGTAGCGTGATCGCGTGACTGCGCCAGATCCGAGCCCGCAGCGCACGGTGCGGCTGGATTCGCTTACCGGCCTGAGGTGGTGGGCGGCGTTTGGAGTCTTCGCCTTTCACATGAGGAATTTCGCGCCAATAAGAATTGACCCCGTCCTCGAATTCGGCAACGACGGCGTCATGTTCTTTTTTGTGCTCTCGGGCTTTGTGCTGACGTGGTCGGCAAGACCCGGGGTAAGCGCGGTGACCTTCTGGCTCAGGCGATTCGCGCGAATCTATCCATCTCACTTTGTTGCCCTTCTGGTTGCGATCCCGGTGTTCTACAGCTTCAGTCCTGACCCGAGCGAGCCATGGGTGAAACCATTCAACCTCGGCATTCTGGCCCTCTCGGTCGTACTCGTGCAGGGTTGGTCGAATGTTCCGGCGATCCTCTTCTCCGGCAATCCCGCGGCCTGGACGCTCACCTGCGAGGCGTTCTTCTACGCGGTGCATCCGTTCATCAATCGATTCCTGCGGACGATAGCCCTCCGCGGAACTTTTCTCGTCGCGCTTGCCATCGTCGCGCTCGGGTTTGCCTATCAGGCTGCCGTGATCGCCTGGCCGACTTCGTTTGTCGATGCGCCACTGCCCATCACCCGGCTCGATGAATTCGCCCTCGGGATGTGCGCCGCGCACGCGATGAGAATGGGATGGCGGCCGCGACTGCCTCCGTTCGTCGCCTACCTGGCTGGCGCCGGCTTCGTGCTCTGGCTCTACTTGTCGCCGAGGCACTTCCCCGGCGGCATCGTCGGATCGATCATTCGCAACAGTGCCGAGGAGTGGCTCGTGCTCCTGTGCAGCCTGCTCATCGTTACCGTCGCAGCTCGTGACCTGCGCGGCGGTCGCTCACTGTTGCGCTGGAAGCCGCTAGTGCTGCTCGGCGACTGGTCGTATGCCTTCTACCTACTGCACGCGACCATCATCTACGCCGCCATCGAGACGATTGGCGTGCGGCCTGGGTCGTGGTTCAACCTGGCATGGTACGCGGCCATGCTCGTCGTCGCGATCGGCTGTGCGGCGGCGCTGCACTACGTCGTTGAGCGGCCATTCGAACG
Source organism: Galbitalea sp. (assembly GCA_036271875.1). GTDB lineage: Bacteria > Actinomycetota > Actinomycetes > Actinomycetales > Microbacteriaceae > Galbitalea. The sequence continues at coordinate 57,036 of DATAZU010000017.1, forward strand.
CCGGATCCGCGCCTGGTGGGACCGCCGTCTCCTGCGACGCGTTGAGGCCACGCGCGACGCCACCTAGGTTTTCGAGCATCACCCTAGAATTGAGGCTTGTGCGTGTTGCCTACACGCTGGCACACATCGAAGGACCTCCCACGTTGAAAATCGCCGTCATCGCGCTCGGAAAAATCGGTCTTCCGCTCGCCGTCCAGTTCGCCGACAAGGGCCATCAGGTCGTCGGGGTCGACATCAACCCACAGACGGTCGACCTCGTCAACGCGGGCAAGGAGCCGTTCCCGGGCGAAGCGCACCTGGCAGAGAAGCTCGCGGAGCTTGTCCCTGCCGGAAGACTGCGGGCGACCACGGACTACGCCGAAGCTGTGCCGGGGGCTGACGCCGTCGTGCTCGTCGTTCCGCTGTTCGTCGATGCCGAGGCGCGCCCGGATTTCGGCTGGATGGACGTCGCGACCAGGTCGCTCGGTGAACACCTCACCAAGGGCACGCTCGTCCTGTACGAGACCACCCTCCCGGTTGGGACCACTCGAACCCGCTGGAAGCCGCTGCTCGAGCAGACCTCTGGTCTCACCGAGGGTGTCGACTTCCACCTGGTGTTCTCGCCCGAGCGAGTCCTGACCGGTCGCGTTTTCGCGGACCTCCGCAAGTACCCGAAGCTCGTCGGCGGGCTGTCCGAGGCTGGCGCGGAGAAGGCGGTCGCCTTCTATAACGCGGTTCTCGATTTCGATGAGCGACCCGACCTGGCGCGTCCCAACGGCGTGTGGGATCTCGGGTCCGCCGAGGCGTCTGAGCTGGCAAAGCTCGCGGAGACGACCTACCGCGACGTTAACATCGGGCTCGCCAACCAATTTGCGCGCTACGCCGGATCGAACGGTATCGACGTCTACCAGGTTATCGAGGCATCCAACTCCCAGCCATACAGCCACATTCACCAGCCCGGCATCGCCGTCGGTGGCCACTGCATCCCGGTTTATCCCCGGCTCTATCTCTGGAACGACCCCGAGGCGACGATCGTTCGTGCGGCACGCGCAGCGAACGCCGGAATGCCGGACTACACGGTCGGCCTGCTCGAGGGCGCATACGGCGATCTGACGGGCGCGAGAGTGGCCGTGCTCGGCGCTGCGTATCGGGGCGGCGTCAAGGAAACAGCGTTCTCCGGGGTGTTCGCCACGGTGGATGCTCTGAAGGAGCGCGGGGCGCTTGTCAGCGTCCACGATCCGCTCTACGAGGACGGCGAGCTTGAGTCGCTCGGCTTCACGCCGCACCACCTCGGTGGCGAGGTGGATGCCGTCGTCGTCCAGGCGGATCACGCCGAGTACCGCGAGTTGACGCCGGAGGAGTTTCCCGGCATCCGTGCGTTCATCGACGGGCGCAGGGTATCCAGTGCGGATGCCTGGCCCGGTGTGACCTACAGGGTGATCGGCAAAGCGGTGGCGTCGGCCTGAGCGGCGAGCCGCTGGGATCTCAGGAGCTCGCGAGCAAGCACGACGAGCGTTGCCGCGAACGCGAGCGAACCAAGAATCCACACCACGTTGGGCGAAAACGGGAATGACCCCCACCACCACCTGTCCCCGGTGTCGAGATTCAGTCCCAGGTCACCGTTGCCGGTGACGAACCGGCGGATGACCAGTTCGAGGGCAATCAGGTTTACCACCGAAAGCACGACGACGACGAGCACGATCTGGCCGCGGCCGAACACGTATTGCCTGCCTCGACTGGCGACTAGCAGCATGCCACCGGCAAGCACGACGAGCGGCAGGAGGTAGCGCGGCTGCACGGCGTTTCCCACCGTGTCTCCACCCTGAACGAGAACGTAGACGGGAAGCAACCAGAGCACGAGTGCGATCAGGGCCAGCACGACCGCCTTGCGCCATCCCAGTTGACGGAATCCTACGAAGCCGATGGCCACGAAGACGGCGAGGGCCCCCAGCGACACAACGGCCGGCATCGGCGTATCGAGCCAGCCGAGCGGCCAGCTACCGAAGACCCCCGCCCATAGCGATGGCGCATTCAACAGGTCGTACGCGAAGAGTCCAAATCCGTGCAGGGTCTGCTCTGCGCCTCCCGTGCCGCCAACGGTCGGAGGACCGCTGCTTCCGCCGAAGCCGTTCTCACCGCTCGCCGTCTGGCGCGAGATCAGGAAGAACACGGCAGAGACGATGACCATCGCGATGGGAAGCAGGGCCTCAAGCCAGAACCGTCTGGTCCAGGCGATTTTGAGGATACCGACAGCGCCGATCGCCACAACGGAGTACGCGGCGGCGTCTCCTCGAGAGCCGGCAGCCATCACCACCGACAGGGCGAACAACGCGCCCAATGCGATCTTCCGTCGGCCGGCCGATTCGAAATAGCCGAGCAATGCGATCCACGCAGAACCGATGCCGATCACGGCCCACGAGCTCGGGTTGTTGGACGCCAGCAGGAAGATCCCGAGCGGCACGGTCGTGATCATCCACATCAGAACGAGCGTCTGTCGCCGAGCCGCCGGAAGCAGGACGAACAGCGCGGTCGTGAGAGCGACAAACAGCAGCGCCGTGACGATTCGCATGAGCACGACCGACACCAGGATGTTGGGGCCGGCGAACAGGTTCATGACGGCGTAGAACACCGGCGGGTACTGGTTGTCGGTGTTCACCCGGGTGGTCGTCACCGTGGGCTTCGGGCTGAAGGTGAACTCCTTGAGCTGACAGCCCGCACTCTTGTCGGCGTCGTAGGCGTAACAGGGCGCCTCGTGGACTGCCGCGGGCACGATGCGGGAATTCTCGGTTGGTCCCGGCTGGCACAGGTCGGTTCTTGCGCCGTTCGCGCACCAAATACTCGCGAGTTGGAAGTCATCATCGGGCGCCGATCCCATGGGCGACGCAAAGACCCACGCGAGCAGCGCGATCATCACGAGCGCCGGGGCGAGATAGATCAGCCTGAACCGGGAGCGCATCCTCACGCTTCTCCTTCATCGAACGACATGAGCTGCACGTATTCCTCGATCATCGGCACCGCTTTGCGCACGGCGCGGAAGGTGCCGGACGAAACGATGCGGCCCGCTTCAAGTACGTGCACAACGTCGGCGTGCTGCACCGTCGAGAGGCGGTGCGCAATCACCACTACCGTCACCTGGCCGTGCAGCGCCCGAAGCCCCTCGCCAATGAAGGCCTCGGATGCGGCATCCAGTCCACTTGTCGCCTCGTCGAGCACGATCAGACGCGGGCGCACGTACAGGGCCCGTGCGAGTCCGATGCGCTGGATCTGGCCGCCGCTCAGGGCGTCCGCGTGCTTGCCGACGGAGGTGTCGACACCGTCAGGAAGGGTTGCGAGAAAGTCGGTGAGGAAGGCTGACGTGACGACCTCGCGGATGCGATCGTGGTCAATTTGGGCCGGATCGACGCCGAGGGCGATGTTCTCCGCGATCGTGCCGGAAACCAGACCCGGCTTCTGCGGAACGTATGAGATCAGTCCGGCGCTCGCGGCGCGAAGGGCACGCGGCTCGATCCCGCCGATGCGCACCGTTCCGGCCTCGGGTGCCGAGAGCCCGAGGATGAGGTCGACGAGCGTCGTCTTGCCAGCGCCGGACGGACCGACCACGGCGACGAAATCCCCGGGCGTGATCTCGAGCGAGACATCGGAGAGCACGCGATCGGCGTCCCCGTAGCGGTAGTCGGCATGGGAGATCGTCACGGGGAGCCCACCGGCCCCCGTCGGAACTGAGTCCGCGGGGACGACACGTTCGATCGGGTTGTCGCGGATCTCGGCGAGCATCGCTTGCGCGAGTTGCGAGCGCTCGGTGTTGATCTTGAGCGCGGCGATGGCGGTCTGCAGGGGAAGCAACGATCCCATGACCCGCACGCCGCCCGCGAGGAAAACGCCGAGCGTCGCCAGCCCGGAGGTCAGGTTTCCCGTGACCACCTGCACCCCGATGAACAGAACGACCCCGACGATCAGCGACGTCTCGATGACGTAGCGCGGCATTCCCGCGAGTAGTGCAAGTGTCGACCCGCTGCGGGCAACGCGCGTGCGCGCCGCCCTGATGCGACGCAGAAACAGGTCCTGCTTTCCGAGCACCGACAGCTCGCGGAAGGTGTCGAACGTGTCGGTGAGCGACCCAACGGTGATGACCGTGCCATCCGCTGCATCGTTTCCGGCCCGCTTGAGACTGCGACCGATGAAGAACTGCATTCCGGCGATGATGAGGCCGAAGTATGCGAGCACGACGAGCGCCGTGAGCGGGCTCACGACGAAGAAACTGATCGCCAAAAGGAGCAGCAGGAAGCCCTCGCTCGCGATGTTGGCGACGTTGTTCAGCACGCCGGTGAACGCCCACGACATCGATTCGGTGATGGCGTACTGCAGGTCGGCCCTCGAGTGCTGCCGCAGATTCTCGAGGGACCCGAGCAGCAGGTATTCGGCGAGCTCGATCGCACTCCGCGCCTCGATGCCGGCGACGAATCGGGTGAGCGCCCGCATGAGCAGGATCGACGCGAAGGCTTTGCCAACGAACACCGCGAGCACGATGACAACGAGCCACAGCATCTGGACCGGCGTGAAGGTCGGGATGGTGAACCCGAGCAGTTTGGCGGGAGCGGATGACGAACCGGCAACCTCGGTCGCCGCAATCGCCGCAATCAGACCGATGAAAAAGATACCGGCGACGTCGAGAACACCGACGAGCGCCCGGAAACAAAGGAGCGTGAAGTAGGTGACTCGCTCGCCTCGGGACAGGAAGCTCAGCGACCTCCTGGCGGCTGCAAGCATCCCAAAAGACTACCTCAGTGGTTTCGGCCCAAACGTCGACGCACCTTCGACAGAACGGTCAGCGGACCCGAGTTGCGAAGGTAGTGCCACGCCATCGCGATGTCGTGCCGAGGGCCGTGCGTCGGACGGGACCGGCCAGCGGTCGTCGCGAGTTCGCGCGCAACCCCGGTCGCCACGCCCCCCGGTCGATCGGCGGCGTGGTGGGGGTCTCGAACGAAGCCCACGAGCGGTTCGAGCACCCGATCCCAGGTGAAGTCCGCGGCGACGCGCCTGACGTTTGCGCGCGCCGTTTTCGCAAAACGCTCGTCGAACAGCACCTTCTCGAGCGCCGCCTCGAGCGCATCGACGTCGTTTGCCTGCACCACGATGCCGAGGCTCTCGCGCGCGACCAGGTCGGCCATGCTGTCACCCTCGGTCACGACCATGGGGAGGTCGGCCCACAGATAGTCGAGGATGCGCGTGCGGAACGAGAATTCGGTCTCGACGTGCAACTGGTGGGTGCTCGCCCCCGCGGACGCCTCGAGCAGGTAGTTCTGCCGGTCGGCGAAATCGACCCAGCTGTCGTTGAAGAACACCGAGCTGTCTGTCGCGCCGAGCTCAGCGGCCAGCCGCCTGGACGATGCGACGATTTCCATCTCATCGACGCCCGGATGCTTTGTCCCCAGGAAGAACAGCTTCGCCTGCGGCCTGCGCTTCGCGAGCGCCGCTATCGCCCGGATGAGTGTGTGCGGATCGAACCAGCTGTAGATCCCGCCACCCCAGATCACGACGCGGTCGTCCGGCCCGATGCCGGGGCGCACGCCCTTCAGCACCTGCTTCTCGTGTATGGGCGGGGTGGCATCCAGTCCGAACGGCACGATGGACAGCAGGTTCACCAGGTGCGGATCGTTCTCGTAGGTTGCCGGGCTGAGGCGACCGAGCGTCGCCAGCTGACCAAGGTAGAACAGTCGCTGCCGATCCGAAGCACACAGAAAGAAGTCACCGGCGGCGAGTTGGCTGTTGAGCGCCCGCGCCGCGCGGGTGACCATGAGCTCCCAGGTGCCGCGAGGTTCCTCACGTCCCTGTTCGAGCATTTCGAGCTGCATCGGGTCGTAGATGTCGCAGATCACGATCTTGGTCGTGGTCTGCAGGGCTGCGAACTGGTCGCGCGCGTGACCCTGAAACAGGATGACGTCGGCCGCGCGCTCGAGTTCTGCGAAGCGGGCGTCCTCGCCGGGACGCACTCGCTCGAGAGCGAACGGAGCGTCGCGCGGCTCGAGGTTGGTCGTGGTCATCAGCGTGACCGTGTGCTCAGCGCTCAGCGCGAGGGCCATGTTCCAGGACCGGATTGCGGGGCCGGCCATCTTTGCCCCGATCGGATCGCCGGTGATGAGAAGAACGTTGGTCACGGCGCGGTCGTCAGCAGGTCGGCGAGATAACTTCCGTAACCACTCTTTCGCAAGGGTTCCGCGAGCTCGAGCAGCGCTGCATCCGAGATCCACCCCGCGCGCCACGCCACCTCTTCGACGCAGCCGATCTTGAAGCCCTGGCGATCCTCGATGACGCGCACGAACTCGCTCGCCTGGACCATCGACTCAAAGGTCCCGGTGTCGAGCCACGCAGTGCCCCGGTCGAGCACGTGCACCTGCAGGCGCTTTTCGTTCAGATAGCGTTCGTTGACGGTCGAGATTTCGAGCTCGCCCCGCGCGCTCGGCGAGATCGACCGTGCCACCTCGACGACCGTGTTGTCGTAGAAGTACAGGCCGGGCACCGCATAGCTGCTCTTGGGCCTGGCCGGCTTCTCCTCGATCGAGAGCGCGGTGAACGACTCGTCGAACTCGACGACCCCGTATGCCCGGGGGTTCGCGACCTGGTGAGCGAAGATCAGCGCGCCGTCGATGTCGGTATTGGCAGCGAGGCTCGACCCGAGACCCGCACCGTGGAAGATGTTGTCGCCAAGTACGAGCGCGACCTTGTCCCGCCCGAGAAACTCCTCGCCAATGAGAAAGGCCTGCGCGAGACCGCCTGGTGACTCCTGGATCGCGTAGCTCAGAGCAATTCCCAGCTCGCTGCCATCGCCGAGCAGTCGCTGGAATGCGGCCTGGTCATCGGGTGTCGTGATGATCAGAATGTCGCGGATTCCCGCCTGCATCAGCGTCGACAGCGGGTAGTAGATCATCGGCTTGTCGTAGATCGGCATCAGTTGCTTGGAGATGCCCTTGGTGATGGGCCAGAGCCGAGTCCCCGAGCCACCGGCAAGGATGATGCCCTTCACGATGCATCCCCCGCAAGGCTCGAGTAAAACTCGCGCGTCGCGGCGTAGTCGGGGAGAAGCCCGGCGTCGCGTGCCTCGTGCAGCCCGGGCGCATCCGTGTCTTTCGGGGACATCAGGAGTTCGCCGGGGGCGAAGGGAAAGTCCAGCGCGACATCGGGATCGAGCGGGTTGATACCGTGCTCGCGATCCGGCTGGTAGACGTCGCTCACGAGGTAGCTGACCGTCGCGTCCTCGGTCAGGGCGACGAAGCAGTGCCCGAGCCCTTCCGCGATGTAGATGGCGCGACGATCCTCGGTGTCGAGTCGAACAGAATCCCACGTACCGAAGGTCGGCGAACCAACGCGGATATCAACCACGAAGTCGAGGACGGCGCCGTGCACAGCCGTAACGTACTTGGCCTGGCCGATGGGGACATCGGCGAAGTGGATGCCACGAACCACGCCCCTGCGGGACACCGAGACGTTGGCCTGACGCAGCGCGAGCGGATGCCCGATCGCCTGAGACAGTTCATCGAAGCGATACCACTCGAGAAAGACGCCACGATCGTCCGAGCGCTGCACGGGCGTGATCTCCCATGCGTCTGGGACGGCAAGTTCTCTGAGGCGCACGATAGGAATCCTAGCGTTGGCGACTCAGCGGGCCGGCTGAAGCAGGTCTCGTCCCGCATCCAGGACGCCGCGCCCGTAGCGCGCGTAGCGGCCCGTCACCAGTTCCCGGGTCACCGTGGGAATGCGCTGGCCGCGTCCAACCGGCAGGCCGCTTCGGAGCGCCTCGTGATCGACCTTGGCCCGCGCTTCGTTCAGCACGGCCGGCGAAACTCGGTCGCCCAGCTTCTCGAGTCGCGCGACGAGCTCGTTCGACCTGGCCAGCAGTCGCGCATTGCGTTCCGCGCGATTCTCGGCGACCCGGCCGACCTTCTCCGAGAGGCTCAGTCTGCCAGCGCCAATCTGGTTGCCGCCGTGCTGGCGGTAGTCGATGAGCAGCGGCTCCAGCATCCGGATGCCGCCGGTCGCCGCCGCGAGAGCGGCGAGCCATTCGTCGTGCACCCAGTCGGGCGCAAACGGTATCGCGAGGTCGAGAAGGCCACGTCGGAAAACGACCGTCGCGCCGGTAACCAGGTTGCGTCCGAGCAGCGCTGCGAAGGCCCCACGGCCGCGCAGTTCGCGCTTCTCCCGGGCCGTCATGGACAGGGCCGAGAAGAGCGAGTGGCGCAGTGGAGCACCACTGCCGTCGACCAATCGAGCATTGCTGAACACCAGCTCGAGCGACGGCTCCGCGGCAAATACCTCGACGATCGTCCGCATCCGATCCGGATGCCAGACGTCGTCCTGATCGCTCAGTGCGACGAGGTCCCCCGTCGTCGCCATGACGGCCTGCTCGAAGTTGCGCACGACGCCGAGCGCCTTCTTGTTGCGGAGAACCTTGAGTTCTACGTCGCCACCGAGGCCGATCTGTACCTTGACGGCGCGACGCACAAGCTCGACGGTGTCGTCGGTCGAGGCGTCATCCGACAGCACGATCTCGTCAACCGGACGCGACTGGGCGAGGATGCTCTGGACCTGTTCGCGCACGAAAGCGGCACCGTTGCGCGTGCAGAGCGCAACGGAGATCCGCAAGGAACCTTTCGAAACCGCCACCCCCCGAGTCTAGGCAGCAATGGCCCGCTTAGACTTGGGGATACTATGGCCACCCCCGCCGCGCGTCCCACAACGCCCAGCATCGGAATAGCGACGGTCAGCTTCGGTTCCGATGCGGTGCTCGGTCCATTTCTGCGCTCCATTCCCGCGGCGAGCAGCGCGAGCGTGATGACGGTCGTCGCGGACAACCGGCCGGAGAATCCCGGTAACACGGTTCCCGACCTGTGCCAGGCGGCCGAAGCGACCTATCTCGCCATGCCGAGCAATCTCGGTTACGGCAAGGCCATGAATGCGGCGGTCGCCGCGATGCCCGCGAGCATCCGGTGGGTCCTCATCAGCAATCCGGACGTGCTCCTTGCGGCCGGCACGATCGACGAATTGGTGCGCGGGGGCGAATCGGATCCGGAGGTCGGCGCTGTCGGCCCCGCCGTCCGCAACGAGGATGGCACGGTCTATCCGTCAGCTCGCGCCATCCCCTCGCTGCGAACCGGTGTCGGCCACGCGCTGTTTTCGAACCTGTGGGCCGCGAACCCGTGGACGACGGCATACCTGCGGGATGCCCGTGGCGAGCTGACTGCGCGCGACGCGGGCTGGCTCTCGGGTTCCTGCGTTCTCGTTCGGCGAACGGTGTTCGACGAGCTCGATGGATTCGACCCGCGATTCTTCATGTACTTCGAAGACGTCGACCTCGGCAACCGCATCGGCAAGGCCGGCTACCGCAACCTGTACTGGCCGACGGCGTCGATCACCCACAGCGGTGCGCATTCCACCACCGGCGTTGCATCCGATGCCATGATTCGTGCCCACCACACCAGCGCGAGGCAGTTCCTGGCCACGAAGTACCCGGGAGTCGTGCTCTGGCCCGTGCGCGTCACGCTCAGCGTCGGCCTCGCGGTTCGATCGTTTCTCATTCGCCGACGCGCTCGCGCTGCACGCAACAAGGAGGCAGTCAAGTGAAGATCCTCGTGACCGGCGGCGCTGGTTTTATCGGTTCCAACTTCGTCAGGCGTACCCTCCAGGACGCGTATCCGTCCCTCGAGGGCGCCGAGATCGTCGTGCTGGATGCGCTCACATACTCCGGCAACCCTGCCAACCTCGAGCCCGTCGCGGACTCGAAGCGCTACGAGTTCGTTCGCGGCGACATCCGTGACTCCGCGCTCCTCGATGAGTTGCTCCCCACCGTTGACGCGGTCGTCCACTTCGCGGCCGAGTCGCACGTGGACCGCTCGGTCCGGGACGCCAGCGTCTTCGTCGAAACCAACGTGCTCGGAACGCAGCGCCTGCTTGACGCGGCGCTGCGCGCCAACCTACAGCGCTTCGTTCACGTCTCGACCGATGAGGTTTACGGTTCAATCGCAGCCGGGTCGTGGGACGAGCGGCAGCCCCTCGAACCCAACTCGCCGTACTCGGCATCCAAGGCGGGCAGCGACCTCATCGCCCGCAGTTACTTCCAAACCCACGGTCTCAACCTCTCGATCACGCGCTGCTCGAATAACTACGGGCCGTACCACTTTCCGGAGAAGGTCATCCCGCTGTTCATCACGAATCTCATCGATGACAGGCACGTCCCGCTGTACGGCGATGGCAGGAACGTGCGCGACTGGCTGCACGTCGATGACCACACGCGAGGAATCTCGATGGTTTTCACCGGCGGGCGAGCCGGCGAGACGTACAACATCGGGGGCGGCACGGAGCTCAGCAACCGTGACCTGACTCAGAGACTGCTAGACGCGACGGGCAAGGACTGGTCATACGTCGACGAGGTGCCCGACCGGCTGGGACACGATCTGCGCTACAGCGTTGACATCTCGAAAATCCGGAACGAACTCGGTTACGAGCCGCTCGTGCCCTTCGATTCCGGTTTGACCGATGTCGTTTCCTGGTATCGCGACAACCGGGCGTGGTGGGAGCCGCTGAAGGCTCGCGCCGCGCTGAGTTGATCCGATGCGGTTTGTAATCACGGGCGCCGGCGGCATGCTCGGCTCCGACCTCGTCGCAGCGCTCGCGGGGCGGGACGTGATCGCGCTGACTCGCGCTGACCTCGACATCACGAACCTGGATGCCGTGCGCTCGGCGACCCGCGGCGCGGATGTTGTGATCAACGCGGCCGCGTACACCAGAGTCGACGACGCCGAGTCCGACGAGACCGCGGCATTCGCGATCAACGCTACCGGCGCGGGAAACGTCGCGATCGCGACGGCTGAGACGGGCGCGACCCTCGTCCACTACTCGACGGACTACGTGTTCGACGGCACGGCGACCACCCCGTACCCCGAAGACTTCCCGGTGCATCCCGTCACGGCATACGGTCGCACCAAGGCCGCGGGCGAAGAACTTGTACTCGAGCGCGGTCCCGAGCGCACCTTCCTGTTGCGCACGGCATACCTCTACGGTGAACACGGTCCGAACTTCGTTCGCACCATGCTGCGATTGGCGGGAGAACGCGAGACCGTGAGCGTCGTCACAGACCAGGTCGGACAACCGACCTGGACCGCGGATGTCGCGAGCCAGACCGTCGCGCTGCTGGACGCGTCAGCGGACCCCGGGATCTACCACGCGACCAGCGACGGTCGCGCGAGCTGGTTCGAGTTCGCGCGAGCGATCTTCGCGACTGCGGGGCTCGACCCGGCACGCGTCCTCCCGACCGACTCCGCGCACTATCTGCAACGAGCGCCGCGTCCCGGATACTCGGTTCTCGGGCACACCCGGTGGGCGACGTCCGGCGTTCCAGCGTTACGCGACTGGAGGGATGCGCTGCACGCGGCCGCCGAACGTGGGATCATCGGTGCGCGATGACCACTCTCAACGTAATTCTCGACGACATCCTCACGGGCGCGCCCGCTGGAGCGAATCGCTATACCGACGAGCTCGCAAGTGCGCTGATTCGCTACGCGCCCGTCGGCTGTTTCGTCGAGGGCATCGTCGCGTCATCCACCGAGGACCAGTACGAACTCATTGGGAAACGGCTGCCGGGCCTCAGCGGCCTGTTCAAGAGCGCGCTGGTGCGCCGGGACCTCACGACGGCATGGCAGCACGGGTTTACTCCCGTGCCCTCCGGGATGCTGCACTCGCCGAGCCTGTTCGCTCCCCTGCGCAATCACGATCGCGTCAATGAGCGCGGCAACCAGATTGTTGTCACGATTCACGAAGCAGTCGCCTGGACGCATCCCGACTACCTGACACCGCGCGAAGTGTCCTGGACCAAGGCGATGGCGACACGAGCCGTGAAATATGCGGATGCCGTCATCGCGCCGACCCACGCCGTCGCGGACGAGCTCGACGAGATCCTGGGTCTCGGCGACCGAGTCCGTGTGATTGGCGGCGCCGTGAGTTCGAACATTCTGAGCCCGAACGACGCGGCGGCCAGGCGCAAGCGCCTCGGCGTGCCACCGTCCTACCTCGTTACCGTAGGCGACTCGAGCGGCCACCACGGCATCGGCTATCTCCTCGGCGCGCTGGAAAGGTCGGGCTCGCCTGACCTGCGACTCGTCGTCGTCGGAGCAGAGCGCGAACCGGGAGCGCTAGATTCGGCGATCGCCGAAGCGGGCATCTCGCCGGACCGGATCCTCGCTCTCGGCTCTCTCGACGACAAGGACTATTCCGCGGTGCTGAGCGCGGCATCAGCCTTGGTCTACCCCGGTATCAGCAACGGGTTCGGCACGCCGATGCTCGAGGCGATGACCCTCGGTGTTCCTGTACTCCACGCGGCGACGCCATCGCTCGTCGAGATCGCAGGGGACGCGAGCGTCTCAATACCGTGCACCGACCTGGATGCGTACCCCGGCCTGCTTGCCGAGGCGATCGATCGTCTGACCGCGGATGACGAACTGCGGAAGACCCTCTCGATTCTCGGCCTCGACCGCGGCCACCTGTTCACCTGGCGGGCCGTTGGAGAGGGTGTCTGGCAGCTACATGCCGACCTCTGAGCAGCCGCTCGAGGCGGGCGAGCAGAAGGCAACCGGCCGTCGCGTTGTCGGTATCGACCTGCTGCGAATATGTGCCGGCACAACGGTCATCTTCGTGCACGTCTATGGCCAGCCCGCCAATCACCAGTGGTTCTACCCGTGGAACCTGGCGATCTTCCTGGTTCTCTGCGGCTATTTCTGGAGACCGGGCAGGCGATTCGTCGACGAACTGCGCAAGCGCGGCCGCACGCTTGCGATGCCATACCTCGTCTGGCTCATCGTCATCGTCGTCGTGGTCACGACCGTGCCAACGCGCGCGGGTCGGTATCCGGTGCGTGGCATCGTTGACGCGCTGATCGGTGGAAGTCACGCCGTCGGCCCCTTTGGCACTCTCTGGTTCGTCTCCGCCCTGTTTTTCACCTGCCTGCTGTACCGACTTCTCGATCGGATTCCGTGGGTCGGTCAGGTAATCATCGCCATCGCCGCCATCGCGGTCGCGTACCTGTTTGGACCCGTTCTCGCGACGACACCGCTCGCCATCGGCCAGGCCGTTCCGCTCCTCGCGTTCCTCATCGCCGGACGCGGTGTGGCCAAACTCGTTCCGCTGGTGCGCTATCCACTCATCACGGGCGCGGGAATGCTGGTCGTCTCGGCGGCGACCATCGCCTTCGTTCCGCTCACACCCTTTGACCTCAAAAGCGGTCATTGGGGCACCCCTGTGATCGAGCCGATCCTGTCGGTCGTCATCTGCGCCGCGCTGATCCTGATCGCGGGGCGGATCGCGCTGCCGGCCAGAATTGCTTCGCTCGCGTCTCTGCTTGCGACTGCGGCGATCGCTGTTGTCCTCGGCCACCTGGTCGTGGTCACCGAGGGACGCGACGACCTGATCCGCTCGAGCATCATTCTCGTGGTGGCAGTAGTTGTTTCGTGGGTTGGAGCGGCCATCCTTCGGATCAGCCCGCTGTCGTTGCCGTTCACGGGCTGGCGACGCTTCCGCCCGGGAATCGGGGTCAGGACTGCCGTTCCCGAAGCTTTGCGGCGAGCACCGAGTTCTTCTCCGCAACCTGCGTCTCCAGCTGTAGAGCAAAGTCACTGAGCCGCACCGCGAGATCCCCGTCGTCGACAGAGAGGATGCGGGCCGCGAGGATGCCGGCATTCCTGGCCCCGCCGATCGACACCGTCGCGACCGGAATGCCAGCGGGCATCTGCACGATCGAGAGCAGCGAGTCGAGCCCATCCAGTTTCGCCAACGGAACCGGAACACCGATGACGGGGAGGGTTGTCACCGCAGCGAGCATGCCGGGCAGGTGGGCCGCGCCGCCCGCACCCGCGATGATGACCTTGATACCGCGACCGCGAGCATCCCGACCAAACGCGATCATGCGATCGGGCGTGCGATGCGCCGAAACCACTTCGACCTCGAAGGTAATGCCGAACTCACGAAGCGCGTCGGCCGCATCCGTCATGACGGTCCAGTCGGAGTCCGATCCCATGACGATGGCGACGAGCGCTGGCATGGTCTTCATGCTAGAGGTGCGCCAGCAAAGAATTCGGATGCCGCGCGAGCGCGGAACACGGTGTCGTCAAGGTCCGACCCCGTCGCGGTCACGTGGCCAACCTTGCGCCCCGGCCTCGACTGCTTGCCATAGTTGTGGAACTTGACGGTGGGCTGGTCCGCGAGCGCTCGCGGATACTCGTCGGCCAGCGAGCCGGATGATGGTCCGCCGAGAACGTTAACCATGACGCTCCACGGTGCGCGCGCGTCTGTCGACCCGAGGGGCAGGTCGAGCACCGCCCGCAGGTGCTGCTCGAACTGGCTCGTGATCGACCCCTCGATCGTCCAGTGGCCCGTGTTGTGCGGGCGCATTGCGAGTTCGTTGATGATGAGGCGATCATCCGTCGTTTCAAACAGCTCGACGGTGAACACACCCGTAACGTCAAGAGCGTTTGCCACGGCAGTGCCGATCTCGGCCGCGACGTGTGTGATGCGGCCGGTCGATAGCGGGGCCGGTGCAATTACCTCGGCGCAGACCTCATTGCGCTGGACCGACTCAACGACGGGCCAGAGCGTGAGCTCTCCCGATGGCCGACGCGCGACCAGCTGGGCCAGTTCGCGCCGGAACTCGACGTGCTCTTCGACCAGCAGGGCGTCGCCATCGCCGAACCAGTCAGCAGCATCCTCCGCAGAGTGCACGACGCGCACTCCTCGACCGTCATAGCCGCCGCGCGGTGCCTTAAGCACCGCGCGGCCGCCGTGCGCGGCGAGAAACTCGGCGAGCTCAGCGATGCCGGTCACGCGGGCCCACTCGGGCATCGGAAGCCCGAGGCCGCCCAGCTTCTCACGCATTGCCAGTTTGTCTTGGGCGTAGAGCAGCGCAGAGGGCACGGGGCGAACGACAACGCCGGCGGCGAGTAGGTCGGCGAGCACCGACTGCGGCACCTGCTCGTGATCGAAGGTCACGACATCGACGGTGCGGGCGAACGCGAGCACCTCGTCGCTGTTGCGAAAGTCGCCGGTCGCCGTAACCGCGAGATCGGCCGATTCGCCTCGGGTTTCAGCGAAGACCCGGATCCCCACGCCCAACTCGACCGCGGGCGGGATCATCATCCTTGCCAGCTGCCCTCCGCCGATCACTCCGACGATGGGCGACATCCTGTACTCCCGCTCAGATAGGCCGAGTTTCTCTCAGCAGCGAACCAAGGTGCGTCGGTTAGAGTTACAACCGCTTTACGACCCTATCCGCTTCTCAGGGAGGTGCCAGCATGCGACTGCTGATCTCGCAGTTCGCCCGCGTCGGCGTCGTGGGTCTCGTTGGGCTGGTCGTGGATGTCGGACTGTTCAACCTGCTCTGCCTGACCGTGCTCAATCCCGCGTCCGTCCACGAGGGCGCCCTCTGGGCAACGTTCCTTTCGACCTCGGTCGCGATTGTCGTCAACTGGCTCGGCAACCGCTATTGGACCTTCCGCCACGAGCGCAGGTCACACTGGGTCCGCGAGGGTTTCGAGTTCGTTCTGGTCAGCGTCGGGGGGCTGCTCATCGCCCTGTTCTGCGTGTGGTTCTCGGAACACGTGCTCGGCTACCACTCGCTGCTGTCCGACAACATTGCGAAGAACGTGGTCGGGCTCGCACTCGGAACGATCTTCCGATTCACCTTCTACCGGCTGTGGGTCTTCAACCCCTCGCGTCAGTCGACGGCGCCGACGAGCATCCCGGATGCGATCGACGACTCGGCGGCCTCCGGCTCAGCCGCGGTCACGACGGTTATTTCCGGATCGGCCGCTGCGCCCTCCATCGGCGCCGCGGCGTCCGAGTAAGTCGGCGCCTGCTCGGGCCTGCCGAGGCTTCTAATCGTCCAACCGCCCCGCTGCCACACCCGCTGGTTAAGGCAGTTTCTGCCGTCCAGGATGATGCGTCCGGCCGCACCCTCGAGCTCTTCCGGGCGCAGCTGTCGGTATTCTTTCCACTCGGTCAGCAGGAGCACGACGTCCGCGCCCGCCACCGCCTCCCGCGGCGTGGCGACGTAACTGAGTTTCGGCAGTACGCGACGCGAGGTCTCGATCGCCTGGGGATCCGTCGCGACGACGATGGCACCGGCCGCGGAGAGCCGCGCCGCGACGTCCAGGGCGGGCGCATCCCGCACATCATCCGATTTGGGTTTGAAGGCAAGGCCGAGGATGCCGATGCGCTTGCCCGCCATGCTGCCACCGAGCGCTTCTTCGACGAGCCGGACCATGCGGTCGCGACGACGGAGGTTGATCGCATCAACCTCTCCGAGGAATGCGACACTGTGACCGACGCCGAGTTCGTCCGCACGAGCGCGGAATGCGCGGATGTCCTTGGGCAGGCAGCCGCCGCCGAATCCGAGTCCCGAATTCAGGAATTTGCGACCGATCCTGCGATCATGTCCGATCGCGTCGGCAAGAAGCGTGACGTCGGCACCGGATGCCTCGGCGACCTCCGCCATGGCGTTGATGAAGGAGATCTTCGTCGCAAGGAACGCGTTCGCGGCAACCTTGACTAGTTCTGCCGTCGCGAAGTCAACGACGAGGCGAGGCGTCTTCCGCTCGAGGGCGGCGGCGTAGATCTCATCGAGGATCGCGACCGCACGCTCACCGGGCGCTCCCGGCTCGACCCCGTACACCAGCCGATCGGGCGAAACCGTGTCCTTGACAGCGAAACCCTCGCGCAGAAATTCCGGGTTCCAGGCCATGGTTGCGCCCGTCTCGGCGCGGCGAAGCAGGTCGGCAAGGCGGGATGCCGTGCCAAGCGGCACCGTCGACTTGCCGACGACGAGGTCGCCCGGCCGCAGGTGTGGAAGGAGAGCGGCAAATGCCGCGTCCACGAAGCTCAGATCGGCTGCGTAGCTGCCCTCCTGTTGCGGGGTGCCGACAGCGAGAAAGTGGACATCCGATCCCGCCGCGTCGGCGATATCGGTGCTGAAGTGCAGTGACCCCGTCTTGCGAGCAGCCTTCAGGGCTGCCGGCAGGCCCGGCTCGAAGAATGGCGGGGTGCCGGCGCCCAGCGCGGCGATCTTCCGCTCGTCCAGGTCAATACCGATGACTTCGTGTCCCAGTTTGGCCATGCTGGCCGCGTGAACCGCCCCGAGGTACCCGCAACCGATCACCGAAATGCGCATCGAGGACTCCGTTCGCGTAGCCGCATATTGGCCCAAGGCTAGAGCGCGTTGGTAACGCCGCGGCAACGTCCGGGTAGCGTTAGCGGGTACCCCAGATGATCGTTTCGTCGCTCGCCGCGGCGCCGGTCCCTGACGCTCTCGAAGGGCCCGACGGACCCGAGGACTCGATGAGGTCGTGCAGCGCCGCCTGCACCAGGTTCGCCGACGGAACGTCCCGAAGCACGACCATCCGGTCCGGGCCGGCATTGATCTCGACGTCCCCGCTCCCCACCAGGCCCTGAAGTCCGCTCTTGCGCACCGTCACATCGAAACTCCGGCTGTGCAGCACTTCCTGACGGACCCGAACGAGCACGCCGCTGCGGAGGATGACCCGGCGACTGGTGATCGTGTAGTTCCGACTCAGCCAGACGACCACGGGAAACAGCCAGAGAAGCACCACGAGCAGCACCCCCGCTGCGAGCACCGCGAGATTTTCCCAGGACTCGGGAAAGCGACCGTATGCGTAACCGGACGCGAATGCGACCGCCACGAGCACGAAGCACGGCCAAAAGAGAGCGCGACCGTGTTGGCGTAACCGGGCGACGATCACCTCGACTGGCTGCACCTCACCGGACATGCGTCACTCATACCTCAGGTGGGTCACGTCACCCGCAGCGACAGCCGAAACCGTCTCGTCTCGCTGGTCCATCACGAGCAGGCAGCCCGTCGGGTCGATACCCACGGCAACACCAAAGCGATTCGAGTCGCCGGGCAGCTCAACACGGACCTGTTTCCCAATCGTGCGACACCATTCGGATACCTCGCGATGCACACCGCTCGCGACCGCGTCACCGCCAACTGCGACAAGACGATCAACCAGTTCCAGCAGGGTCCCGAGGTACCCGGACAGCACGCGGTCCGCCAGTTCCGCGCTGGTACCCTCGACTCCGGCGAGCGCGAGGGATGTCGCCGTCGGAACGGGCAGCTCATCCTGGGTCAGCGACAGGTTGACGCCGGAGCCGAGAATGACGCCCCTGGACGGCAAAAGCTCGGCGAGGATGCCGCACACCTTCAACCCGTCGATCTGCACGTCATTCGGCCACTTGAGGCCGGTGCGCCCGCCGCCAACCATGGCGTCGATCGATGACGCCATGGCGGCACCCGCGATCAGAGGCAACCAGCCGAACACCTCGGGTGGAAGACCGTGGTCGCTCGATGTTGCGGTCAGGAGGACCGATGCCGCAAGCGTCTTACCCGGCGGCGCCACCCACGCTCGGCCAAGCCGCCCGCGGCCCGCAGTCTGATTGAGCGTCACAACGGTCGAGCCGTTCGCCTCGCCGGCGGCGAGCTCCGATAGAACATCGTTCGTTGACGTGGCCTCGCCGAGCACACGAAGGGACGGCACAGTGGCACGGCTGCGGGGAAGCTCCACGCGTCAACCATAACCGCGCTTTTCGCCACGGCACGGAAGGCACATAGCGGGCCGGTAACCTTGACACCATGGCGCGCGCTGCAGATTCTGGCGGTGCGTCCGTCTGGGGTCGGGTTCTTGTCATTTCGCCGACGTTCAACGAGATCGAGAGCCTCGCCAGCGTCGCAGGCCACCTGCTCGACACCGTGCCGGGGGTGGACCTGCTGATCGTCGACGACGACAGCCCGGACGGAACGGGCGTGCTCGCCGACGAGCTCGCGAAGGACCCAAGAATCCGGGTGCTGCACCGCGCGGCCCGCGAGGGGCTCGGACGCGCATACCTCGCCGGGTTCGCCTGGGCGCTCGATCACGGCTACGACATCGTCGTCGAGATGGATGCGGACGGCTCACACCCCGCTGAGTCCCTGCCCGCCATGCTGGACGCGCTCACCGGCTCGACGCCGCGGCCGGGCCTCGTTCTCGGCTCACGATGGATTCGCGGCGGTTCGGTCGTCAACTGGCCGAAGTCGCGCGAGGCGCTGTCGCGGGCGGCGAACGCATACGCGCGCATCGCGCTCCGCGTGCCAGCGCGCGACATCACAGCGGGCTTTCGCGCATACCCGAGCGAGGTACTTCGACGAATCTCGCACGACATCCACTCCCGCGGATATTCGTTTCAAATCGAAATGACCCTGCGCGTCTTCGACGCCGGTTACCCGATCGTCGAAGTGCCGATCGTGTTCAGGGAGCGTGAGGCAGGTCGATCGAAGATGAGCTCAGGGATCGTGTTTGAGGCGATGTCTCGAGTAACTCGCTGGGGTCTTGCCCGCCTCTTCGGCGCACGGCACGCCTGACCACACCCCGCGTCTTCCGCGCGACGCGAAACATCGTCCGCACCGGATATCCAACGACAAGCGCCGCGTAACCGGCGAACGATCGGTCAAGCGAGCCGAGTGCGCGCTTGCGGTCCCAAACGTGGCGCAGTCGGCCACCCAGACGTCCGTAGCGCTGGCGCTTGAGGGGCAGCGGTTCGAGGGCGTTCGCCGCGACCAGGTTCTCCAGGCGTTCGATCCAGTCGTTCGCATCGTCTGACTGGAAGTAGTTGTCGTCGAGCCACTCCGGCTCGGGCGTGCGGAAGTGTGCGGCGACCAGCTCGCCAGCAGACCCGAACAGGTTGCTGTCCTCGAACACCGGGTTGATGAGGCGGCGACTGACTCCAAAGTCGCTAAGCGCCAGCCCAGGAACCCCGATGGCCACAGCCTCGATGAGCGCGGTCGAACTGACCGTCACCAGCCCGACGGCGTTGGCAAGATGCGCCCCCATCGAACCGGATTCTGCAACCAGGTTCGTCGGGCGATCCTGCAGTTCGGCGAGGAGCTCGTGGTATGGGTGATGCTCGGCGTGTGTCTGTTTCTCATCGCCGACCGCGCGCAACTTCAGCACGACCTTCAGGTCGGGATGTCGACGGGCACACTCGGCGAGCCACTCGACCACGGCCATTCGATCGCTGCGAACCCGCGGTACCTTCGCCTGCACCGCAAACACGACCTCATCGCGTTCACGCTCAGGTGCGAGGCTCACGTGCGCTTCCTTGGACTGCAGGAACGGCAGCGTCGCGAGCCCGAATTCGTTGGGGATCCCGAGCCGTTCGGTCAACTCGGTGAACTCCCGGATTTCGCGCTTGCTGTGCAGGATCATCAGGTCGACCTGTGAACGGAAGCTGAGTGCCTTCTTGGTCGCCGGTATCGAGATGCCGGGCAGGCCGGACAACAGGATCGGCCTGCGTTTAGACACCTCGAGCACCGCGCGCAGCACCACCCGGATCACGGGACCCCTCATCGAGAGAAAGACGACATCCGGCTTCAGCTTCGCCACTCGCGCTTTGAGCGCTTCAAGCGACAGCACTTCGGGTGAGTCGACCCCGAAGCCCTCGACGGCCGCCTCGCGCTGTGCCTCGGTCGGAAGGAACGGCGTCTCGATCACCACGAGCAACCTGTCCCAGGCCTCCGGCGTGCGACCCAGGGTCGCCGCTCCCCACTTCACATACGAATCGGTATCGGCAACGCAAAGAATGCGCAGTCGGCGGTCGGTCACGCCGGGGTTCGGCGCAGCTTGGCCAGCGGAGCCTCTTCGCCCGGGAAGACGACCTTCACGCCGTCACCCATGGCCTCACCAAGCACACGGATGTCGCGCACGAGGTGCTCGAAGCCGGTCGGCTCGAGCGACGCGGAGTGGTCCGAGCCCCACATCGTGCGGTCGAGCGTGATGTGACGCTCGACGGCGACCGCGCCGAGAGCGACCGCAGCGATCGAAATCTGCAGCCCACGCTCGTGACCCGAGTATCCGATCGGCACGCCCGGGAAGTGCTCCTTGAGCGTCGTAATCATCCGCAGGTTCGCTTCCTCGGGGGGCAGCGGGTAGGTGGACGTGGCGTGCAGGATGACGAGATTGTCGGTACCGAGGGTCTCGACGGCGCGGTCGATCTGCTCCATTGTCGACATCCCGGTCGAGAGGATGACCGGCTTCCCGGTCGCGTGGATGGCCTTGAGCATCGTGATGTCGGTGACGGATGCCGAGGCGATCTTGTACGCAACCGTGTCCAGGTCCTCGAGGAAGTCGACGGCGACCTCGTCCCACGGGGACGCAAACCAGCTCAGGCCGCGCATCGTGGCGTAGTCGCCGATCTCGATGTACTGCTCACGGTCGAATTCGACGCGGTAGCGGTATTCGAGATACGTCATGGTGCCCCACGGGGTCTCACGCGGCTGGTTCTTCATATGCTCAGGCGTCGAGATTGCCGGCGTGCGCTTCTGGAACTTCACGGCCTGGGCGCCCGAGTCCGCCGCGACATCGATGAGCTGCTTGGCAAGCTCGACATCACCGTTGTGGTTCAGCCCGATCTCTGCGATCACGTAGACCGGCTCGTCCTCGCCGATCCGTACTCCGCCAATGGTGACTGTCATGATTCCTCCTGGTTTATTTGTTGGGAATGAGTGCTGTGTCGGTCGTAACTGTGTGGAGGTCGACCACGCGAGCACCGAGGATGCGGTCGGAAACCTCGCGCACCGCCCCGTGGCCGCCCCGGTTCCGTAAAACGGTTCGCGCGGCAATGAGAACCTCGTGTCGAGCATCCGCAACGGCGACCGGCCAGCCGACCGCGTCCAGCGCGTCGAGGTCGTTCAGGTCGTTGCCGACGTAGGCAATCCGCGAGAGCGGCAGGTCTTTGCTTGCTGCCCACTCGATGAGCGCGCCGGCCTTATCGTCGATGCCCTGAAGCACCTCGACCCCGAGCTTCTGCGCGCGGGCCGTCACGACCGGGTTTCGTTCCTTGGACAGGATGAGCACGGGGACGCCAGCCTCGCGCAGCGCGGCGACGCCAGCACCATCGGAACGACTGGTCGTCACCGACTCCCGTCCATCCGAGTCGACCGAGACACGATCATCCGTGTGCACGCCATCGAAGTCGGTGACCAGCGCATCGACATCGATGGCCTCGTCCGATTCGAAGAGAGCCGCCATGAGGCTCGCTAATTCGAGCTCGCGCTCTGTGTCGATCTCGATCGCCCGGGCCGCGTCCACCTCCGCGATCCCGACGCGGCCAAAGAACCGATGTCCCGCCGCGCGAAATCCAGCGGAACTCATCGCGTAGAACGCGCCGGTCTCCTGAAAATGCGCGTCGCGATCCTGGCGGCGCGGGCGAACCGCAGCATCGTGGTTGACGCCAAGCGCCCCGAGATCTGTTGGCTTCCAGAGAAAGGCGAACGTCTCGACGGCGGAAAAGACCACGTCCTCGTCCCCAGCGCGAACGCGACGGACCGCGGCATCGAGGTCACTCGGGTCGATAAAGGGCGAGGTTGCCTGGATGAAGACGGCGATATCGGGCGCGGGGTCGAGGTGATCGAGCGCGTGCAGCAGGGCCGCTTCCGAACTCGCGGTGTCTCCCGAAATAGCGTCGGGACGGATGATGACTTCGGCGCCCGCCTCACGTGCTGCTGCTGCGATTGCTGCGTCATCAGTGCTGACGACAACGCGATCGATCGTCGTCGCGCCGCGCGCGGCATCCACTGCTCGGGCGACCAGCGAACGCCCGGCGACCCTCCGCAGATTCTTGCCGGGGACGCCTTGAGAGCCACCACGAGCGGGGATGATCGCAACGACGCTCAAGTAGCGGCCCTTTCCGTGTAGAGGCTTCTGACGTTATGCAGCCTTCTTAAGCACGACGTTGAGACGGGGTGAACGGTTCATTACGTCCCAGTGACGAGTTGGATTTCGCAAGCGGATCGGGCTTTCTTTGGTGACATTCGACAACGGGATGCGCATCCCCCTGTTGGGTAGGCTTTAGTTCCGTGACTCCAAAGACCGAGACCCCGAAATCCGCGACATCAAAGAACGCGTCGTCAAAGGATGACCGGGCCCCGGACACGGAGGCATCCGTTGCAACTGCGGACCTGTATACGACCGCCGGAAAGCTCGCCGATCTCAAAGATCGCTACCACGAGGCCGTTACCGCGAGCGGTGAAGCGGCGATCGAGAAGCAGCACAAGAAGGGCAAGAAGACCGCACGCGAGAGGATCGCGACGCTGCTCGACGACGGCTCCTTCGTCGAACTCGACGAGTTTGTGCGACACCGCACGCACGCGTTCGGAATGGAGAAGCACCGTCCGTACGGCGACGCGGTTGTGACCGGCACCGGCACCATCCACGGTCGCCAGGTCGCGGTGTACAGCCAGGACTTCACCATCTTCGGCGGATCACTGGGTGAAGTTGCCGGCGAAAAGATCATCAAGGTCATGGATCTCGCGCTCAAGACCGGCGTACCGATCATCGGCATGCTCGATTCCGGCGGCGCGCGCATCCAGGAGGGCGTCGTCGCGCTCGGCAAGTACGGCGAGATCTTCCGCCGCAACACGCAGGCGTCCGGCGTCATCCCGCAGATCTCGATCATCATGGGACCGGCTGCCGGCGGGGCCGTGTACTCCCCCGCGCTGACCGACTTCGTGATCATGGTCGACAAGTCCAGCCAGATGTTCGTGACCGGACCTGATGTCATCAAGACGGTCACCGGCGAAACCGTGGGCATGGAGGAGTTGGGCGGCGCGCTGACCCACAACTCGATCTCGGGGGTATCGCACTACCTGGCCAGCGACGAAGACGACGCTCTCGACTACGCGCGCACCCTCCTGAGCTTCCTTCCGGATAACAACCTGGCTGAGCTCCCCATCTATGAGAGTGACGTCGACCTCGAGATCACCGATGAGGACCGTCGCCTCAACACGATCATCCCGGACTCGCCCAACCAGCCATACGACGTAAAGAACGTCATCGAACACATTGTCGACAACGCGGACTTCCTCGAAGTGCAACCACTCTTCGCACCCAACATCGTCATCGGCTTCGGCCGAGTCGAAGGACGGTCGGTCGGCATCATCGCCAACCAACCGAACGCGATGGCGGGAACCCTGAATATCGACGCCGGCGAGAAGGCGTCACGCTTCGTTCGCTTCTGCGATGCATTTTCCATCCCGATCCTGACCCTCGTTGACGTACCCGGCTACCTTCCGGGGACCGATCAGGAATGGACCGGCGTCATCCGGCGCGGGGCAAAACTGCTCTATGCGTACGCCGAAGCCACGGTCCCGCTGCTCACCGTCATCACGCGAAAGGCCTACGGGGGCGCATACATCGTTATGGGTTCCAAGCAGCTGGGAGCCGACCTCAACTACGCATGGCCGACCGCGGAAATCGCGGTCATGGGCGGTCAGGGCGCGGTCAACATCCTGTACCGCACCGAGATCAAGGAAGCCGAGGACGCCGGCGAGGATGTTGCGGCCGTTCGTACCCGACTCGCCAACGAATACACGTACAACGTGGCGTCCCCATTCCTCGCCGCGGAACGAGGCGAGCTTGATGGCATCATCGAGCCTGCCGCAACCCGAGTGGTCGTGATCAAGGGGATGCGCGCCCTACGTACCAAGCGCGCGGTACAGCCGCCCAAGAAACACGGGAACATCCCGCTGTGACCCGGCACGAAGAAACCGTCGCCGCGGTCGAAGCCGATGTCGAGATACTGGCGGGCAACCCGGATGCAACGGACATGGCCGCAGTGACGGCAGTGCTCGCCGGCGTCCTCGAGGAGCTGGCAGCGGAACAGGGGCGATTCGAGCAGTCGGCCGCACCATCCGCGTGGCAACGCTCGCAACGCGCTGTGCGCGAACCACTCCACGCCCAGGCCGGTGCCTGGCGCAGTTTTTCCGGCTGAGCTCCTTTTCGGACTCAAAACCGAGCGAAAATTTCGCTAAGTCTGCGCATTCAACGAAATTGATCGCGAAAACGAAGATTCGCGCGCGAACAGGTCGTTCTACTCCCGTTTGTGCACGCAAATCCGTCGGAAAAGCCGAAATGTACCCCGTTATTCGAAGTGGGGTACACCGTTTTTCCGCACGAAATCAGGTAAATTGACCCGCAGGGGCTCAAAATTGTCCCCCATATGTCCCCCTAAATGACGACTATTCACGGGGGTACGGGCACGGCATTATTGATCGTGCTAGGTGTCTCTCTATGAGTTACACCACCAGACCATTGGCCGACTAGGGTAAGCGGGCCAATGGCTTGGGGGCGGGTCAGGGCAATATTCGGGTTGTTGCCCTGACCCGGGTTTTCAAAAATGGCCGGAAGCTTCGCTTCCGGCCATTTTTGCAAACTCGGACAAGCCGGCGCTGTGCTTGTTCTGCTCGTGCGGCGCATCGCGTGGGTTTCGCTCCGCAGCGTCCCGTAAGACCAGCGAAGCCGACAATCCACGTGGTTGTTCTCGCGCCAGCGCAACCACTCCGCTTACTCACACCGCGGTGGGTAGCTCGCGCGCGGGTCGGGTGCATCCGCGAACCAGAACTAGGCCGACCGCGGAATCTCCAGCCACAGGTCGACCTCGTCGTCCTCCAACGCCTCCTGGCCGAGCGCCGAGGCGCTCCCATCGCCAACCGTCCGCAACCCAACAACCGTCACCGCAACATCCGATCCTTCCGGCACTGTGCGCGCGATGACCTTGTCGGCGTCCGTCTTTTTGATTGCCGCGGCCAAGCGGTTGAGCACGCGGTCGAGGTCTTCGTCCGAGAGATCGTCGATTCCGCCTTCGTCGAGCAGGGTCACCGTGGCCCCCCGCCGCCTCGCGCTCATGACCTGCGTGCGTACCGCGTCGTTGAGCAGCTTCCGGCCACGAATCTCATCACGGATTGCCCCCTCGAGGTGCAGGCACTCCAGACGCTGCTCGTCGGTGAGTTCGCCTTCGTTCGATTGGATGGTCCGAAGCATGTCAATCGCCATCATGCTGGTCTGGTCGAGACGGAATTGCCGCTCGAAGACGTGCGCCTCCTGCGCGGCCTGCCAGTCGGTTGCCTCGCGCTCGGCCTGGGCGAAACGCTGGCCGTCGCGGGTCGCCTTGGCCACTCCGTTGCTGACGACGTGCGATACGCCTACCCACACAACGGAGCCGATGACACCGATGCCGCCGAGCGTCCCGACCCCTCCCCAGTAGATGCTCTGCAGCACGAGGAAGCCAACGCCGATCCAGGCGAACGTGTGCCTGCGCCGGGTCGAGGTGATGGTCATCAGCGTTCCGACCGCCGCGACGTACCAGGTGCCGTAGCCGTTCGACCTCGTTGGATCCAGCTGCCCGGTCACAAGAATCGGCAGAGCCACGACGACCGCGAGGTTGAGAGATGCCATCCAGATCGGCATCCGGGTTGGGCCGATCGGCACGAGGCTCAGGATGGATGCGGCGCCGTAGAGACCCATGGCGATGAAGATCGGGAGGTCGGAGTGCGGGATGTGCTGCGTGAGCGAATACGTCGCAAGGATCAGGTGGTACGCCGAGAACAGCCCGGCCATGCCGACGATCAGATAGCGGGGAACGCCGATGTTCACGAGCCGGTTCCCGTCTGCGTCGCCTGGGTTGTCGTCAGGGCCGCTTCCTCATCGGATGCTGCCGAAGCGGACTTTGGTACTGGCCAGCGAAGCGAGACGATCGTCCCGTGGCCGGGCGACGAGGCGATGCGTGCGACGCCGCCCGCGTTCGCAACTCGTTCGATAATGCTGACGCGCACGCCGAGACGCTCGGTCGGAACGGCTTCCGCGGCGAACCCTGCCCCGTTGTCGCCGATCTCAACTTCGATGCCGCCCGGACGCACGCCCCTGATGGTGACCCAGCGTTTGATTCGCGCACCGTCGCCCGCGTGCTGGACACTGTTGATCATTGCCTGCTGCGCCGCGGACGCGATCGCCTCACCCACGCTCACCGGCACGGATCGCGGACCCACCTCGTTGTTGGTGACCTTGAATGGATGGGCCATTTCCGCCGCGGCATCCGCCACCCGCTGCGCAGTCGCACGCAGCCGCACCGTCGACCCGTCGTCCGGTTGCACCATGGCGGCATCCCGCAGGTAACCGATCGCGTTTCCGGCCATGACGGCGCCGAGCTTCTTCGCTTCCGGCGTGTACGCGCGCGCCGCCGAGATGAGAGTGGTCAGGACGCTGTCGTGAACAATCGAGTCAACCTGTACGCGTTCGACTTCGGTCGCATGATGACGAACGGCGTGACTGTAACGCTCAAGGGCGGCGCTCTGGGCGAGGTCGACGTTGGTTGCCGTCTGCCTCAGCATGGTGATCAGGACGACGACCGCGCCACCGAGGATGATCGAGTAGACCGAGTCGAGCACCGCCTGCGGCACCGGCTCGCTTCCCCCGGGCGGGGTCATCCGGACAATCCCGTAGATCGAGGGAACAACGAACAGGTAGATCGCCGCCCAGCGCGTCGAGAACGCGATGGTTGCGGTCGAGGTGCCGACATTCACCAGGAAGTAGAGCCACTGGCTTTCCGCCGGCGAGTGCGGTGTGACAACGTCGAACGGCCACGTCACGAGTGCGGCAACGTACACGAGCGCGACCAGACCGTGTGAGATACGCACGAATCGAACCGCAATCGAGCAGATCAGTGCGGCAACGAGGCTCGCGACGAGCGCGATGACGATCGTCGCGGTCCAGATCGGGTTGTTCTCTTTGAGCTGGGCGAACAGCGGTGCCGCGGTTTGTGCCGCGAACACGAGGCTTCCGGCCGCGACCGATCGCGAAAGCACGATCTCGATCTGCTTGCGGCTGACCGGGTTGCGCGCGAACTTCAGATTCGGCGCGTCTCCTGATCGTTGGCTAAGCGACATCCCCGCCGTCCGGATCCAGCCCGGGAAGAATTCCGTCTTCGACCGCACGGCGGAGCAGGTCGACCTTGGTCGGCGCTGGTCGACCAACCTCGACGTATTTGACGCGAATTCGGTCGAGGTACTCGCGTGCCGTGGAATAGCCGATTCCGAGTTGCTCCGCAGCGAGCTTCAGTGGGAGGCCGGATGCGTACAGATGGAGGATCTCGCGCTCGCGCCGGCCGAGCTGGGCTTTCGAGAAGTCGCGGTCAGCGTCGATCGCCGTCGCCCACTCAAGATTGTTAAGTACCTCGCCGCGCGCAACGGTCGCTGCCGCCTGGAGAACGGTCTTCGTCGCGGAAGACTTCGGGATGACTCCCGCCGCTCCCGCCGCGAGCGCTTCGCGAACGCTTGCCACTCGATCGGCAATGCTGTGCACCAAAACGGCCGCGCCGATGCCCTGGACCCGCTTTACGTTGTCGGTCACCGTCGATCCGTCGCCAAGAGACAGGTCGAGGACGACGACATCGACCTCCCGGCCGTTCAGTCCGTTGAGAAGCTCGTCGACGGTCGCCGCGGCGAGCACGAAGTCGTAGCCGTCATCGAGGAACGCGGCCTTCAGTCCGAGCCGTACCGACTCGTGATCGTCAACGACCGCAACTCGTACTCCGCTCGGCCGCACCAATGCCTCTGTCTCGTGCACGGTTGCCTGAACCATGATCGTTCCCGTCTACCCCTTGGGGGCGCCGTTATCCGCCGCTCCCATGGTAATGGGATTGGGCTCCACCGGTACGGAACCGGACCGATAGAGTCTGGACATGCGAAAACGGATCGCTCTTCTCGCTGCAACCGCAGCGGCGCTTCTTCTGATTCTCACCGGATGCTCGGCCGGTCAATTCTCCAACGACCCGGAACACATCGACTCATTTGGGATCGATTACACCGTCGCCAAGAGCGGCGTTGTTCACGTCGTCGAGACGATCAAGTACGACTTTGGCTCTACACCGGACCGGCACGGCATCCAGAGATTCCTGGATTCCCACTTTGCGGACACGGCGAGCCATGATCGGGTCTACCAGTACACGAACCTGCACGTGTCGAGCCCGACCGGGGCGTCCGCCCTGTTCTCGACCGCACGCCAGGAGGACCTGCTCATCCAGGTCGGCAACCAGAACGCGACCCTCGGGGGCAAGCAGACCTACATCCTGAGCTATGACGTGCACGGTGCACTCAACCAGACGAAGACGAGCGGTGGCACGGCCCTCGACGAGTTTTACTGGAATGCGACCGGGACCGAATGGACGGTACCGATCTACAAGACAACGATCACGGTGCACGGCCAGGGGGATGCGACAGCGGTCGACTGTGTTGCCGGGCCTCCCGGATCATCGAACCCCTGCCTCACCGCGAACAAGACCGACAACGGGGCGACCTTCACACAGGGCAAGCTGGGTATCAATCAGGGCGTCACGATCGACATCGGCTGGGCGGCCGGAACGTACACGAACACGAAGCCGATCCTCGCGCCGGTCATGTCGGCGGATGCTCCCGAGTCCCTGTCCGGCTCCAACGACGGGCCAGACCCATTCTGGACGCCGTGGAACTGGGGTGGCGGCATCCTGATTCTCGTCGTGATCTTCCTTGGTTACTTCCTGTTTGTTCGCATTCGCAGGCGTGACCAGGAGTACAGCGGCGAAGCGCCGGGAACGATCCCGACAGATCCGAACTCTCCCGTTGGACCGGCACCGCTGCACGAGACGATCGTTCCGTTCTACGACCCGCCCGCCGGTTTCCCGGTTGGCGCGGTCAGCCTGATCATGGACAAACAGCAGAGCAAGACCGACGTCACCGTCACACTGCTCGACCTGGCCGCCCGCGGGCACCTCCGCATTGAAGAGGTCGCTGGCGGAGACCGCGGTAAGGCATCCGACTACAACCTCATCGCGACGCCCGAGAAAGCAACCGTCGGCGACACGGCAGCGCTTCTGCCCCACGAACAACTGCTGCTGCACGACCTGTTCGCGGGATCCAACACCCAGGTCACGCTCTCGAACCTCAAGTACAGCTTCTACTCGGAATACACCGCGGTCGAGGTTGCGATCAGTGCGTGGGTGCAGGGTAAGACGTTTTTCCTCGACAAGCTGACCCGATCACATCCGGTGCTTCGCTGGATCGTCGTCGCGTCGATCTTGGTGGGCGGCGCGATGCTGTTCTTCGACAAGGCCTGGATCTTCTGGCCGCTCGGCGCATTCATCGGGGCGGTCCTGAGCCTGCGTCAGGGACGGCGTGCGATCCGACGCAGCGCGCTCGGTCACGCGACCCTGATCCAGCTCGAGGGCTTCAAGCTCTATATCGCAACGGCAGAAGCCAACCAGATTCACTTCGAAGAAGGCATCGACGTCTTCAGCCGGTACCTCCCGTGGGCGACCGCCTTTGGTGAGGCGGATCACTGGACAGGCGTGTTCTCCCAACTGGCCAAGGAGGGCAAGTACACGACGACGCCGGACTGGTACGTCGGCGACATGCACGCGGCGACTGCCGCGGGGCTTGCCGGCTCACTCGTTGCGATCTCGTCGCTCGGAACCGCGGTCAGCAACTTCTCGTCGTTCGCATCCGAGTCAATGTCGGCGTCGCCCGCAACAACAGGATCGAGTGGGGGCTCCGGGTTTGGCGGAGGCGACTTCGGTGGCGGAGGCGGCGACGTCGGTGGCGGCGGCGGCGGCGGAGGCGGCGGCAGCTGGTAGCGACTTCCGCTTAGGCCCGGACCAGTCTGGCCACTGCCTCGACATGATGGGTATTCGGGAACAGGTCGAATGCCCGGAGCGCATCCAACTCGTAGCCGCGCTCGGCGAATAGTCCGATGTCGCGTGCGAGGGCGACCGGATCACACGCAACGTAGACGAGTTGCGCCGGGCGCAGGTCGGCCAGTGCCTCGACGACTTCGCGACCAGCACCGGCGCGCGGCGGATCGAGAATGATGCTGGCCGACGTGAGCCGGTCGCCGGATGCCGCGAGCGCACGCACCCAGCGCTCGACCCTGGCCGTTTCCGCTCGGGCACCCAGCCAGTCGGCCAGATTTTCGCCGGCGTGCTCAGTGGCTCGCGCATCGCTTTCGACCGAGGTGATGCGAACGGTCTTACCGAAGCGGTCGCCTACGGCCGCGGCGAGCAGGCCAACTCCGCCATAGAGGTCAAGGTTGTGCGCGCGCGGATCGAATAGCGCGTCATCGATCGCGTCCTGGACGGCCGCGGTCAGCGTCGCCGCCGCCTGTGCGTGGACTTGCCAGAATCCACCGTCATCGAGACGAAACTCGCGATCGCCGACCCGCTCGCGGATGACTATCGGCTTCGCTCGACCGACAATGAGCCGGGCGCCGCCGGTCGAGGGCTCGAGCACGTCAATGTGCTCTTCGCCGGGAAAGGACTCGCGAAGCGGGGCGGCCTCGGCAACGGCCGCCGTCGCAAGTGGAAGGTCGGTCACGGGAATCACCCGGTGCGACCGGGCCGCGTAGGGACCGACGCGACCGGATTCATCCACCTGCAGGCGCACCCGGGTGCGCCATCCGGTCCCGTTCTCGTTGCCCGGCAGCGGCTCGACCCGGATTCCGGTGTCGATGTGAGCCATCCGTTTCAGCGCATCCGCCAGGACCTGTCGCTTCAGTTCGCGCTGGTGCTCGATCCGGATGTGCCCGAACTCGGCACCGCCCGCACGGTCGGACGGATCGCGGTCGATGCTCGCCGCCGACCAGATGTGTGGCTGTCGAAACTCGCTCGGCGTGAGGACCCGCACGGTGTCCGCGCGCCAGAATGACTTCTTCGAATCCTCGGTGATGCGCGCCAGCACCGTCTCGCCGGGAATCGCATCGCTGACGAAGACGACTCGGCCGTCGTGGCGCGCAACACCGATGCCCCCGTGAGCGACGTTGGTAACCTCGAGTTCGAGCTCGGTGCCTTTCGCACCGCCTGTGTTCGTCATCCGTTCAGCCTAGGAGCACCGTGCGCCTGTATCTGGCCTCAACCTCTCCCGCTCGGCTCGCGACCCTGCGCGCCGCGGGGATCGAACCGGTTCTCCTGTCGAGCGGCGTCGACGAGGAGGCCGCCGTCGAAGCGGCCGGGCCGCTCACCCCCCACGAGATGGTGCTCCTGCTCGCTCGACTGAAAGCGGAGGCCGTCGTTGGTCGTGAGGTGGACGGCGAGCCGATCGACGGATTCATTCTTGGCGGCGATTCCGCGTTCGAGCTGGATGGTGCTGTTTACGGCAAACCGCACTTCCCGGAGGTCGCCCGCGAGCGGTGGCTCGCGCAACGCGGTCGGGAGGGCCTGTTGCACTCCGGACACTGGCTCATCGACCATCGGGGCGGCGATCTCGGTGACGCGCGCGGCGGCGTTTCCACGGCATCCGTTCGCTTTGCTGCATCCATCACCGATGCGGAGATCGACGCGTACATCGCCACTGGCGAGCCCCTCGAAGTCGCAGGTGCTTTCACGATCGACAGTCTCGGTGGTGCATTCATCAGCGAGGTTCGCGGCGACCCGCACGCCGTCGTCGGGCTCTCGCTGGCTCTGGTGCGCCAGTTGCTACTGACATTCGGCGTCGCCTGGCCCGACCTTTGGAACCGCTCGTTGTAGGCATCGGCAGCGACATCCGTGCCTTTTTGTCGCCCCCATCCAAAAGCGTGGGACCTTGCGCCCAATAAGCTGGATGATTATGCCCCGCATCACCAAGGTCCTCATTGCCAATCGCGGAGAGATTGCGGTTCGGGTCATCCGCGCCGCGCGCGACAGCGGCATCGCCTCCGTCGCCATCTACGCCGATCAGGATCGCGACGCCAGGCACGTCAAGCTTGCCGATGAGGCGTACGCGCTCGAAGGAACAACCTCTGCCGAGACCTACCTCGTCATCGACAAGATCCTGTCGATCGCGAAGCGGTCGGGCGCGGACGCCATCCACCCGGGTTACGGCTTTCTCGCCGAGAACGCGGAGTTCGCGCAGGCCGTCATCGATGCCGGCATCATCTGGATCGGGCCGTCGCCGGATGCGATCCGTGCACTGGGCGACAAGGTTTCCGCTCGGCACATCGCCGAGAAGGTGGGCGCACCGCTCGCTCCTGGCACGCTGAACCCCGTCTCCGGCGCGGATGAGGTGCTCGAGTTCGTGGACCAGTACGGCCTGCCCGTTGCCATCAAAGCGGCATTTGGTGGTGGCGGTCGCGGGTTGAAGGTTGCACGCACTCGCGAAGAGATTCCCGAGCTGTTCGAGTCGGCGACGCGAGAGGCGATCGCCGCCTTCGGTCGCGGAGAGTGCTTCGTGGAGAAGTATCTCGACGAACCGCGACACGTCGAGACCCAGTGCCTTGCGGATACCCACGGCAACGTCGTCGTCATTTCCACACGCGACTGCTCGCTTCAGCGACGTCACCAGAAACTCGTTGAGGAGGCTCCCGCTCCGTTCCTCTCGGATGCCCAGATCGAGTCTCTCTATCGGTCATCCAAGGCCATCCTGGCGGAGGTCCGCTACGTCGGGGCGGGAACCTGCGAATTCCTGGTCGCCAAGGATGACACGGTCTCGTTCCTCGAGGTGAACACGCGACTGCAGGTCGAGCATCCGGTATCCGAAGAGGTCACCGGCATCGATCTGGTTCGGGAGCAGTTTCGGATCGCCGAGGGCGGCGTGCTCGAGTACGGCGATCCTGCGCCGCGTGGACACTCGTTCGAGTTCCGCATCAACGGGGAAGACCCGGGCCTGAACTTCCTGCCCTCGCCCGGCCCCGTCAACACACTGCGGCTTCCCGGTGGACCCGGCGTGCGCGTCGACAGTGGCGTTACGACCGGCGACGTAATCACGGGCGCCTTCGACTCGTTGCTCGCCAAGCTCATCGTGACCGGTTCGTCGCGCGAGGACGCGCTCGAGCGCTCCCGCCGCGCGCTCGACGAGTTTGAGGTGACGG
The DNA here is from genome assembly GCA_036271875.1 of Galbitalea sp. Lineage (GTDB taxonomy): Bacteria > Actinomycetota > Actinomycetes > Actinomycetales > Microbacteriaceae > Galbitalea. Next base: position 90,737 of record DATAZU010000017.1, read on the forward strand.
GCCTCCCGACCGTGCTGCCGTTCCACCGCAAGATCGTGCGCGACCCGGCATTCACATCCTCACCGTTCTCGATTTACACCCGCTGGATTGAAACCGAGTTCGTCAACGACATCGAGCCGTGGAGCGGCGAGCGCGAGCACGACACAGCGGGGCTCGCGGCACGGCACAAAGTCGTCGTCGAGGTCGAAGGCAAGCGGATTTCGGTCTCGCTTCCCGCGCGACTGCTCCCAGCATCCGGCAACCTGGCCAGTTCCCCGGCCCCGAAGCGTCGCGCAAGCGGCTCCGTATCGACCGCGACCGGCGACAGTGTCAAAGCCCCCATGCAGGCAACCATCGTCAAGCTGGCCGTGGCCGACGGTGACCGCGTCGTTAAGGGCGATCTCGTTCTCGTTCTCGAGGCGATGAAAATGGAGCAGCCGATTACCGCCCACAAGGACGGAACGATCTCCGGTCTCAACGTGACGGTCGGCTCCATCGTCTCCTCCGGCCACGTCCTCCTGGCCATCACCGATTGATACCTTTTTCAGGAAGGTTTGTGGCTGAAGTGGCTGGTGTCGCAGGTGCTCACGACACGAGCAACTCCAGCATCACAGGTTCCTGAATTGGGTCATTGCGTTGAGGACCGCGTTCAGACACCAAGCCCAATCGGCGAAGATCTTCGAGAAACTGAGCCGAACCACGATGTAGCCGCGCGCCGCTAACTCGGCATCGCGTCGACGGTCGTTCTCAAACGCTTCATCGCTGGAGTGATGCGCTCGTCCATCGATCTCGATCACAACCTTGGTTCCATTGACGATCATGTCGACCCGTCCGACGCCCGATATCTGAACTTGCTGTCGCACCGTCACACCGCGCTTAAGTAGCCGTTGGCGAACGATCGACTCCGTGCCCGCGTCGCTGCCCGCACGAGATGCCGCGGCTCGCGCTCGTAGTGCGCTCGGTGCACCGTGAAAAATCGACCGAATCCTTCGGTCATCCCATGCAAACGCCGTTCGGGCGCTATCGAGGCACGCTACGGCGGTTTCGTAGTCACACCAATCAAGAACCTGTCGGACGCAGTCGTCAATTGAAACGCGCCAGCAGTCCGGCCCTGGTTCGGATGGCTGGACCCAGTGCAAAACAGTCGCACGAGTTGAAATGTCTGGCGTTATGTCATCGGCAACGCTCGGTGGAAGGTTGGTGCGTAGGCGGCTGGCATTCGCCGGCAACGCGACGTGAAGTCGGGCATCGAAGCCCGACCACAGGCCGAAACTCTTGGCGGCGCTCACACCGGCGAGCCGGCCGCCGACTCTCACCGCTTGGAGTGCATCGGGCGTCGCTGCAGCTGTTGAGTAGTGTGCGCGACGGACGCGACGGATTTGCCCTCGTCTAACGGCCGCCGTGAGGTCAAATCCGGTGAGCCCCACTAACTCGAGTTGTGCCTTCGTTGCAATGCCGCCGAGGCGATTGATCGAACCTGCAACATCCATGGGAGCACGGTGTCACCGAAACTGTGCGCGCCCGACCGCGTCCCCGACGTTGGGGACGAACCTAATTCAGGAATCCATGTGAAGGATGAGAAAGATGGCAAGTCGACGGTGCACACGCATCACACGGGCAACAGAACTTCCTGAAAACGGTAGTCAGTTGACGATGTGCATGGCCCGGGCGGCATCAGTGATGCTGCCCGTGAGGGACGGGTACACCGAGAATGCGCGGGCCAGCTGGTCGACGGTGAGCCGGTGCTCGACAGCGAGCGCAATGGGCAGGATGAGCTCGGATGCGCGCGGCGCGACAATGACGCCGCCGATCACCGTACCGGACCCAGTCCGCGCGAACAGTTTCACGAAACCGTCCTTGAGCCCCATCATCTTTGCCCGCGGGTTGGATGCGAGCGGCAGCTTGTAGATCTCGCCCTGGGCGATGCCATCCTCGATTTGCTTCTGCGTCCAACCGACGGTCGCGATCTCGGGATTCGTGAAGATGTTCGAGGTGATGTTCCGCAGCTCGGTCGGATTGACCGCGTCCCCCATCGCGTGGAACACGGCAGTACGCCCCTGCATGGATGCCACGGATGCCAGCGGCAGGAAGTCGCTGCAGTCGCCCGCCGCGTAAATCGACGGCATGGACGTGCGGGCAACGCGATTGACCCGAATGTGGCCGCTGTCGGTCAGCTGCACGCCCGCCTCCTCGAGCCCGATGCCCGCGGTATTCGGAATCGAACCGACCGCGAGCAGGCAGTGGCTGCCTTCGACCGTGCGGCCGTCGGCGAGAGTCGCAACGACGCCCGTCTTCGTACGCTTGACCGAATCGGCGCGCGACTTCGAAAGAACCGTCATCCCGTTGCGCGTGAACACGTCCTCGAGTACCCGCGCGGCATCCGCATCCTCGTTCGGCAGAACCTGGTCGCGTGACGAAATCAGGGTCACCTTCGATCCGAGGAACATGTACGCGGATGCGAACTCGGCACCCGTGACGCCGGACCCGACCACGATGAGGTGTTCCGGCGCCTGGTCGAGTGTGTAGAGCTGCGTCCAGGTGAGGATGCGCTCGCCATCCGGCATGGCCGTTTTTAGGGTGCGCGGCGCCGCCCCGACCGAGATCACGATCGTATCCGCGTCGATCTCGTCGAAATCGGTGCCTTTCGAGCCGAGTCCGGTTGAGACGACCACCCGGTTTGGCCCATCAAGACGGCCCTCGCCCTGGACAATTCGAACGCCCGACTTAATGAGCTGGGACTTCATGTCCTCCGACTGTTGGCGCGCAAGACGTAGCAGCCGGTCGTTGACCGCCGCGAAGTTCACTGTGACCTCCGGACGCACCGGACGGCCGTTCTCTCCCCGAGTGAAGAACTGCACGCCCAAATCGGCGGCCTCGCCGATGTTCGCTGCTGCTTCCGCGGTCGCGATGAGGGTCTTGGAAGGCACGACGTCCGTCAGCACGGCGGACCCACCCACTCCGGTCCGCTCGACGAGCGTCACCTCGGCCCCGAGCTGGGCGCCAGCAAGAGCGGCTTCGTATCCGCCCGGCCCCCCGCCTACGATCGCGATGCGCTGCTTCCGCTCGAACTCATAGGCCATACCCGCAATTCTCCCCTTGTATCGCCGCCCCACAAAACCAATCGGGGCCGGCGGTTCAGGTGCCGGGCGTCAGGATGAGGTAGGCGGAAGAGATCCCGGACATATCGCTCGTGAACGACAGCTGCAGCGTTTCGGCAGGAGCCCTCGGCAGGATGGCCGTATCGCGCACGTCGCCTCCGTCACAGTTGTTGGTCGCGTCGACGACCACGGTCGAGCCATGCGTCAACTCGAAGCTGACCTTCTGGTGAGGGTGAGATGACGTGCACCCAACGTCAATGTTGTACCCGGTCGCTCCGGCGGGAACCGAGATTGTCTTCCCATAGACGGCTCCGGGCCGTTGGTAGACGATGCGTGCCAGCTCTCCCGGCTGCGGCACGGGTACCGAATAAATCACCGCTTGCCGCCGCGCAGTTGTTGCGGTCGGCACCGGCTTCGGGGGTGGCGTGGTGCATCCAGCGAGACCCAGCACCACTCCGAATAGAACGACCGCTGACAGGGTTGTAGCGAGCGCACCGCGCTTCATCGGGTCCCCTCTCGACTGAGGCGAGTCTATTGTCACGCCTGAGTAAAACTCCGCATCTATTTGCAACCCCCTGCGCAAACGTCCTTTCGCACCGAAACTGTAACGAAGGAACAGGAGCACGCGATGCCAAAAAATCTCATCGCCACCGCTGGCGTGACCGTGAATGCGAGTCCCGAACGAGTCTGGGCCGCACTCACCGATCCCGCGCAGATCCGGCAATACATGTTCGGCAGTGACGTTACGAGCGACTGGACTGTCGGAAGCCCGATCACCTACGCGGGCGAATACGAAGGCAAGAGGTACGAGGATTACGGCGAGATCCTCGAGATAATGCCACCGGAACGCTTGCGCACCACGCACTTCAGCCCTCTCAGCAAACAGCCCGATGCGCCCGAGAACTACCACACGATCACCTACACACTCGAACGGAGCGGCGGCGCCACCCGCCTCGAGCTGACCCAGGACAACAACCACAGCGAGGAAGAGGTCCGGCACTCCGCTTCCCACTGGCAGCAGGCGCTCGAAACCCTTAGATCGGTGGTGGAGTCCACCCCCTAAAGTGGATGGATGCCATCGCCGTCAGAAAACGTTCTGGACGACCCACAGGTTGATCCATTCGAAATCGCATCCCAGGCCGCATCCGAGATCGCGGAACGAACCGGAGTCCAATCCCACGACATCGCGCTGACGCTTGGCAGCGGATGGGCCAGGGCCGCTGACCTCATCGGCGCGACGACCGCGACGGTCCCGGCATCCGAAATCACGGGATTTAGCGCCCCCGCACTGGCCGGCCACGTCGGCACAATCCGGTCGATCGAACTTCCGAACGGCAAGCGAGCACTTGTCATCGGAGCACGCACGCACTACTACGAGGGTCACGGCGTGCGGCGGGTCGTTCACAGCGTGCGGACCGCCGCGGCCACCGGCGCGAGGACGATGATCCTCACGAACGGCGCAGGCGGCATCCGTGAGACCTGGAAGCCGGGCTCACCCGTGCTCATCAGCGACCACATCAACCTCACCGCAGACTCACCGCTCGAGGGCGCGACCTTTGTCGACCTCACCGACCTGTACTCGGCGCGACTGCGCGATCTCGCGCGAACGGTCGATCCCGGCCTCGACGAAGGTGTGTACGTGCAGTTCCGGGGACCGAACTACGAGACGCCGGCCGAGGTGCAGATGGCCAAGACCATGGGTGGTCACATCGTCGGCATGTCCACGGCGCTCGAAGCGATTGCAGCGCGTCAGTCCGGCATGGAGATCCTCGGGATGTCGCTCATCACGAATCTGGCGGCGGGCATCCAGAAGACGCCGCTCAGCCACGAAGAGGTTGTCCAGGCTGGTAAGGATGCCGAGGCCGTGATCAGTGATCTGCTTGCCAGAATCGTGGAGCTGCTCTGATGAGCGAAAGCGAGACGCTTGCGGCGGCGAGGGCCTGGCTGGATCAGGATCCCGACGATGAAACACGAGACGAGCTCGGCGAACTGCTGAAGGACGCCGAGAGCGGCTCGGCCGAAGCGATGGCACAGCTCCACGACCGATTCGATCTCCGCCTCGAGTTCGGCACCGCAGGATTGCGCGGCGCAATCGGCGCCGGTCCGAACCGGATGAACCGCGTGCTCGTCAGCCAGGCCGCTGCGGGGCTCGCGGCATACCTGCTGAGCACGAGCACGGAGCCCTCCGTGGTGGTCGGCTACGACGGCCGCAAGAACTCCAGGGTCTTCGCCGAGGACACCGCAGAGATCATGGCGGGCGCCGGGGTTCGCGCCATCCTGCTTCCGCGTCTGCTCCCGACGCCGGTGCTCGCGTTTGCCGTTCGCCATCTCGACACGAGCGCGGGCGTCATGGTGACGGCCAGCCACAATCCGGGCACGGATAACGGCTACAAGGTCTATTTGGGCGGCGCGGACGCTGGCTCGCAGATCGTGCCGCCGACGGATGGACTAATCGCGACGGAGATCGAGAAGGTCGCGACGGGCGATATCCGCTCGCTTCCCCGGTCGCTCGAGTACGAGGTTGCGGGAGAGGACGTTGTGCACAGCTACGTCACGGAAACCGCCGCGGTTGGGTCGGCTTCGGCCCAGGTAAAGGTGGTCTACACGGCGATGCACGGCGTTGGATGGGAGACCGCACGGCGCGTCTTCCTCGCCGCCGGATTCGACGAGCCGACGGTCGTTTCGGAGCAGATCGAGCCGGATGCCGACTTCCCCACCGTCACGTTTCCCAACCCCGAAGAGCCCGGAGCGCTTGACCTTGCCTTCGACCGCGCGCGGGAGGTCGAGGCCGAACTCATCATCGCCAACGACCCCGATGCCGACCGGCTTGCCGTCGGCGTCCCCACCGCGGATGGCTGGCGTCGCCTCAGCGGAAACGAGGTCGGGTTGATGCTGGGCTGGCGTGCGGCCGGGCGGGCAACGTCCGGAACGCTCGCCTGTTCGATCGTCAGCAGTCCGGGCCTCGCCGCGGTTGCGGATGCCAAACGGCTCACGCACCTCGAGACGCTGACCGGCTTCAAGTGGATTTCGCGAGCGCCAGACCTCGTGTTCGGCTTCGAGGAGGCTCTCGGCTACCTCGTCGATCCCGATGTCGTGCGGGACAAAGACGGTATCTCCGCCGCAGTCGACCTGCTCGCGCTGGCTTCAGAACTCAAGGCCAATGGCAAGACGCTCGCCGACCACGCCGAGGATCTCGCGGGCCAACTCGGCGCCTTCGCATCCGCGCAGATCTCGCTGCGATTTTCGGACCTGTCGGAGATCCCGAGGCTCATGCAGAGGCTGCGATCCAAACCCCCAAAGAAGATCGGAGGCGTGGATGTGCGCGTCATCGATGACTTCGAGAACGGGTTCGGCGACTTCCCGCCGAACGACATCCTGAGAATGTGGATGACCGACGGGTCGCGAATCGTGGTCCGTCCGAGCGGTACCGAGCCCAAGCTCAAGGTCTACATCGACTCGTCGAGCACCGACGGTGGCTCGAAAGAGCGGATGGCGGGCGCCGAGGCCAGGGTCGGGGCGCTGGATGCCGCAATGCGAGCCCTGCTCGCGTGAGCGACTCGACACCCCGGGCACCCGACTTCGGTCGGATACCTGCCGAACGTGATTCACTGACTCCATGACTCGACGCGGGATTCTCATTGCTGGCGCCGCAGCACTCGCCTTTGCGATCGCCGAGGCCGCAGTTCTTCCCGCCACGATCACGGTGACCGCGAGTACCAACCCGCTCGGTCTGCTGGTCGCCCTATTCGGCGTGCTCTGCGCCGGGATTGCCGGGCGAGTGATCCTGGGCGTCCTCCGGGTTCACCGCTACTCCCGCGCCGGCATCCCCATCCTCGCCGCGATTTCGGGGCTGGCATTCGAATCTGCCGCCAGCAGCTGGCTGATCAGCCAGGACGTCGTGCTCGGTAGGCCGGCCGCTGGAATACCGGCATTCGTCGTCGTCGGTCTCATCATCGGCGCTGTCGCCTACCTCGCGGCCGCTTTCGTCTACGGTTTTGCTGCCACCGGTCAGGGCGTTCGCGTCGGGGCAAGGGTCGGGCTCCTGCTACTCCTGCTTCTCGCGGTTCTGCCATACCTCAACGTGCTCGGAGCTGTCGGCCTGATCATCACGGCCGTGGTTCGCAAGCCGGGAGCGCTGCCTACCCCAGGGCTTGCTGCAGCTTCCGAGTGAGCTCGTCGGTGTCGAAATAGTTTTCGACGACGATTACATCCGCATTGGTCTTGCCGATGTCCCCGAGAAATTCGGGGCTCGTCAGAATGATCTGAGCGTTGGCAGCATCCGTCGCAAGCGTCGTCAGATGGGCGGCACTGACATCCGCGCTGATGCCCAGTCGCGCCAGCACGCGTTCCGCGTTCACCTTGAGGATTCCGCTGGATCCGATGCCCGCTCCACAGATCGCGACGATCTTCATGAGCCCCCCAGAATGCGCTTCACGTCGTCCACCGAGGTCGCTGCCGCCAGGTCGCTGATCGCACTCGAGTCATTGAAGACGTTGGCCAACTCGGCGACCAGAGCGATCTGCGCCTCGGCCGACACCACGGCGAGGGCAACGATAACCGTCACCGGGTCGTTGTATGGATGCCCGAAATCGACGGGACGGCTCAGTGTCACAACCGCGATGCCGTCCCTCAGAACGGCGGGGCCGGGGCGCGCGTGGGCGAGGGCGAGACCCGGCGCGATGACCACGTAAGGACCGTGCTCCTCGATCATCCTGATCATCTCGTCCGAGTACTCTGGGCTCGCAAAACCGGATGCCGTGAGTACGCCTCCGGCTGCACGGACGGCGCCGCGCCAGTCGTCGACCGCGATCTTGAGCGCGATCGCTTCCGGCGGCAGATCGGGCAGCGCCATTCAGACCCGCCCGAAGCCCTGAAGGATGCGGTTCGTGAGCTCTTCGCGATCCTCGTAGGAGAGGAACGCTCCCGCGGCCGCGTTCAGTTGGAACACCTCGATGTCTGCCATGTCGTAGCCGAACGTCTCGGAGAGAATCGCGAGCTCCCGGCTGAGTGACGTGTTGCTCATCAGGCGGTTGTCGGTGTTGACCGTTACAGCAAAACCGAGCTGGTAGAGCAGGTCGAAGGGGTGATCGATCATGTCGTCGCCCCACTGCTCGATGGTGCCCGTCTGCAGATTGGACGAGGGGGATGTCTCGAGGACGATTTCGCGGTCCTTCACCCACTGCGCGACCGGGCCGAGGGCGACGAAGCTACTCTCCTCATCCTCGCGTTCGAGCACAATGTCTTCGGCGATTCGCACGCCGTGCCCGAGACGCATCGCGCGACCATCGAACAGCGCGCTCTCGATGCTCGCGAGGCCGGCGGCCTCTCCCGCGTGCACGGTGCACGGCATGTATTCGCGAGCGAGGTAGTCGAAAGCTTCGCGCAGGTTGGACGGCGGGAAGCCGTTCTCTGGGCCGGCGATATCGAATCCGACGACCCCGCGATCACGGTGCCGAACCGCGAGCTGCGCGATTTCGAGACCGCGGTCGAGGTGGCGCATCGCGCTCACCAGTTGGCCAACCCGGATGTCGTGGCCCGCAGCTCGCAGCTCCCTCACGCCGGCGTCAAGACCGGCCTGCACCGCTTCGACCGCATCGTCGAGGGAGAGCCCGCCCTTTAGGTGCTGCTCGGGCGCCCAGCGAATCTCCCCGTAAATGACGCCGTCCGCACCGAGGTCCTGAACGAATTCCCGGGCGACCCGGTGCAGGTTATCCGCGGTCTGCATGACTGCGATCGTGAGATCGAAGGTCTTCAGGTAATCGACCAGATCGCCGGAGTCACAACTCTCGTCGAACCAGTCCTGCAGTGCCTCCGGATCGCCGGCGGGCATTTCGAGGCCGATGGCGTCGGCAAGCTCGAGAATCGTGTCGGTGCGCAGACCTCCGTCGAGGTGATCGTGCAACGAGACCTTCGGGAGGTCCACGATGTTCGTGCCGTCGATCGGAAGAATAAAGTCGGCACCGGAAGAACTCATAGAGGCAAATCTACCGGTGGGTCAGCCCGACACTCCCAGCAGACGGCCAGCAATTGCGCGAGCAGTTTGCGTGGTCGCGGCAATGACATCCTCGACGCTCGTTGCGCTGAACGAAGTCGCAACGTAGGGAACAGTGAGCGCGGCGACGGTCGTACCCGCGACATCCGATATCCCGGCGACGACGTCCGTTATGCCGGCCTGCAGTGCGTCGGCTCGACTGAGATAGCCGTCGCGGGCAATGGGGCTTCCCAGTCCGCTCGTGAGTACGGCGCCGGACGCGGTGGTCTCGATCGGAAAGGTCGCCCCGATGCGCACCCGGTAGCCGAAATCGGCTGGCGACTCGACCTGCGCGATGATGCGCACGCGGTCCTCGTCGAGCACGCTGAGATTGCACGACTGCGCGACGCGTTCAGACAGCTCGCGCATCGGACCAATGGCGACCGCGATCAAACCACGGAGCGGTGGATGCTGGTGCGCCAGGTCGAATAGCCGCATCGACAGTCCGTAGATGCCGGACTGGCGGTCGCGATAAATGTAGCCGCGTTTCTCCAGCGTGGCTAACACTCGAAAAATCTGGCTGACCGTGCGACCGACCGCATCCGCGATCTCGGTCTGGGTAAGGCCGCTGGCCTCGTTCGCGAGCAGTTCGAGAATGTCCAGACCCTTGTCCAGGGCCGGCGCGGAGTACTCGCGCGACTCGGCGCGAGGAGTCACTCGGTCGCCGCCATCGCCCGCAACATCCTTCGCGCGATCTCGCGATCGATGTCGTCCGGTACGGCCTGGGCACCCGGCTGGAGCGTTGCCGCCGCGGTTGCGACGCGCTCGAGGGAAAGGGACTGCAGCAGGAATCCGAGATCCATCGACTCCAGCGAGTTTCCCTTCGGTTCGCGGCCGGCAAGGTTGACCATGCGGCCGCCCGCCAGCAGGATGACGTGTTTGCCATTCGGCAGCTCGATGCGCTCGATCGCGTCGTCCAGCTCACGTCTCGACGTTGCGGATGCGTAGAGTGCGGCCGTATCGATCTCCCACGGGAAGTGGCCGGCGTTTGCCAGGACGGTGCCGTTGCCGAGCCGATCAAACAAGTCCGGCGTGAGGATATTTGGCTGCCCGGTCGCCGTGATGAGAACTTCAGCCCACGGCGTCAGGCTGCCCAGCTCGTCGACGCGATAGCCATCCATGGCCGCCTCAAATGCCTTGAGCTCGTCGATCTCGGCGACAGCGACCTTGCCGCCCATCGCGCGGAGGTAGTGCGCGATTCCGCGTCCGCACCAGCCGTAGCCGGCGACCACGAAGCGACGACCCGGGATACGCAGATTTGTGATGCGCATGATGCTCTCGACGACGGATTGTCCGACGGCGTGCTTGTTCTCGCCGATCGCCTTGAGCAGGCTGTCGTTGATCACAATGATGGGAAACGGGATGCGACCGGCGAGCTCGCCGCGGAGGCGGTTCCCACCGGATGTGGTCTCTTCGGTGCCGCCGAGGACGGACGCGCTGGTCCCCCGTTCGACGACACCCGCGGCGAGGTCGGCACCGTTGTCGAGCAGGATGGTCGGCTGGGCATCCAGAACGGATGCGATGTTCGCGTGGTGCCGATCGAGGGCGTCATCGCGCGCCCCGAACACGGTCATCCCCTGCTCTCGCAGGAACGCGACGATGTCGTCCTGGGTCGAGCCATGGTTGCCTGTCGCGACGATCTCGGCGCCTCCGGCCTGCAGCACCTCAAGCAGCACGGCGGTCTTGGGCTCGAGGTGGAGCGACATCCCGATGCGATGCCCGCTGAGGGGTTTTCGCTCGGTGAACTCGATGCGCGCCTGGGTAAGGAGCGGCATCCGCGACCGGATCCATTCGATACGCGCGGCGCCGTGCTCGGCAGGGGTGACCATGCGCCCAGTATTTCATATACGAGACTAACTTTCATATACAAACTCCGTGAGAGGGCCCAATCGACCCATAATTCCGGGCGTTTTACGGTCGATTGGGACCTTTCACGGGATGTCGACCCGTCCCGCACATGTTCGAGGTAGATCGCTAGTTTCCCTGAGATGCGAAGTTTGCTCGATGCGTAGCTGACTTCGGCGATCATCGAGCGATGAAGTCCGGAACGCCACTCCCCTCGGCCCTTCCCACTGAGGGCTTCGCAGTGCGCGACGCGCTGGCAAGTGGGGCAAGTAGGTCGCGGCTGCGCGGTCACGACCTCGAGGCTCCGTACTGGGGCGTTCGTGCGGGCGCCGGCACCACGTTGGATGAAGCAGCAAAGGCGACGGCCTTCCTATCGCGGACCACACCATCAGCGATCGTCTCTCACTTCAGCGCTGCCAAGCTGTGGGGGATGCCGCTACCGCCGCGCTGGAGTAGCGACGAACGGTTGCACGTTTCGGTACCGCCCGACACACGCGCCTCAAAGGCGCGGGGTGTGGCCGGTCATCACGTCGCCCTCCACCCGACGGATGCGGTTCGAAGAGACGGTGTGCGCCTAACCTCCCAGGCGAGAACCTTGTGCGACCTGTCCGGCTACCTGCAAGAGGAGGATCTTCTGGCTATTGCCGACTACTGCCTCTGGTGGCGACGCGAGGACGCGGACCGGCTGTCGGCAAACGACATCTATGTGGCGATTAATCGGCATCCAACCAAACGAGGGATAGCTCGACTCCGAGCAATCGCCCCGCTGGCAAGTGACCGCGCAGACTCGGCGCCGGAGTCAAAGATCAGATACCGAATCCATGCAGCGGGATTACCGACGCCGGCGGTGAACATCGAGCTATTCGACGCTAAGGGAGGGTTCCTGGCGATGCCGGACCTGGTCTATCCGAGGTTTTCGATGGCCCTGGACTACGAAGGTGACCATCATCGGACAGACGCTGCACAGTGGGAGAAGGACATCCATCGTGTTCCCCGGCTGCAGGACGCGGGCTGGCACCACACTCGAATCTCGAGGTCAGACCTGCGCGACTCCGGCGACTTCCTGGCACGTCTCGCGCGCAACCTGAGGAATCGAGGCTGGACCCCGTGAGAGGTCCCAATCGACCCTAAAGTGTCGACTTTATGGGTCGATTGGGACCTCTCACGGAGTTTTAGGCGGTGATACGGCCGGCGATGAGCGGGCCGCCGGTGTGCGGCTCGGTGCCGGGATCGGCGATCTCCCACGCACCCTCAACCGCCTCGAGTGCCCGTGCAAAACGATCGGCATCGTTCGAGTGCAGCGTGAACAGCGGCGCGCCCGCAACGACCGCGTCACCGGGCTTCGCGTGCAGGTCGATGCCGGCAGCATGGTGCACCGGATCCTGCTGCCGCGCCCGGCCTGCACCGAGACGCCAGGCACCGATGCCGAACGGCAGCGCTTCCTGCCGAACGAGAACACCCGAGCGCGGTGCGAGCACGACGTGGCTCTCCTTCGGCTTCGGCAACCCCGCATCCGGGTCGCCACCCTGCGCGGAAATCATTGCACGCCAGGTGTCCATGGCACGACCGTCTCGAAGCGCCGCGGCGGGATCGGCGTCGGGCAGGCCCGCGAGGGCGAGCATCTCCCTGGCGAGCGCGACGGTAAGTTCGACGACGTCCGCCGGACCACCTCCGGAGAGGACCTCCAGTGACTCGCGTACCTCATTCGCATTTCCGATGGTGAGTCCGAGCGGCACGTTCATGTTGGTGAGCAGCGCGACCGTCGCGACGCCCGCGTCCGTTCCCAGCCTCACCATCGTCTCGGCGAGTTCGCGGCCGCGCGCCGGGTCCTGGAGGAACGCTCCGGAGCCGAACTTCACATCCAGAACCAGCGCCGCCGTGCCCTCGGCAATCTTCTTGCTCATGATCGACGAGGCGATGAGAGGAATCGCCTCGACCGTTCCGGTGATATCGCGCAGGGCGTAGAGCTTGCCGTCTGCGGGCGCCAGGCTTGCGCCCGCAGCGCAGACAACCGCGCCGACAGAGTCAAGCTGTGAGTAGAACTCCGAGGTGCTGAGGTTCGCACGCCAACCCGGGATGCTCTCCAGCTTGTCGAGCGTTCCGCCGGTGTGCCCGAGACCGCGACCCGACAACTGCGGCACTGCGACGCCGAACGATGCGACGAGCGGGGCAAGCGGGAGCGTGATCTTGTCGCCGACACCACCGGTCGAGTGCTTGTCTGTCGTCTTCTTGGCCAGCCGGGAGAAATCGAGTCGTTCCCCGCTCGCGACCATCGCGAGCGTCAGGTCCCGAATCTCAGCGCGACCCATCCCGTTCAGGAAAATCGCCATCGTCATGGCCGACATCTGCTCATCCGCGACATAGCCGCGCGTGTACGCGTCGATCAGCCAGGCGACCTGCGGCTGCGACAACTCGCCGCCGTCACGCTTGGCCCGAATCAGGTCGACGACGTCAAAGGGTTCAACCATGGTGTTGGTGCCTTACCTAGAAGATGGGAAAGAAGCGCGTCCGGCTACGACTTGATGTACGGTTTGCCGGATGCCGCCGGCCCGCGAACCCGGCCAACGAACCCGGCGACGGCGAGGATCGTCACGACGTAGGGAAGCATGAGCAGGAAATCGTTTGGCACCGGTGAGTCGAGCGAGGCCAGCGAGCTCTGCAGATAGGTGGTGAAGCCGAACAGCAACGCAGCGAGCGTCGCTCGAATCGGATGCCAACCACCGAAGATCACCGCGGCGAGAGCGATATATCCGAAGCCATCTGTCATGTTCGCCCCGAATGGAACGCCGCCGAGGGTGAACGACGATCCGCCGACGCCGACGATGACGCCGGCCAGTGCGACGTTCCAGAACCGGGTGCGCGCTACGTTGATGCCAACGGTGTCTGCGGCCTGCGGATGCTCGCCAACCGCGCGAAGACGAAGTCCCCAGCGGGTGCGAAACAGGCCGATCGTCACCGCGGCAACCGCAACGTACATGATGTAGACGATGACGTTCTGGTCGAAGAACAGCGGGCCGATGACCGGGATGAGGCTGAGCCCCGGAATCGGCAGGCGCTGAATCGTTGGCGGTGAATTCAGCGCCGGAATATTGGCCAGCAGCACTTCTTGATACAGGAACGTGGTCAGACCTAGCACCAGAAGGTTCAGCACGACACCGACGATGACCTGGTTCACCGCGTAGCGAATCGCGAACACGCCGAGAACAAACGACACCAGCACTCCGGCGAGCGCGGCAGCGATGATACCGACCACGAAGGATCCGGTCAGCGTCGATGCGACGGCGCACATGAAGGCGCCCATCAGTAGCTGGCCCTCAATTGCCACATTCACCACGCCAACGCGTTCGGTAATCACACCGCCGAGCGCGCCGAAGATGAGCGACGTGCTGATCGCGATCGCGCCGGTCAGCAGGTCGGTGATATTGAGCTGACGGGGAAGCCCCGCAGATGCCCAGACCAGGAACCCGAACACGAGCAGCACAGCGAAGATCGCGATGTACCAGAGTGGGGTCTTGCGCTGCAGCCAGGTCAGTACCCCGGAGAGCACCGCCATCACCAGCGCGACGATCGCGATGGTGATCTCGACCGGCGCTCCCGGAACGTTCACGAGCGGAAGCTGAACCGCGCCCTTCACGTTGGGAGTGAACTCCATGTGTGACAGGCCGCTGCGGACGAACACGACCAGCAATAGCACCGAGAGCAGGGCGAACACCGCAAGCGCGATCGGCGTCTTCCATGACAGCCGGACAACCGGGGCGCTCGTCGCGGGGGTCCGGGTCGGGACAGTGGTTGCGGTCGTCATTTCGACGCTCCGATCGTCGTGCTGGCACCAGCGGCAACCGCGGGCAGTCGACCCCGGGTTTTCCGTTTGGTACCGGGGGCGGGCAGCCGGAAGATGGCACGAACGAGCGGTGGTGCGGCCAGGAACAGGACGATGACGGCCTGGATGACGGGAATCACGTTGACGTTGACACCCTGGTCGGACTGCATCAGGTAGCTCCCGGCCTGCAGGAATCCGAACAGCAATCCTGCCGCGAACACCCCGCCCGGACGCGACCTCCCCAGCAGAGCAACGGTAATCGCGGTGAAACCGATGTTGGCGTCAATGCTCCGGTCGAAGCCGGTCGTGTTTTGTCCGAGCACCTGATAGACGCCGGCAAAGCCGACGAGGATGCCGGAAATGACCATCACGTAGATGAACATCCGATTGATCCGGATGCCAGCCACGCGAGCGGCGCGCGGATTCTCCCCGACCGCGCGAAGTTTGAAGCCAAGGCTCGACCGAGACAGCAGCCACCAGCAGTAGACGGTCGCGCCGATGACGATGATGAACCCGAAGTTGAGCGCGTACTGCGGGCCGATGAGGTGGAACAGGATGGCCGTTGACTTCTCCGGCGGACTCTGCGGGGCGTTTGAGCCCGGGTCGCGCAGCACTGGTGTGTTCAGCAGGTAGTCGACGAGATACAGCGCAACGTAGTTGAGCATGATCGTCACGATGACCTCGTGCGCACCGAATCGGGCCTTCAGAAATCCGACGATGAAGCCCCAGATACCGCCAGCGACCAGACCGGCCAGGATGGCAACGACCATGTGGATGCCGAACGGCATGGAAAAGTGAAAGCCGACCCAGCCAGCGGACGCGGCCGAGACCAGGATGATGCCGGTTCCACCGATGTTGAATATGCCGGAGCGGAAACCGACGGCGATTCCAAGGCCCGCCGCGATGAGGGGCGTCGAGAAGCTCAGGGTATTGAAGAGGGACGTGATCCCCGTACCGAAGCTCGTCGCGGTGTAGTCGTAGATGCCGCCACGGAAGATGTCGGCATAGGCGGCGGCAACGGAATTCCAGATTGCGAGCAGGGTGTCTGTTGGCCGGGCGAGAAAATACCCACCGGCCGCCTGGACATTCGCGTTCGTCGAAGCGATAAGGATCGCGCCGATGACGAGCGAGATCACAATGGCGAGGATCGTCAGTACGATGCTCCCCGACATGATTTCGCGAAGTACGCCTTCGAAACGCCCTTCGACGGGCTCAGGGACCGCGCCGGGCTCAGGGACCGCGCCGGGCTCACCGATGCCGCCGACGGGCGCCTCCTTGTCGCCGAGCGCGAGGGGCCCGAGGTCGGTGCCGGTATCCGCAACCGGAACGCCGGATGGCAGTTCGTCGCTCATGCTGCGAGCTCCGTTCCGGCCGGAAGTTCTCCGGCCATCATCAGGCCGAGGACGTCGCGGGGGGTGTTGCCTGCCACGATGCCGACGATCCGCCCCTCATACATCACGGCAATTCGATCAGCGAGCGCGATGACCTCGTCGAGCTCGGTCGAGACCACGATGACCGGGACACCGGCATCCCTGGTGGCAACGATCTGTTCGTGGACGAACTCGATCGAGCCGACATCCAGTCCGCGCGTCGGCTGAGCCGCGACGAAGAGGCGAAGCGTGCGACTCAGCTCGCGAGCCAGCACGACCTTCTGCTGGTTTCCTCCGGACAGGCGCCCGACGAGCGTCTCGATGCCCTGCGCCCGAACGTCGAATTCCTTGACCTTCTGCTCCGCGAAGTCGGCCCGGTACTTCAGTTGCAGCGATCCCCCTTTGACGAAAGGCTCGCCATCCGACCGGTCGAGCATGAGGTTCTCCGCTATGGAGAACTCGGCAATAAGGGCATCTTCCTGTCGGTCTTCCGGCACGAATCCCACCCCGGCATCGAGCACGCGGCCGATTGGCAGGTGACGCAGGCTCTTGCCGTCCAGCTCAATGCTGCCGACCACGCGATCCTGCAGGCCGATGAGCGCCTCGGTGAGCTCGGTCTGCCCGTTGCCCTGCACGCCAGCGATTGCCAGGATCTCGCCCGCCCGCACCTCGAACGAGACGTTGTCGACCACGCGTTTGCCAACGGCATCCTCGATGCTCAGGTCTTTCACGACCAGAGCGTGATCCTGGGTCACCGCCTTGGACTTGACGACCGTCAGGCCAACCGATCGGCCGACCATGAGTTCGGCGAGCTGGGCGTTCGTCGCGGTTGGCTTGGCCTCGCCGACCACCTTGCCGAGTCGCATGACGGTGATCTTGTCCGCCACCTCGCGGACCTCGCGCAACTTGTGGCTGATGAAGACGATGGCGGTCCCGGCGGATCGCAGCTGCTTGATGATGGCGATGAGCTCGTCGGTCTCCTGGGGCGTGAGAACGGCCGTCGGCTCGTCGAAGACGAGCACCTTCGCCTCGCGCGACAGCGCCTTGATGATCTCCACCCGCTGCTGGACGCCAACGGGAAGATCTTCGATGATCGCATCCGGGTCGACATCGAACCCGAAGCGCGCGGAAATCTCGGTAACCCTCGCTCGCGCTGCCGCGATGTCGAGGAATCCGCCCTTGGATTCCTCGTGACCGAGCATGACGTTTTCGGCGACCGTGAAAACGGGGATGAGCATGAAGTGCTGGTGCACCATGCCGATCCCGGCGAGGGCAGCGTCGCCCGGGCCGACGAAGTGCTGCACCTTGTCATCAAGGAGGATGTCGCCCGAGTCGGCCTGGTACAGGCCGGAGAGGACGTTCATCAGGGTGGATTTGCCTGCGCCGTTTTCGCCAAGCAGACAGTGGATCTCACCGGGTTCAACCGTGAGGTTGATGTGGTCGTTGGCGACCAGGGCACCGAACGTCTTTGTGATGCCCCGCAGTTCGAGTTTCATGCGATGTTTTGTTTCCCAATTCCAAAGGGGAAGAACCGCCCCGGCCGGGAAGGCTCGAATACTGTTCGAGTCTCCCCGACCGGTGACGGTTCAGTGAAGAGCGATATTACTTGTTGAAGCTAGACGGCGATGCGACCTTGATCGAGCCGTCAATGATTCCCGCCTTGATCTTGGCAACCTCGGCAGCAAGACCCGGGTCGACCTTCGACGAGAAGTTGTGGAACGAGGAGATGCCAACGCCGTTGTTCTTCAGGTTCCCGACGTACTGGGTGTTATCGAACGACTTCGACTTCGATGAGGCGACGATTGCTGCCTCGGTCGGAGCGGCAAGGTTCTTCAGGATCGACACGAGCATGAGCGAACCGTAGCTCGGGTCGGTCTGGAAGATGTCGGCGTCAACGCCCTCGAGGACAGCGTCGCTGCCCGAGGACTTGATGGCGGCAGCAGCACCCTGGTACAGCGAGCCGGCGACGGGGATGATGACATCCGCCTTCTGGTCGAGCTGAGCCTGAGTGTCGCTCTTCGCGAGCGTCTGGTTGCTGAAGTCACCGATGAAGGTGCCCTTCTGCGTGGCCTCGTTCCAACCGACGAGCTGGACGTTCTTGCTCTTCTGCTGGTTGTAGTACGCGATGCCGTCCGCAATGCCGTCCATGTAGATGGTCACCGACGGGTACTGCGCTCCACCCCAGGTGCCGACGACGCCGGTCTTGGAGTAGCTCGCCGCGATGTAGCCACCGAGGAACGCTGCCTCGTCGGTCTCGAACACGATGTTCTTGACGTTCGGGAGGTTGATGGTGTTGTCATCGAGGATGATGAAGTTCGTCTTCGGGTTTGCCTTGGCGGCATCCGTGTCCGGCTTCTCGAAGTCGAAACCGGGAGTCGCGATGATGTTGCACTTATCGGTAATCATGCTCTGGATTCCGGGGACGAGGTCGTCCGAGGTGGCCGATGCAACCTTCTTGTAGTTCGAGTTGATCTTGGTCGCCGCTGCAACAACGCCGTTGAGGGTGAGTTCGTTGAATGAGTGGTCGCTGAAACCGCCGGTGTCACCGACGACGCATGGCAGGTACTTCGACTTCGCCACGGTCGCTGCCTTCGGTGCTGCAGCACAACCTGCAAGCAGGGCTACGGCGCTGACTGTGGCGAGTACGCCCAGTCCGATCTTCTTGGGTGTGATTCGCAATGTGATTCCTTACGTGGATTGCACGGCCCGCGGGACATGCGGGGAATGTTGATACAGGTTACTGATTACTGCGGAAATCGCCAGTGGCCTAGGGCCTCGACCCACCAGATGGTTACAAATCCGGTACTGCTTCGAAATGTAAATGAAATGATTTCGACAGCGCTTCGTCGTTTTGCCCTTGTCTGACCTCCTCTTCGCGCACGATTACTGCGCGGACGCACCATTTGTTGCGGAGAATTCTTCGAGCTGACGGGGACCGAACGCATCCGGAAGGACCTCATCGATGGTGCGGATGCCCGAAACGGTCTCCAGCACCATCCCGGATATCGAGTGTTCGTACAGCAGTTGCCGGCAACGTCCGCACGGCATCAGAACACCGCCGGTGCCATCGACGCAGTAAAAAGCGACCAGTCGGCCGCCCCCGGTCATGTGGAGGCTCGATACGAGCGCGCACTCGGCGCACAGGGTGAGCCCGTACGACGCATTCTCTACGTTGCAACCGGAGATAACCCGCCCGTCGTCGACCAGAGCGGCGGCGCCAACGGGGAATTTCGAGTACGGCACGTATGCGTGAGACATCGCCTCGGTCGCGGCGTCTCGCAGCACCTGCCAGTCAATGGCGTGCCCGGCGTCCTTGCCGTCACGTCCCTGCGTCATGCAGCGATCTTACGACTCGCCAGTGAACGGGCAAGCGCTAAAGAACATCGCTGCGGCCGGACAACTTAAGTGCGTCAACGACCGCTTTCACCCGCTGGGCGTTTTGGGTGGTGGTGACCAGCAGCGCATCCTCGGTGTCGACGACCACGATATCCGTGACTCCGATGAGCGAGATGAGGCGTTTCCCCTCGCTGATTACGACCCCGGTGGATGAATCGGCGAGCACCCGCGCATCCTCACCGAGGATCGCGAGATCCGACTTGCGGCCTCGAGAGTGCAGCTTTGCGATGGATCCGAAGTCTCCGACGTCGTCCCACTCGAAGTCGCCGGGGATCACGACGACGCGACCGGCGGCGGCGGCCGGCTCAGCGACTGTGTAGTCGATCGCGATCTTCTTCAGGGTTGGCCAGATGCGGTCGACCGTTGCTCCGCGCGTCGGACCGTCCCCATCCCACACCGACGCGAGTTCGCGAAGGCCTGCGAGCAGCTCGGGCTCGGACTCGCCGAGCTGCGTGAGAAGCACGTCGGCTCGCGCGATGAACATGCTCGCGTTCCACAGGTAGCAGCCGTCGTCAAGATAGCCCTGCGCGGTCTTCAGATCCGGCTTCTCGACAAAACGATCCACCATCCGGGCACTGGGTGCTCCGTCGATTTCCTGAGGTTCGCCGTAGTGGATGTAGCCGAATCCCGTCGCCGGCTCAGTCGGCGCTATGCCGATGAGGGCGATGTAGCCGGCTCGCGCGACGGCGACCGCCTCAGTGACCGCTTTCGCGAAACGTTTCGTTTTCCCGATGACGTGGTCGGCCGCGAAGGAGCCGATGATGACATCCGGCTCACGGCTGGCCAGGATGGCGGCGGCGAGCCCAATGGCCGCGGTCGAGTCGCGCGGTTCGCTCTCCAGCACAACGTTCCTGTCGGCAAGCTCGGGCAGCTGCGCCTCGACGGCGGCGCGGTGCGCGCGCCCCGTCACGACCATGATTCGGTCGGCGCCGGACAGCGGAACGAGCCGGTCCCAGGTGTCGCGCAGAAGCGTATGCCCCGATCCGGTGAGATCGTGCAGGAACTTGGGGGCATCCGCCCGGGACAGCGGCCACAACCGGGAACCGACGCCGCCCGCCGGAATCACGCTGTAGAAGCCGTCGAGTGGGAGCAAGGACATGCTTGCAACCCTAGACTCCCGGCCACGACTCGTAAGGCTGTATTCATCTGTGCGTAATTACAAGCACGTAATCTTCGGGACATGCGCGTTCTCGTTGTCACAGAGAGCTTTCTTCCCACTGTCAACGGAGTCACCACCAGCGTCTGCAAAGTGCTGGAAAACCTGCGGAACCGGGGCCACGATGCCCTCGTGATGGTTCCGTCCTGCGGGGCACCGGCAACATACGCGGGGTTTCCCGTCGTCGAGATCCCCGCCATCCCGTACCGTCAATTTCCGGTGGGCCTGCCGGGGCTGCACGTGCAGCGGATCATGGAAGATTTCGGTCCCGATGTTGTCCACGTCGCATCACCGTTCCTTCTCGGCGGCGAGGCGATTGCCTCAAGCAGGCGACTCGGCATCCCCACGGTCGCAATCTTCCAGACGGATGTTGCCGGCTACGCCAGAAGGAACCGCCTGTCCGTCTTCCAGCCGCTGGCCTGGAAAATTCTTCGTCGCATCCACCGCGACGCCACGCTGACGCTTGTACCGTCGTCGGCGACCATGAAGGATCTGCGCAGCGCAGGCCTGAAGCGGCTCAAGCGCTGGGGTCGCGGAGTCGATCTCGAGACCTATCACCCCCGCAACCGCGATCGCCCCGAGGTGAACGAACTGCGCGCCGAGCTGGCTCCAAACGACGAAGTAGTCATCGGCTACGTCGGACGGGTCGCCCCGGAGAAACAGTTGGAAAACCTGGCGGCGCTGCGCGGCGTACCCGGCATCAGCGTCGCCATCGTTGGCGATGGACCGGGGATGCCGCTCATCCGGAAGAGACTCGAGGGCATGCCGGTGACCTTTCTCGGGCAGTTGCGTGGCGAGCATCTTGCGTCGGCGTACGCGAGCTTCGATGTCTTCCTGCACACGGGAGAAGAAGAAACCTTCGGACAGACCGTCCAGGAGGCGCACGCGAGCGGCCTGCCGGTGGTTGCGCCGCGCTCCGGCGGTCCCATCGACCTCGTCACGCCCGGTGTAACCGGATTCCTGTACGGTCCTGGCGACATCCGCGAGCTGCGCAGAACCATCGAACTCCTCACCGGCGATCCCGCGCTTCGGCTCCGGATGGGCGAGGCCGGCCGGCGGGGCGTGGTGGGGCGCAGCTGGGAGACGGTCTGCGACCAGCTGATCGCGCACTACGCCAGCGTGGTGGCTCGGCAGGCGCTGCTCAGCGAGCGGAAAATCACGGTCGGTGCGGTGGCAGGCGCGGTACCCCGCGTGCGAAAAGTCTCTTGAGATCAAGATAGTTAGACTGGTAGCTGCCACCGAGTCGTTCAGGGTAGACATACACTGGGATTCGTCCTATCGAGACAACCACCGGGCATCATTTGCGAGGCCCGGACCACAGCCAAGGAGTGCTGCTCGTGCCAGAGAAATCGGCCGGTGCCCTGGCGACGCCGCCAGCCGCCGCCCTAAAAATCAAGCCGCCTCGCCTGTCGGGCACCCTGTACCGGGGTCGCGAAGGAATGTGGTCGTGGGTGCTGCACCGCATCACGGGCGTTGCCATCTACTTCTTCCTGCTGGTGCACATCCTGGATACTTCGATCGTGCGCATTTCGCCGCAGGCCTATAACGGCGTCATCGACGAGTACAAGCAGCCGATCATGGGGCTGGGCGAGTTCGCCCTCGTCGTCGCGATCGGCTACCACGCGCTCAACGGCCTTCGGATCATCCTCATCGACTTCTGGAGCGTCGGGGCACGTCACCAACGCCTGTTGTTCGTCATCGTGATCCTGCTGTGGATCGTTCTCATCGCCGGATTTGCGCCAGAGCAGATCCGCACCATCGTCCTCGAGATCCAGGGGCACACGAGCGCATCATGACAACCGAAACGATTCCGGCACCCCGTTCTTCGTACACCCCGCCCAGGAAGCGCCGCGTCAACTGGGAGAAGTGGGGCTGGCTGTACATGCGGATCAGCGGCCTGTTCCTGGTCGTCCTGATATTTGGCCACCTGTTTGTCAATCTCGTCGCCGGCAACGGAGTTCGCGCGATCGACTTCGCGTTCGTCGCTGGCAAGCTCGCCGACCCGTTCTGGATCGTCTGGGACACGCTGCTGCTCTGGCTCGCCCTCATCCACGGCGCCAATGGAATGCGCACCCTGGTCAACGACTACGCGCACAACAAGAACCTGCGTCGACTTCTGCTGGTCGGCATCCTCGCATCAACCGTCATCCTTCTCGTCCTAGGGACCCTCGTGATCTACACCTTCAACCCGTGCCCGACCAACGCGCTCCCCGGCACGCTGCCCGACTTCTGCACGGCGAAGTAATGGCGGAACCGAAGCAGCCGGCGGCAACCAAGCCGGCAACAGCCAGCAAGCCCGCGGCGCGCACAACGAAGGCCGCGGAGCCTGCGATGATTCCGGACGGCACCATTCTCGACGGCGTTCATTACCACCAGCACGACATCGTCATCGTTGGCGCGGGCGGCGCCGGGATGCGAGCGGCCATCGAGGCCGGACCGCACGCCAACACCGCCGTGATTTCCAAGCTCTATCCGACCCGCTCGCACACCGGTGCAGCGCAGGGCGGCATGGCGGCAGCGCTCGCCAATGTCGAAGAGGACAACTGGGAGTGGCACACCTACGACACCGTCAAGGGTGGCGACTACCTAGTTGACCAGGATGCGGCCGAGATCCTCGCGAAAGAGGCGATCGACGCCGTTCTCGACCTGGAGAACATGGGCCTGCCGTTCAACCGCACGCCCGAGGGCAAGATCGACCAGCGCCGCTTCGGCGGTCACACCCGCGAGCACGGAGCAGCTCCCGTTCGCCGAGCCTGCTACGCCGCCGACCGCACCGGTCACATGATCCTGCAGACGCTGTTCCAGAATTGCGTGAGGCTCGGCATCAACTTCTTCAACGAGTACTACGTGCTCGACATGGTCATGACCAAGGTTAAGGGCAAGGATGTCCCGTCCGGAGTCGTCGCCTACGAACTGGCCACTGGCGAACTGCACGTGTTCCAGGGCAAAGCGATCATCTTCGCCACCGGCGGCTTCGGCAAGATCTTCAAGACCACCTCGAATGCGCACACGCTCACCGGCGACGGTGTCGGTATCATCTGGCGCAAGGGGCTGCCGCTCGAGGACATGGAGTTCTTCCAGTTCCACCCCACCGGGCTTGCAGGCCTCGGCATCCTGCTCTCCGAAGCGGCGCGCGGCGAGGGGGCGATCCTGCGCAACGCGAGCGGCGAACGCTTCATGGAGCGATACACGCCGACGCTGAAAGACCTGGCTCCCCGTGACATCGTTGCGCGCTCGATGGCGCTCGAGATCCGCGAGGGTCGCGGCGCCGGGCCAAACAAGGACTATCTCTACCTCGACATCACTCACCTCGAGCCCGCCGTCATCGACGAGAAGCTTCCGGACATCACCGAGTTCGCGCGCACGTATCTCGGTGTTGAACCGTATACCGAGCCCGTCCCGGTGCTGCCGACCGCGCACTATGCAATGGGCGGCATCCCGACCAATAACAACGCCGAGGTGCTGCGCAGCAACACCGACGTCGTGCCCGGCCTGTACGCGGCCGGAGAGTGCGCCTGCGTGAGCGTGCACGGCTCGAACCGACTCGGCACCAACTCGCTGCTCGACATCAATGTCTTCGGCAAGCGGGCCGGCCAGAACGCGGTCACCTACGTCAAGACCGCGCCGTGGACGCCGCTTCCGAAGGATCCGGCGAAGGGCATCCGCGAGCTGCTCGACTCGGTCCGTGCCGGCGATGGATCCGAGCGCATCGCGGTCATCCGCAAAGAGCTGCAGGATTCGATGGACCGTAACGCGCAGATCTTCCGCACGGAAGAAAGCCTCAAGGAGGTCACGGAGCTCATCGAGCAGCTGCGCAAGCGCTACAAGAACATCCGCATTCAGGACAAGGGCAAGCGGTACAACACCGATCTACTCGAAGCCGTCGAGCTGGGCTTCCTGCTCGACCTGGCCGAGGTGCTCGTCTACTCGGCACGATCGCGTCACGAATCACGTGGCGGACACATGCGCGAGGACTACCCGAAGCGCGATGACGAAAAGTTCCTGGTGCACACCATGGCGTACCGCACGGGCGACCCGGAGTCGGCCGAGGCGGGCGACCACATCACGCTCGGCTGGAAACCCGTCGTGATCACGAACTACCCACCGATGGAAAGAAAGTACTAAACGAATGAGCACAGCAACGGCCAGTGCGGATGCACCGATTGCGGAAGTTCCGAGCTTCGATGTGACGCTCATCGTGCGACGCTACGACCCGGATGTTGATGCCGAACCGTACTGGCAGGACTTCGACCTCGTGATGCACGGAACCGACCGTGTGCTCGACGCCCTGCACAAGATCAAGTGGGAGATTGACGGTTCGCTGTCGTTCCGGCGTAGCTGCGCCCACGGCGTCTGCGGTTCGGATGCGATGCGCATCAACGGTCGCAACCGGCTCGCCTGCAAGACGCTGCTCAAGGACCTCGACATCGGAAAGCCCATCTACGTCGAAGCCATCAAGGGACTTCCGCTCGAGAAGGACCTCATCGTCGATATGGACCCGTTCTTCGAGTCCTTCAAGGCGGTACAGCCATTCCTGATGGCGTCATCCAAGCCCGAGAAGGAACGCCTCCAGTCCCCCGTGCAGCGCGAGCGCTTCGATGACACGACCAAGTGCATCCTGTGCGCCGCGTGCACCTCGAGCTGCCCGGTCTTCTGGACCGACGGCCAGTATTTCGGACCGGCGGCCATCGTCAACGCGCACCGCTTCATCTTTGACTCACGCGATGAGGGCTCGCAGGTTCGCCTGGACATCCTGAATGACAAGGAGGGCGTCTGGCGCTGCCGTACGACCTTCAACTGCACCGATGCCTGCCCTCGCGGTATCGAGGTCACCAAGGCCATCCGCGAGGTCAAGGCGGCCATCCTCACCGGCCGACCGGACAGGGTCGACATCGCCATCGGCTAGGGCTACAGCAGCGTCGCCCAGGTCACCACACGGGGTGCCGGTGTTGCATAGCCGTTGCGGGTGACCGTGACGATGACACTTAACTGACCGTGCTGGGAGCCATCGGTCGTGAACGTCGAGGCGGTGGCGCCGGTGCCAGACGCATCGGCTCCGCCAATCTGCCACTGGTATTGGTAGGTCAGTCCATCCATGTTCCAAGTGCCGGTCGAGACGGAATAGCTCGAGCCGGTCGACGTGACCCGGCTAATCACCGGGGCGAGCGTCGCGATCGGGGCACTCGCTGCAGCGACGACGAATGCCTGGGAGCTCACTGTCACTGACTGGTACCCCGGACGGCTCGCCGTAACGAGCGCGTAGATCTCGTCCCCAACGCTGTCGGCGGTTGGCGTCCAGGAGGGCGTCGTCACTCCAGAAATGGGCAGGCCATTCCGCAGCCACTCATAGCTGTAGGTGAGACCCGGGGTATTCCAAACACCGGCACTCAGAGCGAGTGCGCCACCCACGGTGAAGGTTCCGGTGATGATCGGGGGCGTGAATGCTACGAGCGTGGGAGAGAAGCTCACGGGCGAACCAAAGCTGGGCAGGCTGACCGAGGCATATCCGGTCTTGACCGCGGTGACGTATACCCGGATCTGGTCGCCCGCGTCCGTGGCGATAGGCGTGTAGTGGGAGAGCGTCGCTCCCGTGATCGTGGACCAGTTGCCGATGGAACCGGTGCTGCGTTGCCACTGGTACTGGAAGGTGATGGCCGATACCCCGTAGTCCGCGGTGTCTGGCACCGCCGTGGCGACCGTCCCCGGTTGCAGGGTCCCCGTGAAGCTGACCGTGGGATCGAACGCATGGCCGAACGTGCCCAGGGTAACTGTGATCGCGGTACTCGTCACCGAGAGCGTCGCGTAGTTGGTGCTCGCGCCCGTGGTCTTGACCGTGAGGTGCTTACCGACGTATGCGGCGGGCGGAGCGTAGGTCGAATGGGTTGCGCCCTTGATGGCAACGCCGTTCTCGTACCACTGGTACGTCATCGAGCGGGTCGATGCGTCAGCATCCTGGAAGGGCGAGGCCGTGCCGAGACCGAGTGTGTCGCCGTACTGGGTGCCGCCCGTGATCGTTTCGGCGAGGGCCGTCGTCGTGCCGCGCTGCGCAAGGAGATGTGTGACCACATCCGGATAACCGTCCACGTGGTAGGTGACATCGACCCAGATCGCTTTGCTCACATCGCTCGAAGTTCGAGTTCGAGTTGGCGTCGAAACCGTCGCGAGACCATCTTCGTACCACTGGTAGCTCACGGAGCCGCCGTTCAGGGTGCTCGGCACGTAGACGCCGGATGTCACGGAATCGGTCGAGGCACTAACCGTCAGTTTCGGCGCCGTTGTCACCTTGGTCGTTCCCGGGGCAATCACCCAGAAGAACGAGAACGAATCCGTGCTCGAGTACGGTGCGCCCTCAGCACCTTTCGAGATGTGGTCCTGAACGCGGATCTCTCCCGTGTCAGCCAGATCAGTCGCGGTGGGAGTGTACGTCGTGCCAGTGCCGACGGGCTGGAAATCGGTACACGGCAATGGATCGCAGCGGCGCACAAACCAGGTGAACTGATGGGTCACTCCAGCGATGGATACCGGGGGTGCAATGGCGGTGAGCTTCTGCCCAACGTGCGCGGCGTTCGCGATCAGTCCCGAGAGGGCGACAGGCTGGCTAACGACAATCTGCGTCGGTTCATCCACCACATAGAACGGAGTGTCGACGGTTGCGGTCAGGTATCCGGGCTTGGATGCTGTCACCGCCGCGAACAAGGACAGCTGGTTCGCGTGAGATGCGATGATCGTGCTCTTCGTCGCGCCCGTGATCGGTGTGAAACCAGTCGTGTCGATGGGGTGGGCGCAGGGGCCGGGATCATTGTTCGGGTCCGGGCAGGCATACCACTGGTAACTCAGCGTCACCCCGGTGATGCCGAACGAGCCAACCGAGACGCCAACTGAGTGACCGTCGGCGATAAGTCCGGTGAGGTCGGCTGCCGGTGCTGGAGTCGGCAATGGGATGTGCTTCGCGAGGCCCACCGCGGTAAGCGGGGCGATCGCGGACGGATACTGTGGCGATACAGCCGTCTCCCGCACGCTGATCTGCTCGTCATCGGTCGGCACCATGTCGGCGGTCGTGACGATGTAGCTCGCCGTTGTGGCGCCCTTGATCGCACTGACGCCGCGGAACCACTGGTAGGCGTAACTGACGGGACCGCCACCGCTCGATACCCAGGTGCCGTGCGCGCCGATGGTCAGGTGATCGCCGAAGTGCACCGGATCGAGGTCGGAGACGTCCGTCCCGGACGTCCCGTCGTGAATGGTCGGAGAGGCGCTCTGTACCATCGCGTTCGTGCCCTTGACCGCAACGATCTCCGCGCTAAGGCCATCGGTGTATCCCACCCGCCTGGCGGTGACCTGCACCGTGAGCGGGTCGCCTCCGGGCTGCTCAGACAGCTGGGCCGAGGTGATCTTCGAACTAACACCCTGAGGGTCGCCACCCACCAGCCAGACGTAGGTGAATGCCAGGCCGGCGAGGCTCCAGCTGCCATTTGTCACCGACCAGGTGGTCACACCGCCGACAGTCTTCTTGGTGACTACGGGTGACTTTGTCACGACGGCCGCGGGGTGCAGCCCGGGGTCAATGGAATCAACGGATGTTGACGGCGCGCTCGACGCATAGCCGATCTTTGTTGCCGTCACCGAGACCGTAATGTCCTGGCCGACATCGCCCGGCTGAACCACATACGTGCTGCCGTGGCCGCCGGTTGGTGTGTTCCAGGTGTAGTCATAGTGCAGGCCTGGCACGCTGATGCCGCTGATCTTCCATGCGCCCGAGTTTGCCTGCAGAGTCGATCCGACGAACAGGCCGCTTGCGGGCGTAACGCTCGGCAGCCCCACGTTGACCGGAGCGCTTCCGATGGTCGTTGGAGTCGGAGTTGAACCGCCGACGGTCGCATAGGCGTAGACGGTCGCGAAACCAAATGCCGCGCCACTGACACGAACGGAGAGTTGGCTCCCGAGGTCCGCCCCAACCGACTGGTACCCGGCGCTGGTGGCATCAAAGATCGGCGAACCGTTACGCAGCCACTGATAGCTGAGCACCTCGCCGCTGCGGGTGGGTCCGGTGAGAACCTGGTAGCCCGTACCGACCGCGGACGGCTCCGTAGGGATGTACGGTGCGACCGAGAATCCGGGCAATGTCGTGAGGTTTGGCATCACCAGGTTCTGCTGATTCGTACCGAAGTCGAGGTACATGTCCTGCTTGTACGGATCATGCGCGGCGGCCGGATCAATAACCGTCACTGTGTATTCGCCCGGCTCCAGGGGGTTATCCCGGCTGTCGCCGAGACCGTCGTCGACGACTGTGTCGCCGTTCGGGTCGGTCAGTCGCACGGTTCCATCCGCCAGGCTGGTTCCATCCGCGTAATTGCTCGGATCCGTGGTTGACGTCACGTCGACGCTCGCGCCGGCGATGGGAGTGTTGCTGGCATCGACCACCGTAAAGCGAGGATCCGCACCGTCGTTCTGCCTGGTCCCTTCGACGATCGTGAAACCGGACGGAGTCGTCTGGCCGGCCGTCACAGTGAGCAGGGTCGCACCCGAGAGCAGCGGAGAGATGACCTGCCCTGCGCCCGCGAAACCCTTCGGCTCCTGGAAGTAATACGGAATCAATTCGATCACATACGCACCGGGGAGAAGGTTCCGGATCCGCCAGTCGCCGTCGCTATCCGAACGCGCGCCAGCCACCGACTTATTTAGGTCAATCGCGGTAGCCTCCAGGCCGATCGAGGCAGTGACGGGAACGGCAACGGGCAACACATGGTCGTCCGGAAACGACTCGTTCGTCGCGGGAAACTCGATCCAGGCCTGCCCCGAGATTGCCCCGGTACCGGCCACGAATTTCTGGTTGACGGTGACCTTCGAGCCGACAGCGAGATAGCTGCTGGATGCGCCGGCCAGAGTGGTCGAGCTGCCCGAATAGAGCGGCGGATAGATGCCGCCGCTCGAGTAGAACTCGAACTTATAGCTGCCGGGCACGGCGTTCGCGAACGTGTATAGACCCGTGGAGCCGGTGACCGTGTCGCTGACCTCATTCCAATTGGTACCGTCGAACCGAAAGGCCGAAACGTCCGCGCCCTTCAGAGCCAGGCCGGTCGGGCCGGTCACCTTACCGGTGATGGTCCCGCCGGTTGCAATGCTTGCGGCGACGAAATTATCGGTGGCCGAGACCGAGAAGGTCGTCGCGCCATTCAGTGTCGCGGAGCCACCGAGGTACTGCAGGCAGGCGGAATTCAGGGCCGCGCCGCCCGGGTACATCGCCAGCGTGTAGGTATCGCCGGGCGCCAGCGGCATCGCGTAATACCCCGGCTTGCCGCTCACTGCGATCGCTTCCTGCGGGTCATCGAATGACAGCTCGTTGCCGTCGGATACGTCGATCGGATAGACCTCATAGCCGGAGAGCGCGGCGCCCGTCTTGCTCGTCAGCTTAAGAGTCGTCGTGACCAGGGGCGACGCGAACGCCGGAGCCGAGATACCGAGCGCGATCAGGGCGCCGACCGCAATCGTTGCGAGCGCGGCGAGCGCGAACCTTACCGATCGAGCCGGCATCTCCAACTTCATTGCATGGCCTACCGTCGCTGTGTTGATTTAGATGAAGGCGAGTGTTGGACCGGTAATCGTCTTGACCGCTGTTGTGTACCCCGTGCGTGTCGCCGTGATGACTACGGTGAGCACGCCGCTCTGACTGGCATCCGCCGTGAACGTCGCCGAGTTGGGACCGACCCCGCCCGCGTTGGTGCCGTTGGCATCCACACCGTCGATCTGCCACTGATAGCTGTACGCGAGTCCGTCAACATTCCAGGTTCCGGTCGATACCGCATACGTGTTGGCTGGTGACGCGAGCTTCGTGATGACCGGCGCGACCGTCGTGGTCGGTGCATCCGCCGAACTGACCTGAACGGACTGCGTCGTCACCGCGACCGGCGCGTAGCCGACCTTGCTCGCCGTCACTTTCACGACAATCTGGTCGCCAACACTGTCGGCCGTCGGTGTCCACGATGTTCCCGTGACTCCGCCGATGAGTACGCCGTTGCGGTACCACTGGTATACGTAGGTCAACGTTGGAGTGTTCCACACACCCACGCTCAGGGCGAGTGCCCCGCCAACCTTGCCCGTGCCGGACAACGACGGTGGAGTGAATGCCTCGAGCGTCGGTGAGTACTGGATGGTCGAGGGCAGGCTCGTCAGCGGCAACGACGTGTAGCCGGTCTTCGTCGCCGTGACCGTAACCTCGACCTCATCCGTTGCATCCGTCGCGATCGGCGTGTAGTGCCCCAGCGTTGCGCCGGTGATGGGAGTGAAGGATGTCCCCCCGTTCGTGCTACGGAGCCACTGGTACTTGAACGTGATGCCGGTCGTTCCGTAAGCCACCATCGCGTCCGGGATTGCCGTTGCCAGCGTTCCCGGCTGAAGTGCGCCGGTATACGAGATCGTCGGTACAGCCGCCGGGATGAAGGTGCCGACCCCGAGCGTGATCGTGTTACTGGTCGTCACGGTCAGCGTCGACTCGAGCACGGAGGTTCCCGTCACCTTCACCGTGATGTGCTTGCCGATGTACGTCGACGGCGGAGCGTAGCTGGAATGCGTCGCACCCTTGATCGCAACGTTGTTCTCGTACCACTGGTAAGTCGGGGCGTAGACGATCGACGCATCCGAGTTTGTATTGGCGAACGGCAGCAGATTCGACAGCTCGAGCGTGTCGCCGAACTGTGTGCCGTTCGTGATGGTTTCTCCCGCCGAGGTCGTCGTGCCCTTCTGTGCGACGATCGTCGCGAAGACGGGCGAGTATCCGTTCAGGCTGTACGAGGCGATCGCGTAAATCGCTTTGCCCTGGTCGCCGACCAGATCGCGCTGACGCTGGGCGCCGGGAGCAGCGCCAACGCCATCAACCACCCAGTTCACCGCTGCGGTGGGCAGCGGTGAGTAGACAGCCGGTGCAATCGTCTCGAAGGAGTTCCCGCCGCTGGTCGTGAGCGACAGCGTCGCCGCCTTGACCAGCTTCAACGTTCCGAGCCCGATCGCATACTGGGCAGAGTTTGCGCTCGCTGGCAGGTCATTCGTCTTGCTGGCGGTGTTGACCACGCGGATCGAAACGCCGCCATCACCGTAATCGGCTCCGCTCGGCGTATAGGTCGCTCCCGTGCCCACCTGCGTCCAGTTGCCATCAACACAGGATCCCGGAGAGCACTCCTGGGTCTGCCAGACGTAACCGTTCGTCACGCCGGTCATGTTCGTGGTCGCCGGGGTCGCAGTCAGCTTGACGCCGACGTGCGCGATGCTGGCAGCCGTCCCGGTGATCTTTGGCAGCGTCGTCTGCACGATCTGGGCAGCGACGATCACCGTCACGATATTGCTCTGGTACGTGCCCGTTGAGTACCCGGGCTTGGACGAGGTGACATTGGCGTACACCGCGCCGTATGCGAGGTGCAACACCAGGGTGCTCTTAGTGGCTCCCGGGATTGCGATGAAGTCGCCGACGTCGGTCGGATTCGTGCAACTGCTCGACGCCGGGCACTGCAGCCACTGGTAGGTGCTCGTGACACCCGTCACGCCCAACTGAGGAACCGCCGTGACCGTCTTGCCGTCGGCCGGAACGCCGACCACCGTTGCCTGAGCCGTCGGATATCCGATGCTCATCGCCTGGCCGACCGGCGACAGCTCACCGTGTGCTGTCGCGAAATAGATCGACACCGGCGTCTCGACGACGCTGATCTGCGCGTCGTTCGTCGCCGACATGTCGGCCGTCGTGATCGTGTAGTTCACGGTCGTGGCGCCCTTCACCGCGACACCGTTGCGGTACCACTGGTAGGTGTAGCCGCTCGGAGCAAATCCGTCGACCGTGCCCCAGTTGGCGTGTTGCACAACCGTCAGCTTGTCGCCGAAGTTGAGGCGGTCGGTGCCGGAGACATCGACCTCGGTGCCGTCGACAGTACTCGTCGTGATGTCCTTGATGATCGGATCACCGAGTTGGAAGAATGCGTCAGTTCCCTTGAAGGCAACCAGGGGCGCGGTGACGCCACCGACGTAGCCCGTCTTTGCGGCCGTTACCACGACGTTCAGGCCATCCGCGGTGTAGTTGCCGGTCAGCGCCGTCGTCTTGATGCTCGGCGAGTCTGTGCCCACCGGAGTGTCTCCCTCGCTCCACGCGTAGTGGTAAGTGAGGCCGGTAAGGCTCCAGGTTCCCGCGGTCACGGAGTACGTCGTGACACCGCTGGCCGTCTTGTGACTCACTACCGGGGCCTTCTTGAGAACCGCTGCGGGATGAAGGCCCGGCACTACCGTTGTCGTCGACACGGCTGAGCCATCCTGGTAGCCCAGCTTCTTCGCCGTGACGGTCACCGTGATGTTCTGGCCGACATCGGCTGGCTGCACGACGTATGTGCTGGTCGTTGCGCCGGTGCTCCACAGGTAGGAGTACGTGACGCCGGTTGCCGCGGCGCCGTCGATCGTCCAGTTGCCGACGTGCGCCTGCAGAGTCGTGCCGACGAATGCTCCCGTGCTCGGCGAGATGCTCGGCAGTTCCGTGTCGGTCGTGATCTGGCTGCCGATCGTCGTGATCTCGGGATCGACCGATCCGCCGACCGATGCGTAGGCATAGAACGGGTCGAACCCGAACGAGTTCGCGGTGACCCGAACAGACAGCTGGTCACCGAGGTCGGCCCCGCTCGATGTGTAGGACGCGCTCGTCGCACCATAGATCGGATTGCCGTTATTCAGCCATTGGTAGCTGAGGGTTGCATCACTCCGCGTCGCCGTCGCCGCGACCGTGTATGTCGTACCAACCGGCGTGTCCTGGACCGCAATTTGCGGGTAGAAACTGAACCCGGGGATGGCGGTCAGGTCGGGCAGGTGGAGCGTGTATGAGTTCGTTCCATAGTCGAGGAACATGACCTGCTGCTTGATCGGCTCGTGAGCCCCGGTCGTATCGATGACCGAAACCGTGTACCAGCCGGGGACAAGCGGATTGTCGTCACCATCCTGGTTTCCGTCCTCCGTAATTGGACCAAAGGAATTCGACAGCGCGACCGTTCCGGCGCTGTTCGTTGTGCCGTCCGCGACGTCGAGTGGCGCGGTAGTCGGCGCCACAGAGACATACGCGTTGTCGATCGGCGTGCTCCCCGAATTGTCGATGGTGAATCGGGGGTCTGCACCGTCGTAGGTGTCGCTACCCAGGAAGAAGGTGGTGCCCGTAGCAGAGGTGTGGCCGGAGGTGACCACGACTATCTCCGCCTGCGAAAGCGGCACGTCCTCGCCACTGGGGCTGAGGTATACCGCGCTCTCACCGAACGACCCGGCTTCCATCTGCACCACGTAGTCGCCCGCTGGCAGGTTCTTGACGGCCCAAACGCCCTTGCTGCTTGCCGGGATCCCAGCGACAGACTTGTCAAGGTTCAGTGAGGCGCTCGAGCTGAGCGATGGGTCGACTACCGGAATCGCGAGCGCAACTCGATCGACATCATAGAAGAAGTTGTCATCGACATCGATGATCGCGGTTCCGGAGATCGCACCGGTTCCTACAGCAAATTTCTGGCTGACGCTCGCAGTGGTCCCAACAGCAACGAACGTGGTGGCCGCCGCGGCAAGGGACTGTGCGCTGCCGGAGAAAATCGGCGGATACACGCCACCGGGTGCGTAGAACTCGAACCGGTAGCTGCCCGGGATGGCATTCGCGAAGGTGAACACGCCGCTGGAGTTTGTTGTCGTGTAGATGCTGGATGTCCAACTCGTACCGTCAAACTGGTACGCGTCAACTTCGGCATTCTTTAGCGCCGCACCCGTCGGTCCGGTCACTTTGCCGGTGATCGTCGCACCGGTTGCGATGGACGCCGCAACGAAATTGTTGGTGCTTGTCGGCGTAAACAGGGTCGCACCGGCCAGGGTTGCCGTGCCTCCGAGGTACTGGATGGTGCCGCTGATTGCGGACGCCCCATTCGGCTCGAAGAAGAGCGTGTAGGACTCGCCACTCCACACGGACATGGAGTAGTAGCCCGGCTTGCCCAAAATCGGCACAGCCACATCCGGATCCTGGCCTGGCGCCGCGCTGCCATCGGCAACCTCAACGGGGTAGATGTCGTAGTTGGTGAGCGCCGCGCCCGTTTTGCTCGTGAGCTTCAGGGTGAGCGTGATCTGCGCCGTCGCAAACGCGGGTGCCGAGACACCCAGTGCGACCAGGCCAGCCACCACCACCGCAACGAGGGCGGCAAGAGCAAGACGAACGAATTTGTTTCGGGTAGGGGTATTCACCGTGGTGCTCCGATTAACGACGTATTGCGCGCAACTCGCGAGCATCGCTCGAAAAGTATCAATAGACAAGTCGGTCCGCAACCCCCGAGAGGGGGGTCACGGACCGATTCACCAAATGTTCAGTTGGCTACGCTGTCAGAGCCGTCTCTAGATCACCGAACCGGTGGACGTCGAGGCGGCGCCGGCCGACGCGTATCCATCCCTCGTTGCGGTCACAACAACGAAGACCGGCTGACCGTGCAGCGTCTCGTCGACGACCCACGTGCTCGACGTCGCGCCCGGGATGATGGTTGCCGTTCCCGTGCCGCTGTACCACTGGTAGCTGAAAGTCAGGCCGTCGAGTGACCAGATGCCGTTGGATGCCGACAGCGTCGATCCCGCCACCATCGAGCCGGTGATCTTTGGCTTAGTGACATTCGTTGGCGCCGCCCCTGCGGTGACCTGGAGTGAGTTGGGCGAGAAGGTGACGGGATCGTATCCGGCCGCGTGCGCCGTGATCTCCACCGAGATCGTTTCACCGTATTCTTCCGAGGTCGGGACAAACGTCGTGCCCGTCACGCCAGGAATCTCGATCCCATCGCGGAACCACTCGTAGCTAAACGTCGCGCCGACCACATTCCAGACACCCGCGCTCACCGTAATGGTGGCTCCGACCGCATCCGTCTGAGTCGGCGAAGAGACGACGGTACCGGATCCCGCAAGCGTCGGGCCCGTGGTCGGCTGCAAAACCGTTGGTTCGACGATCAGCTGGTCATCGGTTGGATCGCTTCCGCCGCTCGCATAGCCCGCCTTGGAACTCGTGACGATCGCGTCAAGGTGGTCACCGAGGTCGACGGCGGGCACCAGGTAGGTCGCCTTGGTCGCACCCGCGATATTCGTCCAGGTTGAGCCATCCGTCGAGAGCCGCCACTGGTAACCGTGCGTGAGCCCGGTCACCGAGTATCCACCAAACGTGAGGCCAACCGTGCCGCCTGGATGAACGGTACCGGTGTAGCTCAGCGTCGGAGAACCACGCGGCGCCGGCGCCGCGGCGAACAGCACCCCGGCAGTGAGGTGTGACGCGGTTGCGTAATCCAGGGAGTTGGAGGTGATCTTCACCGAGATCGTCTTGCCAACATAGGCGGATGACGGGGTGAAGCTCGACGAGGTGGCCTTGGAGATTGCGGTCGTCCCCGAGTACCACTGGTAGGCCAGCTGCGCGCTCGAGTTGGGAGACGGGAACGTAAATGCATCGGCGGCAGCCGTCGGCGCGCTCAAGGTGTTTCCGTAGACCGGAGTCCCCGAGATTGTTGGGGCGTTCCAGGTCGGAGCCGCGCCCTTCTGCATGATGAAGTTCACGAAAGCGGGCTTGTATCCCACTCCCCCATCGTGCTCGATGGTCAGCGAGACGTAGTCCTGTTGCCCGACGTTCGTGCGATCAAAGGTGTTCGTCGTGTCGCCGTTACCGGCGTTGTAGCTGAAGCTGCTGCTGTTGTTGACCAACCACGTGTACGACACCGTTCCGACACCGCCGGCTGTCGGCCAGGTTCCCGGCGAGACAGTCCAGGATCCGTGCACCGTCGCGGTCGTGTTCACCGTGGTCAGGACCGGCTTTACCGTGGGGACGGGAGTCGCCTGAACGAGCGGAGCACCCGCACTAGCGGCAGAGCCGTTGGTCGTGTAT
The DNA here is from genome assembly GCA_036271875.1 of Galbitalea sp. GTDB lineage: Bacteria > Actinomycetota > Actinomycetes > Actinomycetales > Microbacteriaceae > Galbitalea. The sequence goes on from DATAZU010000017.1 coordinate 127,321, forward strand.
CCGGCCTTGGTCGCTAGTTCGCCGATTCGGATGTACGTAGCGCCAGCCTGGAAATCGGCGAGCACCGGCGTGTAGGTCGTCAACGTATTAGTGCCGTTGGCCGGAATCCAGGTGCTGCCATTCGTCGAAATCTGCCAAATGTACCCCGGCGTGATCGATGGAACATCCCACGTTCCGGCCTTTGCCGTCAGCTTGACGCCGAACGTCGCCTTACCAGCGGCCAGTCCGGCGGAAATACTCGGCGCGACCATGGATGAGATCGTGTGACCGTCACCGATCGTGGTGACGGGTCCGTAGACCGAGTACGGCGCAAAGGTCGACTTCGACCCGGTGACCCGCAGTGCGACGTGGTCATTCGCATCTGCAATCGGCGGAACGAAGGTTGATGTCGTCGCCTTCGGAATCACGCTGTAGTCCACGGATGTCGGGTCGGAACAGTCCGACCCGGTGCACAGCAGCCACTGGTAGTTGTTCGTAACGGCCGTTGTTGGACCCCAGGTGCTGACCGTGTCCGTGATCTTCGTCAAGGGTGCGTTGGTGTTCGCTGCTGCCGCATGAACGCTCGCCGGGACATTTACGAGGTCCTGCCGTAGTCCTCCGGTACCGCCGATGAAGGTGTCCTCATCTGCCAGGTGGGTTGGCGAACTGGCGAACACATCGAGGAGGATGCGGTGACCAACGTCTGCCGATGAGACGACATAGCTGGACTTGGTCGCGCCGGCAATTGCCGCCGAACTTCCCGGCGTCAACGGCGCCCGATACCACTGGTAGGTGAAGGTCGTCGCCGCCGAACTGTCATCGGGATAGACCCAGCTCACTCCCGTTGGCATCGACAGTGTCGACCCGACTGGCACGGGCGTCGCAGAACCACTCACGGCGCCCACGACGGAGTCCTGTATCGAGAGCGAGAAGCCGTTTGCGGTCACGTTCCCGTCGCTCTTGCGCGCGGTGACAGTTGTCGTTCCCGACGCGTAGCCAGCCTTGCTTGCTTTTACCGTCACCGTGATCGCCGCATCGGGATCGCCGCCACTTGCCACGTATGTGACGCTGTTCGTCGTCGAGACCGGCCCGACAACTCCGGTCTCGTTCCAGACGTAGCCGGGTGTCGTTCCGGTAATCGACCAGGTACCCGGTGTCACCGTGTACACCGTGTTGCCTGCGACGACCTTCGAGGTGATCTTGGGCGCCACCTTGAGAATTGGAGCAGTGATCGGAACAATCAGCAGGCTAGCCGGATCGCCGACGGTCACCGGGTTGTAACCCAGCTCACTCGCCGTGACGCTGAGTCGCACCGCACTACCCGCTTCGGCCGCGGTTGGCGTGAACGTCTGTCCTGTCCCAAGGAGGGTCGATGTTCCGTCCTGGTACCAGTCATATTCGTAGTGCACGCCCGGCACATCTGCCCAGTTGCCGATCGAGCCCTTCACTGCCTGGCCGACCGTCACACGACCCGTGGTGTTGTCCAGCGGCGTGCTCGGTGGAGTGTTGTTGACAATCGCGTCGGATGCGGTGACCGAATTGGCGGCGGTGGCGTACTTGACGACCGACTCCTGCACATCCGCGGGCGGTTGGAACTGGAAGTTGTCGTCGACCAGTGTCACCCGCACCTCGAGGTCGGTGTTGAAATCCGCACTCTGCGAGGTGTAACTGGTACCGGTAGCACCGTAGATCGGTTCACCGTCGCGCATCCACTGGTACGACACCGAGGCATTGGTGTGGTTCCAGGTCACGTTGTTCACGTAGTAGGTCGTTCCGACCCGCGAGTCAGAGGTGTCCGTGATCGCCGGATCCGTTGTGAACGCGAGCGGCACGGCGGGGACAACGGGAATTACGAACGGGTTGGCGCCAGAGCTCACGGTCAGCGCACCGTCCTCCTCGGCGAAGCGATCCTGTGGGTTGTTGGGGTCGAAGATGAGCGCCGAGTAGCTGTACTCCCCCGGGATCAGGCTCGCCGAGAAGGTGCCATCGGTAAAGATCGACGTCTCGGTGACGAAGTTGCCGGACTGGTCGAAAATGTCGACCTCGCCTGCCGCCTCGCCGAACGTCCCAGCCAGCGAGGTATCGAGCGAGCCGACTACGTTGCCGGTGGCCTGATCGGACAGCAGCGGAAGATTGATCGTTCCGGGAACGACGGTCGCCTTGCCCGCGGTGACGTGGTAGACCACGACCGAATTGTCGTTTACGGCGTCTGTGTCGGGAGACCCATACGTATCGTCACCCGAAGCATCGGTGAAGCTCAATGCGTAGTAGCCGGTCGGCAGACCCGTCAGTGAGAACTTTCCGCCGATTGTCGAATAGGTGTACGAGTTGTTGTCGGGGCTCGCTGCGGTGAAGTGGCCGAGCGTTCCGCTCAGGGCAACCGGATCGACCTCGATGTCGCTGAGCTTCGGCGAACCGCCCGGGCCGGCAACAACGCCGGAGATCGTCCCGCCGAGCGCGAGGTGCTGGCTGAGGACTGCCGGCTTGCCCGCAGCCACGTAGACGTGCGTCGCGTGAGCGGCATCGACACCGCCGCCGGCATACTCTCCAACGTAGGCCGAGGTGTCGGCTGTATCGAAGTCAACCGTGTAGCTTCCCGTCGCGAGGTTAGGGAATGAGTATGCACCCGTCGAGGATGTGACAGCGGTCTTCTCGTAGTTCCAGGACGTGCCGTCGAAGTTGTAGAGGTCGACACCGACCCCCTTGATCGCCTTGTTGGCAGTGGTGGTCACGACACCGCTGATCGCCGCGCTTGAAGCCAGGGTGATGTCGAGAGAAGCAGCGCTCGATGTGGCCGTAAACAGCTTGCTCGCCGTCTCATTCGTGCCGCCGCCGTAATACTGCTGGTAGGTACCGGTGGTGTTGACGAACGGTGGCGTGAACAGCAGGGAGTAGTCCTGGCCCTGCTGCAGACCCGACAGCAGGTAGGTGCCGGGGTGGCCGGAAACCGGCACTCCGCCGACCTCGTCCAGGTTCGGCACCTCCGTGCCGTCGGTCAGTGCATCCGCCTCGATGTCGACACCGGACAGCGCGGTGCCCGCCTTATTGCTGAGATGGATCGTGAGGGTCGAATAGTCGTCGTAGACGAAGTTCGCGTTGAACGTGCCGGTGATCTGGGAGATCGTGGTACCGAGACCGATACTCCCCGAACCGTCCTGGGTTCCGGTGTACACCCGGCTCGGGAAGTTGCCGTTCGGATCGGTGAAGGTGAGGTTGTAGTCGTCGGGCGGCACGGTCTTGGTGTAGTTGCCCGAGGCGTCGGTCGTTGTCGAGAGCGTCGGGTTGCCGTCCTGGGAAACCAGGTCGACCTCAATACCCTCGAGAGGGCCACCGCTCAGCGAACTCACGTTCCCTGTGACCGTCAGTCCCTTGCCGACGGTGCCGTCGATGCCCGCGTGCACGTCTCCAGATCCCGCGACCGTGATCGGCGTCGATCCCTGAGCGAAAGGAGAGTCGCCGTACCACGTCGGGTAGTAGTGGTGGCCAGCGGCGTCGTCAGTCGCCTCGTTCTCCGGCACGAATTCGACATCGTACTTGCCCGGCGCAACCGAGATCGAGTACGCATCGGTGGTCGGATCCGCCTGACCCACGAACGCCTCATTGTTGTCCTGGTCGGTGTTGCCCTGGGCGTCGAGAGGGAACGCCAAGACCTCGGCCACCTGGCCTTCGCTCGGATCGAGGGCAGGATCCAGAGTCATCGTTCCGGAAATCGTGCCGGCCGCGACGAACTGCACGTCATGGGTTTGGGTGGTGTAGAGACGGACCTGGAAGGGAGCCGCAGAGGCAAAGGTATCCGCGCCGAGGTTGAACGTCGTCGCCGGCCATGTGTCGTTCGTGCTCTGGTGAGCTCCGACGACATAGGTGCCCGGTGCGAGGTTCGGTACCGAGTAAGTCGACCCGGTCGGCGTCACCGAGGTGTACTTCTCGAAGTCGACGAAACCGTCGGGATTGATCGTCTGGCGATAGAAGTCGATCTCGTCGGCGCTCGTGGTTGGGGCGTATCCGCCGCCGCCATCCGGTCCGAGGATATTGCCCGACAGTGTTGCACCGGGGGTCAGGTATTCGGTCCAGTTCGTAAGTCCAGCGGTCTGCGTGAAGTAGGTCACGGCCTGCGGGCCATCCGAGGCATTTCCGTCGAAGTCGCTCTCCATGAGAGAGCCCTGCGGCACGATCCAGCCGCTCGAGTCGGTGACCGGCAGGGAGGTATTCACGTCGATAGCCGCTGTGGCATCGACGAAGACGGCATACTCGTCTCCAACCACGAGACCGTCCAATGCCAGGCCAAGCTGACCGTTCGCCCCGGTCGTGCCGAATCTGATTGCGTCCCACTCCTGCTCATCCGCGTCAAAGTGGTAGAGAGTAATTTGCGCGCCCTCGACAAGTGCACTGTTATCCAGCTCGACGCTGTGGTCGTAGTAGGTGTGCAGAGTCAGGTTGAACGATCCCGTGGCCGGCACGGTCGCGGAGGCCGCGGCCGACATCCCGAGGGTGAGCATGGCGGCGGCCGTCAGCGCCGCGAGTGCCGAGGCGAAGGCGCGTATCGGGGAAACGGACTTTCGGGCTGCGAAGAACGGAGACATGGTTTCCTTACGCTGCTTGACTCGGGGCTAGGGCAGAATCCGAGTAGTTCTCGCAAGGTACCAGCGGATAGACAGAATCGGTGAACCCCATCGGGGGGCGATTTTCGCAACCGGAACCCCGAAAGTACGAGCCCCGCCACGACCCTGGGCGGCCGCGGCGGGGTTCGTACTCACTCCGTAGTAAGACGGAGCGAAGGAGCGAACTCCCACAGAAGAGACCGGTCCCCCGCCCGGTTATGACGCACGGGTCACGGGGTTGACACGCAGCGAAGCATCGCTGCTAGTTGAGAAGCTTGACGACGGTTCCGAGCAAACCGCCCGTATTCAGCGTCAGCGGAATGTTGATCGGCAACTTGATGCCGAGCAACGTGAGCGTCTGGCTAAGGTTCAGCGCACCCGACCCGCTCGGAAGAGCGGTGATGAGCAGGGTGAAGGTACCGTCAGAATTCACTTTGGCCGTGCCGTAAACAATGCCACCGACCTGAGCGGCAACCGTCGCGCCCGGAGTTCCCTTGCCGGTGAGGGTGATGTTCGTGGTCACCGGAGCGCCGCCGGGGGCATCCTGCCCCGAGGGCGACGCTCCGGGAGTCAGGGATCCAAGGAGCGGATCGACGACATTGCTGCCCAACCCACCCACGACATTGCCAACGGTATTGCCGAGTGCGTTCGTTACGCCGCCTACGGTATTCGTGACCCCGCCGACGACTCCCCCGACGACACCGCCGACACCAGTGCTTCCCGTGCCGGTACCAGCACCGAGCAAACCGCCGAGCAGGCCTCCGGTGAGAAGCCCCGATCCAGGGTTGATCGTCGAATCCGAATTCGAGCTGGACCCGGGCGGCGCAGTGAGTGCCGCGATCGCCGCGTTGTTTGCCGGGGATGCGGCCTGGACCGTAGTCGACGAGTGCGAAGGGCTCGGGGCGACCGCTTGCGGCGCCAGTCCGAGAGCGACACCACCGCCGACGGCGGCAACCACCGCCAGCGAACCGACCAGGGTGCTAACCCCCGTCGCCGCGCCCATGGAGAGACCGGCGGTAACGGCAGGCGCAAATGCCGCCGGTGCAGCGAGAACAGTGAACGACGCGGGGACCGCGGGCAGCGCTCCTGCCGCAACGGCGGCCGCTCCAGCCGCTGTCGTGTGCGTAAGCGTGGCAAGCAGGATGCCGCCAACGCCAGCACCGAGCAGGATGGGCAGCATCACCATCGCGAGATGCGAACCGACCTCATCCACCTCCTCGCTGATGATCGCGCACTTGGTGCAGGTGAGCAGGTGATCGTTGATCTTCTCCTGCTCGCGCTGGGTAAGGCTGTGGCGCGCATGGTCACCGAGTCGGGACATCGTCCACTTGCAGTTCTCGGATGTTCCGGGCTCGGATACGTGGGCCTGTAGCCACGCCTTGCGAAGTCCTTCGCGTGCGCGGTAGCTGAGGGCGGCGACGCCGTTGGCGCTCATTCCGAGGATCGGAGCGACCTCGTGCGGGTCCATTCCTTCCACCTCGGTGTACCAGAGCACGGACTGCCAGCGCTCCGGGAGTGAGCGGAACGCCCGAGCCGTCAGCGTGCGGTCGAGCGCGATGGCGACCGGGTCGTCAATAGTGGACGGGTCCTCGTAGTCGGCGATGTCGTCCACCTGCACGTCGCGGGACTTGGCACCCCAACTGGATGCGAGGTTGCGGATGGTCGTATAGAGGTAGGGGCGAAACGCTCCCGAAGGGCCGCCGCCCGCCAGAACTCGCTGGTAGATGCGGGTGTAGGCCTCAGACACAAGGTCATCCGCATCGATCGACGAGGTGAACTGGCGGGCAACGCGTGCCCCCGAGCGGTAATGACGGCGCCAAAGCTCGGCAAACGCGCTCTGGTCCCCCGACCGCGCGTTCGCTATCAGCTCTTCGTCTGAGGTGGTTAACCCCGTGTCAGTTTCGCTCATCCCCCTGATCCAATTTCCGGACCTATTCATTGTCCCTCTTGGGATGCCGATGGCAATAGCCACCTTCGAGGGGAGAGACCACGCAAACATGCCGTTATGACGCGGTTCGATGGTGAAACATTGTCTCATTTTGGTAACGGGCGGCGCGCTTCGCGGCCCCGTGGACGAATCGAGCCGGTAAGGCGACCGAACCGGTTGGCAACCCCGCGCGCTCGCGAGTGGCCTCTGGCTAGGGTGTGACCGTGGCTAAGCAGACACCGCCGAAGAAACCGGGCCGGTTCGCGCCTCTCGTGGCCGCAGTCAAAAAACTGTTCGTCGTCCGGGTTGTCCTCTACTACTCGAGCGTTCAGGGTCCCCTTCTGGCGAGCGGTCTCGCGTACCAGGCGATCTTCGCCGTGTTTGCCGCCGTATGGGTCGGATTCTCGATCGTTGGCATTGTCGTGGCAGGCAATCACGACCTGCAGACGCCGCTCATCACCGTTCTTTCGAACGCGGTGCCCGGCCTCATTAAGACGCCCGGCGGATCGGGTGCGATCGACCCGAAGGTGTTGCTCAGCGCGGGGGCCTTCACCCTGTCGGGAATCATCGCCCTCATCGGTGTACTCGTGACCGCACTCGGCTGGCTGGCATCTGCCCGCACGGGCATCCGCATCCTCTTCGGCCTGCCACAGCCCCGGACGAATTTTCTGCTGCTCAAGCTGCGCGACCTCGGTGTTGGCATCGGTCTCGCGATCGCGCTGATCGTGTCCGCCGCGCTGTCCGTCGCGGGTTCGGCGCTTACGACGGTGCTGTTGCCGGTCATCGGCGTCTCGTCACACTCCTTTGTCGGCGCGCTACTCGGTCGGATCGTCACTCTCGCGGTGATGTTTCTGCTCGATGCGTTCACCCTCGCCGCGTTCTATCGAGTCATGGCGGGAGTACAAATTCCGTTCCGGCAGCTCATCGGCGGTGTGCTCCTCGGGGCCGTTGCCCTCGGCGCGCTCAAGGTCCTTGGTGGAAGTCTGCTCGCAGTTTCCAAGAACAATCCGTTGCTCGCATCCTTCGCCGTCATCCTTGGATTGCTGATCTTCTTCAATTTCGTGTGCCAGATCATCCTCATTGCCGCGGCGTGGATCAAGGTGCGGATGTCGGATCGCGCCGAACGGATGGCCCCGCCGGACGACGCGACCGAGAACGTCGCCGCCCCTCAGTAGAGTCGTGCCATGGCCAAACCCCTCCGCATCGCGACCATAAATACCAACGGAGTCCGCGCCGCATACCGGCGCGGCATGGCCACCTGGCTGGATGCGCGAGATGTTGACATCCTCGCTATCCAGGAAGTTCGCGCCTCCACGGCCGACCTCGAGGGGCTGCTCGGCCCCGACTGGGACATCCTGCACGATCCGGCTACCGCGAAGGGGCGCGCCGGCGTTGCGCTCGCCTCGCGCGCGAAGGCCAGTATCCACCGGGTCACCCTGGGCGACGAAGATTTCGACAGCGCCGGCCGATGGCTCGAAGCCGACTACGAAGTCGGCGACAAGATCGTCACCGTCGTCTCGACCTACGTGCACTCCGGCGAGGCGGATACCCCAAAGCAGGTTGAGAAGTACCGCTTTTTGGACGCCATGGAAGCCCGGATGCCGGAGCTCGAGAAGCACAGCAGATACGCGGTCATCCTGGGCGATCTCAATGTCGGTCATCGCAAGCTGGACATCCGCAACTGGCGAGGTAACCAGAAGGCTGCCGGCTTCCTGCCAGACGAGCGCGCCTACTGGGACCGCTTCGTCGGCGCTGAGGACGACCCGAACTACAACGCTGGCGCCGGTCTCGGCTGGGTGGATGTTGGTCGCAGGTGGGCGGGCGAAGTCGATGGTCCGTACACCTGGTGGAGCTGGCGCGGACAGGCTTTCGTCAACGACACCGGCTGGCGCATCGACTACCAGCTCGCGACTCCCGCTCTCGCGGCGACCGTGAAGAACTACTCCGTCGACAAGGCCGCCAGCTACGACGAGCGCTTCAGCGATCACACTCCCGTTGTGGTCGACTACGCCCTCTAGCCCCGTCGACGCTCACGGTCTCGACCGCGGCAGTCGACTCAGCTCCCTGAGCCTGTCGAAGGGCCCAACCTGAGAGACTGTACGCATGAGCGCAGAACCTCGACTGTTTTCCGGCATGCAGCCGTCTGCAGACTCGCTGCAGATTGGCAACTACATCGGGGCACTCCTGCAGTGGCGCCAGATGCAGGAAACGAACGACGCCATCTTCTGCGTCGTCGACCTGCACGCACTCACCGTCCCACAGAATCCGAAGCTGCTTGCGCAGCAGACCAGGAAGACCGCGGCGCAGTACATCGCGGCCGGCATCGATCCGGTCAAGTCGATTCTGTTTGTGCAGTCGCACGTCCCCGCGCATCCTGAGCTCGCCTGGATCCTGGACACCATCACCGGCTACGGCGAGGCCGCGCGGATGACCCAGTTCAAGGACAAGGCGGCGAAGCAGGGCCGGGATGCCGCATCCGTCGGTCTCTTCGCGTATCCGATGCTGATGGCAGCGGACATCCTGCTCTACGACACCGACGTTGTTCCCGTTGGCGATGATCAGAAGCAGCACGTTGAGCTGGCTCGAGACCTGGCCGCACGTTTCAACTCGCGGTTCGGAGAGACGTTCGTTGTGCCGACACCGGTCATCATGAAGGAGACCGCACGGATCTATGACCTTCAAAATCCGACCGCGAAGATGAGCAAGTCCGCCACCACGGACGCCGGGGTGGTTTGGATGCTCGACGACGCAGCCAAGACGGCGAAGAAGTTCAAGTCCGCTGTGACCGACGACGACCGCGAGATCCGGTTTGATCGCAAGACGAAACCGGGGGTCTCCAACCTGTTGACGATCCTGTCCGCGTTCACCGGGACATCCGTTGCCGATCTCGAGGTGTCGTTCGACGGCAAGGGCTACGGCGACCTGAAGAGCACCGTGGCGGATGCGGTTGTCGCGACGTTTGAGCCGATGCGCGCCCGCGCGCTCGAGCTGCTGGCTGACCCCGCCGAGCTCGACCGAATTCTCGGCACCAACGCCGAGCGAGCGATCGCGATCGCCGAGCCGAAGCTGCGGCTCGCCTACGACCGCATCGGACTCCTGCGGCGGCCATGAGACCGGTAGCGCTGCGCACCGCGCGACTTCTGCTCGACGCGCCAACCAGCGCGGACGTCGACCTGATCACCGAGTACTGCAACGACGACGCCTTTCGCGGACCGTCGATGGTCACGCCATGGCCATACGAACGTCAGGACGCCGTCGACTTCGTGACACTGAGCGCCGAGGGCTGGGCCGCCGAGAGCGAATTCACCTGGGGCATCCGTCTCGATGGTGCGTTGGTCGGGATGGTCGGGTATCGCACCGGGGCTCGCGACATCGGATTTTGGCTGGGGGCAGGGTATCGGGGCCGTGGTCTTGTGCCAGAGGCGGTCGGCGGGGTGCTCGACTGGGTGTTCGAGCGCGACGTGCCGGATGTGTCCTGGGAGACGACCGTGGGCAATCTGCCGTCGATGGCGGTCGCCCGCAAGGCCGGCTTCACGTACACCGGTATCAACATCGGCCATTTCACGGCGCGCGATGGGACGCATCCTCCGACCTGGCAGGGCATCCTCCGGGCAACAGACTCACGGGCGCCGAAGCCGGGCTGGCCGCACGCCTAAGTCCCTCTAGGGGCGACCGATCACCAGGCGCAGGCCGCCATCGAAGGTGGACTGGGTGCGCAGCGCGCCGTAGCGCGCATCCCACGCCCCGGATGCGAGGTCGGCGGAGAGGTCGCGGACGAACCTGTCCTGGATGTCGTCGCCGACGAAACTCCACGCCGAGTTGGCCTTGCGCGCGCCCGGTTCGAGCAGGACTTCTGGTCGTCCATAGAACGCCTGGTTGAAACCGTCGGTGCAGTCGTGCGGGACCGGGACGGTGCGAATCTCGGCGGTGCCGCCCAGGGCGTCCGTGACCCGCGCGAGACTCGGGAATCGCCCGGCCTCGGTCTCCAGCACCTCGGGAGCGTAGTCGGACAGCCAGAAGTGTTCGTCGACGTCCGGGTCGATCGTCAGGATGACGACGGGGCCGCGGGCGACTCGCCGCAACTCGCCGAGTCCCGAGGCGAGGTCGGGCCACTGGTGCACTGAGAACGTCGCCATCGCCGCATCGAAGCTGCCGTCGGCGAATGGCAGCGCATCCGCCGTTGCGTCGATGGCCGGGCGATCGATCGGTCTCTGCGCGCGCATGGATGCCGACGGCTCGACGGCCGTCACCTCGCGGTCGGTTGGTTCGTACGAGCCCGCCCCAGCGCCGACGTTCAGGACAGTCATACTTGTGCCGAGCGCATCCAGAATCGCGGCCCCGATCCGTGGATCGGGGCGCCGGTAGTCCGTGTACCCGGGGCCGATCCTGCTGTAGTCGGCGTCCCCGGCACTGCCATCGCTGTGCGCGCGTTTAGTCACCATGCCATCGTGACACGTTGGCGCCGTCGGGTGCGGCTTATCGGGCAGGATGGATGCGTGATCTCCGTCGTGCTCTTCGACCTCGACGACACGCTGTTCGCGCATCGCAAGGCGGTCGAGGACGGCGTGCTCGCGCATCTGAATGCAACCGGCGTCGCCGGGCACGAGGGCTCGGCTGCGCGCTGGACCGAGCTCGAGGAGTTGCACTACTCCCGCTACCTGTCCGGCGAACTCGACTACCTCGGTCAGCGTCGCGCCCGCGCTCGCGACTTCATGACCGACTTTGGCGTCGTGCTCGATCGCGATGCCGAAGCGGAGGAATGGTTTGAGGACTACCTGCACTCGTACCGCGCGGCCTGGACGCTGCACGACGATGCGCTGCCCGCCCTGGACGCGCTCGGTTCCTTTCGCCTGGGAGTCATCACGAACGGCGTGACTCATTTCCAGCAGCCGAAGCTGGACCGCCTCGGTCTCACACCGTATTTCGATCACGTCATCACGTCGGGCGATTTCGGCGCGGTCAAGCCGGATCCGAGCATCTTCCTGCACGCCTGCTCGGTGTTTGGCGTTCAGCCCGCCGATGCGGCTTACGTTGGCGACCGGCTCAACACCGACGCGATCGGGGCGAGCGCCGCCGGGCTCCACGGCATCTGGCTGGCTCGCCACGGCGCATCCACCGCCGAGCTGGCCGCCGCATCCGGTGTCGCCGTTATCCGCACACTGGCTGCGCTCCCGCCACTCCTGGGTGCCCTCCCACTTCCGTAACTCATGCAGAAATTCTGCCCGGGGGCGAGTGCTCGCGACATTCCGGCCATCTCGGAGGTGCGAAGAAAAATCTGCATGAGTTACGCACGTTGACGATCGGATACGAGCTTGGCAATTGCCCCCGCCACGAGTTCAGGTCGCTGCATGGTGTGCTGATAGGCAGGTCGCAGGGTCATGTAGCCGAGTCGAGCGAGCGCCAGATCCCGCCCGCGATCGCTGACGTGCTTTTCCCAACCGTCGTGCGCCGTCCTGCTATCCGCCTCGACGACCAGGCATCCGGCGACCACGAAGTCCACTCGACCGATCCCCTCGAAGCTGACCTGAGACTCGCATGAATGTCCCGTCGACCCGATGATCAATCGCAGCATGGTCTCCTGACCAGACTCGGCACTGCCGTCGACGAGCTCCCGAAGGTGGCAGACCCGCTCCGGCGCCTTCGCGAAAATCGCCGATAGGTCCCCCTCTTCGATCCGACCCAGGTGTAGTGCATTGTCAATCGACGCGAGAGCGTGGCCCGGTTCCTGACATCGCAGCGACTGTGCAAGGGCGTCGATGATTCCTACGCTGAACTCGGTGGCGTTGTCATCGATCAGAGGATGCCAGTGAAGTTGCACTCCGTGCCGATTGAATGGGGTGAGCGGAATGAACCTGTCTTTTGGGCTGCGGGATCGCGACATTGAGTGATCCATGTGAACGTGCGTTCTCGAGGCGTCAAACGCGAAAATCCCCATCGAGCTCAGGGCGGAGACGCAGGCCAGCCGGCCCCCAATCCTGACCGCCTCGACCAGATGGTGGTCGGTGCCCGGCAGCACGTAATGATCCCGGCGTGCCCGTACCAGGTGGCCGCCGCGCACCGCGGCCGTGAGTCCAAAAGTTGTAGCGCCGAGCGACATAAGCTCGGCCCTACTCAGCACGCGCCTACCCATCGCTTCGAAAGCCGTATCCCATCCCATCCCACGATGATCGGCGGCATCCGAATGCCAGCCGGCGACCTCGGCGAATCGGTGGGCACCGATCGACTCTCGACAGCTGCGATGGACCGGAGTTCACTTCCGTAACTCATGCTTATTTCAGAAGCGGGCAACCAATCCCGCGGTGTTCCAGCAATCCCGCCTGCGAAGCAAAAATTCTGCATGAGTTACGGAGGTGGGCAGGGCGCCGGGCGGGAATGAAACGAGTCGGGGACGGGTTGGTAGAGTGAGAATGTGCTCCGGGGTCGGTGAGAGTCCGAACCGGTGGTGATAGTCCACGAGCCGCAAGATCGTCAGGTCGAGCGGTTGACTCGGTGAAATTCCGAGACCGACGGTTAAAGTCCGGATGGGAGGCAGCACACGGTTTAGAGCGCGCCAGCGACCGAACCGAGCGACCCGGAGCCTTGAAGATTGAGGACCGGATGCAAGCCCCGAGCGAAAAGGCACGCGCAGTCGAAGCGGCAATGCGCCACGCGCTCGACCTCGCCACGCGCAGCCCGGCGACCGGCATCAACCCGCAGGTCGGCTGCGTGCTCATCAACCAGGCGGGCGAGATCGTTGCTGAGGGCTGGCACCGTGGTGCCGGTACGCCGCACGCCGAGATCGACGCTCTGAGTAAGGTGGCCGACGCGCGAGGCCTCATCGCCGTCGTCACCCTCGAGCCCTGCAACCACACCGGTCGCACCGGGCCCTGCTCCGAGGCACTCATTGCGGCGGGTGTCTCCGAGGTCTTCTACGCGGTCGCCGACCCCGGCATCCGCGAGGGCGGCGGGGCCGAGCGCCTGGCCGAGGCCGGCATTGCGGTCACCGGCGGAATCCTGCGCCAGGAGGCCGAAGATTTTCAGCACAAGTGGCTCACGTCGGCCCGGCTGCGGCGCCCGTACATCACGATTAAGTGGGCTTCGACGCTCGACGGTCGGGCAGCCGCGGAGGATGGCACGAGCCAGTGGATCACCGGAACGGCCGCGCGCCAACGCGTGCACGAGCAGCGCTCGGAGAGCGACGCAATCATCGTCGGCACGGGCACGGCTCTCGCGGATGACCCTTCGCTCACCGCTCGAGGAGACGCGGGAGAGCTGATGGAGCACCAGCCGACCGCGGTCGTCATCGGCGAGCGCCCAATTCCGCAGAGCGCCAAGCTTCGCTCCCATCCCGGCGGGTTCATCGAGTTCCTCACGCGCGACCTCTCCGAGGTGATGCGCGACCTGTTTGACCGCGGCCTCCGGCGCGTCTACGTCGAGGGCGGTCCGACGCTCGAGAGCGCCCTCATCGCCCATGACCTCGTCGACGAGTACGCGATCTACCTTGCTCCGGCCCTCCTCGGCGGAGGCAAGCTCGCCGTCGGTGATATCGGCGCCCGCAGCATGCCCGACATCCGTCGGCTCGACATCCGCGGTGTCGAGCAACTCGGAAACGATCTTTTGATCAGCGCACGACGCGCGGATATGGAGTAGCAATGTTCACCGGAATCATCGAAGAAAAGGGCGAGGTGCTGGCTTGGACACCCAGCGCGGATGCCGCCCGAATCACGATCAAGGCTCCCCTCGCAGTCTCGGATGCGAAGCACGGCGACTCGATCTCGGTCGGTGGCGTCTGCCTCACGGTTATCGAGCAGGGTGACGACTGGTTCACGGCGGATGTCATGGCCGAGTCCATCGCGATGAGCACCCTGTCCGAGATCCGCACGGGCGATCTCGTCAACCTCGAGCGCGCCGCGAAGATTGGCGACCGCATCGGCGGTCACCTGGTTCAGGGGCACATCGATGGCACAAGCGAAATCCTGTCGATTACCGATGGCAGCGCCTGGCGCGTGGTCCGATTCACGCTGCACCGCGACCTCGCGTCTCTGGTCGCACGCAAGGGTTCGATCGCGATCGACGGCATCTCACTGACGGTCAGTGCCGTCGGCGACGACTGGTTCGAGGTTTCGCTCATTCCCGAAACGCTCGAGGCGACGACGCTCGGGGCGAAGCGCTCCGGCGACCTCGTCAACATCGAGACCGACATCCTCGCGCGCCAGGTCCAGCGCATGCTGATGCTCGGCGGCGACGAACTCCAGCCCACCACTTCGGTGAGCGCACCACCACAGCGGATCGGCTTCTCGGTCCCGGGTCTCGATGCGTCGAGCATCGACAGCGAAAGGACACAGTCATGAGCCTCACCGACATCCCCACCGCCTTTACGGCGCTGAGCGAGGGCAAGCCTGTCATCGTGGTCGACAACGAAAGCCGCGAGAAGGAGGGTGATCTGATCCTCGCCGCACAGTTCGCAACGCAGGAGTGGCTGGCATTCATGATCCGGCACACCTCGGGTTTGATCTGCGCGCCCATGAGCCACGAGATCGCTGACCGGCTCGAGCTCCCGCTCATGGTGCTCGACAACCAGGATCCGCTGCAGACCGCGTACACGATCACCGTGGATGCGGCCGATCGCAAGAGCACCGGAATCAGCGCCGCCGAGCGTTCGCACACCCTGCGAGTGCTCGCCGACATTAACTCGACCCCGACGAGCATCAACCGCCCGGGCCACATCCTTCCGCTGCGTGCTCTGGATGGCGGAGTGCGGGCTCGCGCCGGCCACACCGAGGCGGCGATCGATCTGCTCAAGCTCGCTGGTCTCATTCCGGTTGGCGCCATCGGCGAAATCATCCGGGACGATGGAGAGATGATGCGACTGCCGGACCTCATCGAATTCGGCGAAGCGAACGACCTTGCCATTGTGACGATCGAGTCGCTCATCGAGTATCTGCAGGAGTGGCACTGCGACAGTGAAATCCCGGTCAGCATCCCGATCCCGGAGAGCCCTCGGGCAATCTTCGAGGTCGAGACGAACGTTCCGACCGAGCACGGGATGTTCCGCTTCCGCGCCTACCGCGACCGCCAGACCGGCGCCGATCACCTGGCTATCATCAAGGGCAATCCAAAGAACGGCACGCTGCTGCGCGTCCATTCCGAGTGCCTGACCGGCGAGGTGTTCTCATCCGAAAAGTGCGAGTGCGGCCCGCAGCTGGATGCGGCACTCGACGCCATCCAGGAAGAGGGCGGAGTCGTGATCTACATGCGTGGCCACGAGGGACGCGGCATCGGCCTCATCAACAAGCTCAAGGCGTACCGGCTCCAGGAGGATGGCCTCGACACCCTGGATGCGAACCTCGCGCTCGGGTTTCCAGCCGACGGTCGTGACTACGGTGCGGCGGTGAGCATTCTCGAAGACCTGGGCATCTCGGAGGTCCGGGCGATCACCAACAACCCCGAGAAGCTGCGCCAGCTTGGCGAGCGCGGGATCAAGGTGATTGAGCGTGTGCCGCTGGTTGTCGGTGTCGGCGAGTTCAACGAGAAGTACCTCGAAGCGAAGCGCGACCGCATGGGACATGTTCTTCCCGACGATGCAACGCTCGACGGACAGGTCCTCGCCGGCCAGAACGGAGCCGGACAGTGAGTGCATCGGGCGCCCCGGAAATCTCGCACACCGACGGCACCGGCCTCAGAGTCACGATTGTCGCGGCACAGTGGCACGAGCAGATCGCGACCGGCCTGATCGAGGGCGCGCGTCGAGCACTCGCGGCATCGAACGTCGACGTCACCGAGCTGCGCGTTCCGGGAAGCTTCGAGCTCGCCGTCGTCTCCAAAGCGGCACTCGAGGGCAGCGCGGATGCGGTGGTCGCGCTCGGCGTGATCATCCGCGGCGGGACTCCACACTTCGAGTACGTCGCGGATGCGGCGACCAGTGGTCTGACCGCGGTCAGCGTCGAGACGGGCAAGCCGATCGGGTTCGGACTGCTGACCCTGGACGACGAGCAACAGGGCCTCGACCGCGCGGGCCTTCCGGACTCGAAAGAGGACAAGGGCGCCGAGGCCGCCGAGGCCGCTGTTGCAACGGCCGTGTTGCTGCGCAGCCTCCGTGGCTCAGGCCGCCGCTAGCATGATGGCGTGACCCCGCAGCTTCTCGTCCTCGGATCCGCCAACCGCGACTACACGGTTCTGGTTGAGCGGCATCCGTTGCCCGGAGAGACGGTACTCGGCGGATCGCTGACCGTCGCGACCGGCGGCAAGGGCGCGAACCAGGCTGCCGCAGCGGCTCGATCAGGCACGAAGCCGGTATTCATTGGCGCGGTGGGCCGAGACTCGGTCGGCGATGACGTGCTCGCCGATCTCGCCGCCCGTGGCGTTGACGTCTCGCGAGTGCTGCGTCCGGACGAGCCGACCGGTGTCGCTCTCATCACCGTTTCCGCTGACGGGGAGAACTCGATCGTCGTCGCGGCCGGCGCAAACGGCTCACTCGAGGCGGATGCCACGGCCAAAACAATCGCCGATCTGGCCGACGACCGCACGGTACTGCTGTGCCAGCTCGAGATTCCGGCCGAGGTGGTGTCGGCAGCAGCATCCGAGATCGAGAAGGCTGGCGGGCGGTTCGCGCTGAACCTGTCACCCTCGCGGTACGTCTCACCCAAACTGCTCGAGCTCGCGGACCCGCTCATCCTGAACGAGAGCGAGGCATCGGATCTCGCCGGCAGCACGATTGACGGACCCGCGGATGCCGAAACGGTCGCGGGGCGCCTGCTGTCGACGAGCAAGTCCGTCGTCATCACTCTCGGAGCCGACGGTGTCGTCGTCGCTGACTCGACGGGAGTTGTCCGGCTCGACGCCGACCGGGTGCCCGTGGTCGACACCACCGGCGCCGGGGACGCATTTGCTGGCGCGCTTGCCGCCGCGCTCACGACGGGAGCGAGCCTGACGGATGCTGTCAGAGCCGGTGTCGCGGCGGGATCTGCCGCCGTGCAGCACCTCGGAGCTCAGCCTCCGCTCTAGTCGTTACGGTTTGCCAGGCGGCGTTGACAACGGCGTCGGGGACGCCGCCAGAGGCGGTGGAATCTGATCGGCCAGTAGCGCTGCTACCATCCTTTGGGCACGCGGATAGTACGGGGCGTAATAGTTCGGATTCGCGTTGCCCTGAACGATGTGCGCCGCAGCGGTTGGTGCGAGTGTCTGCCACCCGACAATTCCCAGCAGGCGCTGGAAAAAGTTGTACGCCGCGGTGTACGGGTTCATCCGATCAGCCAGGGGACCCCAGTTCGAGCGCTGCTGGAACAGGCCGCGGCTGTCCGGCCCCGCGGTGTCGCCGTAGTTGAGATTCTGTAGGTTCGACTCCCCGATCGCGACCATTACGCCGATGTCCTTGGCACGGTCATCCGCGGTCCACCGGTTTGCCGCGCGGATGATCTGCGCAGCATTCACGAGGGCGGCCTGGCAGTAGCCTTCGATCGGACCCGCGGGCACGCTGATCGTTCCAACCACGACATCCGCGACCCGCGGACACGCCGGCTGCGTCGGGGCTGCGGCCTGCGGTGCCGTCGGCCGAAGCAGGACGACGGCGACAAGGCCAACGACCAAGATCAGGGCAATCGGCAGCGCGATCTTCCAGGCGAACCGCTCCCTCCGCCTGGACCTCACGGTCCCTGAGGCTTTCGAAGGGCGCGACCTGCCGCGAGTCGCCGCCATCAGTTCAGGAACAGCGCGCGCAACCGCTTGGTCGTGAACACCAGCCCGAGCGCAATCATCACGGCGAAGTACAGCACGTGCCACAGCAGACCCCAACTCAGGTCGCCGGTCGTCAGCCCGCGAATGAGCTCGACCCCGTGCCAGAGCGGCAGCGCCTCGATGATGTACTGCATGGCCGGCGGGTAGACCGACAGCGGGTAGAAAGTAGCCGAGAAGATGAACATCGGCAGCAGGATGAAGTTGATCCAGTCCATCTGCTGGAAGGTCTTCATGTAGCTGGTGATGCCCATGCCGAGACTCGCGAAACCGAACGCAATGAGCACAACCGCGGGCAGGGCGAGGATGGCTGTCCACGCCAGATTCAGCCCGAACAGCTGCATGACGATCATGAATCCGAGCGCATAGAGCAGCCCGCGAAGGAGGGCGTAGGTGATCTCTCCGAGCGCGACGTCGAATGGTCCGATGGATGTCGCAAGCATGCCTTCGTACAGTTTCGCGTAGTTCATCTTGAAGAACACGTTCCAGGTCGAGTCGTACACCGCTCCGTTCATCGCAGACACCGCGAGCAGCGCGGGAGCGATGTAGGCGGCATACGGGATGTGCGCGCCGCTGGCCGTTGTCACGGCGCCAACAAGGGACCCGAGCCCAACGCCGAACGACAACAGGTAGAGAATCGGTTCGACGAAGCCGCTGACGACGATGATCCAGTTGTTGGTCTTCGCGGCGAGGAGACCTCGGCCGAGTACTGAACGCGAGTTGCGTGCGTAGATCGCTCCAAGGAATCGACTGCGCGACGGCGGCGCGAATACGGCCGGGGACGACGGCAGCGTAGGGACCCCGGTCACTTGTTTAGCCTCCTCGAGAAGGTGCGCGCGGTGAGGTACCAGCCGAGCACACCGATGGCGAGCAGGTAGACAACGTGGGTGACGACCAGCCACATTGGCTCGGCCATGCCGTAGGTAAGGTCGCGGCCTAGCTGGGTGCCATGCCACAGCGGGGAAATCCAGCCGATCCACTGCAGGTAGATCGGGAGGTTCGAGATCGGAAAGAAGGTGCCGGAAAAGAGGAACATCGGCATGACGCCGAATCTCTGGATGAGGGCCGGTTGACCACGGTCATCCTCAACTCTCGCCATGGCCGCCATGATGATCAGCCCAACCGACAGTCCAGTGAGGACCGCGGTAAAGATGCTCAGCACTCCGAGGGCGGAGGGGACGGCCCCGAAGATGATCATGAAGACGAAGTAGACCCCGACGGTCGGCACCATGTGCACGAGCACACCGAGAACGAAACCGTTCACGATCTGTAGCGGTGAGATCGGGGCAGCATTCATGCCGAAGAAGATCGCGTTCCACTTGAACCCGGCAATGACCGGATAGGAGAATTCGTTCGCGGAGACGGTTACCGCTGCGCTGGCGAGCAGGGCGGGAGCGACGAAGTCGAGGTAGCTCGCACCCTGGATCGGCGCGTTGATGAGGTGCGCTAGCCCAACGCCGAGCCCGAACAGATACAGCAGAGGGTTGCCCAATGTCGTGACGATGACGGTCTGCAGGTACGAGCGCATGCTGCGAATCTTGTGCTCAGCAACGTAGAACGACCCCCACCGGCGTGGCAGCTCCCCCGCGTGTGCGGTCCCTGAGCTCGTCCCGGTCCCTGAGCTTGTCGAAGGGCTCATTCGATCAGGCTCCGTCCGGTGAGACGGAGGAACACGTCCTCGAGGCTCGAGCGTCGCACGAGACTCGTGAGCGGCTTCAACCCTCGCTTGATGATCTCCTCGAGCTCCACCTCGCCGTTCTCCGAGTAGATCAGGATGCGGTCGGGCAGCACCTCGATGCGGTCGCCGATTCCCTTGATCTGCTTCGCGACATCCGCATTCTTCTCTGAGCCGAACCGCACCTCGACAACCTCGCGGGTCGAGTACTGCTTGATCAGGGCCGCGGGCGACCCCTCGGCCATGATCGCGCCCTTGTCGACGACGACCAGCCGGTCGCAGAGCTGCTCCGCTTCGTCCATGTAGTGCGTCGTCAGCACGAGTGTCGTGCCCTGCTCCTTCAGACGGAACAGGCGGTCCCACAGGATGTGACGCGCCTGCGGATCGAGACCCGTCGTCGGTTCGTCGAGCAGCAGGATGCGCGGGTCATTAACCAGGGCGCGCGCAATGGTGAGGCGGCGCTTCATTCCGCCGGAAAGGTCGTCGACCCGCGCCCTTGCGCGGTCGGAGAGCTGCGCAAACTCCAACAGCTCATCGGCTCGCTTGGCGACCTTGGCCCGTGGGATGCCGAAGTAGCGGCCGTAGACGATCAGGTTGTCGCGAACTCGTAGCTCCATGTCCAGGTTGTCCGCCTGGGGCACGACGCCGAGCTGCGACCGGATCTCGGGACCGTGCTCGTTTGGATCGAGTCCGAGGATGCTCAGGCTGCCACTCGTGCGCGTGGAAACAGCGCCAACCATTCTCATGGTCGTCGACTTTCCCGCGCCGTTTGGCCCCAGCAATCCGAAGGATTCTCCGGGCGCAACGTCGAAGGAGATGCCATCGACAGCGGCGAACTCCTTGTACTTCTTGGTCAGCAAGGAGGCGGTGATGACGGCTTCTGGCACGGTTTCGAGCCTAACTCAGACCGCCGACCATAGAAATGAAGGGGTGGAACGGCGCCCGAATGTGCCGTTCCACCCCACTCGAATCGATTGCGCTACTGCGGAATCGACGGCGCCACGTGGTAGAAGCCCGTGTAGGTAACGGTGGCGAACAGCGTGTTTCCGCATCCGTCGGAGTACGGGAAGTTCGTAACGTCACTCACGGTGAAATCGTTGTCGGCGCCGATGGTGGAGGCCAGGGTCAGCACACCGTCCAGATCGAGGGTTCCGGATCCATCGGCGTTGTTATAGTTGGCGTTCGCCGACTGCGCCGTAGCTGTCCCCGCCGGATTGGTCGAGGTCACCGTCGTCTGGCCGTCGGAGGGAACCCAACCGGACTCGCCGCGAATCTCCACCAGTTCGGGAAGGCTCGAGGCTGGGACGAGCGCGGGCGACTGGATAAAGTTCGAGTTGATGTCCCAGTTCGCGAACGTGAACGTGATGTCCGGCTTCGTCGTCGGCGTGCACACCGGGGGCACGGTGCTCGTGGGGGTCGGCGTTGGGGTCGGCGTTGAGCTGCCCGGACCACCGGTGCCATTGCCACCCAGGTTACCGGGGTCACCGGGATCGCCGCCCGCGACTGGAACGCACGTCGTCGCGGCCTGCGCTGGCGCGGCGGGAACGGCGGTCAGAAGCAGGCCTCCGACGGCGAGCGGCAGAATCACTAGCGCCGCTGTGGCGCGGACACTGAGCTTTCCGCCGCGGCGAAGGCGGTGGAACACGAGAAAACCGACCCCGGCCGCGGCGAGAATACCCGCGACGATGAGAAGCGGCAGGACATCGGCTATGCCTGTGGTCGGGAGAACGCAATTCATAGAAGAGCCTTTCGGGGGATCAGCACGGCACCGCACTGAAGCACTTTGATTCTGAACCGACCGTCCAAACTCGGCGATGAGTAGGAACTACTGCGAAAACAGGCACTCGTCAACTAAAGTTGACGCGGGCTGCCTCGTCAACTAATGTTGACGAATGGACATTCCGACCCTGAAGACCCTGGCCGACGAGGCGGGCTCATACGACCCGATTGCCGCGCTTCGGGCCATCGAGAAACTTCGCAAGGAAGTCGATCGCGTCGAGGTGGTCGCGGTTCGCCGAGCCCGCAACGCCAACGCCTCGTGGCAACTCATCGCGCTCGCGCTCGGCGTATCCAAACAGGCAGTTCACAAGAAGTACGGAAGAAGCTAGAGCCATGACCACCCCTTCGACGACCTCAGCGACTGATCGCCAGCGACCCGCACGACGAGGCTTGTTCTCCCGGCGCAAACCCGACGATGGCCCTCGCGCACGATTCAGCCAACTACTCCCGTATCTCCTGCAGAACAAACCACTGATCGTCCTCGTGGTCATCCTCAGCGTGCTCGGATCGGTCGCAACGGTCGCACAGCCGCTTCTGGTTCGGCAGGGCATCACCGATTTTCAGGCGAGCAAACCGTTCACGACAATCGGCATCCTCGTCATCATCCTGCTGCTGGCAACCGCGCTCATCACCGCGTTCCAGCAATACCTGCTGCAGCGGATGGGCACGAACATCGTCTATTCGGTGCGACGTCGGCTCATCAATCGGCTGCTCGGACTCCCCATCAGCGAGTTCGACACGCGCCGCACCGGCGACCTCGTCTCCCGCGTTGGTTCGGACACGACGCTGCTCTACGCGGTCATGACCCAGGGGCTCGTCAGTTCCATTGGCGGAGCGCTGCAGTTTCTCGGGAGCCTGATCGCGATGGTCTTCATCGATCCGCTGCTGCTGCTGTTCACCGTGCTGGTGATCGGTCTCTCGGTCGTCGGAGTCGGTACGCTGTCCGGGCGAATCAGGGTCGCCAGCCAGGCCCAGCAGACCAAGGTCGGCGAGCTGGGAGCAAGCGTCGCTCGCGCGGTTGGCGCCATCCGCACCATCCGCGCATCGAATGCAACGGACCGTGAGACCACCGCGGTCCAGTCGGATGCCCTCGGGGCGCGCGACCAGGGCTTCAAGGTCGCTCGCGCCTCGGCCCTCGTGGTGCCCATCGCCGGCATCGCGCTGCAGCTCTCGGTGCTTGTGGTTTTGGGTGTTGGCGGATTTCAGGTGGCGAGCGGCACGATCACGATTGCGACGCTCATCGCCTTCGTCATCCTGCTGTTCACTCTCATAGCGCCACTCGGCTCCGCCTTCGGCGCCGTCACTTCGGTGAGCCAGGCGCTCGGCGCTCTCGGTCGAATCCAGGAGATCATCGAGCTGCCGAGCGAGAGTGAGCAGGATGTCGGGGTTACGCCGTCCGCGGCCGTCGAGTCGGACGACGCGATCAGCTTCCAGGACGTCGTGTTCACCTACCCGGAAAAAGCGCACAAGACCGAGGCCGCGAAAGTCATCGCGGAGGCGGGAGTGGCCGTGCCGGAAGTACTCGAGGGGACGGTACGTGATCGCACTGTGCTGCACGGCGTCTCATTCACGGCGCCGAGCGGGAAGCGCACCGCGTTGGTCGGGCCCTCCGGCGCGGGCAAGAGCACGATACTCGCGCTCATCGAACGGTTCTACGACCCGACGAGCGGCGTTGTGCGCCTCGGCGGAGTGGACATCCGCGGGCTCGAGCGCACCGAACTTCGCGAGCAGATCGGCTACGTCGAGCAGGATGCGCCGGTGCTCGCCGGAACCCTTCGCGAGAACCTGGTGCTTGGGTCGCCGAATGCCACGGACGCGCAGTGCATCGAGGTGCTGCATTCTGTGAACCTCACCGAAGTGCTCGATCGCAACGAGCTCGGCCTCGACGCGCCGGTTGGAGAAGACGGCGTCATGCTCTCCGGTGGCGAGCGCCAGCGACTGGCGATTGCGCGCACGCTGCTCGCGGCTCCGCCCATCCTGCTGCTGGATGAATCGACATCATCACTCGATGGGCTGAACGAACAGCTACTCCGAGACGCCATCGATGCCGTGGCCGAACACCGCACGCTCATCGTGATCGCGCACCGACTCTCGACGGTCGTCGACTCCGATCAGATCGTCGTGCTCGACGACGGTCGAGTCGTCGGCGTCGGCACTCACTCGGAACTGGTCAAGTCCACGCCCCTTTACAAGGATCTCGCCAAGCACCAGCTGCTCGTTTAGTCGCGAGGATAATGGGCTCGCGAGTTGTGGGCACAACCAAGGAGACCCGAATGCCGGATGTGACGGACTAGTCGTGTCGTTCTCGTTCTCCACCCTGGTGCTCGTCGGTGCCGTCGCGCTGCTCGGGCCACTGCTCGCGCTGCCGACCAAGCTGCGCATCCCGGTGCTCATCGGCGAACTCATTGGAGGCATTCTCATCGGTGGCTCCGGATTCGGACTGGTGAAAGCTTCGGACCCGCTGTTCTCCTTTCTGGCCAACATCGGATTCGGACTGACCATGTTCGTTGCGGGCAGCCACGTTCCGCTGCGCGACGCGCGCCTGCGCCCGGCACTCGTGATGGCACTTGTTCGCGCTCTCGTGATCGGGGTTGCTGCCGCTCTGCTCGGGATGCTGCTTGCCGTAGTCTTCCACAGCGCTCACGCGGCTGTGTTCGCAGTGCTCATGGCGTCATCCTCTGCTGCCCTGGTTCTGCCGACCGTTGACAGTGAGCGGCTCGGCGGCCCGAAGGTGCTCGTGATGCTCGCACAGGTGGCGATCGCGGATACGGCGTGCATCATCGCGCTGCCACTCGCCATCGATCCGGAAAACGCGGCTCCGGCAGCGCTTGGCGCACTGGTGATCGCGGTTGGCGCGCTGATCTTCTACCTGATTCTTCGCGCGCTCGACAAGCGTGGTCAGCTCGTTCGCTTCCACGATTTCAGTGAGCGCAGACACTTCGCTCTCGAACTTCGGGTCAGTCTCGTCGTGCTGTTCGGGCTCGCCGCGATCGCAACCACCACGCACGTGTCGATCATGCTCGCCGGATTCGCCTGCGGGCTCGCTATAGCGGGCGTTGGCGCTCCGAGACGCCTGGCGGAGCAGCTGTTTGCACTCAATGATGGATTCCTCGGGCCGCTGTTCTTTGTCTGGCTGGGGTCGTCGCTGTCGCTTCGGGCGTTGGTCGGGCATCCGGAGTGGATCCTGCTAGGGGTCTGCCTCGGGGTGGGCGCCATCGCTGCGCACCTGGTCGGTCTCTTCTTCCGCGAGCCGGTGTCGCTCGGTGTCATGTCGGCCGCGCAACTCGGCGTGCCGGTTGCCGCCGCGACGATTGGCCAGCAGAGCCACCTGCTGGCCGCCGGTGAGCCTGCCGCACTCATTCTCGGCGCCCTCATTTCGATCGCCGGCCTTGCCATCGCCTCGAGCGTCGCCTCGCGGGGCAAGTTCAACGTGTCCGGGGCGAGCGGGCTGGACCCGGACATCGTTCAGCCTCCCGCGCCGGCACAACCCAGCCCGCCAGGAGCCTGACGACCGTCTAGGCGAGCGCGTACATCGCGACGGCAGCAGTCGCCGCGACATTGAGACTGTCGATGCCGTGTGCCATTGGGATCGTGACAATGCTGTCTGCCGCTCCGAGCGCTTCCGGGGTGAGGCCGTCACCCTCCGCGCCGAGCACGAGTGCGACCCGATCCGGAGCAGTTACCGCGAACGTCCTGAGATCGACGGCATCAACGGCGAGCGCCAGCGCGGCGATATGAAATCCGGATGCGGCCAGGGTCGCGCGTGTTGACGGCCAGTCCCCCGTGCGCGTCCACGGCACCTGCAGGACGGTGCCCATGCTCACTCGAATCGCGCGCCGATAAAACGGGTCCGAGCACCGTGGCGTGACGAGCACGGCGTCCGCGCCGATCGCCGCCACGGATCGAAAAATCGCACCGACGTTCGTTGGATCAACGACGTTCTCGAGGATCACGATTCGCCGGGCGTCGACGAGCACATTTTCGATCGTCGAGAGCGGCGGCCGGTGCATCGCCGCTATGAGACCACGGTGCAGCAGGTATCCGGTGAGCTCCTCGAGCAGCTCGGACGACCCCGAGAAAATCGGGATGTCGAATCCCGCCGTAGCGGCCCTGGCATCCTCAACGGATGACCCAAGCGCGAGCACCGATCTCGGCTGGTGGCCGGCCGCGATGGCACGCTCGAGCACGAGCAGAGATTCGGCAATGTAGAGCCCGCCGCCGGACTTCTTCAGCGCGACGTCAGTCAGATGCGAGTAGTCGGCGAGCCGCGGATCGTCGAGCGAGGAGATCGCGATTACGGGCACGGCTGCTCCCTCTTCCGTAACTCATGCAGAATTTTCGAAATCGCGGCAACACGCCGCGAAATCGGCCGACTCGACCAAAACAGCATGAGTTGCGGAGGTGGCTAAGGGATCACGCGAACGGGTTCGGCGTCATCACGTACTTAGTCGTGAGGTACTCGTTGATGCCCTCCGAGCCGCCCTCGCGGCCGAGCCCCGACTGCTTCACGCCGCCGAACGGCGCTGCGGCATTCGACAGCACGCCGACGTTCAGACCCATCATTCCGGTCTGCAGGCTCTCGATCAGGCGCTGACCGCGAGCGAGATCCTTCGTGTAGACGTACCCGACGAGCCCGTATTCTGTGTCGTTCGCCTTGGCAACGGCATCCGCCTCGTCGGTGAAGCGAACGATCGAGAGCACCGGCCCGAAGATCTCCTCGCGGAGGATGTCGCTGCCGGGCTGCACGTCGGCGACGACGGTCGGCTCGAAAAACGTGCCGTCGCCGTCCACGCGGGATCCGCCGGCGAGCAGTTTGGCTCCGCGGTCAACGGCATCCTTGACGAGATTCGACGCCTTAGATACCGCGTTCTCATCGATCAGCGGCCCGATCGTGACACCGTCCTCGGTCCCCCGGCCGATCTTGAAAGTCTTCACCCGATCGGTGACGCGCTTCGCGAACTCGTCCGCGATCGACTCGTGCACAATGAATCGGTTCGCCGCAGTGCACGCTTCTCCGATGTTGCGGAACTTCGCGATGAGCGCGCCCTCGACGGCCTTGTCGAGATCGGCGTCCTCGAACACGACGAACGGCGCGTTGCCGCCAAGCTCCATCGAGGTGCGGAGCACGTTGTCGGCCGCCTGCTTCAGCAGCGAAACGCCAACGGGTGTCGAGCCGGTGAAGCTCAACTTGCGCAGGCGCGGGTCGCCAATGATGGGCGCGGAAATCTCCGAAGACTTGGATGTTGTCAGCACGCCGAGCACACCGGCGGGCAGGCCGGCATCCTCGAGCAGTTTCGCAAAGTAGAGGGTGGTCAGAGGCGTGAGCGCCGCCGGCTTGATGATCGCGGTGCAACCGGCAGCAATCGCCGGCGCGATCTTACGTGTCGCCATGGCGAGTGGGAAGTTCCACGGGGTGATGAGGTACGAGGGCCCGACGGGGAAGTGGGTGACGATCATCCGACCGGTGCCCTCCGGGTTCGTGCCGTAGTGGCCGGAGATTCGAACCGCCTCCTCGCTGAACCAGCGCAGGAACTCGCCACCGTACCCGACCTCACCGCGAGCCTCGCTGATCGGTTTGCCCATCTCCATCGTCATCAGCAGCGCGAAGTCCTCCTTGCGCTCCTGCAGGAGGTCGAAGGTGCGGCGCAGGATCTCACCCCGCTCGCGCGGAGGTACTGCGGCCCAGGACTCCTGGGTGTCTGCCGCGATATCCATCGCACGCTTCGCATCGGCTTCCGAGGCATCCGCGATGGTTTTCAGCACCTTGCCGGTGGCCGGATCGGTGACATCGATGCTTCGACCCGACGTTGCATCGACCCACTTCCCGCCCAGATACAGCTGGTCGGGAACGCGCGCGAGGAGGTCGGCTTCGGTGGCTGATGACATTTCTTATCTCCTAATCGGCGGCGACGACATCGACGCCGGCTTCTCTGAGTTCCCGGAGCGCGACTGCGCTCGATTCCGTGGCGACGCCCGCCACAAGGTCGGTAAGCACCCGCACCCGCCGGTGGGCGGAAAGGGCGTCGAGGGCGGATGCACGAACACAGTAGTCCGTGGCGAGTCCGGCAACATCGATGTCGGTCACGTCGAACTCGTCCAGTTTCTGCGCGACGCTTTCGCCGTCATCCGTTGTGCCCTCGAAGATCGAGTACGCGGGACGTCCCTGTCCCTTGCGCACATGAATGTCGATCAGCGATGTGTCGAGCGCCGGGTGATATTCGGCGCCCGGCGTGCCGGCAACGCAGTGCGTCGGCCAGCTGTCGACAAAATCGGGGCTGACGTCGAAATGGCCGCCGTTGTCATTCGTCGCGTCGTGCCAATCGCGCGAGGCGAACACGACGTCGTAGTCGTGCGGATGCGCCCGCAGGTACGAGGTCACCTTCTCGGCGACCGAAGCGCCCCCAACTACCGGCAGCGCTCCACCCTCGGTGAAGTCGTTCTGCACATCAATGAGAAACAGTGCGCGCATGCTCGCTGGTTCCAATCGGGTTCACGGTGACGTCAATTGCTGGTGATGTTCTTGCCGCAGGAGTACACAGCGGTCGCCAGCGAGTCGAGCGCGGTGCTGGCCTTCGAGGTTATCCCGGCGCCTTCAGCGTAAAAAGTGAACGATTCGCCCGTGCCGTCCGCCGCCGTGAGGTAGCCGGTGATCGTGTACGCGCTCGACTGGACGCCCGCAAATCCGGTAATTTTCCCTGCTGCTACGGCGTTTGAGCCCTTAAAACGAGCCGCAAGATTGCCTGACTTTCCGGAGACGGGAAGCCCGGCGGCGACGTACTGCAGGCCGTTGTCCTGCTGGGCGACCAGGGACATAAAGGTACTCATGAACTGCGGCGGAACCTGTGACTCGTCACTCTCGCCGGAGCCGTCTTCGATCGTGACCGCGCTCGTGTCGACGCTGTACTTCGCGAGGGCCGTCGTGATGGCGCTTTGAATCGAGCCCGAACCGCCGCCGAGGTTTTCGTGCACGGAGATAATACGTGCGAGCATCTCCGCCAGTGTGTCATCGTTCTGGCGCAGCATCTGCTTCACCAGCACCGAAACGGGCTGCGACTGCACGGATGCGAGCGGGTTCGCTCCACTCGGCGTCGCCGCCTTCGTCAGGGTGACGCTGCTCGGGCTGAGCCCGAGCGCCTGGATGAAGGCATTCCCTGCTGCCGTGACCGGGTCGTTGCTGCGCGGGCTGATCTGGAGACGTGGATTCGAACGATCGCCGTCAACCTGAAGCGCCGTGCTCTCGGACAGGTAGCCCCCGCTTCGAAGGCTCGTCGAGACGGATGAATCCCAGTTGTCGCTGGGATTCCAGTAGGTCGAATCGAGGATGATGTTGGTGATCGGCACGCCAACGTTCGTCGGGATGTTGTTGTACGCCGTCAGAGTTCTCGAAGCCAGGGTAGCCAGAGTTGGTGCTCCGGCATAGACACTCTGGCCCGCGGCGACACGACTCAGAGTAGCGTCGCCCTGCCCAATCAGAACGATCGTGCCGGGGCTGGACGCCACCGTGTCGACGCTGGTCGTGATCTGGAATGTCGGCCCGAGTGCTGAGATTGCGGCGGCGGCGGTCAGCACCTTGAGTGCGGCCGCCGGACTTGCACCGGTCGTGCCCGCCTGCGAGTACACCGACTGTCCACTCGCCGTGTCGACAACCGATCCCGAAAACTTCATGAGCGATGCATCGCTCGCCAGGCTGTCGAGCGAACACGTCGGGATCGCCGTTGGCTGAATCTGCGTTGCCGGAACTACTCGCTTCGGTGAATTGCCGCCCGAGTTCGTGGCTTGTGTGCCGTGATTGCGACCGGCGTTGATGCCAAGAAAAACCGAGCCGGTGCACAAAAGCACAAAGATGAGCGCCGCCGCACCGATGATGATGCCCAGTTGGAGTCGAGTCGGCCCGCCCCGGTTGCCATCGCCTGGCTCACCGGATGAGCTCACCACAGCCGTCGGCATCCGAGCCGTTGCTGCCGCCGCCTCCCGCGCCGCCCTGCGGCTCGTGGGTGGTTGGAGGTCGCTCACCCGCCAATCCTAACGGCGTGGACTGGGCGCGAGCAGAACGCGATCGGGACGGGCCGGGCCACAATCCATTCCTTCGGCGGCCCACCTCCCGGACCGCCGAAGGCGATGGTAACCCTGTTAGCAGCTGGACCAGTAAGCGGCCGAGCGGGTGAACGAGTACGGCTCGTTCGGGCCAGGGTTGTTGTATCCGCCGTGAGTCATGGCGAAGTAGATGCAGACATTGGCGAGGCTGCCCGTGGTCAACGGCTGGTACAGCGAGTTGCGGTGGTCGATGGAATCCCACCAGGCCTCGGCGACCGATGCGCCGGTGTATCCGGTGCCGCCGGCGAGGTCGCCGTCGCATCCGACAATCGCTACGCCATCGCTGCGCTTCGCAACGCCGGTGTGGCCCCATGCGCTGAGCGGGTCCGAACTCGGGTCGTCCGCCATCCAGAACAGTCGCTGCTCGAGGCACGTGCTGTAGCGGATGTCTGCGAACGCGATTGGCGTGAGGCAGTTGGCAACGCGGATGGCGTTGTACTCCGTCGCGAACGAGTTGATGTCGGCCGTGGTGGTGCCAGGGATGTCATCGACCGACACCGCGCTCGGCGCGCCCGCGGTCGTACCGCTGATGGCGGCAGGGCACTTCGGGGTGACCGGCGGGTCAGTCCAGGTGCTGATCTGGGTGTGCACGTCGATTCCGTCGCTGGCATCCGTCGTTTTTGCCGACGCGGCAGTCGTCGTCACCGTGTTGCTAGCGCCGGTGCTGCCGCTCGACGGCGCCGGGTGAGAAGGCGTCGTGGTTGCAGTTGCAGTTGGTGTCGAAGACGACCCGGTGTCGGAAAGCGCCACGGGCGCGTTGGTCGCCTGCGACGTGACGCTGGAGCTGGATGCGGCGAAGGTAACTCCGCCGACAGCCCCACCCGGTGCGCCGATAACGGCGCCGAAACCCTGGATGAGAAGAACAGCTCCGACTAAACCGGCAGCCAAAAATGCAGCATGTTTCAACGTTTGTACCCCCATACAACGTTTTGCACCGTCCCCCCACTGAAACTGGTGCTACCTCGAAACTTAGGCTTGTCACATCAGTTCCGCAACCCGCAAGGGGGGCAAATCCGCCAGTTCTCCCCTCGAATTGGGGGCGGTTTTCAGCCCGCGTGTCCGCCATTTGGGGGACATCCAGGGTGTATTCTCGCCACTTTCGTCACATTCGTCACACGGGTTAACAGTGGTTACGTGGTCCCTCGGCTTCCTCGCCGCGGCGACAACGTCCTCGCCCGTCTGGGACAACTTGCTCTGCGCGCGCAGCGACGTTGCCCATCCAAGACAAGTCGCGAGGCGAAACGGAGCCGCCTGTCAGAATCGAACTGACGACCTTCTCATTACGAGTGAGATGCTCTACCGACTGAGCTAAGGCGGCGAGTGACCGGGTTCCCAGACACTGCCAAGAAATCCTAGCCGATCACGCGGGCGATGATTGCATGAGCAGTTCGCGCACCTGCAGGAAGGAATCGCGCAGGCGCGTCGACAGCGCCTCTTCGGAACTGCGATCGGTCTCGGCCCAGCAGGTCCACGCATGCCGAAGGGCACCGAAGGCAACCATCGTGACCAGTCGAGCCCGCGAAGCAAGCTTCTCCGGCTCACGCGCATACTCCGGTCGATCGTGCAGAAGCCGCTTCGAAATCACGCCGGCGAGGTCATCCTCGAATGCGCGCATCCCCGCCATCCTCAGCGCGAACAGCTGAGGATACCGGCTGTGCAGGTCGCGGCGGAGCATGACGGTTTCGCGGCTCTCGGATGCGTGGTCCGCCGCGTCCGCCATGAGATCGCCCAGGTCGCCCATCAGATCGCCGGATGGACCACCCTCGACGAAAACGGCGAGCTGCTCGTCGTCGAGAAAGTCCGGAGCGTCTCCCGCGATCGCCGCCTCTTTCGAGACGAAGTAGTTGAAGAAGGTTCGAGGCGAGATGTCTGCTTCGCGACTGACATCCTCGATCGTGACGTGCTCGAGTCCGCGCTCAAGCGCGAGGCGGAGAACGGCGCGCTGAATCGCCTGGCGGGTTGCGAGTCGCTTGCGTTCGCGCAGCCCAGTAGGTTCATCTGCGGGCATGACCCAATTGTTGCATAGTCTGCAATTATTTTTGTGTCAGGGGCACGAAAATCAAACAAACGCAGCGGTGCCAACGGCACAAAAATCAATCAAACACAGCCGCGCCGGCGGCACAAAAATCAATCAAACACAGCCGCGCCCCACAACCGCGCCAACGCCTGGTCGAACGCGAAACTACTTCGCCCCGCACTCAGGATCGGTCTTCGGCACCGTCCCATGCACGAAGAAGTTGTCGACCGCTGTGTTCACACATTCGTCGGCAGCACTGTGATCCTTGTTGTACGCCGTGTGTCCGTCGCCGTGGTACGTGATCAGATGACCGTTCTGCAGCAGGGTCGCAACGTGCTGGGCCATCGCGTATGGAGTGGCCGGATCGCCTGTGGTCCCGATCACGATGATCGGCGCCGAGCCATCGGCGTGGAGCGCGCCAGCGGTACGCGTCGGCTTGTACGGCCAGTCGAAGCAACCGGTTCCGCCGTACGCCATGAGGTGTCCGAAGACAGGGGCGGCGGCGTTGAGCTGCGCGGCCTGGCTGCGCATGGTGGCGACGTTCGGGTCAGACGGGTAGTCGAGACAGTTGATCGCCTCGAATGCCTCCGTCTCGTTGTCCTCATACGTGCCGTCACTGTTGCGATCGTTATATGCGTCCGCGAGTATGAAGGCCACCCGCGCGCTGCCGCTGTCGACATCATTGAACAGGTCGACGAGGTACGACCAGTTGGCGGTGTTATACAGGGGGAAGATGATCGCGGTAAACATCGTC
This sequence comes from Galbitalea sp., assembly GCA_036271875.1. GTDB lineage: Bacteria > Actinomycetota > Actinomycetes > Actinomycetales > Microbacteriaceae > Galbitalea. The sequence continues at coordinate 159,853 of DATAZU010000017.1, forward strand.
TCGCTGCCGAGCTCCCGCCCATCGCTGTTCTTGATCGGGGAGACATCGAGCTTATTCAAGAGGCCTCGGATGCTCGCCTCCGACTGGGCGACCGTGCCCTTGAACGGGCAGCCCTTCATGCTCGGGCACTTCTTCAGGAACGCACGCAGATCGAGCTCGAAGCCCTTGGCCTGGTCTTCGTCAAGTTCGAACGGCGTGACCGTCGGGTCGACGACGCCGTCGAGAACCAGGCGCCCCGTCTTCTTCGGGAACAGGTTCGCGTAGGTCTGGCCAAGCAGCGTGCCGTAGGAGTAACCGAGGTAGTCAAGCTTCTTGTCGCCCAGCGCTGCGCGCAGCAGGTCGAGGTCTTTCGCGGCGCTCTCCGTGTCAACGTGCCCCAGTAGAGGACCCGTCAACTTCGCGCAATCCTCACCGAACTTCTTGTTGTCCTGCTCCTCGTTCGTGATCCACTCGTCCGAGCCGATCGCGCCCTTAGGGATGTCGTAGATGAAGTTGTCGAGCACTTTCGGGTTCGTGTAGCACTTGACCGCGCTCGAGTGATTGACGCCGCGAGGATCGAAACCGACGATGTCGTAGTTGTTCTCAAGCGTCTTGTCGACCGCGAAGGTCAGGCTGTTCTTGATGAAGTCGTAGCCAGAACCGCCCGGCCCACCCGGGTTGACCAGGAGAGACCCCAACGGGTGACCGTCGGTGGCCAGGTGACGGATGAGCGCAAGCTTGATCTTTGCGCCGGACGGCTTGCTCCAGTCGAGCGGGGCGGTTGCATCCGTGCACTGAAAGCCGCTTCCGCACGACTTCCAGGTGAGTACCTGGTGATAGTAGGGGGCGATATCGGCCGCGACGGCCTCATCGGTCGGCGTCGACGTGATCTTCGGCGGCAGGAACTGGGATGTGCAGCCGCCGAGCGCCAGCGCGACACCTGCAACTGCGGCAACAAGTCCGATCAGCTTGGATCGTGAGCGCGCTCGGTGCGGTGCATGTCTCATTTGGTTCACAGTCCTCTAGATTGCGGTGGAAATGAGCATGGCCTCTAAAGCGAGCGCTGGACTCACATTGCCGTCAATTCTTTGACGGGCGATTGCAATGGCATCCATTGTGGCTAGAGTTTCGGCGGATGTCGACCTTGCCGCGGCGGAAACCAGCGCATCCGAGATGCTCAGGTTGATCGGCTCGGTTGTTGCGCCGAGCTGCAGAAGAAGGATGTCGCGGTACAACGAGAGAAGGTCAACCATGATTCGATCAAGCCCGTCTCGCAGGCTTCGTGTTGCTCGACGCTTCTGGTCTTCCTCGAGGCTCTTTAGCTGAGCGCGAAGCGCGGGCGGGATCGTGCCACCCGGCTCGACCCCGAGGGAACGTAGCGCGGCCTCACGCTCCTCGGCATCCCGCTCCTCGGTAATGGCCTTGGCATCGGCGCCAGCAAGCTCGAGCAGTATGCCGGCGGACCGTACCGCATCACCTACGGTGCGGATTCCGAGGGCGATCTGAAGCGTGCGCTCGCGACGTTCCCGTGCCTCCGAATTGGTCGCCAGACGATGCGCCATTCCGATGTGGCTCTGGGATTCGCGCGCCGCCCGCGTCGCGATGGCGATGTCGACCCCGTCGCGTCGAGAGATGAGTTCTGCCACCTCATCAATGCTCGGCACGCGAAGTCGCACGCTGCGTACTCGCGACCGGATCGTCGGGATCAGATCGGCTTCGCTGGGCGCGCACAGGATCCACACGGTTCGGGGCGGCGGCTCCTCGAGAGCCTTGAGCAACACGTTGGAGGTGCGCTCACTCATTCGGTCGGCGTCCTCGATCACCATGACCCGGAAGCGCCCGACGGACGGCGAAAACTGCGACGACGACACCAACTGGCGCACCTCGTCAATGCTGATGATGACGCGCTCGGTGCTGAGCACACCAAGGTCGGGATGCGTGTGTGCGGCAACCTGTCTGGCCGTTGATTCCTCGTCGCCATCGCGCGCAAGCAATGCGGTGGCGAAAGCGTATGCGAGATTCGATCGTCCCGAACCGGGCGGTCCGGTGATGAGCCACGCGTGCGTCATCGCTGAACCGACACCGCTGGATGCGGCTGCCGCCGTGAACACCTCGATGGCATCCGACTGGCCTGTCAGCTCGTCCCACACACCCATTTGGTCAGCCTAAAGCAGCACGCCGACGCGATCCCGAATGGCGGCTGCAAGCGACTCAACGCTGTCGGTCGCGTTCAGGATGAGAAAGCGCTCGGGTTCCGCGGCGGCGAGCGCGAGGTATCCGGCACGAACTCGCGCGTGGAAATCCTGCTCCTCGTCTTCGAGCCGGTCGTATTTCGTTCGCGTGTTCAGGCGGTCGCGGCCGAGGGACTCGTCGAGGTCGAGAAGGATGGTGAGGTCGGGTAGCAGGCCCTCCGCTGCCCAGAGCGACAGGTCGCGCACCTCGCCCGCGGCGAGAACCCGTCCGGCTCCCTGGTAGGCGACCGACGAGTCGAGGTAACGATCCTGCAGGACGATCTCGCCGCGCTCGAGTGCTGGACGCACCTTGGTCGCGATGTGGTGGGCACGGTCGGCGGCATAGAGCAGCGCCTCCGCTCGGGGCGCGATGTGCCCCGGGCGGTGCAGGACGATGTTGCGAATCTCGTCGCCGAGCTCGGTTCCTCCGGGCTCGCGTGTGAATACGACCTCTCGTCCCTGACTCTCGAGCCACTCACGAAGCAGGCTCGACTGGGTGGATTTGCCCGAGCCGTCCCCGCCTTCGAATGTGACGAACAGGCCGGTCACTTCTCTTCTCAGGCCTTCTTGGCTGAGGCTCGCTTCGCAGCGGGCCGCTTCGCAGGTGCCTTGGTCTTCGGCTTCGCCGGGCCCTTCGCCCGCTTATCGGCGAGGAGCTGTACTGCCCGCTCGAAGTCGATCTCTTCAATCTCTTCGCCCCGCGGGATGGTGGCGTTCGTCGTCCCGTCCGTCACGTATGCACCAAAGCGACCGTCTTTGATCCGGATTGGTTTGCCGCTCTCGGGGTCGGCGTCGAATTCCTTGAGCGCGCTCGATGCGGACCGGCCGCCGTACTTGGGCTGGGCATACAGCTCCAGCGCGCCAGGAAGATCGATGTCGAAGATCAACTCCTCGCTCGGCAAGGATCGGGTATCGACACCCTTCTTGAGGTACGCACCAAACCGGCCGTTTTGGGCCGTGATCTCGACTCCTGTTTCCGGATCGACGCCGACGACGCGCGGAAGATTCAGCAAGCGAAGTGCGGTGTCGATGTCGACGGTCGCAAGATCCATGCTCTTGAAGATGGATGCCGTGCGCTGCTTGACGACGGCCGACTTCTTGGCGGCCTTCTTCTTTGGCTTCTTTAGTTCACCGGTCTTCGGGTCGATGACCTCGATCTCCGCGACCGCAGCGGCTTCAGCGACGGCTGCTGCTGCCGCCGCAATCTCGTCCTCGCTCAGCACGGGCTCCGGATCGGCCTCGGTCACATAGGGACCGTAGCGACCATCCTTCGCGAGCACGAGCTTGCCGTTCTCCGGATTCACCCCGATCACGCGGTCGGTCACGACGGGCGCGTCGATGAGTTCGCGGGCCTTCCCCGGTGTGAGCTCATCGGGAGCGAGGTCGCTCGGGATGTTTACCCGCCGCGGAGCCGATTCATCATCGGACGGTACCTCAAGGTATGGCCCGTATTTTCCGATTCGCAGGGTGATGTCATCCGTGATTCGAATCGAATTGATCTCGCGCGCATCGATTTCGCCCAGATTGTCGATGACGGTGCGAAGGCCACGCTGCTTCGCGTTGCCGAAGTAGAACCCGGTGAGCCATTCGACCCGATCCTCTTCGCCGCCCGCGATGCGGTCCAGGTCGTCTTCCATCTCGGCGGTGAAGTCGTATTGCACGAGGTCCGCAAAGTACTCCTCGAGGAGCCGGACCACAGAGAACGCGATCCAGTTCGGCACCAGCGCCTGGCCGCGCGGTGTCACGTAGCCGCGATCGACGATGGTGGAAATGATCGCAGCGTAGGTTGATGGTCGACCGATCCCGAGCTCTTCCAGGGTCTTGACCAGGCTCGCCTCGGTGTACCGGGGCGGCGCGCTGGTCTCGTGACCCTTTGCCTCGATCTCGACGAGACGCAGCTGCTGGCCCTCGGTTAGCGAGGGGAGCTTCGCCTCTGCGGCATCCGTCGACTCGTTGCGCTCCTCGTCGTGACCTTCCTCATACGCTGACATGAATCCGCGGAAGGTAATGACGGTGCCGCTCGCGGTAAATTCGGCCAGCGTCACCGAGCCGAGCACCCCGGTTGTGACGAGCGCGCCGGACGGATCAGTCGCCGCAATCGTCACGGTGGCCGTCGATCCCTTGGCGTCGGCCATCTGGGATGCGACCGTGCGCTTCCAGATGAGGTCATAGAGCTTCCAGTCGTTGCCTCGAAGCACCGACGACAGCTCCCCCGGCGTGCGGAAGGTGTCGCCGGACGGACGGATCGCCTCATGCGCCTCCTGCGCGCTCTTGTTCTTGCCGGCGTAAACACGTGGCTTGTCCGGCACGGTCTCAGCGCCGTATAGCTGCGCGGCCTGCACTCGTGCGGCGTTGATGGCCTGCTGCGAGAGCGTCGGCGAGTCGGTGCGCATATAGGTGATGTAGCCGTTTTCGTAGAGCGACTGCGCAACGCTCATCGTCTGGCGTGCGGAGAAACGCAGCTTGCGCGCGGCCTCCTGCTGAAGCGTGGATGTTGTGAACGGCGCAGCGGGCCGGCGCGTGTACGGTTTCGACTCGACCGATGTGACGGTGATTGACACGTCCGGTTTGCGGAGGGCGGTTGCGATAGCCTCGGCGGCCGCCTCATCCAGGGCGATCGCGTCGGACTTCATGGCACCCTTGTCGTCGTAGTCACGACCGACCGCGACGCGCGACCCGTTCAATCGAACGAGGCGCGATTCGAAGTCCTGTGCATCGACATTCAGCGTGTCGAGCCGCGCTATTAGGTCCCAGTAGCTCGCCGCGACGAATGCGAGGCGCTCGCGTTCACGATCGACGACCAGACGCGTCGCAGCCGACTGCACCCGGCCTGCCGAGAGCCCAGGACCCACCTTGCGCCACAGCACCGGCGAAACCTCATAGCCATAGAGGCGGTCGAGGATGCGTCGCGTCTCCTGCGCGTCGACGAGTTCCATGTCGAGCTCACGCGTGTTGTTCTTGGCGGCCTGGATGGCATCCTTGGTGATCTCGTGAAAGACCATCCGGTGCACGGGGACCTTCGGCTTCAATACCTGGAGCAGGTGCCACGCGATCGCCTCGCCCTCACGGTCTTCATCAGTCGCGAGATACAACTCGGATGCGCCGGCGAGCGCCTTCTTCAGGTCGGCCACCGTCTTTTTCTTGGCATCCGAGATCACGTAGTAGGGCTCAAAGTTGTTTTCGACATCGACCGAGAACTTGCCGAGCGAGCCCTTCTTGAGTTCGGGCGGAAGGTTTTTGGGCTCGATGAGGTCGCGAATGTGACCAACCGAGGCCTGAACCTCGTAGTCGTCTCCCAAGTACTGGCCAATGGTCTTCGCCTTTGCGGGCGACTCGACGATGACCAGCTTCTTCGTGCCGGGCACGTGTCTCCTCTTTAACTGCTGCTTGTTGGATGGCTGTGTGCTTAGCCTGCCGTGCAGGTGGCTCCGTTGCCCCTCGACGCGAGACACACGAACTCACGCCTGTCAGCGACACCATACACACCAGAACCCGTCTATCCCCTAATTCGTTCCCGCGTCGGGCGGACCGGCGGTTGCACTCGCGGTCAGTTCGAGTCCCAAAAAGTCTCGTTTCGTGCGGACTGTCACAACCAATCCATCGACGGCACACGCGTCCAGGGTCGCGCCGTTGGTAACGGCGAGTCGCGACGCAACATCGCACGGAGACCCGCCCACGATTCCAATCGCAACGTCAGCACCCGCGAGCGCCGATGCGTCTGCGGCACCCAGTAGCGACTGTTTAATCGACAGTCCTATATATAGGGGTAGCGAGACCGCGATCACTGCGAGGATGCTCCCGATCACCGCAAGGCCGAGGACGGTCCCGGATCCCGCGTCGTCACGAACAATCACCGACCGGCACCAAGCGCGCACGAGCTAGCCTCAAGCGTGAACCCGACGAGGATTCCGAGGTTCGCCTGCGTCACCGCTCGTGCGCACACCAGATCGCCGCGACGAACCTGGGCGATGGTTGCGCCGGGCACCTCGCCAGCGACGGACGATGCCGATTCACCTCGCGCGAACAATCGGGCAGCGCCGGCAGCTGCCGCCTGCAGGCGCAACTGTTCGCCCGCGACCTGCAGTCCGCCGATCGCGACGGCAAGCACCACGATCACCGCGGGAAGCACCGCGGCGAATTCCGCTGTCACCGTTCCTCGAGCGTCTCGCATCCGGCCGCTTGTCCGCAACCTGCCGATCATCCCAAACATGCCCATCATCCCGAATAGGCCCACCATCCCGAATAAGCCCACCATCCCGAATAAGCCCATCATCCCGAATAAGCCCATCATCCCGAATAAGACAGAGCGTGTTGGATGAGGTTGGTCAGCATCGCGCGAACCGCGTCGCTTCGCAGGATGACCACCAGCAGTCCCGCGAATCCGACGGCGGCGAGTGTCGCAATGGCATACTCGGCGGTCGCCGAGCCGGAATCGCGACGAATCGCAGCGCCGACCCGTCGCAGGTTCGTTAGCGCGAAGCGTGCTGGTTTCATGGTTCTCCCGAATCGTTGTGGCACACGCGCATCCAGTGTGTGACAACTTCGCGACGCGAACCGCCCTTCGGGCACCCCCGGGGACGAACGGGGTCGACCAGCGGATGTTGGCGACAGGACTCAAAACCGAAGGGACGTCGAACCGAGAACGGTCACGACCAGCGGAACGACACTGAGCACCATAAACGCCGGCAGGATGCACAGCCCGAGCGGAATCATCAGTCGAACCGACAGCGACTGCGCGCCCTCCGCCGCAGCGGCCCGGGCTTCACGCCGTGACTCGACCGCCTCACTGCGAAGGAGCGCAGCCGCCGGGACACCGGCGCGTCGAGACAGGTCGAGTATCAGGTCGACTGCCGGGTCTGGAGTTGTTTCACCGTTCGGGAATCTCGCCATCGCCTCGGCCACACTTGCCCGTGCCCGATCCAGCGCGCCCCCACCGGACACCGCAATCGCCAGCAGGTCGAGCTCCAGTCCCGGCGTCGTGTTTCTTGGCTCAGCCGATCGCACCATTCGGCGATTCCATCGTGCCGCTGCGACCAGTAGACCTGCCCCGAGACCAAGGCAGGCCCACCCGATCGGTGTAGTGAGGAGGGTCCCGATTGTGTTGAAGCCGAGGAACGTTCCAAATAGCAGCCCAACCCCCGGCAGCACCAAAACGAGGCGTGCCGTCGCGGCGGGCGAGGCCAGTGCGACCGCGATCTCGCGTTGCGCCTGCGCAAGGTCTCGGATAGCACCGGACAACTCGATCAGAGTCGGAGCGAGTGGTGCGCCTGCCGCTGAAGCGACAAACCATGCCGCAGCGACCGCTCTCCACATCGTCTGTTCCCGCGGAGGCAATCCGGTGATCGCATCCGCAATCGCATCCGGGATGGCCTCTCCCGATGCCGCAGACCTCGCGATGACCGAAGCAATGCTGCCCTCGCCGAGATAGTGCCACGCCGCGGCGGGTGCGGTTCCCGCGGCAAGCAGAACCCCCATCCTCTGAACCGTTGCAGCGATGCCAGCGAGATCGGGCTTCGACCGTTTCACGGCTCCTCGGCGAGGACCAGTCTGTCGCGGCGGTCCAGTGCGAATCGCCCCTTCTGCGCGAGTCTGCGACCGGATGGCCCGCGCGTCAGGTGGAGCACCGTTCCAATCGCACTGACCGCCTGGCGCGCCACCGCGATTGCAGACATTCCACCGAGCGCGCCGAGGGCCTCAAGACGGGCAGGCACGTCCTCGAGCGAGTTGGCGTGCAGGGTGCCACCGCCACCGTGATGGCCGGTGTTGAGGGCGGCGAGGAGCTCTCGGAGCTCGCCGCCACGACACTCGCCGAGCACCAGCCGATCCGGTCGCATCCGTAATGCCTCGCGAACCAGGCGTGAAAGACCGATTGCACCCGCCCCCTCCAGGTTGGGCTGCCTCGACTCGAGAGCGAGATAGTGGGGATGCCGCACACGCAGCTCGTTCGTCTCCTCGATCGCGACGATGCGCTCGGTCGGGTTGGCCGCCGCCAGGATCGCGGACAGCAGAGTCGTTTTGCCCGCGCCGCCCGCGCCGGTGATGAGCAGGTTTTCTCGTCGCGCGACCAGGTCGTCGACCACGGCGCGCGGTATGAGCTCGAAGAACCCGGATGCTTCGAGCGAGTGGAGTGATGCGAACTCGATTCGTGGCAGCCGTATCGACAGCAGCGTGCCCGTCGGCGAGATCGGCGGCAGTACCGCGTGAACCCTGATGCCGTCCTCGAGTCGCGCGTCGATGCACGGCGTGACCTCATCGATGTGTCTCCCTCCGAGCGACATCAGGAACACGGCAAGCTGCCGAAGCTCCGGCTCCTCGAGAGTTACTCCGTTTGCCCGCTCATTCCCGTCGCCGCGATCGACCCAGATTCCGTCGCGACCGTTCGCAAAAATGTCCGTTACCGCGGGATCCGCAACAAACTCGGCCAACGCCCCAAACTCGCTCGGATATCCCCCGTCGCGTCCCCGCCGCATTGTCGCCGCCCCGGCTTCGCGCGCCGCACCGGGACGCGTCGGAACGAATCGCGCAGCCCCAGTGTCTCCCATCCCAAAACCCTAGGAAGCAGCATGGCTGGATGGTCAACTCCAGCAGTGCCCCGTGCGATAAAGCCGCACGGGGCACTCTGTGAACGAGCAGACTCGCGGCGAATCGTGCAACGGCACAGTTTCTGCAACACGCCGCGGCGAAGAGCGCGCCAGCCCCGGCGATCCACAATTTCTGTGCCATTGCGTGACTCACCCGGACAATCTCAACGAGGACGAGAACGTCCAATCCCGAGCTTAAACAAAAGAGGGGCGGCGCCTATTGGGGGGAACAGGCGCCGCCACAGCAACGCCTGATTGGGGGGAATCATGGCGGCGTTGCGCGTCAAACTCTCGTTTGACTACGGATCAGTGTAACCCAAAAGAGGGCGGGCACAGCAATGAAAACACCCGTCTTCGGGGGACACTCAAACGTTACCCTCAGCTAGCCCATTTTGGGCAGCGACACACGGGGTTTTTCAGGCGTATTCGAAGATAAATTCAATTTCGACGGGCGAATCGAGTGGCAGAACGGCGACGCCAACGGCACTACGCGCGTGCGCACCATTCTCAGCGCCGAAGATCGATCCGAGCAGCTCCGATGCACCGTTGATGACTCCCGGCTGCCCGGTGAATGTTGGATCGGATGCGACGAAACCAACCACCTTGACCACCTTGAGGATGCGGTCAAGCGAGCCGATCACATCCTTGGTTGCAGCGAGGGCATTAAGTACGCAGGTCGCCGCGAAGGTCTTCGCATCGTCCGGTGTGACCTCGGCCCCGACTTTGCCGGTCGCGGGGAGCACTCCAGCGACGGTCGGAAGCTGGCCAGCCGTGAAGACGAGATGCCCGGTCGAGAGTGCGGGCACATACGCACCGGCCGGCTTCGCGACGTCCGGGAGCTTCAGGCCGAGTTCTGCGAGTCGCTCTTCGATCGTTGCCATCAGGCGTCCGCGTCCTTCGGACGCTTGAAATAGGCAACGAGTCCGCCCTCTGGTCCCGTGACGATCTGCACGAGTTCCCATCCCTCCGAGCCCCAATTGTTGAGGATCGCGGTGGTGTTGTGGATGATGAGCGGGGTCGTAATGTACTCCCATTTAGGCATCTGTCGGCTCCCGTTCAGGGTGATCTTGCGGGCATCACGTACCCTTTATCCTATGTCTGCCCAAAATCCCCCGCGCGGCCCGATCTTCTCGGCCGTTCTCGGCATCATCGCATTCAGTGCGATCGCAGGTCTTCTTGTGACGGCCATGGTGACCCCGTTTATCGCCGTGTCGAGCGTCACGGCCCAGAGCGCCATTGGCATTTTCAACAACCTGCCCAGCTATATCTCGATCGGTAAGTTGCCTGGTCCAAACACCATTTACGCAACCGAAAACGGCAAACCCGTACAGATCGCGACGATCTTTGATGAAAACCGCCAGCAGGTGGCGTGGGACAAGATCTCCGATGCGGCAAAGAATGCCGCCGTCGACGGCGAGGACCGTCGCTTCTACTCCCACGGAGGCATCGACGTGACGGGTATCGTCCGTGCGGCCCTGTCGGGGCTGGGTGCCGGCAGCCAACAGGGCGCATCGACCATCGCACAGCAGCTGGTTAAGAACCTGTCCGTGCAGCAGGCGCTCCAGGAACCGACGCTCAAGAAGCAGCTCGCCGGAGAACACGCGGCGGAGGCCTTCACGCTCGATCGCAAGCTCAAGGAGGCGAAGCTCGCGATCTCGCTCGAGAAGAAATACACGAAGAAGCAGATTCTTCTCGCCTACCTGAACATCGCGCCGTTCGGGGGAACGACCTACGGAATCCAGGCGGCAGCCCAGCGGTACTACGGAATTCCCGCGTCGAAGCTCAACGCCGTGCAGTCTGCGACGCTCATGGCAATTGTGCAGAACCCCAACTCTCTGGCCCCGACGTCGACAAGCAACTACGCGGCCAACACTTCGCGACGCGACCACATCCTCGGCCAGATGCTGAGCGCCAAGCACATCACGCAGGCGCAGTACGATGCGGGCACCAAGATCAAAGAGAGCGCGAAGACGATCCAGAACAACCAGCCACAGCAGGGTTGTTCGGCCGCGATCGCGAACACCGGTTTCTGGTGCGCGTACATCCAGTACGTCTATAAGCAGCTGCCCGCTCTCGGCACAACGGTCAAGCAGCGCGAAGCCAACTGGAAAATCGGCGGCTACAAGATCTACACGTCGCTCAACCTCACGCTGCAAAATGCGGCGCAGAGTATCGAGCACAAGTATGTCCCCGCTTACTTACCGACAATGAATATTGGTGGGTCGACCGTCTCGGTCGAAGTCGGAACCGGGCGCATTCTGGTAATGGCCGAGAACCGGGCCTTCAACCAAACTGCGAAGGCACCCCGCGGCACGACAGCAATCAACTACGCCGTCGATCGCAAGGATGGCGGCAGCACATACGGATTCCAGGGCGGATCAACCTACAAGCCATTTACCCTCATGAACTGGTTGCAGACCGGCCATGGTCTTGAGGACGTCGTCGACTCGACACCGAATCCGAACCTCGATCTTTCCCTGTTCAAGGACAGTTGTGAACCCGGAGGCCAATGGGGTGGCAAATACGGTCGATACACAAACGACGAGAACGAGACGGGTCCAAGGACGGTACTCACGGCGACCGCGCAGTCCATCAACGGCGTATTCCTGAACATGGGAACGCAGGTCGACCAGTGCAAGACCAAGGATGATGCAAAAGCCTTTGGCGTGCATTCCGGCAGCGGGATTCCGCTGACCCACAACCCCGCCGCCATCCTCGGGACCAACTCGGTCGCTCCCCTGACGATGGCGGCCGCCTACGCCGGGATCGCGAATCACGGTGTGTTCTGCAAGCCGATCGCGATCGACTCGGTGACCTCACCATCCGGCAAGAAGCTTCCCGGACAGTCCAAGGACTGCACAGTAGCGCTACCGTCCGATCTGGATGATGCCGTCGGCTACGCGATGCTGGGCGTGTTCTCGGGCGGAACTGCCGTTGCCGCCCGTCCGCCGGGTGTCCAGGTGCTGGGTAAGACCGGAACGACGAACCTCGCAGCGCAGACGTGGACCGTCGGCTCGACAACCAGAGTCTCGACAGCGGTGTGGGTGGGAAATGCCGTCGGTCAGGTGAATACCCGAAATACGAGACCGCTGTATGCCTGCGCCAACGTCGGTGCCCAGGTGGCAACTCTGCGAAACTGTGTGTTCCGCGAGACGATGGAGGCAATCGACGCGGTGTACCGCCCGGGTACGTTCCCGCCCGCTTCCGCGAAGTACCTCAACGGCAACACCAAGCCGCTTCCTGACTTCGCCGGTCAGACCGTCGCTCAGGCGACGGCGCTGCTCGAGGCGGATACCTACCAGGTCACCGTTCACTCCGGAGAGGTGCACTCGGCTCAGCCCGCGGGAACCGTCGCGTACACGGATCCTGCTGCGGGAACGCGAGTCTCGGCCAACTATCCCGTCGTCATCTATGTCAGCGATGGATCGCTGGCCAAGACGATCCCGGATGTCAGCGGCGAGTCGTTTGCGCAAGCAAGCATGGACATCCAAAACGCGGGCTTTGTTGCCCCGCAGGAGGTCTGTTCCCCGGTTGGCAGCATGTTCCAGGACGGGAAGGTGCAGTCCACCGATCCGACAGCGGGCTGGACCGGACCGGGCGGCACGATAATCAAGGTCACGGTCGGGCAGTTCGGCTCCAGTCCGTGTCCCTAGCTAGGGGAACTGCAGGGCAGAAGACTGCCACCGCGCTCGGCGCGGTGGCAGTTGCCGGCGCAGCAGCGTTCGCATGGGGCAGCCTGGTCGAGCGCAACCGCTTCACGGTCCGGCGCGAGCACCTGCCGATCCTCTCCCTCGGATCCCGACCCCTGCGCATCCTGCACCTTTCGGATCTGCACATGGCACCGTGGCAGACTGGGAAGCAGGACTGGATCGCGTCCCTCGCGGCTCTCGAACCCGATTTCCTGATCAACACCGGCGACAACCTCGGGCACATCGATGGGCTAACCGGAGTGGTCCGCGCGCTTGAGCCGTTCTCCGGCATCCCCGGTGCCTTTGTTAACGGCTCGAACGACTACTACGGGCCGGTGTTGAAGAATCCGTTTACATACTTCGGTCCGCGGCGCGTGCGAAAGTACCGCCCCGCCGGACTCGATACCGAGGCGCTTGAGTCGTTCTTCGAGGGCTCGCTCGGCTGGGCAAATCTGAACAACGCGGCGCGCGACATCCGCGTCGGGAAAACCCGGTTCGAACTGTTCGGGGTGAACGATGCGCACCGCAACTGGGATCGGCTGGACATCCTCCCCGGAGCCATTGAGAAACTTCGAGAAGATGAGCTGGATGAAGCTCCCGCCGCCGATGGAACCGTCACCCTCGGCGTGACCCACGCTCCGTATCGTCGGGTACTCGACGCGTTCGTGACCTACGGGGCTCGCGCAATCCTCGCCGGCCACACTCACGGCGGCCAGGTGCGGATTCCCGGGCTTCCCGCTCTCGTCACCAACTGCGACATCCCACGCGACCAGGCGCAGGGGCTCAGCACGTGGACGCACGCCGGTCGCACCGCGTGGCTCAATGTGTCTGCGGGGATTGGGACATCGATCTACGCGCCGGTCCGTTTTGCCTGTCCGCCGGAGGCGGTTCTCCTCACGCTTACCGCTCCGAACGAGACGTAGAGCAATATCGGCTATCCTTGATGAGGTTCATTCGCGCGGTGCTCCAACCGGCATCGTCGAGTGAAGCAATCGGGGTGTGGCGCAGCTTGGTAGCGCGCTTCGTTCGGGACGAAGAGGTCGTGGGTTCAAATCCCGCTACCCCGACCAATTGCACGTTTGCCCCCGTGTAGAACGTTTGCCCCCACATTGCTGGGAGCAAGCGTTCGACACGGGGGCAAACGCAGCACGCTCGAACTCTCGGATCACACCTCAATCTCGCCACCGACCGTGCGCAGGTGATCGCGAAAGGTGAGATTCGGGTGCTCGTTGCGCGCGGCAAGGAAGTCATCGAATCGAACCTGGCTGCGAAGCGTCTGGCCTGCACGGATTCGGCTGGCCTGCGCCCGCTCGGTATCGCGGATGCCCTCGGCCAGGCTCAGGACATCCTCAACCCGGTCGGCTGGTACGAACAGGGTGCCATCCTCGTCGCCGAACACCACGTCGTCGCGCGTGACGACCCATTCGCCGACGGTTGCCTCATCGAGCGCGTCCGCATATCGCGGCGCCGCCGACAGCGGCCCGGTCGGAAGGGTTCCCAGGCTGAATACGGCGATATCGATGTCGACCAGATCGACGGTGTCACGATTCAGGCCCCAGATGAGGATGCCGGAAATCCCGGCCGTCGTCGCCTCGAGCGCGACGAGGTCGCCGACGCAACTCTCGTCAACGCGGCCGCCGTTGTCGACGACCAGCACGTCGCCAGGCTCGGCTCTGCCGAAGGCCTCGAGGAAGACATCCACGCTCCCGCTGTGACGAGCTGGCAGTACGCGACCCGCGAGGCGCTGGCCCGGTTGGCGCGCCTGGATGTCACAGGGCGCACACCGCACGTCGACGCCCGCCCGCAGGCAGCCATCCGCGACGTGCGCGGTAGTCAGTCGGGAGAATCGGTCGCGAAGTTGGGTGTTATCCATGGGTCTCATCTTCCTTTTCTTAGAAGATCTGGCCGAATCCGACTTCTTCAGGAAACTACGGCTACCTTTGTCTCCGCCACACAACCTCCTGAAAAAGCCAAGAAATAATAAGAAGAAGAAGGAAGGTCAGCTGAAGTCGGCGTCGGGTCCGCCGGTGTAGCTGAAGTCGACCTTCGGCCGCCAGCCATTGTTCAGAATGCCGCCGCTCTCGTCGAGGTAGCAGGCGCCACAGAGTGACTCGTAGGTCACATGACCGGCGTCGATTGCGACCTGGTCGCCATCGAACACGAAAACTCCGTCTACGAGCCGCGCGTTGAACATCGCCTTGCGCCCGCAGCGGCAGATCGTCTTGAGTTCTTCGAGCGAATGCGCGATCTCGAGCAGGCGCCGGCTGCCAGGGAACGCGACAGTCTGGAAGTCGGTGCGGATGCCGTATGCCAGCACCGGAACATCCTCCTGGATCGCGATGCGCAGCAGGTCATCCACCTGCCCCTCCGTGAGGAACTGCGCCTCATCGACCAGCAGGCAACTGACGTCCCGGTCGAAGTCGCGAAGAACCCGCTCACGCTCGGCGGTGAACGCGCGGTAGATGTCTTCGTCCGGGGCGACGGTAAAGTCCACCGGCCGCGTCACGCCCAGTCGCGAGACGATGAACGCTTCCCCTTTGGTGTCGATCTGCGGCTTCGCAAGCAGCACCTGCTGGCCGCGCTCCTCGTAGTTGTATGCCGCCTGGAGCAGAGCAGTGCTCTTGCCACTGTTCATTGCCCCGTGGCGGAAGTAAAGCTTTGACACTAGTGAAGGTACCCATCTTCCGCGGCGCGGCGGATCAGATCCGCCTTCTTACCGGCGGGACGATTCACTTTCGCATACTTTTCCCGAACGCGCCTGAGGTACGTCTTCGCCGTCTCGTACCGCACGTTGAGTTCGGCGGCGACCTCTTCGGTGCTGTAACCGGCGACGTAGAGCTTGAGGGCATCGATCTCGCTGGCACTCAGCTTAGGTCGCGATTTTGCATCGATAATGGCCGGTTGCGGTCGCCGCTGGATGGGGATGCTCGCGTTACGCTCCACTCCCATGACTTCGCGCGCGGTGTCCATGACCTCGCGCATGGGCAGCGATTTCGACAGGAACGCCGCTGCTCCCGCCGCAATTGCCCGATCGCGTGACTCCTGCGAGTCCAGGCTCGACAGCACGATGACTTTTGCACCTGCGGCGCGGCACGTTCGCACGCGAGCCTCAATCGACACGGGCTCCTTGAGTTGGAAGTCGATGAAAACGAGATCGGTGGGGAAATTATCGCTGTGCACCAACTGAAGCCACGTGCTCGCGCTCAGGACTAGTTCGAAATCGGGCGCGTTGGCGCTGATCCAGCTGCTCAAGCTGTCGAGCAGAACCTCGTGGTCATCGAGCAGCGCGAGACGCACGCGCGGGACGTCGGCGCGCGCGCGCAGCGACGAAGTCCCCACTACGTCACTTGTGGTCATAGGAAAACCTTAGTGTCAGGGTCGGCGCCTGGAAGCTGACCTGCAGGTCACTGAAAGCAATTCGTAATACCGCGAAGTATGGGGCGAGACCCGATCTCGTGAGCGAATCGTCTGCATCCAGCTTCGCCGTCACCGTCACCGCGGCACGTTCTCCGTCTGGAGCAATGAGGATTGCAAACCCATCAGGGTCGGACCCGGGGTGATCAAATAACGCCACGATGACCGCTCTCGTCACTATTCGCTGCTCTGTCGTCATCTGCGATGCGAGCCGGCTCGGATCCTGCACCACCTCGGAGCCGGGCGCATTGGCGCGCTCCGCCGCCAGGTGATCCATGATCGTGTCGAGCCAGCTCCGGTCGACGTCGGCCACCATGGCGGACCGGATGGTCGCGGCGATCTCTCGGGCACGGGCCCGATCCTCGCTGGTGAGTGGATCGCGAACCAGCAACTCCGTGAAGAACGGGACGACGGTGTCGTTCAAGATGCTCACCCGGTCGTCATGGATGGATCGCACCACGCGATCCTTCATCGCCGGACTCACCGATCGATCGGATACCGGGGCCCCCGCGTACCAGCGGCCAAGTGACCTGACGAGCACGGCGGAGTACGCGGTAGCGCCGGCACCCAGTGCGATGACCGGCAGCGATGCATCCAGCACATCGACAAGTGGCGGCATCGAATCGTGCAGCGATGCCGGATGAATAACCGCAACAAATCCGGTCAGCAGACCGCCGAGAATGGTTGCCGCAACGAGTTCCCGCGCCGGTCGGTATGAGCTGAGTTGCACCAGTACCAGGCCAACGAGGATCGGAGCCCACTCGTTCAGGATGGCGGCCCGATTGTTCCAGGTGGCGATCGCGTAGAGAACCAGTCCGCATCCGGCGACGACCAGAACGATGACGAAGCCCGATCGTCGAAACGGCGCACGCATGGGGCTCGACCAGTAGTTGATGCCGAGCACCGAGAGCGCCGTCGCGACGACCGCAAGGACGACGGCAATCGGATCAGATACCGCCGGCCAGCTGAGTGCGGTCACGACCGTCGACAGGATCACGATGCCGATCGAAAACACCAGGGTGATCGGCCGCGACCCGTAGCTCCCAACGGGATCCAACTGCTGGTAGGACAGCTCCCTGTCGCTCATGCTGACTCCGTGGGTGTTGGCTTCGCGGGCACCTGGATGAGCACGGATGTTCCGCGGCCGGGCGTCGACCACAGCCTCACCTCGCCGTTCACGGCCTCGATGCGTCGCCGCACGGACTGACGCAGCCCAAGACGGTCTGAGGCGACGAGCTGCTCCGAGAAGCCTCGTCCGGCATCGATGACCATGACCGAGACATCCGACTCCGAACCGATCACGACCACTTCGGCTCGCGAGACCTGCGCATGTCGCAGAACGTTCACGAGGCACTGCTTCACGGCGAGACCGAGTGCGTCGTCACGCTCGCGTGACAGCCGGCCGATCGCACCGAGGTCGCCGGTGACGTCCACGACGAGCGAAAGGTCTCTCGCCTCTTGCACCGCGGTCAACAGTGCACTGCGTCGCCAGTCATTTCTGGCCTGATCATCCGAGGTCGGACCGGCGTCGTTCAACCATTCCTCGCCGATCAAAATCGCCAGGTCCTTTTCGATCTGGTTTCCCAGATAAGGATCGAGAGGACCGTCTT
The DNA here is from genome assembly GCA_036271875.1 of Galbitalea sp. Lineage (GTDB taxonomy): Bacteria > Actinomycetota > Actinomycetes > Actinomycetales > Microbacteriaceae > Galbitalea. The sequence continues at coordinate 177,357 of DATAZU010000017.1, forward strand.
TGCCCGCGGAAATCGCCGAGAGATGATTGAGGACGGTGTCGTGCATGATCGCGGCGGCCTTGACCTCGATGCGATAGCGGAGCACGGACAGCTCTTCGTCGATGACGGCGCGATCAAGTTCCGGGCGCACGGCGACCCTCCTGCTCCGAGTCAGGGCATCCGTGCCTTCGACCAGCAGCAGTCCAATCACGACCACGACCGAGATGACGTCGAATCGGTAGCTGGATCCCGTCGCGATGTCGGCGGCGAGCGCGGCCAGCTGGCTCAACGCGAATCCGATCACTCCCCAGATGATCGTCGATGTCGGCACAAATCCGGAGCCACAGACGAGTACGAGCGACACGGATACCAGCGACAGCACAAGACTGTCGCTCGATTGAAGTGATGGCACCGCCGAAAGGAGGGCCACCGACACCAGGTACTGGGTGATGGATCCCACCACGAGAAACACCGCCGAGATGACGAACGTGCGAAGTCGATCCAGCAGGACGAGCAATGCAAGTGTGACAACGATCGGCACCAGCACGGGCCAGATGATTGCGTGCGGAGCCGCCGATTGGTACCCGACGACCTCGAGGATCGCCCCGCACAGCACCGTGTATCCGGTGACGTGGGCAAACCGACTGAATGCCCTGTTCACCGCCTGAAGGCCAACCGGTTGGGTTTGGCCTTGGGTCACTAACGCTCCTTAGACGGAAACTAACTCGCAAGGGCAGTATCGCATTGCATAGAAAGGTCTAGTACCCCTTCTTATGGGTGCGTCGCGATCGAATATTCGGCTCGAGGCATCCGGCGTGACGACTGTGCGTCAGAACGGCCTCAGAACAGCGTCGGCTCGGGGTCATAGTGCGCTGGCGAACGCAGCGCACGTGATCGCACGGTGCCGGTCGTTGGATTCAACTCACCGCGAAGGAGCCCGTGCTTTCGCGCCAGCGGCCGGAACTTGTCGGCCAGCCACTTGCGGTACTCCTTCGGCGCATACGAACTGAATTTGTACATGGCCTGGTAACGATCGACCAGCTCCGGGTGTTCGGCCGCCAGCCACTGCATGAACCACTCGCGCGTCCCCGGCCGAAGGTGGAGTGCGGTGTGCATCACCGCAGAGGCTCCGGATGCGGCAACGCGCTCGAGGGCAGCATCCAGGTGCGCCCGGGTATCGGTCAGGTACGGCAGGATCGGCATGAGGAAGACGGTGACGGGCAGGCCGTATTCCCGCGCGGCGGCAACCGTGGCCAGCCGGGCGGCCGTGCTCGGAGTTCCGGGCTCGACTGACTGCTGGAGTTCGTCATCGTAGACCGCGATCGACATCGCCAGGTCGACCGGCACCTTCTCGTTCGCCTCCGCCAGCATGGGAAGGTCACGGCGCAGGAGGCTGCCCTTGGTCAGGATGCTGAACGGAGTACCGCTGTTGGTGAGCGCTTCGATGATGCCGGGCATCAGCTGATAGCGCCCTTCGGCTCGCTGATATGGATCAGTGTTCGTCCCGAGTGCCACCGGATGCCGACCCCAGCTCGGCTTAGCAAGCTCTCGCGCGAGTACGTCGGCGACGTTGATCTTGACGATGATCTCGCTGTCGAAATCTTTGCCGGCATCGAGCTCGAGATAGGTGTGCGTGTTGCGCGCGAAGCAGTAGACGCAGGCATGACTGCATCCGCGGTACGGGTTGATGGTCCAGCCGAACGGCATCATGCTCTGGCCGGGGACATGATTGAGCGCTGACTTGGCGAGCACCTCATGAAAGGTAATGCCGGCGAATTCCGGCGTGCGGACTGAGCGCACCACGTTGCTCAGTCGCGCGATGGCACCGAGATTGCTCATGCCTGGCAGCGTCTCCGTCTGCTCGGCACTCAGTTTCTGACCCTGCCACCTCATTCACTCATTCGAACATACGTTCGAACACGAGTCAAGGCGTTGCGGGCGGAGTTGTTGCCGCTGGGCGGAGTCGCTACCCCGCCCGGACGCTGCAGCTCCGCCCGCAACGGGGAACCGCTCGCCTCACGGCGCGATTTCTAGCGCCGTCGCGGTTGTCGCGATGGTCTTCGCCGCGCGCTTCTCATCGTCCGAAAGCTGTTCGCCGTAGGTGGGCACCATGTCGACGAGCTTCGGCCGCCACGCATCCATCCGGTCGGGGAAGCACTTCTCGACGAGGCCAAGCATGATCGGCACAGCTGTGGATGCGCCGGGGGAGGCCCCGAGCAGTCCAGCGATGCTGCCGTCGCCCGCAGCGACAACCTCGGTACCGAACTGAATCCAGGTCCCCTTCTCGCGGTCCCGCTTAATCACCTGAACCCGCTGGCCCGCCGTGATCTTGTACCAGTCCGCCGGATCGGCATCTGGATAGAACGCGAGAAGCTCCTCGAACTTGGTCGACGGCAGCGCAATCAGCTGGCCAACCAGGTAACGCACGAGACTGAGGTTGCTCGCGCCCGCGGCGATCATCGGAACGAGGTTGTGCCAGCGGATCGATCTGATCAGGTCGAATGGGCTTCCGCTCTTCAGGAACTTCGGGCTGAACCCGGCGTACGGTCCGAACATTAGGCTGCCCTGGCCGTCCACGAAGCGGGTGTCGAGATGTGGCACCGACATCGGCGGAGCATCCGGACCGGCCTTGCCGTAGACCTTCGCCTGGTGACGCTTGACCAAATCCTGGTTATCGCTGCGCAGGAATTCGCCGCTCACCGGGAAGCCGCCGTATCCGCGAATCTCTTTGATGCCCGACTTCTGCAGCAGGCCCAGCGCATAGCCACCCGCACCGACGAAGACGAACTTCGCATCATAGGTCTCGGGCGTGTTGCCAACCGTGTGCCGGGTACTGATGCGCCAGACGCCCTTGTGCTTCTTGATCTTCTGCACGCTCTCCTCGAGTACCAGCTCAGCGCCGTTCGAGGTCAGATAGTCGAACAGTAGCTTCGTGAGGGCGCCGAAATCGACATCCGTACCGGCGTTCATGTGCGTTGCGGCGATGGGCTCGTCCTTGCGGCGACCCGGAATGAGCAGCGGGGCCCAGCCCCGGATGACGGACGCGTCAGTGCTGAATTCCATACCCGCAAAAAGTGGGTGGTCCTTCAGCGCCTCGTAGCGCTTGCGGAGGTACTCGACGTTCTCCTCGCCGAACACGAAGCTCATGTGCGGAGTCGAGTTGATGAAGGCACGCGGGTCTGGCAGCGCGCCGACGGTCAGCAGATGCGCCCAGAACTGGCGCGAGATCTGAAACTGCTCGTTGACTTTGACCGCACTCGAGATGTCGATCGTGCCATCGTCTCGCTCCGGTGTGTAGTTAAGCTCGCACAGCGCGGAGTGGCCGGTTCCCGCGTTGTTCCATGGATTCGAGCTCTCGAGAGCGACTTCGGAAAGCCGCTCGAAGATGTGGATGTTCCAGGTCGGTTCTAGCTGATTGAGCAGGGTCCCGAGGGTGGCACTCATGATCCCGCCACCGATGAGGGCAACGTCGATGGGTTTGTTCACTGCCCTAGTTTATCGACTTGATGCTGGGGAGAGCGGGCCGTCACACGGCCGCGGGAAGTCGCAGCTTCGCGAGCGCAGCATCCATTTGCGCGGCGATCACCGCGTAACCCGCGTCGTTGGGGTGAAGCCCGTCGCTTGCCATGAGGTCCGGACGGTGGTCGATCCAGCGGGACGCCCCCTCGACATAGTCGGCGTCGATGAACTGGGCGGCAGTCCTCACCCATCCGGTGATGATCGCGAGCGATTCGGGCCGCTCATCCGTGTACCAAAACGGCTCGACAACGATGAAGCGCGCCATGGGCAGTGCGAGCCGCAGGTATTCGAGATCGGTCGAGATCTGAGTGTGGATGCGGTCGGAAGCGAGCGCGAAGTTGAAGTTGTCATTCAGGCCCAGCGTCACGAAGACGATATCGGGAGAGCTCGCAATGATGCGGCTTGGCAGGTCGCCGTCACCGAAGTTGTGCCGGTTGTTCACAAAACCGAGCCCGTTGATGCTCGGATTGAACTCGCGCCATCCGCGCTGGGCGCAGATGATCGAGGACCACCGGAGGGCGGCACTGGATGCGCCGGTGCCGAGCGTGTATGAATCGCCGTAGAACGCGACGCGGGCCTGGTCCATACCCGGTATTCGGCGCGGTGCGTCGGTTGGAAAGCCCCCTGCGAAACTGCGGAGATGTTGGGCCGAGCAGGCGCAGAGTTCCTCATTCCTGCGAATTCGCAGAATAGGTCCTCAGGTTTCCTCTCGCTCTCACCTCGTCGGCAAGCGGGTTTGTCCCAATCTGCGCGCACACTACGTCGCCGCTCCCGACACTTGCGCAGTATTCGCGAATCACGGCCGTCCCACAGTCCGCGGCTCGCGAGTGCGCTGAACGATGTGAGCTTGCCACGATGGATGATCGCGATGACGGCTCACGCTCCGCGCACTCCGAAGGTCGTCCGAACTCCAATCGCACAGTTCCGGCACCGTTTTCTCGCAGCGGGCTGGTTAGACACTGGGTCCGGTAACGAGTGCCCGACCACTCCGAACCTGCGTGGCGTCAGTCCATCACGGATTCGCTCCTGGTCGCCAGCAAACATCTGACGCGAGACCAGTTCGTTGCGTGCGTGGATAGCGCGCTCCACACGAGTTCGCTTTCGCGTGCGGGGCTTCCTCAATTGGAGGCTTCACTCTCGGCACGGATGCGACGGACGGGCGGCTCAGAACGAGTCGACCTCCTCCTGAATGGCTGGCTCGCCATCGAACTGGATGGTGACCGGTGGCATGACGTAGAACGCGATCGGCTACGCGACGCCGAGGTGGTTCGTCGAAGCTACCGTTTCGGCTTCGACCAGGTCGTCTCCGACTGGCAACGAACCGAAGCCACCGTTCTCGAGCTTCTTCATTACCCACCGCCCTCGCGAACGTAGGAATATTCCGGTGCTCGGGATGCGAATCACCTCAATTCCGTCTGATGACGGATTTGTTCCTCAGTTCGGACCCGACTAGGACGCGGGAACCAGCTTGGCGGGAACCAGCTTGGCGGCGACGAGTTCCGCGATCTGGACCGCGTTCAGGGCAGCGCCCTTGCGCAGGTTGTCGTTACTGATAAACAGCGCGAGGCCACGGTCTCCGGGCACACCTTCATCCTGGCGGATGCGGCCGACATACGACGGATCCTTGCCCGCCGCGTAGAGCGGAGTGGGAACATCCATCAGGACAACGCCCGGTGCATCCGCCAGCAGTTCTTTGGCGCGCTCGACCGACAGGGCCGATGCGAACTCGGCGTTGATCGAGAGCGAGTGGCCGGTGAAGACCGGCACACGGACGCAGATGCCGCTGACGAGCAACTCGGGGAGTTCGAGAATCTTGCGACTCTCGTTGCGCAACTTCTTCTCCTCGTCGGTCTCGCCGAGCCCATCATCAACGAAGTTGCCGGCGTGAGGGATTACATCGAACGCGATCGTCTTTGGAAAGGTGGAGTGCTCGGGGAAGGTCACGGCAGAACCGTCGTGCACGAGCCGGATGGTGTCCTGCGCCACTGCCGCGCGCGCCTGAGCGAGCAATTCCTCGCCACCGGCGAGACCCGCGCCCGAGACGGCCTGGTAGGTCGAAACGATGAGACGTTGAAGGCCGGCCTCGAGGTCGAGCACCTTGAGCACCGGCATCGCTGCCATGGTCGTGCAGTTCGGGTTGGCGACGATTCCCTTGGTCGCCTGGTCGATCGCGTGCGGGTTGACCTCGCTCACGACGAGGGGAACATCCGGGTCCATGCGCCAGGCGGATGAGTTGTCGATGACGAGAACTCCTGCTGCCGCAAATCGCGGGCCCTGGATCTTCGACATGGTCGCGCCGGCCGAGAAGATGGCGACGTCCAGCCCGCTCGGGTCAGCCGTCGCGGCATCCTCGATGACAATGTCCTCGCCCCTCCATGGCAGCGTCTTACCGGCGCTGCGCTCGGAAGCGAAGTAGCGGATCTCAGCTACCGGAAAGTCGCGCTCTTCCAGTAGCTCGCGCACGACGCCACCGACCTGGCCCGTGGCGCCAACCACGCCAATCCGGATGCCTGGAGATGTGCCCATGATGCCCGTCCTGCCCGTGAAAAAGACTTGATCCTCAAGTTTACGGTGCGACTAGCGTCCGGTGCCTCCGTGCACCTTTGCCTCTTCGTCTCCGTCGAGGTCGAATGCGCTGTGCACCACCGCGACCGCCTTCTTGATGGTGTCGGCCCGCGTGACAACGGAGATCCTGATCTCGCTGGTCGAGATCATCTCGATGTTGATGCCGGCCTCGAACAGGGCGGTGAACAGCTTGGCCGAGACGCCGGCATTGGTGCGCATCCCCGCACCGACGAGCGATAGCTTGCCGATCTCTTCGTCGTACTGCAGCGTCTCGAAACCGATATCGCTCTTCGCATCGTCGAGGGCCGCGAGAGTTGCCGGACCATCCGTCTTGGGCAGCGTAAATGAGATGTCGGTCTGTGAAGTTTCGGTGCGCGAGACGTTCTGAACGATCATGTCGATGTTCGCGCCGGCGGATGCGACGACCGTAAAGATCTGCGCCGCCTTGCCCGGGATGTCCGGGACGCCGACGACGGTGATCTTCGCCTGGCTGAGATCGGCCGCGACTCCGGCGATGAGTGGCTCTTCCACGGTACTTTCTCCCTCCACCGGATTGACGACAAGAGTGCCGGTGTTGTTGTTGAACGACGAACGCACATGCAGGGTAACCCCGTGCCTGCGCGCGTATTCGACCGCACGGATGTACAGGACTTTCGCCCCCGCAGCCGCGAGCTCGAGCATTTCCTCGCTCGTGATCTTCTCGATCTTCCGCGCGGCAGGGACCATTCGCGGATCCGTCGTGAAGACGCCATCCACATCGGTGTAGATCTCGCAAACCTCAGCGTCGAGCGCTGCGGCAAGCGCAACCGCGGTCGTATCTGACCCGCCGCGACCCAGGGTCGTAATGTCTCCGGTACCGCGGTTGAAGCCCTGGAAGCCCGCGACGATCGCGACCGCTCCGTCGTCGAGGGCCTTCCGAACTCGGTCCGGGGTGACGTCGACAATGCGCGCGGACCCGTGCTGGGCATCCGTGATCATGCCGGCCTGGCTGCCGGTGTAGCTGCGTGCCTCGATCCCGAGCGACTTGATCGCCATCGCGAGAAGGGCCATCGAGATGCGCTCACCCGCCGTCAACAGCATGTCCAGTTCGCGGCCGCTCGGCGCCGGGACGACCTCGTTCGCGAGGTCCATGAGCTCATCGGTGGTGTCGCCCATGGCGGACACGACCACGACGACCTCGTTGCCGGCTTTGCTCGTCTCGACGATGCGCTTTGCGACCCGCTTGATGCTCTCGGCGTCAGCGACGGAGGATCCTCCGTACTTCTGTACGATCAAGCTCACGAAGTACTCCTGGGCGCGTTGGTGGTCAAGAGTTCAGTGTAATGGCCCCAAATCATGGCGCTGCGCAGGTCGAATGGAGCCGTTCCGCCGCTACTGCTCGACCAGTCGCCTGCCCTCGAACGCTCGCCCGAGGGTGACTTCGTCGGCGTATTCGAGATCGCCGCCGACGGGCAGACCGGATGCGAGGCGCGTGACCCGGAGATTCGGCTGGACCAGGAGTCGGGTCAGGTATGTGGCCGTCGCTTCGCCCTCAAGGTTGGGGTCGGTCGCAATGATGACCTCGGTCACCGTGCCGTCCGCGAGTCGTTGGACCAGCTTGCGGATGTTGAGGTCGTCGGGGCCGATGCCATCGATCGGACTGATCGCACCGCCCAACACGTGATAGAGCCCGCGGAACTCACGCGTGCGCTCGATCGCTTGCACATCCTTCGCCTCTTCGACGACGCAGATCGTCGCGGCCGAGCGTCGCGGGTCACGGCAAATGTTGCAGGTTTCCTCTTCGGTGACGTTTCCGCAGATCTCGCAGAAGCGCACCTTCTCTTTGACCGTCATGAGTACCTCGGCGAGGTGGGTGACATCAAAGCTCTCGGTAGTGAGGATGTGAAACGCGATGCGCTGCGCAGACTTCGGCCCGATACCGGGCAGCCGCCCGAGTTCGTCGATCAGATCCTGGACGATTCCCTCGTACACGGCCTAGTTTTCCCTCGGGATAACGCGCGGGGCGACCGTCTGCTCTTCAATGAAGTTGGCGCCGAGGATCTCGCGGACGACTGATTCGCCGTAGCGCTTGGACTCGTGGTCACTGGATGCCGCTGGCTTTGACGCAGCATCCTTCGACTGCTGCCTGGCCGGCACTGCTCCCGAGGTCACAACCTCGGAGACCGCAGGCTCGTCGACAGATCCCGGGATCGGCACGACCGCCCATCCCGCCTCATCGACAGCCGGCTCGGTGTCGGGTTCGGTTGGTTCTGGAACGTCGGTCTCGGAAACCGCGATCTGCTCGACGACACCATCGAGCGTCGGCTCGACCTTGGCGATGAACTTCACGCGTAATCCCAGTACCGCAAGGATTGCGCCGCGCAGAACTTCGCTGACGCTTTCGTCCGCGCTCTGCGGTTTCTTGAAGTTGGCGACGTCCGCCTCGTTCGGGAAGGTGACGGTCAGAATGTCGCCGTCGAGAGTTCTCGCCTGGCTGGTCTGGACGACCATCCACGCTTTTCTCTTGCCGCTGATCGACTCGAGGATCTCCGGCCACGCATCGCGCATTTGCTGGAGCGTGACCTCCTTGGCCTCAGCAACGACCTGGGCGGGGGCCTCGCCCGGTCCGGTCCCCGAGTCCGCCGAAGGGTCGGCGACGGGCGACTTGGCTGCGGGCGCTTCGACGGGCTCAGCGACGACCGTGGGCACAACGGGTGCCTTCGCGGCAACCGGCTCGGGGGCACCGCCATCCACGCCAATTCGCCGTTCGAGACGCTCGACGCGAGCCAGCGCACCGCGATCGGTCTCGTCGCTTTCTGGCACCAGGATGCGCGCAATCATCAACTCGAGGTGCAGTCGCGGCGAGGTCGCACCGGTCATCTCGGTGAGCGCGGCGTTGGCGACATCCGCCGCCCGTGAGAGTTCGGCCTCGCCAAACTTGTGTGCCTGAACGGCCATGCGGTCGAGCTCATCCTGCGGGGTTCCGCGCAGCACGGCGGCTGCACCCTCGGCACTCGTCGCTGCGCCCGCGAGGGCATTCACAACGATGAGGTCGCGGAATCGCTCGAGGAGGTCTTCGACGAAGCGCCTCGGATCCTGTCCGGTCTGGATGACGCGATCGACGGCCGTGAACGCGGCGGCGGAGTCGCGCGCACCGATCGCGTCGATGACCTCATCGAGGAGCGCACTGTTCGTATACCCCAGCAGGGCAACCGCCCGCTCGTACTCGATCGTCACGGTGCCTGTGCCAGTCGCAGGCTCCGAACCGGCCATGAGCTGGTCGAGCAGCGACAGGGTGTCGCGAACCGAACCGCCGCCCGCGCGAACGACGAGCGACAGAACACCGGGCGCGACCGTGATGCCTTCGGCGTCGCAGAGTGTCTGCGTGTACTCGAGCATCTGGGCCGGAGCAACCAGTCGGAACGGATAGTGGTGGGTACGCGAGCGAATCGTACCGATGACTTTCTCCGGCTCGGTCGTCGCGAAGATGAACTTCACGTGCTCCGGTGGCTCCTCGACGATCTTGAGCAGGGCGTTAAACCCCTGCGGCGTGACCATGTGCGCCTCGTCCAGGATGAAGATCTTGTAGCGGTCGCGAGCGGGCGCGAACACGGCGCGCTCGCGCAGGTCGCGCGCATCGTCGACACCGTTGTGGGATGCGGCGTCGATCTCAACGACATCCAGAGATCCGCTGCCATCGCGAGACAGTTCGATGCAACTCGCGCACTTGCCGCACGGGGTGTCGGTCGGCCCCTCAGCGCAGTTGAGGCAGCGGGCGAGGATGCGCGCGGACGTCGTCTTGCCGCATCCGCGTGGCCCGCTGAACAGGTAGGCGTGGTTGACCCGGTTGGTGCGAAGCGCCGTGCGCAGCGGATCGGTGACCTGGGACTGCCCGATCAGTTCGGCGAACGTCTCCGGCCGATACCGGCGATACAGGGCAGTGGACACCTACACAGGATAGTCGCCGCCTACGACCCGCCGCGGGCCGGGACTGCGGCTGTGGATGCGCTATCCGTTGCCCGCTAACTTCACGGAAACGGCAACACGCCGAGCTGGCGATGGAGCACGTTCGGCGAGTCGCAACTTCTGTGAAGTTAGACGAGTCCTCCACGTCGACGAGGTGGTTCTGATCATCCACGATGCTCCGAAGACCCGACTCCACCGGAAGCGGTCGAAACAATGATGGGGCGGTGGCAGTCCTTCTCATGTGCGCTCTCGGACACATCGTCACCACTCATCAGCTCACTCAAAACGGAGTGAGCCCGTTCCGGATCCGGACGGCAGTGACCACAGGGCGGATCATCCGGCTTCGACGCGGTATCTATGCCTGCACCCACACGGACGAAATGATCACTCGAGCCGCAGGGATTGGCGGCGCCGCGACTTGCGTATCGATTCTTCGGCAGCACGGCGTCTGGGCCGGGAACTCTCCGAATCTTCACGTCCAACTAGTCCCCGGAACTGCGAGACCACCTGAGACCGGGCTGACTCCTCATTGGGAGCGACCGCGATTCGCGATGACATCCCCGTGGCGAGCGGGGCCGATGCAGGCGATGTGGCGTGCAATCCATTGCCTCGACGAGGAGAACACTGTGGCTGCTCTGGAATCCGCGCTGCACTCCAAATTTCTGACTGCACCCGAGATAAAGCGGATTGCCCTGTTAGCACCGCGACGTCTTCATCCGGCAGTAGATCAACTTGATGCGTCGAGCGGCTCCGGCAACGAGACCATCGTGCGTCGGCGAGTCCAGCAGGCCGGGTATCGGGTCACGACTCAGGCTTACGTGCCCGGGATGGGTCATCAGGACTTACTTGTCGAGGACTGCGTTGGCCTTGAAATTGATGGTCGAGCGTGGCATGGCGCGGACCGATACGAGATCGATCACAAACGCGATCTTCACAGTGAAGGGCTCGGCCGCCACGTTCTTCGAATCAGTACTCGGCAAATCCACGTGAGCTGGCCGACGACGATGGCCGTCATTGAGCGAGTCGTCAATGACGCGTTACGTGAAAGAAGTCGCCGTGCTGGACGAGTTCTTATCCCCGTCGACGACCCAATCGACGACTGAGCTCACCTAACTTCACAGAAACTGCAACACGCCGAGCCAATTCAGACGCCATGGCGGCGTGTCGCATTTTTTGTGAAGTTCGCACGCCGCGCAAGAGAAAAGACCCCCCGCGCACCCGTCAGAGCCCGGTTACCCTTGCTACGTTTCCGTCCTGGGGGAGTTGGCCTGGATGGCGCCACGCGAGGAGCCGTCTACCAGCGTACCGGCCAACATCCACCGGCGCGACCTAGGCTGCTGGCATGAAGATCGAGCGATGGCATGCCCTGCTCCGCTGGCTCATGCCGATGGTCGTTACGACCATCCTGTTCGGAACTATCTACGTGGTCGCCCAGCAGCTGGACCGCTCGCAGGCGAATGACGCACCGCTACGGCTCGCGACTCAGGTCGCCGCCGAGCTTCGTGAGGGCCAGTCCGCAACCATCAACGCGCAGCCGCACGTCGACCTTTCACGCAGCCAGGCGCCCTTCGTCGTGGTCGAGAATTCCCAGGGCGTAGCAACCGCTGGCAGCGGATACCTGCGCGGCGCTCTCGTCTCACTCCCGACGGGTGTGCTGTCGACGGCGGCGAAAAACGGCCACGACGACGTGACCTGGCAACCCGCGCCCGGCCTCCGATTTGCCACGGTCACACTCAAGGTCGACAACCAGTTCGTGACCGCTGGCCAGTCGCTCGCCCCATCCGAGGATCGCCTCGGCAACCTGCAACTATTGATCGGATTCGGCTGGCTCGCGTCGGTGCTGGTGATCGGTGGATGCTGGTTCTGGCTGAGCCGCGTCACCCTGCAAGTGCGGCGACGCTTTGACGAGCAATCTCGAGCTCTTCATTCGTCGGAATGACGAGTACGGCGACGGGTGAACCATCCGGCGAGATGTAGCGCTCGTTGCTCGCCTTCGCCGCATTGCGCGCCGCGTCGACCGAGATTCCAAGCCCCGCCAGCCCGACCAGTGACTGCTCACGCAACTGGGCGCTGTTCTCGCCGACGCCAGCGGTGAACACCAGTGCATCCAGTCGGCCGAGCTCCACGAGGTACGCACCGATGTAGTGCCGGATGCGGTGTCGGTACACAGCGAGCGCGGCCTCGGCCGTGGCATCCCCCGCGGTCGCCTTGGTCTGCACGTCGCGCATGTCGCTCGACCCGGTGAGGCCCTGAAGGCCGCTCGAATGATTGAGCAGGTCGTCCAATTGGTTGAACGTCAGCCCGGCTTGCCGATGCAGATAGCTCAGGATGGCCGGGTCCAGATCGCCAGATCGCGTCCCCATCACGAGGCCCTCCAACGGCGTCATCCCCATACTGGTATCGACGGATACTCCCCCGTCGATCGCGCAGGCGGATGCCCCGTTCCCGAGGTGAAGGACAATGAGCTTCGTGTCGGCGAGAGGCTTACCGAGAAACTCGGCGGCGCGCTTTGAGACGTAGCGATACGACGTCCCGTGGAAGCCATAGCGACGCACAGAATACTTATTCGCGAGCGCAGCGTCGATAGCGTACGTGTACGCCGCCGGGGCGAGCGTCCGGTGGAATGCGGTGTCGAAGACCGCGACCTCCGGAACTCCCGGAAGCGCTTTGCGGGCCGCTCGGATGCCGGTCAGATTCGCGGGATTGTGCAGCGGAGCCAGCGGCGATAGTTTCTCGATCTGCTGCTCGACCTTGTCGGTGATAACCGTCGCCTCGGTGAACACCTCTCCCCCGTGGACTACCCGATGGCCGACGGCCGTGATCTCGTGGCCGGTTCCCAGAGCGTCGAGCGCTATCTTCATCGCGGCGACGTGGTCCTTAGCCTGCGAACCGGCTTCGCCGATGCGTTCGACGAGCCCGTTCACGAGCGCCTCGCCCGACTCGACATCGACGAGCTGGTACTTGAGCGACGACGAGCCGGAGTTGACGACGAACACCTCGGTCACGCTGACGCCGCCTGGATCGCGGTGATGGCGATCGTGTTGACGATGTCTTCGACGAGCGCGCCGCGCGACAGATCGTTGACCGGCTTGTTGAGGCCTTGCAGGACGGGTCCGATTGCTACAGCCCCGGCGCTGCGCTGCACCGCCTTGTACGTATTGTTACCGGTGTTCAGGTCGGGGAAGATGAACACGGTCGCGCGACCAGCCACCTTCGATCCCGGCAGCTTTTGAGCCCCGACCGTGGCATCCGCCGCAGCGTCGTACTGGATGGGGCCGTCGACGAGCAGGTCGGGCCTGCGTTGCCGGACAAGCGCCGTGCCCTCCCGCACCTTTTCGACATCCGCCCCGCTTCCGGATTCTCCGGTCGAGTAGCTGAGCATCGCGATGCGCGGCTCGATCCCGAACTGCACAGCGGTCTCCGACGACGAGATCGCGATGTCAGCGAGCTGTTCGGCGGTCGGGTCGGGGATGACGGCGCAGTCTCCGTAGACGAGCACGCGATCGGCGAGCGCCATCAGGAACACGCTCGACACCACGGATACGTCGGGCCGCGTCTTGATGATTTCGAACGCTGGACGGATGGTGTTCGCCGTCGTGTGAACCGCGCCGGACACCATGCCATCGGCGATACCCTGGTGCACCATCATCGTTCCGAAGTACGAGCCGTCCGTTACGGTGTCACTCGCCTGCTCGACGCTCACGCCCTTCGGCGAGCGGATGCGGTGATATTCCTCGGCGAATTGGGCACGCAGTTCCGAGGTGAGGGGGTCGATGACGTCTGCATCCGACAGATCGAGCCCCAGTTCCGTTCCGCGCGCGCGAACCGTCGCCTCGACTCCGAGGATCGTTAGCCGAACCGCCTTGCGCGCGAGCAGTTCGCTCGCGGCACGCAGAATCCGATCGTCGTTACCTTCCGGCAGGACGATGTGCATGATCTTCGCGCGCGCTCGCTCGAGGATTCCGTATTCGAACATCAGCGGCGTGACCACGCTCGACGGGCTGACCTCGAGTTGCGCGAGCAGTTCGGCGGCGTCAACGTGCTCGTCGAAGAGGGCGCGCGCAATGTCGTACTTTCGCTGCGAGTCCGCGGCGAGCCGTCCGCGCGTCTGCGAGATGCGCCGCAGCGTCTCGAACGTGTCAAGGCTCGTCAGCGCGATGGGGAGCGTCGACCCGATACCGGAGATCAGCCGCTGCACCTGCGGCGCCAGTTCGAATCCACCGTTGAGGATGACACCGGCCAGCGATGGAAAAGTTCCCGAGCCGTGCGCAAGGAGTACTCCGACCAGAACGTCCGCTCGGTCACCGGGCGTGACGACGATCGCTCCCTCGGTGAGCCTGGTGAGCACGTTCTCCATCGACATCGCCGCGACAATCGTGGCGAGCGACTCGCGACCGAGCAGTGCCTGATCGCCCCAGAGGAGTCGCGCCTCCGTCGCTCTGAGGAGTGCCCCAACCGTTGGCGCGACCAGGAGCGCATTCTCCGGGATCGCCCAGACCGGAACATCCACTCCGCCGGATGAAACGGATGCCGCCACGGCTTTCGCAATCGACTCGAGCTGCGTCGGGTCGGCCCGGTTGACGATGATCGCGAGGAGCCCCGCGTGCTGGCCGCGGAGTTCCGCGGTGGTGAGCTCGGCCACTTGACGCATTTCATCCGGGGTTCGGTCGCCCTCACCCTCGGTCGTGCGCCCGCCGAGAACCAGAAGAACGGGCGCGCCGAGATTTGCCGCGATCCGCGCGTTGTATGAGAGCTCAGTCGGGCTGCCGACATCCGTGAAATCGGAGCCGAGGATGACGACCGCGTCGCAGTTTCGCTCCATCGCCGCGAAGCGGGACACGATCTCGGTGAGCGCGCCATCCGGATCCGAGTGCACGCGTTCGTAGCTGACGCCGATGCAGTCTTCGCGGCTGACATCCGCCGAGTCGTGCTCGAGCAACAGATCAAGCACGTAATCCGGCTCGGTCGTTGATCGCGAGATCGGACGAAACACGCCAACCCGCCCAGCCCGTCGCGCCAGAGTCTCGAGTACTCCTAAGGCGACCGTCGACTTGCCGGTATGGCCTTCGGCGGAGGTCACATAGATGCGAGTGGGCACGGCCCAAGCCTATGCACCGGCCCCGGATCGCGACACAGAGGGAACAGGCTAAGGTCCCTTTTGATCTGCCATGGTCCCGTTTCGCTCCCTGAGCTTGATCGCTCGCAGAGCGCACTCGCTCCCCGAGCGCACTCGCTCCCCGAGCGCACTTCGGTCACTGAGCTTGTCGAAGGGCCGAAGGATGCGGTGTCCAGAAGAATTCGCCCAGTGACCCACGGCGCACGCTTGGAAAGCATGTTGGGTACAAGCCCTCGGCCGTGTCGTGGGGAGTCGAATCCCCGTCACGAGGAAAATGCCACAGGGATCTTCCTCGCCGGGAGCGTAAGAGGCGCTATCGCTCCTCGGTTAGGGTGCAAAAACTCGGGCACCGATTAGAGTCCCCACGTCATACCTGTAGGATTCCCTATGGCTTTCCCGCCCATGGCGGCAGTCAAAGCCAGGAGAATTCGCCTAGTGGCCTATGGCGCACGCTTGGAAAGCGTGTTGGGTGCAAGCCCTCGGGGGTTCGAATCCCCCATTCTCCGCCGATTTTTCCCTTTGTTTTGATGGGTTTTCAGCCCTTTCGAGGGCTCCGACGGGCCTATCCCCACAGAAACACCACAGATTTTTCCGAGCAGCCACTGCCCGGGAGTTCGGGGCTGGCTGTCGGGGCTGCGAAACGGCTCGGTCGTCTTCGTCGACGTGCCTGCGTCGAGTCATACTGTCTGCATGGGTGCCGCCGAACGTGAGCGTCTTGACGCTGCGAAGAACAATATGGCTTCAGTCGGATGGGGCAAGGGTGACGAATCAATGCAGGCGCAGGAGGCAGTTCTCGTTGCTGAAAGAGAATTAGCCGCCGCGGACGGCGGGTCATACGCCGAGGTCATCGACCTTGGCGTCACGTGGGATAGCGGCGCACCGATGCCACAGGTGATATCGGGCGGGTCCACTACCGCGGTCCTTTGTTACGCGAGCGAGCCTCGAGGCAACGCTGAGGTTGATACGGCGCCGACTTCCGTATCGACGAAGGGGCGTTCCAACCTCATTCGATTCACCTTCTCGCTGTGCTCGAGCATTCGGTTCGGCGCACCCAACGACGAGGTCCTGCACGGCCATCCCCTGTACGGGCACGGGCTCCAGTTCTATCAAGCGCATATTGTTCGCAACTCGACGTGGCTCACTGAGCTGAACGCAATCAACTCGGCGCACTCGCACTATCGAGGGCCAAGTGATCGAACGCACTTCCTTTTTGCCTTTCACGACGAAACGTTCGAAGCGATCGCCGACGATGTTCGTGTCGAGGAGTTCGAGGGTTCGATGAAGTCGGCGTTGGCTGCCGAGGCAGCTCGCCAGACGTCTTGGGATCTCAGTGAAGCCTGACGATCTCAGTCGCGCCGTTTCGCATGCACTTCGTCACGATCCTTCGGGGTACGGACTAGAACTCGATTCGGAGGGCTGGGTCGAAATTTCCGACCTACTGACAGGTCTTCGTGCGCGGGGATCGAAGTGGACCTCCGTCGACGAGAACGCGCTGGATCTGATGATCTCCAACGCGGCAAAGCAGCGTTTTGAAATTGACGGGTCACGTATTCGTGCGTTCTACGGCCATTCCGTTGAAGGTCAGATCGCCAGACCGATCGTTGATCCGCCGGATGTCCTTTTTCACGGAACATCGCCCGACGCGTGGCAAAGTATTCAGGCCGTCGGGCTCCTTCCAATGAGTCGCCAAAGCGTGCACCTCTCGATTGACGAAACAACGGCCGCAAAAGTAGGGGCGCGGAAAACAAGCACGCCAATCGTCCTTACGGTAGACGCTCGCGCAGCCCAGGCCGCGGGGATCGCGTTCTCTCTTGGAAACGAAAACGCTTGGGTGGCTACTGCAATCCCGCCTCAATTCATCGCTCTGTCGGAATAGATGCGTTAGTGGCGACTCGGTATAACTTTCTTCGTCCGCACTTCATCGAGTCGTTCTGAAACGGCATCAAGATCGTCGTCGAACAGGTCCGCGCAGGTGTCGAGTGTCGTCGCCGCCGACGCGTGGCCAAGCATTCGCGGCACCGCCTTGACGTTTGCTTGAGGACATCGCCATGAAACAGCGTCGGAGAAAATGCATCCACCAGCGTTGGTATTCTCGTGGAGTGACAAGAACACGTTCTCTCTAATTCATATCCCGGTGGCCCTTGGCGGCCCACCCGTTTATTGACACCGTTCAGATCCGGCGCAGTGCGTCGAGATCCGGTGTTCGTTCGAAGAGAGAGTCGTTAACTTAGTTGCTGTTGATTTCCGGGGCGAGCGGCGTGGGAAAGTCCACCGTGCGCCCGCTTGTCACCGACCTGCTTGGTGATGTGATCGAAGGCGTTGAGCTCGGCCACCTTTCTCCAGTGCCGCGCTTCCCCACCAAAGCCTGGAGGCAAGAGTGCGTCGAACTAGCCGTTCAACGTGCAATCGAGTTGGATCGCGATGGACGACACCTGCTGTTGTCGGGAGACCCTGTCGCCGCGGGCGAAGTCCTTGCCGCGCCTTCCGCCGACCAAATCGACGCCAGCATCTGCTTGCTGGATGCGACGCCCGAGGTGCAGATGGCACGACTGCGTGGCCGCGGCGATCCTGAGGCACCTCTCGTTCATCACGTCGCCTATGCGGAGTGGTTGCGCAGCCATGCGGTCGATCCCACCCACGTCCCGGAGGTTCTGACGGCGAACAGCTGGCAGCCGATGCGCTGGGAGCGGTGGACCACCGTGGAAAGCGGGGATTCGAGGTGGGCAATGACCCGGCTGGACAGTTCCGACCTAGATCCTGCTGAAGTCGCACAGGCCGCCGCACAGTGGTGCATCGATTCGTTCGACGGTCGCGCCCCGATCTTTCCCCGTCGATAGTGGGCTCTCGACGGGGTGTAATGGATCGCTGACCCTGTGACAGCGCGCTTCGTGAGGAGCGCCTTCGCGTCACAACCCGCCGCAAGCCGGGCCTTGAGGTGTTCCGCCACAACGGTCGTTGAATCGTCGTAACGGTCAACGACCCCGGTACTGGCGCGCGATCCAGTTCTGCCAGGACACCAGCACTCGCGAAGAGTTCCGATGCGGCTGAGGAGTCTGGTGGTGCCTTTCGGGGTTTCGTGGATGCGAGTGCCTGTCGCGCGCGTCCGGAACGGAATGCTCGTGCGGCTGGTTTTCGCCGTGCGCGGGTACTCCCGGCATCTGGTGAGTTGCGTCGTGCAGAGCGGATGTGACCTTGTTCATGGAATCTCTCCTGTTGTGTTTAGTCGGCAATGATCACGAGACAGCCCCGCAACTCGATTCGTGTCCATGCCGTCTCAATGTGGTTGAGCGGCATCGTCGTGACGTCGACCGTCAGCTCGCCGGTGCGAACCCGGTCGAGTACTGCTGCCGTCACGTCCACCCCTCCTCTTACAGCGTTAGAGAAGTAAGGTATGTCTAACACCGTTAGAGACATCTCGCAAGGAGCACCAGTGGCGCTGGACCGGCAACAGGTCGTCGACGAAGCCCTGCGCCTCCTCGATGACCAGGGTCTGGATGCCCTCAGCCTGCGCGCCCTCGCCGGTCGCCTCGGAGTTCAGGCGCCGACTCTTTACTGGCACATCGGGAACAAGTCCGAGCTCCTCGACGCGCTCGCCGACGCAATCATGGATGAGGCCATCCAAGCGATCCCGGAAGCCGGGCCCGCGGGGAGCTGGGAGGAATGGCTGCTGGCCGTGCTCGTCGGGTTCCGCGGAACCATGCTCCGACACCGCGACGGCGCGAGGACGATCTCCGGCGCACGCACATCCCTCCGTCGTGGGGATTTCTCCGAGCTCGCGATGTCCACCCTGGCCGCGCGTGGTGTCGAACCCCAGCGAGCACGACTCCTTGTGCTCGCTGCGGAACGCTTTACCTTCGGGTACGTCCTCGAAGAGCAGGCACCCACGGATGACACTCGCCAGGTTCCCGACATCGACGAGCTGCAACGGCGCTTCCCCGTTATGACGCAAGCCATCGGCAGCTACTTCGCCACTGGTCGCACCGTCGACGACCTCTATCGCGACATCGCCCGACTCATCCTCGATCTGCCCTCGCAGATCTGAGGCTAGCGCGAATCACTCGGATTCCGTTCGTCCCGAATATTTGCCGATCAGCGGGAGCCATACCTGATCCACAATCTCCACCAGCACTTCGTCCGACATCGGCGCGAGCGACATGACGGCCTCGTGCCGATATAGGTCGTATGGCAGAGCGAGAACCCGCTCCGGAATCTCACCCGGACCGATCTCACCGCGGGCGACGGCACGGTCGAGCGCGGCGTCGACGGCGTTGGCGCGGTTGCCGAACAGCGCCGCTCTCAACTCTCGAGGCGTCGCCTCGACCTGGTCGAAGTGCGTGCCGATCAGTCCGCTGAAGATGGCGGTGAGATCGGTGATGCGGCCGTTTGAGGCGCGCATCAGGGTGAGGATGTCACTCCGCAGGGAGCCGGTGTCGACCTCGACGGTCGGCAGCTTTGTACCGTGATGTTCGAGCACTGCAAATAGAAGCTCGCGCTTGGTCGGCCATCGCCGATAGATCACCTGCTTCGCGGTTTTGGCCTGCTGGGCGAGCGCCTCGTAGGTGAGCGCGCTGTATCCGCGGTCGCTCAGGATGTCCCAACCCGCCTCGAGGACGGCAGCCTCGAGCTCCGCTCCGCGTCTGCGTGTTGCGGTCATCCCGCCTCCATAAGAACCACTTGCGTTTCTTATTCTAGCTCTCTAACATAAGAAACGCACACGGTTCTTATTGAGAGGTTGCGATGAGCGAGACAACGACGGCACAGGGCTCGACAACAACACGAAACACGTCCACGGGACGTCTGCTGGCTGCGCTGCTGGTTGGCGGCATCACCGCCATCCTCGATACAACGATCGTCGCCATCGGACTCAAGACGATCGCCCACTCCCTGCACACATCGATCGCGACCATTCAGTGGGTCAGCACCGGATACCTTCTCGCTCTCGCGGTCGCCATCCCGCTCGTCAGCTGGGCTCAGTCGCGGCTCGGCGGAAAGCGGCTCTGGATGATCGCGCTCGGGCTCTTCCTCGTCGGCTCAGCGCTCTGCGCAACGGCGTGGAACGCGGACTCGCTGATCGCGTTCCGCATCATCCAGGGTCTCGGTGGCGGCGCGATGCTGCCCTTGCTGACGACTCTCGCAATGCAGAGCGTCGACCAAACGAAGATCGCCCGCACAATGTCGACGGTCACCGTCCCGATCGCCCTCGGACCTATCCTCGGCCCCGTCCTCGGCGGACTCGTGCTCAACTCCCTCAGCTGGCAGTGGCTGTTCCTGATCAATGTGCCGATTGGCGCGGTCGGCCTCGTGCTCGCGTTCCTCTGGCTCCCGAAGGATGCGCCGGCAGCAGGCGCTCCCCGCACCAAGCTGGATGTCGTCGGTCTCGTCCTCATCGCTCCCGCGCTTGCGGCTCTGCTCTATGGCCTCTCCAAGGCCAGCGCCGACGGAGGTTTCGGTAACGCCCACGTGTGGATTCCGGTGGTCGTCGGCGCCGTGCTTCTTGTGGCGTTCATCCTCTGGGCCATCCGCAAGCGCGGAGCGGCAATCATCGACATCGGGCTGCTCAAGGTTCGATCGGTGCGCTCGTCATCGACGGTCCTGGCTTTCCTGGGCGCGGCACTCTTTGCGAGCTCGTTCCTGCTGCCGCTGTTCTTCCAGATCCTGCGCGGAGACTCGGTGCTGGATGCCGGCCTGCTAATGATCCCGCAGGGCGTCGGGTCCCTTCTGGCCCGGTTCTTCGCAGGACGACTGGTCGAGCGCTTTGGTGCGCGATCCGTCGCAATCACCTGCTTCGTCCTGATCGCGCTCGCCACAATCCCCTTCGCATTCGCGGACACGACCACGAGCCTGTGGTACCTGGGGGCCGTGCTGTTCGTCCGAGGTATCGGCCTCGGCGCCGTATTCATCCCGGTCATGGCGGTCGCCTTCATCGATCTCCCGCGCTCAGACATGCCGCACGCGTCGGCCATCACCCGCATCGTTCAGCAGGTAGGCGGTGCGTTCGGAACCGCGCTCGTTGCGGTAGTGCTTGCAGGAGCGATCAGCTCGGGCGACCTGGTGCACGGATTCGATGTCGCGTTCTGGTGGACGATCGCCATCACGGTCGCCGCCGCCGCCGTCGCGATCCTGCTCCCCGCGCGGCCTAAGGCCGCTCCGCTCGCCGCGTAGTCAGTACGCTCGGTCACTGGACCGGCCGGTCTCGTCGGAACTAACCGGGCACTTGCTCGATGGCGAAGTAGCGAGGTTGAGCCGAGTAGTTGGTGCGCAGGAACTCTTCGATGCTTACTGTCAGCATCACCATGGCCCCTTCCTCATCCGACAGCCGAGGATAAAACGCGCGTGCTTCGCGCCCGAGTGATGGCCATGTGGGAATGAGGCCTCTGTCATCGACGTGAAGGCGCGCGGAGAATTCTGGGTCGTCGTCGAGATAGTCGATTTCGCCCAGCTCAAGGTCGATGTTCGCCCAGGCGGGACCTGCTGTGCGCGCGTATTCCAGAAAACGGCGCGCGAAGCCGGGCGGGAAGTCCCCCGCCATTTCGCGACGGGTATCTCTCTTGGGCGGACGCATCTGTTCACCTAACGGGACCACAAGACGTGGAGAGTTATCCTATTGCGCCCCCCGCCGACGACGACTCCGGACGCCGTCGAGGAATGAGCGCCAGCGCGATTGCCACACCCGCCACTCCGACGCAGGCAGTCACGAGCAGCGATGCGTCCACTCCGTTCGTGAAGGCGAGCCGGACATCGCGAGCCAGGGATGCCGACCCGAGTTTGTTGGCAACGGCCACACCGCCGTAAACGCTCTGCCTCACGGCGGCAGCGGCGCTCGACGGCAGCTCGCCAAGATGGAGGTTCGCTCGATAGGTGCCGGCCAGGACGCTGCCGGCGACGGCGGTCCCGAACGGTCCTGCGGTCTTTTGGAAGGTCTGAACGATCGCGGATCCGATGCCGCTGCGCGCCTCCGAGAGCCTGGAGAGGGCTGCCGCGGTTCCCGCGGTCAGGGCAAGTCCCGATCCCGCGCACACCACAGCCATCCAGATCGCGACGAACTCGGTAGTGGAGTCGGTGCGCGTCGAGGTTCCGACGAATGCCGCCCCCGCCAGGATCACGAAGCCAATCGTCACAGTGAGCTTCGATCCAATCCGCCGAACGAGCCAGCCAGCGGGAAGTGCGCCGACGATCAGACCCCCGACCAGTGGAAGCAGTCGCAACCCCGAACCGAACGCATCAACCCCGTGCACGGCCTGGAAGTACTGCGGCATGTTGAACAGCAGTCCGATCAGCCCGAGGCCGGCGAGTCCGCTTAGCACGGCGGGAACGGTGAAGGACCGCGAGCGCAGAAGATCAGGATCGACCATCGGCCGACCGCCGCGGGCTGCAAAGCGGCGTTCCCACAGGGCAAAGCCAACGAGCACGAGCACGCCACCCCCGATCAGAGCGATCGCGACGCCGTCGCTCCAGCCATTGCTGCCGGCACGGATGAGACCGTAGGTGACGGCGACCAGCCCCATGGTCGACAGCAGCACGCCAACCCAGTCCTGCGGCGCGCGTTCGGATGAACGCGACTCCGGAATCAGGATGATGCCGACGACGAGACCGATCGCCACCACCGGCACGTTGATGAGGAACACCCAGCCCCACCAGAGGTGGGACAGCATCCATCCTCCGAGGATCGGCCCGAGAGGGAGAGCAAGGAAGTTCGCGGATTCGTACACGCCGACCGCTCGAGGCCGTTGCTTGTCGTCGAAGAGCACGACCAGCGCCGAGAAGGCCATCACGGTCACACCGGCTCCGGCCAGACCCATGAACAGTCGCGCGATGAGAAACACTGTCGGCGACCACGCCTCAGCGCACAGGATCGAGCCAAGACCGAAGATGACCAGCGAAACGAGGAGAACCTTCTTGCGCCCAAAGCGATCGCCGACGAGCCCGGCCGGCAGAACGCCGGCCGCCAACGTCAGTAGGTAGCCAGACTGAAACCACTCCAGATCAGACTCGGATGCCCCGAGCGCGTTACCCAGTGTCGGCAACGCGACGGAGAGAACAGTCCCATCCAGGCTCACGGCCAGCACGCAGAGACACACCGCCACCAGCGCCCACCATTTCTGGGCTGCGGTTCGATTTTGCGATACAACGTCACTCATGTGATACACCGTATCTTAACTCTGATCGGATTGCGATAAACTGAAGCCGTGGAGGCAACCACCGTCTGGGACCGTCCGGAGTCGTCGCGTCGCGTGACGCTCACGCGCGAGGCGATCGTCGCGACCGCGATCGATATCGCAGACCGGGAGAGCCTTGGTGCGGTCACCGTGCGAAGGCTGGCCGTCGAACTGGGCGCTCGGCCGATGAGCATCTACCTCTATGCCCGAATCGAATCCAAGGAAGAGCTTTACGACCTGCTGATCGATCAGGTGTGCGGCGAAATGCTTCTTGAGAACCTTCCGCGGGATTGGCGGCAGGCGCTCGTGACCGCCGCAACCGCCTATCGCACGGTACTGCTTCGCCATCCATGGTGGATCGAGCTCATCGGACGTGACGTCTCGATCGGGCCGAACGGCATCCGATATCGCGAGCAGATGCGCGGCGCCGTCACTTCGCTAAGCGCTAGCGACAGGACAAAGGAGTCGGTTGTCGTCTCGGTCGAGACCTACATGGTCGGCCACGTCGCGTTCGCGCTTGACGAGCGCAGCGCAGCGGTCGACGCGGATGGTTTGTTCGCGACCGGCCTGCGCTGGCTCATCAGCGGCATCGCATCCGATCTGGAGAAACCACGGGCCTAGAGAGTTCGCCCATTGTTACCCCGCGAGCGAACTCACACACGCAGCAAGTCCGCGGGCCAGCGCCTCGCTGTCCTTCGGCGTCAGGCCCGAGAGCATTCGCTGTTCCACCCCGCCTACGACTACCTGGGCGGCGTCGAGAGCGCTAATCCCCGCGGGGGTAAGCGCGGCGGGCAGAGCACGCCCGCTGTGAGCCCGAGTCGGCCGCGCGACCAGCCCACGATCGATCAGTTGCTGCAACATCACGTTCATCGACTGACGAGTCACGAACGTGCGTCGGGCGAGAGCGGATGCCGAAATGCCGGAGTCGGCTCGCAGGTGAAACAGGCAGGAATAGTGAGACACCGTGAGCCCGAGCTCCCTGAGGGCTTCTTCCATCCGGACATGAAGAAGCGATTGCGCGTGCTTTAGGAGATATCCGACCTGTGGTGAATCGTTGCCCATGTCAGTATCCTCACATACACTCGCTTGTAAGGAAACTGACATAGAGGAGAATCATCATGAGCGTCACCGGCCCGGATTTCATCGCCCTCCAAGTGCGCGATCTCGAAAAGGCGGCGACCTTCTACGAGGAGGTCGTCGGGCTCACGCGTGCCGCGTTCTCGCCACCGCACGCGGTCGTCTTCGACACCCAGCCGACGTTCGCCGTCCGTGATCCCGCGCCGGGAGTCGACCTCGACGCTGGCCCGGCAGGTCTCGGGGTCGCGCTCTGGCTGCACGATCCGGATGCGGCAGTGCTTCACGACACCGTCGCGGCCGCGGGTGTCGTGGTAGTCCAGCCACCATTTGAGGGCCCGTTCGGCACGACGTTCGTATTTCAGGACCTCGATGGCTACCTGGTCACCGTCCACGATCGGGCCACGCGGGGATAGCCAGGCATGGCGCTTCCGCAATCCGCAACCCGTTGACCGCAGCGCGTCCGTCGCCCTAAACCGGAAGAAAGGAAAGGACGGTAGATGACATGGCGGTTCAGCTGAACCACGACGCGATGTCGCACGCGAAATCACTCATTGGGAGCGGCGATGTGGTCAAGGACGAGAGGGACGCGTGGAGCGAGGATGCACCGTCGACCGAAGAGGCCAACACCTTCATTGAGAAGCACGGGATGGCCGAGTACGCGAAGTGGCACCTCGGCGAGGACACCTCCGAAAACAAGGAAAACAAGGGTCGCTACCTGTTTCCCTACGGTGACTTCGCGAAAGTGCATCGCTGCGCGGTGATCTCGGGCGAAAGCCGAGCCGGCCAGTACAACCACGCAACCATCGAGAGCGCGCTGAAGGCGATCCTCGAGCAAATCGACGGCGACTAAGACAGGGCGCGATGGCACGTCCGTTTGGGGCGAGTTTGCCTGCGCGCAGGCTCATTTGCCCCAAACGGACGGATTTTCCGAGACTCAGCCCCAGAACTCGGCGAGGTCTCCGGCGAGCGCCGCGCCCTGGGAATGGCCAGCACGAGCGGCGGGCAGACGTGTGCTCGGATCCATCATGTTCCCTCCGAACACGGCCAGCGAATCGCTGTCGGGAAGCACCGTTTCAACGCGGCTGCCACCAGCACGCAGTTCGTTGACCTGCGCGGCAAGCTGCATGCCCCACTCCAGCGGATGCAGCGTCCGACCGCCGAGCGGGGACAGGACCAGCACCCGCTCGTAGCCGCTGGCAAGGTCAGCATTCTCGTTGCGGCGATAGCCTCCGTCGAGGAGACGTCGATCGCCGATCACGAACGGGGGCGCCCCAAAACCGTTCGAGGTGCTTGCGGCAACGGCGTCAATCAGGTCAACCCCGCTCTCACGATCGAGCACGACGCCCTCGCCGGAGTTGGCGTCGATCGCGGTGATCAGTACCCGACGGTCAGGCCAGGTCAACCCGGGCAGGCGCCCGGCAACGGTCGCTCGCCACTTCGCCGAGCCCGCCGGATCCTTGTCGCCCTCGAGCGTCGCCGCGCCGAGGCGACGACGCATGTCCGGTGCATCCCGAGCGGATGCGATGATCGCACTCAACTGGTCCAGGTGGCTGATCGTCGACGGTTGAGGCGCTGCGGAGGCCTGGTGGGTCCGCGCCGGTGGCACGGCGGCGAGGATGCTGGCAAACAGTTCGCCGGGACGCGTCGCGCTGGTGATCTGGGCAGCCGCCGTAGCGCCCGCTGACGTGCCGATGATCAGGTCGGCGTTGGTGACATCCAGCCCGGTGTCGAAGAGACCGGCGATGATGCCGATCAGCCAGGCGTTGCCAGCGGATCCGCCCCCACCGAGGACGAGTGCGCGCTGGGTGGAGCCGGATGCGGGTGAAGAAGAGTGTGTGTTCATGGGAGTCGCCTTTCGCGAATTGCCTGGTGGGCGCTCCCCGGAACGACTATCTCAGTCGCTCGATCGCGTACTGCAGGGGAGCACCCGTTGCGGATACTGCGTTCATGGGTCTCACCTCCTGCCGTTAGATCACGATCGCGGGAACGCTATCACGTGGGCGATACAGCAGGCAATCTTGGCCGAGCAGGATCGGAGAAGCTTTCGGCGGCGCCCAACCCTAGAGTTGGGATCGCAGGCAATTCGTCGAAGGGACGTCCATTGGCCACGCCAACACTGAGCAAAGAGGAACGGGCCGCCATGAAGGCGGCCATGGCCGAGCGCAAGGCAGCGCAGGAAGGCGCGGACGCGGCCGCAGCGTGCGACGAGGCGATCGCCGCGATGACGGGCACGGATAAGGAGTTCGCGGAAGCGTTCCACGCACTCGTGAAAAGCAACACGTCACTGACCGCGAAGACCTGGTACGGGATGCCCGCATACTCGAACGCCGAGGGAAGAACGGTCGTCGCGTTCAAGCCTGCCGCAAAATTCAAACTGCGTTACGCGAGCATCGAATTCCAGCAGGATGCGAAGCTCGACGATGGAAACATCTGGCCCGTCTCCTGGGCGATCATGAAGCTGACGGATGCCGACAAGCAGGCCATCGCCGCCATCCTGAAAACCGCCGCGGGGTAGACCCGGTTTCGAGACGCCGCGTCTCGTAATCTGCTATTCTTTTCGAGACACCACGACTCGAAAAGAACCTGAATCATGACGGATGCCGCAACGGCGCCCGATCCCGAAATGCCGCGGCGCTTCGCCGGACTTCGGAATCGCAACTCTCGCCCGTACCTCTTTGTTGCCGGCCTCTCGATGATGGCCGACAACAACGAGCACGTGATCACCTATTGGGTGCTCTGGCAGAAGTTCCACTCGCCGGCGCTGGTTGGCTTCGAGGTGATCAGCCACTGGCTGCCGTTCCTCCTGCTCTCGGTCTGGTTCGGCAGCCTGGCTCAACGCTACGACTGCCGTCGCCTCATCCAGATCGCGCAGGGGCTGTTCATGCTGGTCTCGGTTGCGTGGGGAATCCTGTTTCTCACCGATTCGCTGCAGGTCTGGGAGGCATGCGTCCTCCTTGTCCTGCACGGTTGCGCCGGCGCACTCTGGGGCCCGGCCGAGCAGCTCATGCTGCACGACTTCGTCGATCGGCGCGACCTTCCGAGTGCCGTTCGGCTCAACGCGACCTTCCGGAGCCTCGGGATCCTCTTCGGGCCGGTAGTGGGCTCGGCGCTCCTGCTGGGGCTCGGTTCCACCTGGGGCATCTTCGCCAATGTGCTTTTCTATGTGCCCATGACGATCGTGATGGCGCGCACAAAGTTCACCGGCCACACCCGCGCTGATGCTGATGGTGACGGTGATGCGGTCGCGACTCCGCGGGTCGGCCTCGTTGGCTCGTTCCGCCTGCTCGCGGAGTTACGGAACAACCGACTGCTCGTCAGCATGATCGTTCTCGCCGGATTCGTCGCGATCACCATCGGCGGAGCGCTCCAGGTTTCGATGCCAACGTTCGCGGGCGAACTCGGCGCTGGCACAGCCGGTCTCGCCTACGGCGTGCTCCTGCTGGCCAACGGGATTGGCGGCGTCGTCGGCGGGTTCTTCCTCGAAGCGACCGGCGTGCTCAAGCCGACCGCGAGATCAGCGATCATCGCGACCATCGCGTTCGGCGCGATGACCCTGGTCTTCGCGCTCACCCACAGCTACGCCGTCGCTCTCGCCGCTCTCGTGATCGGCGGTGTCGCGAATATCGCGTCCATGTCCATCACACAATCGATCGTCCAACTCCAGGCGCCGTCCGATGATCGCGGTCGCGTCTACGGGGTCTATGGCGTGTTCGCGAGCGGACTGCGCACGGGAAATGGCCTGACCCTCGGCATCCTTGGCGCCATCCTCGGCATCCCGTATTCGATTGCCCTCTGCGCTGCCCTGCTCGTCATCGGAACGATCGTGCTTGGGCTGTACTCTCGGTCGGGAAGGCGGGCGCGTGAGTGAGCAGCACGCCGTTGGGCGTCCTCGAAGCGATGCGGCACGGATGGCGGTCTTGCGCGCCGTCGACGATCTCCTCGTCGAGGAGGGATACGCCGCCATGACCATGAAGGGCATCGCGGCGAGGGCCGGCGTGGGCAAGCAGACCGTGTATCGATGGTGGACCTCGAAGGCGGAGATCCTCCTCGAGGCAGTCATGCAGGATGCGCGGGAGGAGCTTGTCATCGAGCCCGAAGCGACGACGCCAAGGGACTTCGCTCGGTTCATCGAGGCCGTCCGGCTGTTCCTCACCGAGTCTCACGCGGGCATCGCGTATCGCGCACTCGTCGGCGAGGCCCAGCACGACCAGCGGGTCGCGGAACTGCTCAGAGGCTCCGATGCCCTGGTCGTCGCCGCGAGACCTGTTCTCCAGCGCGCAATCGCGCGCGGTGACCTGTCGCGGGAGGTCGACCTGGCAAACGCTGCGGCCGACCTGCTCGGCCCCGTATTCTTCGGGGTGTTTACCGGGTCGGCTGCCGCACACCCAGCCCCGCGGCCGCATACGCGGCGTCGATGACGACCATGTTCGCGATCGCATCATCCAGACCGGTGAGGACGGGCGTGCCGTTGTTCAGCACGTCAATTAGCGCTCGCAGCTGGAAGTTGTAGCTCGGTTCGGTTGTGGGAGTCTCACGTCGATCTGAGCCGCCCGCGCGAACTGTGATGCTCGAGCCGTTGTGAGGCAGGAACGGGTTCGCAATTTCGAGCACGCCGTCTGACCCCGTGATCGTCGCGTATACCTCGTTCGACTTCGCCATCATCGACGAGCGCACACGCCCGGCTATTCCCCCGGGAAACTCGAGCTCAATCGTCATGTCACCATCAACGTCCGGCTCGCCCTGGATCGCCGTCGCCGAACGAACCGTAGGTTCCGTCCCGAGGATGCTGCGGAGCAGGTGGACGGGGTAACAGCCAACATCCATCAACCCGCCGCCGGCGAGCGCAAGATTCCACCGAATGTCGTCGCGCGGTCGACCGGCGGTGATGAATCCCGACTCGACTGAGGTCAGGTCGCCAAGCTCGCCGGACTTCACGATTTCGATGGCGCGACCCATGAGCGGATGGTAGCGATAGTGAAATGCCTCCATGACGGTGCGGTCGGTCTCACGGACCGCGGCCGCGACCTGCCTCGCTTCGTCGGAGTTCGCGGTGAATGGCTTTTCGGCCAAAACATGCTTGCCAGACTGCACCGCCGCGACCGTCCACTTGCCGTGCAGGCCGTTGGGCGTCGGGTTGTAGATGACGTCGATGTCGGGGTCGGCGAGCAATTCCTCGTAGCCCGAATGCACCTTTGGGATGCCATTTTCCGCCGCGTACTGCCTCGCATCGTTGACGTCCCGCGCCGCTACCGCGACAACAACTGCCCCGTCCACCGCGAGGGCAGGGCGGATGATTGCGCCCGGCGCGATGCCCGCTGCGCCGAGAATGCCAATTCGTATTTCTGCCATCTACCCAGACTTCCACATCTGGAACCGAGTGGTGCCCGCCACCGGGGAACGCGTCAGGCGAGACGGTCTTCCATCCCCCAGGCCTGGCCATAGCCGCCATCGGCGATTGGCAGCGCCATCAGATCGAGGAACGGCTTCGCATCGAATGCCTCGGGTCCCAGCACACCGGCGCCCTTCCACGTACCCTTCGAGAGCAGTTCGAGCGCAACAACCGGGTTGAGCGCGGTCTGCCAAACGACGCACTGGCTTTCGTACTCGGCCATCGTCCACTCGTTGTCGCTCACGTGGTACAGGTAGACCTCACGCGGCTTGCCGTCGGTGCCGGTTCCCGTCACCCACAGGCCCGCACAGGTCTTGCCGGTCATTCGAGGTCCGAGGGTCGCCGGATCGAGCAGGCCGGCCGCAACAACGTCGCGCGGCGCAACCATAACGGGACCATTCGCCGAGCGCACTCGAACGGGCTCGACCTTGTCGAGGCCGAGCTGGTTCAGCGTCTTCAGGATGCCGATGAATTCGTCGCCGAGCCCGTACTTGAACGTGACGCGCTTGGCGTCAACCCAGCGCGGCATGAGCAGTACCTCCTCGTGCTCGACGTTGACGCACTCGACCGGACCGATGCCCTCGGGAAAATCGAAGACCTCGGGCTCGCTGAACGGAGGAGTCGTGTACCAGCCGCGATCCTTCTCCCAGATCACCGGCGGGTTCAGACACTCCTCGATCGTGGTCCAGATGCTGAAGGATGGCGCAAAGATCTCGTTCCCCGCGTCATCGCGAACGACGAGGTTGGCCCCGTCGCGGGTGCCCAACTCGTCGATGTCGCTGAACAGGTGATCGGCGGCGTAGCGCGCGAAAACATCCGACAGTCCCGGCTCAACGCCCATTCCAACCAGGGCAAGACGTCCCGCCTTCTCCCAGTCTGGCGCCTGCTCGAACTGGTGGTCGCCCAGCTTCAGGCCCGTCTCGCTATATGGATTCGAGGCATTTCGCTCGGACAGGCTCATCGCCATGTCGAGGTAGTCGGCTCCCGCAGCGAGCGCGCCGGCGAAAATCGTCTGGACGAACTTCGGCTCGACCGCGTTCATGACGTGCGTCGCTCCGTGCTCCTTCGCGACGGCAGCAACGCTGTCGGAATCGGATGCGTCGATCTTGGCTGCGACGAATCGCGGCTCCGCTTGACCGCCCGCCCCGAGCATCGCCGAAGGGTGCTTCGCCTCGATCCAGGCGATCGTGCGCTCCGCGCGCGACAGGTCATAGTCGCTCACGACCATCAGCTCGAAAAAGTCTCGGCGCGCCGCGATCTTCGCAATCGCATCGCCAACGCCCCCAGCACCAACCAGCAGGATTCTCATTCCTACACGGTATCGCCTTCGTTCTCAGTGCAAAAGATGTCCGGCGAACACGGATTCCGTCGATTCAGACCGAAAATGAGGACGGATCCGCAAGCACTGGCTCAAAAGCGAGCTCCGCCGCGCCGATCATGAGCCGGTTTGCGCCGAGTTCCGAACGCTGGATGCTCACTAGCTCGCTCGAGGCCGCGAGCGGCCCCGAGGCCACCAGGCGGTCGAGGTGCTCCGGCGCGACCGCGTACAGGCTGCCAAGGAACCCGCCGAGGATGATCGTGTCGGGATTCAGGATGTTGACCGCGTTGCGAAGAGCGACCGCCAGGAAGTCGAGCTGCCGCAGCGCTTCGGCGCGAATCTCGGCCGAATCGCCGCTGAGAAGTGCGGTTTCCAGTTCGTCGCTATCGGCATCCGCAAGACCGCTGAGCGCGAGGAGCCGATCCTTGCGCACCTCAGCCTCGAGGCATCCCGCCGCTCCGCAGTTGCAGACCGCGCCGTTGGTCGCGACGAGCGTGTGGCCGAACTCGCCCGCGTAGCCTTCGACGCCGGTCAGGGCGCGACCGCCGGAAACGATGCCCCCGCCGATACCGCTCGCGCCGCCGTTCAAATAGATGAGATCCGTTTTTCCACGGCCGGCGCCGAACAGGCTTTCGGCTCTCGTGCCCAGGTTCGCATCATTGGCCGCGTACACCGGCAACCCGGTCTCGGACTCGAGCTGCGCCGCGAACGGCTCATCGACCCAGCCAAGATGCGGGGCGAGCCGCACCATCCCGTCCCGCGCGCGAACGAGGCCCGGGATGGCGACGCCAACCCCGACGATCGTGTGGCCCGCGTCAAATTCGGCACGCAACTCCCGGATGATGTCCACGGTAATCCGCACGGCATCCGCGACCGACGGGCTCTTGTCGACGGGATATCGAACGCGACGAATAACCGTCGCGCCGAGACCGACGACACCGACGGTGATCGCGTCGATTTCGGGGTTCACCGCGATGGCGAGGGCGCGCGGCCCCGGCAGCGCGAGGGGACTGGGGCGACCGACCTGATTGTTCGCATCCGGTTCGGCCTCGACTAGCAGGTCGCGCTCGACCAACTCGCCAACGAGCGCAGCAATCGTCGAACGGTTGAGGCCCGTGGTTCGGGTAAGTCCAGATCGCGGGATGCCGCTCGATTGATGCACGAGCCGAAGCACCAGCGACAGGTTGTGCCGCCGGACGTCGCTGTTCCCGCGACCGTCTCCCGCGTCCGGATTGCTCATTTGCCCCGACGCTACCGGAAATGCCCGTTCCGCAAGCGCAAAGCGTTCCCGACACGGGATACTCCCCCGGGTGTATTTATGCGGAAATCGCACTTTTGCATTTGACGAAAGAGTGCAGGCGTGTAATATTGCATTGTCTGCAAAAACAGCACGCCAACGTCGGCGATTGCCTCGTCGTCCGTTGAACTTCAACGCTTCATCGTGCGAGCGAAATCCGACACACCATCACCGTCACTAAAGGACTATTTTCTTGTCTACAATCGCGCCGGCTAACGCCGAAACTGCCGCGGAATCCACTCCGCACAACGGCAAGCCGATCATGTCGCATCGGCAGATTCTGCTTGTTATCTACGGCCTCATGGCCGGTATGTTCCTGGCCTCACTCGACCAGACCATCGTCGGTACTGCGATCCGCACGATCGGCGACGACCTGCACGGTCTGAACGATCAGGCCTGGGTTACCACCGCGTACCTGATCACCTCGACGATCACCGTTCCGATCTACGGCAAGCTCTCCGATCTCTTCGGACGCCGGGGGTTGTACATCTTCGGAATCGTCATCTTCGTCATCGGTTCGCTCGCCTCATCGTTCTCGACCTCGATGTTCATGCTGGCCGGGTTCCGCGCCTTCCAGGGCCTCGGAGCCGGTGCGCTGATGTCGCTGCCGCTCGCGATCATGGGCGATATCCTCGCTCCCCGTGAGCGCGCGAAGTACCAGGGCTACTTCCTGGCCGTGTTCGGTATCTCGTCCGTAATCGGTCCGCTCATCGGCGGCCTCTTCGCCGGCGCGAACCAGATCCTGTGGATCACCGGATGGCGCTGGGTCTTCCTGATCAACATCCCGATCGGTGTCATCGCGCTGGCTATGGTTCTCGCGTTCCTGCACCTGCCGAAGTTCGTCGCAGCTCATAAACCGCGCGTCGACTGGTTCGGCGCCGCACTCGTGGTCGTCACTCTGGTACCGGTGCTTCTTGTTGCAGAAGAAGGTCGCACCTGGGGCTGGGGCTCGTGGGGCTCGATCCTCTGCTACGTGGTTGCCGGTCTCGGCCTGATCGCGTTCATCCTGGTCGAGCGCGCAATGGGAACTGACGCGATCATCCCGCTGTCGCTCTTCAAGTCGCGCACCTTCTCGATGGCCACCATCCTCGGTGTCCTCATCGGTTTCGGTATGTTCGGCGCACTGCTTACGCTGCCGCTGTACCTGCAGATCGTCTTCGGCCTCAGCCCGACGAACTCGGGCCTGGCATCCCTGCCGCTCATGATCGGACTGCTGATCGCTTCCATCGGCTCGGGCCAAATCATCTCGCGCACGGGCAGATACCGCATCTTCCCGATCACGGGAACGATCGTGCTGGCCGCTGGGTACCTCGTCCTCACCTTCCTGACCTATGACAAGCCGCTTTGGTTCATCTTCATCGCGATGTTCCTCATCGGACTCGGCCTGGGTCAGATGATGCAGACCCTGACGCTCGCCAGCCAGAACTCGGTGCTGCCGACTCAGATGGGTGTCGCAACCGGTGCGTCGACCTTCTTCCGCCAGATCGGTGGAACCCTGGGCGTCGCGGTTTTGCTCTCGGTACTGTTCGCGGCGCTGCCGGGCAACGTGGTCAACGCTAACGCCGACAAGGCGACGTTGACCTCGGGCCTTAGCGCAGCTCTCACGCCATCCATCGCTGACGCATCGAAGAATGCCGGCGTGATGAAGAACATCTGGACCCCGATCGTCGACCCGATCAAGACCAACGTTCAAAAGGCGCTTACGGCCGCGGTCGCGAAGGCGGAGGCGGGTACGCCCGCAGCCGCGGATCCGACGATCCTGGCGAAGATTGCCGCGGGCGCGCACGCGAGTGTCGTCGGCAACTCCGTGCAGGTCGACTGGTCCAACGCCAGCCAGCGTTCGTACTACGTCGCCAAGTCGGTTCCGACCATCGAGAAGAAACTCTCGAGCGTGAAGGTGAGCTCCAGCTCGTCGAGTGACACGTCGTTCCTGAACGGCGCGACTCCCGCGTTGACGAAGTCCTTCAAGGTCGGATTCAACACCTCGGTCATCCAGATCTACTGGATCGGACTCGGAGTCATCCTCCTGGCATTCGTCCTTACCCTGTTCTTCCGGGTGCCGCCGCTGCGCAAGACCTCTGCCCTCCAGCAGCGGGCTGACGACGCGGGTGTGACCGAGACCGGAAGGATCCGGACGCAGCCACAGGCCTGATCGATTCGTGGGGCGGCGCCTTCTTTCGCGTCGCCCCACTTTCGGTTCCCCGTCAGGACACAAACAATGACATCAATCGTCGAAGACGCCCAGGAGATCGGGCTCCGCGAGCGCAAGAAGCAACAAACCCGGACCGCCATTCACGAGGCCGCGTTCCGCCTCATCGAGGAACACGGGCTGGAGGCGACAACCATCGAGCAGATCTGCCAGGGGGCGGATGTCTCGACTCGCACGTTCTTCAACTACTACCCATCCAAGGCCGCGGCGGCATTCGAGATCGCCGGCACCACTATTGACGAGTCGGTCGCCGAGCGCTTCCGGGCCGCACAGGGTGGGCTCGTCGAGGCGCTGTGTGACGCGATTGGATCGACGGCCGAGTTCGGGCCGTCCCACGAGCGGATGAAGAAGCTCATGATCCAACGTCCGGAACTTCTCACCACGCTCTCGCAGATGATGATCGAAGTTCGCGGCCAGTACATCGCCCTCGCTGCCGAACGCGCGGGCAGCCTCGAGAATGCCGAGCTGGCGGTAACCCTC
Organism: Galbitalea sp.; assembly: GCA_036271875.1. Taxonomy (GTDB): domain Bacteria; phylum Actinomycetota; class Actinomycetes; order Actinomycetales; family Microbacteriaceae; genus Galbitalea. The sequence goes on from DATAZU010000017.1 coordinate 212,407, forward strand.
GTCATGGCCGCGCTCAGTCGGGTCATGCACGAAGACAGCAATACTGACGAACCTCTGGGCGAGCGCCTCCGCGCGACCGTCGCCAGTCTGGTCCGCGTTGGTGCGGAGCCGCTGACGCCGGCGCAGCCTTCCGCTTAGCCGGAGACGCGCTCCTTCACCACGGAATCACCTCGTCGGTATAGTCGCGGAATTGCAGACCGGGCTCACCAGCGTGCCGCAGCACGATGTCAACGACTCGCGGTGCGCTATCGCTCACTGTGAGGCGTGCTCCGGGTCCACCGAGGTCTGTCTGCACCCATCCGGGATGCATGAGCAGTAGCGTGTGCCCGCCGGCGACGCGCGCAGCATAGCTCCGCATGAGTTGGTTGAGTGCCGACTTGCTGGCGCGATACACCTCGTGGCCGCCGCGCTCGTTCATGGCGATGCTGCCCTGTCGAGATGACATAACGGCAATCGTCCCCTGCGGTTTCACCCGCGAGGCAAGAAACTCCACGACGTGCATCGGCGCGAGCGCGTTGGTGACCATTACGCGAGAAAAAGTCTCGGCATCGACCCGACCGACCGGGACATCCGCATCGGTGATTCCCGCATTCACGAAGAGCAGGTCGAAACTGTTCGCAGTCAACCGTTCGCCCAGCTCTCGGATCTCGACGTCCCGGGTGATGTCGAGGTGCTCTCGACGTACGGTCCCGGGGAATGATCGAATCAGATCATCGAACCCGCCGGCCGATCCTTCGCGGACAGTTCCGACCACGTTCCACTGCCTTTTGGCGAATTCGGATGCGATTGCCAAACCGAGGTTGCGCGAGGCGCCGATGATGATCGCGTTTCCGGCCATGGTTCATGCCTAACACAGGCATCCTCGTTGTCGCTTGCCGCTTCGCTGAAGATGTAATATGTTTGGTGCTACAACAAATCGCAACTAACGCTGAAGGGCGCACTCTCATGGCGGCAACACCCACCCCGGCCGACAAGTTCTCGTTTGGACTCTGGACCATCGGGTACAACGGAGCAGATCCCTTCGGCGGCCCGACTCGCGCCGCAATGGACGTAGTGCACGTCGTCGAGAAGCTCAAGGAAGTCGGGGCGTACGGGCTCACATTCCACGACGACGACCTGTTCGCTTTCGGTTCAACCGACGCCGAACGGCAGAAGCAGATCGATCGCCTCAAGGGTGCTCTTGCGGATACCGGCCTCATCGTTCCGATGGTGACGACGAACCTATTCAGCGCCCCTGTTTTCAAGGACGGCGGATTCACATCCAACGACCGGCAGGTTCGTCGGTTCGCGATGCGCAAGGCTCTCCGCCAGCTTGATCTCGGAGCCGAGCTCGGTGCCAAGACGTTCGTCATGTGGGGCGGTCGCGAGGGTGCAGAGTACGACTCGGCCAAGGACATCCAGAACGCCCTCGAGCGCTACCGCGAGGGCGTGAACCTGTTCGCCCAATACGTGACCGACAAGGGCTACGACATCCGATTCGCGATTGAGCCGAAGCCAAACGAGCCCCGCGGCGACATCCTGCTGCCGACGGTGGGACATGCGATCGCCTTCATCTCAACTCTGGAGAAGCCGGAGCTGTTCGGAGTCAATCCGGAGGTCGGTCACGAGCAGATGGCCGGACTCAACTTCGCCTCCGGCATTGCCCAGGCGCTCTACCAGGGCAAGCTCTACCACATCGACCTCAACGGGCAGCGCGGAATCAAGTACGACCAGGACCTCGTCTTCGGACACGGCGACCTGTACAACGCGTTCGCGCTCGTCGACCTCCTCGAGAACGGTGGGCCGAACGGTAGCCAGGCGTATACCGGTCCCCGCCACTTCGACTACAAGCCGTCGCGCACCGAGGACGAGTCCGGCGTCTGGGACTCCGCGCGCGCGAACATCGCGAACTACCTGATGCTCAAGGAGCGTGCCGCCGCCTTCCGCGCCGACCCCGAGGTTCAGGAGGCGCTCGCCGCCGCAAAGGTCACCGAGCTCGCGACTCCGACGCTCTCCGCTGGCGAGACCTACAAGGAGCTGCTCGCCGACCGCGCGTCCTTCGAGGACTTCGACCCGACCCCGTATTACAACGGCAAGGGCTTCGGCTTCGTTCGCCTGCAGCAACTCGCCACCGAGCACCTGCTCGGCGCTCGCTCCTAACTAACACTCGTGAGGGGCGGCAAAAGGTCCTTCCCACGAAGGTTTTAGGGCCTTTTGCCGCCCCTCACGAAAGGATTGTGCCGCATGACGCTGGTCGCGGGAGTCGACTCGTCGACGCAGTCGTGCAAGGTGGTTGTACGCGACCTCGAAACGGGCGCTGTAATCCGCACTGGTCGCGCACCCCACCCGGACGGTACCGAGGTTGACCCGAACCTGTGGTGGGATGCGCTCCTCGCGGCGATCGCAGCGGCGGGCGGTCTCACAGACGTCGCCGCGATCTCGATCGGTGGACAGCAGCACGGCATGGTCGTGTTGGATGCCGAGGGCCACATCATCCGACCAGCCCTGCTCTGGAATGACACGCGCTCCGCCGAGGCCGCCCGCGATCTGACCGCCGAAGTTGGTGCGGCGGAATTCGCTCGGCGAACCGGATCGGTTCCCGTCGCATCCTTCACCCTCACCAAGCTGCGCTGGCTTGCGGATGCCGAACCAGACAACGCCGCCCGAGTCGCGGCCGTCGCGCTCCCCCACGACTGGCTCACCTGGCGGTTGCGCGGATTCGGTCCCGAGAACCCGGTGCTCACGGAACTTTCGACCGACCGCTCGGACGCCAGCGGCACAAGCTACTTCAATCCGGTGACCAATGAGTACGACTACGAGCTGCTGTCCCGCGCGTTCCGCAGGCCCGTTGAAAACTCAGGAGATTCGTCGACCGTCGTTCTGCCGCGGGTACTCGCTGCGGGGGATGTCGTCGGTCACGCCAACGGATTGCCTGAATTTTCGACAGAGCTGGTGGTCGGGGTCGGCGCGGGAGACAACGCGGCGGCCGCCCTGGGGCTGGGTGCATCGACGGGCGATGTTGTCGTCTCGATCGGCACCAGCGGCACCGTGTTCGCCGTAACCGACACTCCGGCTCGGGATGAAACCGGCGCCGTCGCCGGATTCGCGGATGCCGCAGGCGGCTACCTCCCCCTCGTCGCCACCCTCAACGCCGCGCGAGTGCTCGACGCCATGACCCGGGTGCTCGACATCGATCATGACGCGCTTGGCGCTCTCGCGCTCGAAGCCGAACCGGGTTCGGGCGGCGCGGTCCTGCATCCGTATTTCGAGGGCGAGCGCACACCCAACCTTCCGGATGCGACGGCGACGCTGTCTGGCCTCACACTCGCCTCAACGACGCGGCCGAACCTCGCCCGAGCCGCGATCGAGGGGATGCTCTGCGGACTCGCGGACGGGCTGGATGCTGTGCTCGCGCAGGGCGTGAGCGCAACCCGTCTCCTCCTGATCGGTGGCGCAGCCCAGAATCCCGCGGTGAGCGCGATCGCGGCCCAGGTCTTTGACGTCCCCGTCGAGGTGCCGGAGCCCGCGGAGTACGTCGCACTCGGCGCGGCGGTGCAGGCCGCGTGGGCGCTCACCGGCTCGCGACCCGGTTGGCCGGTCGAGGTAAGCGCGCGACCGACTCCCGATTACCGCCCGATCATTCGCCAGCAGTACGCGCGCTAGCGCGACGACGCTTCACGACCGTCACAACCAACGCCGCGACCGCCAGCCCGGCCGGGACGACCAGGTGCCACCCGGCCAGAACGAGCAGGCCGGCCACGAGCACGACCGAGATTACCGCCATCCACCAACCGGTACTCCAGCGTTCCAGAAGCCGCACCGCAGCAACCATCCCGAGCGCGTAGACGGCGACCATGCAACTCGTGTGGATCAGGATGAATGGCTCGAGATCGATGCCGCTCGACACGGCCAGCACGAAGTAGACGAAATTGATGCCGCCGACCACGAGCAGCGCGCGGCGCGGAACCTGCCCGGCTTCCGAGCCGCGAGCGAACCAGGCGGGCAGGTGTCCGTCGCGTCCGAGCGCACTGCCCAGCTTCGCGAACGCGGGGAGATAGGCATTGAGCACGCCCATCGCAACGATGAGGGCGATGCCCGCAATGATCCACCCGCCGTAACCCGGAGCGGGCCCGGCGACGAGTTCAAGCAGCGGGACGCTGGATGCGGTCTTCGTACCGAGCACCGCGACCGTCACGAACTGAAGCGCGAGGTACGCGATCCCGACCGTGGCGATCGCAATGCCAGTGGCGAAGGGGATGGTGCGACGAGGATTCCGAAATTCGCCCGCGATATGGGTGACGGCCTCCCAGCCGGCGAACGCCCAGACGAACAAGCTGATGCCGAGCCCGACGCCGGTCCAGCCGTGAGGCAGGAAGGGCACGAAGTTGCTCGCCTTAGCCTGCGGCAGACTCAACGCGACGACTCCGATCACCACCACGATCAGGATGCTGGTCAGCACCAGCTGCGCCGACCCGGACACCCGCACGCCAAACGCATTCACAACGAACGGCGGAACGTAGATCAGGATGCCGACGATGACCACGAGCCAGCGTGGCCCGCCAAAGACCGCAACGAGGTACTCGCCTCCGAGCAGCCCGACCACCGGGCCGCCAACCGCGACTCCGAAGAAGAACCAGTAACCAGACATCCGTGCTGCCGTCTCGCCGAGCGCGAGCCGCACGAACGTCGCGACTCCCCCGGCATCCGGATACCGCGATGCCAGCGCCGCAAAGGTTCCCGCAAGCGGGATCGACAGCAAAAGCACCGCGAGCACCGACAGCAGGGATGCCGGACCCGCTGCGTTCGCGGCCAATGACGGGAGAACGAGGATGCCGGTTCCCAGCACGGCGGCGACGTAGAGAGACGACGCGCGCAGTAGGCCGATGGTGCCACCCGCGATCGTTGGAGCTCTCGTGTCGACCGCCATGCGGCCAGTCTGCCAGTGGCCTCAGACGCCCGCCGCACGAAAGCGGCCACGGTGCGAGGTGTTCGCGCCATGGCCCGCCCGATGCTACTTAGTCAGGTCGTAAATGGTGACTCCGTCGACCGTCTTCGCGGTGAAGTGTGCCTCGACCCATGACTCGATCGATTCAGATGCGCTCGATCCGCCGTTTGCCGCGCCGACTGATCCGCCGATGAAGTAGTGGATCTTTCCCGCGGCGACGTCCGCCCTGAACTCGGCGAGGGTCGGTGACGGATCGCTCCCGTTGAACCCGCCAACCGGCATCACTGCTTGCTGAGCAGCCAGCTGGTAGCCAGCGGCCGAGTTGGACCCGATCGCCGCGGCGACCCAGGTGTACTTCGACGCGTCCGTCTTCAGGAGCTTCGTCAGTGCTGCTCCGACTGACGAACCGTTCAGCAGGGACCCGGCCCCGCCTCCCCGACCCGCTCGCTGGCCGAAGCCCGTTGGCGCGGTGCCGGTCTGGCCGCCGATCGCCGTCTGACCACCTGGCGCGGTTCCCGCCTGGCCGCCCGGCGCAGTCTGACCACCGGGACCCCCGAATCCACCGCGAGGGCCGCCGCCCGGGCCGCCGCCGAACCCGCCGGTCGAGCTCGCAACCGTTGGACCAGCCGTCGGAATCGAGCCGGCGTGAGCCGTGCTCACCGTCTCGAGTGTCCACGCCGTCGGGCCGAGGAGGGCGGCGGTGAGAGCCACCGCGACCGCGCTGGCCCGGAGAGCCCGGCCGTTCTGCGGAAGCAGCAGAAGCACGGCGCCAACGAACGCGAGCACGAGAACGACCCACTTGAGCCATGGCACGAACGTATCCGCTTCTGAGAGCAGCGCGTAACTCCACATCGCTGTGCCGAGTAGAACCACAGCGGCAACGATCCGTGCCCACAACTCAGACCTGTAGCTCCAGAGCACCGAGGCGCCGATCGCGGCCGTGCCGGCAATATACGGCGCGAGTGCGACCGTGTAGTACTGGTGGAAGATTCCCTCCGCGAAACTGAAGGTTAGGCCGGTTACCAGCAGCGACGCCGTGAACAGCATCAGGGTGGCTCTGCGCAGATCGGTTCGATTGCCACGCATCACGATAAACGCGACCAGGGCAAAGACCAGCGCGGCCGGTATCAGCCAGCTGATCTGTCCTCCGATGTCATTCTGGAACATGCGCAGGATGCCCGTGGCTCCCCACATCCCACCGGTGGTGGTCGCACCGCCGCCGGTGACGCTGCCGGTCTCGCTGCCGTCCAGGCGTCCGAATCCGTTGTAGCCGAAGGTCAGCTCAAGGAAGCTGTTGGTCTGCGAACCGCCGATGTATGGCCGCATGCTTGCTGGCACCAGCGTCACGATCGCGACCCACCATCCCGCAGACACGACCACGGCGCCGAGAGCGGCGAACAGGTGCCAGATCCGCCGCCACCAGGTGCCGGGTGCCGCGATGAGGTAGATGCCCGCGAGAGCAGGCAGGATGACGACGGCCTGCAGCTGCTTGGTCAGAAATCCGAACCCGACCATCGCACCGGCCCACAGCACCCAGCGCACCTTTCCGGACTGGATGCCGCGAACCGTGAAATAAACACTGAGGCTCATGAGCAGCGCAAGCAGCGCATCCGGATTGTTGAAGCGGAACATCAGCGCGGCAACCGGAGTTAGCGCCATAACGCCGCCGGCAAGTAAGGCGGTGCGGGCCGAGAATGCCCGCCGAACGCTCAGATAAACGACGGCAACTGTCGCGACGCCCATGAGCGCCTCGGGAAGCAGGATGCTGAACGAACTGAGACCGAATAGGCGCACCGATATGTCCATGAACCACAGGCTCATCGGGGGCTTATCGACGGTAATCGAGTTGGCCGAGTCGGACGACCCGAAGAAGAAGGCTTCCCAGTTGGACGACCCGGCCTGCACGGCGGCCGAGTAAAAGGAGTTCGCCCACCCGCTCGCAGCGAGGTTCCAGATGTAGAGAACCGCGCTAACAACCAGCAAACCGAGGAACGACGGGCGCTCCCAGCGACCGGCGGCTTCGGAGCCGAGAACGATCCTCCGCAACCCGGTCCCCAAGCCACTCGGCCGTGGTGTCGTATGCACCACCGGCACGTTCGAGGTGGTCGTTGTCATGATGCACTTCCTTTGGTTGAACCGATCGTGGCCAGTAGGGGTTCGGAGGCGGTCCGCGACCGTTCGGTCACATCCGCGCGATCGACTGATTGGCGCTGGCGGCGAAACACCCAGGCGCGCAGCAGAACGAACCGAAGCACGGTCGCGAGCAGGTTTGCAAAGGTGAGGACGGCGAGATCGACCACGGTGCTCGCATGCGGGTTGAGAAGGTGGAGTTCCAGCAGTGAACCGCTCGTGATGACCCAGGCGATGCCGAACACGATGAGACCCTGGAACTGATGGATGGCGGCGCCTGCGCGTCCGCGAATTCCGAACGTGAACCGGCGGTTCGCCGCGGTGTTCGCAATCGCGCTTAGAAGCAGCGCGAGGAAGTTCGCGAAGAACCCGTCCATCATGCCGGAGAAGAGTAGGTAGAGGAGCGCGTACGCCAGGGTCGATAGCCCACCGACGGCGGCGAACCGCACGACCTGGGAGAAGAACGAGGGAGAGGATGGCGGGTCGAACGGTGCACGGCCGAGGGCGGCATAGACGCGATCAACGGGGATTCGACCGGAGACCAGACCGCGAGTGAGGCGCACCATCCCACGGAGGTCGTCCCTCGCCGTCGACACAATGTCTACGCGGCTGTCCGGGTCATCGATCCAGTCAACCGGCACCTCGTGGATGCGCATTCCGCAACGCTCCGCAAGGATGAGCAGTTCGGTGTCGAAGAACCAGCCGGTGTCCTCGACGAGCGGTAGCAGCTGGGCTGCGACATCGGCACGGACCGCCTTGAATCCGCACTGCGCATCGGTGAACCGCACGCCCATTGTCCGCCGAAGCAGGAAGTTGTAGCAGCGGGAAATGAACTCGCGCTTGCCGCCGCGACTCACCCGAGCGGACGCTGCGAGCCGGGTGCCGATCGCCACGTCTGAGTGCCCTGACAGCAGCGGCGCGATCAGCGGCGGAAGTCCCCGCAGGTCTGTCGACAGGTCGACATCGACATAGGCGAGCACCGTCGCCTTCGACTCGAGCCACGCCTTCTTGATGGCACGGCCGCGCCCCTTCTCGTCGAGGTGAAGCACGCGCACCCGATCGAACTCGTAGGTCAGGTCGATGGCGATGTCGTGAGTACGATCGATGCTTGCGTTGTCGGCGATCGTAATGAGCCAGGGCGCCGAGAACGCCGAGGTCAGATACGCGTGCAGAACGCGGATGCTGGCGGCGAGTCCTGCCTCCTCGTTGTACACCGGTACGACGATTTCGAGTTCGGGACGTACAGAACCGGAAGAGTGCGATCGAACTGACATGCCCGTTACTCAACGCGGGCGGTCTATGACATTTCTATGAACCGTCGATGATCAAAGTATGAGTTGCGAACCGACCCTTCGGCGAAGGTCCTAAAGTCCGGCGAGCGCGCCGCGAACGTCCCCGAGCAGATCGTCGACGTCCTCGATACCAACCGAGAGGCGCACCACGTTGTCCGGCACTTCGAGTTCGGTGCCGCGAACGGACGCGTGCGTCATTTCCGACGGGTAGCCGATGAGCGACTCGACCCCACCAAGGGACTCGGCGAGCTGGAACACCTCGGTCGACTCGGCGAACTTCACTGCTGCGGTCGCGCCGCCCTTCAGAGCGACGGACAGCATCCCTCCGAAACTCTTCATCTGGCGGGCAGCAAGGTCATGACCCGGGTGACTCGGCAGACCGGGGTAGTACACCGCGTCAAGGGCCGGATGACCGACCAAGGCCTCCGCTATTACCTGCGCGTTCGAGGAGTGTCGATCCATGCGCACGGCGAGCGTCTTGATGCCGCGAACCGTCAGCCAGGCGTCGAATGGTCCGCTCACGGCACCGACTCCAAACTGCAGGAAGCCGACCTTGTCGATCAACTCATCGTCATTGAGGACGACCGCGCCACCCAACACATCCGAGTGTCCGCCAAGATACTTCGTCGTCGAGTGAACGACGACGTCGGCACCCAGCGCGAGCGGCTGCTGAAGGTACGGCGAAGCGAACGTGTTATCGACGACGACGAGAGTGCCCGCGGCACGCGCGATCTCGGCGAGCGCCACGATGTCGCTGATCTTCATGAGCGGATTGCTCGGCGTCTCAATCCACAGGACCCGGGGCCTCTCGGCCGCGACAATCCTGCTCACGGCATCAACATCGCTCATGTCGACCGTGACCAGCGAGACACCCCACGGCACGAAGACGCGATCGACGAGACGGTGCGTTCCGCCGTACACGTCGTTGCCCATGACGATGCGATCGCCCGGCTTCAGCACCGCGCGGAGAAGGGTGTCTTCCGCTGCCAGTCCTGAAGCAAAACTGAACGCCCTGGATCCACCCTCGAGCGAGGCGAGCAGGGTTTCGAGGGAGGTTCGCGTCGGGTTGCCCCCTCGCGCGTACTCGTATCCACCGCGAAATCCACCGATGCCGTCCTGCACGAATGTCGAGGTGAGATAGACCGGCGGAACGACGGCACCCGTCGTCGGGTCGAACTCCTGGCCCGCGCGGATAGCGCGCGTGGCAAAGCCCTGTGATTCGGTGCTGTGTGACACGAACGTTCCTAGCTGTTGAGGTAAATCAGGCGGAAAGGTAATTGAGCAGATCGCTGCGGGTGAGCACGGCAACGGGTTTCCCGTCATCGACGACCAGTAGTGCACTCGCGCCAGCGAGCGCCGTTCGCGCCTGCGTCACCGATTCGTGCACACCGATCAAACCGAGCGGAGCGCCGACGAATTCCGAGATCGAGTCGGTCATGTTCGCGGCACCGCTGAAGACCAGCTCAACCAGGGCCGCCTCATCGATGGCACCGATGACCTCGCCGATCACGACCGGCGGCTCCGCGGTCAGAACCGGGAGCTGCGAAACATCATGGTTGGCCATGATCTGGATGGCATCGCGCACGGTGTCGGAGGGATGCGCATGCACGAGATCCGGCAGACCCCCGGACTTCGTGCGGATGAGGTCGGCAACCGTGCGCTCGTCCGAGACCTGGGCAAAGCCATACGACTGCATCCACTGCTCATTGAAAACCTTGCCGAGGTATCCTCGGCCGCCGTCGGGAAGCAGGACTACGACAACATCGTCCTTTCCGAGGTCGGCGGCCAGCTTCAGCGCCGCCGACACCGCCAGCCCGCTCGAGCCGCCGACCAGCAGGCCCTCCTCGCGCGCCAGGCGCAACGTCAGGTCGAAGGACTCTGCGTCGGATGACGCGATAATGCGATCGACAACGGTCGGGTCGTATGCACTCGGCCAGAAGTCTTCGCCGACGCCCTCGACCAGGTACGGTCGTCCGGTACCGCCGGAGTAGACCGAGCCCTCCGGGTCGGCGCCGATGATCTGCACCCGGCCGGCGGAGACCTCCTTGAGGTACTTACCGACACCCGAAATCGTTCCCCCCGTGCCGACGCCGGCGACAAAATGGGTAACTTTGCCCTCGGTATCGCGCCAGATCTCCGGACCGGTGGTCTCGTAGTGGCTGAGCGGACCATTCGGATTCGAATACTGGTCAGGCTTGAACGCACCGGGTATCTCACGCGCAAGTCGATCGCTCACCGAGTAGTAGGACTCGGGGCTGTCGGGAGAGACCGAGGTCGGCGTGACGACGACTTCGGCACCGTAGGCCTTCAGCACGTTGCGCTTTTCTTCGCCGACCTTGTCCGGCAGGACGAATACGCACCGATATCCGCGCTGCTGGGCGACCAGAGCGAGCCCGATGCCGGTGTTTCCACTCGTCGGCTCGACGATGGTGCCTCCGGCTTTCAGCTTGCCCTCGGCCTCTGCCGCGTCAATGATTCGCGCGGCGATCCGGTCTTTCGATGAACCGCCGGGATTCAGGTATTCGACTTTCGCCAGTACCGTTGGCGCGTATCCCCTCGTTACGCTTCCGAGTCGGACGAGCGGGGTGTTGCCGATGAGATCGAGCACCGAGTTCGCGTACTTCATGGTGCGCTCAATCTACCAGCGGGTATTTGAGTGTTACGTCGGGACTACGGCATCCGGCCTTGTAGCGCCGCCGACATTGTCAGGATATACGGACGCATGATCTGCGTCGTGAGTGGCGCTACTGCATGGTCACCCATCGTCAGCGGATCGATCCACATCATCTCTTCGATCTCCGCGGCGATCACACCCTCGGTCTCGATCACGGTGAAGTGCACATCGCAGTCGACACGGTGACCGGGTTCGTTCGCGGCGTCCGCTGAAAAACGGCCGACATATTCGAGGTCAGCGGATGTCAGCTCGAATCCCAGCTCCTCGCGTAGTTCGCGCAGCAGTGCCTCCTCGCCGGACTCGCCCGCTTCGAGTTTGCCACCCGGCTGCATGAAGACGTCCGTGTCGCGTTTGCGAACCAGCAGCAGGTGACCGGCCCGGTTCAGGACGACGGCGGCGGCGATGCGAATGACGGGCTGCTCCGGCATCAGGGTTTCGCCTTTCTCGCAGCGTGGGCACTTCTCTCGGCCTCGGCACGCGCCTCGCGAGCGATTCCACGAAGACGGATGCTGGAGGTGAAGTAGAACACCGCGAGTACCGCGCAGAACAGGGCGGATACCGCGTCAAAAACATCCTGCCCCGAGTAGAGCACGAGTTTCGGCATCGTCTCCACGCCGTAGGCATTCACACAGAAAATGATCACCGCCAGTGCGAGCGCGGAACCAACGACAAAGCCAGCGTAAGGTTTCGCGGTGGCCCGCCACCACGATCGCGGCTCGCTCGTCTCGTCCGTGCCGCGAAACACGCGCGACGCGACGATGAACGCGACGAAGATGATCACCGACCGCAGGAGCCCGTCCAGAAACTGCGTCGACGGAAGGCCGCCGACGAAATACCACAACGCGATGACGACGATGACGTAGAGCATTTTCGCGTACCACTGGCGCAGTCTGGGCAGCCTCGGCCGGGGAGAGATCGGTTCGGTTTCCATCGCGAACCAAATCTACCGTTGGCCGGGAAATCTAGGCGATCATGCTCGAGTCTGCCGGCTCCTCAACACCCACTGCCTTGAGCGCAGCCTCGGCGAGTTCGCGGCGGTGATCCAGTTCCACGCCGATGTCCCGAGCCAGATCCGGGCGCGTTGTGACGAGGTCGTCCAGCACGGCAACGGGCACCCTGAGCACCGCGAGCTCGGTGAGGGCAACCGCGGTCGTCACCACGGGCTGCCGGGTCAATGCCGTGAGCCCGAGAACGCTGGCGTGTGCGAGCGTCTCGATGACGATGTCCCCGCCGTCGGCTGGATAGGTGAGCGACGCCGTGCCGCTGAGGATGTAGCGCATCGCGTCGGGGACGGACATTGGCTGCTGCACAACCTCGCCCTCGCTGTAGCGCTCGATCGAGACCGCCCCGGAGAGGGGCTGGATGTCGGCTGTGCTCAGATATAGGGCGCCGGCAAAGGTCTGCACGGCTTCGACCAGTCGCTCCGGCGTCTGGTACGGATCACCCCACTCCCGATCCAGATGCAGGCCGGCACGACGAGCCGCGTACCAGAGCCGGGTGTTGAACATCCGGATCGATGCGCCATTGAGCGCCGGACTCGTGATCGGAATCTCGACCTCGAACCGCCCTTTCCCCAGCGTCGACACGGTGGTCGACTGCCCAGGGTAAATCATCGGAAGGCCCGCGGCGGTCTGGTCGCAGACGGCCATGACGTCCTGTGGCGGATCCTCGAGGGCGAAGCGAACGTAGATGTCGTTGGTGAACGGCCCATCGCCCTTGGTGATGTTGAGGAACGTGCTTCCGGCGAGAGACGAGTTGGGCACGATTAGCAGCCCGTTGACCGTCATCATGTGCACCGAGCGCCAGTTGATCTCTTTGACCTGGCCGCGCACACCATCGACGACAATCCATTCGTCGATTTCGAGCGGCCGTTCCGAGAGGAGCAGCAGTCCGCTGACAACTCCGCCGACTGCGTTCTGCAGCGCGAGACCGATGACGATCGAGCCGACACCCAGCGCCGCGAACAAGCCACCGACATCCGCATGCCACACCACCGAGAAGAGCACGCCGAGGCAGACGACGATCAGGATGACCCGCACGACTTCGATGAAGATCGACGGCACTCGACTGCGCCAACTGCCGGTTTTCGCCGTTTCAAAGATGACGAGGTTGAGACCGCCGAGGAGAGCGAGGATGACCAGGAAACCGAAGATCGTCGCAACGATGCGCACCCAGTTGACCGAGGGCGACCCGACATCCGCCGTCTGCGCGAGCAACAGCAGGAGGGCACCGGTGGGAGCGACAAAGTTACGAAGCAGAAGGACGAAACGGGTGCCATGGGCACCGTTGCGCACGAGCGTTCCGTGCAGCTCGGTCAAGAGGATCATCACGATCGGCAGACCGACGACCACCACAATCGCCGGAACGAACCACGGTTGCGAGACGAAATCAAACACGGGTGGTCTTATCCAGGTCGAGGCGGTAGATGGTGATCTCGCCCTGCGAGGTCTGGAGCGAGCCCGCCTTCGTGGTTACAACGGTGTCAGGCATCTTGTCGACCACGCGCTGGGTCATCATGATGCCGTCGATGTCATCGTCGCCCTGCAGGCGGAAGGCCAGGTTGACCGTATCGCCCCAGAGGTCGTAGATGATGCGCGACTTACCGACCAGGCCGCTCGTCGCCGAGCCCGTGTCGATCCCGGCGTGGATGGCCAGCTTCGCACCGTTTTGCGCACCGAAGCGATCAAGAACCTTTTGCGCTTCGATCGCGAAGGCGACCATCCTGCGTGCGTTATCCACCCGGGGGATCGTCATGCCGCAGCTCGCGAGGTAGCCGTGGCGCGTCGTCCGCACCCGTTCTACGCCGTGCTTCTCCGCAACCTGGTCGAGGTTGTGCAGCAGATCGTTGAGCTCCGACAGACCCTTCTCCGTGCTGAGCTTTGCGGCGTAATCCTCGTAGCCATCGATATCCGCGTAGAAGACGGTGACCTCGCCGTGGTCCTGCGCGATCGTCTTAGCTCCGTCGAGGAACTTCTTCGCGACCGGGCCCGGCATGAGTGACAGAAGCAACTGCTCGTGCTCCTCTTCTTTCGCCTCGAGCAGGGTCTGCTTGGTCTGCAGGCTGAGACTCATGCTGTTGAATGCATTGCCCAACTCGACGAACTCATCGCTGTGGCCAACCGCGACCTGCACCCCGAGTTCGCCTGCGGAGATTCGCTGGGCGTCCACTCGGAGACGACGCAGCGGTGTCACGATGATCTGCGAGAAGAGAAGCGACAGCAGGCAGACGAGCAGGGCGATGACCGCGACGGTGATTCCCAGGTCGCGCGCGAAGAGCGCTGACGGCGCGTAGGCCTCATCACGATCGATCTGTGCCACGATCACCCAGTTCACGCCATCGACGGCGAGCGGCGCGTAAGCGGAAATGACCTGCCCTCCCAGATAGCCCGGCGCGGTTATAACACCCGTCTTGCCCTGGAGCGCCTTCGCGACGGCCTGTGTTCGCGCTGGCTGCACCAACAGCGGACTGCGGGAGGTGAGGGCTCGGGTGACCTGTGCGGCAGGCAGGCCGGCAGAATGGGCATCCCTGCTGTACAAATCGGGGTTCTCGATCAACTCCCGTGAGGACGATCGCAGCAGCTGGTCGTCCGCGACCAGATAGGTCTCGCCGGTCTTACCGAGCCCATCGGCCTTCCAGTCGCCGTCGTCGGTCATTACCGAGTTGATCCGCGCCGTCGGAAGCTGCACCGCAAGGGCACCGAGCACGCTACCGTTCGAAACGATCGGGGCGACCGCCCAGCCCGTTGGCGCATCCAGTTCGGGGGCGAATCGTTCAAAGTCGCTGAGACCGACGGTGTCTGGCAGGTTGCTGTTCATTGCGCTCGACCAGGCGCTCGCCAACTCCGACTGCGCATACGGGCCGGTGACCAGGCTCGCCCCAAGGTCCACGCCCTTCTTGACCGAATAGACGATGTCGCCACCCGAGTTGATGAGGATCGCGTCGCCGTAACCCTCGAGCGAGGTCATGCGGCGGAAGTAGTCCTGATAGCGAGCATTCGCCGCCGACCACTTGCTACCGTCACCCGCATCGGTTCCCGCGAGCGCGGCCGCCGGGCTCGCGAAGGTGATGGTGTAGTTCGCCTGCAGGTACCGCGCCGCCGGACTGCTCGGCACGAACGTCGATGGGTCGACCGTAGAACCGGTGGCACTGGCGAGCTGGGGGGCGAACTTATTTGTGAAGTATGACGTCAGTGCGGCGGACTGGGCGTCTGTCACCACGGAGCTGTTCAGCTCGGCAAAACCGTCATTGAAGGCCTTAATTGCACCGATGACGCTGTCGCCGTGTGCGCTCAGGCTAAGTGAGTGCTCCATCGTGGTGAACAGGTTATGTACCTCGCTGATGCGCGAATCACGTACCTGAACCAGATTGTTCTTAGCCTCAGCGGAGAGCAGGTCACTGCCGTTCTGGTAGCCGATCGCGGCGACAACAAGGGCGCCGATGATGCTGACGGCCAGCAGCATGATGAGGATGGACGATCGGATGCTCAGCCCGCTGCGTCGCGCCCGCGGCTGACCGTCGGGGATCGCAGGGGCCACCTGTGGTGACACGATATTTCCGTCGGACAATCGGGGGCTCCTCGGGCGCTGTGGCGTCTTTTCTGACGAGAGCCTATCGAGTGCGGGGTGTCCCGGCACAGGGTGCAATGCGCACACGAGTCGCGATCGACTAGTCGGACGCCAGCGTTCCCGCCTGCTCGGCGAACAGCCGGGAGTATTCGCCCCCGGCCGCGAGCAGCGAGGTGTGGGTGCCGGTCTCGACTATTTCTCCGCCCTGCACCACGAAGATGATGTCCGCGCCGATGACCGTTGAGAGCCGATGCGCGATCGCGATGGTCGTTCGACCACGTGCCGCTTCATCCAGTGCCGCCTGCACGATCCGCTCCGAAATCGTGTCGAGCGCACTCGTCGCCTCGTCCAGAATCAGCACCGGTGGATCCTTGAGCAGGACGCGTGCAATGGCGACGCGCTGCTTCTCGCCGCCGCTGAGCCGGTAGCCACGTTCTCCTACGACCGTGTCGTAGCCGAGCGGGAAGGTAACGATCGTGTCGTGGATGTTTGCGGCGCGCGCGGCGACCTCCAGCTCGGCGTCGGTCGCATCCGGTTTCGCGTACCGCAGGTTCTCGGCGATCGTGGCGTGGAACAGGTAGGTCTCCTGGCTGACTATCCCGATGTTGCGCACCAGGCTGTCCTGCTTGAGATCGCGCACGTCATCGCCAGCAAAGATCACCCTTCCACCCTGCACATCGTAGAAGCGCGGGACCAGGTACGAGACCGTCGTCTTGCCGGCACCAGACGGTCCGACGAACGCAGCGTACTGGCCGGGTTCGATTGTGAACGAGACCGACTTCAGGGTTGGCTCCGTCTCGGAGCCGGCATCCGGGTAACGAAAGACGACGTCCTCGAACGCGACGGTTCCCACCTCAGCGGAGTTGACGGGATGTGCATCCGCTGAGTCGAGGAGGGCCGGATTCAGGTCGAGGTATTCGAAGATGCGCGCGAACAGCGCCTGCGATGTCTGCAGGTCGAGCGCGACCCGCAGGAGCCCCATGAGCGGGAACATGAGCCGCGCCTGGACGGTCGTGAACGCGACGATCGTTCCCGGCGTAACCGAGATCCCGTGAGTGATGAGCCAGGCGGCCACCAGGTAGATCGCCGCGGGAATCACGGATAGAAAGATCCCGACCATGGCGAAGAACCACTGGCCGCTCATCTGCTGCCGAACCTGCAGGCGGATCTGGTTTTCGTTCTCGCTCTGATAGCGCGCAACTTCGCTGGGCTGCTGATTGAAGCTCTTGGCCAACAGGATGCCGCTGACACTCAGCGCCTCCTGGGTGATCGCGCTCATGTCGCTGAGCGACTCCTGCGTCTTCGTCGCAATCCGGGCGCGTACATGGCCGACCCGGCGCTGAGCGAACACCAGCGCAGGCAGCAGGATGATCGCAACCAGCGTCATCTGCCAGCTCAGGATGAGCATCGAGACGAGGGCCGCAATGACGGTCACGGTGTTGCCGATGACGCTCGAGATCGTGTTGTTGAGCACTCCCGCGACGCCGCCGACATCGTTCTGCAGCCGGGACTGGATAACTCCCGTCTTCGTCTTCGTGAAGAAAGCCAGTTCCATGCGCTGCAGGTGGCTGAACAGCCGGATGCGCAGGCTTCCCATCACCGTGTTTCCCACGGTCGCGGTCAGGTAGGTCTGCCATACGCCGAGCGCGGCGGACAGCACCCACAGCCCGACCATGATGCTCACGATCGTCACGAGCGCGGACACATCGGGATGATGATTGGCGGGGAACAGGCCGACGTCGAAAAGCTGCCGCGTTAGCAACGGTGGCGCGACCGAGATCGCCGCGCTGATGAGAACCAGCGCGATCGTGATCGTCAGGGCGGTCCGGTGTGGCCGGAACAGTTGGCCGACGCGGCGCACCAGATGCTCGATCTTCGGAGCCTGCGCGTTCGCCTCGCGCTGGGCCTGAGCGTCCCGTGGACCACGCCCTCGGGCGGCGGCCGCAACGCGCATAGTCACGCGTTTACCCTACGGGCGGGTTGCCCCGGCCGTGCGACGCTTTCGCTGTCAGCTAACTCTTCGGCCAGGATCCGTCGATGGTCGACAGCACCTTGGGTGCGGGAGTCCCGTTGATCCAGTCGACAACGCCGCTGAGGTATGTACCCTCGCCAACGATCGACGGCATCAGGTCACCCGCACTCAGACGAGTGCTCGCCTCGCTACCCTGCATGAGCGCGACGGATGCGTTGAGCAGGGTATCCGGGGTGTCAGAAGGGATGATTCCCTTCGCCGGGCTGATTGCCCCACCGAGCTTCATCCGACTCTTCGCCCAGGACAGGCTGGCCAGGTAGTCCTGCACCTTCACGGTGTCAGAATCCGAGGAGAACGCGGCAACGAAGTCACCGCTCTGCGTGAACTGGGTTGAGCCGCTGTTCACCGAGGGAAGCAGGAACGCCCAGATCTGCTGCTGCGGCCCGATGGTCTCGACACCGTCGCTCGTCGTTTTCAGGTCGTCGATAAACGAGGACGGCTCGTAGCTGAGGTCACACTTACCGGACTCCAACGCCTTTGCGACCTGAGCGGTGGTCGTCTTGTCGATGGAAGTCACGCCGCCGAAGCTCGAGTTGACCCAGTCCTTGTTCTGCAGGATTTCGCCGGCATCGTTGAAGGCCTTGAGGATGTCCGGGTCGCTGAACGAGATCTTGTGGTCGATCCACTGGTCATAGACCGTGGTGCCGTCTTCGCGCAGCACCATGTCATCGATGAAGCTGGCGCCGAGGGCACCGCTCGACGCGTTGGAGTCAAAGCCCTCGCACCACGGCGGTGAGCCGGAGCCCGCGCGTAGGTACTCCGAGAGCGTCAACAGCTGCGACCAACTCGTCGGAACCTTCTGGTTGAGCGCCGAGAGCGCACTGGGCGAGTAGAAGACCCACCCGTTCAGGCTGGACAGCAGTGGAACGCCGTAATCCGAGCCAGCAACGGTCGTGTAGCCGACCCACTGGGACGGGAAGGTCTTGTCCGCTGTCGACTTCACCTGCGACGGAAGCGTGTGAATGTACCCGCGGGCCGCAAGGTCATTGATGAGGCCCGGCTGCTCGAAGATCGCGAGGTCTGGCGCGTTACCCTGCTGGGCTTCGCCTCCGATGTTCTCCTGGAAGTTCGCGCTTCCCGTGTACTCGATCTTGATGTTGTTGGCTTTTTCCCAGCCAGCCCATGACTGCTCGAGTCGCTTGGCATCCGCTCCGATGAGCGGACCCTCGATCCTGACCACGCCATCCGCTGTCCCGACGCTGCCTCCGACGTTTCCGGAGCCAGACGAGCACCCGGTGAGCGCGAGGCCGACGATCGCCAGGGCGGCAAGCGGCAGCGCAATGCGGCGTGAACTAGACATGGCGAAAAGCTTTCTGAGCGGAACGGATGCTCAGATGAGGCTATGGGCGACTCCTGTACCCCGGGCAGTCCCCACTTAGAGGGACCGAGGGCAAATCCCTCGGTCCCTCTAAGCAAACCAGCACAGTGAGGGACCAGGCAAATCCCTCGGTCCCTCTAAGCAAACCAGCACAGTGAGGGACCAGGCAATGCCCTCGGTCCCTCTAAGCAAACCAGCACAGTGAGGGACCAGGCTTCAAACGAACAGAGCAAGGGGCCCGACGCGGCGCGTCGGGCCCCTTGCTCAATCAATATCTCGTATGTTCGGTATCTGAGTTCATCCGTTTGTGGAGCACTACCTCCGCGGCAACACTGCCACGCTCGGCACACTCGGTTGAGCTAGACGGAGGGTAAGGCAGTCTAGTTTTCACGCGGGTTACGAAAGTGCACGTGCGGGATGCGTCACTTGAACGGGGGGTTTGTTTTCCTCGGCCGGGGGTACAGCTTTGGAACGTCCCCATTATGGCGGACACGAACCGTTCTCCACAAGACGTTGTGAGACACCCTCACTTGGGGCCTAATATTTTGTATTCCCGCAATCTGATCGTCGAACGGTAACGAAAGACGATTAGCGAGCACCCGAATCTCGCGGTTGGCGCGCCCGTGCGCTCACTCACAGACCCGGGTAGTTGGCCGCCGGGCTATCCCGGCAGACGATGTCGGTATCTGGACCTGATCCTGGGTACTTGACGACGGCGGCAAACGGACGGGGCGAGCCGAGTGGTTACGGTTCGCCCCGTTTCGCTGCCCCGCGGGGCAGCGAAACAAAACAAGCACAGCGTCGCCTTGAACAGAAAAGGGCGCCATCCATTTCGGATGACGCCCCTTTTCTCTCCACTGGAGAGGAGGATTTACTTGAGCGTGACGGTTGCGCCAGCCTCTTCGAGCTGCGCCTTCGCCTTCTCGGCGTTCTCCTTGTTCGCGCCCTCGAGCACGACACCGGGAGCGCCGTCAACGAGTGCCTTCGCCTCGCCCAGACCGAGGCTGGTGAGTGCGCGCACCTCCTTGATGACCTGGATCTTCTTGTCGCCAGCAGCCTCGAGCACGACGTCGAAGGAATCCTTCTCCTCGGCCTCTTCCGCTGCGCCGCCAGCGCCACCAGCGGCGGGGGCAGCGGCGGCGGCGGCAACCGGAGCTGCCGCAGTGACCTCGAAGGTCTCCTCGAACTTCTTTACGAACTCGCTCAACTCAATGAGCGTGAGCTCCTTGAACGCGTCGAGCAGCTGGTCTGTAGTCAGCTTTGCCATGATTACTCCTTAGTTTGATTCTTGCTTTGCGCGCAGCGCGTCGACCGTGCGAACGGCCTGCGACAGCGGTGCGTTGAACAGGTACGCAGCACCGAACAGCGACTGCTTGAAGGCGCCTGCCAGCTTGGCAAGCAACACCTCCCGGCTTTCGAGATCGGCGAGCTTGTTGACCTCGGCTGCGGTCAGAGGGTTACCGTCGAAGTAACCGCCCTTCACGACCAGCAGAGGGTTTGCCTTGGCAAAGTCACGCAGAGCCTTCGCGACGGCGACGGTGTCACCGTGTACGAAGGCGAGAGCGGATGGACCGGCGAGCTCTGCGTCAAACGACGAGATCCCTGCCTGGTTAGCCGCAATCTTGGTCAGCGTGTTCTTCACCACGGCGTACGTCGCGTGCTCACTGATCGACTGCCGCAGCTGCTTGAGCTGGGCAACGGTGAGTCCGCGGTACTCGGTAAGCAGAACGGCGTTCGAGTTACGGAAATGGTCCGTAAGCTCGGCGACCGAGGCTTCCTTGTTCGCCATGGCACTCCTTGATTGATATCGGTTGACGTTCAAACCGACCGGAGGCTCTTGTACAAAACAAAAGCTCCGGCGCTAAGCGCACGGAGCTGGAAAGTCCTTGCGGACTGAACTAACTTCACACACCTGCGCGGGATGTCGGAATTGCTTTTCCGAACCTTACGTCCCGGGTTTCCCCGAGAATCCAGCGGTCTTTGGCCACGTACAGACTACGGGATACTGGCTCGGCTCGCCAAACCGGTCGATTCACTGCTTTCGTCCCGGTAACAGCACGCATGGAATGGGTCCATCGCATCCGTGCCCCTGTTGAGCTCGCCGGAACGAGCTACTTGTCCCGCCAGGAGTGAGTGGGAGCGAAGCCCAGCAGCCGGCGAGCCTTGTCGATCGAAAGCAGAGTCTCGTTTCCCGTCACCGGTCGTTTCAGTTCAACATCGGGGAAATATTTCGCCGCGAGTTCAGCGCTCGGCATCGTCACGACAGTGTCGGCGTTCGCGATAACGAAGGTTTCGAACCCGGGAAGCTTCGCCTCGAGAGCCTTCAGCACGGCTAGTGCGCCATCGCGGGTGTCGATGTATCCCCACAGGTTCCAGCGGCGCAACGCAGGGTCAGCGTCCCACGTCGGCTGATTCGAGTAGTCGCCCACCTCCAGCACGTTCGAGAAGCGCAGGCCCGTGATGCTGAGTTCCGGATCCCAGCGAACGAGCTTCGTCGCCAACTCCTCCTCCAGGTGCTTGACCACCGAATACATCGATTCGGGTCGCGATGGGTAGTCCTCGTCGACCGGGATGTATGGCGGGTCGAGTTCGAACGGGATACCCAGAAGCGTCTCGGATGACGCGTAGACAATGCGTTTGATTCCGGCCCGACGAGCAGCCTGGAATACGTTGAAAGTCACGCTGATGTTATTGGCGAACGTCGCCGCATCGGTCTCGATCCCGCCCGCGGGAATCGCAGCGAGATGGACGATTGCTTCGAGCGATTGGTAGCGGTCGTTGACCGAACCGAATGCATCGACGACTGATCCATAGTTGGCCAGGTCGATCCTGGTGAAATGGTCCCCGCGCTCGCCGACCGAATCGAGCACGTAGGTGTCGTGGCCGGCTCCGCGCAGCCCGCGAACGACCTCTCGACCGAGTTTTCCATTGCCACCGGTAACCGCAATTCGCACTCCTTCAGTCTGGCATGTTGGCAACTTGCCCGCGCGGAGCGCACTCCCGGTTACGGTGTGCGAATGATGGACGACTACCTCTTACAGCTGCTCGACCTCATCGAAAAGTATGGCTGGGCAGTGCAGTCCGTCATGGGTGGTGACCGGCCGGATGAGCCGCCATTTTCGTACACGGTCGGACTGACCACGATGGGGCATCCGGAGTTCGTGATCACGGGTATGCCCGCGCGACCGGCCCAGCAGCTCCTCAACATCCTCGGGACGGAGGTGCAGTCCGGACACCGATACCTCGCGAATACCCTGACCTCGGATCCCACCGAGACAGCGGCACCGGTTGCCCTGATCGCTGTTCTCGACTCGTCGGAGTTGCTTGCCGCCGTGAACTTCTACGGCGAGATCGAGGCGCTACAGGTCATCTGGCCCGACTCATCGGGCCGACTGCCGTGGATACCCGGCTACGCAAACCCACCAGGGGCTCAGCCCTTCTGGGGAATCGTGCCCGAGACATTGACAAAAGTCCGTGGTTCACGCTGAGCGCGGGTAGCTTTCGTCGACCGCCGGACCTGCCTTGGGAAGGTCAACCGTGAAGGTCGTGCTGCCCTTGCGTGACTTTACGGTTACTGATCCGTCGTGAGCATCGACGACGGCTTTGACGATCGCCAGACCGAGCCCCGTACTTCCGGATGTCCGCGCACGCGATGAATCGCCTCGCGCAAATCGCTCGAACAGGTCGTTCTGAACGGACTTCGGAATACCCTGCCCGTTGTCGTTCACCGTTACTGTCGCAAAGCCGGGACGCAATTCGGCCAGTTCGAGCCTCACCCGTGTACCGGGCGGAGTGTGGACGCGCGCGTTGGCGAGCAGGTTGACGAAGACCTGATGGATGCGCTGGCCGTCCGCTTCGATCATGACTGGCTCGCTCGGAACATCCAGTTCCCACTTGTGGTCCGGACCAGCCGCGTGAGCGTCGCTCAGGCAGTCGACGAGTAGCGAAGTCAGATCCACCGGCGCGGTTTCGATGTCGCGACCAGCATCCAACCGCGCCAATAGCAGCAGATCCTCCACAAGAGAAGTCATCCGCACCGCTTCGGACTCCACTCGTCCGAGCGAGTGCGTCACATCCTCGGGCAGGTCGTAGTGGCCGCGGCGAGTCAGCTCCGCGTATCCCCGAATGGATGCCAGTGGTGTTCGCAACTCATGGCTCGCGTCCGCGACAAACTGTCGTACCCGCGACTCACTCGCCTGACGGGCCTGCAGCGCGTTGTCGACGTGACCGAGCATCGTGTTGAAAGCGGCGCCAACCTGCCCGACCTCGGTGCGGGTATCGGTGTCAGCCTCGGGGACACGCACGGACAGGTCAACCTCTCCGCGATCGAGTTCCAGCGACGCCACCTCGGTGGCCGTCGCAGCAACCCGTCGCAGCGGCCGCAGGGCGTACGACACGATGAACCAGGTCGCGAACGCCACGAGCAGAATGCCCGCAAGGGAGATGCCCCCGAGTGCAAAGGCGAATTGCGCCAGTGTGCTGTTGGTCTGCGACAACGGGTAGGCCGTGTAGCCGTAGTACTTGACGACAGCACCTGAGCTTGGATCCTGATAGCTCATCAGGTTAGTGCGGATCACGCGAAAATCGCCGAGACCGGGAATGGCGATGTCCTGCGGGAGGTGGCTGTGCGTCACCTCCGCGATCGGCCTAAGTTGCTTCTGGGTCAGCGTTTGAGTCGAACCGCCCAGCATTCGCGCCGAGAGATTTCCCACAATCGTCTTGCCGGACGAGTAAGCGGTGATCGAGCCGGGTTCGAGGCCGGTAGGTCCGGCGCCGCCGCCGTTGTCGAAGGTGGGTGCAAACCCTCGGCTCGCCCGCTGTTCGGCAATGTTCGCCGAACGATGCAGCTGCGCCGAGATCGGATCGGAGAGATTTCCGTACAGCACGAAGACGCTGACGCCCCCGACAACGATGCTCAAGAGGGTAAAGAGCGCGACGACGCTGACAACCAGTCGCCGGCGCAGGGTCCATGGTGCGCGGCCAAGCCGCAGTTTCATCGCGTCGGTTTCAGAATGTATCCCACGCCGCGAACGGTGTGGATCATCGGGGGGCGTCCGGCGTCGATCTTCTTGCGAAGGTAGGAAATGTAGATCTCAACGACGCTCGACTTGCCGCCGAAGTCGTAGCTCCACACCCGATCGAGAATCTGCATCTTGCTGACAACGCGACGCGCGTTACGCATCAGGTAGCGAAGCAGCTCGAACTCGGTGGCCGTGAGGTCGATGAGCTCGCCGTCGCGACGCACCTCGTAGCTGTCCTCGTCAAGCTCCAGGTCACCAACCTCGATGTGCGAGTCCGCGGAGTCGTCGACGGTCATCCCCGAGCGACGGATGAGACCGCGTAGTCGAGCGACGAGTTCCTCGAGACTGAACGGCTTGGTGACATAGTCGTCTCCCCCAACCGTGAGACCGGCGATGCGATCATCGACGGAGTCCTTCGCCGTGAGAAACAGGATGGGCGTTTGGTTGCCGTCCGCGCGCAGACGCTGCAGCACCTGCAGGCCGTCGATGTCGGGAAGCATGATGTCGAGCACAATGATGTCCGGCCGGAACTCACGCACGACGCTCAGTGCCTTCTGTCCGTCCGGTGCCAGTCGAACATCCCAACCTTCATAGCGAAGTGCCATCGACAACAGGTCGGTGAGCGAGTCCTCGTCGTCAACGACGACGGCGCGAATGGGGCTGCCGTCTGGCCGGCGCAGTCGCGGCTGGCTTGCGTTTGCGGTGGTGTGCAGCGACGGCGCGGGATGGATGCTCATAGTTCCAGTATTGGGAACTTTCTATGAGCGGGCTGAGAAGGGCGAGCCCTGCGGGTTTCGCGCTTTCCGTGAAGCTAGTGATCGGCGCGGCGGTGGCTGCCCGCGGCAACGACGAAGAAGATCGAGCCGAGTAGCGCGCACAGCCCCATGGCCATTACGAAGACAATCATGATTCCCTTAGGGAAGCGGAATGTTCGGGTTCCGCTTTCGAAGGGAAAGCTAGGTTTACTTCCCCCACGGTCAAAAATACGGGGTACAAATCGTGTCGGTCAATAGGGGGACATACCCCCAGATGAGGGCGCGCGGCGCGCTGGAGCTAAGAGCAAAGGTGATTTCTCGCCTTTGGCGCGGCGCCGACGACCGTCCCGGTCGTCGGAATCCCTTCGAGAACCTCAGTGACCGCTCTGCGTCAATGAGCCCATACGTCGGCTGCCCGGGAGAGAATGCATTGGTGACACTCGCGCATCCCACCCTCGACCTGTGGGAGGAGCCTGCGCCCGATCATCGTGATCGTGTCGTGGCCAACTCGGCCAATCGCATCGAATGGCTGAGGGCGCGCAGCCGCGGCGTCACCGCAACGGACGTTGCGCGCCTCTCGAGCGCGAGGGCGCTGCAGGCGGTCGCCCTCGAGAAGATGAGTGGCACGGGCTTTGGTGGCAACGCGTTCACCGATCACGGGCGGGCGCGCGAGCCGGAAATCGCGCGCTGGGTGCTTGCAACGCACGGCATCGCACCGAGCTCGGATCTTTACCACGCGCACGGCCAGCCGTTGCATCTGGCAACGCCGGATGGCGTGGCGGCACGGGGCTCGAACGTCGTGCTGTGCGAGATCAAGACCACGTCGCACGCGTGGCGCAGCATCCCGCGCGGCTACCTGCGGCAGGTGTGGTGGCAACAGTACGTTCTCGGCGCCGAGCGCACACTCGTGGTCTGGGAGGAGCACCAGGACTTCGTGCCGGTCGAGCGGGAGCCGCAGGTGCGCTGGGTAGAGCGCGACGACAATGAGATTCACGTGCTGGTCGGGCTAGCCAATCGACTGCTGGATCTGATGTCGCCGGACTCGTCGCGTCGCTGACCCCGGATCCGTCCGGCCGCGATCACGATCCCGTAGACGACCACCCACGCGATCGCGAGCGTGGTTGCCGTCAGCTCGGCGTTTGCACCGATGTCCGTATCGAACCGTGCCAGTGACAGGATGCCGCCGAGCCCCGAGATCACGCCGACCGCAATTGCCATGGTGAGCGAGAATCGGCGAAGTATGCGGTGGTGTTCCGCAAACGAACACTGCAGCATTGCCCAGCAGGCAGCGAGGAACGCGATGACGGCGCACGTGATGTGCGTGAAGTCCTGTGCATCGAAGGGTGACAGGGTCGGCAGCGGGCACTCGTATTTGCAGGTCACCTGCGACGCGACCAGGAAGAAACCACAGGAGATCCAGATCGAGACGGATGGCGTCCACGCGGCGAGCACGAGAAGTCGGGAACGGATGTCCCTGCCCGCGAAGGCCACGCTGCTGCCTCCCGCGACGATGAACAAGAGGGCGACCTCGAACATCCGCGCCGTTGGCACGCCGGTTGCGCCCAGTTCACTGACGTACACGCTGGAACCGCCATACTCCACGCGCGCTACCAAGATCAAAACGAGTGCAACGGTTACGAGCGCGGCCCCGAGAATCGATGCGACAACGTCTGCGACTGCGCCCCGACTCATGCCGCCGGGAACTTCATCAGGTCTGCGGGCCATTCCACTTTCGAGACGCCGCGATGAAGAGCGCGGACATCCCGAGGACCACCACGGTGATCAGCACGATGTAGAACGCCACGGAGAACCAGCCCTCGTGGGCGAGCGACGGATCCAGGAACGGGTAGGGGTAGAAGGGCTTGCCGTTCAGCGTGTCGTGCACGGTGAAGGGCGCCCGAATCATGGTGTAAATCAGCCAGACGATCGGGAACACGATGACGGCGCGAAGGGTGCGCCAGGCCAGTGCGGTTCGCCCCGGTGCAATAAACCAGTCCAGCACGATGTACGCGCAGGCAATAACGTGCAGCACTTCATTCGACCACTCGACCGTGGATCCCTGCGGAAGTTCGACACCCCGAAGCAACAGGTTGTACACAACCAGCGTCACGGCCATGTAGGTCACCACGATGACTCGAAACACGGTGTAC
Source organism: Galbitalea sp. (assembly GCA_036271875.1). Taxonomy (GTDB): domain Bacteria; phylum Actinomycetota; class Actinomycetes; order Actinomycetales; family Microbacteriaceae; genus Galbitalea. The sequence continues at coordinate 239,269 of DATAZU010000017.1, forward strand.
CAGCGAGGGTCGGGCTTCCTGGCGAAAACCAAAATCGCGCCGATTACGAGCACGACGACGGCACCGACGTTGGAATCGATGGTGAAAAAGCTGAAGAAGTTCGTGATACCGAACGCCACGCTGAGACCGGTCTTGTTCCAGATTTCGATACTTCGGTCGAGCTGAGCAACCATCGCCGCAACCCCGAGCGCCGCGAAAAGAATTCGCACGACCGCGATGACGTACCGATAAGCAACGCTGTTCATTGGCCTGATCCCCTCGACGACACAGTTCGTTGCCTCATGCTATCGACCGCAAACGGCTACAGGGTGCGTTCTCGAACGAAGTCGTCTTCCCAGTTTCCGCCGAGCAGGAAGCGCTTGGTGCCGACCAGCGCGAATCCCTGCTTCTCGTAGAACCGATTCGCCCGCGCGTTTTCCTGGTTGACGCCCAACCAAATCCCGGCGGCTGCACGATCGGATGCCGCGGCGATCGACGCATCGACAAGCGCGCCGGCGACGCCGGAACCGTGGTGACCCTCGAGCACGTACACCTTGCTGAGTTCGGATGTCGGATGCAGCGTGATCGCGGAAAGGACGTCAGGATCCGCTGGCTCGCCGAAGTTCACCATGGTGTACCCCGCCGGATGATCGTCGACAACCGCGAGGAACAGGGCGCGATTCGGATCGACCAGGTAACTGGCAAAGCTGGTTTCACTCAGGGTCGTGGCGAGAAAGTCATCGATCGACTCCTGCGCGGTCCCGCGCGGGCACGCGAGCCCGAAGGTCGCGACGGCCAGCGCGTGCAGTGCCGCCGCATCCTCGGTGCCCGCTCGCCGAATCTCCAATACCGGTTGTGCAGGTATCTCGCCCGAAAACGGCTCCGGATCCCAGTGAATCTGTGACATAGCGGCGGAAACTCCTGCACAACGGGGCGGAAACGAGAAAGGGCCCGCCGAGGCGGACCCTTTCTCGTTGGGACGACTAAATAGCGTTGACGTCGAGCGGGATGCCCGGACCGAACGTGGTCGAAACGGTGCCCTTGGTGATGTAGCGACCCTTCGAACTGGACGGCTTCGCGCGAACGACCTCATCGAGCGCTGCCTTGATGTTCTCGGCGAGCTGCTCGGATGTGAACGCGGCCTTGCCGACGACGAAGTGCACGTTGGAGTGCTTGTCGACGCGGAACTCGATCTTGCCGCCCTTGATGTCGGAAACGGCCTTGGCGACATCCGTCGTCACGGTACCGGTCTTCGGGTTCGGCATGAGGCCTCGCGGTCCAAGAACCTTTCCGAGGCGACCGACCTGACCCATGAGCTCGGGCGTTGAGACCGCGGAGTCAAAGTTCGTATACCCGCCGGCCACCTTGTCGATGAGCTCGGCGCCGCCGACCTCGTCAGCGCCGGCCGCAATTGCGGCCTCGGCTGCCGGGCCGGTCGCGAACACGAGGACACGAGCCGTCTTACCGGTTCCGTGCGGCAGGATGACGGTGCCGCGCACCATCTGATCCGCCTTGCGCGGGTCGACCCCGAGCTTCAGCGCGACCTCAACGGTCGAGTCGAACTTCTTCGAGCCGGTCTCGCGAGCGACTCCAACGGCCTCGGCGGGGCTGTAGAAACGACCCTCTTCGATCTTCTCTGCTGCGGCGCGATATGCCTTCGATTTCTGAACCATTATGCGTCCACCGTGATCCCCATCGAACGCGCAGTGCCCTCGATAATCTTCATTGCGGCCTCGACGTCGTTCGCGTTGAGGTCGACCTGCTTCTGCTCCGCGATCGCGCGGACCTGGTCCTTGGTGAGCTTCGCGACTTTGACCGTATGAGGAGTCGATGACCCCTTCTGCACGCCGGCCGCCTTCTTGATGAGCTCCGCTGCCGGCGGGGTCTTCAGGATGAACGTGAACGAGCGGTCCTCGTAGACGGTGATCTCAACCGGAATGACGTTGCCGCGCTGCGACTCGGTCGCGGCGTTGTACGCCTTGCAGAACTCCATGATGTTAACGCCGTGCTGACCCAGCGCCGGGCCGATTGGCGGGGCGGGATTGGCGGCGCCGGCCTGGATCTGAAGCTTAATCAGACCCGTGACCTTCTTTTTCGGTGCCATTGTTGTTCTCTTTTCATTTCGTGCCCTTCGACGGGCTCAGGGACCGAGGTCCTTGCGAACGCTTGGTCGCTGAGCTTGTCGAAGCGCGCTCCCGTCATCCGATCGGATGCGGTGGTTTATGCAAACTCGACGAGTTTAGCTGAGTTTTAGAGCTTGGTTACCTGCTCAAACGAAAGCTCGACCGGCGTCTCACGCTCGAACAACGAAACGAGCACCGTGAGCTTGCCGCTCTCCGGCTTGATCTCGCTGATCGTTCCCGGCAGGCCCGCGAACGAACCTTCCTTGATCGTGATGGTCTCGCCGATTTCGAAGTCAACCTCGGCAGGGATGATGCGCGCGGCGGTCTTGCCCTTGCCGCCGGACGACTTGCTCGTCGGCGCCTCGACGACCTGAACAAGGCTCTTCAGCATGTTGAAGGCCTCCTCGAACCGCAGCGGTGTCGGATTGTGCGAGTTGCCGACGAAGCCGGTAACGCCGGGCGTGTGGCGAACGACAGACCAGCTGTCCTCGTTGAGGTCCATGTTGACGAGCACGTAGCCGGGGATGCGAACGCGGTTGACCAGCTTGCGCTGCCCGTTCTTGATCTCGACGACATCTTCCATCGGCACCTCAACCTGGAAAACATAGTCCTCCATGGCCATCGACACGCGACGGTTCTCGATGTTCTGCTTCACCCGCTTCTCGAAGCCGGCATATGAGTGGATGACGTACCACTTACCTGGCTTGGCACGCAGTTCGTCACGGAACGCCTCGTATGGATCGGCCTCCGGGGTCTCGTCGCCCTCCGCCGCTTCGTCGTCATCACCCAGTTCCGGACCGTCATATGGAGTGACATCCGGAACCTCTTCGGCCTCGAGCTCCTCTTCGACCTCTTCCTCGTCCTCTGTGGCGAAGATCGCGGCCTCGGCATCATCGATGGTCTTCACTTCGAGGGCCTCGTCGACCAGGGCATCCGCCTCGGGGTCGGTCGCGGCATCCAGCGCCTCGAGGAGACCGGCAATATCGCCCCCGTCCGAGCCAGCACCGTCGTCGTCATCGTCTTCATCTTCGACGTGAAGCGCGACCTGCTCGGCCGGGTTCTCGGAATCGTCGGCCAACTCGAGGACGTTGCCCTCCTGGGCCTCATCCTCTTCGGAAGACTGCTCAGCGGCCGTCCCGAGTTCGATATCCCGGCGGTCAGACTCAGACACGTAAATCTCATTTCATCTTGTTGGTAACAGAAGGTGGTCCGGCATGGGCCGGAAACTCGTTGGCGCGATCAGCGAGACGTCGCTGCCGGTGCTAACTGGTGGGGGCGCCGAACAGCCAGTTCACGAGGAACGAAAATCCGGTGTCGAGGCCGTAGACCAGCGCCATCATGACGCAGACGAAGACCAGCACGACCCCGGTGTACCCGAACAGTTCGCGACGGGTCGGTGTGACGACCTTGCGCAGTTCGATGAACACCTGGCGGATGAACAGCGAGATGCGAGCAAACGGCCCACGCCTCTCGGCGCGTTCCTTCCGCGCGTTGGCGACGATGTCCTCGCTGGGTTCGTCGATCACTTTGCGTGCCACACTCACAACCTTTCACTGCATTGCACCTGCAGGGCGGACAGGACTTGAACCTGCAACCTGCGGTTTTGGAGACCGCTGCTCTACCAATTGAGCCACCGCCCTATGCGCCCGCTCTCACTATCGAAAGCTTCTGCACGGTGGGATGAAATCAGCCCGGCAGATCCGCGCACCCAAAAGTTTCCGGGCACGCAAAAGCTTGGCAGATTTCAACCACCTCGACCAGTGTACGGCATCCGAATGGGGGGCAATATTCGTCGAAAAAGCCGCGTCATAAATCCGAGGGGCATAGGTCTCTTCTGGTAACCACAGGTTCTAACCAAACCGAAATAACCACAAGCACTACCAACAACTGGCGAAGCGAAGCGAAAGATCAGGTAAGAGTCGCTCGCCTCAATAGCGATATCGGGGATCATCCCTCGGCTAGCGCTTCATTGAGGGGTCGGCGCCGACCGTTTCTCTCGCTTCCTCGTCCGCAAGGATCAGGAAGGTACCCGCCGTGTTTAACCACAGCAGGCCGCACACTGGAGACGGATTCCAGTGGTCAGCCACATCTCGCACTCTCGTCAAGGTCGCCGCGATGACGGTGACCGGAGTCCTCGGAACCGCTCTCGCACTCGCCGCACCGATTTCGGCGTCGGCATCCACCGTCCCGACATCTTTCGCCTCCGGACAGTTCCTCTCTGGGAGCGTTGGCGGGATGGATCTCGCGAAGCTTGCCGCTCTTGAAGCCGCAGCCGCACACAACAACGGATCACAGTCCACGCAGGTCTCGCGCGATCCCCTCGGGGTGAGCGCTCTCGGCGCGCAGCTCATCAATGAGCCAGCCGGCATTCAGCTCAACCTGGGTCACGTGATCGATCTCGGCGCAGCCAACCAGTACGCGCAGGCCGCGAACAACGGCACGTCGATGGCGTCCAGCGGCGCGGTCAACAACGACGGCGGCATCGGAGTCGGCCAGGTTGGCACGGCAACGGATGGCGATGCGGCGGTCGACCTCGACTCCCTGCTCGGCAGCAAGTTCGCTTCGGTGATCACCGACCTGAAATTGCAGGCCCAGGCCGTATCCGCCCAGGCGAGCGGCGCGCTGACTACAGCGGGCGGTAAGTACGACCTCGCAGGCCTCACACTCAACCTGACCAGCCCGGCGATCGCCAACCTGACCAGCAAGGTGACGAAGTCCCTCGGCCCGGTCGACGCACAGATCGCCGCCCTTGACGGACCGAACGGTGAGCTCGCCGGCTCGGTAAACAAGATCGTGACCGGCATTAATCCGATCCTGAACCTTGCCGGAGCCGATGCATCCGTTTCCGCGAACGTCTCGGTCGACCTGGCCGCTGCACTGCAGCCGCTGCTCACCGGCACGTATGGGAACGGCGCGGTTTCGTTCAACCTTCAGACCGGGGTCGTCACAGTCGACCTCGCCAAACTGCTCGGTGGAAACATCAACAGCGAGCCGGTCGGCACCGAGGTGCTGTCCGACAAGGTGGTGAAGGAGATCCTGAACGGGATCACCACCACCATTGACACGCTCGTTGACCAGATCATGGCGAAGGTCAAGGATGTGCTCGACAACGCGGCGGTCAACGTCGACGCGACCGTCAACACCTCGACAGCGCAGGCCCCGATCCTCGGACAGACCTGCGTTTCGGCAGGGGCCGGAGCGGGAGCCGGAGCCTCGGGCGGACTGCTCGGCGGACTGCTCGGCGGCCTGACCAAGGGCACCGGCAGCCTCGGAACCGGCCTCAGCGGCCTGCTCTGCACGCCGACCACGAAGCTCCTCCCCGACCTGAAGACGAGCCTCGCGGTTCACGTTCACGGAACGGTTGACCAGCTGGTGAGCGGCACAGCACCGGCAGCAACCGTCGCGGCAACGGTGCTCGGCATCCCGATCTCGATCAACCTGGACAACCTCACGAGCAGTGTCGGATCCGTTCTGAATGACCACCTGCTCGACGGAACCAGCGGCGAGAGCGGCCTGAACGACGCACTGACTACCAACCTGGTCGACCCGGCGGTGGATGGCCTCCTCGGAAGCGGCACCTCGGTTGATAGTGCACTGACCAAGGTTCTGTCGGTCACGCTCAACAACCAGAGCACCTCAACCGGAACCGACGGCAAGACGTTCACTGAGACCGCTCTCAAGGTGACGGCGCTGCCGGATGGCACGAACAGCCTCGCCACGGTCAACCTGGCGAACGCGACGGTTGGACCGAACGTCACGACGGTGGTTACGACGCCACCGGGGTGCACCACGGATTGCACGACCTGCAGCACTGACTGCTCGGGTGGCAATCCATCAACGCCAGGGTCGCCCAGCAATCCGACGGCTCTTGGAAACCTGGCCTTCACCGGAGTCGGCATCGCCGGCCTGGTGGCCGCAATCCTCGCACTACTGGCAGCGGGTGCCTATCTGGTGCGGGAAGGTTACCGGCGGAACGGTCGACGCCAGATCCCTTAGTCGACTGACGCACCGGTAACCCGGTGGCCGGCGCCGATCCACCCCAGAGGGATCGGAGGCCGGCCACCATCTCTTTAACCCTGAGGGGCGGCAGAAGGC
>DATAZU010000018.1:0-3653 GCA_036271875.1 Galbitalea sp.
ACGCCGTCGCGTACTGAGCGCTGGCTCCTGCCCAGGCGCCAAAACGTCGCCTGAGGGCTGCTTCGGCCCTCGGGCTCCCGTCGCCTACCCGCTGGCCCCTGATGGCGACGGGGGCGGAACGTTAGACCGACACCCTCCTAGAGGCCCTCGTCGACGGACGCGAGCACCTCGTTCGGGATGTCCGCGAGGGCATCGCCGCCAAGTTCGGCCTCGGTACGGCGGAACGCGAGGCGCTGTTGCCGAGCGGCAAGCAGCCCATCTTCGACAACCGCCTTGGCTGGGCGAAGACCTACCTCGCCAAGGCCGGACTCGTCTCGTCGGTCAGGAGGGGCGTGTACCAGATCACCGACCGCGGTCGCTCGGTCGTCGCGTCGAAACCTGAGCGTGTCGACACGGCCTATCTGGCAAAGTTCCCCGAGTTCGAGGAGTTCCGCCGAAAGGGTGAGGATGAACCCGTCGATGCGGACAGCCCGCCGAAGGTCCCGGAAGGTCCGGTCGATATGGCTGCGGCGGTACCGACGGCGACACCGCAGGAATCTCTAGACGCCGCGTATCATCAGCTTAGACGTGCCGTCGAGACGGAGCTGTTGGCTGCCGTCAGGGGTGCGTCGTTTCGTTTCTTCGAGCGCCTGGTCGTCGAACTGCTGGTGAAGATGGGCTACGGCGGATCGCTGAAGGACGCCGGCAAAGCCATTGGGCGCAGCGGCGACGACGGCCTCGACGGCATCATCAAAGAGGACCATCTGGGCCTGGACGCCATCTACATCCAGGCGAAGCGATGGGAACGAACCGTCGGTCGCCCCGAGGTCCAGGCATTCGCGGGTAGTCTCGAGGGCGTGCGAGGACGCAAGGGCGTGTTCATCACCACCTCCAGCTTTTCCAGCGAAGCCCGCGAGTACGTCTCGCGGATCGAGAAGAAAATCGTACTGGTCGATGGCCAGCAGCTGGCCGCGCTGATGACCGACTTCGGCATCGGCGTCACCCCGGTGAGCACCTACGAGGTCAAGCGTGTAGACGGCGACTACTTCTCGGAGGAAGGCTGATGGCTCGTAACAGTCGCGGTGACATCATCGTCACTGCGTCCACCTGCGCGATTTAGCGGTCGTCGGAAAAGTGCCACGCTTTCATCGCGTGCGCGGCGAGGAACCATGCCCGTGAGAAACAGGTTACCGTCGATCTTCCCGGTGTCGGCGTTGCCCGTTCTCGGTGTGCCGTTCCCAGATGAAGACTCTGTGCCTCTGGCGCTGGGCGATCCACAGTTGCTTCGCGATCGCCTGGGCGTTCAGCCGATTGCGCGGAGCGTTCTCCCGTTTGTCGACACTCGGGCTGCTCACTGGCACTACTACCTTTTTTCAGCCCCACCTTCGGGAAGGGGGCGGCCAATCGCGGTGGCGCGACGGCTCCTGAAGGTCCTGGAGCAAACGCAATCGCGAGCGGGGATCGGCCGGCGCGACTACGGGCACTTCATCTCCGACAGACGCCGTTCGGAACGGCGATTCGTGAGTCGTCTCGAGCGAGGCTTCTCCACGGCGTACTCATCGGCAACAGCGGCGTTCTGGGGATACGACCAGTCCGAGGGGAACGTACAACCTCCGTCGTCGGCGTTGTGTAAGTCGGCCCGCAGGTATGTGCTCGTCGAGGACTACCAGAACTTCTTCGCGAGGCAGGGCGGGCCAGATCTTCTGCGCCACCTGTTCCGCGCTCGCCTCGTACTCCTTCGGCGTCAACTGGCAGAGCACATCATCGCGTCGGGCTATGACCTTGCAATCGCCGCGTCGCGGGCTCCCAAGGCAAAAGGCCTGGATGCGTCGGAACGCCTTCTCTTCTTCTCCTGGGCAGTGTTGCAGGCCTACTTCGGGATCGCCGATGATGGGCAACTCGACGAGCCAGACGACGACGTGGATGATGAAGACGGTAGGAAGGCCGACTCCGGCGACGATTACTTCCGAACGCTCGCCGACGCGAGCATCGGGCTCATCGACTGCCTCGGCAATCCCGGCGACCTGAGCAACAAGCAGATCAACCTGCTTCGAACACGGCTGAAAACCGCTCTTCGGCATGGAGGTCCCTATCAGCCGCCCGTGCTCGTCTGGAGACTGACAACGGATGGCCGCCGTAGACGCGTATTCGCGTCACTTAGGCTATTCGCGTTCACGCGACTGTTGCGGGCAACCGATCCGAACGGAATGGGATGAAGGACTCGGCTGCCACCTTGACGGAGTGGCTTGGTCCGGATGCCCAGCAGCTGTGGGCCACGTCTTTCACCGTCGATGAGCACGAGGCCTTTGCACTCGTCTATCGCGCCCTCGGTGGCCGAGTTCCTACGGATGGCGTCCGGCTAACCTACCACCGCCGCGGTTTTCGACGAGCCGGTCAGGGTGTGATCCCGCGGGCATGGCTTTATCCAGTAGACGTCCCGAATGAAGCGCTGGTCCCCACCTACCATCCCAAGTTGGTCCTGGCCAGGACCAACGAGCGGCACGTCCTGGTGGTGTCGACCGCGAACATCGCTACGGATGACCTCCGACACACGCGAAATCTCGCGATGCGGCTCCTCCCGCGCCCGGCCGTCGCGAACCAGGTTGCGGACTGGATGACACGCGCACCCCGCGAGCATCGGCAACTATGCCTGCTCGCCGATGGCGATGATTGCCGGTTACTGCCCGGAGGAGCGAACCGCTCGACACTGGCGCAAATTGTGCGGCGGCTCGAACGCTGCGACCGCTGTCGATCAAGAAAGGCACGATCCGGGGATTGGATCGTCGCATCCCCCTTCTGGAGCCCTGGAACGATCAACCGGCTACTCGACCTCGAGCCGGCTGGAAGAATCGAAGCTTATTTCCGCATTCGTAACATTTGGGATCAGATCGGGAACGCCCTCGGAGAGTCGTCTCGATGGCGCCGCGTCTCTGCGTTCGAGCTGAGAGACAGAGGTCAGCCGCCACGGTGGCACCACAAGGTCCTCGCCTGGCGCTGCTGCAGTCACTCGAGCGCCCGCAGCGGGCTGTATCTCGGCTCCGCGAATGCGACGATCTGTGGGATTGTTGGCAGAGCAGGGCGAGCGGTCAACTGGGAGGCCGGCGTGCTTTGGCTTGGCGGGTCCAGCCTGTGGGACCACGCGCGGTCGGTCGCCCGCACTGGATTCGCTGCCAAGGCGCTCGGCACGCCGCGCTCCAATGGGGCGAGAGTCCAGGATGAAGACGAACTCGGTCCAGCCGAGAGTGAAGAGCTACAGCGTGTATTCGCCGTGCACGCCGCGCGGAGCGTTCGCGTTAACCGAACGAAGCGGATCGTGACACGGAGTTCATTAGCATCGAAGCCCTTCCGCGCGCTTGGTCGGCGGTGGTCACTGTCGATGTTAGAGCTCTGGCTTGAACGCAAGAACCAGATACGCGATCTCGGGAGGCTGAGCCTCGGAGCTCGCGTACGGATTCCGTCCGATGGGCGCGCGCATGTTCGCGCCGTGTTCAAGCTTGCCGATTACTCCGTTTCCAGACCGTCAGAGGGCCCGGCACCCCCTGTGCCAACGTCGCGTGAGACAGCCTTCTCTGGAAACTTCAGTGCCGATGGGCGGAGAATGGACCCGCGATCTTGCTCAAGACATCCCCAGTCCCAGTTCGTGAAATCATGCCCGAGGCCGAGCGACGCCAGCA
>DATAZU010000019.1:0-16019 GCA_036271875.1 Galbitalea sp.
GCCGCGCCAGCATGCTAATCTCGCTGAGTTGACGGCTCACCGTCGGCAGTCACGCGCGAGTGGCGAAATTGGCAGACGCGCACGGTTCAGGTCCGTGTGCCCGTGAGGGCATGGGGGTTCAAGTCCCCCCTCGCGCACGACAGAGAATTGGCCGTCCGAAAAGGGGCGGCCGTTTCTCTTTCGCTCGTGAGGGGCGTCGACGTTGGGCCAGTGGCTCCGACTGGAGCGGCCCAGCGCGGAAGTAGAAGCTACCGCTTGTTTCCGGTCAACAGCAGCACACCACTCAGGCCGATCATCATGCCGCCGCCGACTGTGGAAAGCGTAGACATCCGTTTCGGCGAGGTGGCGAACCAGTTCCGAGCGCTGCCGGCGAGGATGGCCCAGACCGAGTCGCTGAGCAGCGCGAGCAGCAAAAAGATAAGGCCGAGCAGTAAAAGCTGCAGCGGGATGTCCCCGGCGGCCCGGTTGACGAATTGCGGCAGCACCGCGACGAAGAACACGATCGACTTCGGGTTGGTCATGCCGACAAAAGCGCCCTGAAGGAAGATCCGCGCATTGGTGCGGGGCCGTTCGGGCTCTTTCGTCGGGTCGACGGCGTGATCCTTTCGATGACGAATGGCCTGGATTCCGAGGAACGCGAGGTACAGCGAACCGGTGATCTTGATGATGGTGAAGACCACCACCGATGCCGAGACGATCGTCCCAATGCCGAACGCAACTGCGAAGACAAGCGGAATGCCACCGGCCTCGTTGCCGAGGACGCTCAGCAATCCGGCCCGACGACCGAGCGACAGCGACCGCCCGATGACGAAGAGAACGCTCGGTCCGGGGATCACGATGAGCGCGAGGCTCGCAAGGACGAACGCGAGGAGGGTACCGCCCGAGACCATGCTTCACGGTACGGCATCCGCCCGCGTATGCAATCGCAGTGCGAGCTCGGTGCGCAACCACCCGTTCAGGTCGGCAACCTAGGCTGGAACGGATGCGACTCCTACTGATCAGACACGCCCAGTCCACCGAGAACGTCGTTGGCATCCTTGGCTCCGATGTACCGGGGCCGGTAATCACCGATCTTGGCCGGGAACAGGCCGCCGCGATCCCCGCAGCGCTCAGCGAAGAGAAGATCGACGCGATTTTCGCATCGAGCATGCAGCGAACGAGCCTGACTGCTTCGCCGCTTGCCGCACGGCTCGGCCTGGCTGTTCAGGTCCTCGATGATCTGGGCGAAATCAGCGCGGGAGAACTCGAAGGTCGATCGGACAAGGACGCCATCCGCGCGTACATGGGCACCATCATTTCGTGGTGGCAGACGAGTTCGGCGCGCATACCCGGTGGAGAGTCCGGCGACGAGTTCTTTGCGCGCTTTACCGGCGCGATCGAGACCGCCGTGCGCGGGAGTGATTGCGTCGTGGTGTTCAGCCACGGAGCGGCGATCAGAACCTGGGCGTCTGCGATCTCCCGCAACATCGACGAGGAGTACAGCCGAACCCACGACCTGCCAAACACGGCGATGATCGTGCTCGAGGGCTCACCCCGGGATGGCTGGACCGCGACTCACTGGGATGGGGAGCCCGTTGGTGGCGCGGAGTTGAACGATCCGCTCGCCGTTGATCCCACCGGTGACGCTGACTGAAGTTCCGCGGCCTCCCCGGCCAGCATTCGATCACGGACCCGCCTGGAGTAGACGAGCCACACAACACCGAGGGCGAGGGCGAGCAGGATGCCGATCGCCAGCCCGAGTCCGGCAGCGGTCTCCGCAGGCAACGCCAGTCCGAACAGGTCGGGCGATGTGTCGATGAGACCGTGAACGGCCGCGACGCCGAGGTAGACGAGCACGACCTTGCCGGTGATGCGGAACTTTCCCTGTCGAGTCGCCGCGAACAACGCTGCGGCAAGTAGCGTCGTCATGATCGGATGCTCGAGCGGGCCGAGCAGATCACGGCCGAAGGTCAGTACGATGACGCTGGTCAGCGGGCTGTGAAATGACGATGGTTGACCGAGAATTGCGGAGGCGTACCGCATGTCCTCGAACGCCGCGAAACCGAGGCCGACCGCGCCACCGACAAAGAGGCCGGTGTGCGCGGTGCGAACGGTGAGGCCTCGCGCGGCAAGAAGCACGGCGAGAATCTTGCATGCCTCCTCGATCACCCCGGCGAGCGAGTGGAGCACGAGCGTGCCTTCCCTGCCGGTGCCCAGCCCAAGCGCGAGCGGTAACTCGATCAGGAGCGCGAGTTGCGTCGACCCTAAACCGCCAAGCAGGAATGCGAGCAGTAACCGGACGACGGTGATTCCCTCGGCGGGTCTCAACCGGTAGGCGAGCGTGTAGATCAGAGCCGCGGTCATCCCGAACCCGCCGAGCACGAGCGTGTTGGTTGACAGGGAAACGTGTTTGACGACCAACGCGTCGAAGAGCACGTTGCAGAACCAAAAGAAGGTGAAGGCCAGAAAGACGAACCATCCGCCCTTTGGTCCCAGCCACTTGCGCGGTGGTCGCGTGGGTCGAGCGGGCGGCAGCGGTGGAGCGCTCGGGTCGGTCATTCCAGCAGCCTATGCGGGACGAGGCGGGCGCATGCATCATGACATCTGTCACCCCGAATTGCTGACGGATGCGATGGCGCCCGGCTGCCGGCCCGGGTCATCGTCAAGGGATGAAGGTACTCGGTCGCTACCTCACCCTCGCATTCCTGTCCGCCGTCACGGCCGAGTTCCTGCTCGGAGATCAGTGGCTCGGAGGCACCGTGCCGAGCGGGTCGACGCAGATCGGTGAGCTGTTGTTGTACGCCGCCTTCTATGGATCTGCTGCCATCCTGATTCGCGAAGTCGCCCGGCGAACGGGACGGGGCTGCCCGCAGGTGCGACGCTGACCTATTGCTGGCTCGGGATGTCCAAGGCCGTGCCACTCGGTGCCGCCGCGGTGATTGAGCAGTCCGTGCTGGTTGCCCCCGTGCTGGTCGCAATTGGCTTTGCGTTTGCTCGCCGTCGTCAATCCCTTCGCTAAGGAAACGCAATCAGCGCGGCGATCTTGTCTACCCCTCTTGTGGTCACAGTCGCGCCGGGGTTACCGTCGATAAGGAACGCGGTGAAACACATCGCGTTCTTTTCTCGTGGAAGGAAGTGACATGACTACATATTCACCACGGTTCGGTAAACGGGCCGCCGCGATAATCGCGGGAGCGGCAACCCTGGTTGCCCTCTCGTTTGTCGGTGCCGGTCCCGCTTCGGCATCAAGCCGCACTACATTCAACGGATCGAAACCAACCTGGGCGGTCAGCGCGAACAGCGACGGCACACCGGCGGGCGACACGACCGTCGAGGGTGAGATCTATCTCCCGCTCCGCAACGAAGCGGCGGCGGAAGCTCTCGCAACCGCGGTTTCATCGCCGACCTCGCCGCTCTATCGACACTCGATGAGCCCGTCTGCGTGGATCAGCAGGTTCTCGCCGACCAAGTCGGATTCCAACCAGCTTGTGACCTACCTGAAGGGTCAGGGTGTCACGATCGTCTCGGTTCCCAAGAGTCGTGAGTATGTCGTGTTCCGTGGAACCGTTGACCAGCTCAACACGATTTTCAGTGCCGATCTCAAGACCTACTCCTACAGCGGACGCCAGCTCATCGCTCCATCCGTTGCCCCATCGTTGCCGTCGTCGGTCGGCGCGCTGGTCTCGGGGATCTCGATCGACCAGTCGCGGTTCCTGACCCACCCTGACTCGATCCCGCAGGGCTCCATCCCTGCGCCGAAGGCTCCGCAAACCTTCTCGAAGCAGAACGTTCAGACCTCGCCGTCGTTCGTCGTAAATGCACCGTGCTCGGCCTACATGGGCCAGAACATCGCGACTATTCCCGAGGCATACGGGATGACCAAGGTCGACACCACCAACTGTGGTTACACGGCAGCGCAGCTGCGGTCGGCATACGGGGTGCAGGCACTCGGCAACAAGGGCATCAATGGCAAGGGACAGACGGTCGCAATCATCGACGCGTACGCATCGCCGACGATCAAGAACGACGTCAACGAGTTCTCCGCGAACGCGGGAGAGCCACTGCTCAAGAACGGGCAGTATTCGCAGATCGTTCCGTCGCCGAGCAGCTTTGCTGACCAGGCCGCCTGCCAGTTCCCGAGTGGATGGCAGACCGAGCAGACGCTGGACGTCGAATCGGTGCACGGCATGGCTCCGGGAGCCAACATCCTGTACGTCGGCGGTTACAACTGCGGTGGCGGTCTCGATATCGCGGCATCAACGATCATCGACAACAAGCTGGCGAACATCGTCAGCAACTCATACAGCGACGGGACCGACGCACTCCCCGCCGATGTCCTCGCCGGCGAAAACGACCTGTACATGCAGGCCGCCGCTGAAGGTATCGGCATGTACTTCTCGACGGGTGACGACGGTGACCTCACTCCGGTGGGCGAGACCGCTCAGGCATCCTTCCCGGCAACCGACCCGTTCGTGACCGGGGTTGGCGGAACGAGCGTCGGAATCAACAAGAGCGGCAACATCGCGTTCGAGACCGGATGGGGCGACTCGCTCGATCAGATCGTGGCCGACCCCAGCGGCAACCCGAGCTACATCGAGGCGCTGCCAGGCACGACGTTCGGTGGTGGTGCCGGCGGAGGAACGAGCACGAACTTCGCCGAGCCGTGGTATCAAAAGGGCGTCGTTCCGAACTCGCTGTCGGGCGGGGGCCGGGTGACCCCGGATATCGCAGCCGATGCGGATCCGTACACCGGGTACATGATCGGCTATGAGCCGATCACCGACGATACAACGCTCGCTCACGGCCCGTACCAGACCGTGACCTACGGTGGCACCTCGCTGGCTTCGCCGCTGGTCGCGGCGCAAATCGCGATCGTGCAGCAGGCGACCCACTCGACGATCGGGTTCGCGAACCCGACGTTGTACGGGCTGGATAAGATCCTGCCATCGTCGTTCCGTGACGTGAGGCACGCGAATCCGCCGGTGGCGCTCGCGTACGACTCGCTCGTGAGTGGCCACACCTGGCTGATCACGCTTGACCGCGACACGTCGTTGTCGACGGCGAACGGATACGACAACGTGACCGGTGTCGGCGAACTGACCTACGGGCTGCTCACGCTGCTCGCGGCCGGTCGGCATTAGCCGGCCATAACATGAAGCGGCGCCATCCCCCTTACCGAGGATGGCGCCGCTTCGTTTGCGCGACTTGCCCACTTCTGTCGTATTAGAGCGTTCTAATGCGACATTTGTGGGCAACTCGCGAGTTGCCTACTCGGTCTTCCAGGAACTTCCCTGATCGTTTTGCGATCCGAAGGATGACTTGCTCGAGGAGAACCCCTCGCGAGTGCCGCCGTAGTTGATGTTCTGATACAGCGCGGTCAGGCATCCGTTGTAGCTCTTGAAGGATGATGCGCGATCGTTCCACCCGTCCGGCACGAGCGACGGGATGCCGGCACCACAACTAGCGGCAGTCATGATCAAAGACCCGCCGCCGTAGTTGATGTCGTCATAAATGATGCTCGTAGCGATCACGGTCGCGGCGTTGAGGCTAAGTGTCGCCGACAGCGATTGCGCGTTCGTCACGATGTTTCCGCTGATGCTCGCCCCTTGCGGGACATCAATGATGATGCCGTCCGCATCCTGAACCGCGGCGATGAGATCATCACCAGTTGGTACACAGAGGCTTTGCAGCGTTGTCGCGTCGATCCAGCACGACTGTGATGGTGCTGCAGTCGAGCTTGGATCGGGTTCGGTCGCGTTTGCGGCGCCCGCGCCCGAGAGAGTGAAAGCGGCAACGAGTGCGACCGATCCCACGGTTGACGCGACAATAGAGTGATTTCTTTTCATTACCTATACTTCCGTTCACTTCGCTCCCAGAAAGCGAATAGGAGCCAATGCAACAGGAGGGGCTCAGAGGGGGTCAAGGCAGCTCCGGCCGACACGCCGTCGATCGAACTTCTTTGAGACGAATTCGTCTCAAAGGACATTGCAGAAAAAAATCTTAAGAAAAATGAGGATTTCGTGAGACGAATTGCCGTTTCGCGCACATTCCTAGGTGAGGGGCCTATCCGAACCGAAGGGGGTGAGCGTGAGGGTCGACACACTGAGCCTTCTGGACGTGGCTGCTGATCCGTCCGAGCGCGCACTCTTTGATCGGGTGCAGGCCGGAGATCGCGAAGCCTTCCGGGTGATCTTCCGACTGCATATGCAGTCGGTCTACTGGGCTGCGTTCGGCGTTCTTCAGTCGCGTTCCGACTCGGAAGAAGTCATGCAGGACACCTTCATGATGATGTGGGAAAAGCGAGCGGGCATTGAGCTCGTTGGCGAGTCGACGCTTCCCTGGCTCGTGACGAGCGCGCGCTACCTGGCGTTGAATCGCCGTCGAGCGGAAGGTCGGCGCAGACGTGATCCTCTCGACGAAAACGCGGACATCCTCGATCGCGCCCTCGCGCCCGACAACGCCGCAGTTGCGAACGAAGCTCGGCAGCACATCGAAGAGGTTATGGCGCAGATGCCCCTCGTCGACCAGGAAATCTTCTGGCTGTGCCTGGTCGGCGACCTGAGCTACAAGCAGGCGGCCCGCCAGCTTGGAATTTCGCACGGAGCCGTGCGAAACCGTCTATCCCGACTCAAGGCGCGACTGCGCAATGAGATATCGCTTCTGAAAGGCGATTGAGCATATGGTCACCACTAACCATTCGCTACCGAGCGAGGCCGAGTTCGCGCGGCTCGAGGGTGAGCTTTTTGCTCGAATCGGCCGGAAGCACCGCAGTCAGGTCTTGAGGCACCGCCTGGCCGCCGCCGTCGTCGTCGCGGCGGTGGCCGGAGCAGGTGTCGCGGCGGGCACCGTCGCCAACCCGACGCAGGAGCGGACGTTCGCGGATTGCTACGCATCCGCGAGCACCGCTTCGGCAATGCACCAGACCCAGTATGCAAAGAAGCAGTACTACGTCCACCCATCGACGGCCAACGTCGCGCGAGCCGTGCAACAGTGCGCCGCCCTGTGGGACGCGGGCGTTTACGGCGGCGCCACAACGCCACAACTCCAGGCGTGCCTCGCTGACAACCTCATCATCGCCGTGTTCCCGCGAGAGAGCCGCACCGGCAGCGTCTCCGAGTTTTGCGAGAACCTGGGGATGAGCGCGCCGTAACGCTCACAGCGTCGCGCAGCGAAGGCGACCTCGAATAGGGTGAAAGTCCACCGAGCCGCAAGGACCCAATGACGAACGCACGCGCCCAAGCCCCGGTCGAGAACATTCTCGCTGGATCCATCCTCGCGCTGCTGGCAATCCCGGTGGGTGTGATCCTGCTCGTGCTGCTGGGGACCGTCGGCATCGTCGCCTCGATCGTTGGATTTGCCGTGTCGTTCGCCGCACTGTGGCTGTACCGTCGAGCGTCCGGCGGAATCATCTCTCGCGTTGGCGCCTGGATCGTGACGCTGATAGTGCTCGCGTCGCTTCTCCTGGGGATCTGGGCGAGCATGGTCGTCGACTTTGCTGGCGGCCTCGGTCACCTCGGCACGATCGGCCTGCCCGATTTCTGGAATCAGTTCGACCGAGGGCTACCCACGAATATCAATTGGCTGTTTGTGCTCCTCGTCCTTGCGTTCGGAGCGCTGGGTGCTTTCCGCATCCTGCGTCGAGCATTCGCGACCGCACACGTTCCCGCTCATCCGGGTTCGAGCTACGGATCGCACGATTCGCCCACCGGCAACGCAACCGCGGTCGCGCCGACGGTCTACCAGAATGACGTGGATGCGCCGCCAACCGGTTCGGCCGACGACAAGACCCCACCGCCTTCGTTGCGGAGCTGAGCTTTATCAGGCCAGCGAATGAACGCTCCGGGTCGGATCATCGTTGTTCCGTACAACGAAAGTGCGCTGCCTTCGCATCGGGTGGTTGCCAGATTTCGACGCCCTGAGGGGAACTCGAGCCATGCATCCACCATTCACCAGGACATTTGCGAGTGCTAGGTTCGGGAAATGAGCCGGATTGCAGCGGTTGTTCCGGTTGTGCCCGACTATCACTACAGTCAGGCGCAGATCACCGCCGAACTTCTGCCGTTGATTACCCACGGGCCAGCGCATCGCGCCGTCCTTGAGCGGGTACACGGGAACAGCGGTATCGCCACGCGCTACACAGCGCTGCCACTCGAGCAGTATCGCGACCTTGGTTCCTTCAAGGACACCAACGAGACCTTCGTCCGGGTCGCCACCGACCTCACCGAACGCGCGCTCGCGACTGCTCTTCAGCAGGTCGGGCTGACCCCGGGGGATGTCGACTTCATACTCTTCACGTCCGTAACCGGGATCTCGGCGCCGTCCGTCGATGCTCTCCTGATCGCGCGGATGGGGCTGCGGTCCGACGTCAAGCGATTGCCGTCCTACGGACTCGGATGCGTCGCGGGAGCGGCCGGAATCGCGCGCGTTCATGACTACCTGGTAGGGCATCCGGACGAGGTCGGCGTGCTGCTCGCGGTTGAGCTCTGCTCGCTAACCCTCCAACGCGATGACGAAACGATGGCCAACTTCGTTGCAACGGGACTTTTCGGAGACGGAGCCGCTGCCGTAGTCATGGTCGGGGATAACCGCAAGGAACCGGGCCCAACCATCACGGCGACCCGGAGCGCGGTGTATCCGAACAGCGAGGGGGTTATCGGGTTCAACGTCGGGGGCACCGGGTTCGAGATCGTGCTCACCTCGGAAGTCGCCGAGGTGATCGGTCGCCACTTCCCCGGAAACGTGGCCAGCTTCCTGGACGACAACGGGCTCGACCAGGGCAGTATCGACGCGTGGTTCGCGCACCCGGGTGGTCCGCGCATCCTCGAGGCGTTCGCCGATTCGCTGCGACTTCCGGATGATTCGCTCGCGCTGAGCTACGCAACACTTGAGCGTGTCGGCAACCTGTCGTCCGCCGCCGTGCTGCACGTGCTCGCATCCGGCTTTAATCAGCCGCCGGGAACCACGGGCCTCTTGTTTGCGGTTGGTCCGGGTGTCAGCGCGGAGTTCGTTCTGCTTGACTGGGCCGCGTGATCGCCTATCTCGTCTTCGTCCTGCTGACGGGCGGTGAAAGGCTCGCCGAGGTCATCGTGTCGACTCGCAACGCCCGTTGGGCTTTCACACGGGGCGGCACGGAGTATGGACGCGGCCACTTCCCATGGATGGTCGCGCTTCACTTTGGATTGCTGCTCGGAGCGCTCGCCGAGGTGTTCCTGCTGAATCGTCCGTTCATTCCCGCGCTCGGATGGCCAATGCTTGGCCTGGCGCTGCTGTGCCAGGCCGGTCGCTGGTGGATCATTGCGACGCTCGGGCACCAGTGGAACACGAGGGTGATCGTGGTCCCCGGCCTGGGACGCGTTAGGCGCGGGCCCTATCGCTTCGCCTCGCTGCCGCATCCCAACTATCTGATCGTGGCAATCGAGGGCATCGCGCTGCCGCTCGTGTACACGGCGTGGATTACGGCGCTCGCGTTCACGGTACTGAACGCGATCCTCCTGCTCGGTTTCCGCATCCCGACCGAGAATCGTGCGCTTAGGGCTCTGGTTCCCGCGACAAACCCGGCGCCATAGGTTCGCCACGGTGTTACGTTTCGTAACGTGGCTGACTATGACGTTGCGATCGTCGGCGGTGGGCCGACTGGGCTCGTGGCGGCGATCGAAGCGCGGCTCGCCGGGCTGAACGTCGTAGTGATCGAGCAGCGGGACGGCACGATCGACAAAGCCTGCGGCGAGGGTCTCATGCCCGGAGCGCTTCCCGCGCTCGAACGACTCGGCGTTGACCCGGTCGGGATGCCGATAGCCGGCATCAGCTATGTGCAGGGTCGACTCCGGATCACCCATCGATTCAGCGGATCACCGGGTCGCGGCGTGCGGCGAGTCGTGTTGCACGAAGCTCTCGCTCGGCGTGCTGCGGCTCTCGGAGTGGAACGGATCGTCGCCAGGGTCGACGCGGTGGCACAGGATGCGCACGGTGTGGTCGTGGCAGGCCTGACCGCGCGATACCTTCTCGCCTGTGACGGTTTGCATTCGACCGTCGCTGCACTCGTCGGTCTGTCGCGTCCTGCACCGCGGCGTCGGCGCCGGTTCGGCATCCGTCAGCACTACGAACTCGCGCCATGGGGCGACACGGTTGAGATCCACTACGCACGGCGCGCGGAGATCTACGTGACGCCGATCTCCGAGAACGAGATCGGCGTCGCGGTCCTCGGCCAACGGCGCACGGACTTCGATCGCGTGATCGCGGAAATACCTGAGCTGGCAACCCGGCTCGACGGCGTCACCCCGGCGAGTTCGCGGCGCGGCGCCGGTCCGTTCCGTCAGCGGACGCGCGCCCGGACCAGTGGTCGCGTGCTGCTCGTGGGGGACGCCTCCGGTTACGTGGACGCGATCACCGGCGAAGGTCTCCGGCTGGGGTTCGCCGAAGCGCAGGCGGCGATTATGGCAGTACTCTCCGACGATCCGGCGCGCTACGAGCATGACTGGCTGCGCATTACGCGCGACTTTCGCCTCACAACATCCACTCTGGTGTGGTTCGCCACGAGCCCACTTCGTCGCGCCATCGTGCCGCTGTCGGTAGCGCTGCCCGGTCGATTTGGCGCCGTGGTCGAGTCCCTGGCGCGCTAAGCTCCGGTCACTGGTCCGACTATGTCTGGAGCGCGATGAATTTCTTCAAGCAGGCCGCCGAACACCTCGGGTATGTCGACCACAAGCTCGTCGCCTCGGGCACTCTTGCGAGGGGCGAGGTTGTCAGCGTGGTACCTGGCGCTTTCACGAGCGGCGAGGACACTTACACCCACACCGGCGGAAGTACGGTCTGCCGAGTCACCGTGAATGTGATCGGGGTCCCGGGTAAGGCGCCGTACCAGGCGAATTTTCTCGCTCCGATCCCGGATGACCAGCTCGGAATCCTGGAGCTCGCGGGGACGGCGATAGCCGTTCGCGTCGACCCGAACGATCCGCAGAACATTGCGCTCGATGCTCAGACCGAGGCCCCCGCCGCGACGGCTACGACCGAGGCGCCTTCGACGACGAGTCCGCCAGCTGATGTCGCGACGCTGCACGGCCAGGAGATCATGGTCGACTCGAACGACGGCACCTCGATCCCGCTACCCGTTCACGTCGGCAAACTCACCGCGGCCGAGGTTCTTGCGCAGGGCGCTCCCTGCACGGTCGATGTGCTTGCGGTGATTCCGATGGACCAGAAGGACTCACACGGCCGCGACGTGCTCGGCATGATCCTCAAGGTGCATCGCGACGGAAAGCCGGATGTTCAGGCGCAGATCGCGACACACGTACCGCCCGAGGTCGCGTCGAAGGTCGTCGTCGGCGCAACGCTGCCCGCGAAATACACGCCGGGTCTCGACACCGGCGACGACACGGTGATCCCGGATTGGTCGCAGATTGCGGCGTAGTCGTGAACTGGCGAGGGGCTAGCTCGCGGCCTCGAGTAGCCGGGTGAGGGAGTCGCGCGTCGCTTCGAGTTCGGCAAGCGGCATCCCGAGTCGGTGGACGATCTGCCCCGGAACCTTGAGGGCTTCCGCGCGGAGGCCACGGCCGACCGAGGTCAGCTCGACATCGAGGGACCTCTCGTCGCCGGCCTTTCTCGTTCGAGTCAGGTAGCCGGCGGACTCCAGCCTCTTCAATAGTGGCGACAGTGTCGCCGGTTCCAGCGCGAGCGCTTCCCCGATGTCGCGCACGGTTCGCGGGCTGCGTTCCCATAGCGCGAGCATCACGAGATACTGCGGATGCGTGAGTCCGAGTGGCTGGAGCACGGGTCGGTATAGCGCAATGACGCTGCGGGATGCGGCAGCCAGCGCGAAGCACACCTGGCGGTCGAGCGCGAGAGGGTCGGCGGATTGCATCGGATCAGTCTAGCGTTTACACTAATCATTAGTGCACTAACGATATGCACACGAAGGAAATGATGAAAGCGAAGCTGCCGTGGTGGGATCGCCTCAACGGCACCCTGTTTCCCTACCTCGGCCCGCCCGCACTGGGGCCGTATGACGAGCCACCGCTACCGCCGACCGGGCCAAAGCCCTGTCCGCTCTGCGGAATGCGGATGGATCTCCATGAGATCGAACGCGGCGAGGGACGCACGGCGACTCGCATCCACTGTCCAACAGTCCGTGAGAGGGCCGAATCGACCCATTAACTCACGCCCGAACCAGCCGAATGGGACCTCTCACGGAGTTGTGAGGGTGAGAGGCAGAAGGTCCGCGGGAGTTTGCGCAATGGCGACGCTTCCGGCTTGCTCTTCGATCGAGCCGTAACCCCATGCCGCAAAAATGGTTGGCACGCCATTCACGGCAGCGCCTTCGACATCGTGGACGCGGTCGCCGACCAGAACCGGACGTGACAGGTCTGCGCCGAATGCTTCGAGACGAACGAGAGCCTCGGCGACAACGTCCTGCTTGGAGCTGCGCACCTCGTCGTCCGATGCCCCGGTGATGATGTCAAAGCAATCGAGCAGTCCAAAATGGCTCAGCATGAGGGTCGCCGGGGTCTCGGGCTTCGACGTTGCCAGCGACATGGGAATGCCTGCGGCGTGAATTTCCCGAAGAACGTCGGCGATTCCGGGGAACACGGTCGAGTCGAGCGCGCCCGTTTCGAGGTAGCGAGGCCGATAGATGGCGAGCGCTTCCGCGGCTTCGCCAAGCGACATGCCAGCCCGATCACGGAAGGAGTCCAGGATGGGCGGCCCGACGTAGCCCAGGAGGTCATCCGACGAGGGCACGGGTCGACCCAGCTCGGTGAAGGTATACGCGAGGGTCTTCGTGATGCCCGGCGCCGAGTCAACGATCGTACCGTCGAGGTCGAACAGGATGCTCGTATATCGCGCTGTCATCGTGTCAACAGCCTAAGCGCGCGCCATTGGGTGAGTCGGAAGGGTTGTCAGAACAGGCGCTGGTGAGCGTCGTCAAGGCCACGCATCGCGTCGTAGTCGAGGACCAGACAGCGGATGCCGCGATCCTCGGCGAGCGTGCGCGCCTGCGGCTTGATCTCCTGCGCCGCGAACACGCCCCTAACGGGTTGAAGCAGGGGGTCGCGATTCATCAGCTCGAGATACCGCGTGAGTTGCTCGACCCCATCGATGTCTCCGCGCCGCTTGATCTCCACTGCGACTGAGCGGCCGTTTGCATCCGTGGCGAGGATGTCAACCGGACCGATCGCCGTCATGTACTCGCGACGAACCAGCCGGTGACCCTCGCCCAGGAGTTCGATCTGCTCGGCGAGCAGCTTTTGCAGGTCGGCCTCGACGCCATCCTTCTGGAGGCCGGGGTCAATGCCGAGCTCGTGAGTCGAGTCGTGCAGTATCTCGTGGATCGAGATCACCAGCATGTCGGCGGTCTTGGCCTGGCTGACTTTCCAGATCTCTCGGACCCCAGCATCGAGCTGGTCGGCATCCGGCTCGATCGTGCTCGTGACGCAGGGCGGACTCATCCAATTGAGCGGTTTGTACGAGAGCGTGTCGGCGTGAACGAGAACGCTTCCATCCGATTTGAGTACGAGCAGTCGCGTACCGAGCGGAAGGTGCGAGCTGAGCCGACCGGCATAATCAACCGAGCAGCGGGCTACAACAAGACGCACCCGATCAGCCTAGCGAGCGGCTTCGGCCACCTCGCCGGATGTGTCGGCTGGGGCCGACTTGCTGCGTGCGGCAAACGAGACGATGCCACCGAGAGCAGCCAGAACGAGGACGAGGAGAAGCCCGTGCAGGATGCCGAACTGATTGCCGAGGAACCCCAGGACGGGCGGCCCAACCAGGAAGGCGCAGTAGCCGATCGTCGCGACAGCACTCACCCGGGCCGCCGCGCGCTGCGGATCGTCGGCGGCAGCAGACATCCCGACCGGGAAACCGAGTGACGCGCCAAGGCCCCACAGGATGACGCCGACGATCTCGACCCAGTACACCGGGACAAAGATGAACAGGATGAGGCCGACGCCCGCAAGGATCGCCGCCGAGCGCAGGACCGGCACGCGGCCCCATCGATCGAGGAATCGCACTCCGCTCAGACGGCCAATCGTCATCGCGGTGACAAAGATGCTGTAGACGAGCGCGCCCGTTGCGCGAGTCGTCCCGTGTCCGTGGACCATCGCATACGACAACCAGTCGTTCGCGGAGCCCTCCGTGAAGGCCGCTCCGAGCACGATCAGGCCGATCAGTATGGTGGCCGGCTCCTTCCAGATCGCGAGCCGAGAACGCCAGGTGCTTGGCGGATTAACCGTGCCGTCTGCCCTGGCTCGGTCGGCGGCCTCGGGCAGCAGGAAGGGCGCCGCGATGAGCACGGCAGCGACGAGGACGATCTCGAGAATCGTGATGTGCCATTGAAGTGGCAGGTGCAGTGCCTCGGCGAGGGTGCCGAGTGCCGCGCCGATGATCGTACCGATACTGAAGAAGGCGTGGTAGACGGGCATGATGCTGCGTCCAAGCGCCCGCTCGTTCGCTGCGCCCGAGAGATTCATCGCGACGTCGCAGGTTGCGATCGCCAGGCCGAACACAATCAGCCCGACAAAACTCAGCACGAACGAGTGAGCGACCCCGATCCCAAAGGCCGCGAGAACCAGACCGACGGAAGCGAGCGTGTATACGACCACGATGGTGCGCTTCGACCCGAAGTGAGACACGACGTGACCCGCGGCGAGGAGGCCTGCAATCGAGCCGACGGCGATACCGAAGAGCAGTAGTCCGACCTGCGCCGTGTTGAGACCGAGGGCAAGTGAGATCGTCGGGATCCTCGCGGCCATACTCGCTGCTGACACTCCACACGCGGCAAAGACCACGAAGACGGCGTTGCGCCACGCGCGTACTTCGGATGGCACGGCAGGGGACTTCGCCGCAGCGCGTGAAGCGGTTGGGGACATCAGGAAGCCCTTGTCTGATAAAGGAATCGAATCGATTCGATCGATTCGATTCGACTAAGCTACCAATTCGTGACAACCGAGGCAAGCGGAGGACGGGACAAGCCCAACCTGGCGGCCGTTGCCGCGCTTGCCGGTGTGTCAGCATCCACCGCTTCTCTCGCCTTCAGCGGTGCCGGTCCCGTCGCCGAGGCGACTCGAGCTCGGGTTCTCGCCGCCGCCGAGCAGTTGAACTACGGGGGTCCGGATCCGCGTGCCCAGTCCCTTCGGCGGGGTCGTTCCGGGATTGTCGGCGTTGTGATGGAGGAGCGAGTTCGCGATGCGTTTCGCGATCCCATGAACATCGCAATGCTCGACGGGCTGGCCGACGAAACGGGCGCTATCGGTGCGGGCCTGCTACTGCTCACCGAGACGGGAGACGAGCGACTCGGCATTGCGTCGGCTCCCATGGATGCCGTGGTGCTGATCGGTTGCAGCACCGGTCTTGAGGAGTCTGTCGCACTGCTTCGCCAACGCGGGATGCCAATCGTTGCGGTCGAGGCGCCGAGCATGGAGGGGGTCGTCCCCATCACGCTCGACAACCGAGTGTCTTCCGCGACCGCTGCGCGTCACCTCAAGGAACTCGGCCATACCTTGGTCGCTACCGTCGCGCTCCCGCTCGAGCAGTCCCATCAGCCGTGGCGACTGAGCACGGACTGGCGACTCGGGGCGACATCCGAGGTCGCAACGCAGCGTTTGCTCGGCGTCGAGGATGTCTTCGGAACGACGCCCGGTTACGTCGCCTCAACGAGTTCGATCGACGCCGGCCTGCGCGCCGGCCTGGACCTGCTGTCGGACGCCGAGATTCGGCCGACTGGCATCATCGCGCAGAGCGACCTGCTCGCTATCGGCGTGATTCGTGCGGCGGAACAACTCGGACTGGGTGTCCCCGAGGACGTCAGCGTCATCGGATTTGATGGGGCAAGAATCGATTCGGGCTACGACCTCACGACCATGGTTCAGCCCGCGGTTGACAAGGGTCGTGCCGCCGGTCGCGCTGTCGTCGACATGCTCGCGGGTCGCAAACCCGGGGCGGTGTCGTTCACCACGGTGTTCCACCTTGGGAACACGACGGCCCCTCCGCGCTCCTGATCGTCGTGAGGGGCGGCGGAAGGCCCTATAACGCTCCGCGTTAGGGCCTTA
>DATAZU010000020.1:0-190346 GCA_036271875.1 Galbitalea sp.
TCGGCGCAGATCCTTGGAACCCGCGCCGACGTGTCAATCACCGTCGTCGCGGATGGTTGCTCAGACGGTACCGCTGGCATCGCCCGCGCACACGGCGGAACCGAGGTTGTCGAGATCTCTCCCCTGGGCGTCGGCTCGGCCCGTGGGATCGGAGTGCAGCGCGCTCTCGAACGAATCTCGTGGCCGGCGGAACAGATCTGGATTGCCAACACGGATGCGGATTCGTTTGTCGACGCGCAGTGGCTCCGCAACAATTTGCATGCCGCGAGGCGTGGCTCACTCCTGCGGATCGGAGCGGTGAAACCGGATTTCCGAGACCTCGAGTCGGCCCAGATCGATGCGTGGAAAGTACGTCACGCGAGCGGCGCGGCGCTCGGGCATGTGCATGGTGCCAACCTGGGCGTTAAGGCATCTACCTATCTCGCGGTCGGCGGATTCCGATCGCTGTCCCGCGCTGAGGACGTTGACCTCGTCGAACGCGTTCAGGCGCTGGGAGCGCGTGCTGAAGCCGCCGGGGATCCGGATGTGATCACATCCGGACGATTGGATGCGCGCGCTTCGGGCGGGTATGCGGCCTTCCTGTCCGACGGACTGCTCAATGGCCCGCATCATTCTGACTATCTGAACCATTGGGCCGACGAGAATGACGGGCCGATGAGAAGCCAGGCGCGAGAGAGAGGAAGAGAACAGGGTGACCGATTTGCTGCGCTCTGACGTGAGCGTCTTTCGGAGCGCGCGGTCGATCATCGCCGAGAGTCTCTGGTGGGATGGCACAGCTATGCGCTGGTGCGACATCGACTCGGGACTCGTATATCGCAGCCCGCTCGCCGGAGACGCGGATGGTAGTGACGACGAAACGCTCCTCTTCCCGCCGCCGGTCAGTGCCTTTCAGCCTCTCGCGTCTGGCGATGGCATCGTGTATTCGGGAGCGGATTTCATAGCCATCGCCGGCTCTGTTGGTGAGATCCGCAGAGTGGTCGCGCGCGTCGAACATCACTCCGGTCGCCTGCGATTCAACGAGGCGAAGTGCGACCCTGTCGGCAGGTTCATCACCGGATCGATGAACCTCGACAATGAACTCGACGGTGCGATCTACTCGATAACCGAAGCGGGACGGGTGCGCATCCTCATCGGTGGCATCGGCGTCGCGAACGGGTTCGAGTGGTCCGACGACGGAGGAACCATGTGGTTCACCGACACCGCGACCAAGACCATTTACCGTGGCGACTATTCGGCCGAGGGTGAATTGCACAACGTCGAACCATTCGTCCATGGACGTATGAGCGACGGCCTGGCCTGTGACGCAGATGGCGGGTTCTGGAGCGGCATTTACGACTCCGGGCATGTGGTGCACTGGAGTTCCGACGGCATCCCGGATCTCGAATTCGACGTTCCCGGGGTGCACGTCACGTCCCTTGCATTTGGCGGCCCGGTGCTTTCCACACTCTTTATCGCAACCGCTCGCGAGAACTGCACGGAGCAGCAACTCGTCGAGCATCCACTGACTGGCTCGATCTTTCAGGTCGAGACCACAGCGCACGGATACCCCGTGCGCGCGTTCGGCACCCCGCAGAAAGGCAGTCAATGAACCTCGGAATCACCGGCAAGACCGCGCTCGTAACAGGTGGTGACTCCGGGATCGGGTGGTGCACGGCGCAAACCCTCCTGCACGAAGGAGTTCGGGTCGTCATCAGCGACCGGGAGCAGGGCAGTCTCGACGATGCAGCTTCGAGACTCGACGCTCCCGCGGGGATGCTGTTCGCATTTGCGGCGGATGTGAGGTCGCTCGAGTCGCTTGAGAAGCTTCGGGCGTCGGTGGACGCCGCCCTCGGCGATATCGACATCCTGGTGCAGGCGGCCGGCGTGACAGGTGCACAGGGACTGTTTCATGAAATCGATGACGAAGGATGGACCTCCACCATCGAGACCGATCTGCTCGGCCCGGTGCGTCTGGTGAGGACGTTCCTGCCCGCCTTGCGAAAAGGCGGATGGGGGCGCATCGTCCTGATCGGGTCGGAGGACGCGGCGCAACCGTACGACGATGAACTCCCGTACTGCGCGGCAAAGGCGGGAATTCTTGCCCTCGCGAAAGGGCTTTCGCGTAGCTACGCGCTCGAGGGGCTTCTCGTCAATGCGATTTCGCCTGCCTTTATCCACACTCCGATGACCGACGAAATGATGAAGAAGCGCGCGGAGCAACTCGGCACATCGACCGACGAAGCGATCACAAGTTTTCTCGAGGAGGAGCGCCCGTACCTGGAACTGAAACGTCGCGGCGAGCCGCAGGAAGTAGCGAACGTGATCGCGTTCCTGTGCTCCGACCTCGCGTCGTTTGTCGTGGGATCCAATTACCGGGTCGACGGCGGCTCGGTGGCAACCATCTAGACACTCAGCCAATGCGCTCACTGACAGGAAGGCGGAAACGATGGCGCATCACTACTTCGAACTTGAGTCCGGGCGAAAACTGGGTATCTCTGCACTGGGCGAGCCGACCGCTACCCGATTGGTTGTACTCTGCTTACCAACTCCCGGCGCTGGGCCATTCGATCCCGACCCGGAAGCAACGATTGCATCCGGCGTGAGGGTGATCGAGATCGACCGGCCAGGATACGGCGGTTCCGATCCGCTGCCGAACGGTACCGAGCCAACCGTCGAGGGATTCGCGGACGACATCGCGGAGTATCTCCAGCGCGTCGAGCGGGTCGCCGATGAAATCACCGGCATCCAGTTTGGAACCGTCGGAATCGTGGGCTGGTCGTTCGGCGGGGCCATCGCGACCTCCTTCGCGGCCAGGCATCCTCAGCTGACCGACTGCGTCGTGATCATCGGCAGTCCGGACCCGCACACCCTGCGCAAGGGCCAGCGGTACTCCGCGATCTCCGAGCTGCGCAAACACGGCATTGAGAAGAGTTTCAACAGTCTCCGCGCGAGCATCCGGGACGACGGCCCGCCGTCGCTCTTCAGCCTGGGGGTCGACGGTGCCGATCCGGCGCTCGCCCCGCTCGGAGTTAGGGGCCGGCTCGAGCGGATGCTGGAGAACGCGTGGATGCAGGACGGGCATGGGATTGCCGCCGACCGGCTCGCTGTTCGCACAGATAAATGGGCGGATGTTGTCGGGCGGCTGGACGTGCCGGCGCTGCTTCTCTATGGATGCCAGGATGCGGTCGCCAGCGAGTCAGACGCGAAATGGTACGCGAAGAGGTTCCACGATCCGGTCATCATGAGCGTGCCTGATGAAGGTCACCTGGTTCTGCTCACCCACTGGCACCAGGTACTGGAGTTCGTCACGAAAAGTGCGCATTAAACTCAGTCCTCGCTGTTGTTGTGCAACGCCTAGAACCAGCCGAACGTGGCTGGGCAAGATCGAATGTGACATCCACTCGCTTCGTCAGCGCATCCGATCTCGACAACCCGGCCAGGCGGCGGGCCTTCTTGGTGCGCATCGGCGTCGGGGCGTTGACGACTCTGGACCTCTCCGGTGTCAACGTCGCGCTGCCGTCGATCCAGTCGTCGCTGCACGCGGACTCGACCGAGTTGCAACTGATCGTTGCCGGTTACACCTTGGCCTTCGGCCTGGCACTGGTGCCAGTGGACCGGCTCGGAGATAACAACTCCGGCGCACCTTCTTCGTCGTCGGGCTCAGCGGATTCGTCGTCGCGAGCGCCCTCTGCGCGGTCGCGCCCAACGAGATCTGGCTCACGACCGCGCGTCTGATTCAGCGTCTTGCGGCCGGACTCCAAATGCCCCAGGTGCTCGGGATGGACCAGCAGCTATTCCGCGACGAGGAACGCGGTCCCACCACCGGTGGCCCGGTGATCGGGCTCGGCGGAGCAGCGAACGGATGGCGCCCGCTGTTCGCGATCAACGCGCCGCTGGGCATCGCGGCGATCATCTTTTCGCTGCGGCTGTTGCCCAGGCAACAGGACAACGAAAAGGGGAACCGATTTGGCCGCGCGCTGGTAGTCGTCGGAATCGCGACGGTAATCGTCGGAGTGAGGCATTACTGTTCTAGCCACCCAACTCGCACCCGCCTCGACCGTCGAGTGGTACATGGGCACCGGTCTTTTGCTGGGAGGCGCAGGCGGCGGACTGGTCATCCCGCCCAACCAGACTTTCACCCTGTCAGAGATCCCGGTAACGAAGGAAGCGCAGCCGGATCGATGACACAGTTGGGCCAGCGACTCGGAACGGCAGTCGGTGTGTCCGCGCTCACCGCAGTTTTCTTCCGCGTGATCTTGGCTTCAGGGCACAAACTGGCCTGCTAGCAGGCGGCGTTCCGCGACGGGTTCTTCGCCACCATCGGCTTTCTTCTCGTCTCGTTCGGCATCGGAATCATCCATCTCAGACAGCGTGTTAGCCGGAATCCACGGAGACGAAGAGCGCGGGCGTAAGGACTCCGATTGAGCCTCCCGGGAGGGCTCAGATCAGGTGAATATGAGGATCGCGCACCATCCTGGACGCGTCCATCTATTTATCGTGCTTTGTTGTGATCGACCACGCGAGGCCTGTCAACCCCGTTGACCGCTTCGTTGGGCGCGCGCATTCTGGGGCTATGACTGACACAATCGCACGTGACGTTCGCGTTTCCTCCGATGCTGGTGCCCGAAAGACGAACCGACAGAACGCCGAGAAAGGTTTCCAGGCCTCCAAAGCCCTGACTGACAGCTTGCAGTCTGTGCTTGTCGACCTCATCGAGTTGCACATCCAGGGCAAGCAGGCCCACTGGAACGTCGTCGGGCCAAACTTTCGCGACCTTCACCTTCAACTCGACGAGATTGTGCACGACGCGCGCGAGTTCAGCGACGCAGTGGCAGAACGGCTGCGAGCGCTGCACGCGATCGTGGACGGTCGCAGCGACACCGTTGCGGCAACCACGCTGCTTCCCGAGTATCCGAATGGTGAGATTTTGACCCCAGACACGGTGGAGTTGATCACCGCCCGACTGGACACGACGGTGTCGCGCATGCGCAAGGTCCACGACACCGTGGATGACGAAGATCCCACATCAGCCGATCTGCTTCACGCGATCATCGCGCGGCTCGAGCAGTTGTCGTGGATGGTGGGCGCCGAACTCCGGACGCCGACCAATAGCAAATAGGGGGTACGCCCCATAGGGAACTACAGGCGCGCAAATGTGGCGCCGGCAGAACAGCTCCAATCGGGGAGGGAATTTGCCTATCAGGCGAAGCTTCTCACGCTTCAATATGGCCCGCGCGTACCACGTAGTGTGATGTATCAGGGCAAGGGCGGAGCGACCAGATTTTGACATCTGGTTAGCGGGGTAAGGGCAAGCCCTCCATGCGCTTGAGACTCTCGCCTGGCACCGCATTTACCCCGCAGGTTTGGTCTGTTCGTCTCGATGCGTATGGAGCCTTCTTGTCGCCCTAATCCCGCAGTGGCGAACGCGGGGTGAGAGCCAAGCGATTTCCCGGCGCGGTCGAGTCGGAGTTGACACCAGCAAACGCCGGGTCGATTTGCGTGAACACCCACACCGGTACCTCAGACGCGTCTAGCCCATCGACTGTTTCAACGTCGACCCACTCGATCGGACTGGGCACAGCGCCGCGTCGGATTGCGGCGAAGGTCGGAAACAGTAGCTGAGGAACGTACTGTCCGATAACGCCCGTGCCCCGGTCATCCACAGCCAGGAGATCCCCATCGGTCCAGTCGCCGTGGCAGAAAACGGGAGGATGGGCCTTGGGGATTTCGACCAGGGTGTGTCCGCGATGCTCAACTAGTCGCACCTGACCGGCTGCTCCCTGCAACATCCCCCCATTTTGCGGCTGATTCATAACGCAGAGCCGTCCTTCGCATTGCGTATCGCAATGCATGTGGCATCGTTCTCAGAATGCCGCAATAATGAGCCAGTGCCATCGAAAGGGACGACGATCGGATCGAGCCCGCTTGATCAGGTGGACGGCGAGCATCCGTTTCGATCGTTACTGCGGATCTTGGGAATGCACCGGCGCCGGCTCGCCCTTGCCATCGTCGCATACGCGATAAAAGATGCACCGCTATGGGTACTGCCGCTGCTTACCGCGGCAATCATCGATACCGTCGTGCAACATCGTTCATTTAGCCAGCTCACGATTTATGTCGGTCTGGCCATAGCGGTGCTGTTGCAGAACTATCCGATCGGCATCTTTTACAACGACATGTGGAGTCGGACGTATCGGCAGGTTGGTGCTGATCTTCGGAACCGGATGGTCGAGAAACTCCAGGCGCTGTCGATCGGATTTCATTCCCGCGCCAGCGCATCGGTCATTCAGAACAAGGTGGTGAAGGATGTCGAAAGCATCGAACAGATGCTGCAATCCTCGTTCCCACCGATCATGTCCGCGACGTTCGTTCTCATCGGCGCGATAACGAATACTGCAATCCAGGTGCCGGCATTCGTACTCGTCTTTGCGGTCACCGTGCCTCTCGGCGCGACTCTCGTGTGGTTTGTTCGCACACGTTCGCACCAGCGCAACGAGCAATTTCGGCGAGAAGTGGAACGATTCTCGTCCCGGGTCGGTGAGATGGCAACCCTGATGCCGATTACCCGCGCGCATGGGCTGGAGAACCATGCCGCACAGCGCGTCGCGGACAGCGCGGAGGGAGTACGCAGCGCCGGATTCCAGCTGGACCAGATCGCCGGTCGCTTCGGTGCTGTCTCATGGCTGTCGTTTCAACTGCTCGCCATTTTCTGCCTGTTCGCGGCCGCGGGGGCATCGCTGACCGGTTTCCTCGCGATCACGCCCGGCCAAGTCGTCCTGCTGAGCAGCTATTTCACGCTGCTTACGAATGCCGTTGTCTCGCTGTTGAACCTGATGCCGATGCTCGCCCGCGGTCGGGAGTCCCTGCGATCGATCGCCGAAGTGCTTCAAGATCCTGATCTGGAGCAGAACAACGGAAAGCAGACCGTCCGCACCGTGCGCGGCGAACTGACGCTCGAGCGAATGAGTTACCGCTATGAGCCTGCGAACCCGCTCGCGCTCGACGACGTCGACCTTGTGATCAATGCGGGGGAGACCGTGGCATTTGTCGGCGCAAGCGGCTCAGGAAAGTCCACCATGCTCAATCTGGTCCTTGGCTTCCTGCGCCCCGATAGCGGACGAATACTCCTCGACGGCGCGGACATGCAGACGCTTGATCTGCGGAGCTATCGATCGTTTGTCTCGGTCGTGCCACAAGAGTCCGTACTGTTCGAGGGGACGGTGCGCGACAATGTCACCTACGGTCTCGGACATGTCGATGACGACCGGGTGCTGGCCGCGCTGGCGGACGCGAACGCGCTGGAGATTGTCGACCAACTCCCGGATGGCTGGAACACGATTGTCGGTGAGCGTGGCGCCCGGTTGTCGGGCGGTCAGCGACAGAGGTTCGCGATCGCCCGCGCACTCATTCGCGACCCTCGTGTGCTGCTCCTTGACGAGGCGACCTCCGCCCTCGATAGTCACTCGGAGGCGCTCATCAAGGAGGCGCTCGATCGCCTGATGCGCGGACGTACCGCGCTCGTTGTCGCACACCGGCTGGCCACGGTGCGATCGGCCGATCGGATTATCGTCCTCGACCACGGCCGAGTCGTCGAAGTCGGCGACCACGACCAGCTCGTGGCACTTGGCGGTATCTACGCGGGGCTGGCCAACGCCCAGAGGCTTTAGTCCTGACCTTTTATCGGCCGCGAAATCTGCGCACCGTTCGATAGAATGTGGGAACGATTCCAGAGAGGACGTTTGCCAGCCATGAAACTCGCGATTGTCGGCGGTGGCTCGACCTACACCCCCGAACTCGTCGATGGCCTCGTGCGCATGGGTGACCAGCTCCCGTTGGACGAGCTTTGGCTCGTTGATCCGGACCCCGAGCGACTCGACCTGATCACCGGAATGTCGCGGCGCATGCTCAGCGCGGCAGGTCACCGGGCTCGCGTGCATGCGACGCCGGATCTGGTTGCCGGCGTCAGCGACGCCGACATCGTCCTGTTTCAGCTACGAGTTGGCGGGCAAGCGGCACGCCACGGGGATGAGACGTGGCCGCATGTGGTGCACTGCATCGGACAGGAGACAACTGGGCCGGGTGGATTCGCCAAGGCGCTGCGTACTGTTCCCATCATCCTCGAGGCCGCGGAGGCGGTGCGAAGGTACGCCAAACCAGACGCCTGGATTATCGATTTCACCAATCCGGTTGGAATAGTCACTCGCGCGCTGCTGCAGGAAGGCCACCACGCCGTCGGGCTGTGCAATGCGGCAATCGGATTCCAACGCACCTTCGCACGGCTCCTTGAGGTCGATCCTTCGCGCATCGAATTGAGGCACGTCGGCCTCAACCATCTGACCTGGGAACGCGAAGCGCTGCTCGACGGGGCGGATGTGCTGCCGCGGTTGCTTCGCGATTACGGCGAGAAATTCTCGAGCGACATGGGGCTGCCGCACAAGGTGCTCGAGTTGCTCGGTCAGCTTCCGTCGTACTACCTGCGCTATTACTACTCCCATGACCGGGTGCTTGAGGAGCAACTACAGGAGACGCAGACTCGGGCCGAGGCTGTCATGGATGTCGAGCGCGAGCTGCTCGCCCTCTACGCCGATCCGACCGTGACCACCAAGCCGGATGCGCTCGCTCGTCGTGGTGGCGCCTTCTATTCTGAGGCGGCCATCGATCTCATGGCGTCACTGAACACCGATCGTGGCGATGTGCAGGTCGTGAACCTGTCCAACAACGGAAGCCTGCCGTTCCTGCCGGATGACCACGTGATCGAAGTGTCGGCCCGCGTCACGGCGGGGGGCGTCGAGGCCCTCCCGGTCGAGCAGCTTCCGGACGGCCAGCGCGCCCTGATATCTGCCGTGGCCGGTTACGAACGGCTCGCTCTCGATGCCGCCATCCACGGCGGACGCGATCGAGTCCTTCGGGCCATGCAAGCGCATCCACTCGTACTGCAGTACGACCGGGCCGAAGCACTAACCGACCTGCTCATCTCCAACAACAGCCAATACCTGCCATGGGCGCGGTGATGGGTGAAGCCGTTGCTGTCGCAGTGGATGGCGGCAACTCGAAGACCGACGTTGTGGCATTCGGTCTCGACGGTCGACTCGTCGGTCGCGCTGCCGCCACGAGTACGAGCCCGCACAATGTCGGTCTCGATGGTTCGATTGAGATCGTGTCGAAGCTCGTCGCCGAGGCCGCGGCAGGACATCCTGTGGCCCAGGCGAGTCTGTATCTCGCCGGGCTGGACCTCTCATCGGAACTTGCCGCATATCGTGAGGCAGTCAGGCAGAAGTCATGGTCATCGGCGACCACGGTAGTCGACAATGACATCTTCGCGCTGCTGCGGGCCGGCACGGGTGCATCCGATGCTGTTGCCGTCATCTGCGGCGCAGGTCTAAACGCTGTTGGTGTGCGCGAGGACGGGCGCACAGCGCGCTTCCTCGCTCTCGGCGCCATCTCGGGCGATTGGGGAGGGGGCGATTCGATCGGGGAGACGGCCCTCTGGCATGCAAGCCGTGGCGCGGATTCGCGCGGAGACCGCACCGTGCTCGAACTGGCCATACCGGAGCACTTCGGACTGGGTCTTCTATCCGAAGTGACGGAAGCCCTGCACCTCGGTCGACTCTCGCGCGGCAGCCTAGGTGAACTCGCGCCAGTGGTGTTCGCGGCAGCGCGGCTCGGAGATAAAATCGCGGGCTCGATCGTCGACCGACAGGCGGCTGAGATCGCCACGATGGCGGCATCCTGCATCATTCGTCTGGGACTCGTCGGCGCTGTTCCTGTTGTACTTGGCGGAGGCGTCCTACGATCGGGCGACGCGCGACTGCTGAAGGGCGTCACGCAGCGACTCGCAGAACTGGCTCCCAGTGCTGTTGCCATCGTGGTCGATGCTCCACCCGTGCTGGGCGCCGCGTTACTCGCGCTCGAGCACGCTGGAGCGGGGCAACAGGCGCTCGCCGCGGCACGAGCCGCGTTGGTGCTCCGGAGCCTCTGAGCGACTACCTCGCGAGACGTTGCTCGCAGGCAAGCAGCGTCACTCCCACGCTCCACGCGTGGGACAGAGTCAGCAGCATCCCTTTCGACTGGAAGCAGTCGGTCTGGTAGTACCGTTCACTGACCATGCCACGGTAGGCATTGAAGTCGCCATTTTCGCGCGCGATAAACTGTCGGAAGCAGGCGAGCGTTTCCTCGGCTCGGTCTCGGTAGAACGGATCGTTGAGCGCCTCGGATAACTCGAAGAGTTCTGCCGTGCACACCAGACCGTATGCGTGCAAATGCTGGTTAGAGGGCGAGGCGTTGTCTGCCCCACGGGTGCTGAAGTCGTAGCGGCCGAGCAACGTCTGCTCATCGAAGGCGACGTCGTAGCTGTATCGGAACGTCAGCATCCAATCGGCAGCGCGGCGCGCGAGATCGATCCAGCGCGGCTCCTTCGTCGCTCGGAAGAGGGCGACGAAAGCCATGACCGCCGCATAGCCATCCTCGCTGGTCGGTGCCAGGTCGACGTCCTCGGGCGCCCCGCAAAGATACTCATCGAGGACAAAGCTCGAGTAGTACTCGCCCGCGCGGATCGCTGCGGGCAGGTACGTCTCGTTCCTGTCGGCCGCTTCGACCAGTGCCGCAATCCACGTCAGGCCGGATGCGCCGTTCCAGGAGAGCACCTCGCCGGTGTTGGCGTCGTGCAGGGAACCGAGGTTGCCGTCGGCTCGCTGCCGGTGCACCACGGCGTCGAGATTCGAGCGAGCGGCGGACTCCCAGCCTTCGTTATCCTCAAGCAGCAGGGCGCGAACCAGGAACAGGGTCGCTTCGGCAAGAGTGCGCGAGTGCAGCGCGTTCTTCACCGTGCTCCAACTCTGAGACCAGCCGTGGTCCCGGTACCAGACGCCCCAGAAAGTTCCCGAGGGAGAGAGGTTCGACGTAATGAAACCGATCACCTTTCGCGCTGCCGCGATCTCGTCCGGGTGATCGAGTCGCACGCCGTGTCGCAGCATCGCGTATGCCCACGGGATGCCGCTGATCCAGCCGACATGCATCGCCTGTCGGTCGACGCGCCGCCCATCCCGCCCGCTCACCTCGCGGTCGAATCCGACAGTCTCAAGCAGGACTCCTGGATCTGCGTCGTAGTGCCATTCGAATAATCCCCGCGCGGTAAGGTCTGCAGCTTGCTCGACGCTGACCCAGGGCCGCGGCCGTGACGTCCGGGCGGAAAGCACCCATAACTCTCGAAGAATCGGGGCGTATGCGTGGCGATCGGCATCGAGTTCATACACGGTGAAGGGCAGTTCAACGCTCTCGCCGGGCTTCCACCGATGGGCCTCTTCCAATGCAACTCGCGGCTTGGAATCGCCATAGTAGGTTATGGGATATTCCTTCGAGGGGTACGTTACGTGCAAATGCGCGACACTGTCGCGATGCTCGAACCCAATCGAGCTGGGGCCGAGGGAGCTACGTTCGCTCGTTGCGATGGCGGCCCCGCCAAGCCCGGGCGCCGCCCACACAAACACTGCAGGCGTCGCGGCGCGATCGGCGCGGAAGTGCCACTCGTCGCTGACCATCGCGGCGTGCTGCTGCGCGCTCGACGCACCGATCTCGAATCGCGGAAAGACCCGATCGTTGTCTGCGGGTCTGTTCTCACCATAGAAGACACCCGGGATGAGCCACCACGGGGCGCGCGCACTGGTGATTCTCACCGTAACGCGGACCGAGGCGATGATCGGCCTCGCGCCGACGTAGACGACAGTGACTCCACCATTCGTCCGCTCGAAGTGGAAGTCGGACGTTGGGGCGCCGAGCGCGGAGAAGCTCAGATCGGCCATTCGACCAGGTTGACTTCTACTGGCTCTCCCTGGCGCGGAACGCGGAACGTGCGCAACTGATTCGGGGAGAAGTCAAGGGTGAGGCTCCGACCCACAAGCGGCAACTCGATCACTGCGGATGTCGCAACGCCAGCCGTTTCGACGGCCCGAACGATCAGATCGGCGCCACCCGCGCCAGCAACGGCATCCTCGCTGCCTTTGATCGCCGTGACGACGACCGAGCCGCCCCCGTCCGACGCGAATGAGGCTGTGGTTGGCAGAGTGCCTTCGTGGGACGACTCAAGTTGGGCGCGGACCGGGGAACCGAGCAGCGCCGCGCGACGGGTCGGCTGGGCGATCCGCCAATCGCCCCCGTGTGTTACCAGCTCGTAGCTGAAGCGCTGGATACCCTGGTCCTGAAACGAGTAATAGCCGTCGGGATCGAGCAGTCTCGGATCGTGCCAGGAATACACGGGGCTGCGTACCGCGGTGATCCCGATGGAAGGTTGCTCGGTGTTGTTCGCAGCGGCCGGCGATACGTCGTAGGCATGTTTATTGGTCGTGATGACCGTCAACCCCGCAGGGATGCCGTCGACCGTCCCGGAAATGTCGACCCAGCCCTGTGCGGGTTCTTCGGCACCGTCGACGGGTCGCTCGAGGTGGGAGTATGGAATCTCGTAGGTTGCTGATGGTTCGTTGAGAACGGTTGGGAACCGCAGCTTGAGCAAGTGTGCTTTCTCGCGCCAGTCAAGTGTCACATCCACGCGGAGCACCCCGCTGTCGTGCTCGAGCACGAGTTCCTCAACCAGTGTCGATGCTCCCCATGCCCTTTCAATGCGAACGCGAGAGTGCAGCGGTCCGCTCTCGCGTACGACCACACGGGTCAAGTCCATGGTCGCGCCCGGCCAGGCGTACGAGACAACTCGGTGCCCCCAAGTGTCTGTCGGGTCATTGCAGACCTGTGTATGAGCGGCGCCGTTGACGCCGGCCATGATATCCGCGCCCGTTGCCTTGTTCAGGAAGGACGAGATCCATCCGCTCGCCCGATCGAGCTCGATCCGCACGTGGTCATTCTCAAGTACAGATTCCGTCACAAGCAGTTGCGACGTTGCAGCGGGGATCGATGCAGGCCCCGGTGCATACCGGTATAGGCGATAGCCGAACGACGGGACCGACGCGCGAAATGAGACCGCGCCCCTGCCAATATCATCCGTGGTTGCCGTCGACTGGCTGTGCTGGAAGGCGACCGGCTCGTTGTTCTCGTCGACCAGGTGGAGACCGAGCGCCTTGCCGCCGTATTGCAGGTCGACATCCGTTTCGACGTGCCACGGATGCTGGTTGAACACGAGAACCGGTTGCGTGCCCTCGATGAAGGGAATGGCAATCTGCCTCGCGAGGGTGTTGTGCGCATGGGCGATAATGCGCTTCGAAATCGCGACGGTTTCGCCGAGCTGATCGCGGGCATCCTCATAGGACGGCTCGACCGCCGAACCGGGAAGGATGTCATGGAACTGATTGAACAGGATCTGCTTCCACGCGCGCTCGAGATCCTCGCGAGGGTATGGGACGCCATCCGTTAGCGCGACGACTGCGGCCCAACGCTCGGCGGCTAACGCGGCGAATTGCGCGCGCCGTTGCCAAGCCTTAATGCCCGAATGCGCCGAGTAGCAGCCCGGTGCATGGTGCTGCAAATCGTCGGCGATTACCGGCAGGCTGTCGGTAAAAGCGGCACCGCGGGTCTGGAGTTCGTCAAAGTAGTCGCGCGGAGAAGACATCGTCATCCTTCCGAATGTACCCATGCGGTCATACCGATGGATGGATTCGATGTTGGCAATGGTTGGACCACCGCCGTGGTTTCCGACACCGTAGAAGACCATGTGCGTCCCTTGGGACTTGTCGAGCTGGCCGAGTGCCTTCTCCGTCTGGCCCTCGATGGAGCCGGGCGGACTGCCGTATTCGAACGGGATTCGATACGCGAGCACGCGCGAACCGTCCGGCGCCTCCCAGAAAAATACGGTGGGCGAAAACTCGGCCTCATGGCGACCGGGCCGCAGGAAGACGTATGAATCCATGCCCTGCCCACGGAGTATCGCGGGAATCATGGCGTTGTGTCCGAACGGGTCCGCGTTCATTCCCACGGTCGCCGGACGGCCGAAGCGCGACTCGAGATAGCGCTGACCGTATAGCCCCTGGCGCGCGAAGCTCTCGCCCATCGGCATGTTGCAGTCCGGCTCGACCCACCATCCGCCGACGTTGACCCAACGTCCATCAGCGACGCGCTCGACAATTCGCGCGAACAGTTCGGGATCCTGCTCTTCGACCCAGCTCAGCAGCACGATCTGGTCGCAGGTGAAGACGAAATCCGGGTACTCGTCCATCCGCTGGATGGCCGACCAGAACGTCGCTCGGGCTTCCTGGTAGCCCTCCTGCCAAGGCCAGAGCCACACCGGATCGAGGTGCGCATTGCCGATCATGTGGATGTCGCGATCGGGAGTCGCGCGAGGTCGGGGCGTGGTCGGCAGGCCGATCGGCTGGGGGCCTGACGGAGCGTTCGCGAGTGGCGCCTCGCTCACGCGTATTCCTGGTCGCCGGCCGCCCACGCGTCCACATATTCGCTAATCGCGTGAAGCATGAAGGTGTGCATCTCCTGGATGCGGGGTGTAATTGACGAGGGCACGATCAGAGCGTAATCGGCGTGTTCGAGAGCTGCTCCTCCGGTCCCGCCGCCGAACAGCACGGTAGTCGCGCCGGCCCGCCGCGCGGCGGCCAGCGCGGACACGATGTTTGCCGAATTGCCGCTGGTGGTGAACGCTGCCACGACATCGCCGGCGCGAGCCAGCCCCTCGATCTGTCGGGAGAACACATCGTCATACGAGTAGTCGTTCGCGATACAGGTCATCGTTGTCGGATCGGTGCTGAGGGTGACGGCTCCGAGGGGCCGCCGATCGCGTTTGTAATGTCCGATTATCTCGCCGGTGAAGTGCTGCGCGTCGGCGGCGCTGCCGCCGTTTCCGAAGGTGTACAGGATGCCTCGCGATTCAAAGCGGGTGCACAGGAGTCGAGCCACCTCGCGTACCGTCGGCAGAAGGGCAGCGGCGTCGCGCGCTGTCTCGATGTGAGTCGCAAGTTGGTCACCCATCCAGTCAGGCATCGACGCGGCTCTCCGCGAGATCGAAGGCGAGCGCGGCGGCACCAACAACGCCGACAGCATCGCCAAGGCCCGCCGACTCGATCCGGACCGCTGCCGCGGCGGGCCGCATCGCGTCCCGCAGCACCGCTGTGCGGACGGGGCCAAGCAACTGCTCGCCGGAGCGGGTGACGCCGCCGCCGAGGACGACGACATCCGGCTCGAACACGTTGACGAGGTCCGTCACCGCCTGCGCGAGGACGTCGGTGGTTTCAGACCAGATCTCGCTGGCGAGTTCATCGCCCTCGCGAGCCGCTGCCGCGACGTCCTCGGCAAGGATGACGT
The DNA here is from genome assembly GCA_036271875.1 of Galbitalea sp. Lineage (GTDB taxonomy): Bacteria > Actinomycetota > Actinomycetes > Actinomycetales > Microbacteriaceae > Galbitalea. Next base: position 15,229 of record DATAZU010000020.1, read on the forward strand.
CGAGTTCGCGCAGCGACGTCTGCCGGTCCGTCGCCTGAACGGCTTCGCGGGCGCGCAGCGCGATCGAACTGCCGGACGCGTATCCCTCCAGGCAGCCATTGCGACCGCAGAGGCATGGTCGTCCGCCGGGGCGAACCATGATGTGGCCGTACTCTCCGCCGTTACCGGCGGCACCGCGATGAAGCTTTCCGCCGAGAACCGCGCCGCCGCCAATGCCGGTCGATACGGTGAGATAAAGGAGCGTGCTCACGTGCTGGGCGATGCCGTAACGATATTCGCCCAGCGCCGCTGCAGACGCGTCATTCTCGAGAACGGCTGGAACGCCGAATTCGGCTGACGTCATGGCGACGAGTGGAATATCGATCCAGCCGGGAAGGTGCAGAGGCGCCACCAGGACGCCCGCTTCGGCATCAAGAGGGCCGCCACACGAGATTCCCACCGCTGCGATCTCGTCGATCCCTGCGGCCTCGAGGGCGCGGTGACCCAGGTCAAAGAGGCGCCGGATCACGACGGCGTGGCCTTCTTCTTTGTGCGTCGGTTCAACGAGGAACGACTGCGTCGCTCCATCGGGCGTCACGACACCGACAGCGAGTTTCGTGCCACCGATGTCGAGTGCCAATACCGCGCGCGGCGGTCGTGCCATATCATCCTCCGTACCGACCCCACCGCGCGCTCCGCTGTGAGCATGTGACATCGTTCCCACATAGTATCGAGCGGGCATCCGGAGGTCAACATGAGAGCAATTCCAGTGTGACTATGGCTTCGTAACCACGTCCACGAGCGCCTCCGCGTGCTGCCCGAGCCGCAGCTCGCCAATGGTCACCTCGGCGGCGATTCGCGCGCGCCGCGCCGAGGTACGGCCGACCGTTACCGAAAACGCCATCTCCAGCGTCTCTCCCGACTCGACGTCGGCGGCCTGAGCGGACGTTGTCGCCCATCCATCGGGGACGACCAGTGACACGTTCGCGACCGCGCGATCGGGCAGCGGATTGCGCAGGGTGACGACGTACTCGCTCGTAGCACCGGGTGCCAGAAACGAACGATAGGGTGCGATCCTTGCCAGAATGCTATCGGCGGGCAGGTCGTACTGGTCGAGCGGCAGCAATCGCTGGTGGATGTCGTCGATGAACTGGCCCTCCCTGCCCAGATAGTCGAGGTAGCCGTCCTCAACCCATCGCGGCTCCCAGTGACCCGTCACGATGAGTCCCGGCGCGACGCGCTGGTAGAGGGCGGCACTGCGCCGATAGTCGCCGAGCGCAAACAGGTTGCGGTATTGGTAATTCATGATGTCGCGCCGTTCGCCGGGACCGCCAAGACCCTCCTGCTGGTCGCCGGTGAACAGCACCGTAATGTCATCGATCGTGACCTCGTACGCAACCGCGTAGCGCGTATGCCCGGGTAGCTCGTGCGGAGTGATCGTATATTCGTTCCAGGTGAAGGGCTTGCCCAACGGCAATACCTTGTCTGCGCCGATCGGGTCGAACCACTGGCACGGTAGGTCGAAACGCAGTGGGTCGGCAATGATCGGTGCGAAGTTCTCGGGCACCCAGATCTCGGTCTGTTCGACATCACGCAGCAGCGGAAATCCGGCCAGATGATCGTCGTGATAGTGAGTTGGCAAACCAACCGTGATGTTCGTCACGCCGTACTGTTCCCGAAGCGCCGGAAGGGACGCGAGCCAGGGGCGCCGAGCGGATCGTTCGGTTTCGTTCAGGATGCCCGTCGTCATGTCGTAACCGAAGTCGACAAGGAGCGCTTCGCCGGTCGTCGAAAGGATCACATATGAACACGACATGCTCGACCGATTGAGCAGCAGGTGCTCAGTGATCGACCGAAACGGCTTCCGCAGCCGATCCTCGAGCGCCCACGGATACGATCGACGGGAATCGACGTACTCCTGCATGGCCTCAGCCAGTTCGGTGAGAGCCGCGGCCGCATCCCGCATGACTTCCCCGTGTGAGGGGAGCAGGACGTCGGGACGCTCATCGCTGAGCAGATAGCTGCTGAGCACCGTCATGGCCGGTCCCTCTTGGTTCGAGTATGACCATTGAGTCGCCGCGAGTGACCAGACCTTGCCCGGCGCGAAGATGAGGTCGCCACTGAACGCAAGGACGGCGTCCTCGATCCGCACAAGATAGCTAACCGAACCCATGGTGTGTCCGGGCGTCGGGATCGTGCGTACAACGATCCCAGCGAACTCAACCTCGCGATATTCCGGCACTGTCGAACTGATCGGGACCGAATCGAGCAGCGAAAAGCGATCCTGCCGCAGGTTGTAGTCGTTTTCGAGTCGGCGACTAAGCCACATCTCCTCGACGTTGCGAAACAGCTCGACCTCCACAGGGGGAACGTGAATCCGTACTCCACGCTCGGCCGCGAACGGAAGCCCCTGCCCCTGGTCGCGATGGTGATGCGTCATCAGCACATCGGTGAGTGTCAGACCAAGACTGTCCGCGAGCTCGAGCACGATGCCGGAACCGAAGTCAATCGCAATCGCCTGCCCGTCCGCGCCCTCGATCAGGTAGACGTTGCAGGTATCTCTGATCCTGCGCACGCCCGGAACGATGAGTTCGCTGTCGATCGTCATGACCCAAGTCTCGCGCGGTAGTCCGTCCACGTCCTTGCAACGACGGTGAGGTCGGCTTCGTCAATCGCTTCGTTCGTGGCATCGATGGACTCGACGTAGTACAGGGCCGGTATGCCGAGTTCGCCCTGCGTTCTCACATAGTTCAGCCACTCGGCGCGAGACGGCATTGGCCACTGGTCGGTGTCGATCGGATGTCCCGGCAGGGCGCGGGATGCGACGCCGTGCCTGAATAGGAGCTGGTCGACAACCGGAACCATAACGCCTTCCGGGTCCCGTTCGAGGACATCGTTAAGGCGCACCACATCCGTCACATCGCCGAACGACGGGTGCATTGCGTGCGTGATGATCATGGCATCGAGCTTTGCGTCCTTGGCCGCGACATAGAGCGTGCGGAGCAGAGCGTGGAGCGCTCCGATGCCCCACGGACCGGGATGTCCCACCAGCGTTCTTCCGGTCGGCGCCCGCTGAGTGAAGTCGACCTTGAACCCATCGGCATCCAGTCCTTCGGGACCGAGTAGCGATCGGACGATTCCAGAGAGGTGGTTCAGATACTCGGGGTTTGCCGGATCAACGGAAACCGCTGTGCCAGCGGCATCCAGGATGCATTCGGTCAGTGGGATGCCCTCGGGGTCCCAGGCCTTCCACCACAGCAGCACCCGATGACCTTCTGCATGCCGATCGGCGATCCAGCCTTTGAGATCGGGCCAGTGTTCGAGGTCGGGCGTACCAGTCCCGTATTCCGCTTGCCAGCGGTCGTCGACCACGATCGTTCCGGGTTCAAGACCCGCGTGCCGTAACGTCCCGAGCAGTTCGTCGTAGACCGATTGACGCGCGTAATCGGGCGCGCCCGCAAGCGACGTTCCCGCCTCGGCGGCCTCACCCGCTCGCGGGCTGTTGCCCGTGCTCGCGGCGGCGTATCGCGCACACTGAGCACCCCAACCGCAGAAGATCGGTTCGAGCCACCAGCGAGCGGCGGTCGCGGTGGCCGTGGGTGCGAATCCGCGCTCGCCAAGGTCACGACAATAGTCATCGATCACCCGCCAGCCGTTCGGAGCGGGCCTGAGCACGACGACCGGCGAGGTCCAACGCCCTTTGGCCAGCGTGTGACCGTCATAGTTCAGCCGAAGCAGGAAGCCGCCATCGATCGGCTCGTAGCGCAGGGTGGAGAACGTGAGTTGATCGACGGGCGCGACGATGGACATCCCCAGCCAGTCGCCCTCAGGCACTCCAGTAGGCGAGCTCGCCAAGTTCCGCCCGAGTCCGAGCACGAGTGGCGGTGGTGAAAACACGGCGTTCAACCGACCCGGCTCGGCGTCGCCAACGACGCCGAGAGCAACCGCGGAGCTTGAGGCGCGCACGACCTGGATGGGCTCACTCGGTGTCGGAGAAAAGACCGAGGGGAACCGGATACCCGATCGAAACGTGCCTGCCGCACCGCCTGGCAGGGCGGCGTCCCCACCCAGCAGGGTGACGTCCGTGATCGCGCCATCGCCCTCTACCGTGACCGAGTAGTCGATATGGTCGGGCGTACAGCGCAGTATCGCCATCCTGCTACGCCAGGCTGTTCCGCGGCTTCCTATCGTGAGGACGACATCGTCACCCTCCTGCGCCAGCGATGGCTCGCCGATCGTGAAGGTTTCGTCGACCTGTGCCGCGGTGTGCACCGAGGAGAGGAGATTGAGTGTTAGCCACGAAACACCGGAACCGTCGCTCAGGTGCGCGATCGGAAAGCGGTCGAAACCCGCTCCGATACGACGAAGCTCGAGACGATATGTGTCTGTCTCGATGCGAATGGCATCTCCCTCGCGTCGAACACGAACTCCCGGTGTTGTCGGCGAGGCGGTCATAGCGGATAGCGTATCTAGTAACGTTGCCACACGTGAACTCGACCCGGGACTCGGCTCATTTGAACGTGCTGCCTTTCGCTCAGAATCTCGCTATCGACGGCCCTCCGGTCGATATCTCGGCAGCCGAGATCAAGGTGGGAAGGTCACCGGACTCGCGAGCCTGGATCGAACTGCGTGATCTCGACCCTCGAGCGCTTCCGCCGGAGGGATACGCGATACGCATCCGGGAACGGGACGGGGTTGCCCGCATCGTGCTTGCCGCCGCCGATGAAGCGGGAGAGCGATTCGGCCGGGTCGCGCTCGCCGACTTGTCGAGGGAGGACGGGGCGCGGTCAATACCGCAGCTGAGCCTTCGCGACTGGCCGACGCTGCCAATACGCGGGGTAATCGAGGGCTTCTACGGGACACCGTGGAGTGACGCCGACAGGTTGTCGTTCTTCGAGTTCGCCGCCCGCAACCGCCTCAATGTTTATGTGTACGCGCCAAAAGACGACCCGATGCACCGGGAGCGCTGGCGGGAACTCTACGACGCGCCCGGACTCGCGCGGCTTGCGGAACTCGTTCGTGCGGCAACGGCATCCGGCGTTCGGTTTGTCTACGCGATCCACCCCGCAACGTCGATGCGATACGGCGAGAACTCGGACCACGCCGCCTTGGTCGCCCGCGCCGAGCAACTGTGGTCGATCGGCATTCGGTCTTTCGCCCTGCTGTTTGACGATGTTCCGTACGAGCTTGACGGAGAAGATGCGAAGAACTTCGGTGGACCCGGCGCAGCTCACGGTGACGCGTGTGCCCGCTTTGTGGCCGATTTTCTGGATAGACACTCGGGCGCCGAGCCGCTGATCATGGTGCCGACCGACTACGCCGGCAACGGGCGATCAGAGTACCGCTCCCAGTTGGTTGCGCAACTGCCCGAGACGGTCATCGTCTGGTGGACAGGATCGGATGTCGTGGTTGCCGACGTGACGCGGGGCGATGTCGAGGAGGCGGCCGCGGCGTTCGATCGACCCCTGTTGCTCTGGGACAACTACCCGGTCAATGACTTCGACTTCAGCCGACTGTTCCTGGGTCCGCTTCAGGGCAGGGCGACCGACCTTGCTGCCGCTCCGCTCCTCGGCATCACCGCCAATCCGATGGTCCAGGCGACGGCATCGCGATTCGCCCTCGCAAGCATGGCCGAGTGGGCGTGGAACCCGGTCGCATACTCGGCAGCGGGTTCTGCCCGACGAGCGCTTGCTCAACTCGCGGGACCGGCACTCGCGACATTCGTCGACGTGCAGAGTTCGTGGCCGCCGTCCGCACCGCAGTCGGAGCGGTGGCAGCGGCTTCTGGCTGAGGACTCGCCTGAACTGATCGAGTTGTGCGCGACGCTGGCCGCGACGCCAACGCCCGCCGGCAGACTCGGCGAAGAACTTGCTCCGTGGCTAGACGCCTCGCGACTCGCAGCCTCGGCGATTTTGGCCGTGCTCGATCCGACATCCGACATTGACGAGCTTCGTAGCCATCGTGATCGCGTCGTGGCGGCCGCCGCGAATGTCATACGGCAGCCGGTGATCGCCTTTGTCGAACGGGCGATCGCGGCGCGTGGCTAAAGACCTAGGGTTTGCGTGGCGCGGCGGTGGAACCGCGCGGGAGGATTTGCGCGTCGAGCACGACTGTTTCGATTGGCCCGGCGGGAACGTCAATTCGTCCAAGGAGCCTGGTGAGCGCGGCGGAACCGAGGGCGACCGCATCCTGGGCGACGGCGGTCATCCCCGGCGTCACCATGCTCATCCACGCGGCGTCGTCGAACGACACGATACTCACATCATCCGGCACGCGCAGACCCAGGTCGCCAGCAGCTCGCCACACACCCTCGGCAAGGATGTTGTTCGCAGAGAACACGGCCGTCGGACGATCACGACGTGCCAGAAGGTCGACCGCCGCGCGCCGCGCGTCGCCGACATCCGATCCAACCGGAACCAACAGCGTCGGATCGGGGGCGAGCCCGGAATCTTCGAGCGATCTCATGTAGCCAGCGAATCGGTCGGCGCCGGTCGTCCACTCCGTCTCATCGATGAGTAAGGCGATTCGTCGGTGTCCGAGCGAGACCAGGTGATCGCTTAGTCTTCTGGATGCCGTCGCGTTGTCGACGACGACCGCATCCGCCGCGCCGTTTGAGAATGTGCGGTCCGCCTCGACGATGGGAATGTGCTGGCGAAGCAGATAGGTCGAGATTTCGGCCGAGACGGGCGTCACGATCACGCCGGCGACGCGCATACCAACGAATGCTTTCGCGGCGTCGATCTCCTCGGCCGCGTCACCCCTGTCGTCAACCAGGATCATGGTGTAGCCGTGCTGCCGTGCACCCCGCGCGATACCGGCGGCGAAGTCGGCATAGAAAGGATTCCGAAGATCGGAAACCAGTACGCCGATCGAACGGCTCTGTTGTTTGCGGAGGCTGCTGGCCATCGCGTGCGGAACGTAGCCCAGATCCTCGGCGACTGCGCGCACGCGTTCGCGTACCGTCGCAGCGACGTAGCCCTCGCCGCTCAAGGCCCTGGCGGTCGTCGACTGGGAAACCCCCGCCGCCTTTGCAACGTCCTTGATGGTTGCTCTGCGTAGGAGCGGCGCATCCACCTCGTCCATCGCTGGTCCTCTCGCTTGCGATTCATCGCTACTGTACTGGCGTCAGCGCAAGCGCCTTGCAAAGCGGAACCCCAGTAGCTTATAGTCGCAGCAATGTGGCATCGTTGCCACATCATTTTGGACTCAAGTCGAAAGACGAAAAAGAGGAGCATCCGATGGCAATTGCTGAGTCCACCGATGCGACAGTGCCAGCGGTGCCCAAGCCAAAGCGCCGACCCAAGTACACGAAGCTGCAGCGACGCGAACACCGAGCCGCATACCTCTTTATTTTGCCGTGGATCGTTGGTTTCCTGATCTTCAATCTCGGCGCGATGATCTACAGCCTGGTGCTGTCATTCACCAACTACGATCTGGCAACGAATTCCGCATCTTTCATTGGCACCGCAAACTATCAAGAGCTGTTCAGTGACCCGAAGGTCATGCTTTCGCTTGGTAACACGCTGTACTACGCAATCCTCGCGGTTCCCCTCGAAATAGTTGTCGCACTCATCCTCGCGATGATCCTGAACAACGTGAAGAAGGGAGCGGGGATTTTCCGGGTCATCTACTACCTGCCGAAGATGACGCCCGCCGTGGCGACGGCATCCATCTTCCTGCTCATCCTGAACGGCAACGAAGGTGCTCTCAACAAATTTCTGGCGTTCTTCGGCATCACCGGCCCGCAATGGCTGATCGACCCAAGCTGGGTCAAGGTCACCATCGTAATCATCACGCTCTGGAGTCTCTCGGGCACGATGATCATCCTGCTGGCCGCCCTTAAGAATGTGCCCGTCGACCTCTATGAGGCGTCCGCCATTGATGGGGCAGGGCCGATACGACAGTTCTTTCGCATCACGCTTCCAATGATCTCGAACGCCCTGTTCTTTAACATCATTGTGCTGACCATCGCGGCTCTCCAGGTATTCGATGTTGTCTACATCCTGTTCTGGCGCGATCAGACGAACGCCTCGCCGGACTCGTCGCTGTTCGTCGCCATCTATCTCTTCCAGGAGGCGTTCCAGCGCTTCAACATGGGCTTCGCCGCAGCGATTGCGTGGATGCTGTTCCTGATCATCATGGTGGTCACGGTCATCCAGGTGAGGTTCGGCAATCGGTTCGTCTATTACGAAGGGGATCGCGACTGATGTCCGTCACCACCTTGCCCCAGGTCGCTGCGGAATCGTCGCCGGACGCCGCGAGCGCCGCCGCGAAACGGCCACGACGCTGGTATCGTCCGCGCACGCTGGTCGGCCGTATTATCCAGTGGGCGATACTGCTGCTCTTTTCCGCCGCGTTCCTCTATCCGTTGCTGTGGTTGATCTCAGCGTCATTCAAGCCTCGCGGCGACGTCCTCGACAACCGGCTGATTCCGAAAACTTTCACCTGGGACAACTACTGGCAGGTCTGGCAGCAGCTGCCGCTGTTGGACTGGCTGGGCAACAGCGTGATGATCGCCGTCCTCTCCGCGCTGCTCGTGACGGTCTCGAGTTCGCTCGTCGCGTTCGGCTTTGCGTACTTCCGGTTCCCGGGGCGCAACATCCTGTTCGGCCTGGTGCTTGGCACCATGATGCTGCCGACGGCGGTCACCATGATTCCCACCTACCTCATCTGGAAGGATATCGGCCTTCTGGGCACGAATGTACCGCTATGGGGCGGCAGCCTGTTCGGCTCGGCGTTCTACATCTTCCTGCAGCGGCAGTTCTTCCTTGGGTTGCCCCGAGAATTGTTCGAGGCGGCCAGGATCGATGGCGCGAGCTATTGGGGGCTCTTCTGGCGGATCGCCAGACCCCTGTCGATGCCGTCGTTCATCATCGTGTTCATCTTCGAATTCCAGGCCAGCTGGAATAATCTGCAGGGCGCGCTCATCTACCTGAACCTTGGCGGGCCGCAGCAGTACACGGTGCCGCTCGGTATTAATTACGCGCTGCAGTTATTCAGCCCGACCTCCGGTGGCCAGGGCGACTACCAATGGGTTATGACGGCGGCACTCATCGTCACGCTGCCAATGCTGCTGGTGTTCGCTTTCGGAAACCGCTACTTTATCGAGGGCATCGCCACCCAGGGGCGCAAGGGCTGACCCTTTCGAACTCATTGTTCTGCGAAGCGCCAGACCGGATCCGGGCCGGTATGTGCGCACTCCAGGTCGGGTCTGCACTACTGGCCCGGGTGTAATCCGCACAAGCCCGTCAAGCGATGCGGCGCTTGGCGCATGGTGCGGGACTATACCTCCCGGGCGGCGTCCGCCTGTGGTTGCTAGGAACCCGGCGCGAACGCAGTATCGCTCGACAGCCGCTGAGTGATCGTGATGGGCGGTGCCCAGCCGACTATCCGACCCGAAGCCAACGGGTGCGGTCCTTCTTGGTCGGCCGATTGGCGCCCGGTCTTTGTGGACGCGGACCGTCGCGCGTACACCGGGGCAGCACGTGGGAGGGCCGCGCGCAACTCATGCTGCGCGACGACACCTTCGGGCAGCGTCCGCCATGTTTGCTGGAATTCGGCGCGAATAAACACCGCTGAGCATGAGTTATGCGCAAAGGAAAAAGGGTGGGCCGCCCGAAGGCCACCCACCCTTTTTGGCGGTACGCAGGACTACTTGGTGTCCTGCTTGTACGCGAGCATCGCCGCGGCTTGCGCGTCGTCCAATGCTTCCTTCACCGTCTTGGATCCCTCGAGAGCCGGGACGATTGCGTTCTGCAGTTCCGTGTTGATATCAAGGCCAGCCGGCGACGATCCGAGATTCACACCGTGCTTGAGACTGTCATTGTATGCGGCAATGACCTGGTCAAATCCAGCGTTACCCGACGGTTTCATGTACTGGTCGTTGATGATCTTGTCAGCGGTGGACGATCCGGTGAACAGACCCGTGAAGATCGAACCGGGAGTGCTGGCGACCGTCTTCAGGCGAGCCTTTGTCGCGGTGATCCACGCTCCGTCTGAGGTGAGGTCCAGAGCCCACTTGCAGGCGGCCGATGGATTCTTCGCGCCCTTCGGGATCACCAGGGCCGCGCCGTCGGCGATGCCGATCGACTGGTCCTGCGGATTCTTCAGCGCGATGCCGGAGATGTCCACGCCGGCGGTGTTGCCGGTGAGGACGTTCGGGTACCACTGCTGGTTAAACTCGGCGGCAACCTGGTCTTTCGCGAATTGATTGTCGTTACCGAAGTAGTCGAACGTGTTCGAGAAACTCTTCGCCTTGTCGTAGCCGCCCTCCTCGTTGTAGAGCTTCTTCAGCCACGTGAGTGCTTTGATGTTGTTCGCATCGTTGAGCGTCGGCTTGCCATTCGCATCCATGATCTTGCCGCCGAAAACGAGGAACCATGATGAGGCGTTTCCCGGCATATTCGGATCGAGACCCATGAGGGTCGGGTTGCCGCTGCTGTCGAACTTGGTCAGCTTTTTGACTGCCGCGAGCACCTTGCTCGGGTCTGAGGTGTCGAAGTCACTTGCCTTGACGCCTGCCTTATCCAACACCCGCATGTTAAGCATCAGCGCTGCTGTCTGCCAGAACTGCGGAATCCCGTAGATCTTGCCCTGGTACTTCATAGAATCGATGACGGCAGGATAGTAGTGCGAGTCGGGCTTCACGTTGTTCGCCGAGTAGCACTGGTCGAGCGGGTAGATCAGCCCCTTCGCCGCATACTCGGCTACGTCGCTTCGGTCCATCTGCACGACGTCGGGAACATCACCGCTCGCCAACTGCGCCGCGAACTTCTGTGGGTCGAAGTCGGCTTTGTTGAGCGTGATAGTCACACCCTTCAGTTGCTTCGCCGCATACGCAACCCGAGAGGTGGCGACCTCGTCACCCGTTGTCATTCCATCGGTCCTCATCGAACCCGACACCTTCGAAGTGAACTTCGGCACCGCCGGACTGGTTGATGACGAGCCGCCCGAGCTACATGCTGTGGCGAGTAGGGCCACGGACGCCACCACCGCGATGGCGGCAGCTGTCTTTCTGAGTTTCATGCGAAATCCCTTTCGAACGCTGTACACGCCGGCGTCATCGTCGACGTGGAGGGGTATGCGGGACGGAATGTGACAACCTTCCCACATTCGTACAATAGCGGCGGCCATGCACATCCACAACCCTGAGATCTCGAGGGTGATGAAACCAAGCACGATCCGACCATTCCGGTGATTTAGCGGACAGCCGTCGCTTGAGCGCTCTATTTGGTAGGAGTGAGATCGTTTTCACACAGAACCCTCCGAGGCCGGATACAGGAGGGCAGCAAGACCATCGATTTTCCTATTACCGGAGTCCGATGCCAACCGAATCGCGAATCTGCGACGAGCAACGGAAACGTCCACGCTCAGACGCGCCGATGCCCCGGCAGCTGTCCACGTGAACTCCATGGATGACTCGCCATGGGTCTCAGAGGAAAAGATTCCGGCAAATGCGGGGTGCTCGGAACGAATGCGCGCGAGTTCCAGTAGGGCGCGTGCGGTGTCGCTGGTCAGGGCCGCGTCAAGCTCCTCCGAACTGTAGCGATGGCGGTTCACATCGCGCCCACTCGCCGTCTTACGGAATAGGTCAACATCATCCAGTCCGCCCAGCAGGCCGACGTAGTAGAGCTGCGGTCGGCCGGGCACCCACAGTTGTATCGCGCGTGCCAGCAGATAGTCGTCCACATTGGCCCCGAGTGCGCTGAAGAATGTCGCGTTGATTTGATGGGGCAGTTTTGTCCATTCGGGCAAGGTCGAAGCGATGCGGGAATGACCGCTCGTTGCGACGTCCGCGCGCGCGAAGATCGCCGCCATGTCCTCGAAATCGAGAATGCCCGGACGGTTGCCCGCTGGGCCAGCGTCGATTATGCCGATGCCGTCGTGTGTGTCGAGGACGGTGATCGCGTTCGTCGGTCGGATCGCGAGCCAGCGCCCGAGTCGATCCACGGTTCCCGTGCCGAGCGAGTGCAGCAGGATCGGCGCCAGCGCAAAATCGTAGACGAAATCGACCAGGGGAGCGATCGCGAGCTGTTGGGAATAGTGGGCGTGGACCTCGACAAGCACCTGCAGCCCGACGGCATGAGCCATGGCGGTGATCCTGGGTACGAAGGCGAGGGTTTCTGCCGTCATGAAACTGTCGGTGCCCGCGGTCTTGATGGCGTAGCCGACCGCGTCCAGACGGACGGTCGTCACGCCGGCATCAGCCAGTGTCCGCAGAATGCGCCGGAAGTACTCCTTTGCCGCATTCGCGTCGACATCGAGGTCGACCTGATCGGGGAGAAACGTCGTCCAAACGAGGTGCCTGCGGCCATCCTCAGATCGATACGGTGTGAATGGCAGGCCGGGACGCGGACGATAGAAGCGGGTGATGTCGGCCTCAGATGCGCCGTACGGGAATACGGTGTCGAAGGTGAGGAACATGCCGTCGTTCGGCGACTCCGTTCCGCGCGCCAGCCAATCCGCGAACTCCCGGGAGTGGCTCGAGACATGGTTGACGATCAGGTCAGCCGTGACATCGCGCCGACTCGCGATCGAGCGGATCGTGTCCCAGTCGCCCAGGCGAGGATCGACGGATGAGTGATCGACAGGGTCGAATCCCGCATCCGCTCCGTCGAATGGCACATAGAAAGGCAGGATGTGGACGCCCTGGAAGACTCGCAACGGGCCGTCGAGCAGGCGCTCGAGGCTGGAGAGATCGCCCCCGAGACGGTCGGCATATGCCAGCAGTTCGACACCGGTGCCTTGCGCGCGGGTCATGGAAGGATCCCCGTGCGCGCAATGCGCGCGTATGTGCGAGCCGATTCCTTCACGGTCCGGTTGCCGGTTGGATAGTCGACATAGACGAGGCCAAAACGCGGCCGGTAGCCCAAGGACCACTCGAAGTTGTCGAGGAGGGACCAGTGCAGGTAACCGCGGACGTCAGCGCCTTCGGCGATGGCTTCGGAGACGGCGCGAAGGTGGCCAAGCAGGTAGCGGTCACGCCGCGCATCGTGCACGAGGCCGTCATGGGTGGGGGACTCGCCAGTAACGGCGCCGTTCTCCGTGATTAGTAAGGGTACGCCGGGATAATCGCGGTGCAATCGCAGGAGTAGTTCTCGGAGGGAGTCCGGTGCAACTTCCCAGCCATCGTCGGTCCGTTCGAAGTCTCCCGATGGTCCGACGACCTGCCACGGGAAGGGGCGGTCTGGACCGGGAGTCGCCGCAGCCATCACGCGCCGCGTGTAGTAGTTGATCCCGAGAAAGTCGCTTCGATCACCGATGAGGGCTTCGTCTCCGTCCCGGAGTACGTCGAGGGGATGCCCGATGGCGCGTTCGTAGTGTTCCCACATGTCACGCGGGTATCCCGACCCGAGTAGCGGTTCCAAATACCAGCGGTTGACGTACCCGTCCGATCCGATGGCGGCCGCGAGGTCCTCGGGACGGTCCGTCGCTGGATCGCAGGGAAACAAACTGAGCGCGCTGCCGACCCGCGCATTGGAGTGCGCGTGGAGGACGTCCGCCGCAGCGCCGTGCGCCAGCAGAATATGGTGCCCCGCTGCGAGGGAGTCGCCCAGATCTGCGATGCCGGGCGCATGCAAGCCGAGCTGGTAGCCGAGCAGCGCCACGATCCACGGCTCATTTTGGGTGATCCACCAGTCCACCCGGTCACCGAGTCGATCGGCCACCGCTGTCGTGTACTCGGCAAACGCATCAACGCTGGATCGCCCGACCCAGCCGCGATCCTTCATCAGCGCGCTGGGCATGTCCCAGTGATTGAGCGTCAGTACCGGAACGATGCCGCGTTCAAGCAAGCGGTCCACTATCCGCTCATAGTGATCGAGCCCGCGTGACTCGACGCGCCCGGTACCCTCGGGCATTATCCGCGACCAGCCAACGGAGAACCGGTAAGCGCCGAGACCCAATTCGCTCAGCAGCTCGATGTCTTCTTCCCAGCGCCGATAGGAATCGGTCGCGGTGTGAGCGGTACCCCCTCCCTCGATTGAGCCCTCCCGTGTCTCGAAGTCGTCCCAGATTGACCGGCCTCGACCATCGACATCGTGGGAACCCTCGGTCTGGTGTGCACTGGTGGCTGAACCGAAGAGAAAGCCTGCGGGGAATTCACTCATGCGCACATTCTCTCGACTTTCTGGCATCGTTACCACATTGGTCGTGATGACTCGATTCTTCGTGTGACGGGGCTGGCGGATCTAGATTGTGAGAATCTGGCCGTCGCCAAGCAGTCGACGCTGGAGCAGTCGACGATCAATCTCGTGAGGATCGGTGCCAAACCGAAGCGCGATTTCGGCCGCCACGCCGGCGGCATGACCTAGCATCTGGTATTGCACCTCCATCCGAACCGATGCGAACGCCACATGGGACGCCGAGATGCAGACCGGAACGATCAGGTTCGCGCAATCCACGGGGTGCGGAAGCATGGTGCGGTACGGGATGCCGAACGGACGAACCGGAACCGACAGATAGCCTTCCGTGAAGGTTGTGCCAAGTGGCCGCGGATGTTCGTAGACCCAACGCCAGGTACGCTGCACCTCGCGGATGTCGATGTGGTAAGAGCCCATGGCGATCACGTCGTCGTGCTGGCGCGAGTCGAGCAGGTCGTGCTCGGTGAGGATGTACTCGCCGACCATCCGCCTGGCCTCGCGGACGTACAACTGGTGGGGAAAGTGCTCCGTATCGGTGAATTCGTCTGCCGCCAGACCCCACCCCTCCAGTTCTCGACGAATGCCGATGGGAACCGCAGGGTCATGGGATAGGAACCATAGAAAGTCCTGGGCGTGGTGCAGGTGGTGAAGACGGATCTCTTCGCGCTCGGTGGGCTCGGCCGTTGGATATCGCCAAGCGCTGCCATCAAGCACGCTCAGTGAAAACGGACCGAGTGAGTTGCCATCCGCCTTGCCACCGGGGAGGTTGAGTTCGAGCCCGAGCATTCGACCGGCGGTTGGCTCGCGACCCTCCGACTTCCACTGTCGAAAAAGCCGTCGTCCCAGTTCCCAGTGCGCCTCGTCGTACCCATCCCGCATCGTGAAGGGGATGCGGTCGGTCGAGTTGGTTAGGCAGAGCCGATAGCCGTACGACATGACTCCACCATCCCCAACTCCGACTTCGGCGAGCGGCCCCGGCCTGAGTTGAGGCAGCAGGGCGCCCTTCGTCACGCCGGTGACATCGTCGCGGAAGGGTGAAACCCAGGGCGGCATGTTATGCATTCCGGGCACGAGCTCCTGCCTCCCGGCGAACCGTTCGGAGTGGAGCGAACGGTCTTCGCGTCCGACCCGGAATGGCACGCCTGCGAGCGCGAGGAGGTCGCCCTCGTAGCTGGCATCAATGAAGACACCCGCCGCGTACTCGTTCCCGGACAGCGTGACCAGTCTTTCGATTCTGTTGTCGGTCCTCGTCACCCGGTCGAT
This sequence comes from Galbitalea sp., assembly GCA_036271875.1. Lineage (GTDB taxonomy): Bacteria > Actinomycetota > Actinomycetes > Actinomycetales > Microbacteriaceae > Galbitalea. The sequence continues at coordinate 30,612 of DATAZU010000020.1, forward strand.
GCGCTCGCCGAAGACGACGGTCACTCCCGCCTCATCGAGCCAGCGTCGATAGATCGCCTCCGCGACATGCGGCTCGGGACCGGCATAGGTTCCCGCCGCGACTCCGTAGTGCTCTGCGATGTTATTGCGGAGTTGTTCTGCCATTCCGCCCAGCACGCGCGGGTCCCCGACGTCCGTGTATCCGAGACCGCCCGAAGTCATGCCGCCCACGTGTTGACCGGGTTCGACCAATGTTACTTGCGCTCCTGCACGGGCGGCGGCGACGGCGGCGCATACGCCCGCCGACGTTGCAGCATATACAACCAATTCGACCTGACTCATGTGTCCGCCTCGATAGCGATAGCCTCGAGGTTCCATCCCTCGAGCGCCGCCCGTTTCCGGCCCCGGACCTGGGAGAAGTCGACCGAAAGTACTCGCTCGTCCCCGGGCAGCAGTGGTCGCGGATCGCCCGTGACGATCAGTGCGCCCTCTTCCCCGGGCGGGCGCGTATCGCGCAAACGAAGCATCGGTATGAGCGGCCCCCCCGTGTGACGCACGTGCACCTCCGCGACGGCGTCGCGCCACGTGATCTTCGTCTGCGCGGTCGCGGGCGGCAGTGTGGCAATCTCCCCGAGTGTTTCTGCTGCGGTTGCCAGAACGACCTCGCGATCAAGCAGGTACCCCGTCACCGTGCGCCATTCCACGACCCAGGCGAAGGGGCCATCGATGTTCGCCAGATCGACCACCAGTTCACCTACCCCCAAAGGTTCCGTCACGGCGGGAACAGGAAAACTGGCGCTGGCGAGAATCCCACCAAGAGGGTCTTGAGCGTTTGCCGTGACCACCGACTCTGAAGTCACCCCGTGGTCGGCCCACACCCAGACGGTCATCGTGGCCCGCTCGTGTCCGGCCCACGCCGTTCGATCGGTGCGCACTGTGGCGCGAGTCGGCGCAAATGCGCGGCTCACGGCGAAGTAGGCGGGCTTCGGCTCGCCGAAATAGTCCACCGCACTTGTGCACCACGCGTTCGGATACGACTCGCTGAACTGCCAGGGCAGGACCATGCTGAGTTTCGGTGCGCGTCGTCGATCCGCCTCGATCGCGTAGGTAAGCCCGGTCGCCTGCAGGAACTGGCTTGCCGTCCGAAGCGACTCGAGATCATTCAGACAGCCGCCGAAGACTTCATCCACAAGAGTTGCGTTGTTCCACCACTCGCCGAGGTGCCGGTAGACCACATTCGTCCGGTCAGCGGGCCAGCGTTTTGAGATCGGGATGAGCGCCTCGAGCGCGCGCCGATTGGTCATTCCCTCGACACCGAATTCGGAGTGGGCGAGGGAGGTGCCAGCGTTGTACAGCGTCTGCTGTGCTTCGAGCCCCTGGTACTCCCACGGGCCGTGCACGTCGTGTTGGTCATCCGGAGCGGAGCCGATGAGATCAAGGCGATTGTGAAAAGCCGGACCGCTTGGCGATGTCGCGACCCAGTGCCGACCCGGATCGAGTCGCGCGACCGCGTCTCGCAGCACAGCCAGGGCGGGAGATCGGTCCTCGGTCAGCGGTATCCCGTTTTCGTCGAGTTCATTGCCTCCGCCCCACATCCATAGGCTCGGGTGGTGAGTGCGGGTCGGCACAATGGCCTCTGCCTCAGCGCGGAGCATCGCCAGAAAATTTGCATCGGTTGCCGGCGCACTCTGCATACCGGAACTCGATTGCGAAAACTCCTGCCAGACGAGCATGCCGAGCCGATCGCACTCGTTGTAGAAGTCCTCGGATTCGATGGTTCCCCCGCCCCAAACGCGGAGTACTCTCGCGCCGGAGTCGGCCGCAAGGGCAAGCAGATGCCTCAGCCGATCGAGCGAGACGCTGCCGTGGAGGGTGTCGACGGGCACCCAGTTCCAGCCGACTAGACCTACTCTGACCCCGTTCACTACCGCCGAATACGGCAGTGCGCCAGCCGCACCCCCTGGATTGGGCTCCATCACTATCGAACGAAATCCAATGTCCATGCTGCGTTGCGCCTCACCCGCTGACAGCCTCAGGCGGTACAGATCCTGGTCGCCGAAGCCTCGGGGATGCCATAGCCGAGGACGAACCACCTCGAGGCTGAGCTCCGTGACGCTGCCTTCGACCTCCACCGCGGCGACCAGTCGATCGCCCTCGAACAGTTCGCCGAGGACGGGGGACTCACCCTCGAGTCGGAACGCAACGGTGACAACACCGCGGTCCGTTCTTTGGTCGAGATCCGCCCGGGCGCTGACGGCCGCGAACTGCACTCCCCCGGTGAGCAGTCGAATCTCCCGCCAGATTCCCTGATGCCGCAATCGGGGGCTGAAGTCCCATCCGTAGTTCAATCGAGGCGAGTGTACCCTCACAAGGTCGGTGCGGCCGACCTGTGGTTGTGAGTCCGGCGCGGGCGCAACCACAATGGCGAGCAGGTGATTGCCGATTCCGGCTCGAGCGCCCAGGTCGATTCGGGTGGAATGGTAGAGACCGTCAACGCGTCCAACCAGCATCCCATCCCAGAACACGATGCCGGACGGGTCGACTCCGTCCAGTTCAATGACGGCGCGCGCGGCAAGCCTGTCGATGTGGACTGTCCTTCGGTAGACCCACGAGCGGTCGGCGACCCACTCCGCCGACCTGCTATTGCGGTTGACGTACGGGTCAGCAATCTCGCCCGCCACGGCGAGGTCGTGAATGATCGATCCCGGCACCGAGGCGGGAATCCATCCTGGCGAGCGATTTGCCGATCCCGCCGCGGTGTGAACGCTGTTGAGAGCAGCGACCGAGGTCGCTTCGACGTACCACTGCCAGGTGAGTCCGAGCGCTTCCCGGATCTCCCACCCGTCTCCCGTTAGATCGATGACCGGCTGCTCAACCATCTCGAAGATCCTCGAGTTGCTCGTCGCTGAGCCGGATGCGGTCGCGATCTGCTGTCAGGATCTCGAGCATGGCCGCGGCCTCCAATTCCTCGCTCAGGTCCGTCGCATCGACAAGGGTCGCCGCGGCGACGATCGAACCGTGGTTGGCCAGGAGCATGACCCGGGTGCGCCGCGCGAACCGCCCCACTTCCTCAGCGAGTTGCTCCGAGCCGGGTCTTGCATATGGCACGACGCGCAGGTCGCGAAAGCGCATCGTCGCATACGGTGTCAGCGCCGCCAAGGGCGCACGATCACCATCCCGTAGAGCCAGGCACGCGATCGCGGTCGAATATGGCGCATGAAGATGTACGATCGCTCGAACGTCCGGGCGCTCGCGGTAAACGGCGAGGTGCAGCGGCCACTCCTTCGACGGCGCCGCGCCCGCTTCGCTATCGTCGCCGTCGGACGCTGTCACGGCCCCCAATCGATCGAGCCGGACGAGGTCGCACTCGAGAACGCGACTCAGGCTCGAGCCGGTCGGGGTAATGAGTATCCCTGCTGAATCGCGGACGCTCACATTGCCCGAACTGCCCGGCGACATTCCCATCGCGGCTAATCGACGGCACGCGCAAATGAGTTCGGTTGACGCGCTCACGGCGAACTCTCCCAAGCTTTCTGGAAGAGGTCAGGTTCGCCGAAGTTGCCGGACTTGAACAGCAGTGCGATTGCGGTGCCATCGGGTCGCACTCCTACGGTCCATGGCACTCCCGGTGCGAGGACCGTCCTCACCTCCAGGCGGAAAAGCTGGAGCGCATCCGCAACGGCACCCGAGGTCTCACCACCGGCGACCACGATGCGCCGAACGCCGAGCCTCTCGATCGCCTCGACAGCAACGCGACCCAGCATGCCCTCCACGAGAGCGGCGGCGGCACCGGGACCGAGGAGAGTCTGTGCCGCGGAGACAGCACCGGGCTCGTTCGTGCTAGTCACCAGGGCGGGGCCGTCATTGGAGTGCTCGTAGATGGACATTAGTCGACCGACCAACTGCGTTACTCCGGCAGACGGATTGTCTACGACGTCAATGGGATCAAAGCTGAGGACGGGTCCGGCGAAATTCGCGAGCTGTTCGCGCGTTCGGGATGATCCACTGCCGCACAGGATGAGCCGTCTGCCCTCACCCACTGTCGTTGCGGCCTGCGGGGTCTCGCTGCACTGGTGCCGGCGAGCCAAAGCGAGCGCGAACCCGGCGCCGCCACCGGCAAGAATATCGGTGCCGACCAGATCAATGTCCGCAGCAAGCGCGTCGAGGTCTGCATCGTCCACGGCATCCGCGAGCACATGGCGGGACGAAGCTGGCCTGACGAACCGCGTCGCTCTTGGGAGCAGGTCGACAGGACGCCTCGACTGTCTACCGAATAGCGCGATGAGATCGGACTCCGTCATCGGTGTCAGGGGATGGTGGCGCATCGACGACTCAGCAAGCGGTACGCCGTGTACGAAGAGAATTCCGCCGTCCTGCGTCCGACCCGCCGCGGGTGTAGCGGGCGTGCCCACCGAAACGCCGGATCCGAGGAGATCGGCGAGTTCGTCGGCGACTGGTCCGATGTTGCCCCGAGAAGTCGAGTCGAACGTTGAACAATACTTTTGATAGAGCCGACCAACCCCAAGCGATCGCAGCCAGCGAGCGGTCGCGATCGATTCAGCTACGGCGCGCTCGACCGGTGAGGTGCGAGCCCGCAGGGCGATGACGACGCAGTCGGCTGGCTTGTCCAGCCTGCCCTCGGGCGTTCCGATGAGCAAGCTCGTAGCAAGGCCAAGGCTGGTGAGCCCACCGGCAACATCGCAAGCGCCCGTCAGATCGTCCGCGATGACGCCGAGCCACGGCCCGCTCATGAAGCCACGATCACTTCCGAGCCGCCGCTCCGGAGCATGGCGAGTTGTTCCGCGCTTGCGCCCGAGTCGGTGACGATGCTGGCGATTCTGTCGAGAGAGGTGAATCGGATGGGCGCGCGCCTGTCGAGCTTGCTGGAATCGACAAGCAAGAGCGTTGATCGCGCGGCCCGCGCGAGTGCGTCTTTCGCCTGGGCATCGAATGCGTTTGCGCACATGGCGCCGTCCGCATCAACGGCCGTGGCCGAGAGCACCGCTACGTCGAGGGACAGGTTGGACAGCGCCTCGAGCATCAGGGGACCGGCGAACGAGCGTGTTTCAGCCTGATAGGTGCCGCCGAGAGCGATGAGATCGACGTCGTTCCTTGACGAGGTGGTGGACAAAACTGGCGCGGAGTGCGTGACGATCGTTGTTCCCGCGCTGAGTTGAAGGGCCAGCGGCGCGAGAGTCGTCCCGGCGTCGATTCCAACTATTGAGGTCCCTGCCAGCATCCCGGCTGCAGTTCGCGCGATCGCCAGTTTTGCGGCTGCCTGAAGCTGGCTGCGCTCGGTGAATGGGGCGCCTGTCTCCTCCGCGGCGACTCGCGCGCCCCCAACGACGCGAACCGCGTACCCGTCGAGTTCGAGCTGCCGAAGATCACGCCGAATCGTCATATCGGACACGCCGAGGTCGATGGCTGTGCGCGCGGACGAGACGTAGCGTTCAGCGAACAGTCGTCGAAGTAATTCGCCTCGACGCGCGGGAGCGTCCGTATACCTCACGGTGAACATCCAATCCGTTCGGGGTCAAATTTGTCAATTTCACGACAGAAATTGACGAAGATGTTCACAATCGGACAAAATTAGGTTCATGACCCCGTCGATGATCGTTGCGATCGGAGTTGACGTCGGTACCAGTAACACGAAGGTCGTTGCCCTAGACGTGCAGACGCTGGGAGCGCGGATCCTCGCCACGGCGTCGGGACCAACGCCGGATGACGGTGGCGATCTAATCCAGCTGGTGGCTCGACTCATGCGTCGTGTGACCTCGACGACCCAGGCGCCCACAGTGATTGGCATAGCTTCGATGGCTGAGACGGGGCTGATTCTCGGCCGCGACGGACGGGCACTTTCCGCAGTCATTCGCTGGAATTCGTTCTCTGAAATCGATCGCCCGTCGGCAATAGTCGCCGAGCTTGGCCAGGAGGAATTCGGACGGTTGACGGGTTTGCCCGTTCTGCGGAAGGTGCCACTGCTGGTGTGGGAACGGCTCGCGGACACGGATTCTCGTCTCTGGAAAGCCGGTGCACGCTGGGCGGGTGTCGCCGACCTCATCGCCTTTGCGTTGACCCGCGAGCTGGTCACCGATCACACCCTCGCCGCGCGCACCGGGGCCGTCACCAGGTTCGGTGAATTCGACCGCGATCTGCTCGAACGGGTCGGAATGACACCGGACAACCTCGCACGGGTGGCGGCACCGGGGGAGCCTGCCGGCGCGGTGACACCGTCCGCGGCGGATAACTTCGGGCTGCCATCAGGCGTTCCGGTCTTCATTGCGGGACATGACCATGCCGTGGGTGCCTGGGCGGCGGGGGTACGCGAGCCTGGACAGGTGGCGGACTCGCTTGGCACATCGGAAGCCATCATTCGGATCCTTGGCGAACCTACCGATCGGATCGCAGTGACGCGCGCGGGTATGAGCCTCGGGCGAACGGTCGACGGCTATCGCGAGTGCGTGGTGGCGGGAGCAGCCGGTGCGGGTGCCCTCATTGGTGCCCTGAGAAACGAGTTGGATCTGTCCGATGCTCGGGATCTCGATGATGGTCCAACGGCCGAGCTGGTTCTGCCGTATCCCTCGGGCAGGCAAACGCCGTCGCCAGACCCGACGGCTCGCCTGTCCGGATTCGACCGATCACGGGGTCCGCAAACCCGCACCCGAGCGCTCTTTGAGGGGCTCGCATTGCATGCGCGGTGGATGTACGAGGAACAGCGAGCGATCGCCGGCGATCGAGACGTCGGGCCTATCCATGTCCTTGGCGGCGCCGGTGGGGCGAACGAGCTATGGCTGGCAACCAAGGGAGCGGTGTTTCCGATCGCCAGCGCGCGCGTCCTATCTTCGGAACCGGTGGCGGTTGGGGCCGCCTCGCTCGCTGCGACAAGGGCTGGAATGAACGCCGCCGGCCCGATCCCAACTAGCCCGTTGCCCGCCCCGGACCCCCGCTATCAGCGCGTGTTCGAGAGCTTTGTCGCGACAGCGCGACGCGAACGATGAAGGAGAACGCGTGTCGGCAAACGACGACCTGACCCCGATGGCCAGAGCATCCGGCAGTCTCGCAATGGTTGCCATGGATCAGCGCGAGAGCCTTCGAGGCATGTTCGACGCTGCCGGCCGCGGGCGTCCGGCGGACGATGTCCTGATCGACTTCAAGCTTGCCGTTGCTCGAATACTGGGACCGCTTGCTTCGGGGTTCCTGATTGACCGTCACTACGGGTTTGATCGGGTGAGATCCGGGAATCTGCTCACGCCAGGCACCGGGCTTATCTTGGCGGCGGACGCGCTGGAGCAGTCCGATGGCGGTCCGGTGCAGGACACATCACTCGATGACATTGTGGTGGCACCCGACTTCGAGCTGGCGGGCGTCGTCGCCCTCAAACTGCTCGTCATCTGGCGTCGCGACGCGCGGCGGGACGACCGCGTCGTGCTTGCCGCCCAATTTGTTGCCGCCGCACGCGAACGCGGTGTGCTTTCGGTGCTCGAACCCGTTGTCCGCGCCACGGACCTCGAACTCCGTGAAGGGACCTGGAACATGGACGATGCGATTCTGGAAGCCGCACGTGAGTTGTCACCGCTCGGCGCGAGCCTATACAAGGCGCAGGTGCCCCTCGCGGGGACAGGTTCGCCGCGTGAGCAACTCAAGGCAAGTGAGCGGCTCGGCCGAGACATCCGAGGACCGTGGGTTGTGTTGTCCCAGGGAGTCGAACGAGACGCGTTTCTCCCGGCGGTCGAGTCCGCCTGCCGCGCTGGCGCGAGCGGTTTCCTTGCGGGGCGAGCGCTATGGAGCGATGTCGTTGGTCGGGTGGACGTCGAGGCGGGCCTGCGCGAGCTGTCGGTTCCTCGGCTGGAACGGCTCGCCGAGATTGTGGATCGAGAAGCGCGACCATGGAGCCAGGTATGAGCGCGGCACGCGTCGGGATGGTTCACACAGTGCCGGCCCTTGTGGACAGCTTCGATGAACTGTTCCAACGACGGATGCCCGGTGCGGCCGTGCTGCACATCGTTGATGCAGAACTCTTGGCGACAGCCATCAGGGTTGGCGTGACTGCGGATGTGCAGCGGCGACTCACCGCCCACGTGCAACATTTTGCCGGGGCCGGATGCCGTGCAGTATTGGTGACCTGCTCATCGATAGGGGAGACAGTCGCTACGGCCGCGCGCGCCGTCGGCATCCCTGTGGTGCGGGTAGACGATCCTATGAGCGGGGATGCGGTCAACCTCGCAAAGGCTGGTGGCGGTCGGTCGCACATCGTGGTGCTTGCCACGCTTGAGGCTACGTTGGGCCCGTCATTGCGGCTGATCGAGTCCAAGGCGCGCGGTTCTCAAGTAACGGTTAGCTCACGACTCATTGCGGGGGCAGCAACGGCACGCGCAAGCGGCGATCAGGGCTTGCACGACAAGCTCATCGCTGCGGCCGTGCGGAATGAGGTGGGCCGGGCCGGAGTCGTGGCGCTGGCCCAGGCATCCATGGCCGACGCGGCTGCCACGATTTCGACCACGGTGCCGATACTGACATCGCCGGTCGGCGCGGTCAGCGCGCTGGCACGCCTCGCAAGCGGGGAGTGAGCGCGACGACCCCACACGCTCTAGGAATCGCGTTTGGCCCCGTCCGAGGGAGTGACGACGAACATTTCTGGGCGGCCCAGCCCGACCTTGACGAAGGCCTCATCGATCGCGGTTCGCGCAGGATCGACCTCGTGGCGCGCGATGAGTGCGATGGCGGCACCGCCAAATCCGCCTCCCGTTATGCGCGCACCGATCGCACCGTTCGCCCGGGCCGTCTCAACGGCGAGATCAATTTCTGGGATTGAGACCTCGAAGTCGTCTCGCAGCGAGCGATGGGACGCATCCAAAATGTCGCCAATCGCCGCGGGACCCTCGGTTTCCAGGGTCGCGACCGTTTGGAGCACCCGCTGGTTCTCAGTTACGACGTGACGAACACGTCGGAACGTGACGTCATCGAGCTTCTCGCTGGCCCGCGGAAGGTCGTCAACGGTGAGGTCGCGCAGCGACGAGACGCCCAGCAGGCGGCCGCCGAGTTCGCAGGCTGCGCGCCGGTCAGCGTAACCGCCGGTCGCGTGGGCGTGGCGGATGCCCGTGTCGATCACGAGGACGGCGAGCCCTGCCCTGTCGAAACCGAGCTCGATGATCCGTGATTCAAGCCCGCGGCAGTCGAGGAACAACGCGGAATTTGCCCGACCCATAAGCGACGCAGACTGGTCCATGATGCCGGTCGGTGCCCCAATCACTGTATTCTCGGCGAGTTGTCCGGCGCGGGCGAGCGCGGGCGGACCCAGTCGCAGTTCCCAGCAGTCGTTGAGGGCAATCGCGATGGAACTTTCGATCGCGGCGGAAGAGGACAACCCGGCGCCGACAGGAACGTCCGATTCGATGAACACCTCAAATCCCTGCGCGGTGGTGAGATCGGCAGCGTTCGCGCCGAGTCCGGCCCAGCCGAGCGCCCAGGCGGTGCCGAATGGGTAGGCACTCCACCCGCTGAGCCGCTCAGGGCGGAGGTCGTCAAGGTCGAGTTCAATGATCTCGCCCGAGAACGAACTGGCGACTCGTGCCAGGCGGTCATCACGGAGTCGCAACGCCGCGACCGTTCGGCGGTCGATCGCGAAGGGGAGCACGAACCCGAGGTTGTAGTCCGTGTGTTCGCCGATGAGATTCACTCTGCCTGGAGCAGACCACAGCCCATCGGCCTCCGAACCGAAGGTTGAGGCGAAGGATACGGCCGTCCGCTGACCAATGTCATTCACGGTTGCACTATCCCCATCTCGTCATGCGAGTGGTCGGCCCGTGCTATGGCGTCGCGCAGGCCCGCGGCGGTCACCTCCGGGACGACGTCGCCAATCCAGGCGCCCATTGCTGCTTCGGAGCCAGCGAGGAACTTGAACTTGTCAGCGGCGCGGCGCGGCGAGGTGAGCTGAAGCATCATCCGTATCTGGTGCCGGGCGAAGTCCGTGGGCGCTTGGTGCCACGCCGCGATGTACGGCGTAGGCGTGCCGTAGAGCGCATCGATGCCGCGTAATAGGCGCGGATAGAGCGTCGCCAGCTCATCCCGTTCCTCGTCGCTGGTCTCCGCAAAATCAGGCACGTGGCGTAACGGCAGCATGTGAACCTCGACGGGCCACCGCGCGGCGAAAGGAACGAACGCGATCCAGTGTTCGCCACGGAGCAGCACGCGCTCGGATGTGCTCTCGAACTGCAGGATGCTCGCGAACAGGTCACCGTCGAATCGGTCGATGGAATCCAGAAGCCGTTGCGTTCGCGGCGTCACATACGGGTAGGCGTAGATCTGTCCATGTGGATGGTGCAAAGTTACCCCGATGGCTTCGCCACGGTTTTCAAACGGGAACACCTCACGAACGCCGGACAGCGCGGACAGTGCTGCGGTACGGTCCGCCCATGCCTCGATGACGGTGCGGGCTCGCGAATCGCTCAGTTCGCCGAATGAGCCGGTGGATTCGGAGCTGAAACAAACCACCTCGCATCGGCCTATCGCGGGCGAGCTACGCCCGATCCCGATCTTGGCCAACTCCTCGAGGGTGTACTTGCTTCCGAGGTCTGGCCCAAATGATGGCGAGCGGTTCTCGAATACTACGACGTCATAGTTGTCGGGAACCTCCGACGGATTCGATGGCGTTGCCGGCGCAAGCGGATCCCGGTCACGTGGTGGAAGGAAGATCCTGTTCTGGCGGGCGGTTGCGATCGATATCCACTCGCCGGTCAGGGGATCCTGCCGCATCGCGGCGGTGTCCGGTCGCGAGTCGAGGATGCGGTCATCCGGCTTGCGTTCTGGCGAGAGTGAACTGTCGATGTCGTCGAAGTAGATCAACTCGCGACCGTCGGCGATGAGATAAGAGCGTTTGGCGATACCACTCATCGAGACCTCGCGACTCCTTTCGATCCTCTGCGTTTTCGCAAGTAAGCTTGTCGCAATTGACAAGCGAACACAAATAAACAACAGTAAAAGATTATGGCCGTCGAACTGGCACTTCCCGCGAAAGTGCGCCGCCAACGTATCGTCGAGCTCGTTGAGGAACGAGGATTCGTGCGGGTGGCTGATCTCAGCGAGCGGTTTAGAATCTCTGAAGTTACGCTGCGCGGCGATTTGGATGCGCTCGCCGACGAGTCGGCGATACGGCGGATTCACGGTGGCGCGATGTCGATGCGGGCGGCAACTCAACGATTGCCCGAGGAACCGTTCGAGAGAGTGTCCCTCGCCGCTTTCGCTCAGAAGCGAGCGATCGGGCACACTGCAGCTGCACTCGTTGAGCGGGGCCAGGCCGTGATCCTCGACGTTGGTACCACGACATTCGCCATCGCGACGGCTCTCGCCAAACGCACCGAGCTCAGCGATATCGTGGTCATCACCAACGCGCTCAACATCGCGGTGGCCTTGGAGGCTGTTGTTCCGCGTTTCACCGTGATCGTGACCGGAGGCACGCTTCGTCCGCTCCAGCATTCGCTCGTCGACCCGCTCGCTGGCGCCGTGTTCGAACACATCAGGGCGGACATCGCGTTCATTGGCTGCGGCGGTGTCGATGTCGTCGCCGGCGTCACGAACGTTAACATCGCCGAGGCGGAACTGAAGCGCAGAATGCTCGGCGCAGCCGCGCGCAGCGTGGTCGTGGCCGACTCGGGCAAACTGGGAATCAGTCAGCTCAGCCGCGTGGCGGGCCTGGCTGACGTGGATGAGCTGATCACGGACGAGGACGCGAACCCTGCTGAGGTTGCCCGGCTTCGGGACGCGGGGCTGGTCGTCACAATGGCCGCTGTTTGACGACGACCATCCCGGTGCGGCTATCTAGGACCGTCGTCAGAGCCAACCCACGGTTCGCTTGCGCCTTGGCTCACTCATGCTCTGGCAGCAGCGGTGTTGACCAACCCGGGTCTCGACCGAGCCCGGCAGCACGGGTTACCGAGGTCACGCCGAACTTGTCGCGCACGGCGTCGAGTACCGTGTCGAGAAGCGCGCCATCGTCCCAGTCGATCGGTAACTCGGGCTGCAGGCCGCCAACTCGAGCCAGGTTCGACAGCGAGATCCCGATGAGCGTGATCCCGCGTTCCGCTATTTCCGGCTGGGCGGCAGCAAGGAGGCCGTGGGCGACCGCGAGCAGAACCGCGGTGCGGTCGGTTGCGGGTCCGACCGAGCGCGACCGTGTCGCCTTCGCAAAGTCACCAAATCGAAGGCGCAGCACGACCGTGCGACACACACGGTCGCCATCGCGAAGGCGGCGGGTCAGACGATCAACTATCTGGGTGAGGATGACTTCGAGCTCGCCGGGCGAGCGCGCGGATCGACCGAGAGCGCGTTGAGAGCCGATGGAGCTGCGGCGTCGCGTGGTTTCGACCGGTCGCGGATCCCGTAGCCGGGCCAGCGCGTGCAGGTGTGCTCCGGTGGCGCGGCCGAGCATCCGTTCGGCTGTCGCCGCTTCGAGTTCGGCCAGTTCGCCGACCGTGTGAACCCCATACCGGTGCAACTTGTCTGCGGTGACGGCGCCCACCCCCCACAGCCGTTCAACCGGCAGCGGGAGCAGGAACTCCTGCTCTCGATCGGGCTCGACGACGAGCAGCCCGTCCGGCTTGCTCACGGCACTGGCAACCTTGGCGAGAAACTTGGTTCGCGCGACGCCGACCGAAATGGCGAGCCCGACTTCGATTCGAACGCGCTCGCGGAGTCGCGCGGCGACCTGTTCGGGGGTGCCGGCGATCTTGCGCAATCCGCCGACCTCCAGGAACGCTTCGTCGATCGAAAGGCCCTCGACGAGTGGTGTCGTGTCGTGAAAGATCGCGAACACCGCGCGGCTGGCCTCCGAGTACGCTTCCATTCTGGGCGGCACAACGATGGCTTCCGGACACAGGTCGCTTGCCTGCCTTCCGCCCATCGCTGTTCGAACTCCGCGAGCCTTCGCCTCGTAGCTGGCCGCGAGGACCACCCCGCCGCCCACGATGACCGGGCGACCACGCAGCTCCGGCGCATCGCGTTGCTCGACGGAGGCGTAGAACGCGTCGAGATCGGCGTGCAGCACGGTCGCCTCGCCCCGCATCAATCCTCCCGCGCATCCTCAGCCCTGCCTGATATTTGCATGTACCGGTGTCACTCCCGCTTCGTCCTGGTTTGGACCAGGGACCTCTGGCCGTGACACAGTGCGCCCCACCCTCGGCGCCGCTGGAACGGGATCTCGAAGAAGGCCGCGAACAGGCGCGCGAACAGGATCGTCGTCGGCACGAGGATCGCGACCAGCACGACGAACGTCGGAGTACCGGTCGGGACTCGGGGAAGCACGAGGCCGTATGCCACCGCGATCACGATCGGCAGGTGTGTCAGGTAGAGGCTGTACGAGAAGGACCCGAGGCTGCGCAGGGGTCGGGTGTTCAGGAAGCGGACGAGGATGCTCGGCCCCGAGGTGGCGATGGCGGCGAGGAGGCAGCCGATCGCCGGGGCCGACGCAAGGTCGGTCCAGAACAGGTTGGCGTTCGACCAGGTCTCGCCGTTGATCGAAATCAGAACGATCACCGGGACTGCCGCCGCGAGGGCGAACCATCCCCACGGCAGTGCGCGCGCACGATCGCTCGCCGTAACAATCCCCGCCGCTAGCACGCCGACCGCGAACAGCACCGCCAGGTCCGGCGTGTACTGTACCAACGCATCGTTCGCCCATGCGACGTGCGGCCCGAGCAATCCCATGGTCGCCACGATGAACGCGACCACCGCGACCATCGCCAGCGCGCTGAATCGGCGCACGATCAGCAGAAGCAGCGGCAGCAGGATGTACAGCTGGGCCTCGATCGCGATCGACCAAAACGCGCGATTGGGGATGCCGGTTGAAAAGATGTCCTGCAGCAGGAGCCCGTATACGACGACGGATTTTCCATCCGGCACGGCCCAACCGGGCTGAGCGAGTACGAACCAGACCATGACCAGGCTGAATCCGAGCGCCGCCCAGTACGGAGGCAGGATGCGCCAGGCTCGCCGGCGCGCATACTCCATGATCGACGGGAAACGCCATCCCGATCGCACCGGCCCGAGAGCGAGCGAGAAGCCGGAAAGTGCGATGAAGATGATCACCGCCGTCCGCCCCTTGTCCAACCAGGCGGCCCAGAACGGGGCACCGGCGGCGGCTGCGCCCGGCCAGGCGCGGAGAAAGATGTGGTACAAAACCACATACAGCGCGGCGAGCCCACGGATGCCATCCAGCCCGACGATGCGGACCGGTGCCACCGAGGGAACCGTCGCGCGAATCGTCAACGCCTCCTCGCCCGACAGCTCGGGCGCCGGATGCGGCTCAGGCGGCACTCGACGCCCGCTTGGGCACAGGGCTTTGCCCGGCCGGCCGAACGGCCCTCCGGCGGAATAGCCAGACAACGTCGCGACCGAACGACTCGGTCAACAGGAGAAGCGCCGCGACGAGAGTGACCACCGCAACGAGCGGCAGCCACCCGGTGGCGCCGAACGTCGAGGCAATGCCAGAAACCGCCGTCACGACCTTGCGCCAGTATCGCGGCGGCAACTGTCTGCGCATCCACGGGACCACCCAACCGACGGCGACGAACGCGTACCTCATTAGCCCGATGGCGAGGACCCACCAGCCTATGGTGCGCGCATCAAACGCGCTGAGCACCAGCATCAGGTAGGCGTCGACCTCCATGTCGAATCGCGCGCCGAGCTCGGTATCGCAGTGAAAACGCCGGGCAAGCCAGCCGTCAACGGCGTCAAGCAGGAGTGCGACAACGGTCAACTCGACCAGCACGGCAGCCGGGATCGGCTGTGTGAATGACGTCACAACGAGTGACGTGATGAGACCGACGAGAACTGATCTTGTTGCGGTCGCCGCGTTGGCCGCACCGAGTCGCGTCATGCGTCGGCGACCCAACCCCAGGCAGACCAGAAGGCTCGAGATGATGAGGCAGGTCGCACCGACAACGAATCCGGCGGGAGACAGCGGGATCAGGAAGGTCAGCGCGACAAGCGCCGCGATACCGGATGTCGCCCACAGCCAGGGGAGCAGTTGAACGTTTGCCATGCCGCCTCCGTTTAACCAGTATGTCCTCCTCTGTGCCAACGAAATCCGGACGCGATTCGTTCATATCGGATGCCGGGCGTTCGGTCGCCTTCTGGTCCACCGGTCCGGGCGCCGGTGAACTGAGAACGACCGTCCTTCCCGAGCCGGAGCCCGGGGAGGTACGGGTGCGCACCCTCTTCACGGGCGTGAGCCGCGGCACGGAGGCACTGGTGGCCCGCGGGGAAGTACCGGAGTCGGAGTGGGAGCGGATGCGCTCGCCGTTCCAGGCCGGGGACTTTCCCTTTCCCGTCAAGTACGGGTATCTGAACGTCGGAGTGGTCGAGCGCGGACCCGCTGTGCTCGTCGGTCGCACCGTGTTCACGCTGTTTCCACACCAGTCCGCCTTCGTCGTAGCGGCAGGGGCCGTAACTCTCGTGCCAGACGGTGTCCCTCCGCGTCGAGCCGTGCTCGCCGGTGCCGTCGAGACGGCGGTCAACGTGCTCTGGGATGCGGCGCCGCGCCTGGGCGACTCGATCGCGATTGTCGGAGTCGGGATGATCGGAGGCGCCATCGCGGCGCTCGCTGCCGGCATCCCGGGGGTTCGCGTTACGGTCATCGATATTGACCAGACCAAACGGCGCCTTGCGGCTTCCCTCGGCGTCGGGTTCGCGCGTCCTGGGGATGCCGCCGGCGACTACGACGTGGTCATCGAGGCAAGCGGAACGGGACGGGGTCTCGCCGAGGCCCTTCGCGTGGCGCCGACCGACGGCGACGTGGTCGTCGCCAGTTGGTACGGGAAGTCCCCTCAGCAGATCGACCTCGGTACCGACTTCCACTCCAGGCGACTTAGCCTTCGCGCCAGTCAGGTTGGTGATGTTGCGACGGCGCGGCGTGGTCGCCGCACCCCGAGTCAGCGACGGCAACTCGCCCTGCGGCTTCTGGAGAACGATGTATTCGACAACCTGCTCGGCGATAACTCGCACTGGAACGAACTGCCCTCCATCATGACTGCCCTCACCGAGGGCAGCGCCGGAAGCCTGTGTCACACGATCGACTGGAGCATGCCATGACTTTCACCGTCACTGTTCGCGACCACATCATGATCGCTCACAGCCTCGTTGGCGAGGTGTTCGGACCGGCGCAAAGACTGCACGGCGCGACCTATCTCGTGGATGCGACGTTCGAAGCCGAGGCGCTCGATGCGTCCGGAATCGTTCTCGACATCGGCGAAGCCAGCAGTGTCCTTCGGGAAATCACGGCATCCCTGTCCTATCGGAACCTCGATGAGGAACCAGCGCTCGTGGGAATCAACACCACGACCGAACGTCTGTGCCAGCTGATCGGAGACCGGCTGGCCGACCGTGCACGAGAGGGCGGACTCGCACCGGCCAATCTCTCGGCGGTAACGGTCACGCTCTACGAGTCTCACGTGGCCTGGGCCTCGTATCGGACCGGACTGTGAGCCAGACGCAGACCATCTGGTTCATCGTCCCGGACAGCATCGACGATCTCGACCGAGTGAGTGGAGGTAACCTCTATGACCGGCAGGTGCGGCAGGGGCTGTTCGCGCGCGGGTGGAAACTGCGGGTCGTTCTCGTCGCGGACGGGATCGCCGCATCGGAGGCGCTCGACAAAATACCGTCTGACGGTGTCGCGCTCATCGACGGTCTCGTCGCTGGCTGGACTCCGGACGCGACCGAGTCAGCCGCCCGTCGTATTCCGGTCGTCATCATCGCGCACATGATCAGCGCGGCATTTCCCGCCGCTCGCGCGAGTGACGTCAGTTCGCAGATCCGAACGCTGCGAGCCGCGAGCCGGATTATCGCGACCAGTGAGTGGACCGCAGCCGAAATCATCCGTGTGAATCCGGCGACAGCGGGCCGGGTCACGGTCGCGTCGCCGGGCACGCGCGAGGCACCACGTCCTCGCGGCGGCGACTATCGGACATTTCTCTGCGTCGGCGCCATCGCCCCGCACAAGGGGCAGGACGTTTTGCTTGCGGCGCTCGACCTCCTTCCCGACCGTGAATGGCGCTGCATCGTAGTCGGCTCGATGACCGCTGACCGCGGGTTCGCGGCCGATCTCGCAGCGGCCGCCTCGAGATTTGGCGGCCGGGTGAAGCTGCCCGGACTTCTACACGGGTCGCGGCTCGATCTCGCCTATCGACGTGCCGGGCTGCTGGTAGCGCCATCCCGAACGGAGAGCTTCGGGATGGCGATCCTGGATGCTCGGGGCCTCGGTCTGCCAATCCTCGCCTCGGCGGTCGGCGGAATACCGGAAGCAAGCTCCGGTGGTGGGGCAATCCTGATCCCTCCTGACGACCCGCGAGCGCTCGCCGGCGCGCTCGACGATTGGCTGAGAAATCCTGTGTTCCGCGCGGTCCTGCAGCGACAGGCCACGAAGGGATCCGCCACCGTTCCTCGATGGTCGGACACCGTCGATACGATCGACCGGATTCTGGTGGCGGCATGAGCGGGCTGCCGCAGGTCTCACCGGACTGGCTTCTGCTTCGCGCGGCGATCGACGATCGGTCGCGCTCGGCGGAACTCGCGCGCGAGGCGGTCACGCTGCTGCCCCGGGGTCTCCAGGTGATTCATGACCTTGGTAGTGGCTCTGGCGCAATGATGCGGTGGTTTGCCCCGCGGTTGCCTGGCCCACAACGATGGGTTCTGCACGACGCCGACGCCGCCGTCCTCGATCAGCGCGATCCCGAGCCCGTTCTGGACTCTTCCGGGACGCCGGTGATGGCCCGAGAGAGCGTTGAGCAACTCGTCGAGCTTGACGCGTCCGCGCTTGCCGACGCCACGATTGTCGTTGCGTCGGCGTTGCTCGACGTGCTCACCTTTGGCGAGGCTCGTCGCATTGTTGATGCCTGCACCGCTCAGCGGGTGCCGGCGCTCTTCAGCCTCACGGTGGTCGGTCGGGTCGAGTTCGACCCGGCGGACGACCTCGATGAGCAGTTCGGGCGCGCGTTCGATGAACACCAGCGACGGGATGCCGACGGGCGCCGGCTCCTTGGTCCGGACGCCGCCGGAGTCGTTGCGAACATGTTCACTGACGCGGGGTGGAGCGTCCGGACCACGGGTACGCCATGGAGGCCTATTCCCTCCGACACCGAACTGGTTTCTGAGTGGCTGGATGGATGGCTCGGCGCCGCAGTAGAACAGCGGCCGGGTCTGAGCGACGTCGCCACGGCATACCGCGACGAGCGGCGGAGTCAACTTGTCGACGGTGCGCTGCGCGTCGTCGTTCACCACGAGGATGTGCTTGCGTGGCCGGCGTGAGGAGGGTATCGCCGAAGATAGGTCCCCTCATCCGGATCGGGGCGGGGGCGGCGGTGATCGTCGGAATCGTGTGGACCGTTGGCGCGGGTCCGTTCATCCACGGTCTGACCTCGATCTCCTGGCTGACCATCGTCGTCGCGACCGTGCTCACGGCGGTCGCGACCATTTCAGCGGCGTGGAGGTGGCGGACCGTGGCGAGCGGCCTCGACCTCGAACTGTCGTGGCCTGGCGCGATTGCTGCGTACTACCGTTCCCAGTTTCTGAACACCGTTCTCCCCGGTGGCGTCGTTGGGGACGTACACCGGGCCTACCGCCACGGGCGGCGATCGGGCAACGTGGCCCTCGCCGCTCGTGCCGTGGCGACCGAACGCATCGCGGGTCAGGCGGTGCAGTTGGTGCTGGTTGCCGTGGTGCTTTCGATCGTCGGACTGAGTTCGCCGCTTCATGCGCTGGCGTGGGTTGTTGGCGGCGCCGCCGCTGCACTGACGATCGTGATCGCGCTCGCCGCGACAACGGCTCGCGGGCGCCTACTTCTTGGGCGTGAGCTCGAGCTGCTCGGTTACGTGTTCGGAGATTTCCGTCGCTCGGTGAAGATCGTGGCGTCCTCGATCCTCGTTGTCGCGTCGCACGTGTCAGTGTTTGTCGTTGCCTGCCTCGCTACCGGTGTGCACGCGCCACTCCTGGAACTCGTCGCGCTTGCGCTGATCGTGCTGACCGCCGCCGCAATCCCGCTCAACGTTGGGGGCTGGGGCCCGCGCGAGGGGGCGGCCGCAGCCGCGTTCGCGGCGGTTGGTCTCGGTGCGGATGCGGGAGTTGCGGCGTCAACCGCATTCGCCATTGCCGCCACCATCGCTGTGGTTCCCGGAGCGGCGGTCCTCGTCGTGAACCGGATGCTCGCTGGCCGCGCAATCCGCGGCGGGCCGCAATTCGCCGACGAAGAGTCCGTCGAGCACCAACCGCTACCAGAGGAGGTCCACGCATGACCGACCGACCGTACGTCACTCTCAGCTGCGCCATGTCGATCGACGGCTATCTTGACACCACGGGCCCCGAACGGCTCGCGCTCTCGAACGCGGCCGACCTGGATCGAGTCGACTCGGTGAGGGCCGAAAACGACGCGATCATGGTCGGGGCATCCACGGTTCGACGTGACAACCCGCGACTGCTGGTCCGAAGCGAACCGCGTCGGGCCGCGCGTACCGCGGCCGGACTGCCCGAGTCGCCCATCAAGGTGACGGTCACCTCCCGCGGGGACCTTGATCCGGATGCCGCGTTTTTCACCACGGGCGACGCACAGAAGATCGTGTACGCGCCAACCGGACGCGCCCCCCGGCTCACCGAGCGACTCCGGAACGCGGCGTCCGTCGTCGGTCTTTCCGATCGAGTGACAATGACAGCGCTACTGCAGGATCTGGTCACCCGACGCGGCGTGCACCGACTCATGGTCGAAGGTGGCGGCACACTCATGACCCAGTTTCTCGCCGAGGATCTCGCCGACGAGCTCCATCTGGTTGTCGCTCCGATTTTCGTTGGGGAGGCGCGGGCGCCCCGAGTCGTCTCACCGGGGACCTTCCCGTGGACCGCATCTCGTCGGGCGACGCTCGCCTCGACCCGACAGATCGGAGACGTTGTGCTGATGCGCTACGGCCTCTCGGAGCGGTTTGATCCTTTCCAGCGCGACGAACTCTTGGACAACCTCCGGGACGTCACGCCGCTGGCCGCGCGATGACGCGCGAGCCGCGGCGGGGCACGCCCTCCCTTGTCGTCGCGATCGTCCTGATGGTCGCCCTGCCACTGGCGCCCGGGGTCATCGCAGCGGGAACCGGGCTCGCGCTCGTGCGCATCCCCATCGAATCGGTTGTGGTCGTCATCGTCACGGCAGTACTGCCGTGGCGGGTCCCCCGCATCGTCCTTGCGATAGTGTTCGGGGTCTTCGTCGACATCGCCCTCGCTCTCGCCGGACTGAGTGCAGCTTTTGAATACGCGCTCGGTCGCCCGTTCGATCCAACCGACACCCCGCAGATCAGTGACGGCTACGGAGTCGTCACAGACTCCATCGGCGGCGTCGCCTCCGTTCTCGTGCTTGTGCTGCTTGCCGTGATCGCGGTTGCCGTCGTTCTGACCCTGGCGTGGTCCGCGTTGCGAGTGGATGCCGCCCTTCGCCGAAACCGGCCGCGCGGACGGACCATCACGATCGCTGTCACCGCGGCCTGGGTCGTTGCACTGCTGGCCGGATCCCAGCTGGTCGCCGGTCAACCGGCGGCGGCATCCGCGTCCTTCCAGGCGATCGCGTCATCGCTTGGCCGCGCTTCGACGGCGCTGGCTGAGCAACGCAACCTTCCCGAAGAAGTCAAGAACGATCCATACGCGAAGGTGCCAAGTTCCGACCTCCTGACCTCTCTACGGGGAAAGGACGTCATCTTCGCGTTCATCGAGAGCTACGGCCAGGTCGCGGTGCAGGGCACCAGCTTTTCCCCCGGTGTCGACAGGGTGTTGAAGCAGGGCCAATCCGACCTGGCGGCGCATGGATTCAGCGACGAGAGTGCCTGGCTGACGTCCCCAACCTTCGGCGGTCTCAGTTGGTTGGCTCATTCGACACTCCAAACAGGACTCTGGGTCAACGAAGCCCCGACGTACTCCGCAGTCATCCGCAGCAACCGATTTACTCTCAGTGACGCATTCGCAGCCGCCGGTTGGAATACGGTCAGCGACGTGCCCTCCGACACCGTGCCGTGGAGCTTCGGGAAGAGTTTCTACCACTACGGCACGCTCCTGGATGCCACCAATGTCGGCTACAAGGGTCCGAAGTTCGGGTATGCCCAAATACCGGACCAATACACCTGGCAGTATTTCGCGGACCACGAACTCGCCGGTCCCCACCAGCCGGTCATGGCCGAAATTGACACCGTATCGTCGCACACGCCATGGGCACCGTTGCCCCAGCTCGTGCCTCGCTCAGAGGTTGGCGACGGTTCGATTTACGACCCGCAACCGGCCGAGAGCGAGTCATCCGACACCGTCTGGCAGAACTCCAAGACCGTCCAGCAGTTCTACGGCCAGTCCATCCAGTACTCACTCAAGTCGCTCTACTCGTTCGTGGAGAACTCGCACGATCCTAACCTCGTGGTGATCGCACTCGGCGATCACCAACCCGCGACGATCGTCAGCGGCCACGGGGCCGACCACGAGGTTCCGATCACCGTCATCGCGAAGGACCCGAAGGTGTTCGACGCTATCTCGGGCTGGAACTGGCCGGCCGGGGACCGGCCAACCAGTACGGCGCCGGTGTGGGCGATGAGCGCGTTCCGTAATCGATTCCTGAGCGCCTTTGACAAGAAGTAGTGAGCGCTCAGACGATTACTTCGAGGCAGTCTTGCGGAATAGCGCTCCGGCCGTGAGGGCAAGCAGCACAACTCCGATGGCGTCGATGACGACGGTCTCGGGCACAAGCGTGAACGTCCACACCTCGGTGATGCCGAACAGTCCAACGGTCAGCGCGAGCAGCAGCGCGAGAAGGCTCGCGATCGTGAAGAGGAGGCCAAGGATCGCCGTGACCTTGAGGAGTCGGCCGCGAGCCGCGAGCATCCCGATTCCGAGCACGATGCCGGCGATGGCATTCAGGATGAAGAGAACTCCGAGTGTGCCCCCGACTCCGTCGAAGACGAGAAAGAGATGGATGCCGCCAATCACGATAAGGACGATCGCGCTGAGGATCCGCATCACCCCACGAGGGCCCTGCCCGTTTCCAGCCATTTGCGTACCTGCTTCCTTTTTGCCTCCGCGATGAAGGCTTCTCTAAGGAAAACGACGCAGTGGTGGCAAACGTTCAATTGCCCGGTCGCGGGGAGCGGCGACGAGCGTCGCCGACCGGCTAGCTTGACGCCGCCTTCACGGGTGCGGTGGTCGCACTGTCCACGGTCTGGCTGATGCCTTGGGACTGATACGCCGTCGTCGTACCGGTGGCCGCAACCGCGAGAGTGTCGCCGAGTTCGCCCGCCGTCGGCACGTACGTCGTGGAGGTTGCCCCCGAGATCGGCTGGCCGTTATCCAGCCACTGGTACGTGAACGTCATGCCCTTGGGCTTCCAGTTCCCGGGATGCGCCGTGAGGGTGTCGCCCACCCGGACGTGTCCGGTGATCGTGGGCGTTCCGGGCGTGATGACAACCGGCGCGAGCGTCGCGTCGATTCCGGTCACCGGAACGTTCTTCTTCACGACGACCCAGTTCGCTTTGGCCTGCGTCGGCTTGTCGTTCCACCACTGACCGTTGAAGTTCGGGTCGAGCGACTGAAAGTCGATCGTGTACCTGCCCGGTCCCATGTTTGGGAGTTGGTAGGTTCCTGAAGCATCTGTCAGTGCTTGGAATGGCGTGCCGTTGCTGCCGGTCGATGTCTGGTCCGACTCCCAAATGTCGACCTCGACGTTCGCCGCCGGAGTGGCGGTGTCATCGCCGTAGTCAACCGTTCCCGTGATGGGCGACCCGACGATGAGCCGCTGGCTGATGCCAGTTGCTGATTGCCCGTCCGTCAGTGTCAGCGTCTTCGCGCCAGTCTGAATGAAGGTTCCACCCCACCATTCGTCGTCGACCATGCCAGAGTTGAATCCCGTGATGATTTCGACCGTGTAGGTCCCGGGGGCCAGGTCTTGGACCCTGTAATGACCGTTCGCGTCGGTACCCGCGCCCCCGACGAGTTCGCGCGTTGT
This sequence comes from Galbitalea sp., assembly GCA_036271875.1. Taxonomy (GTDB): domain Bacteria; phylum Actinomycetota; class Actinomycetes; order Actinomycetales; family Microbacteriaceae; genus Galbitalea. The sequence goes on from DATAZU010000020.1 coordinate 53,590, forward strand.
CGCGGAGTAAATGTTGACGTCCGCGCCAGCAACACCGACCTTCGGTGAGCCGGATGCGCCGGGCGCCCACACGTGTCCACTGATCGTCGCTCCCGCCGTCATCGTCGCGTCGATTCCCGAAGCCGGAGACGACGCGGTCACCGACACCGCGGTGGAATTCGCTTGCGAGTCGGCGTTGTTCCACCACTGCGTAGCGAAGTTTTTGTTGAACGGAGCGGAAAACTGAACGCTGTATGAGCCGTCGGCGAGTCCAACAATCGTGTACTTGCCATGGGCATCCGTGGTCGCGCTACCGCCGTCGTTCGGGTCGCCATCCGTCGGGAACGCGCCTACTGTCGCATTCTTGAGCGGCCCGGCCGCGCTGGAGACCGTCCCACTGATGGTGGCACCCGCCGCCAACTGTGCGTCGATGTTGTCCACCGCGTCGCCGTTGGCCACGTTGATTACATTGGCGGTTGCGCTGGTCGGCTGATCACTCCAATACTGTCCAACCAGATTTCCCGCGGTCGGTTGAAACTGTACCGTGTACTTTCCTGAGGACAGTCCTGAAATACTGTAATTGCCGCTCTCGTCGGTGGAGGCGCCCTCGTTGCTTTGGCCGTCGGGCGTCGTGGCAGTCACGTTTACGTTGGCGACCGGGTTGCCGGAGATATCCGTAACCGTTCCGCTGATCGTTGCGCCGGCAACGAGGGTTGCATTTATTCCCGTGACGCTGTCACCCGACGTGACGGTGATAGCTTTCGCGGTGTCCTCTGTCGGCTGGTTGTCCCACCACTGAGGCAGATAGTTTCCAGACGGCGCGAACTGAACCTGGTAGGTGTCGGCTGGAAGCCCACTAATGGTGTAGTCGCCGCTCTCGTCGGTCACAGCGGACGTGCCGAGACCGTCGTTCGAGTTTGCTAACACCTGCACACCAGCTACGCCCACGCCGGTGCCGTCAGTCGAGTCGACCGTGCCCGAGATCGATGCGCCAACCGCGAGATGTGCGTCGTAGCCCGTCAACACCTGCCCGTCGGCCACGGAGAAGTATGTCGGTGAGACGCTGATACAGGGCAGGTCATTCCAGCACTGTTGTACATAGTTTGAGCCATCCGGCGCGTTGAACTGCAGCGTGTAGCTTCCGGCCGGAACGTCCGCGAACGAGTACGTACCGTCTGTCGTTGTGCCTGTCGTGTCGACGTACGAATAGTCGGGGTTGGAAATTTGTACGGAGACATCGGCAATCGGCGCAGAGGTCGACGCGTCGGTGACCGTCCCGCTTACGCTCGCAGTGCCCCCGTCGGCGAATGCGCTGGTCGCACTTCCCGCCACGGACGCGAACGCCCCGACCACAGCCATCACCCCGATCACGGCAATGGATCGGATGGTCCGGCGGGCACGGGAAATTGGCGCTGACGACTTCATTGGGCTATCCACCTTGCAGGAAGAACGACGGGATCAGCAGGCGCCGAGTGGCTCCTGACGGCTGGCGGACTCGCCCCGTAGTCGAAGCATATTCATGAGGATCGCTCCGACACAACACCCGATTTGTCTACGTTCCGAATGTTCACCCGCGACGGGATGAACGCCGCCGTATCGGCGGCCTTGCTGTCTTGGTTTACGGCTGGCGGCGAAGGGTCACGTTGTCCGCGTCAAGCGTTTCGTCTGCGTCGGCCAGGTCCCGGTCGAATACGCGACGAACGGAGTTACCGGCCAGGTCTTCCAGCCGGGTGTCAACCCGAAGCTGCTGTAAATCGGCGCGCTCGGCCGGCGTGAAAGTCCAGGTTCGGGCATCCTGTTCGTGCGTCGCGAGTCCTGGCACAATCCGACCGTCGCCATCGAGTGCGGAAAGGCAGCGCCGAACCAGCGCGCCGTCGAGCGGCCGGTCAAAGCGGACAACGAGCGAATCGTCATGCTCGTTTGGCCAGGCTATTTCCCAGAGGCGCGGGTCGATCCGCGACCGGATGGCGCCCTCGACACGGTAGGCCCGAATCGCGCCCGCGGGGAGCGGCGACCCGCTCGCATCCCGGATCTCCGAATCCACGGCGACGGTGATGGTGTCGCCATCGCGGAGCGGCGGACCGGCCTGGACGTTGGGCTGGAGTCCCCGCTTGATGCGGCCGGGCTCCAGCAGAACGGTCAGTCGACGATGGTCCCGATTCCACAGCTCGGGCGGCATGCCCAGCAGCGTGCCCGGGAGTTCGACACGCGCGTGGTCGAGTAGGTGGATGCTGCCCGCCGCCGATCCGTCTTCCATCTCCGACGAGAACGTGATCGCGAACCGCAGGAGGTTGGCTGGCACCGACCCCACGTCCGGCTCGATCAGCTCGACGACGGTCTGCGATTGCGCTCGCGAGTCCGAAACCCGGACCCGAGTAAGTTCGCGCCAAGCATCATCCGAACGACCCACGACCACCAGTTCAATGCCGGGCGCCGGCGGATATCGCGGAACAAAGCGCGCAGCGTCGCTGGTTTGCTCCCAGCTTCCCGCCGTCGTCACAAGGTCGGGCAGGAGGGCGAGACCACCAACCGGGACGATTGCCAGTGAAGCGGGACGGTCGTCGCCGGTAACGACGACGGCACCGTCCCGCCACTCGGCCCGAGTGTCGGTCAGAGTTCCGCCGCGTGCAGGGTGCGCAGGTGCGAGTGCTCGCCATCAACCTGGATGACAACGACGCTGTCCCGCCCGAGGTTCGACATCCAGGTGACTCCCGGCTGCGAGAGCTCTTCGCGCGGAATCCCGCGAGACGAATTCGGCTCGGACAGCGGCACCGACAGCGCCTCCTGTCCGGCAATGCTCGCGGCCGGAATCTTGAGCAGCGGATGACGGGTGTTGGAAACGAGCAGAAACTCTTCGCCATCGCGGTCGTATGAGATAATGCTGAACGGCTGGTTCATCGGTCCGAGTTCGGCGATCGTGCGACCGCGTACAAGACCTTCGCCGCGAAGCTGGTCGACGGTGAACGACACCACCGGAGTGCAGGTGTATGTCGCGAGGATGCTCGAGCCGCCGTCGAAGGAGGTCAGCGCGCGGATCGGGGACTGGGTCTCGTATTTGCCGTGGTCGACGTGGAAGATCTCCACGGATGTCTGGGTCGCCGTTCCATCGAACGGATACGGGATCGCACGCAGCCGCGAGGTGAATTCCTCATTGCTGAGGCCCGCGACGTACAGCTTGCCGTCGACCCAGGCGAGGTCGGTGACGGTCGATCGCGCGATCGGAACCTGCGCGATGTCGAGGCTCACACCGTGGATCTCGCGCGGCTGCGAGGTCGGGTCGGATCCGTCGAGCCAGGCGTCCTTGCGCTCGTCGTCAGCAGTCGGTGCGTCATCCAGCTCGAAGGATGTGACGGGAAGATCGTCGAGTTCGACTACCCCCAGCCCGCCATCGGTGTCGACCCGCACAACAGCCGCGCCCGCTTCGGGGCCGCGGGAAACCGAAAGGTACACGGCACGGGATACGGGGTGAACGGTGAGGCCGCGAATCACGGCATCCTCACGCCCCACTCCGAGCAGTGACGCGATCTTTGCTCCGAGTTGGTCGACGTTGACCTCGGCATCGGTGCCAGCCGGGACCTCGGGCGGAAGCTCGAATGCGAAGATCGTTGCCCGGGCGACGTCCGCGGCGAAGAGAATTGCGGTGCCGTCGTCGGCAACGTCGGGGGCGAATAGGACTGATCCCGCTGAGAGCAAGGTTGACGTGGCGGCCTGCGGCATTTTCTGAACTCCTGTTGTTGGTCGACAAACGGCGGCTTCGCGAGAAGCTACCCCCTATAGAACGTGTCGGGGACGCGCCAGGTTCAATCGACACCCGGCGACCAGGTGAACAATACGCCCCGAAGCTAAAGCCACGCCGACCAGTCACCGCCGGGGTCCGTCGTCTGCCCGACCTCGATGAGGTATCCGTCCGGGTCACGGATGTAGCACCGGATCTCGTGCTCGTGTTGAATGGGCGGAGTCAGGAACTGCGCCCCTTTGGCGCTCCAGTCGGCATATCTGGCATGGATGTCCGCGACGCGAAAATTGAGAAAGCTGCTGACTCGATCGGGGTCGCCTGGCGCCTCGAGGACAACCGTTGGTTTGTCGTCCGTCGGGCCGCCGCCGACATTGATGATGATGAACGCGTTGGCAAGCCGGACGTAGGTCAGGTCCCCGAATCGGAAGTCCACCGTGCCGCCGAGCACCTCGGTGTAGAAGCGTCGCGAGCGCTCGACGTTCTTCGACGTGATGAAATGCGCGACCATGAGTCCATCGGAGAACTCGTTGATCCGACCGGCTTCCTCGGTCATTTGTCGCCCGGCTGCAGGGTTCCCAGGATGAGCAACCACGCACCCGAAACGAAGAAGACGAAGTTTACGATCAGGGAGATCGCCGCCACGTAGAGTCCGCCGGGGATGCCGAGAAGCAGCATCGTCGATCCAACGATTTGCCCGAGATAACAGAGGCTTCCGCCGGCGATGCGAAACGGGCTCAGCGCATACCTGCTGCTGTGCGTGCGATAGCCCTGAATGTAACCGTTGGTATTGATCGCCGCGGCGAGGACTGAGACGACGAGCCACTCGAGCCCCAGGGCGAGGTAGGTTTGCGTGCCCATGAGTGCGAGGGCACTGGTCAGAAACACGGCGGTGAAGCCCGACAGCATGTTGATCGCGCGAAATTTATGCGTCGCGTCCTGGGCGACACCGCGCAGATTGATGGTCAGTGCAACAAAGACCAGGCCGGCGAGCGTCGCCGACCCGGTACCGACCAGGATGAAAAAGTTGCTCCACTGGTCGGCATAGGTGACTGCGGTGAGCACAAGCGGATGCTAACAGAACGCGATCGCGTTGGGACGGTTAATCCGCGAGCGCGTGCAGCGCTCGCCCGGTCACCCGCTGGATGCGCCACTCCTCCATGCCAACCGCGCCGAGCTTTCGATAGAAGCGGATGGAGGGCTCATTCCACTCCAGTACCGCCCACTCGAAGCGTTCGTAGCCGCGCGCGACGGCGATGCCTGCCAGCCGCTTCAGGAGCGCGTACCCGTAGCCGTTCGCTCGCTCGGCTTCGTGCACGAACAGATCCTCAAGGTAGATACCGCTCGTGCCGGTCCACGTCGAATAGTTGAGGAACCACACCGCAATCCCGACGATTGTTCCGTTCTTCTCGACGACGTGGGCGAATACCGAGGGCTGCCCGTCGAAGAGCGAGTCCCTGAGCAGGCGTTCCGTGGTTTTGACCGCTTCCGCTTCGTGCTCGTATTCGGCGAGCATCCTGATGCACTCGAGGATGCCTCGTTCGTCCCCCGGGCGTGCGCGGCGCAGGATCGCCCCGTCGCCCAGGTCGATCGTCCCGTCATCGCCAGCGTCGCTCACGAGCGATCGCTCCGTCGTGTTCCCCGTCGCGCATCCATTCGTCCAGTATCGTGCGAGGATCGCCGGTCGGGGGTCACTGGCAGGATGGGCGAGTGACTCGACGCGGACTTATCCTCTTTCTCATCATGGGCGTTGCGTGGGGTCTGCCCTACGTGTTCATCAAGATTGCGGATGCACAGCTGTCGCCCGAGATGATCGTGCTGTCTCGCTCGGCGATCGCGGCGGTCATCCTGATCCCGGTCGCGGCTGCACGCGGCGAGCTCCGTTCGGTCTTTCGGCACTGGCGTCCGCTTCTGGCCTATTCGCTGATCGAACTCATCCTGCCGTGGTTCTTTTTGACCACGGCCGAACAGCGACTGCCCAGCTCGACAGCAGGGCTGTTGCTTGCCGCGGTCCCTCTTGTGAGTGTTGTCGCATCACTCGCGTTCCGTCAGGCCCAGCGGTTCACCGTTCGCAACTGGATGGGCATTCTGGTCGGGATGGTCGGAGTGGCGACTCTCGTCGGACTGGATGTCGCGGGCTCCGACCTCATCGCGGTCGCCCAGATTGCGGTGACAGTGGTCGGCTATGCGACTGCTCCGATCATCGTGGCGAGGTGGATGTCGGATGTGCCCGGCATCGGGCTGGCCGGCCTGTCGCTCGGAATTACCGCGGTCGTCTACGTGCCCGCGGTGGCGATCTCGCACACCTGGCCGACAAGGTGGCCGACCCTGCCAGTAGTCATCGCGGTGCTCGTACTCGCCCTGGTCTGCAGCGCCGTGGCCTTCGTGGTGTTCTTCGCGCTCATTGCCGAGGTTGGTCCGTCGCGGGCTACCGCCGTCACCTATGTCAATCCCGCGGTTGCGATCGTCGCCGGAGCCATCCTGCTCGGCGAGAAGGTGACGGTGTGGACGGTCGTCGGATTTGTGCTCGTCATCGCTGGATCGTGGCTGGTCACCCGGCGAGGAGCCACCGAACCGCCCGCGCCCGTCTCGGTTCCCGAGGTGGCCGGCTAGGCCGAGCTGTCAAGGACGAAGCTCACGATGTCGGCGACGAGCCGGTCGCTCTCTTCCATCGAGAGCATCTGCCCGGAGTGCTCGTAGACCTCGAACCGAGCGTCCGGGACGTTGTCGGCGATTTCCTTGCCAGCCTCCGGCGGATTCGGCCTGTCATCCCGTGCCGAAATACGAGCGTCGGTGCGGTAATCGTTCCAAGGTCCGGTCGGAGGTCGAACCCGGCGCGATTACCCTGCATGATCACTCAGCAGTTCAGCGAGTGGAGCGACCGAGGATGCGTCGCCGCACAGTCCCGTGCAGGAGCACGAGCGGTGGAAGTCCCGGCTCTCCAAACTCCAGTTAGCAGATGGACCAGTCGCCCAATTGTCTTGTTGGCATTGTCTTGTTTCTCCGCCCTGGTCGTCCGCCGTCTGCCACAGCTGGATCGGATCGCCTTCCGGATCTTTTAGCGAAGCGAAGCGACCCATCGAGTATGCGGTCGGGTCAACGTCGACCTCGATGCCGGCCACGCGCAACTGCTCGACCATCCCGTCGAGGTCGGGAACGCGAAAGTTGATGGTTCAGGCTCGCGACGCATCACCGAACCGGTCAACCACGCCATCCATCGCCGTAAAAGCCGTCTCGCCGGCCTCCCGGCGCCACGCGGGATCACCCTCGTTTGCCGGTAGGGGAGCGACACCGAGGTTGTCGCGATACCAGGCGGCTACCGCATTCGGATCCTTGGCCCGAAAGAAAAATCCGCCGATGCCGCTGACTTTGTGCACTCTCGATCGTTGCACCGCGGATGGCTCGGTCACAACGACTCGCTCGACCTCGGAACCGCAGTTGGCCGACTATTCGATTTGGCGCACTTAGCTTCCGCTCAGGCGCATGACAGGATCGCGGCGGAGGTGCAAGCTGGAACTGTGACTCCTTCATCCTCAACCGACACCATGATGGCCCTCCGTTCGCACACTCGCGGCGGTCCCGAGAACCTCGTATATGAAGCGGCACCGCTGCCAGCGCCAACCGCAAGTCAGGTGCGAGTCGCGGTTGATGCCGCGAGCCTTACGTTCACGGAGCTGAGCTGGGACGAGACCTGGGAGCGAAACGGCAAGAGCCGCGCACCGATCATCCCGTCTCACGAATACGCCGGGGTCATCGCCGAACTCGGGGCCGACGTGGACGGCTGGTCTGTCGGCCAGCGGGTGTACGGACTCATCCCGTTCGATGTCGACGGCGCGGCGGCGGACTTCGTCTGCGTCGAGGCAACGGACCTCGCTTTGGCCCCCACTTCGGCCAGCCCGATCGAGGCTGCGGCCACCCCTCTCGCTGCGCTTACAGCCTGGCAGGCCTTCGTGGATCACGGCGACCTGAAGTCCGGTCAGCAGCTATTGATTCACGGGGCCGCGGGCGGCGTCGGAATCTTCGCGGTGCAGCTCGCCAAACACTTCGGCGCGAACGTCACGGCGACGGCGCGAGCGGCCGACCTCGACTTCGTTCGGCACCTTGGCGCTGATGTTGTGATCGACTTCGAGACGGAGGCGTTCGATGCGGGCGGCGCCCAGTTCGATCTCATCCTCGACATGGCGGGCGGTGACACCCTTGCGCGTTCGATTGCGGTGACGCGTCGAGGCGGCCGAGTGATTTCTGTCAACTCTCCACCGCCGGCCGACCTGGCCGCCGAGCACGGCGTCAACGCCATGTTCTTCATCGTCGAGCCGAACCCGGCGGAGTTGGTCGGCATCGCCGGTCTGATCGACAGCGGAGAGTTGCGCGTGATTGTGGCCAGGACGTTTCCGGTGGCGGACGGTCGCCTCGCGTTCGAGTACGGCGAGACGCACGGCCGTGCGCCGGGCAAGACGGTGTTGGTCGTTCACTGACGACCATCGAAAAGTCGCGAAATGCTCGAGTAGGGGAGCGCAGGGGATGACAGCGGCCTGTTCAGGCAGTGGATTTCTTGGCGAAGAGCCGTTGTACCGGCGCGATCAGGCGCGACAGGAGAATCATGCGGCGAAAGAACGTGACGATCTTCTTTGGCGCATCGTCATTGAACATCGTGTTGAGACTTTTCGCGGACGCGCGAGCTGATTTTGCCCCGCGGGGAAACATTTTCGTCTCGTATGTGCCGATGGCCGCGTCAAGGTCGTCGTTCGCGATGATCGCGCGAGCGAGATCCGCGCCGTCGATCATCGCCAGGTTCGCACCCTCACCCGCGAACGGCGACATGAGATGTGCGGCGTCGCCGACCAGCGTGACTCCGGGCACCCGTTCCCATGTGTGGCCGATCGGAAGGGCGAAAATCGGCCGTGGCCAGATCGAGTCGTCACAGTCCCGGATCAGGTCGGTGAGCTCGGGAGCCCAGTCGCTAAACTCCTGGAGGAGTGCCGCGCGAGCCGCGGGCGGATCGTTCCAGTCGACGCCAGCGGCCGTAACCCAATTCTCGGGTACGCGCATGCCGCAGCCGAGCGCGATCTGGTCGCCACCGTGTCCGCCGATGTATTTGTTGTCCGACAGCGCGAAAAGACTCCCCTGACCCACTGTGGCGAGGGCCGTCGGATGCGTGGACCCTGCATCAGCCAGGCGGATTTCGACCACGGTGATGCCGGTGTACGCCGGTTTCAGCGGGGTGAGCAGGGCGCGCACTTTCGACCACGCGCCGTCGGCGCCGACTACGAGATCGGCTCGCACAATGCTGCCGCCCGCGAACTCGAGTTCGGTACGCATTTTCGTGCGGCGAACCGCGACCAGCTTGCTTCCCCAGACGATGGTGCCGGGCTCCAGCGAATCCACGAACAGCTGGCGCAATACCGTGCGGTCAATCTCGGGTCGGCCATTGCCGCCCTCAGGCTCCCTCTGATCGATGAAAACGTGCGCGCTCTTGTCGAGAACGCGAAGGTCCTCGCCGTCGATGTGGGTGTGCTGCAGAAACTCCTCGTAGAGGCCGGCCTCTTTGAGCGCGATCTGACCGGTGTCTGTGTGGATGTCGAGCGAGCCGCCCTGCTGACGTGCCGCGGCAGATTCATCCATTTCGTAGACCGTGACGGGCAAACCATTCAATTGGAGGATTCGGGCACAGACCAGGCCGCTGAGACCGGCTCCGACGATGGCGATGGTAGGTGTGGACATAGCGCCAGCATGCGCCCCGGTCGATGTCATTGCGCTGTCACGCGCTGTCAGCGTGCCGGCTCCTAGCGCTCGGTGTGCACGTAGCGGCCGCCGCGCGACCATGACGCAACGGCCGCGATGAGACAGATGACCGCCGAAAACAGGAACGCCTCGGTTAGCCCCGCGTGGAACGGCGCCGAGATCAGGTTAGAGAAGAAGGAGTGCCCGGTGAGCGCATCCCGATTCGCGGACGACAGCTGCCCGAGCGCGCTCTTCCCGATGAGCGACTGGATGGGGTTGTAGCCGAGGAACGCCGCGAACAGGATCGACACCGGCGGTTCGCTTCCGACGTGTTGGGCCAACGTGTGTGAAACCCCGTGCGCCGTGAGTCCGTTGACGAGAGTCGTCGACAGGGTGCTGGACAGCCCGGCGATCATGAGCGAGAAGAAAATCCCGATTGAGAGTACCTGCGCCGAGTTCTGCAGGGTGGAGTTCATCCCACCGCCCGCTCCGCGGTCGCGCGCCGGCAGGCTGTTCATGATCGCCGCCCGGTTGGGCGCCGCGAAAGCGCCCATCGAGATACCGACGAACAACAGGATGAATGCAAACGCCCAGTAGCTGAAGTCGATCGGCAACGACAGGAGCAGCACAAAGCAGATCGCGGTCGCGACCATCCCGCCCGTGGAGAAGTAGCGCGCTCCAACCTTGTCGGACAAGTATCCGGACACCGGACCGGCAATGAGAAACCCGACGGTGAGCGGCAGCATGTAGATGCCAGCCCAGAGCGGAGTCTCCTCGAACGAGTACCCGTGCTCCGGCAACCAGATCCCCTGGAGCCAGATGATGAGCATGAACATGAGACCGCCGCGCGCGAGTGCCGAGAGGAATGTCGAAAGCGTTCCGAACGTGAACGCCCGAATCCGGAACAGCGGCAGGCGGAACATGGGAGCTTTCACGCGCAACTCGATGATCGCAAAGACGATGAGACAGGCAATGCCGCACCCGAGCAGCGTAAGCACCTGGGCGCTGGCCCATCCGGTCGGCTGTCCATCCGCCGGTTCGATGCCATAGGTGATGCCGATCATCACGAGAATCAGGCCGACTGCGAACGTGATGTTGCCGGCCCAGTCGATCCTGCCCGGATTGCGCTGGCCCTGGTCGCGCAGCTTCAGGTACGCCCAGATCGTGCCGAACAACCCGAACGGGACCGAAACGAGAAACACGAGTCTCCAGTCGATCGCGCCGAGCACTCCGCCCAGGATGAGGCCGATGAATGATCCGCTGATACCGGCGATGTTGTTGATGCCAAGCGCCAAACCGCGCTGGTTCGACGGGAAGGCATCCGTGAGTATCGCCGCGGAGTTCGCGACCAGGAAGGCCGCGCCAATGCCCTGGAAGATCCGTCCGATGATGAGCCACCACGCACCGGGCGCCCCGGTAAACGGATCCAGCGTCAGGACGAGCGATGCGACGGTGTACACAACAAATCCGAGGTTGTACATCTTCACCCGGCCGAACATGTCGCCGAGTCGACCGAGGCTCACGACCAGAACGCTCGACACGATGAGGAAGCCGAGGATCATCCAGAGCAGGTAGAACGTGTTGCCAGGCTCGAGCGGGTTGAGCTTGATGCCGCGGAAGATGTCGGGCATGGCGATGAGCATGATCGACGAGTCGATGGTCGCGAGCAGCACCCCAATCGTGGTGTTCGACAGGACGAGCCACTTGTAGCGCGGTGAGACCCCGATTCGGTCCGGCGCGAGGATCACGCCACGCCGGTCCCTGAGCTCGTCGAAGGGCGCGGCAGCAGAGCAAGAATCTCCCCGGTCGTGCCGGTTTCACCGATGCGTGGGAAGACGTTCGTGATGACGTGGTCGTGTACCTCGACACTTCTGTCGGTCATCGCATCCGTAGCGAGCGTCACGTTGTAGCCATTCTCGTGTGCGTGGCGGGCCGTTGATTCGACGCCGGCGCTGGTTGCAATTCCGCAGATGACGACCTGCGTCACGCCCTGCGCATTGAGGTAGTCGTTCAGGTCGGTGCCGGTGAATGCGCCCCAGGTGCGCTTGGTCACCAGATGATCGGTCGTCGCCTGGTGCAACTCCGGCACGATGCCGAGCGGATCGTCGATGCCGACCCCGAAGGCACCGCGCGGCGGCAGCTCGTTGCGACCGGGCGCTCCGCCGGCCGCGTTCACAAGCACAACGGGAAGTCCGTTCGCGCGGAACGCGTCAGCCAGTTTGGCGGCGTTCGCCACTACCTCCGTGTTCGGATGCGCGGTCGGGATGGTCATGATCGCGTTCTGCAGGTCGACGATGATGAGCGCGGTTGCTGGATCGAGCGTGGTGACGGTCACGGGGGTTCTCTCTAGGAATCGATGAGTTTGCCGAGCACAGCGAAGCCCCTGGCGAGGTCACGTTGCTCCTGCGGGGTGAGGTTTGCCTGGATGGCGGAAAACAGCCACCCTTCGCGCGCGGTGCGATTCGCCGAGAATCGTTGGATCGCCATCGGGCTGAGCGAAAGGATGGTGCGCCTTCCGTCCGTGGCATCCGGTGTGCCGACGATGTATCCGGCAACTTCGAGGGTGGCAACGGTCGCGCCCATAGACTGCGGGCGAACGCCCTCGGCCTGCGCGAGTTCGGTCACGGTGGTCGGACCGAGTTTCTCGAGCTGACCAAGAGCGGATGCCTGCGACGGCGTAATCTCGGCGGCTCCGCCCTCTTCGCGCAGTCGCCGCTTGAGCTTTCCGAAACCAATTCGGATCTCTGCGGCCAGAGCGAGGGCGTCAACCGTGGCAGTCACGGTGTCTGTCACGCTTCGGCTGGGGCTCACAACCCGACCGTAACACTTAGGAAGGCTAACTACAAAGTTTGCCTTCCTAAATAGTCGGAGCGTCCAATACGAGAGCGATAAGGGCCATCGTCGTCGGCACCAGCTCGGTGGGATCGGCGGACAGGGCGGACGCGTACAGGCCCTCGTAGACAACGAACAACTGGCGTCCGAGCCTTTCCGAGTCACGCGAACCACCCGTATCGGTGCAGTGTGCCGCCGCGAGATCCTCGAACGCGTGAAGAAGCCACGCCTTGGCCGCGGCCGCGCGTACCCGCTCGGGGGAGGCCGGCTCCGGAAACTCCGCGAGGGCAATCTGCCACGGGCATCCGCGAACGCCCGGCGAGGCGAGCCAGTCAACGAGGGACCCGAATACCGCGACAATCTGATCGCGCGCCAGGGGACCGGCGGATGCGGTTGCTTCCGCGAATTGGTGTCGGCCTGCTCGGCCGTCGTCCAAGCCTCGCGGATGTCGCGCGCGTTGCCACGTTCCTGGCGTCGGACTGGGCGCCGACGATGACGGCGACCGAGGTCAACATCACCGGCGGCGCCGTCATCGACTAGATCCAACGGGAGTATGGCCTATCTGCCCGCGAGCTCCTCGTATGCCGGCGTCAGTTCCCGCCACCGGTCGTGCCAGTTCGAAACACCGTGGCCAGCCAGATGCGCGCCGAGGTCCTCGAGGTGGGCCTGCCAGCCTGAGCCGTGCCCGACGTACTCGGAGAGCGGGAGTCCGCGCTCTTCGACGACGAGCCGAGTGCCCGCGCCCTCCGGCGTCAGCGTTGCTTCCATGATTGTTTCGCCCTCGTCATCCGAAGCCGTCACCACCAGATTGTGCGGCGCCGCGCAGACATCAACTCGGAGCCTTCCATCCCAGCCGCTCGCGAACTGGGCACCGAAGGTCTTGCCGATGCTCGTGTCACCGTCGACGGTAACGAGCCATCGAGCCAGGCGGTCGGGCTCGCTGATTGCTGACCACAGGTCGTGGATGTCGGTGGGATAGACATCCTCGAGGTGGACAACCCCGCGGCCGTCTTCGGTTCGAAGTGTTCCGAGGATCCTGGTGCTCGTGTCGCTCATGATGCTTCCGTTTCGGTCTGTGTGGTGGCGCGCCCGCGTTTACCGCGGGCGACTTCGGTGTGGAGCGCATCCAGCCGGTTGGTCCAGATCGCGCGGTAGGGTTCCAGCCACTCGTCGAGCTCGATGAGTGGCTGGGTGCGAAGCGAATACACGCGCCGCTGGGCGTCGCTGCGCACGTCGACGAGACCGGCCTCGCGCAGAACGCGAAGGTGGCGGGAAACGCCTGGTCGTGCGATCGGCAGGAGTTCGGCGAGTTCGTTCACGGTTGCCGGCCCATTGCTCAGCGCGGTCAACACGGTGCGACGACTTCCGTCGGAGATTGCGTGCAGCACATTGTCCATGCACAGAGTGTACCCAGTGGGGTACGTACCCGTCAAGGTACACAGCGGGGCCTATCGCGGCGAGCCCTCGCTAGAAGCTGACCGCGCCTCGCGCGCGGTGCCCTACCGCGATCGACTCCCCCGAAACCGCTGCTCGGGGTGAGATCAGAAACGTGACGAGATCGGCGATCTGTTCCGGTGAGGACTCGCCGCCCCTGCCCGGTACGACCTCGGTGGCGGGATGCTCGGAAACAATGCCCGGGCTCACGGTGGTTACCGTGACGCCGGTGCCGGCGAGTTCATCCGCGAGGTTCTTCGCTGCGATGATCAGTGCGGCATTCCGGATTGAGCCGGCGATGTTCCCGGTGACGAATGCGTTCTGCCCGCTGACTCCGACGATACGTCCGAATCCTGCCTCGCGCATGATGGGGATCACAGCACTCGCGACTCGAAGGAAGGTGAGGGTCTTCCCATCGAAGGCTTCCGCGACCTGCGCAGGGTCACCGTTTTTCGACGGGTCGAGGGTTCGAGCGCTCGGAGCGGCCGCAATGACGACGGCATCCAGTCGGCCGTGCACGCGGAGGATTTGCTGGACGGCCGCACGTACCGAGTCGTCGTCGCGAGCATCCATGACGATGCCATCGCCGCTGCGCGACGCGATGACGACGGTCGCTCCCTCGTCACTCGCCTGGTGTGCGACGGCCGATCCGATCAGGCCGGTGCCCCCGACGACGAGCACGACACGATTCTTTAGCTGGAGGTCCATGGCTTCCACGTTAGTAATTTCCGCCGCCGCGCGGGTCCCAACCGACGTAGGCTCACAGGGGAACGGTGCGGACTCGCCCCGCTGAGCGAGGAGTCGCACGCCATGGGTTCACTGATCTACGGGCCGACCGGGACCAAGGTCGAGATCGACGACCGGGCGCTCGCGCACCTGAAGGTCGTCATCCTGACGAAACTCCGCCGCGGTGAGGGCGTCTCGTTCTCCTGGGAGAAGGGCACGGAGCAGGGCAGCGGTCGAGCCACGATATGGCTCCATCCGGCCATCGGTCTCGAGTTCCAGTTCGACGGCAGTCGTCCAGCATCGCTCAACAAGTTGTGGCTCGAGGAACTGATGACGTCGGCCAACAGCAGCGGAGGCCTCCACGTCCTGCCGGAGCACGACCGAACCAAGTCCAACGAAGTGCCGACCATCTACTGATCCGCTCTTCGTGCCCACGGGCGAGTTCGCAACGCCTTGCGCAAAGTCAGCTGAGAGCTCGACAGTTGAATTGTGACGAATGCAGAATCGGGGATTCCTCGATCGAGGGCGCTCGACGCTGATGCAGCGGATGGGCGAGATGAAACCCCAAGTGAGCGCTACGACCGGAATTGGTCGGAGATTCTCCAGGAGTTTCGGGTCACGCAGACGGGGACACAGATCATCAGCGGGTTTCTGCTCACGGTCGCATTCCAACAGCGCTTCGCGACCCTCGCTGAATATCAGACCGTGATTTACGTGATCCTGGTGATCCTGGCGGCGATGACCACCGCGGTCGGACTGGCGCCGGTCAGCCTGCACCGCGTCTTGTTTCGCCGGCACGAGAAGCAGCAGATCGTCGGGATCGGCAACGCGCTGCTCGTCATGGATCTCGTGCTGGTCTCGCTGCTCACCGGCGGAGTCGCCCTCTTCATTCTGGATTTCGTTGCGGACCTTACGGTCGGGGTCGTTGCCGGGTCGGCGATGTTTGTCCTGCTCATCCTGCTGCTGGTTCTGCTGCCGCGGATTGCGAGGCGCGTACGAGCTCGGCCACCGGGGGAATGACGGTCACCGCGCTACCAGCAGAACTGACGACCGGCTGGCTCGATGAATCGAGCGATCACGTAGGCGTCCGCGCGCACACGCTATTGTGCGAAAGCCCCAGAGGCAAAGAAGGGCGTGACTACTGCTGGCTAAACGCCGCGTCGAAGGATGCGGTCGGCAGCTTCCAGAGGAGCGAGCGGATATAGGCGAGCGCTTCGGGCGCCCCGTGCAGGCGATCCATTCCGGCGTCTTCCCACTCGATCGAGATCGGTCCCGCATATCCGATCGAGTCGAGGGCGCGGAACGCGTCTTCCCACGGGACATCGCCATGCCCGGTCGAGACGAAGTCCCAGCCGCGTCTCGGGTCGCCCCACGGCAGATGGGAGCCGAGCACGCCTGCGCGTCCGTTGTTCTGGCGCATCCTCGTGTCCTTGCAATCGACGTGGTAGATGCGGTCCTTGAAGTCGACGATGAAGCCGACCGGATCGATGTTCTGCCACATCATGTGACTCGGATCCCAGTTGAACCCGAACGCCGCCCGGTGATCGATGGCTTCGAGGCTCCGCACGCTCGACCAGTAGTCGTACGCGATCTCGCTCGGATGCACCTCGTGGGCAAAGCGGACGCCTTCACCGTCGAACACGTCGAGGATCGGGTTCCAGCGCGTCGCGAAGTCCTCGTAGCCCGCGTCGATAACGGATGCCGGCACGGGCGGGAACTGGGCGACATAGGGCCAGATCTTCGAGCCGGTGAATCCGACCACGACATCAACTCCCAGCTTCCGCGCCACCCGCGCTGCCCGCTTCATGTCCTCGGCGGCGCGCTGGCGAACGCCTTCCGGGTCACCGTCACCCCACGTGGATGCCCGGACGATCGCCCGGTGGCGGAAATCGATCGGGTCATCGCAGACCGCCTGGCCGGTGAGGTGGTTGGAGATCGCGAACACCCCCAAGCCATGGCGATCAAGGATTTCACGGCGCGATTTTAGGTATGCGTCGTCCTGGTCCGCGCGCTCGAGATCGAGATGATCTCCTGAAGCGGCGATCTCCAGGCCGTCGTACCCCCATCCGGCGGCCAGTCCGGCGACCTCCTCGAAGGGCAGGTCTGCCCACTGTCCGGTGAACAGTGTTACCGGGTGGGTGCTCTCGGTCATGGCGGGAATCCTCTCGTCGCTTCTTCAGGTAGTTTCCACCCAGCGGGCAGTTGCGGACGCGGTCATGACCGCATCCGTGATGCGGGCCGCACGCAGCCCGTCCGCGAACAGTGGCAGTCCGTCGGGCAGCTCTCCCGCGATCGCCGCATAGCTGTCCGCGACGAAGGCGTTGAACGCATCCTGGTAGCCCTGCGGATGTCCCGCCGGCACGATAGACAGTCGTGCGGCATCCGGATGGAGTTGGCCTGCGTCTCGCGGGATCGTCAGGTTGCCCCGGCGACGTCCGATCCACAGGTCGTCGGGGTTCTCCTGATCGAAGCCGATGGACTCCGCCGATCCGCTGAGCTCGATTCGCAGGTGGTTCTTACGGCCCGCGGCCACCTGGGAGACCAACAGCGATCCGATCGCTCCGGCGTGGGTCTCGATGATTACCGTCACGGCATCCTCGGTCGCGACTTCGGAATTGCCAGCGCGATCCCGGAAGAAGGTTCGTTTCGCGGCGGCAACCCTGGCGATTCGATCGCCCGTGATGAATTCGATGAGGTCAACGAGGTGCGAACCGATGTCCGCAAATGCTCGGGATGCCCCGCCCGCGTTCGTGTCGACGCGCCAGTTATCGTCGGTCTCCTCGAGCAGCCAGTCCTGCAGGTACTCGCCATGGATGGTCAGGAGTTGGCCGACCTCGCCCATCCGAAACCGGGCGCGCGCCTCGCGGACCATCGGATGGAAGCGGTAGACAAACGGAACCGTGGCGACCACCCTGGCCTCGATGGCTGCCTCGGTGAGATTCTCGGCATCCTCGACCGTTGTGGCCAGCGGCTTCTCACAGATGACGTGTTTGCCCGCGGTAATGACGGCGAGCGTCTGTTCAGCGTGCAGGGCGTTCGGCGTGCAGATGTGCACGATATCGACGCCGTCGTTCTCGAGCAGCTTGTCGAGACTGGGGGCGCTGTGCTCGATTCCGAGTCGCTCACCGGCCTCCGCCGCTCGCTTGGGCGAGGACGACGCGATGGCGACAAGTCGCGCCCGAGCCGCACGAGCCGCACGGGAGTGCACCTCGGCCATGAATCCGCCGCCGACGAATGCAGCGCCGACCATGGTGTTCACCGGACGAGAGTACTCGCGGTTGGGTCCCAGCCTTCCGGCAGGGGCGCGGCCAAAGTGAGCGTGCTCTCGATGTCGACGGGTGAGCCAGACTCCGCAGCCTCGATGGTCGAAACCATGATGTCGAGAACGTGGAACGCCTGTTCCCCGGACGCCCGCTCTGGTACGCCGGCCCGAATGGCTCGCGCGAGCTCGACGACACCGATGCCGCGCGACTGGGTTGTGCCGGTGGGGGCGACGATCTCGGGCTCCTCGGCATCCGTCCACACGGTCAGATCACCGTCGAACATGTTCGGGTCGGGGACAACCAGAGTGCCGTCGACTCCCGAAATCTCGAACTGGGTTCGCCGCAACTTGGAGTCGAAGCTGAAGATGCTCTGCGCGCTCTGCCCGGACTCGAACTCGTACAGCGCCGAGACATGAGTCGGAACGGTGACCTCAAAGGATTCACCTGCTCGCGGCCCTGAGCCGATGATGCGCGCCGGCTTGGCCTTGGATGTGGTTGCGCTCACCCTTGCCACCGGCCCGAAGAACTGGACGAGCGCGGTGAGGTAGTACGGGCCGACATCGAATAGCGGGCCCGCCCCCTCCTGAAAAAGGAAGTCGGGATTCGGATGCCATGACTCGGGGCCCGGGCTTTGCAGGAGTGTGAGCGCCGTGAGTGGGGCCCCGATTTGACCCGACTCGACGAGTCGTCGCGATGACTGCAGCCCGGCGCCAAGGAAGGTGTCCGGCGCCGTCGCAACCCGTAGCCCGGCGGCGTGCGCGGCATCCAGGAGTTTCCGTCCGCTCGCCCGATCGAGTGCGAACGGCTTCTCTGTCCAGCCGTTCTTGCCCGCCTCAAGTATCTGGGTTGCGACCTCGACGTGCGCCGCGGGGATCGTGAGGTTCACGACGATTTCGATGCCCTGGTCAGCGAGCAGTTCTGCCACGGTGCCCGCGCCGGCGATTCCGTATTTCTCGGCCTGCGCCGTGGCCCGATCGAGATCGATGTCCGCGATGAAGCGCACCTCGAGGTCGGGGAAACTGGTCAGGTTATCGAGGTACTGGCCGCTGATCACGCCAGCTCCGATCACTCCGACCCCGACTGGCCCTGTGCGGACGCTCATGCGAGGTTCTCCCTGGTGAGGTAGGCGTAGCTGTCGGCGACGGCCTGGAAGCGGTCGTCGCGTGAGTCGTCGAGTTCGATCACTCGCAGCGCGGTTACCGGGGCGGCCTCGATGATCTCGCGGATGGGAAGTGTGCCCGATCCGACGGCCGTCTGGTCCTTCGGTTCCGGAGTGCCTGCGCCATCCTTCACGTGGATGGCGACCACCCGGTCGCCGAGCCGCTTCAGCAGCTGGACCGGATCCTGGCCGCCGACGGCCGCCCAGTATGTGTCGACCTCGAGTTTGATCGCGTCGCCAAGCGAGTCCACGAATAGCTCGAGTGAGGTTCGTCCGTCGATGATCGACTCGAGTTCGTGGGCGTGGTTGTGGTACCCGATGGTCACGCCGTGTCGCGCCGCAACCTCTGCCGCGGCATTCAACTGGTCGGCGATTTCGTGAACGGAAGCAGCGCTCGCCCAGCGCTCGGCGGGGACGTGCGGGTCGATTACGCGAGCGATACCGATCGACTTCGCGCTCGCGAAGACATCATCGAGCTCGGCGCCCTCGACACCGACGAAGTGGCCATGGGCGGTCGGCGCAGTGAGGCCGGCGGTCTTCAGGGCATCCCCGATGCCGGGGAAGTCGGTGAAACTGTATGGCTCGACTTGATCGAATCCGATCTCGGCGATGCGAGCAAGGGTGCCGGGCAGGTCGGATTGCATTGCTTCGCGCACGGTGTAGAGCTGCACGGACAGCAGGGGGTGGTTCACGATTCTCCTCGTCGAGTCTTTGGCGGCCGTCGCGGCCCGATACGAATATCAGCATACTTCTGTCGACTGACAATCAAAAGTCCTCTGTTTTTCGGCATAAATCGTGGCGATGATGCACGAATGTGATTCAATGGCGCATATGTCCAGCCCCGATTTCCCGTTGCTGCCGGACGCGGCGCGGGTGCTCGTGCACCTGCGTGATTCAGGCCCGCACACGCGTGCCCAGCTGGCCGAAGTGACCGGACTAGCGCGGTCCACGGTCGCGAGTCGACTCGAGAGCCTGTTGGATGCCGGGCTTGTCGCGCCAAAGAGCGGGACATCGTCCGGGGGTCGCCCCGCTGGGTTACTTGAGTTTCAGCCGGGTGCGCGCATCCTGCTCGCCATCGATCTCGGGGCGACTCACGGCGTCGTCGCACTGACCGACCTTGCCGGTGCGGTGCTGGAGCTTGAGTCGGTCGCGCTCGACATCGCGAACGGCCCCGTTCCCACCCTCGATTGGGTGATCGAAGCCGCGGGACGACTTCTCGCGGCGTCGGGTCGCCCGTTCGCCGATCTGTCCGGTGTCGGAATCGGATTGCCAGGGCCGGTCGAGCATTCGACCGGACTTCCCACCAATCCACCGATCATGCCCGGGTGGGACGGTTTCGACGTGCCGGGGTACATCCGTGAGCGGTTCGATGTCCCTGTCCTGGTGGACAACGATGTGAACCTGTTGGCCCTGGGGGAGCACGCGACCGTGTGGCGCGCGATCGATGACCTCCTCTTTGTGAAGGTGGCAACGGGTATCGGAGCAGGTGTCATCAGCGGCGGACGACTGCAGCGCGGAGCCCAGGGCTCCGCGGGTGACCTCGGACACGTCCGAGTGCCGTTTTCGAGTCGCACGCCCGCGCACGGCGAAGGCGACTCGGACCTGGAGGCGCTCGCAAGCGGCCCGGGGATCGCTCGGGAGTTGCGCGCACTCGGCGTCGACGCATCCTCGACCGAGGAAGTTCTCGAGCTGTTTCGGGCGGGAAGCCCGCAAGCCGCCGACGCGATCCGCAAGGCGGGACGCGACCTCGGTGAAGTGCTCGCGACGTGCGTCAACATCCTGAACCCGTCGGTCGTCGTGATCGGTGGAAGCGTGGCGCGGGCGGGCGAACAGCTGATCGCCGGGGTGCGCGAGGTCGTCTATGCGCAATCGACTCCGCTCGCGACTCGCCACCTGACGATCACGGAGTCGAGGGCAGGCGAGAGCGGCGGCGTCATCGGTGCCGCGACGATGCTCATCCAGTACCTGCTTGACCCGGTGGGCGCGCGTGGGTGAACTGACGGTGCGGCGCGCGGTCGTGGCGGATGCCGCCGCGATGGCTGCGGTGCACGTCGCATCCTGGCAGGAGACCTACCGCGGCCTGATTTCTGACGACGTTTTGGACGATCCCGAATTCGTGTCGCGGCGTGAACGGTATTGGACGGCGACGATCCCGGCCGCGGTGGACGGCACTGATGCGATCGCGGTCGCCGAGCGGGACGGGGTGATTGTCGGCATCGCTTCGATTGGAGCGCCGGCCGACCCGGACGCGACCTGGGGCGCCGAGGTATTCGTGATCTATGTACTCGCGCGCGAGTACGGGTCAGGCGCGGGCGGGATGTTGCTTGACGAGACCCTGGGCACGCGCCCCGCGTCGCTGTGGGTCGCGGATCCGAACCCGCGAGCTCAAGCGTTTTACCGGAAGCACGGGTTCGTGCCGGACGGCCAGACGAAGAACGACGGGATCGCGGCGATCCGGATGGTCCGCGGCTGAGGGCTATCCGTCGACAGAGTGTGTGGCCAGTTGTGCGGTCATCTGGATGCGACGACCACGTCGGTCTGAGCCTGCGCTGATCTCATCGCGCAGCAGTGCGGTGTGAAATGGCGACTCTGGCCGAGTTTCGACAAAGCCACAACTGCGATAGAACGGACCGTTCCAAGGGACGGCGGCGAAAGTGCGCAGGCTGATCGAGTCGTAGCCTCGGCGAGCGGCTTCTGCCATCGCCGATTCGACGAGCGTGCGGCCAAGACCGCGCCGCCCGTAGTCCGGCAGCACGGACAGCTGCTCCAAATGCGCGTTGCCTTCGGACTCCAGAACGTGAGCAAATCCGACGGCGTTCTCGTCTCCGGTCGCTCCAGGTCTCGGGCATCTGCCGGTCGTACCACCGAACTCATTGACCCACCTTATGGCTCACAAGAGTAGTGAATAAATATACGAATGTGCTTGCGCAATATGGCCAACAGGAATAGAATGTATGTACTCGTGCCGGGTATCTTCTTTTCTGTCGAATGGTGGCGCGATGATTGCTGGGCCAGGCACGCAAGAGCTTGATGCCACTCTCGAATCACTGTCGTCGTTCGCTCTACCGGCCCTTTCGCTCGCGGACGACCGCGAACTGACTCGGGTCGCCGTTCTCGCCGAGCAGATCGCGCGGCGCTTGAGTGCTGTCCAAGTAGCTGCTGCCGCCGAAGTTGCCGACCGCTCGCGCCGTGAACTCGGAACGGTCGGGCTCGCTGCGCAGCACGGCCACGTTCGTCCCGCCGCGTTCCTTGAGGAGGTGCTCCGCATCTCGGGCGCTGAGGCGAGTCGTCGAATCACACTCGGTGGAGCACTGCGACGCAACATTGCGATGACGGGGGACCTGCTCGAACCACGTTTCCCCGTGGTCGCTGCTGCCGTAGCTAGCGGTGAGGTCGGCCCCGAGTCCGCCGCAGTGATCGTGCGCGCTCTCGATGATGCGCGTCGAGTGGCTGCCCCCGACGATCTGGACATTGCAGAGACCGGGCTGGTGGAATATGCCCGCGGGAATCGCGTGCAGGACGTTTCCGCCCTCGCGATCGTGGTTCGTGATCGTCTTGATCCGGATGGCATACTTCCGCGCGAAGAGGAGACTCAGCTGCGACGCGGCATCGTGCTGGGGCGCGAGCGCAACGGTGTCGTTCCGATTCGCGGAGCCGTCGAGCCGGTTGCCGCGGCGCTGCTCAGGTCGACCTTCGACGAAGCGAACGCACCCGGCGCGAAGCCTCGGTTCCTGTCCGAAGAAGACAGGAACCGAGGCACCGTCACCACGGTCAATGACGACGGCGGTGAATCCGTAACGGTGACGGATGTTCGCACTCGTGAGCAGCGCCAGCATGATGTGCTCGCTGGATTGCTCAAGGCGGGAATCCGGAACACGGGTCGCGAGGCTGGCCAGATCCGTTCGACGGCCGAAATCATGGTGCACGTTTCGCTCGCGGACATTGAAGCGGGAACCGGCGCCGGCTGGATCGAAGGCATCCACGAGCCGATCTCGATGAGCACCGCCGAGCGCATCCTGTGCGACGCGGCCTTCCGCAAGGTGGTGCTTGGCAACGAAGGCGAACCCCTTGCGCTGGGCAAAGCGCAGTATCCATTCACCTCAGCGCAGCGAAAGGCGATCGTTGCCCGGGATGGCGACACGTGCCTGATGTGTGATGCTCCCGCCGCCTGGACGGATGCGCACCACGTTCACGAATTCTTCACCCATGGCGCGGTCGGGCGAACAGACGTCGACGACGGCGTGCTCCTCTGCGAGCCGCACCACGACCTCTTCCACAAGTCGGAGTGGAAACTCTCGATGATCGGCGGGATACCGCACGTGCTTGCGCCCCTCGAAGTCGATCCGAGTCAGAGGTGGAAACGCGCGGCTCGACCCAGGCTTTCGCTCTCCAGCACAGCCTGAGGGGCGGTAGTCAGACCTGCCCGCCCAGTTTGAACCCGCTTGGTTCGGCGGAGTCATTGCGCGTATAGGAGAATCCGTCGGCGCCGATCGTAACCTCGGCCTCGCTCGCATCCGTGCGTTCCGTGGTCGCACGCGGCGCGCCATCGAGGTCAAGAACCGTCGACGCGTTCGCGTACCAACTAGGTACAACGGGTGTGCCCCACCAGTCGCGGCGCTGGTTGTCGTGCACATCCCAGGTGATCTTTGGATTGTCCGGGTCACCCGTGTAGTAGTCGTGCGTGTAGATCTCAATACGGTGACCATCGGGATCGAGCAGGTACAGGTAGAACGCGTTCGAGACTCCGTGGCGACCCGGACCTCGCTCGATCTTGTCCGACTGACGAAGGGCACCGAGGTGATCGCAGAGATAGAGGATCTGCGACCGCTCGTGCGTCGCGAACGCGATGTGGTGCAGTCGCGGACCCGCGCCACCGGTCAGCGCGACATCGTGCACCGTCGCCTTGCGATACATCCACGCCGCAAAGACGGTGTTGTCCGCGTCCTCGATGTCCTCGGAAACGCGAAACCCGAGTCCCTCGTAGTAGGAGACAGCGGCAGGAACATCCGGTGTCACGACGTTGAAGTGGTCGAGGCGAGCAATCGCGCCGGCCCCATGGAGGTCGTAGCGCTGAGTCAGTCGCTCGACATGCTCGGCCTCGTAGAAGTACTCGATCGGGAACCCGAGCGGGTCCTCGGCGCGGATGGCACGCCCGATCCCGCGAGTTGCGCCGGCAGGGCGCTCCTCGACGCGCGAGCCCAACGACCGGTAGTAGGCGGCGGCGACATCCACCTCCGCGTCCGAACGAACGCGGTAGGCGAGCGCGGCAAGAGCGGCGACGGGACCTCGCCGAATCACCAGCGAGTGGTGCAGGTACTCCTCGAACGCGCGAAGGTAGATGGCGTCGTCATCCTCCCAGGTCACGACCAGGCCAAGAACGCCAACGTAGAAGGCGCGCGACGCGGCGAGATCGCTGACAATCAGCTCGGCGTATGCGCAGCGGATGACATCCGGTGGAGTGAGTTGCTTCACGGCGATCTCCTCGATGAGAGTCGGAACAGTTGGGGTTGGGGTTGGTGGTGGTGGTGTTGCCGGTGGGCGGCGGCGGGACGAGGCAGCGACGTCAGGCGGCACCGAAGCGCGCCGTATGGACGTCGCCGAGGGTGATGTGTACGGCCTGTGAGTCCGTGTAGAAATCGATCGAGCGGTACCCGCCCTCGTGACCGAGACCGGATGATTTGACGCCCCCGAACGGTGTTCGCAGGTCGCGCACGTTGTGCGAATTGAGCCAGACCATGCCAGCCTCCGTCGCGTGCGCGAAGTTGTGTGCGCGGGCCAGATTCGAGGTCCAGAGGTAGGCGGCAAGCCCGTACTTGACGCCGTTTGCCAGCTCGAGCGCCTCATCGTCGCTGTCGAACGGCGTAATGGCGACAACCGGGCCGAAGATCTCCTCCTGGAAGATCCGCGCAGTCGGGGGAACGTCGGCGAAGACGGTTGGTGCGACATAGTTGCCGTGAGGAAATCCTTCTGGTCGACCCCCACCGGCCAGCAGTCGTCCCTCGGATTTTCCGAGTTCGACATAATTCATGACCTTGGCGTAGTGCTCTGGATGTACGAGCGCCCCGACCTCCGTCCCGGGATCGTGCGGATCGCCGACGACGATGTGTTTGGCGCGTTCCGCATATCGCTCCAGGAACTCGTCGTAAATCGAGCGTTCGACGAGGATGCGGGAGCCCGCTGTGCAGCGCTCGCCGTTCAGCGAGAACACGCCGAACAGGGTCGAATCGATCGCGGCGTCGAGATCGGCGTCCGCGAAGACGACGGCGGGCGACTTGCCACCGAGCTCCATCGAGAGGCCCTTGAGGTTCTCGGCCGAATTTCGGAAGATGGTCTGCCCGGTGGTGGTCTCTCCGGTAAACGAGATGAGCGGAACTCCCGGGTGCTTCACCAGCGCGTCGCCCGCCTCCTCACCGAGGCCGTTGACCAGGTTGAAGACGCCGTCGGGCAGTCCCGCCTCGCGGAAGATGTCGGCCCAGAGGCTCGCGGAGAGCGGGGTGAACTCCGCAGGCTTCAGTACCACCGTGCAGCCGGATGCGAGGGCGGGGGCGAGCTTCCAGCTCTCGAGCATGAACGGCGTGTTCCACGGGGTGATCAGTCCCGCAACTCCGATCGGCTTGCGGTTCACGTAGTTCATCTGAACTCCAGGAACCCTGTACGTGTCGTCGGCCTGGGCGACGATGAGGTCCGCGAAGAACCGGAAATTCTCGGCCGCGCGTTGCGCCTGACCGAGCGCCTGGGTGATCGGTAGTCCGGTGTCGAACGTCTCAAGCTCGGCGAGCCGGGCATCCTGTGCTTCGACGGCGTCGGCGATCCGATTCAGGATGCGCGCCCGAGCCCGTGGAGCCAGCTTCGGCCACGGCCCGTTCCGAAACGCCTCGGTCGCTGCGACAACCGCCAGGTCGATGTCTTCCTTCTGCCCGGCGGCCGCGGTCGCGTATGTCTGGTTTGACACCGGGTCGAGCACGTCGAACGTTGCTCCGGAAACACTGTCGACGAACCGGCCGCCGATGTAGTGCTGGATCTTCGTGGGCACATTGTCGGGGACGTAGTGCGCGATTGTCGATGCCACCTCTAACGACCTTTCACGGTGAAGCCCTCGACCGGCGTCAGGTACGGTTCGCCAAGCCTCAGATAGTCCTGAATTTTCGCCAGCCCACCCGGAGTTGGCGAAATGAGTGGTGGTCGCACGTGACCGGAGGCAATGAGACCGCGTTGCTCAAGCACCCACTTGCCGGGGGCCGGATTGGTCTCGACGAACAGCAGGTCGACGAGGGGATGGAGTCCGTAGTGCAGTTCGCGGGCGCGCTCGAGATCGCCGGCGACCCAGGCCTCGTAGAGGTCGGCGTGCGCCCGCGGTGCGATGTTGGATGTCGCGCTCAGGAACCCGACCCCGCCGAGCGCGAGAAGGGGCAGGCACAGAAGCTCGATACCGCTCCACACCAGCAGCTCGGGACCGCACAGTTGCAGTACCCGGGAGAAGTGCTCGAAATCCTTGGTCGTCTCCTTGACCCCGACGAAGTTGTCGAGCTCACGGTAGAGCCGTGCGACGGTCTCCGGTGCGATATCGACCGCGGTACGGCTCGGCACGTTGTAGGCAACGATCGGAAGGTCGGGGAACTCCTGGGCGACCGTCTTGTACCAGACGTACAAGGCTTCCTGGGTTGGGCGAGCGTAGTACGGCGTGATGATGAGCGCGGCATCGATACCGGAATCGCGCGCGGCCGCGGTCAGCTCGAGCGTCTCGTCGAGCTTCTCGGTGCCGGTGCCGGGCATGAACGGCACGCGGTCGTTGATCGCGGCCGCAACCGTCTTGATCGCTGCAATGCGTTCGGGAATGGTCTGAGCGCTCGGTTCTCCGGTCGATCCGCCGATGGACACACCGTGCGTTCCGTTCGCGAGCTGCCAGTTCACGAGGTTGGTCAAACCGTCGGAATCGACCGCGCCATCCTCCGTGAACGGTGTCATGAGAGGGACGATCGAGCCCCGGATCTGCGCCGGGTCACTGCGGAATCTCACTGCTGCCTGCTTCCCTGGCTGTGCCTGCTGTGCTTGTCTTCCTGATAGGCAAGGAATTCGTCGAGCGTCCGTGTGCGATGCGCGCGAGCCGCGAGTTCGATCTCGAGTGCGGATGAGCCCGCCTCGAGCTGCTGCAGCAGATCCTCGTGTTCGAGAACGGAGGCTCTGGCCCGTCCCGGAACGAAGCTGAACGTCGAGTCGCGCAGAACGTGGAGGCGCCCCCATCCCCGATGCACGAGGTCGAGGATGTGCGGATTGGGGCAGTTCTCGAACAAGACCGAGTGAAACTCCAGATTGAGTTCGGTGAAGCGGTGCGGATCGAAGTGCTCGAGGCATTCGATCATCAACTCATTGATCGCTCGCGCACGCGCGATGTCCGCGTGGCCGATGTGCGGAGAAGACATCGCTGTTGCGGCCCCCTCGACCAGGGCAAGCGTCTGCATCGTGTACAGGTACTCGGTCTCATCGTGCATCGCGACCTGGGCGCCAACGTTGTGTTCGAAGGTCACGAGACCCTCGGACTCAAGCAGCCGGATCGCTTCGCGAACCGGGACAACGCTCACGTCCAGTTCCCTGGCGAGCTGACCGAGTACCAGGCGGAATCCCGGCGAATACGTTCCGTCTGAGATGCGCGACTTGATCCATGCGTATGCCTGCTGCGCCTTGCTCTGCACCGTGGCCGGCTGCGTGGTTGCGGTCATCGTTTCGTCCGCCAGTCGTTGTATCGATCACGCCAGCCGGTGTTCAGCGGGTAGAGCCCGTCGACGCTCTCGCCCGCGGCAACCTGCTCGGCGATGAACGTCTCCTCGCGTTCCTGCTCAATCGCGGCATCCACGAGTTCTTCGACCAGGGCCGGCGGGATGACCAGTAGTCCATCCGCATCACCGACGATGACGTCACCGGGCTGCACCGTTGCGCCACCGCAGGCGACGGTGATGTCGGTATCCCACGGAACGTGGCGGCGACCGAGCACCGCCGGGTGTGGGCCAGCGTGATACGTCGGGATATCGAGTGCCGTGACCGCGTCGAGGTCGCGGACCCCGCCGTCCGTGACGATACCGGCTGCGCCGCGAACCTGCGCGCGTAGCGCCAGAATGTCGCCGACCGTGCCCGTTCCGCGCTCGCCACGCGCCTCGATCACCAGAACGTCGTCGACGCCGAGCGAGTCGAACGCGCGCTTTTGTGCGTTGTATCCGCCGCCGAACTGATCGAACAGGTCCTCACGATTCGGCACAAAGCGGAGGGTGCGCGCCCGGCCGATGAGCTTCGCCTCCGGGCGCGTTGGGGTGAGCCCGTCGATCGACACGTTATTGAAGCCGAGCTTACGCAGCTGGGAGCTGAGGGTCGCTGTGCCGACCGATGCGAGCTTCGCTTTCAGCTCGTCGGTGAGGACGAACGCGGGCGTGAGTCCAGCGGCCGAGGCACTGCCCCAGGCATCCGCAAGCTGCTCGTCGGTCACCCTGGGCGGGGCACTGAAATCCGGGATGCGCGTCGTACCCTCGACGACGGGGGTGATCAGCCGCCCACTCGTTGGGGCGCCGGGTGCGCTCGGGGCATCGACCTCGACCTCGACCACGTCGCCCGGCTGGACCACGGATGCGCCGGCCGGTGTTCCGGTGAGAATCACGTCGCCGGCCTCGAGCGTCAGTTGCTGGGACAGGTCAGCGATGAGCTGAGCGAACGGGAAGATCAGGTCGGCAGTGGTGTCTTCCTGCACCAGTTCGCCATTAACCCAGGTGCGAATGCGCAGAGCCGTTGGATCGATGCTCGTCGCGGGGATGACATCGGGACCGAGCGGCGTATATCCGTCACCTCCCTTTGAGCGGACATTGGAGCCCTTGTCCGAGAGCCTGAGGTCGTACACCCCGAAGTCGTTCGCCGCGGTCACGCCCGAGACGGCGGCCCAGGCGTCGGCGGGATCGACGTGCCGAACGGTGGCGCCCAGGATGATCGCGATCTCGCCCTCGAATGCAAGCAGCTGGGTTCCGGCGGGGCGTTCGATCGGCGTGCCCGAGGTGGACGCCGAGGTGGACGGCTTGAGGAAGTAGCCGGGGAACGCAGGAGTACGACCGCGCTGGGCGGCGCGAGACGGGTAGTTGAGGTGCACCGCGAGTATCTTGCCCGGGCGGGCAATCGAACCGGCGGAAGCTGGGTTCGCCTCGGTCATGACATCCTCGTCTCGTTGGGAGCGAATGTATCACAGATCGTATACGATCTAGGCAACACACTTGCGATGATCATCACAGTGAGGACGAACAATGCAGTTCCACCATCACGGCTACGTGTCTGGGGACCCCCGCATCCAGCCAGCGGCCGGCGTCGGCATCGACCGACCGGCCGAGCTCCCCGACCGGGTCGACGTCCTCATCGTCGGCACCGGACCAGCCGGGATGATCACAGCAGCTCAGCTCTCGCAGTTTCCGGGCGTCACCACACGCATCATCGATCGCCGCGAGGGTCGGCTGGAGATCGGCCAGGCGGATGGCATCCAGGCCCGTAGCGTCGAGACGTTCCAGGCGTTCGGTTTCGCGGATCGAATCATCGCCGAGGCATATCGCATCACCGAGATGGCCTTCTGGAAGCCGGATCCCGATGACACCGCCAGAATCGTGCGCGCATCGAGAGCCGTCGACGACCCCTCCGGTGTGAGCGAGTTCCCGCACCTTCTCGTCAACCAGGCGCGGGTGCTCGACTACTTCGCAGAGTTCGCCGCGTACTCGCCGACGCGGTTGACCCCTGACTACGGCTGGGAGTTCCGCAGCCTCGAGATCGGCGACGGCGAATATCCGGTAAGCGCGACGATCGTTTCCACCGTCGATGGCACCCAGCGCGTGGTTTCCGCGAGGTATGTTGTCGGCGCGGACGGCGCCCGCAGCCGCGTGCGAGACTCGATCGGCGTGACGCTCGACGGCGACCAGGCGAACCACGCGTGGGGAGTCATGGATGTTCTCGCGGTGACCGATTTCCCGGACATCCGGCTGAAGTGCGCGATCCAGTCCGAGGGCGGCGGCAACATCCTGCTCATCCCCAGGGAGGGCGGCTACCTGTTTCGGATGTACGTCGACCTGGGCGATGCGCACCCGGGCGACAATGTCCGAGAGACCACGATAGATGGCATCGTCGCCAAGGCAAACGAGATTCTGTCGCCGTACACGCTCGATGTGAAGAGCGTCGCATGGCACAGTGTCTACGAGGTGGGACACCGACTCACCGAGCGGTTCGATGACGTGCCGCTCGACGAGATTGGTTCACGCACTCCACGGGTATTCATCGCGGGGGATGCCTGCCACACGCACAGCGCGAAAGCCGGCCAGGGGATGAACGTGTCCATGCAGGACGGTTTCAATCTCGGCTGGAAACTCGGGGCTGTACTCGAGGGCCGCAGCCCCGAGAGCCTGCTTGCGACCTATTCGGCCGAGCGTCGGGTCATTGCCAAGAACCTCATCGACTTCGACCGGGAGTGGTCGACGCTCATGGCGACCAGGCCTGAAGACATGGAAGACCCGTCCGAGTTGGAGCGCTTCTACGTGTCGACGGCCGAATTTCCGGCCGGATTCATGACCGAGTACGCCCCCTCGGACATCATCGCCGGGTCGACCCACCAGGCGCTCGCGACGGGCTTCCCGATCGGCAAGCGCTTCAAGTCGTCCGTGGTGTGTCGTGTGTGCGACGCGAATGACGTGCAGCTGGGGCACCTCGCTGCCGCAGACGGTCGCTGGCGCATCTATGTCTTCGCCGACGCAGCCCCTGCCGGTCAGAAGTCCGAGACGGGAGACCTCGCGGAGTGGCTGGCGACCTCACCCGATTCACCCGTCGTCGCATCCACTCCCGCCGGGATGGATGCCGATGCCTGGTTCGACGTCAAGGTCATCTACCAGCAGGATCACGAAAAGGTGGACATCGTGGCAGTTCCCATCGCCTTCCGCCCGATCAAGAGCCCGTTTGGCCTGGTCGACGACAACAACGTGTTCGCCTCGGAGCCGGGTAACGACATCTTCGAGGCGCGCGGAATCGATCGCGGTGGAGCGATCGTGGTGGTGCGTCCCGACCAGTACGTCGCGGGGGTGTTCCCGCCGTCGGCCACGACGGAGCTCGCCGACTTCTTCGCGCGGATCTACCTGGCGAGGACCTCGTCCAGCGTCGGGTAGTCCAGGTAGCCGTGCGCGTCGCCACCGTAGAAGGTCGCGCGATCCGGTTCGTTGAACGGGCCGCCCTGGGCGAGTCGCCGTGGCAGGTCGGGGTTGGCGAGGAATAGCACTCCGTACGAGATGAGGTCGGCGAGACCCTCGTCGATGAGTGCGAGTTCGTCCGGGCCGGTCGTTTTCGGCGCGGTGAAGGGGTTCAGGATGAAGTTGCCATGCCACTTCGCCCGGACCGCGCGAGTCAGTTCACGGTTCGGCCCCTCGCTGAGCGCGAGGTAGGCGAGCGGCAACTGGTTCAACTCTTCGACCAGGGCCGGATAGACCTCATCCGGGTTCGACTCGACGATGTCGTTGTACGGATTGCCCGGTGAGATCTGGATGCCGACCCGGCGCGGACCGACGGCATCCGCGACCGCCCTGGTCAGCTCGAGCGCGAAGCGAATCCGGTTGGCGATCTCACTCCCGCCCCACTCATCCGTGCGCTGGTTCGCGTTGTCCGACAGGAACTGGTGCACCAGGAAGCCGTTGGCCGCGTGTACTTCGACTCCGTCAAACCCGGCGCGGATGGCGTTGCGAGCAGCCACGACGTGCTCGTCGATAACCGCCGTGATGTCGTCCGCGGTCAGCGCATCCGGCACGACGCAGTCGAGCAGCCCCTCCTGGCTGAAAACTTTGGCCTGCGCCGCGATCGGCGACGGACCGACGGGGAGCTGACCCTCCGGCAGATGCACCGGGTGACCGATTCGCCCGGCGTGCATGATCTGCGCGAAGATGCGCCCGCCCGCTGCGTGCACGGCATCCGTAACCTTCTTCCAGGCGGCGACCTGCTCCTCGGAATAGAGTCCGGGCGTTGCCGGATAGCCGCGTCCCCCTGCGGATGGCTGGATGCCCTCGCTGATGAGCAGCCCGGCCGACGCCCGCTGGCGGTAGTACTCGATGGTCATGTCGTTTGGAAGCGCCGCGGGTCCGTACGAGCGGCTCCGGCTCATCGGGGCCATGACGATCCGGTTGGGGAGTGTCAGCTCGCCGAGCTCGATGGGGTCAAATGCTGTTGGCATGGTTCGGTCCTTTGCGGTGGGAAGTGGATGCTTGCCGTTAGTCGGCTACGGCAACGGCCGCGATGTCAGAGAGTTGGCCGGTCTGGCGCAGGAGCCCCAGTTCGTCAACGAAGAACCACGCGCCGGTGATCAGGCCGTCCTCGACCTCCCACTGGCCGAGCTCGAGCACCTCGAGCGGTCTGCCCGTTCCCGGCAGGCCGTAGATGGTGCCGGCGTGCGTGCCGCGGATCAACCAGGTAGCCCAGACCCGGCCACCGCGCACAATGATGTCGAGGATGTCGTCCTGCCGGTCGGGGATCGAGTCGGCGCTGTATCCAGGGACTCCACCGCCCACAAGTTCGGCGAGGTTGGCCATCCCGATGCGTTTCGGCGCGAAGCCTTCGGTGGTGTAGTTCTTGCGCTCTGCGAAGGGTAGTTGGCGGAACTTGAGTACGAGCTTTAGGTTGGCGAGTTCGGTCTCGCTCAGCGTCGGGTCGGCGAGAGCCGCGTCAACCGGTGAAAGGGTCATGATCGTTCCTTGCTGAGAATCAGGGCACTACTGCCCGGGGTGGTTGGGTAGATCCGGGCGGGCATCCCGGCCGGAAGCTGCACGTAGTCCCTGGCGCTCAGGTTCACCCGTTCGTGCGGCAACTCGACGCGGTAGTGGCCCTTGATGATCCACGCGCCGATCACCGTCTCGTCGGACTCGGCGGACTCCAGGGCGGTCGGGTCGGAGCGGTGCGAGATGCGCAGGTCGACGGTCGTCTGTTCAACGTCCGCGAGCGTTCTCACGCAGCTCTGATCGGACCGGTCGGATGCCGGTCGGGGAAGGATGATCGGCGCGGGGCCATCCGGCATCGGCAACTCCGGATTCAGCACGCGGGTGCCGACTTTGAGATTCTCCTCGTCCCACACCGGACCGCCGGGTTCGCCGGGAAGTGCGAAGATTCGGGGCATGAGTCGAAACAGCGACTCGAAGCCGGCCGGCAGAAACATCACGATCGTGCGCGCCTTAGCCTGCCCGGCGACCTGCCACTCGTGCGGCGCACCCCGCGGAATCAGGGCGAAGGATCCCGGTCCAACGAGTTGCTTGTTCCCGCTGACGTTGAAGTCGTATTGGCCCTCGAGCACGTAGAAGCACTCCACCGCATCGTCGTGAATGTGTCGCCCGACGAATGCTCCCGCCGGACTCACGGCCTCGGTCATGCTGAAGCGGCCATCGGTAGCGGAAGAGTCGGCCAGGATGCGGAACGTGTGCCCCGGAACCATCACCGGCGGAACGAGTCCCGCCTGAACGATGAGAGCGTGCGACTTCAGAGCCGTCACGGCTTGGCCTCCGACTGGAGGCGGGACCCCGTGATCCAGCCGACGACCTCGTCCGGGTGGGTGTCCCTGGCCTGCAGCTCTGCGACAAGCTTGCCGTGGTAGAGCACTGCGACCCGGTCGGCGACCTCGAAGCAGAGCGGCAGATCGTGCGTCACCAGGACAACTCCGATCCCTTCGCCAGCGACTCGACGGATGAAATCCTCGACGCTCCTCGACTGCCGGTAGCCGAGCGCCGCCGTTGGTTCGTCGAGCAGAAGAACGCCGCCACCGGACGAGTCGGCGAGCGCGAGGGCGGCGCGCGCGAGGGCGACCGATTGGCGCTGTCCGCCCGAGAGCATCTCGACCGGATTCTGCACCGACGACAGCGTGGTGACCCCGAGGGTGTCGAGCTGGCGACCGGCCTCTCGTCGCATTGTCTTCTTGTCGAGCCAGCCGAGGAGTCCGAGCGGACCGCGGCGCAGAATCTCCCGGCTCAGGAACATATTGGTGGCGACATCCGCCGCGGGGATCAGCGCGAGATCCTGGTAGACCATCTGGATGCCGTGACGCGCCGCGGCGCGAGGGTTTGAGAACTCCACGGTCTCGCCGCCAAATATGATCGATCCGCCGGAGGGCCGACGAGCGCCGGACATGATCGACAGAAGCGTCGACTTGCCGGCTCCGTTGTCGCCAACAAGCGCGACGATCTCGCCCGGTTTCACGGAAAAGGTGATGCCCGATAGGGCAGTGATTGCGCCGAAACGCACCTCGATGTCGCGAAGTTCCAGCATGGTCACGCGCCCTTCTCGTCGGACTGCGGATCGCCCGGGCCGCGACGGAACGAGGCGAGGATGCGCCGGGCGCTGAAGCCGCGGGAACCGAGCAGGTCGGAGCCGAGGGCCGCGATAAGCAGGACGCCGGTCGCGATGATGGACCAGCTCGGCGCGATGCCCTTGATGATGAGCGCGTCACTCACGGTCGCGATGATGAGGGCGCCGAGCAGCACGCGAAGGAGGCTTCCCCGACCGCCGGCCAGCGACATCCCGGAAAGCGCGACGGCGGTGAGCGCCTCGAACAGCGTCTGCACGTCCGGACTGGGGTTGGCCTGGTTGATGATCGAAGCGACGACAATGCCGGCAATCGCCGAGCACGCGCCGGACAGCACAAACCCCAGGAGCTTGTAGCCCTGGATGCGCAGGCCGATCCGCCTGGCACCCTCCGGACTGCCTCCAACGGCGGTCATGCGAACGCCGGCGCGAGTCTTCGTCAGAAACAGCCAGCCGAGCACGTAGATCGCAATCGCGATGTAGACCGACATCGGCAATCCGAAGTACTGCGACGTGCCCAACCATGCGAGCGGCGACGGCACGCCGAGCTGGACCGGAACATCGTTGGTGATCACGCTCGCGATGCCACCGAAGACCGTGAGCGTGCCGATGGTGGTTGCCATTGGGTTGAGGCCGAAACCGATGAGGAATCCGTTCAGTGCGCCCGCCGCAACGCCGATGAGAACGCACACGATCAGCGCGAGCCATACGGGGACGCCAACAACGATGAGCTGCGAGGCAAGTACGGCGGACAGCGCCGCCACCCCGGGAACCGAAAGGTCGAGCGCTCCGGCAATCGCACACAGGCCAAGGGCGGCGCCAAAGATCGCAGTGGTCGACGCGGCGGAGGCCACGAGCTGCGCGTTCGCAAGGCTGAAAAACGTTGGCCCGGCCCATGCCCAGAAGAACAGGATGATCAGCACCCAGATGAGGAACAGCCCTCGGCCGCGCAACAGACCGCTCGCGGTGTCTGCGAAGGACCGGCCCGGCCGAGTGGAGAGTTCCATCGGTGCGCTCACCCGAATCGCCGCTGCCGTCCTAGGCAATGGTCTCTTCCTGCACGACGTATAGGGACGGCTCGGCGGGGAACTCCAGCCAACCCTCCTGGCGCTGCATCCGGACAAAGTTCTCGTCGTGCGCCGCGTCGAATTGCTCGGCAGAATCCCAACCGGCGACGTTGACGTAGCGCAGCTTGGCCTGGTCGTTCAACGAGCGATGGAGGCGTCGCCACCGGAATCCCGGCTTGTCGAGCATGTAGCTGTCGATCTGCGTCCACAGCTCCATGAACTGTTCCTCGCGACCAACAGGAACTTGAAAGCAATTGATGAAGACGACTTCGTCCACGAGCGGGGCTCCTCGGTAGTTCCTGGTTGATTGCAGCCGCGTTGGGTCGCGCTTCGTTGCGAACGGCTTTGCAATCGGTTGTGGAAATAATGCGCCTGAATTTATATGTTTGTCAAGCACGGTGGCAAACGAGCGGAAAACGGGGCTGAGATCGATAAAGCACGGGCAAAGATCCCCGTAATCACGGGGATTATGCGAAATCGTTCCCAACCGGCAGCGCGCACGGGGTCACACTTTTTCGCCAATGTCAATATTGACGACGGCCGAGACCCGGTGCTAAAACAAAGCGACTGGGATGCAATCGTTCTCAGTGCTTGAACAGCACTACTTTCAAGACAGCAAGGCCACAAGACCGTGAGGACGGGACGATGAAGTTTTCGATCTATCTCAATCCGCAGACGCGAGGTCCAGAAGAGGACGTCCCGATCATTGAGACCACGATTGAGCAGGCGGTCAGAGCAACGCAGCGCGGCGTGGCCGGAATCACTCTCACCGAGCACCACTTCTCGGGTTACAACACCTACGGCAGCAATCTGCTCATGACGGCCAACCTGCAGCCGCAGGTTCCCGACGACACGATGTTCTTCATTGCCGTCGCGGTACCTCCGCTGCACAACCCGCTGCGACTCGCGCAGGAGATCAACCTGCTCGACATCCTGACCCACGGCAACCTGATCGTTGGTTTCGCCGCGGGAGGTTCGCCGATCGAATACGCCGGGCTCGGTCGCGAACCCTCGGTTCGCCACGAGCAGATGTTCCACAACCTCGAGGTAATGGAAACGGCGCTTGCTAAGAAGATCGATGACCCGGCCTATGAGTGGGAGACCGCATTCGAGCACGGCTCGCTCCGCACTCGCATCATGCCGGCGGCCTTCCACGCCGAGCACCCCAAGTTCGCTCGGGGAACCCAGAACGACGAGGGCGTCGAGTGGACCGCGCGCAAGGGTTGGTATCTGTTCACCGCGCGCGAGACGAAGGATGTCATCGCCGATCGATTCGCGCTCTATCGCCGCACGCTCGAGGAGTCGAAGTTCACCGCCAAGCAGATCGATGAGCTGTTCCGCTGGAGCATGGTGCAGAAGCAGATCATCGTGCGCGATACCGACGAGGAAGCAATCGCCTTTGCGCGTGAGCGGATGGTCGAGATGGCGGAACACCAGCGCAAGAGCTTCGGCGTGACCAATGACGTCAAGGGCGCCGAGCACATGAAGACGGTCGTCGGCGTCTCGCCGCAGAATCCGGACGAGTTCCTCGAGAAGGCCATGATCGTCGGCAGCCCTGAGACGGTGCGCAACCAGATCAGGGGATTCGGCGACGTCGGGGTGCAGCACATGGCGCTGCTGTTCAACTACGGTTTCATGACCGCGGAACAGTCCGGACGCTCCCTCGACCTGTTCCTGGACGAGGTGCTTCCTGCGTTC
The DNA here is from genome assembly GCA_036271875.1 of Galbitalea sp. Lineage (GTDB taxonomy): Bacteria > Actinomycetota > Actinomycetes > Actinomycetales > Microbacteriaceae > Galbitalea. Next base: position 90,529 of record DATAZU010000020.1, read on the forward strand.
GCTGACGGCGCCGGCTCGAATGGCACGGCGGTCGGCTGACCATGATTGCCCTCGGCGACGTCGCCGCTCTTCTCCTTCGCGTGATCATCTTCGCGGTCATGTTCTTCCACGGCACCCAGAAGCTATTCGGGTGGTGGGGTGGTCGGGGACTCGACGGCGCCGAGGCGTTCTTCACTAGTCTCGGGTTCCGACCGCCCCGGCTGGTCGCGCTGGTCGCATCGACGACAGAGACCATTGCATCCGTTCTGCTGCTCCTCGGCCTGGTCACGCCGCTCGCCGTGGCGATGCTCATCGGCGTGTTCACGAATATCGCCGCCATCCACGTTCGGAACGGCCTGGAGTCCAAGAAGCACGGCTTTGAGCTCGAGTTGGTGATGTTCGGAAGCGTTGCCGCGGTCGGGCTTCTCGGCCCTGGCCTCGTCAGCCTCGATTCTCTTCTCGGGCTTAGTGCGCTGTTCTCCGCGCCCGGACTGTGGTGGGTCGGCCCGGTCGCGATCGGCCTCGGCCTCGTTGGCGGCGTTGGGATCTCGCTAACCAGATCCGGTGAACGCAGTGGTCCCGGTCTGCCTGCTAGCGCGCAGCAGCGGTAGTGACAGGCGCCTTGGCCGTCGACTCGCGAATGACGAGGGAGACCGGCAGCGTGATAGTGAACGGCGGCTCGGAGCGCTCCTTGATTTCACTCAGGAGCAGCCGACCGGCCTCGGATCCCATCTGCGTGTACGGAACGCGAACCGTGGTCAGGGGTGGCCGGAAATCCTCACTGAACGCGACATCGTTGTATCCGGTCACCGAGATGTCTTCCGGGCAGCTGAGCCCGTGACCGCGAATCGCACGGAGTGCGCCGAGCGCCAGAAGGTCGTTCGCGGCAACGATTGCGGTGACATCCCGAGGGTTGCGGTCGATGGCGGCATCGATCACGCGCCGACCAGCGGCGATCGAGAATTCGTCCGTGCTGACCGACGGCGCATAAACGACACCGTTCGCGGCGCACGCGGCGACGAACGCTTCGGCGCGCGCCTCGCTCGTCGAGTATCCGACGGGACCGGCGAGATGCAGGATGCGTCGGTGGCCGAGAGTGGCCAGATGCTCGATAACGGCGAACACGCCGCTCTTGTCATCGCCCGTGATGAGCGGAAACGAGAGGTCGGAGACTCCGCGATTGACCAGCACGACGGGCACCCCCTGGTCGCGGCTCTGCGCGAGCAGCGCGTGGTCGGAGTGACCGGTCGCAAAGACGAAACCGTCGACGTGGCGTTGCATCATCGAGTCGAAGATGCGCTGTTCCGTCGCATCGTTTCGATCGGTGTTCGCAAGCAGGGCGGTGTACCCGCGCGGAGCGAGGTAGTCCTCGAGGCCGCGAACGATGAGCGGGAAAATCGGGTTGGTCAGATCCGGGATGATCACACCGACCGTCATCGAAAGACGAGTTCGCAGGCCGCGTGCGACGACGTTCGGGATGTAGCCGATCTCCTTGGCGACCCGGCGAATCCGTTTGGCCGTCGCGGGATTCACCTGGCTCTCCGTCGCGGCGTTGAGCGCGCGGGAAACGGTGGCCTGGTGCACGCCGGCCAGTCGTGCGACGTCAGCGATTGTTACCCGGCCAGCCATGGGCACAGCATAGCAAGTGGCACGCGGTCGCCGGGGCAAAACCGGCGCATTTACTGCAATTGTTTGCGCTCGGCATCCCATTCCGCGCATCCCTCGCGAGATCAAGACTATCTCCCGTCCCGGGTGCTTGACGAGTCGAGCCCCTCGTTGCTAATCTCGCAAACGATTGCATTAACTCGAGAGGCGTTTCATGACTATTTCTGACCACCCCACGATTGGCTGGATCGGCACAGGCAGGATGGGCGCCGCCCTCGTTGCCAGGCTTCTGAAGGCCGGCTACGACGTGTCCGTGTACAACCGCACGCGCACCAAGGCGGAGGCACTCGAGACCAAGGGTGCTCGCGTCGTGGAGCGCCCGCTCGACCTCGCTGACCGCGACATCGTCTTCACGATGGTCTCGGCGCCAAAGGACCTCGAGGCGGTGACGATCGGCGAAGGCGGCGTGCTGACCTCCCCCGACTCCCACCCCGGCGTGCTGATCGACTCGTCGACCGTCTCCACCGCTGCGTCAGCTCTCATTCGTGCCGCGGCAAACGACCGCGGAACGCAGTTCCTGGCCTCCCCGGTCAGCGGCAATCCGTCGGTTATCTCCGCGGGCAAACTGACCGTGGCCACGTCGGGCCCCCGGTCGACCTTCGATCAGGTCGAGCCCGTTCTCGCAACCCTCGGCCGAGGTGTGACCTACGTCGGCGAGGGCGAGGTTGCCCGTCTCGTTAAGATCTGCCACAACGTCCTGCTCGGAGTGGTTACGCAGTCGCTGGCCGAGATTGTCGTTCTCGCCGAGAAGGGCGGGGTGAGCCGCGAAGCCTTCCTCTCATTCCTCAACGACTCGGTCATGGGCTCGACGTTCACGAAGTACAAAACCCCGGCGTTCGTCAACCTCGACTTCACGCCGACCTTCACGATGCCGCTTCTTCGCAAGGACTTCGATCTTGGGCTGTCCGCCGCGAAGGAGTACGGCGTCGCGGTGCCCGTCACGGCTCTGACCGCCGAGATCGTCTCGGCGGCAATCGGCGCCGGTCACCTCACGGACGACTTCGCCGCGCTCCTGCTCGAGCAGGCTCGCAATTCCGGCCTCGATCTCGTTGCCGAAGACGTCGAGATCGACGACGGCCTGAGTGCGGACGCGGCCTGATGACTATTCCGCAGGTGATACCGGCACCCGGTCACACCGGGGTCGACTATGAGCAGCGGGTCGATTTCGATCGACTTCGCGACTATCGGATCGGGCGCGCGAAGGCGGCGCTCGAGTCGAGTGAGTGCGGGGCGTTCCTGCTGTTCGACTTCTACAACATCCGGTACACGACCCAGACCTGGGTTGGCGGTGCGCTCGGCGACAAGATGACGAGGTACTCGCTGCTCACCAGAACGACGGGGCCGATGCTGTGGGACTTCGGATCGGCCGTCCGCCACCACCAGCTGTACTCGCCGTGGCTCGAGCACGATAACAACAAGCCCGGCATGCTCGGCATGCGTGGGGCGATCGCTCCGTCCGCGGGACTCATGGAGTCCGCCGTGCGCGAGATCAAAGGTCTGCTTGAGGATGCCGGCGTCGCCGACATGCCCGTAGGAGTCGACATCGTCGAGCCGCCATTCCTGTTCGAGATGGAGCGCCAGGGCCTGAAGGTGGTGGACGCGCAGCAGCTCATGCTCGACGCACGCGTCATCAAGTCGCTCGACGAGCTCATCCTGCTCAATCAGGCAGCGGCCATGGTCGACGGCGTCTACCAGGACATCGTCGACGTGCTGAAGCCAGGCATTCGCGAGAACGAGATCGTCGCGCTCGCGAATAAGCGGCTGTATGAGATGGGCTCAGACCAGGTCGAGGCGATCAACGCGATTTCCGGCGAACGCTGCAACCCGCATCCGCACAACTTCACCGACCGCATCATCCGTCCGGGCGACCAGGCCTTCTTCGACATCATTCACTCGTACAACGGGTATCGCACCTGCTACTACCGCACCTTCGCGGTCGGCAGCGCGACCGCAAGCCAGCGCGACGCCTATACCAAGGCGCGCGAGTGGATGGATGCGGCCATCCAGGCGGTCAAGCCCGGCATCGGCACAGACGACATAGCGAAGGTCTGGCCGAAGGCCGGCGACTTCGGGTTCGCGAGCGAACTCGCCGCCTTCGGACTGCAGTTCGGCCACGGGCTCGGCCTGGGACTCCACGAGCGCCCGATCATCTCGCGCCTCAATAGCCTCGACAACCCGGTTGAGATCGTGCCGGGCATGGTGTTCGCGCTGGAAACCTACTGCCCCGCCACCGATGGAACCTCTGCCGCACGTATCGAGGAAGAGGTCGTCGTAACCGAAACCGGTCCCGTCATCCTGACGAAGTTCCCGGCACAGGAGCTCGTCATCGCCAACGAATACTGATACCGAACACAGACGCCGAACACAGCGAACGAATACCTAAGTGAAAGAGCACAACGAGACATGTCCTCAGTGACCGTGGCAACGCCAGAGTCCATCGTCGGATGGTTTTCCCACGACCTTCAGATCGGCACGACCAAACGCGGGTCATCAACAGGCGAACGATTCGACGTCTTCAACCCGGCCGATGGCTCGGTCATCGCGAGTGTCGCGAGTGCGTCCGTCGAGGACGCTCTCGCTGCGGTCGCGCTTGCCGAGGTCGCCGGCCCAGAGTGGGCGGCGATGCCGCCTCGCCAGCGGGCCGAGATCCTGCGCCGCGCGTTCGACCTGATGACCGAGCGCTCGGACGATCTCGCCCGACTCATCGTGCTCGAGAACGGAAAATCACTGACGGATGCGCGTGGCGAAGTCAGCTACGCGATCGAGTTCTTTCGCTGGTTCTCCGAGGAGGCCGTGCGGCTGGAGGGCAGCATCCAGACCTCGCCGTCCGGCGCAAACCGCATCATGGTCGAGCACCGTCCGATCGGGGTCTGCCTGCTGATCACCCCATGGAACTTCCCCGCGGCAATGGCAACACGCAAGATCGGTCCTGCGCTCGCTGCCGGATGCTCAGTCATTCTCAAGCCCGCGAGCGATACCCCGCTCACCGCTCTGGCCATCGGCGAACTGCTCGCGCAAGCCGGAGTGCCCGATGGCGTTGTGAGCGTCATCCCGTCGCGCAAATCGGGCGCCATCGCATCCGCGGTGCTCGACCATCCGGCAGTTCGCAAGCTGTCGTTCACCGGCTCGACCGAAGTCGGCCGCACGCTGCTCGAACGTGCCTCGCGCACGGTCGTCAACTGCTCGATGGAACTGGGCGGCAACGCGCCCTTCCTGGTGTTGTCTGACGCGGACATCGCCGCCGCCGTCGACGGCGCCATGATCGCCAAGATGCGCAATGGTGGCGAGGCCTGCACCGCGGCGAATCGTTTCTACGTGCACTCCTCGGTGGTCAAAGAGTTCTCGGCTTCGCTCGCGAGCCGGATGGGGAGCCTGGTCGTCGGCAACGGGCTCGATGAGTCTGTGCAGCTGGGGCCGCTGGTCAACGATGCCGCGGTCGACAAGGTCGATGAGCTCGTGACGAACGCTGTCTCGCTCGGTGCAACCGTGTTAACGGGCGGCTCGCGACCCGAACGCGCGGGCTCCTTCTATTCGCCGACCGTCCTCGCCGATGTGCCGAGCGGTGCGCAGATCCTCGAGGAGGAGATCTTCGGGCCGGTCGCTCCGATCGTCTCGTTCGAGACCGACGACGAGGCCATCACGCTTGCGAACGCGACGGAGTTCGGTCTCGTTGCGTACGTGTTTACCCGCGATCTGGCGCGAGGTCTCAGCGTCGCCGAGCGACTCGAGGCCGGCATGGTCGGGCTCAATCGGGGTGTCGTGTCGGATCCGGCAGCACCGTTTGGCGGCGTCAAGCAGAGCGGGCTGGGTCGCGAGGGCGGCCACGAGGGAATGCTCGAGTTCACCGAGTCGCAATACATCGCGCTCGGCTGGTAACGGCACAACGAACAACCCCGCCGATCCGGCACGGATTTCGGCGCGCCGTCGCGGCGATGGCTCCCATATTTGTTATCAGACTGCAATGGTTTGCAGTAAGAATCGCTTGACATCCGGTCGGCGAAAGGCGAGTCTCGACTGAGAACGTTTGCATATATGTTCTATATGTAAATACCGCCTTCAAAGGAGAGAGCACATGACAAGCAAAAATGCACTAGTCGGGGGCGGCACGGTGCTACGCCGCGCTCGGCGCAAGACGATCCTGGCCGGAGTCCTTGTGGCCGCACTGGCCGTTCTCACGGCATGCGCAGGAACCCCCGCGTCAGCACCGACACCCGCGAAGACCACGGCGACCCAGCAGCACAAGCCATTCCGGCTCGGCTTCTCTCCGCTGTCCCTGGACATCCCCGAGCTGCAGAGCACCGCTACCGCTCTGACCAAGGCTGGCAAGGCCCAGGGCATCACGGTCAGCGTCGCCGATCCGAAGTTCAGCCCGCAGACCCAGGTCCAGCAGCTGATGCAGTGGATCAACCTGAAGCAGGTGGACGCCATCTGGGTCGTGCCCGTTGCGCCGCCAGCAATCGTTCCGGTCATCGCTGCCGCGCAGGCCGCGAAGATTCCCGTGCTCGTGGATGCGACGGCGCAGTCGCTCGGGATGAAGGGGCCGGAGGCCGGTCTCTCATTCTCTGCAACCGACTTCGCGGCGTTCGGCAAAGATCTCGGTGACGTCACCAACGCCTGCATCGCGAGTCGCCTCGGTGGCTCGGGCAAGATTATCTATCTCAAGGACACCACCGGCCACGCGGGTGGTCCAGTGATGGACGCGAAGCTCAATGCAACGATCGCATCCGGTTCGCCGTCCTCGAGCATCGTCTCAACGATCGCGCCGGCGTCGCAGCTGCTCGCCCAGCAGCAGACGCAGAGCGCCCTGCAGGGTCAGCCGTCGGCCAATGCCGCGATGTCCACGAATGATGAAGCAGCGCTCGGCGCGCTCGCGGCCTTCCAGCAGGCGGGCAAGGACCCGAAGAAGCTCTGCATCATCGGTGGTGGTGGCAGCCCGCAGGGCCTGGCCGACATCAAGGCCGGCACGCTCTATGGCGGCGTCGTCTTCAATTTCCAGGAAGACACCGAGAACAACATCCGCGAGATCGCGACCATGGTCGCCAACCCGACGGCAACCGGGCGATCGCTCGTGATCCCGATCGTTGTCTACCAGCCCAAGAAGAAGTAACGCCAAGGCGACGCGGGGCCACAGCGGCGTAGCGCGTCATCGAATCAACTGAACGCTCGCGTGAGGGTCGCCCTCGCGCGAGCGTTTGGCACACCCGCGACAGAACCCCACAACCAACAGAACTCAAAGAAGAGGTCACCCGGATGAGAACTCCCCACACGATCCGCCTCACCGCCGCACTGGCGGTCGCGCTTGCAACTCTCACCGCGTGCTCGTCGATTTCAGCCCCGACGCCTGCCAGTACGGCGGCGTTGACGCACCATTCGATCCGCGTCGGCTTCTCGCCGCTCTCGCTCGACATTCCCGCCCTGCAGGACACGGCAAACGCGCTTACCGCGGCCGGAGCCAACGCCGGAATCTCGGTGACGGTCCAGGATCCGAAGCTCAACCCGCAGACCCAGGTCGCTCAGCTGATGCAGTGGATAACGCTTCGGCAGGTCGATGCGATCTGGGTCATTCCGGTCGTTCCACAGGCACTGCTCCCGGTGATTGTCGCCGCGCAGAAGGCGCATATCGTGCTCCTCGTTGACACGAAGGCCAGCGACGTCGGTCGCAAGGGACCGGGACAGGGCCTTTCGTTCGCTGGCACCGATTTCTCCGCGTTTGGCGGAGACCTCGGGGGTCTTACCAGCGCGTGCGTCGACAACCGTCTCGGTGGCAAGGGCGACGTGCTCTATCTCAAGGACAGCACGGGACAGTTCGGCGGCGCGCAAACGGATGCCGCGCTGAACGGGGCGCTCGCCGCGGCCGCGCCGTCGGCAGAGATCGTCGGAACAATCTCGCCCGTGACCCAGGTTCAGGCGCAGGTTGAGACGCAGGGCGCGCTTCAGGCCCACCCGAATGCCAACGCGGTCATCGGTACCAACGACGAGGCAGTTTTGGGCGCTCTCGCCGCGTTTCAGCAGGCGGGCAGGGACCCCAAGAAGCTGTGCATCGTTGGTGGCGGTGGCGGCGCCCAGGCACTCGCGGCGATCGCTGCCGGGTCGATCTACGCCGGAGTGACTTTTGACTTCGAAACAGACACGAAGAACAATATCCGAGAGATTGTCGCGATGGCATCGCATCCTTCAGAGGTCGGCGCAACGTTGCGCGTGCCAATCCTGATTCACAAGCATCCGGTCAAAAAGAAGAAAAAATAAGACCGGCTCCGGTCAGAGATTGTCCTGCACGCCCTCGAGGATCTGCGCAAGCCGGACACGTTCGTCCTCGGTTGCTTCGACTTTGTCGAGGCTGGTGGTGAGCCGTGACAGCCAGATCTTCCGCAGTTTGTTCAGGTCCCGATTTGCCTGGGGAGTGGCGTAGAGACGCACCGCGCGTCGATCGCGTTCATCGGGTTCCTTGGAGACCAGGCCGCGCGCCATGAGCGATCGAACGGTGGCGCTCATGTTGGCCTGGCGGATCTTGGTCTGCGCGCAGAGGTATGCGACCCCGTGTCCCGGTGCGATCGTGATGATGCGCAGGGTCTCGAGCTCGGATGGCGGAAGTTCGGCGAGGCCGGCCTCCGTAGCCGCATCGAGCGCGAGTAGGTTGCTGACTCGAAAAAGGACTTCGGGCAGACCCGACAGGTTGCTCACTCTCGCTCCAATACATGACGGCATCCCGTTCCCCTCCGGACGGATGCCTCTTCATTATCGACCACCCGCGCCACAAATCGAGACGCATCCGCAACGGATTGCGCCCAAGGATGTCTTGACATTTCCGCGCAGTTGAGCAACTCTGAATGAGATCGATTGCATATGGATTCATATATATATGTTTTTCATATGTACCCCACTGATCGAGCCTTCAAAGGAGAATGCGAATGAGTTCAACGAACCTCCGCCCCGTACCGGGGCGGCCACGACGCACTGCTGCCGTCGCCGCAGTGCTCGCTCTCGGAGTTGCCGTGCTGACGGCCTGCGCGGGCACTCCCGCGCCGGCGCCAAGCACGTCGGCGCCCGCGGCACAGCACCAGACCATCCGCCTCGGCTTCTCGCCGCTGTCACTGGATGTCCCCGCCCTCCAGGACACCGCCAACGCCCTGGCCGCCGCGGGCAAGGGTTCGGGCATCAAGGTCACCGTTGCTGACCCGAAGTTCAACCCGCAGACCCAGATCACCCAGGTCATGCAGTGGATCCAGCTGAAGCAGGTTGACGCGATCTGGATCATCCCGGTCGCTCCGCCGTCGCTTGCTCCCGTGATCGCGGCGGCCAAACAGGCGCACATCGCCCTCCTGCTCGACACATCCCCGCAGGCGGTCGGCATGCAGGGACCGGCGGCCGGAGTGTCGTTCGCGGGCACCGACTTCAGCGCGTTCGGCAAAGACCTCGGCACCCTGACGACCGAGTGCATCAATTCGCGACTCGGCGGCAAGGGCAAGATCATCTACGAGAAGGACAGCACCGGCCAGTTCGGCAGTCCGGCGACGGATGCTGCGCTCAATGCCGCTCTGAAGAGCGGCTCCCCGAGCGCGAGTATCGTCTCGACGATCTCGCCCGTCGGTCAGCTTCCCGCCCAACAGCAGACCGCGAGCGCGCTCCAGGCACAGCCGACCGCGAACACGGCGGTCGCAACCAACGACGAGGCCGTTCTCGGCGCCCTGGCGGCATTCCAGCAGGCGGGTAAGGATCCGAAGAAGAGCTGCCTGGTCGGCGGAGGCGGGGGCGCTCAGGCAGTCGCGGCGATCAAGGCCGGGACGGTATACGGCGGCGTTGTCTTCGACTACAAGACGGACACCGAGAACAACGTCAAGGCGATCGTGAAAATGGTGACGGACCCGACTTCGGTCGGCGTCTCGCTGCACATTCCGATCATCATCGTGAAGCCCGCTAAGAAATAGGGCGAGGCGTTTCCATGCTGGTTCGCAGTCCCTCGAGCACGGTCAGGACCGTGGCGCGATCAGTCGCGCTCACCCCGGCCGTGTCGAGGCTGCGGACCAGCCGTGAGAGCCAGACCTCTCGCAGAGCGGTGACATCCCTTCTGGCCTGCGGTGTTGCGTAGAGCCGCACGGCCCGACGGTCCCGCTCATCCTGCTCTTTCGAAACCAAACCACGCCCCATCAACGACCGAACGATGACACTCATGTTTGCCTGCCGAATCTTCGTGCGATCGCACAGGTACGCGACGCCGCAACCCGGGGCGATCGTGATGATTCGAAGGGTCTCGAGTTCCGACGGTGGCAACTCAATCAGGCCGACCTCGGCGGCCGCGTCGAAGGCGATCAAATTGCCCACCTCGAAGAGGAGTTCCGGCAGTTCGGCCAGTTCGGTCATTGCAATGCTCCTGTCCGCTCCGGTGACGCAAGAGGCGATCGAGCCCGGCGCGCTCGCCGGGCAACGAGGACGTGCACCCTAGAGGTTCTCCGCGACACCCCCATCACCGTATCCACCCGGCAACGCGTGGAGATGCATTTCGACCCAGTTCAAAGGAGCACGTAACTCAAATGGAAGCAATAACGAAGTCCGTGGGCGAATTGGCCCGCGACGCCATGTCGAACCAGTTCGGCGGCACCACGGTAATTCCCGGTGAGAACGGCTATGACGCCGCCCGCCGGGTCTGGAACGCGACCGCAGACAAGTACCCGGCAATCGTCGCGTTTTGCGAGTCGGCGGCGGACGTCGCCGCGGCGGTCCGTGCCGCCAGGCAACTCGACGTCCCGCTGTCCGTGCGCGGCGGTGGCCACCAGGTCGCCGGCCTCTCGGTGTGCGACGACGGCGTCGTCATCGACCTGTCTCGGATGAACGCCGTAATCGCAACGCCGGACGGAACTCCAACGCGAGCGGGCGGCGGATGCCTGCTCGGCCAAGTGGATGCGGCCAACGCGAAGGTCGGACGCATCACTCCGGCCGGCGTCGTCTCCCACACCGGCCTGGGCGGCCTGGCGCTGGGCGGCGGCGTCGGCTGGACCTTCCGCAACTTCGGGCTCACCTGTGACAACATCGTCGGCGCCGAAGTCGTCACGGCGAACGGCGACATCGTTCACGCGGGTGAAGGTGGCGATACCGAACTGCTCTGGGCGCTTCAGGGCGGCGGCGGCAACTTCGGCGTCGTCACCGAATTCGAGTTGAAGACCTACCCGCTGGTGGACGTGATTCTCGGGCAGGCCGTGTTCGGCCTCGACGACCTTCCGCGTGCTGTCGAGCACTACGTTTCGGTCATGGCCGGGGCTCCCGACGAACTTACTGCCATCTGCATCACCTGCCTGGCTCCACCCCTGCCGGGAGTTCCGGAGCAGCTCATCGGTCGCCCATCGATCATGATCAACGCGGTGTGGTCCGGCGAGGATCTGGAGGCTGGTTATGCGCCCGTGCGCGAGCTCATCGAGGGCGCGAACCCGGCGCTGGCAACCGTGGATCGGATGCCGTACATCGCGGTGCAGACCATGCAGGACCACCTGCATCCGCACGGACGTCGCAACTACAACAAGTCGCGGTATCTCGACCGAGTCGACGCGGACACCATCACAGCGCTCTACACGGCCGCAGAGGGTCTGCCGGGCATCCACTGCCAGATCGAAATTCTGCGTCTGGGCGGCGCGGCGGAGCGAGTGCCGGTCGACGCGACCGCCTTCGCCCATCGCAGCGCCGGCTACATCCTGAACATCGTTGCCGCGTGGACCGAGGTCGAACGAACCGAGGCATCGATCTCGTGGGCGCGTGCCGTGTACTCGTCGATGGACAGGTTCGGATCCGAAGCCGGGTACATCAACTTCATCGAGAACGAGCCGGATCGGGTGCTGAGCGTCTATCCGCCCGCCACCTACGCGCGACTGCAGGCAGTGAAGACGCGTCTGGACCCGAACAACGTGTTCTCCGGAAACGTGCCGATCGAGCCGCTGGTCGCCTAGCCTCCGTCGCACAAACGCCCCGGCAGGAAACCACGCGTTCCATGCCGGGGCGCTTGTGCGTCCGGCGATCAGATCAGGATCGAGATCGGATTCTCAACGCGAGCCGTAAAGGCCGCGAGCCACTGGGCCGCGAGTGCGCCGTCGACCGCCCGGTGATCCACCGACAGCGTGCACCGCATCACAGTCGCGACGCGCAACTCTCCGTCAACCACGACGGGCTGGGGCTTGGCTGCTCCGACGGCGAGGATGCCGGACTGCGGCGGATTCAAGATGGCGGAGAACTCGGTGGTTCCATACATCCCGAGGTTCGTGACGGAGAAACTGCCGCCCTCGAGTTCTTCCTGGCGCAGGCGACCCGCCCTTGCCTTCTCGACGGCGTTCGCGATGGAGCGGCTGACCTGGCTGAGGCTCTTTGCGCCAACGTCCCGGATGACCGGCGTCAGAAGACCGCCCTCGGTCGCGACTGCGACAGAAATGTCGACCGCGTCCCAGCGGCGCAGGTGGGTGTCTGTCCAGGTCACGTTGGCGTCGGGAACGTCAGTGAAGGCGGCAGCGACCGCCTTCACCACAAAGTCGTTGACCGAGATCTTCGTCTGCGACGTCGCGTTGGCCTGGGCGCGCAGTTCGAGCAACGCGTCGACCCGACAGTCGGTCGTCAGGTAGAAGTGCGGGACGGTCGACTTGCTTTCGGTGAGGCGTCGCGCGATGGCCTTGCGCATGCCCGTGTGCGGGATGGCGGTGTAGCCGGCCCCGGGTTCGCCGACATCGGCTCGAACGCTGGCCGCGACGTCTGAGCCCGCGGGGAGAGACGGGGCTGTACCCGCGGCTTCGACATCCGCGCGCACAATGCGTCCGCCCGGACCGGAGCCGACAAGCACGGCGAGGTCGATGCCTTTCTCGCGAGCCCGGACTCGAGCGATGGGGCTGACGAAGATGCGTCCCGTGGTCGGGGGGGCTTCGAGAACCTCGGCGACCGCGAGAACCTCAGCGACCGGCTCTGGTTCAGGGACCGAGACCTTCTGCGGTGCGCCCCCGGCGATGGCGCCGAGAGCGGCGTCGATGTCCGCATCCGTTTCGCCGTTCGCGATGAGTACGGCAATCGGAGCCCCAACCTCGGTCGTCTCGCCCGGCTTCGCGAGGATGCGGCCGAGAATGCCGTCCTGCTCGGCGGGCAGGTCGACGAGCGCTTTCTCGGTCTCGACCTCGGCGATGGTGTCGCCGGTACTGAATGCTGTGCCCTCGGCGATCGTCCAGGTCGAGACAACTGCCTCGGTCGCGTTTGCGAGCACCTCGGGCATCCTCAGGATGGTTGCCATCAGCGCGACCCTCCGCGCGCGGCGAGAACGAGTTCGAGGCCTGCGACGACCTCCTCGGTCTTCGCGATCGCCGCGCGTTCGAGGACACGCGAGATGCTGGGGCTGGCCTCCCCGCCGGTCACTCGCTGAACCGGTTGGTCGAGCCAGTCGAAGAAGCGTCGATGAATCTCGTCCGCGAGCCAGCCGCCGTACGACGTTCCGCGCGCGCCCTGCTCGACGATGAGCACGTTGTTGGTCTTTCGAACGGACTCACCGATGGTGTCCCAGTCAATGGATGCGCGGTCGAGCCAGCGCAGGTCAACGAGGTCTGCTTCCACTCCCAGCTGCTCGATGGCCTCGAGGCTGTGCCCGACCATCGAGAGGTAGCTGATGACCGTTACGTCGTTGCCCTCGCGGCGGAGCGCGGCTTTGCCGATGGGAAGGAAGTAGTCGAGGTCTCCCGCCGGGACATCGTTCAGCTGTTGGTACAGGTCGACGTGCTCAATCATGAGCACGGGATCCTGCAGCGTCAGGGCCGAGTTCATGAGCCCGATGTAGTCGGCCGCACAGGATGGAGCGACGATCCGCCAGCCGGGGCTGGTCGCGAATACTCCCGCGGGGTCCATCAGGTGCTGGGAACCGTATCCGGAGCCCATCGCGACCTTCGTGCGCAACACGAGCGGCACGGGGTTGTCGCCGCCGAACATGTGGCGAGCCTTGCCGATCTGGTTGAACACCTGGTCGGCTGCGACCCACAGGAAGTCGGGATACATGAACTCGACGACGGGGCGAAATCTGCCGTCGAGGGCCATGCCGCCGCCGAGGCCCGCGAACGCGTTCTCGCTGATCGGCGTGCCGAGAATGCGCGAGCCCCCCTCGAATTTCTTCGCGAGACCCTTGGTCGCCCCATTGGTGCCACCGCTGAGTTTGTGTACGTCCTCGCCGAGCACGATAATCCGGTCATCCTCTGTCATCCTGCGGTCCATGACGGATGCGACGGCGTCGACGAATTTCATGGACTCGGTTGCTCCGGCGAAGGTGGATGGCTCGAGAGTGCGCACTCCGTTCAGCTCGCTGCCATCGCCACGAACTCCGACGTTGACGAAGTCGATGTTTGGCCAGAGTTCCGGCTTGATGCGGCGCTTGCCCTGATTGTCCGGGTCGGCTTCGACGAGCTGCGTGACAGCGTCCGCCATGGCGGCCTGCGCCTGTGATCGCACGGACTCGATGTCGCTGTCGTCGATCAACCCGAGGGTTTTCATCTCTCTTGCGACCCGGTCGAGTGGATCGCGCGCGCGCCAGGATGCCTCTTCCTCCTTGCTGCGGTATCCGAAGGCGCTACCCGCATAGCCGCCGTTCTGGTGGAAGAACCGATAGACCTCGGCCTCGATGACGGTCGGGCCGCCGCCGTTTCGCATGACCTCTTCGGCTTCCTTCATCGCCAGGTGCACAGCGAGCGGGTCCATCCCGTCGACGCGCCACGACGGGATGTTGAAACCGAGCGCTCGCGCCGAGAGTCGCGGTTCGCCGGTCGCCTCGGCAACCGTCGTCGACACGGCGTAAAGGTTGTTCTCGATGAAGAAGGTGAGCGGAATCTTCCACGCAGACGTGAGATTCATCGTCTCAAGCACTGAACCGATGTTCGTGGCGCCGTCACCGAAGTACGAGACCGTGATGTCTCTCGTGCCCGAGTGCTTTTGCGCCCAGGCGTTGCCCGCCCCAAGAGGGACGCCTCCGCCGACGATGGCGTTGGTGCCGAGGGCTCCCGCCTCGAACCACTGCAGGTGCATCGATCCGCCCCGGCCGTGGCAGTATCCCTGCGCGAGACCGAGGATTTCGGCGAGCGTTCGTTGCAGCACCGTCTGGATCTCCGGTGTGACGAGAGTTCTCGGATCGATCGTTCCCCCCGAGACGTGACCAAGCGCCTTGGCGAGGAACTGGTGGTGCCCACGGTGCGAACCGTTGATTGCGTCGCTCGAGCTCAGGCCGACGATCGAACCGACCGCGCCACCCTCCTGCCCGACGCTCGAGTGGGCGGGCCCGTGGACGAGGCCCTCCCCCGCGAGCTCGAGCACCGCTTCCTCGAAGGCACGGATGAGATGGAGCTGGCCGAGCATGGTGCCAAGCAGAGTCGGATCCGCGTTCTTCCAGTCCGCGGGCGTGCTGGAGAGCTCGATCCACGGCGAGCCCGGTTCCAAACGTCGTCGCTTTGGCATGGCACAACTCCTCTTTGCGTTGCTCGGCCGGCAATCCCGGCGGCGGTCTGTGCAGAATCGTAGCGCAGATTGCATCCAATAGCGCCCCAGTTCTTGAATACAACCGATATGCTGATCGATTGCAGTCACATGATTGTATCCAATAAGCCACCATGGAGATCGGACGGCAGGGAAATGGCAGAGGGTATCCCCGGACTGCGTGGCACCGAGCACATCGGATTCACGGTGCCGGACCTGCAGCGGGCCCACGACTTCTTCGTCGACGTGATCGGATGCGACTACATCTACACGCTCGGTCCGTTCTCCCATCCGGACGAGGGTGACGACTGGATGCGTGAGCACATGGCCGTTGACCCGCGCACGGTAATGCAGGAGCTCCGGTTCTACCGCTGCGGCTTTGGTCCGAACTTCGAGATCTTCCAGTTCGATCCGGCAGACGGCCAGTCGCAGCAGCCTCGCAACAGCGATCTCGGGGGTCACCACCTCGCGTTCTACGTCGATGACATGGATGCCGCGGTTGCCTATCTCCGCGCTCACGGCGTCGAGGTGCTCGGCGAACCGACCGTGAGCTCGAGCCACAGCACCGGCCAGCGCTGGGTCTACTTCCGAACGCCATGGGGCATGCAGTGTGAGCTCGTGAGCTATCCGAACGGCAAGGCATACGAGAAGGACGCACCGATTAAGCTGTGGCATCCGGCGAAACCGTCGGAGTAGACCGTGACCACGAACGGGGCGACGATGAGCATGCCGCAGAGTCGCGACGGCGACACCGGCCAACGTATCGCAGACGCGCTGCGCGACGGCATTCTTCACGGCACGTATCCGCCCGGCACGCGCATCCGCCAGGAAGACGTCGCCGAGGAATTCGGCGCGAGCCGGCTGCCCGTTCGTGAGGCGCTGCGCATCCTCGAATCGGATGGCCTGGTCACACTGGTGGCCAACACCGGCGCATGGGTCGCCCAGCTGGGTCTCGAGGAATGCCAGGAGGTTTACCAGATCCGGGAGAGGGTCGAACCGCTCTTGCTCGGCTATAGCATGCCGAACCTGACCGCGCAGACCCTCGACCGCCTCGATGAACTCGCCGATACCATGCAGCGGGGCACCGACGTCGAGACCTTCCTGCATCTGGACCGAGAGTTTCACCTGCTGTCGTACTCGGGGGCGGACACCGTGATTCTCAGCGACCTCGTGCGGCGCCTGTGGAACACTACACAGCACTACCGCAGGGCGTTCGCCCTTCTGATCGGCCCGGACGAGAACCGAGCGGTGCACTTTGAGCACCACCTCCTCGTTGCCGCGCTGCGACGGGAGGATCAGGACGAGGCCGAGCGTGTGCTGTTCGGCCACATTCGCCGCACCAGGCTCGAGCTCCTCAAGCATCCTGAACTGTTTGCGGGCACGGGCGCGAGCCCGATGCGCTGATTCGTTCGTGGCGCCTCGTCATGGTGCTCGTTGTACATTGGCGAGATGGGAACGGTCGGGCCGCTGGGACGAAGCCTTCGACGTGACGCGAAAGCGAACCTCGATCGCGTCCAGGTGGCGGCAGCACAGGTGTTCGCGGCACAGGGGCTCGGCGCGACCCAGGCGGACATTGCCCGCCGGGCAAAGGTCGGCGTCGGGACGATCTACCGCCGTTTTCCCAACAAGGACGATCTGATCTTTGAGATCTATGAGCCGAAGCTGCGCGAAGGCGAGGAGCTGGCACGGCGGGCGGCCGAGTTTGAACACGCGTGGGACGGCCTCGCCTGGTTTCTCGAGCAGTCGTCGTTCGAACTCGCGAACGACCGGGGCTTTCGCCAGTTCATCCTCGGTGGGTTCAATGAGGTCCTCGGCTGGTCACGCAGCGACCCGTCCCCGACCATGGCCGAACTGCTCGGCGACACCGACATCCGGGTCGGCCAAACACTCTCAGACTTGATTGATCGCGCCAAGGCCGACGGTGACCTTCGCCCCGATTTCGAGGTCACGGATGTGCAGGTCATCTCCGCCGCGATCCAGGCGACCGTGAGCTTCGGCGGGGCAGATCATCCCGAGTTGTATCGCCGCGTCGTTGGACTGCTGCTTGACGGGATGCGGCCCGCCCGCACGGCCCCGACGCCGCTGCCCGCTCGCGCTCTCACCGAGGGCGAGCTGAGCCGCGTCACCGAGCGGCCGCGAAGTCCCGAGGATGAGAACGGCCGCCGTCGCACCGTAGCCAAGAAATAGCCGAACGACTCCGAAGCCAAGGGGATCCCGAGTTCCGTTCGTGCTAACATCCCTACACCGGAACACGTGTTCCGGAACTGACATGCGCCGGCCCCACCGCCGACAAATACATTGGAGTATTTATGTCGCAGACCCCCAGGGCCGAAACGTCCGTATCGTCCGCCTCGCCTTCATCGCCGCGGCCGTGGCGAACGGCGATCGTCGCGGGTATGGCCTCGTATCTCGACGCCGGTGCGCTCGTCACAACAGGCATCGCGCTCGTCCTCTACGCTCCGATCCTCGGCAAGCAGCCGCTTGCCGTCGGCCTGCTGGCAGGACTCCTGACGTTCTGTGTCGCAATCGGTGCCGTGATCGGTGGTCGTCTCGGTGACCGATTCGGACGACGTCGGGTTTTCACTCTCACCATCGTGCTGTTTGCGATTGGGATCGTCCTGCTCTTCTCTGCTGTCGTTCCCGCGATGCTCTTCATCGGCGTCACGCTCGCCGGCCTGGCGATCGGTGCAGACCTCCCGGTTTCACTCGCGCTCATCGCCGAGGAAGCACCAGAGGGCAAGAAAGGCAAGATGGTCGCGACCTCCGGCATCCTCTGGATGTCGGGCATCCTGGTCACGACCATCATCACGATCTTCGTTTCGCCACTCGGTGTGATCGGTGGTCGCATCCTCTACGGCCACCTGCTCGTCGTTGCCATTGTCGTCATCGTGCTGCGCGTCAGCCTCACGGAGTCGAAGGAGTGGTCGCTCGCAAAGCGCGCAGCCGAGGGTGAGGACATCGACGGTGTGGACGACACCACGATTCGCCTGAGCGCGTTTCGCCAGCTGTTCCAGAAGCCCATCTTCACCGCGCTGGTCGCGACCGGCCTGTTCTACCTGACCTGGAATCTCGGTGCGAACACCTTTGGACAATTCTTCTCACTGCTCTACGTGCAGGCCGGATCAACTGTTCAGGTGAGCTCGATGCTGTCGCTTGTTCTGTTCCCGTTGGGGATCGTCGGTGGCCTGATTTTCATGCGCGTCGCGGACAAGCCGTCCCGGCACGCCTGGTTTATCGTTGGGGCCGTCTGCCAGATGGTGGGCTTCGCGCTACCGCTGATCTTCGGAGCCAATCCCGTCTCGCTCGGTGGCAACCTGCTGTTGTTCGGCGTTGGCTCGGGCTTCGCCGGCGAGAGCATCTACCGGGTTTGGTCGCAGGAGGTCTTCCCGACTCTGCTCCGCGCGTCGGCACAGGGGATCACCCTCGCGATTGCCCGCACGGTTGCCGCGGTATTCGCCGTGGTCACGCCAGCCCTGTCGGTGGGCGCACCCGCCGTGCTGTACGGCATCCTGACCGGCTGCGCCGTCGCCATGAGCGTGATCGGTCTCGTCTGGGTCTTCCGTCTGCCGAAGGCCAGCGAACTGGTGGTCGCCGACGACATCGACCTTCGCGCGCCGCTTGGCCAGGTCGTGCCCGTTGAGACGACGTCGATCTAGTCGGTCGATCAGCAAGGACTGACCATGCCGCTCCACCCGCAGATTGCCGACCTGGTCGCGCGAATGCCCCCGGTTGCGCCGGACATCTTCGATGACATCCAGGCGGCACGGGCCCGATCGACCCGCCCAGTCGCGCCGCCGGATCCGCGAATCGAGACGATCGATCGAACAATTCCGGGGCCGGACGGCGGCGAGCTACCGATTCGGATTCATCGTCCAGCCGGAGTGGATGCAGACACCGGCATTGCAATCTGGTTTCACGGCGGCGGCTGGGCGCTCGGCGACATCGACAGCTCCGATCATGACTGTCGTCGACTCGCGAACGAGCAGGGGCTCACCGTACTGAGCGTCGGCTACAGACTGGCGCCAGAACATCCGTTTCCCGCCGGGTTCAACGACTGCTACCAGGTCGTCCGGTGGGTGATCGAGAATGCGTCTGCTCTGCGGATCGATCCCTCTCGCATCGCGATCGGCGGCCACTCGGCAGGGGGAGCACTGGCAGCGGGAGTGGCGTTGCGGGCAAGGGACGATGGCCTGACGCCCGCGATTCGGTACCTGTTCCTCGGCTACCCGGCGCTCGATCATCGCCTGCACTCCCGGTCGATCGCACAGTTTCCCGCCGAGTGGCTGTGGGGCGACTCCCCGGCCGCGCTGTGGAGGGTGTATCTCAGCGAAACGGGCGACGTGGTGCCGGCATACGCGTCCCCCGCCCTGGCCGACGAGTTCGCGGACTTCCCGGCGACCTACCTCATGGTTGGTGAACAGGATTCCTTCCGCGATGAGGCGCTCGAGTTCGCTGATCGCCTGCTGGGCGCAGGAGTCGAGGTCAGCCTCAACCTCGTCCCAGGAATGCCGCACATGTTCGACATCTTCGCCGCGGACCTGCCGGTTGTTCGACGTGCCGTCGACGCGTGGATGGCCGCCGTCGGGGAGCACATCGGCAACTCAACCAATCCCAAAACTTAGGAACGACATGCCAACCCCTTCTCTCATCGAAATCGCCCGGATCCCGACATCCGGTGCGCGGGCGGTCGAGCGATTCGAGCTCGATGGCAACTCATACCTGGCGATACCTCAGCTGGCATATGACGTGGCCGGCGAGCCGGCCAACATGAACGGCGGAGACAGCAACACCGACCTGCTGCTGATGAAGCGCTCGGCGTCCGGTTACGTCGAGGTGGATCGATTGCCGGCGCCGGGTGGCGAGGATGCCGAGTTCTTTCGAATCGGCAACCGCTCGTTCCTCGCAACGGCAAGCATCCGAAAGGGCGCAGGACCATACGACTTCGCGGTCGACTCCGCGATCTTCGAGTGGATCGATGGTCGGTTCCAGATCTTCCAGACGGTGCCGACTTACGCCGCAAAGCAGTGGCGCTACTTCACCATCGGTGAGCGGCACTTCCTCGCCGTTGCCCAGGGGCTGACAATTCCCGGTCACGAGGCGAACAATCTCCCCTCTCGCATTTACGAGTGGGACGGCGAGCACTTCGAGCTCTTCCAGGACCTCACCATTGGCTGGGGGTACAACTGGCACTTCTTCGAGGTCGGGGACCACGTTTTTCTTGCCCACGCCGACCACGCGCGACCCTCGACGGTATTCGAATGGACGGGAACGCAGTTCGTCCCCTTCCAGGAGGTCGCCGCCGAGTTCGGGCGCTCCTTCGCCTCATTTCGCCGGGACGACAGTGACTACCTGCTTGTTGCCGTCATCCAGGGTGAGTCGACGCTGCTGCGCTTCGACGGGAGCAGATTCGTCGAACAACAGCGACTGCGTCGGCCCGCGGCCCGCGAGTTTGCGGTGATTGAGAGTGCAACTGACCTGTTCATCGTCCGAGCCAATTTCATTGAAGGGACGCCGGCGAATCCCACAACGGCCCTGGCTTCGCAGGTCTACGAGTGGGACTCCGATCACCTGACCGAGCGTGAAGAGTTTGCGACAGAGGGCGCGTGCGACGTCGCGACCTGGCGGGATGAGGACCGTGTCGTGGCGGTGGCCAACAGCCTCACGGCGGACGTGCACTTCGGGAATGCGGTTGTTCTCTATCGGTTCGCACGGTGACCGAGGGAGTAAAGAAAATGAGCGAGCATGAGAGTCCCGAGCTGATCGACCTCTTCAACGCGTACACGGCGTCACCGCAGAGCATCGGCCGCCGGTTCACCGCTGCGACCGCGCGGGCCAGCAAGGACGATCCTCTGCTGGTGGCAACCGGAGCGGACATCGCGCTGTTCCCCGGAGGCGGAGCGGAGCCGGAGGTCCTCGGATTTCGTCTCTCGACGAGAGGGTTCAAGGAACTCGCCGCGGTATCCCATCTCGGACCCGCGCTCGCCACGCTCATCGCCCTTCGTCGGCTCGAGCCCGACGGAACCTGGCGGCAGGATGCAGAAGGCTTCCTCGCAGAGTGCCGCCGGTCGCGCGCGGCGAACAGCGAGCAACTCTGGCGGGAGACGATAGCGGTCGAGGCATTCCGCGGGCGGGAACAATCGATCGCCCGAATGGTCGACTACTCCTGCGCCATCACCATTCGGTACCTCGAGGACGCGCTCGCGCACCCCGAGCGCTTGACGTTCGAGACGCTGCGCGATGAATATCTCGAGGGGACCGGGCAGCCGGAGTTACCGGTTCCGTTCAACCGGATCATGATCGCGACCTTCTTCCTCGTCGGCCTCGAAACGGCGAATCGATTTTTGGCCTGGTTCGACTCCCACGAACTCGACTGGTCGAAAGCGATGGTGATCATCGCGGGCAAGCAGGGGAGACCCTCCGCAGGCGTCACCTGGCGGACTAACTCGATCGCAAACATCCTGCTGGTCGCCGCGCGTGGTGCGCTTCCACTCGACCGCCTGCTGATCGCTCCCCACGCTCCGGTTTTCGACACACCTCAGGATGGCGACCTCAGCGGGGTCGTCGCACTCGAACCCGCACTGCGCGGTCTGTGGGCCGGAACCCACGCCGTCATGGACATCGGCGCGCAGATGTTCGAGGGCTATCCGGCGTTTTCCCCCGACGAAGGGGGTGCGGTCGAGCTCGACGATCAGACCATCACCGTCGGCGACATGCCGGCGATTCGCTCGCCGGAAGACTGGTTCTCGATGGTCACGCGGCTTCGGCTGGTGATGGAGGACCCGCGTCAGCTTCTCTCCGGAGCGGTGAGCGACTTCGCGGCGGCGCAACTTGTTGCGGGTGATAATGACCCGCGTTCCGTGATCGTTCCCGGGCTCGACGGCGAGCCGTATCCCGAGGTCCCGGACCCCACTGCTGGGAACGCCGCGAAGTGAGACGACCCAGAGCGAGGCGACCGCAATGATCGTCGACGAGGTACCTCCACGCCTGCGATCGAAGATCGTCACCCCCGCCAGTGATGAATACGAAGCGCTACGGCACAGCTATGCCTACTGCGGCTCGCCCGCGCTGATCATCCTGTGCGAGTCGGCGGCGGACGTCAGCAGCGGACTCGCACTCGCGCGCTCGACCGGCGCTCCACTATCCGTGCGAAGCGGTGGACACGGGGTCGGGAGCAGCTCGACGAATGATGGCGGCATCATTCTCGATCTGGCGCGGATAAATCGCGTCGAGGTTCTTGACCCATCGGCGGGGCTCGTTCGGATCGGAGCGGGTGCACGCTGGGGTGAGGTCGCGACCGTGCTCGATCCTCACGGGCTGGCGATCGGGTCGGGGGACTCCGGCGACGTTGGCGTCGGCGGCCTGGTGCTCTCTGGAGGGATTGGTCTCCTCGGTCGTGCGCACGGGCTGACGACCGATTCCCTACAGTCCGTCGCCATCGTCACGGCCGATGGGTTGCAGCGACACGCGAGCGCGACGGAGAACCCGGACCTGTTCTGGGCGATCCGCGGCGGCGGCGGGCAGTTCGGCGTCGTCATCTCCTTCGATTTCCTGGCTCCCCGGGTGCGGGATGTCGTGCATGCGAGCATCCGCTATGACGGGTCGGATGCGGCGAGCCTGGCTCGGCACTGGGCGCGCGCGGTCGAGGCCGCACCGCGGGAGCTGACGTCGTTCCTGTATCTATCGGGAGATTCCGGCGAGGCCACCGTGGTGTACGCGGGAGCCGACGGGCCGGCCGCCCGAACCGCTCTCGAAGCCTTCGACGGCGTTGGGCCGGTACTGAGTGCGACGACGTCGGCCTGTTCGTACGCATCTCTGGTTCCCGTGCTGGGCGAAACTCATCGTGGCGATGCGCCGCCGGATGTGCGCTGCGGGCTGCTCACGCACGTTACGGCCGAGGCAGCGCGGGCGATCGCCGAACTCCTGGAGCCAGATACCGCTCTCACAGTTCAGTTGCGCGCCGTTGGGGGAGTAATCAACGACGTCGCCTCCGAGGCAACGGCGTACTCCCACCGTCACCAGAACTTCTGTGTCGTCGCGATCGGGCTCGAGCAGAATAACGAGCGACTGATAGCCGCGTGGGACCGGCTGCTCCCTCACCTTGACGGCCTGTACTCCGCCTTTGAAACTCAGCGCGGACCGGGCCAGACCCTGGCGGCATACCCCGCCCCGACTCTGAAGCGTCTCGCCGACGTTAAGGCGAAATTCGACCCGAACCACGTGTTCGAGCCGAACTTCGTCTGGAGTTGAGCGCGCTACTTCTTCAGCTGCGCAGCAAAGAAGTCGACGAGGATGTCCATGATCCGCTTCGTGGTCCACATGACAACGTCCCCGCCCTGCACCGAGAGGTCGCCGTGGCCAGCGCCCTCAAGCAAGTAGCGGGTGGTCGTACCCTTCTTCGCGAGGACTGCCTGGTGCGGCAGCTGGGTCTGCGCGGGAGAAATGATCCTGTCCTCGATCCCGTGAAAGAACAGGAACGCTGGCGCGTTCGCGCGAAGGTGATTGATCGGGTTCGCACGCCCGATGGCGGCGGTATCCTCGAGCACCGACTTCTGGGTGGCCGGACCGAAGAGATACTTTGCGGTGCCGTTCGCGGGAGCGGAGTTGGCAGCGACCGTCTCGTCATCAAGGCCGGCGGCGAGTTGACTCAGATCGGCCGCTCCGAACTTGTCGACGACCGCCGCGACGTCGGAGGAGACCTTCGACTCGTCGCCGTCCTCAAACTCCGGCTCACCATTGGTCGCCCCGGTCATGAGAGCAAGGTAGCCACCGGCGGACTCGCCCCAGACTCCGACTTTCGCTGGGTCGATCTGGTACTCATCCGCGTTGGCGCGAAGATAACGAATCGCTGCCTTCACATCCGATACTCCGTCGACATACGTGGCGCCATCCCTGACGGTGCGGTACTGAATGCTGGCCACCACGAATCCGTGGTTCGCGACATAGGTGCGCTGGGGGAGCGCCGACTGCTTCGGCGAGACCATGAACCCGCCACCGGTCAGGTAAACGATGAGCGGATACCTGCCGGGCACGATGGGCGACTGGAGGTCGAGCTTGAGAGCGAGGGGCTTGCCCTTTGCGCCTTTGCGCGTCGCGTAGGTGAGGTTCCGCTGGAATCGAAGCTTGCCCTTTTCCACCACCATCTGGGGCTCGCCCGCAACATCGAGCACCTCACTGTCGCTCGTGTCCCGTGGCGCGCTGGTCTTCGAGATCGGGATGCGCTGGCCGGTCAGTGCCGAGATCGCAATCATCAGTCGTGCTCTGTTCACCAGGGCCTCCTTGTCCTTCGGTGTCACCGTCGATGGTGGAGTTCCGCGTTCCATTGGCACTCGTGTCGAGCGCAGTGGCGTAACCGGAATCCCTGTTCCGTAATCTATCACAGCGCGACGGTCGAGAGCATCGGCACGCGGCCGCCTAAGCCGCGGCCGATCGCTGTGTCGCCACGGGGCGAACAGGAAGCCCAAGCGAGTACACGGCCGTCGCGATTGCGATCGTCGCCACGTGCATAACGGCGAGCGTCAGCAGGGCACTCGGCTCGGGCGAGGTAAGCAACGCGAGCCCCAGGTCCGGCAGGAAGGAGAGCACGAAGACCACCGGAACCAGCCAGCGCAGGGTACGGGCCGGATCCTTGGCGGCTCGCGCAATCAACTGCCAAAATGCCGCTCCAACGACAGACACGACCACCGAAACGCCAATGAATACCGGAGGGGTGAGCTGCAACTGGCTGGCGGGTGTCCCGAGCGCGATTCCGATGACGCTGATGAGGTAGTTCACCGCGCTCGTGGCAACTGCGGCAATGAGCATCGCGAGCGGGATTGCCCGCGCGGGGCGAAAAGAGAGTTCGGACTTGGATCGCATGATCGGATATCGCTTTCTCCAGGAAGAATATCAACAATACATTAATGATAATGTAATGAAGGCTATTCTGGGTCAATGGCCAGTGCTGAACGGCTCGAGAAGGACGAACTCGAAGCCTGGAGATCATTTCTCCTTATGTCGCAGCTCATGCAGCGGCTCATCGATCGTCAGTTGCGTCGCGATTCGGGGATGCCGCACGCCTACTACGTCGCGCTCGTCACCCTGGCCCAAGAGAAGGATTCGGGTGGCGTTCTGCTAACCGAACTCGCCGATGCGCTCGGATACTCGCAAAGCAGGATGTCCCAGGCGATCAGAAAGATGGAGGACTCGGAGTGGATCGTCCGACGTCCCGATCCGTTGGACCGGCGCGCAGTCCGGCTGACGCTGAGCGAGATGGGGCGAACTGCACTCGCACGCGCGACGTCGAAGCACCTCGCGCTGGTGAAGGAAACGCTGATCGATCCGCTGAGTCCCGAGCAGGTGCAGCAGCTGATCGAGATCGGCGACGCCGTGCTCCCTGAACTCGTTCAGCGGGTCGTCGCCCCGGGTGCGCTGGCCGGGCTGCGTTCATACGTCGCGACCGACCGCGGCGGGCGGAACAGCTGAAGGTCTGCAACATCCGCGTCGGTGAGCGCGGGGACGGGCAACTCTCGGCGTTCGCGCGATGTTGAGAGACCGCTGAGCATCACGCCGAGGATTCTCTGCGACTGTTCCGGATGACTTCCGTTTCCGAGGTCGAGCGTTCCCTGGATTGCCATGGTCAGCAACATCATGTCAGTCGGTTCGATGTCAGCGCGGAGCGCGCCGACCTCCTGGGCACGCCGGACCAGTCGGGTGTGGTGGACCGCCATCTGTGCTGCGGCGTCGGCAAGCAGGCCCTCAAGCCGATCCGGTGTTGTGCCGCGCGCCCATCCGATCGACCTCGTGAGGCCACCGAGAGTCAGTTGACGCAGGCCCTTGTCGGCCGCGAGTCGCCGGTTGGTCTCCTCGAAGTAGTCGACGAAAGCGTCCCACGGGTCCGCGGCCACGCTAGCCTCGCGCGCGAGCTCGATCAGCTCCGTGAATCGGGCGCTGAACAGTTCGAGGATCAGATCGTCCTTGTTGGCAAAACGGCGGTACACGGTTGCTACTCCGACGCCGGCGTCCTTCGCCACGTCGGCCAGCGTTGCCTCGAGGCCCTCTGTCGCGAACACCCGGGTAGCCGCACCCCAGATCCGCTCCAGGTTGGCCTTCGAGTCGCGCCGCCGTGGCCGAAGCTCGTCCGCGACCGTCTGAGCCTCCATCTGGGGAATCGTACCAGCGCGCATCTCGAGGCTTCGGTCGGGCTGCTTACGACCAGCAGGACCGAAGCCTCGAGCGCGTGCTAGCGCACCGACCGGATTGGGATCAGGGCGAGACCTCCCAAAACAACGGCGATCATGGAGAACACGAACAGGCCGTGGTAGCCGAATGTGCCGATGATGAGGGCAGCGACGATCGCAGCGACCGCCTGGGGGAACGTTGTCGCCAGGTTGAGGATTGAGAGGTCCTTACCGGCTGACGCGCCGTCCCGCGGAAGCACCTCGGTCATGAGCGCTGTGTCGCACGCGGTGTACAGGCCGAACCCGAGACCCGAGATACCGCCCATGAGCAACATCCCCTCCACGCTCGGAAAGAGCAGCGGTGCGGCCATGCCGAGCGCGATCAATACCGAAGCCGCGTACACGAAGATCTTGCGCCGCTTGAGCCGGTCACTCCAGAAGCCACCGAGCGTCACCGTGATGAGCGTCGTGACCAGGCTGTAGACCGCGACGAGCCCCTGGATGGTGTGGGCATCCGTGATCCCGAGGTGGATGTAGTCGGTCAGGATGTACAGCTGGTAGAGCAGGATTACGAAGTAGCCGAGGATGAAGCAGAACCGGGCGACGAACGCCCAGGTGAAGTCCGGGTGCTTGCGCGGGCTGATCCAGAACGAAGCGAGAAAACGACCGAGCTTGAACGGCTCGATGGATGCGGTCTTGCTCGAGTAGTCCCGGTTGATGAGTACGAAGAGAACCGCAGCGATGATGATGGCGATTCCGAAGATCGAGTAACCGATTCCGATCTGATTCGCGACGATCCCGGAAAGGATCACTCCGATCGTCAGGCCGAGTGTCGTGCCGACGCCGAACATGGCGCTCGCAACGCCTCGCCGTTCGCGCGGATAGCGGTCGGGAATGATCGCAGAAAGTGGCCCGATGACAGCGTTGAGCGAGACCTGGATGACCACCCAGCACAGGGTGAGCCAGATGATCGAGGTGAGCGAGCCGACGCCGAGGAGAACTGCCCCACCGATCGCGGCACCGATAAGCATCCACGGAGCGCGTCGCCCGAGTCGACTCCTGGTGCGGTCGCTGATCGCGCCGATGAGTGGCTGGGCGATGACGGTCACGACGAAGGAGATCGTTGTAACCAGTGCCAGGTTGGTCACCTTGGCCGCGGCGTCGATGTTCACGAGCTGGGTCGGAAGCAGCACCTGGCCGAGGCCGGTGATCGCCGCGAAGAACACCAGCGACATGACGGCCATCGACGGAAGGAGACCGCGCGGCGATTTCGGGCTCTGCGGACCGTCGGGACTCTCGTCTACGGGCGCCGTGGCCGGGAAGGGTGAGTTGATGGACAATTGCGCTCCTCGTCATTGAGTGGGTGAACTCGGCCCAACGGGCCGGGTGCCGTGTCGAGCACGAGTATTGCACCGATTGGGAGTTATCGGAATAGTAATTCCGATTCAGTCGCCATCCACTTAGGCCGAGAGGGCCGGGTCGTCATTGACACCGCGCTGGGGCGTCTATACGCTTGGTATAGCTCAGAAATATCTAGGCTATGTTTGTGGAGTATGCAAAGGTGCAACAGGTGACGGATCGAATTTCGGCCGCGGGACTCAGCGTCGACGCCGGGTTGTTCGACTTTGTCGAGCGGGAGGTGCTCCCGGTTGCCGGTCTCGACGCCGCCGCCTTTTGGACCGGTTTCGCGGGCATCGTCGGCGAGTTCTCGCCGCGCATCCGCGGTGCACTCGCTCGGCGCGACAATCTACAACTGCGCCTCGACGAGTGGCACACCGCGAATCCCGGTCCGATTGCGGACGCTGGTGCGTATCGAAGCTATCTCCGCGAAATCGGCTACCTCGAAAATGAACCGGCCGACTACCTGATCTCGACCAGCCGCGTCGACACCGAGATCGCGCAGCAAGCCGGCCCACAGCTCGTTGTCCCGCTGCTGAACGCGCGATTCGCGGCAAACGCTGCGAATGCGCGCTGGGGATCTCTCTATGACGCGCTATATGGAACCGACGCGATCCCCACCGACGGCGCGCTTGCGCCCGGAGACGAATACAACGTCGCGCGCGGTGCGGTTGTCGTTGCCCGCGGTCGTGCCTTCCTCGACGCGCATTTCCCTCTGACAACAGGATCGCACGCGGACGCATCGAAGTACCTCGTGAACTCGGGAGTGCTCACTATCGAGCGAATCGATGGCTCGACCTCAACTCTCACCGCGTCCGAGCAGTTCGTCGGCTTTGCGGGCGACGCAGAATCGCCGACTGCCGTAGTACTGGTAAACCATGGACTCCACGTTGAGATCGCAATCGATCGGAATCACCCGATCGGGTCCACGGATCCCGCGGGCGTGCGCGACCTGGTACTCGAGGCCGCGGTCACCACCATCATGGATCTCGAAGATTCGGTCTCCGCGGTCGACGCCGAGGACAAGGTGCTCGGCTACCGCAACTGGCTCGCGCTCATGCAGGGAACGCTGTCGGCTCCCGTTACCAAAGCCGGAAAGACGTTCGTTCGGACGATGAATGCGGACAGGCGTTACAGCGCCCCTGACGGTTCGGCCATGGTTCTGCACGGCCGATCGATGATGTTCATCCGGCACGTTGGCCACTTTATGTTCACGGACGCGATCCTTGACGCGGAGGGCAACGAGGTCCCGGAAGGCGTGCTGGATGCCGTAGTCACCTCCCTTGCCGCGGCGGCGAATCTCCGCGGCGAGGCCGCGCTAGCGAATTCGCGTACCGGTTCCCTCTATATCGTCAAACCGAAAATGCACGGCCCGGCCGAGGTCGCGATCACGGTCGACCTGTTCGCCGCGGTCGAGCGACTCGCGGGCTTCGAGCCGCGCACCCTCAAGATCGGGATCATGGACGAAGAACGTCGAACGACGCTCAACCTGAAGGCCGCGATCTTCGAGGCTCGTGATCGGGTGGTATTCATCAACACCGGATTCCTGGACCGCACCGGCGACGAGATCCACACCTCGCGACTTGCCGGTCCATTCGTGCGCAAGGCCGATCTGAAGATCCAGAGCTACATCGGTGCATACGAAGAACAGAACGTCGACGTTGGACTCCGAGTCGGCTTCAGCGGCGTCGCCCAGATCGGCAAAGGGATGTGGGCCATGCCGGAAAAGATGGCCGCCATGCTCGAGCAGAAATCTGCGCAGTTGAAGGCGGGCGCAACGACGGCGTGGGTGCCATCACCGACCGCCGCGACACTCCATGCGCTCCAGTATCACGACATCGACGTATTCGCGGTTCAGAACGTACTTCGCTCTCGCGCGCCGCGCGGTATCGATCCCATCCTCGAGGTCCCGGTCGTCGCGAACCCGGCGTGGACGAACGACGAGCGTCGTGACGAGCTCGACGGCAACGTTCAGTCGATCCTTGGCTACGTGGTGCGCTGGGTCGAGCAGGGAATCGGATGTTCAACCGTTCCCGACCTCGGCGACGTCGGCCTCATGGAGGACCGTGCGACGCTGCGAATCTCGAGCCAGCTGCTCGGCAACTGGCTCGCGCACGGCATCCTCAGCGCAGCGGAAGTCGAGGACAGCCTGGTTCGGGTGAGCTCGATCGTCGATCGACAGAACGCGGGCGATTCGCTGTATACGGCGCTGCGATTGAACGGCAAGGACTCGCTCGCCCTGCGTGCCGCCCGCGATCTGATCCTGCTGGCATCGCAACAGCCGAACGGGTATACGGAGCCGATCCTGCATCGGTATCGGCGCCAACAGAAGGCGGCGACACGGTGATGAGTGCGTCGAACTCGGCCTCCACGGACACCAACCCCATGCTCGACGGACTGCGTCGAGGTGAGCCACAATTTATGCTCGGCATCAGATCGAGCCGAACGAGCGACATCGTGCGGATTGCGGCATCCACCGGCCACACGGCGATCATGGTCGATCTCGAGCACTCCGCCATGTCAATCGACGAGGCGACCGCGATGTGCGCGACCGCTGGTGCTCTCGGGCTCACGGCGCTCGCGCGGGTTCCCGAGTTCGAGTACGGCGTCATAGGACGGCTCCTCGACGGCGGTGCCGACGGCATCGTGGTTGCCCGCGTGGAGAGTGCAGACCAGATCCAGCGCATCTCGGAGGCAGTACGGTTTCCCCCGCTCGGTCATCGCTCCCAACTCGCTATGGTGCCGCAGCTCGGGATGAAGCCGACGCCGGCAAACGTCCTTAATCGAGCGCTGGATGCGCGCGCCATCCTCAAGATCCTGATCGAGTCGCCGCTCGGCGTCGAGAACGCCGAGGCGATCGCCGCGGTTCCGGGTGTCGACATCGTCGGCATCGGAGCGAACGACCTCACGGCAGAACTCGGCATCCCGGGACAGTACGACTCGCCGATTTTTCGCGAGGCGGTCGAGGCGGTCGCTGCCGCGGCAAAGAAGGCGAACAAACCACTGATGCTGGGCGGAGTCGGAGACCTGAGCATCGTGAAGTCGATGCTTCCACTCGGTGTCGCTCCTTTCTATCTGACCGGCATGGACTCCGATCTGTTGTTCGTCGAGGCGGCCTCACGGATCACCCGGTTCTCGGATTGGCACAAGACGGTATACGAGGGGACAAACAGTCATGGATCTTGATTTCGCGACGACGCTGCCGATGCGGGAAGCGACAACCAACACGCCGCCAATTTTTGCCGTGCCCGCCGGCGCGTGCGATACGCACTTTCACGTGTTCGAGCCTGGCTACGAACACGTTCCGAACCCCCAGTACACCTTTCCGGAGGCGACGCTCGCGCAGTATGTCGCGATGGCCGACTTCCTTGGCATCGACCGCAGTGTCATCGTGCAGCCGACCTACTACGGCGAAGACAACAGCCTTGCGCTGTGGGTTCTCGACTCGCTCGGGGATCGCGCCCGCGGTGTGGTGCGTGTGCACGAGGATGCCAGCCCCGCCCTGCTCGACTCCTATCAGGAGCGGGGCGTGCGGGCGATCCGTCTGGATCTGTTCGAGCGAAAGGACTGGCCGGTCGAGGACCTCGAGGGCTATGTCGGCGCCATGGCCGCTCGGGCCGCCGAGCGCGACTGGCACATCCAGTTCTATTCGCCGGGTTCGGTCGTTCGTGACCTGTTGCCGTTCCTGTCCAGGCACAGCGGTCGGTTCGTGATCGATCACATGGGCTACATGAAGAAGTCCGACGGTCTCGGTGATGCCGACTTCCGTGGACTCGTCGATGCGCTGGGCAATGGCAATGTCTGGGTGAAGTTGACCGGCCCCTATCGGCTGGCCGGAGACGAACCGCTCTCATCAGTCGAGCCCATTGGGCGTGCACTAGTCGAAGCGCGGGCCGATCGCCTGCTGTGGGGTACCGACTGGCCACACCTGCCCAATGGGCAACGCGATACCGGGGAGCTACTGAACCTGCTGGCGGCATGGGTTCCCAATGAGGCGGATCGACGGCAGATTCTGGTTGACTCGCCGACCACCCTTTTCTTCGCAACCTGAGCGATGGTCGTTCAAGGGACGCAGCTAATGCCTGAGATATACTTGAACGTCTTTCGAGAGAAGAAGTAAGCCACCGATTTCAACCAATTGGGGAGCAGGGCGAAGATGTCGATTCTGCCGATGTCCGCGATGTCGCCGGTAAGTCAGAGGCCGCAGTCGCTGACCGATCAGATTCACGAGCGAATGCGTGAGGAGATTCTCAACGCCACCTGGCGTCCCGGCGACATCGTTATCGAACCAGAACTCGCTGTACGCTACGGAGTCTCCAAGACTCCCGTCCGGGAGGCACTTCGCCTGCTGTCGCAGGAGGGCTGGATCGTTACCATGCCGCGCAAGGGATACCTTGTGCGCCCACTTCGACTCAACGATGTGCGCGAGGTGTTCGAGCTTCGACTGTTTCTGGAGCCCTGCCTTCTGGCTAAGGCCGCACGTGAGGCGAGCCCCGCGTCGATCGACGACCTGAAGAGGCTCGTTCAGGCTGAGCAGCAGGTTGGCCACACCGACGACTCACCGACCTCCGCCGGGCGTGAGTTTCACCTGTCCGCAGTTCGACTGGGTGGCAACGATCGGGCCGTTGCGGTTGTCGCTGGCCTTCTGAACGAGATCCGGAGACTGCATCACCTGCTCCCCGGAGAAGAGGCGCACGGCTCCGCCGCCGAGGTCGTGGGGGACCATCTTGCTATCGTCGATGCGATGTCGAACCGGGACGCCGACGCTGTGTACGAGCTGAGTCGGGATCACATCGAATCGTCGGAAACCCGGTTGACGAACGCGTTCCGTCTGGGCGGTGGCTAAAGAAGGCGGGAGCGCGACGGACCCGCACTTCGAATCCGCAGCACCGGGGATCTAGTCGACGGGCGAGGATTCACCGCCCATCAGCTTCCCAAACGCGTCGCGACCAGGGATCTGGCCCCGGTTTGCGCTCGGCTAAGGTGTGGTACCAGCTTTAGTGGGTTCGGGCTCTCCCTGCGTTACGGTCGCGGAGATTTGCTCCCGCCGCGCCTTGGCGGCCCGTGATCGCGCGCCCCAGGCGGAGACGGCAACGGCGGCAATAAGGGTTGCGCCGTTGAACACCGGCTGAATCCACGGTTGAACCCCGAGCTGAACGAGGCCAGAGACTGTCACCGCAAGGAAGAGAACAGCGACAACTGTGCCGGGCACGTTGAATCGGCCAGGGAAGATCACGGTCGAACCGAGGAACGTTGCGGCAAAAATCGGCAACAGCAGATCCGCATTGCCCTGCACCTGGGCGCTGCCGATCTGGGATCCGAGGATCACGCCGGCGATCCCTGCCAGGGTGCCACCAACCGTGAACGCAACCACCCGGTACGAGTCGACCGGGATGCCCGTCAGACCGGCCGCTTTGGGGTTGCCACCCACCGCGAGCATCTTGCGGCCGAGTGTCATGTGGTTGAGCACAAAGTGCACGATCACTGCCACGACAATCGCGTAGACAATGGCCAGCGGAATCCCGAATGGCGCGGTTTGTGCGATGGCGGTGAGACCAGGTGGGGGCGTAACGATGTCGTTACCGCCCATGTAGAGCTGCATGAGGCCCTCAAGCAACGTCGCCATTCCTAGCGTCGCCACGAACGCCGGCACCTTGAATCGAGTGACGATAATCCCGTTCGCAAACCCGATGGCGCTCGAGGCAACAACGGCGAGCACCACGGACTCCCAGAGGGGCAGGTGCTGGAGAACGCCGAGGCCCACGACGAGCGAGTTCGCAACGGACATGTTTGCTGCGATTGAGAGGTCGATTTCGCCCAGCGTCAGCGTGAGGAGAACGCCAAGAGCAGCGATCACGATGTAGGACTGCAGGTTGAGGATCCCGACAATGTTGACGAATGTCGGGAACGACGTTGGGCGCAATATCGAGAAGACCACGACGAGAACGACGAGGAATACGGCGAGGCCATACCTGGAGACCGCACTGGAACCTCCGGACTTAGCGGTGCTCACCGGTCGGTCCTTCCGATTCGGCGCGACCGGAGTCTTTGTCGCCGGCGCCTTCGACTTGTGGGGTTTGGTTCGGACTGGTGTGCTCATTTTTGACCTCGAAATGCTGCTTCAGTGACGTTGGAAATATTGAGGGAGTCTTCGGTGAATTCAGCCACGACGGCCCCGAACCGCATCACGATAGCGCGGTCGCAGAGGCGCGAAGCCTCCTCAAAATCGGAGGTGACCACGAGGGCGGCGAGGCCCTCCCTTTCGCATCGCTCACGCAGTATCCGATAGATCTCGAACTTCGCGCCGATGTCGACGGCTCCCGTTGGCTCGTTCAGGATGATCAGGTTCGTCGCCTGCTCAACGCAGCGTGCGAGCAGCACCTTCTGCTGGTTGCCGCCGCTGTAGGTCGATACCTCGCGCGCGGGGTCGGGCGGTCGTACATCGAACTGACGGAGAATTCGAGCAGAATTCGCGCGCTCCGACTGCAGCTTCATCCAGCTGAACACCCGTCCCGCCGGGTTGAGGTTGAGGTTTTCCGACGCACTGAGCTCCATCGCAAGGCCGCTCTCTCGGCGATCGCTGGGAAGGTAGGAAATGCCGGCCTCAATGGCCTCCCGTGGCCCCCGGGGGGAATACGGAGAATCGTTTACCGTCATGCTTCCGTCAAAGCGTGTTCCGAGTCCGTAGAGCACGTCCGCAACGGCTCGATGGCCGGAGTCGGCAAGCCCGGTGAGGGCGACTATCTCGCCGGGTTGAATGCTCCAGGTGAGCGGGCCAAAACCGAGACCTGTTAGCCCATCAAGCGTGATCACCGGCTTCGCGTCTGTGGACGCGTGACGCGTCGCGACCCGATCGGGCGCCTCGCGGGTTCCGCCGATGATGAGTTCGATCAGGTCGCGCTCATCGAGCTTGTCAGAGTCCGCGGTCGCGACATTGGCTCCGTCCCGCATCACCGTTACGCGGTCGCAGTGAGCGAGCACCTCCTCGATGCGGTGGGTAATCAGCACACAGGCAACGCCGTCATCGCGAAGTCGCTCCAGTGCGAGGAAGAGGGAACGCACCTCGTCGCCGTGCAACTTTGCCGTCGGCTCGTCCAGAACAATTAGGCGGGCGTTCTGACTCAGTGCTCGAGCAATTGCGACGGCGGCCTGCTCGGCGATTGGCAGAGAACCGACGATACGGTCTACGTCCACGTCAATTGCGATTCGACTCATCACGTCCTCGGCCTGTCGCCGAGTAGCTGCGCGATCGATCAAACCGAACCGTCGCGGATACCCGGCGGCGAGGGCAATGTTGTCTGCGACCGATAACTGAGCGATCAGAGCCAGATCCTGGTGGATGAACGCAACTCCGAGCTCGGTCCGCAGCGCGGGGCCGTGACCGAGTACGGAGCGGCCAAATACCTCTATTTCGCCGGCGTCGGCAGGTTCGACGCCCGCGAGGATGCGCACGAGCGTCGACTTGCCTGCGCCGTTTTCGCCCAGGAGGGCATGTATCTCCCCCGCGCGAACGTGAAGCGTCGCACCGTCAAGAGCACGGGTAGCGCCGTAGTACTTGCGTAACCCACGGATCTCAAGTGCGGTCTCGCGATCTCCATCGGAGAAGGGATCGTGTGGCCGCGACGGTGCGACGCTCATCATTAGTTGATGCCGCTCAGGCTAATTCCCCACGCCTTGCCATAGAACTTGGCGTAGTCGAAGCGTGCCCCGATGTATGAATTGATCGATGCGGCGGTTGCCGACTTCGGCTGGTGTGCCGAGTCGACGAGTGCAAACCCGAAGCCCCACGAACCGGCGCCTGGAATCGGCTTGTTCGCGAGGGCCTTCAGGACCGCGTCAACTCCCGCGTAGCCCACCCAGTTGTACGGCAGGGCGGTAGCTTCGGTCAGCGTGCCCGACTTCACCAGTGCGAGTGACGGCGCATCGAGGTCGCTCGTGGCGAACTTCAGCGTTGCTGAGCGTCCGGCCTGGCTGATCGCCGCGATGACGGGCTGCAGCGGGAGGCCAGCCGTCGGCCACACGAAGTAGTTCGTGGCGGGGTTGGCGGCAACGATTCCACCGGCGTCAGCCTGGATGGTAACCGGGTTGACGTAGTCCGGTGCGTTGTAGTTCGTGACTGCCGTGGTACACGTCGGGCAGAGAGCCTTCGTGAATGTCGCTGCCTGGCTCACTCCGAGGCTGTCAGTTGAAACAACTCCGAAGAATCGCACATTGGCTTTTCCATTCGTCTTCGCGATCAGCGCCGAGCTCAAAATCGCCTTCTGCACATTCTCCTGCGTGCTGAGGTAGCCCGTGTAGTAGGGGCCGTCAGACGGGAGGGCGTTAACGCCGATAGTAACCACCCCGGCCGCCTTCGCAGCCTGGAGCTGAGCCGAAATCTCGGCGCCGGCAACCGCAACGGTCGCGATCGCGTCGACGTGCTGGGCGAGGTCGGCCTGAACAAGCGCTTGATACTTCGTGGGGGTTTCATCCCCGGCGCTCACCAGCACAGTCCAACCGAGTTTCTTGAAAACTGCCGCCATTGCGGTTCCGGTAGCGAGGCAGCCACCGCCCGGGAAGCACTCGATGATGCCAACCTTGTACTTCTTCTTCGGTACTGGCTGCGGGGTTGGGACATCAGACACCTTGAACGGCTGAATTGATGTCGCTTTGAGGTTTCCGTCGCCCTTAGCGACGACGAGGCCCTTTTGAGCGTTAGCGACGATGACCTTCGCCTGTGCAATTCCGCTCAGGCTCTTAGTCGCACCGGAGGACGTTGGCGTTGTGGCGCCCGAACTGCAGCCGGCCAGACCAAGAGCTGCGACGACCGCCACTGCGATTAGCGCGTTTCGAGTACGTTGAATCACTTTCATGCCTCTTTCAAGCCTCGAGGCAGCCTCTCGGCCCCTCATTACTCACCCTTGAGTAACTCCCAAATGCTAGTAAGATATCTCACGCATGTCAATGATGAATGAGGCGATTCGCGGTCGCTGGATTCTTCGACAGGGAGCGCTGCGCGCGTTCGAGCTCGGTCACTGCTGACTTATCGCGATGATTTCGTGCTGATACGGCGCAATCACATCGGGGGAAATGCGGCAGTCCAAAAGCAGGAAGCGCCGGGACGATGCCAGCTCGAGCGCCCATTCGCCGAGTCGGTCGAGTGCATCCAGGTCGTCGACCGCGACGCCTTCAGCGCCCAGCGCTTCGGCTAACCGGGCGAAATCCACCTGCGGAATTAGCATCGGTGCTTCGGCTAGTCCCTTGAGCCCGTAGAGGTTGAGCTCTGCGCCGTAAGCTGCGTCATTCCACACGACCGCGATACCGCGACCGCCCGCAACCCTGATCGCACTCTCGAGGTCGGCGAGCGCCATGAGCCCGCCACCGTCTCCCGTTGTCAGGACCACGGTCGAGTCGGGTTTCGCGAGAGCGGCGCCGACAACGCTCGGTAAGCCGAGCCCGATCGACTGATATGCAGTGCCGACCATCATCATGCGATCGGGTTCGGCGACCGGCCAGTACGCATTCGCCCAGCCGATGAAGTGTCCGCCGTCGGAGACGACCACGCGGTCGTCGGGCAGCATCTCCCCGATGCGGGTGGCAACCGAGCGCGGATCAAGGCGTCCATCGGGGGCGACGCCGTTGCCCGGCGCGCGCGCCCGCTGTGACGCGAAGTCGACTCGTTCGCGCCATCCGCTCGGCGAAGCCGAGATGCGCTCCAGCTCGTCGACGAGGAGCTCGGCCCCGATTCGTGCGTCGACGTGAACGAACTCATCGACCCGCGGATGTGTCGCGCCGTTGCCTATGTCCAGCTGGGCGAGCGTCGTCTCAGAGCTGAAGAGCGCTCCGAATTTCATCGTGAACTGATTGAGGCTCGCGCCGAAGACGACCGCGACGTCGGAACGGTGGATCAAGTCCATTGCATCCTGTTGTCCGAACCCTCCAGCGATGCCGATGTCGTAGCGCACGTCGGGGAAGACCCCGCGACCGAGAGCGCTGCTCACCGTCACCGCGCCCGCTATCTCGCCGAGTCGGCCGAGGGCTCCTGAGGCTCCGGCGAGCCAGGCTCCGCGACCGGCGAGGAGTACCGGGCGCCGAGCGCCCGCCAACCGACGGGCGATTTCCGCGAGGGTGGCTCTCGCCGCAGGATCCGCCTCGACTACCGGAGGCGGAGCGGGCGCGCGTAACTGCGGCAAGTTGCCGGCCTCGACGTTGGCAAGGTCGTAGGGAATTGACAAGACCACCGGTCGACGCTGGGCGAGCGCCAGGTCAATTGCGTCTAGCGTCACGGCTACGGCATCCGTGATTCCCACTGTGATGGTGGGCACACCGACCGCCGCCGCGATTGCCCGCTGGTCGACGTCCCAGGGCCGCTTACCGGACGCCGGAGCATCGCCCACGACAAAGAGAAGTGGGATGCGAGCCTGCGCCGCTTCCGCGAGGGCGGTGATCGCGTTGGTGAAACCGGCGCCATAAGTGGTCGTAGCGACGGCCAGACCACCACCCGCCCGATAATAGGCGTCGGCGGCCACGACCGCACCGGCCTCA
The DNA here is from genome assembly GCA_036271875.1 of Galbitalea sp. GTDB lineage: Bacteria > Actinomycetota > Actinomycetes > Actinomycetales > Microbacteriaceae > Galbitalea. Next base: position 128,712 of record DATAZU010000020.1, read on the forward strand.
TGGCGCACAGCCGTGTACCGCACGGCGGTGCGATCGAGCGCGTCAAGCAGGTAGGCATTGCCGTTGCCCATGACTCCGAACGCGTCGGTGACTCGGGCTGCGAGCGCATGCGCGAGGTGCATTGAAACGGATGCCACAGTTGTGTCCTTCGGGGCGACTACGGGGTTCTGAAGAAGTAGGAGGGATCGATTCTCAGCAATTTGTCCCTGACGTCGTTGTCTCGCCCGCGGTGATTCCGCGTTCGATTTCCTTCGCGGCTCTGAGCAGGCTGCCGGTGTGCCGATGCAGCTCTTCCATCCTGGATGTCGGGGCGATCACGGCCAGGCTCGCGTGCGGCTCAGCTTCGCGCCGGCGGAGATGAGTGGCAATTCCGCTCACGCCTTGCTGCAATTCGTTCGATGTGACGGCGATGCCCGTCTCGCGGATCTGCTCCAGTCTTGACAACAATGCGGGGGCATCGTGCTGGCCGCGCAAGACCCGCGCCAGCTGTTTGTCGTTGATCGCCGCCAGAATCGCCAACCCCGAGGCGCTCTGTGTGAGTGAGCTACGGGCGCCGACCTCATGTCGTACTTGTAGGCGGACACCGCTCGGATACACCACCTCGTGGAGTACGAGCGCATCGTCTCCATCGATGACCTGCAGCACAACCGTTTCCCGGGTCCGTGCCGATAGCTCGGCCATGTGAGTTGCGGCGGCGTGCTGCAACCGCGCCTGAACGGAGTCCGCTAGTTTACGTACGTTCCAGGAGAGCCCGTACTCGCCGTCCTGACGGATGACGAAGCCGCGGGTCAGAAGGGTGGTAAGTAGACGTTGTACTACCGTCCGGTTGATCGACATCTTGATGGCCAGCTTCTGCGGTGTCGCCCAACCCGACTCGCCGAGTTCGATCAGGATTGCAATCGCGTTGTCTGCAGTTTGTGAGAATTCGCTCACGACGCGCCCCCTGCTCGCCCTTCGGTGGTGTGCCGATGGAAGGCCACGCTTAGCCTTGCGCTTGCTTCACACAACTCGGGAACGAGGTCGGAGACGCGCTCAGCGCGTGCGCTCGGGAGCACAATGCCGAGTGAGCCGACGACGTCGTCGCCGTTGAAAATCGGGGCAGCCAGACCGATCATGTCTGCTCTAATCTGTCCTTCGGTGTGCGCGTAGCCTTCGCTACGGATCAGCGCCAACGTGGCAAGATCACCTGTCACGAGCAACCGTTTCGCGTGCGCTGGATCGCGGTACGCAAGAATCGCGAGGCTCGTGGCCCCACGCGAGAGCGGCTGGCGGAACCCGACCTCATACTCAACGCGCAGCGGATTCTGCCGCCCGTTCTCTCTCGCGACGATGACAGACTCGTCGTCCTGATCACGCGCGACGATCACGGTCTCGTCTGTGCGCTCGGCAAGTTCACGCACCACGGGCGCGGCCACTATCGAGAGTTCGTCGGGCGTGTTGTGGGCGATCGCGATCAAGAGAGGTCCCAACCAGTAGCGACCGTCAAGATCGCGCAACACCGCCCCCCGACGGTGCAGTGTCGCCATGATTCGCTGGGCGACGGTGCGATTGAGCGAAAGGACCTCGGCGACTTCCGCAATCGTCTGACCATCGGAGCGCTCAAGCTCCAGAAGCGTCTGCAGCGCGTAGTCCGCTGTCTGTGCAGTGTCCAAGGCGCTCTCTTCGACGGTGGCTGGATCCGATCGTATTCGACTATTAATCGCCGAGCACACGCGGCTTGATCCAATTCCGATCGTAGTCTATATTCGGATCAGTCGCACCGATTATCGACATTACATACTTCATTCGGAAGACAGGGCAAACCAGAAATGACCGTCACAGGCAAAGTGGCACGACTCGGCCACGTAGGAATCGCTGTCGAGGACCTCGACCGATCGGTCGAGTTCTATACCAACGTCCTCGGCATGCGGCTGTCGGAGATGTTCCGATACGGCGAAGACGAGGTCGGTCACGGAGTGGCCGTGTTGGCCGGGGCGTTCGTCCGCGGCGACAAGGACACCGTGCATCACCGGCTGTCGATCTTTACGCTTCGTCACCCCGCGGCCAAGGTTCCCGGGGCAATGACTCTCGGCCTGCACCACATCGCGTTCGAATTCGACACGCGCGAGGATCTGCTGCTGCTGTACAAACGATTCAAGGATGACAAGATCCCGATCGTGAACGCGCGGATCGGTGGTCCGGGCAATCAGACGCGCTTCTACGGGCTCGATCCGGACGGCAACATTCTGGAGTTCTACTGGAACATCGACCAGATCGGGTGGGACGGCAAGACTCACGTGTACCCGCCGATCCAGGAGATCGAACTCGATGACTTCGAGTTCGACGAGTACCAGCGGTTGCGCGAGACCCTCGACGACGATGCATGGTCATCGCTCGACGCCGAGACACTGCGCGTGTCGAAGAACGACCGATGAGCCAGACCCCGGCGTATCCCCACACAATCGGAGGACTCCGTTGACTCAGATCGCACGATTCCGTCACGCCGGTGCTGACCGGCTGGGAGCTGCGGATGGGGACGACTATATCGACCTCACTCGAGCCTATGCCGCAGCACAAGCGAGCGTGGGAACTGCAAATGCCGAGGCACTGGCGATGGCCGTCCTGCCGCCCGATGCCTTGGTCTTCTTCGAAGGCGGCTCGGCGAGCCTGCGGGCCGCGAATTCGGCCATCGAGTTTGCGCGCGGTCTTGACCCTGTGCATGCACGCAACGAAGCCATTCGCGTGCCTCGCTCCGATACGAAGACTCTCGTACCGATACCGAACCCGCGGAAGATCATCTGCGTCGCTCGCAACTATGGCAAGCACGCCGCCGAAGCGGGCCTTGCGATACCGGAGATACCTATCCTGTTTCCGCGGTTCGCGGCGACCTTGATTGCTGACGGAGAGCCGATCATCGTGCCGTTCGTCTCGCGCGAACTCGATTGGGAAGGCGAACTCGCTGTCGTAATCGGAAAGGGTGGGCGACACATTTCGAAAGCAGACGCGTTTGACTACGTCGCCGGATACACCATCTTCAACGATGTAACGGTGCGCGACTACCAGTTCCGCGTCACGCAGTACACCGGTGGTAAGAACTTTCATGCCTCGGGGCCGATCGGCCCGCACATCACTCTCGTCGATGAAGGGCTCAATCCGCACAACCTCCGCATCACCACGACCATCAACGGCGTCGTGAAGCAGGAAGGCAATACGGACGAATTCATCTTCGACATTCCGACGCTCATCGAGCACATCTCCGAGTTCATCGAGCTGGAGCCGGGCGACATCATCCCGACCGGCACTCCTGCCGGAGTCGGATTCAAACGAAACCCACCGGAATTCCTCACCGCGGGCGAGCTCGTTGAGGTCACGATCGAGGGCATCGGGACCCTTCGCAACTCTGTGCGTGACGAACCACGCGTCCCCTGAACCAAACTCCCTTCAAAAATGAGAAATGAGAGCCACAAGATGACCGAATCAGGATTCGAACGCGGACTTCGCATACGCAAGGAGGTCGTGGGTGCCGAGTACGTCGAACGTTCCTTTGCCAACGCGGGTGACTTCGGCCGTGAGTTTCAAGAACTCGTTACCGAATTCTGTTGGGGAGCGTCCTGGGGAAGGGAGACGCTAAGCCTCCGAGACCGCAGCCTGCTCAACCTCGCGATCATCGGGACGCTGGGACGCACCGCAGAGTTCCGACTGCATATGCAGGGTGCATTGCGTAACGGAGTGAGCGAAGACGAGATCAAAGACACTCTGATCCACCTGTCCGTCTACGCGGGCATTCCCGCCGGGGTCGAGGCCTTTCGCATCGCTGGCGAAGTGCTCAAGGCCAACCAGGAAGCATTCGCCGAAAACGCATGACGCGGACCGACGGCGACGTGACGGCGCTCCCAAAGCCGGCGGCCCGGGTATTCGTTGACGTCGAATTGTCGAGCCCATGTAATTAGAACTTCACGTCTATTTTCAACATTCGAAGCAACGAGGCGGCGAAGCACTCAAGCGGCCCCGCAGAAGCTACTCATGGAACGAGGTCGTACATGAATTGGGGAGAAGCCTCCGAGAGGCTACGCAATGAGCGTGGCACCGGCGATTACCGGCCCTTGGAGCCCTTTGTTGCGGAAAGGACTCTGGATCGCTCACTCTGGTACGAGCGCCAGCTCGTCGTGAAATACGCCCAGGGCGCAGAGGTCGACAACACCTGCTGCATCTGGGAGGGCAACCTCCCCCTTCAGGCCGGACCGCCTCCGCACATCCACTTCTATGAGCACGAGTTCTTCTACGTACTAAAGGGGGGAGTTCGCGCGTGGGTCGACGGTGTGCAATTTGACGCGACCGAGAACTCGTTGCTTTTCCTGCCCTGCGGCCGGATGCACTGGTTCGTGTCGACGTCGGAGGATACGCGGCTGCTCTCGTTCACGGTGGCGGCGGCCAGCGAGTTCCCGAACATCAACAGAAGTGTCGACTTGTTCAGGCTCATCGGCCAGCCTGCCGGCGCACTCACGTTGCCTCCCGAGGGGCTCGAAGAGGCGATGCCGGATCCGCGCGAAATCCTTGAGCTGGTTCACGAAATCGGGTCTGATTTTCCTGAGCTACTGGATGTCGGTTGGCGTCGCGGCTTCACCGACCTAGACCCGTCTTCTTCTGAGGCCTAATCGATGGTCGCCTGCGTTTCACTCATGTACGACACGCACACTCGCGGTGCGCAATGGGACGGATACCAAGCAACCGCATGCGGTCTATGCCTCAAGGATGATCACCTGCCCGCCGGGCTGTTCGCCGACGCCGGTGATGCGACCTGCGAGCAGTGCAGGCTCATCGCTGCAGCGCGGGATCTTGGCAGTCGGCCACACGCTGACCCGAAGGCATTAGTGCGGCGCCTCACTGAAGAAGCATTGAACGAGCGGCTGCATCGGATCTCTCCGAATTGGACGGCGAGCATCGCCGAGCTCATGACCGACGACGACAGGGTTTTCGTGCGCTTCGACGTGGAATTCACCGACCCATTCGGAGTCATCGGCAAACCCGGAACCGCCTCGAAACCGGGACAGGCAGCCGTCTTTCGGGTGACCGGAAATCTGATCTCGGATGTCCGACCGATCGTCGACGATTTCGGGCTCTGGGACGAGAGCCGCACTCATTGGCCCTCGACTGACTTCGACCCACATCCGCAAACGCACGACCAAATGGAGACAGCATCATGAGCACCGACACAACGAAACTGACCGATGAGCTAGTAGCTCGAGTACTCATCTCGGAACTGGTGGATGAGTTCTACGGCCGAATCGATCGGCGCGAATCGACGGCCGATCTGTTGACCGAGGATGCGACATTCAGAACACCCAACCGGGATGCCACGAGTCGCGCCGGAGTAGCAGAACTTTTGTTGAACCTCGCTGATGTCCGCAAGGAGAAGGGTCGAGAATCCCGTCACTTCGGGTCCAATGTCAGTGTTTCCAGCCTCGGCGATGGTCGCTACCGGGTGCGATCGCTTGTCATTGTTTTTTCGCTCGACTCGCAGCCGACCGCGGCCGGCGTGCTCAACATGGGTGACCACGATGATGTCGTTGTGGTTGACGATGCGGGCAAGGCTCGGTTCGCATCTCGCTCGATGACGCCCGTACTCCAACTGGGGTTGACGGCTTGATGGGCTCCCTCATGGACATGGACGTGGACGTCCAGGACATCGAGCGGCTGTTGACCGACTTTGCCTGGTTCGCGGATCGCGGCGACGGTTCGTCGCTGTCGGATCTCTTCTTACCGGGTGCTGTCCTGAAGGTCGGTGAGAGCCGATTGGAAGGGCGCCGGGCAATCGCCGACGATTGTTACGCCCGTGCGCGTGAGCCTGGCAGGAAGACACGCCACGTGTGGTCGAATCTCCGCCTGGAATCGCTAGTCAATGGCGTGCTTCGAACCAACGCGATCCAGCAGACCATCGAGACGAATGACATTAGCGGTCTGACCTCGATGCGTGTCAACGACATCATCGATACCTTTGAACGCGACTCCGAGAGTCGCTGGCGCATCGCATCGCGACACATCGATCGCCAGATGCTGACGAATTGGAGGACAGCCGAATGAGTACTTCGCTCTCTCTGGCGCAGGCAGACCAGATCATCGATGCGGCGCTACGCCGTTCCGCGGAACTCGATCTCCACCCGCTCGCCGTGGCGGTACTCGACGCGGGCGGTCACCTCATAGCGTTCCGCCGCCAGGATCACACGGGAATCCTGCGGCGTCAGATCGCAGAGGCGAAAGCATGGGGAGCCCTCGGGATGGGCGTCGGCAGTCGCGCGCTGGCACACCGCGCAGAGCATGCACCGCAGTTTTTCGCGGCCCTCGCAGACGCATCGGAAGGCAGGCTCATTCCGGTGCCCGGAGGGGTTCTGATCCGTGACGGCACCGGCGAGATCGTCGGTGCCGTTGGTGTCAGCGGCGATCTGCCCGACAACGACGAGAGCTGCGCTGTCTACGGCATTGAAGCGGCCGAGCTGAGCGCAGATCCCGGACAGACGGTCCCGCCGCATGCCTGACGAAACTGCCCCGGAACGCCAAGAGAAGCTCGGTTTTACAACCGTCGGCAACGGCCCCCTCAAGACGATTGTTTTGCATGGCTGGTTTGGCGATCACACAGTGTGGTCACCGACATTTCCCCTGCTCGACGTGACCAGATTCACCTATGCGTTTGTCGATTACCGGGGCTATGGCCGCTCTCGTGCGCTTGAGGGCCAACACACTATTGCCGAGATCGGGACCGATGCTCTTGCGCTCGCCGTCGACCTCGGCTGGGACCGTTTCGCTCTTGTCGGTCATTCGATGGGGGGCAAGGTGGCTCAATGGATCGCCATGAATGCCCCGGATCGCGTGAGCGCTGTCGTCGGAGTTACACCCGTGCCCGCGTCGGCCCTGACCATGCCCGCGGAGATCACGACGCTGTTTTCGCAGGCGGGCGGTGACGACCAGGCCGCGCTCGCGGTCATCGACGACTCTCTGGGACGACGCCTGACATCGACCATGGCCGCGTCCGTGCTGAAGCTGCAGCGTGAGACAAGCAACCGCAGCGCCTTCGAGAACTACTTCAGCGCGTTCTCCACGACCGATTTCTCCGATCAGGCCGACCGCCTGCGCGCTCCACTTCTGATTCTGGCCGGTGAGCACGATGGCGGAATCAGCCCCGAATTCGTGCAGGCAATCTATCCGACCCTCTACCGGCACGTCGAGATCGAGATTGTTCCCAACGCCGGTCACTACCCGATGCTCGAGACACCGGCCTGGCTCGTCACTCGGATCGAAGAATTTCTCAGCCAGCACGCAGCGGGCTAATCGTTCGGGGCGAGTCCCCGGACACTATCGTTCGGCCTGGTGCCTAGCCGACTCGAGCTGATCAAGAGTGGGATAGTCCACGTAGCCGCGCGCGTCGCCGCCGTAGTAGGTCTCTCGGTTCGGTTCGTTGAATGGCCCACCAACTTCCAGCCGATGCGGTAGGTCGGGATTGGCCAGGAAGAGAGCGCCGAACGACAACAGGTCGGCGATTCCTTCTTCGACGAGCGCGAGTTCAGCGAGACCGGTGGGCTGAGGGGTCGTAAACGCGTTAAGGAGGAATGTGCCATGCCACTTCGCGCGAAGCGCGAGAGTCAGGGGGCGGTTGGGACCCTCGCTGACCGCGAAATAGGCCAGGGGAATCTCGTTCAGCGCATCCACCAGCGCGAGATATACCTCGTCGGGGTTCGCCTCCACCATGTCGTTGTAGTCATACCCGGGCGTGACCTGGATTCCCACGCGAGCGGCCCCGACCGCCTCCGCCACTGCCTTTGTCAACTCGACCGCAAACCGGATGCGGTTCGCAGTCTCGGAGCCGCCCCATTCATCGGTGCGCAGATTGGCGTTGTCGGAGAGAAACTGGTGCACGAGAAAGCCGTTTCCGGCATGGATTTCCACGCCATCGAATCCGGCGCGAATAGCATTACGTGCGGCAGCGGCATACTCGTTGATCACCGCGGAGATGCCGTCAGCGGAGAGTGGGTCGGGCATCACGCAGTCGAGGGGGCCCTGTCGACTGAACACCTTCGTCTGCGCGGCCACTGCCGAAGGAGCGACCGGGAGCTGCCCTTCCGGGAGGTGCACGGGATGCGCGATTCGACCCGCGTGCATTATCTGCGCGTAAATCCGACCTCCAGCATCGTGCACGGCATCCGTCACCCGGGTCCACCCGGCGACTTGCTCTTCCGAATACAGGCCCGGCGTGGCGGGAAACCCCTGACCCGTCGGCGACGGTTGGATGCTTTCGGTGATCAGCAGACCACCCGACGCCCGCTGGCGGTAGTACTCCACGGTCATGTCGGTTGGCATTGCCGCGGGGCCGTATGAGCGGCTCCTGCTCATCGGCGCCATAACGATTCGATTGCGCAGAGTCAGATCGCCCAGCTCGATCGGATCAAATGCTGTTGGCATGGTCCAGTCCTTCGTCGTGGTCTTGGGGGATTCGCCGGCTGCCGCTGCGACATCCGATATCTGACCAGTTCCGCTCGATGTGTGAGCACCAGGTGATCAACGAAGAGTCAGGCGCGCTTGACGAGTCTGTCTTCGACTTCCAGCCCAATTAATCACCCTTAGGGAATCCCCAAATGCTAGTAAGATATCTCACGCATGTCAATGATGAATGAGAGGCGCGCATGAGCCAGGTCCCCACTCGACTGCCCGAGCAACCATCGATCGTGCTTGCCCGAGGGTTGTACGAACGCATGGTGCTCGCTCGCGAACTCGATACCGAGGCGGTCACAATGCAACGCCAGGGCATCCTTCCCGGACACGCGCCAACCAGAGGCCAGGAGGCGGCGCAGGTGGGCAGCGCCAGCGCGCTTGACCTCACTCGCGACTTCGCCTTTCCGACCTATCGCGAGCTCGCCGTCGCTGTCGCGATGGGCGTCGACCTCGTCGCATACATGGCAACACATCTCGGCACCTGGAACGGCGGCACATACAACCCGGTGCTGTCGCGGCTCGCCCCGGTTAACGCGGTCGTCGGCGCGCCCGTGCTGCACGCGGTCGGCTGGGCCATGGGTGAGCAGAGGCACAAGCGAGACGGAGTGTCGCTTGCATACTTCGGCGACGGCGCGAGTTCGCAGGGTGACATCCACGAGGCGATGAACTTCGCCGGCGTGTACGGAGCGCCCGTGGTGTTCTTCTGCCAGAGCAACGGCTGGGCGATCTCGCTGCCGACGAAGAAGCAGGTTGCCGGCGGGTCGATCGCCGCGCGTGCCGCGGGCTACGGGATGCCGGGTGTCGCGGTCGATGGGAATGACGTGAACGAGGTCTACCGGGCAACCGCCGAAGCCGTGGAGCGGGCGCGGAGCGGCGATGGACCGAGCGTGATCGAGGCGATCACCTACCGAATGGGACCGCACTCGACCTCGGACGATCCGGGCCGCTATCGCACGCTCGAAGAGGAACGCGACTGGCAGGCCCGCGATCCGCTGCTGGTCGCCGAGCGCGAACTGCGCGACGCACGGGAGGCGGACGACGACTATATCGTCCGCGTGCTTGCCGACGCCCGATCCCGGGTCGAGGAGATCCGCGAAGGGATCCTCGGGCTCGAGGCTCGACCCGGCGAGGAGATGTTCGACTTTCTGTTCGAGCGCACGACCGATGCGTTGCGTCGCCAGCGGTCCGAGTGGAAGGCGTCGGTCCAGTGACCGCCGAGACGCTCACCATGCAGAAGGCGCTGAACCTGGCGCTCGCGCACGAACTTGAGGCAGACGAAACCACGCTGGTGTTCGGCGAGGATGTCGGCCGGCTCGGCGGAGTGTTCCGGGTAACGGATGGGCTCCAGCAGCGCTTCGGGAGCGATCGGGTGTTCGACACCCCGCTTGCCGAAGCGGGAATCGTCGGTATCGCCGTCGGACTCGCGATCAACGGGTTCCGGCCCGTCCCCGAGATGCAGTTCGACGGATTCAGCTACCCGGCAGTGGATCAAATTGTCAATCAGGTGGCACGACTGCGTGCGAGAAGTCGCGGTGTTCTCGGGATGCCGATCACGATCCGCATACCGAGCTTCGGCGGCATCCGTGCACCAGAGCACCACGGCGAGAGCATGGAGTCCCTCTACGCACACGTGCCGGGGCTCAAGGTGGTGTCGCCGTCGACGCCAAGCGAGGCCTACCACCTGTTGCGCGCGGCCGTTGCGGATCCCGATCCGGTGATTTTCATGGAGCCGAAGTCACGGTACTGGCACCGCGGCGAGGTCGATACCGACGAAAAGGGATACGACGGCTATACCTCGCGCGTCGCGCGTGCGGGCAAACACGCGACCCTGGTGACCTGGGGCGCCATGGTGTCACGGTGTCTCGAAGCGGCCGAATTCGCCGCGGAAGACGGAGTTCAACTCGAGGTACTCGATCTGCGCTGGCTGAAACCCATCGATGTCGACGGTCTCGTGGAGTCCATCTCTCGCACCGGGCGTGCCGTCGTCGTTCACGAAGCTCCGCTCACCGCGGGGCTCGGAGGCGAGGTCAGCGCCCTGATCGCGGAGCGGTGCTTCGCCGAGCTCAAGGCGCCCATCACCCGGGTCACCGGCTGGGACGTCCCGTATCCGTCCGGGGCGCTCGAAGACGAGTACATCCCCTCCGTTGACCGCATCCTGACCGCGGTCCAGAAAGTACTGGAGTATCGCCGTGGCTAAGAAGACATTCACCCTTCCCGACCTCGGCGAAGGACTCATTGACGCGACCGTGTTGGAGTGGTTCGTCGTCGTTGGCGACTACCTCGAGCGTGGTGCGCCGATGGTCGAGGTCGAAACGACGAAGTCGTCGCTCGAGCTGCCGTCGCCGCAGGCGGGCACGGTCGCCGAACTGCACGTCGCCGAGGGAGACACGGTTGACGTTGGTGCGCCGCTGGTGACCTTCACGGTGGCGGACGACGAGGCCGGGATTGTGGGAACAGTGCCGGAGTCTTCCGGCTCGGTGCGTCGGGTGAAACTCAGCCTGCCGGAGGATTGACGCCGTGGATGTTCGAACGCCGGATGGTCAGCGAATCGCGTATCGAAGGATCGACGGCGCGCGTCCGGTTCTGCTTGTGCACGGGTTCGCGTCGAACGTCGAGGCCACCTGGGGCGCGACGGGATGGCTTCGTGCGTTCGAGGACGCGGGTCGTGGCGTGCTGGCGGTGGATCTGCGCGGGCACGGGGCCAGTTCCAAGCCGACGGATGCGGCGAGCTATGCCGCGGAGACGTTAGCGCGAGATCTCGTCGCCGTTCTCGATGCCGAGGGTCTTGTCGTCGCCGATGTCATCGGCTACTCGATGGGCAGCCAGGTGGCCAGGGAGCTCGCGGGGCAGCATCCCGAGCGGGTCTCGCGACTCGTACTCGGGGGCATCGGATCGTCAGAGCCGTTCGCGAAGGTTGGGGTTCCGGCGATTCGAGCCGCGCTGCGTGATGGTCGCCCGATCGACGATCCGTTCCTTGACGGGTTGCTCGCCGGAGCGCAGGACCTGCCCGAGACCGAGCGCGCTGCTCTCGCCGCCTGCGCCGAGGGCATGGCGACCGCTCCGGTGGCCCTCGTTCCGCTCGCGCCGACACTGGTGGCCGCGGGCGAGCTCGACCCGATCGCCGTTGGCGCGCTGGCACTCGCCAATCAACTAGCGGCGTCGTACTTCGAGATCCCGGGTCGTCGGCACGGCAACAGCCTGAGCGCGCGAGCGTTCAAGCAGGTTGTGATCGATTTTCTCGGGGTATCCCGAGCCGGAATGCCCGAGCCCGGTAGGGTCGAGCCGTGAAAGACCGCATCACTCTTCGTTTTCTCGCCGCCCCCGGCGACTCGGTTGCCGACGGCTCGACGGTTCAGGCTGGCAGCGTCCTCGAGTGGATCGACAAGGCTGGATACGCGTGCGCGGTTGGCTGGGCGGCGAACGCCTGCGTAACGGCATACGTGGGCAACGTGCATTTCGCTCACCCGATCCGGCCCGGCGAGCTCGTCGAGGTCAACGCAAACGTGATTCACACGGGTCGCACGAGCATCCACGTTCGCGTGAGCATTTCGTCGGCCGATGCTCGCGATGGCGACTTCGTCCCATCGACCCACTGCATCCTCGTCTTCGTATCTGTCGACCGGGCCGGGCGTCCGCAGGAGGTCCCGAGCTGGCAGCCGCGCACTCTCGAAGATCTGGATGCCTCGGCGGGTGCAATGGGTCGCATCGCCGCTCGCGCCGAGATCCAGAAGGAGATGCGGGAACAGGTATACAGCGACGAAGGTACGACACCGCGGATCGTCTTCCGCTTTCTCGCATCGCCATCGGTCGTGAATTTCGGGGGCAATGCCCACGGCGGCACGGTCATGCGCTGGATCGATGACGCCGCGCGTACCTGCGCGAGTTCGTGGAGCAAGCGCGACGCCGTGACCGTCTATTCCGGCGGCATCCACTTCTACCGGCCGATCCACATCGGGGACATCGTCGAGGTGGAAGCGCGACTCATCCACACCGGGGAACGCAGCATGCACGTCGCGATCCACGTGCGCGCGGGCGACCCGTTCTCGGGCGAACTGGCGCAGGCGACCCAGTGCATGAGCATCCTGATCTCAAAGAGCAGTGACGGAACGGCGCTGCCCATCCTCGAGCTGTCCCTCACCAGCGAGGAAGACCTGCGGCTTGACGCGCACGCGAGGAAGCTCGTCGAGATGCGCGCCATGTTGCGCTCCCTCGCCCCGGACTTTCTCGGTGGCTGGGACAACTAGCCCGCGAGTCGCGCCTACAGAAACGCGTCGACGGCCTCGCGCACAGTGGTGTCTCGGAATTGGAAGCCATCGCCGAGCAGGCGGTCCGGTCGCACATTCTGGCTCGTGAATAACAGCGCGTTGCCGGCATCCTGAAGCGCCGCGGTGATCACCCAGCGCGGGATCCGGAGGAGGTACGATCGTCCGAGCTTGTTCGCGATGTAGCGCGTCACATCATCCGAGGTGGCGACGGTCGGGCCGGTGAGATTGACCGGCCCGGACAGCTTCGAGGCCAGAAGGTGCCGGATTGCCGATGCCTCGTCATGCAGGCTGATCCATGCCCAGTCGGCTCGTCCGTTGCCCAGGCGCGAGCCAAGGCCCACCTTGCTGAGGGCGACGATCGGAGCTGCCGAGCCGCCCGATCCGATCACCATTCCGGTGCGCAGGGTTACCACTCGCGTCGCCTTCGCCGCGACCCGGCTGGCCGTTTCCCACTCGTCAACGACGTGGGGGAGAAATCCTTCGCCGCGGGTTGATTCCTCGGTTAGAGTCTCGCCGGGTCGATCGCCGTAGTAGCCGACGGCGGATGCGCTGAGGAAGGTTTTGGGTGGATTGGCGGCGGCATTAATCGCGCTGGCAAGAGTTCCGGCCGTCTGCAGACGCGACTGCAGAATGGTCTTCTTGTAGCCGGGCGGCCACGGCAGCTTGCCAAGTGATGCACCCGAAAGGTTGATCACGGCGTCTGCCGCTTCAATGGAGTCTTCTGGAATCTGCCCGATGGATGGGTCCCAGCGCACCTCGGTGGGAGAGGTCGTCGCGCGTCGGACGAGACTCGTGATCTCGTGTCCGTCGGCCTGGAGTTGGCGCTTTAGTTCGGAGGCAACCATCCCTGATGCACCCGATATCAGTATCTTCACACTCTCAGCGTACAACTGGAATAGATATTCCGCTTAGCGTGAGCGAAAATAGTTTTGCGCAATTTGACGGGCATCCGAGCGCTCTGGCAGAATTACTTTCCGAACGGTCGGTATATATTCCCTTCCGAGGTCAGGATTCGCTTGTGGAATCGTTGTCCCAGGATCGCAGTACCCGATGGGCTCTGTAACAGGAGAGGATGGCGCACCATGGGTGATGCGTTTCTGGTTGGTGGCGTTCGAACGCCAGTTGGTCGCTACGGCGGAGTGCTCGCTGGAGTGCGTCCGGACGACCTCGCGGCGCTCGTCGTTCGTGAGGCCGTAGCGAGAGCCGGCATCGATCCGAACGCGATTGACGAGGTGATCCTCGGGGGCGCAAACCAGGCCGGCGAAGACAATCGCAACGTCGCTCGGATGTCCGTGCTGCTCGCCGGTCTCCCCGACCACGTTCCGGGTATCACCGTGAACCGGCTCTGCGCATCCGGTCTCTCGGCCATCACGATGGCGGCCCAGGCGATTCGCGCTGGCGACGCAGACATCATCGTCGCCGGCGGTGTCGAGTCGATGACCCGTGCGCCATGGGTTCAGGCGAAGCCAGAGAAGGCGTTCGCGAAGCCCGGCGCCCAGTTCGACACGTCGATCGGCTGGCGCTTTGCCAACCCGATTCTCGAGGCCCGCGACAAGGCGACCTTCTCGATGCCCGAGACGGGCGAAGAGGTTGCCCGTGCCTACGGCGTGACGCGGGAGGATGCCGACGCATTCGCACTGCGCAGCCACCAGCGGGCGATTGCTGCCGTCGACGCCGGACGCTTCGACGCCGAGATCATCGGCGTGCCCACGCCACGCGGCACGGTCATGGTCGACGAGGGTCCACGGCGCGACACGACCGCCGAAGTGCTCGCGGGACTCCGGCCGGTCGTCAAGGGAGGGTCCGTCGTTACGGCGGGTAACTCGAGCGCGTTGAACGACGGAGCTTCGGCGATCGTGCTCGCGAGTGCCGAGGCGGTGAAGAAGTATGGTCTTGTCGCACGTGCGCGAGTCGTCGGTGGCGCGAGCGTCGGTGTCGCCCCGGAGGTCATGGGCATCGGTCCGGTTCCCGCGACCCGCAAGGCACTTGATCGCGCCGGGCTGACGGTCGCCGATCTCGGGTCGATCGAACTGAACGAGGCATTCGCAACCCAGTCGCTTGCGGTCATTCGGGAGCTCGATCTCGACGAGAGCAGGGTCAACGCGGACGGCGGCGCAATCGCCCTTGGGCATCCACTGGGTTCCAGCGGCTCTCGCCTCGTGGTGACGCTCCTCGGCCGGATGGAGCGCGAGGGTTCTCGCTATGGCCTCGCGACCATGTGTGTCGGCGTCGGTCAGGGCACCGCGCTGATCATCGAACGGGTGAGCTGACCGGTGCCCGGACTGCTTGGCGAGACGGAAGAGCTCGAGACCATCCGGGTCACGCGGCGGGCGGATCGCGTGATCGTGCAGTTGAACCGGCCGGCCGTGCGAAACGCGATCAACCAGCGGATGGTCGATGAGTTGCATGGCGTCTGCGCCGAGCTCGAGGTGTCGCCGCGCATTCTGATTCTCATCGGCGGAGATGGCATCTTCGCCTCCGGTGCGGATATCGCCGAGCTTCGCGCCCGCACCGGCGACGATGCTCTCAAGGGGATCAACACCATGCTGTTCATCCGCATCGCCGACCTGCCGATGCCGGTGATCGCCGCTCTCGATGGTTACGCACTCGGTGGCGGCGCCGAGCTTGCCTATGCGGCCGACTTTCGGATTGGGACCCCGCGAGTGAAACTCGGGAATCCGGAGACCGGCCTCGGGATTGTTGCGCCGGCCGGTGCGCTCTGGCGGTTGCGCGAACTCGTCGGCGAGCCACTCGCTAAGGAGGTCCTGCTCGCCGGTCGCATCCTGAACGCCGACGATGCATTCGCTGCGCGGCTGGTGACCCGGATCGTGGAACCGGCCGAGCTGCTTACCGCGGCGAACACGCTGGCCGATGAGATAGCGGCGAAGAGCCGCGCCGCAACCATCCAAACCAAAGCGCTGATGCGAGTTGACCGGGGGCAGCATCCGCGCGCCGACCTCGAGGCGCAGGCCGTGCTCTTCGACTCCGAGGAGAAACTTCAGCGAATGACCGACTTTCTCGAACGCAGGGCGAAATGAGTGAGGTGCCAACCCGGGTCGGCGTGCTGGGCGGGGGACGGATGGGCGCGGGTATAGCGCACGCCTTCCTGGTCGCCGGATCGTCGCTCGCTGTGGTCGAACGCAATGAGACCGAGGCGGATGGCGCTCTGAAACGCGTGGTGGCGGCCGCTCAGACCAGCATCGACCGCGGCACCGTGACCGAGACGCTTGAGCAGTTCACCGACCGACTCGATGTCGGCATCGACGACGCTCTATTCGACGAGTGCGACCTGGTGATCGAAGCCGTCCCGGAAGACCTCGACCTGAAGGTGGCGTCGCTTCGCCGCATTGAGAGCCGAGTGGGCGCGGAGACGCCGATCGCGAGCAACACGTCGTCGATCTCGATCGATGACCTTGCCGCGACCATGCAGTTCCCCGCTCGCCTGCTCGGCCTGCACTTCTTCAACCCGGTGCCGGCATCCGAGCTGGTCGAGATCGTCGTTGGAGCGCAGACGGAGCCGGGCATCGTCAAAGCGGCCCAGGGTTGGGTAAACGCTCTCGACAAGACGCCTGTTACCGTTCGCAACTCACCGGGTTTCGCATCATCCCGACTCGGGCTGGCGATCGGCCTCGAGGCGATTCGGATGCTTGAGGAGGGCGTCGCTTCGGCGTCCGACATCGATGCCGCCATGGTCCTCGGCTACAAGTTTCCGGTTGGACCACTGAGGCTTACGGACATCGTCGGGCTCGACGTGCGGCTGGGGATCGCGGAGTACCTCCACTCGCAGCTTGGCGAGCGGTTCGCGCCGCCGCAGCTGCTTCGCGACAAGGTTGCCGCCGGCGAACTAGGACGAAAGTCCGGCCGCGGTTTTTTCGACTGGAGCGCCGAGTGACGACCGCCCGGAACTACGCCGGCTTGTCGACGATGAGGTTGGTGATGCGCGCGGTACACAGCAGTCGATCGCTTTCGTCCCGGATGACGATTTGGTGTGAGGTCACACGACGACCCAGCGAAATGGCGGTCGCGGTGCCCGTGACCAGTCCAGACTCAGCGGAGCGGTGGTGGGTCGCGTTGATGTCAAGGCCGACCGCGGACTTGCCCGGACCGGCGTGGATGACCGCGGCCCAGGACCCGAGCGCTTCGGCGAAAGCGACGGAGGCGCCACCATGGAGCAGTCCGAACGACTGGCGATTCCCCTCGACGGGCAGGGTGGCGACAACGCGCTCGGCCGACTGCTCGAGAATCACGACGCCCATCTTGACGTCGAGTTCGCCGAGAACGATTGTCCAGGTGCCGTCCGGGGCGTTGTCTTCCGTGCTCACGGCATCAGTGTATCCAGAGCTTTGCCACTCACTATCGAAGGAGATTGTTCATGGCTGACATCCTGCCGAGCGCCCAGATTCTTGCCAGTTATCTCAAGGGCGCCTGGTGGGCCCCGGAGTCCGATGCGAAGGCAACCGTGGTTCGCGATGCCTCGACCGGCGAGGTGGTCACGCACGTGAGCACGAAGGGTCTCGACCTCGCGGGAGCGCTCGAGTATGCGCGAACGATTGGCCAGGCTTCGCTTGGCAAACTCACGTTCCACCAGCGAGCCCTGCTGCTCAAGGAGTTCGCCCAGATCCTGACCGCGCGCAAGGACGAGTTGTACGAACTCTCGGCTCGAACCGGCGCAACCCGGGGCGACTCCATGGTGGACATCGACGGCGGAATCGGTGTGCTCTTCACCTACGGCTCGAAGGGTCGTCGCGAGCTGCCCAACGCCCGCGTCTACGTCGATGGTCCGGTTGAGTCACTGTCGAAGGACGGCTCGTTCCTCGCCCGGCACATCTACACCCGACTCCCCGGCGTCGCCGTACAGATCAACGCCTTCAACTTCCCGGTGTGGGGATCGCTCGAGAAATTCGCGCCGGCGTTCCTGGCCGGGGTACCGATTCTCGTGAAGCCGGCGACGCCCAGCGGGTATCTCGCCGAGGCCTTCGTGCGGATCCTGGTCGAGTCCGGTCGATTGCCCGAGGGCTCGCTTCAACTGGTCTCCGGAAGCGTTCCCGACCTGTTCGAGAATCTCCGGCTCGGCGATCTGGTCGCGTTCACGGGCTCGGCGTCAACGGCAGAGCGGCTGCGGCAGAGCGAATCGGTGCGGATGGGCGGAGTCCGCTTTACCAACGAGACCGACTCGATCAACGCCTCGGTCCTCGGGCTCGCCGCAATCGAGGGAACTCCGGAGTTCGACGCGTTCGTGCGCGGTGTCGTGACCGAGATGACGGTGAAGGCCGGCCAGAAGTGCACGAGTATCCGTCGAGTCATTGTGCCGCGCGGGTCGGCGGACGCCGTGACGGCGGCCATCAAGTCCCGCATCGACGAACGCATTGTCATCGGCGACCCGCGCGCCGAAGGCGTGACCATGGGACCGCTGGCCTCGACCGAGCAGCGCGACGAGGTGTATCGCCAGGTCGCGAAGCTGGTCGACGCCGGTGGGCGATTCGTCGTCGGCAGTGACGAGCGGCCATCCGCCCTGCGCGCCGACGGTACGGTCTCGGCCGATGGCGAGGGTGCGTTCGTCGCGCCGATGCTGCTGCGCTTCGACGATTCATCCGCACCAGCGGTGCACGAGGTTGAGGCG
Source organism: Galbitalea sp. (assembly GCA_036271875.1). Classification (GTDB taxonomy): domain Bacteria; phylum Actinomycetota; class Actinomycetes; order Actinomycetales; family Microbacteriaceae; genus Galbitalea. Next base: position 147,057 of record DATAZU010000020.1, read on the forward strand.
TTCGGTCCGGTCGCGAGCATGCTGGCATACGACAGCATCGACGAGGCGATCGCATTGGTCGGCAAGGGCGGCGGTTCGCTCGTCACGAGCATCGCGACCCACGATCCCGCGGAAGCTGTTGCGCTCATGAGCGGAATCGCCTCGTACAACGGTCGCGTCCTCGTGCTGGATCGGGACGACGCGCGCACGTCGACGGGTCACGGATCTCCCGTGCCGCACCTGGTACACGGTGGCCCCGGCCGTGCGGGCGGCGGTGAGGAGCTCGGCGGAATCCGCGCGGTCCTGCACCACATGCAGCGCACTGCGCTGCAGGGATCTCCCGAAATGCTCACGGCGATCACGGGGATCTGGCATGCCGGCGCCGTTTCCTCGCAGGAGGGCAGGCATCCGTTCCGCAAGACGCTCGAAGAGCTGACGCTCGGGGACAGCGTCGTGTCAGACAGCCGCGAGATAACACTGGCGGACATTGAGCACTTCGCGGAGTTCACAGGCGACAGGTTTTATGCGCACATGGATGCGGATGCCGCCGCCGCGAATCCCTTTTTCCCCGGTCGAGTGGCGCACGGCTACCTGCTCGTGTCCTGGGCGGCCGGTCTATTCGTTGATCCGGATCCCGGTCCAGTGCTTGCCAACTACGGCCTCGAGAACCTGCGCTTCCTGACGCCCGTTTCGCCGGGCGACTCGGTGCGGGTTGTCCTCACCGCCAAGCAGATCACGCCGAGGGAGACCGACGAGTACGGCGAGGTGCGCTGGGATGCGGTACTCATCAACCAGAAGGACGAGGTCGTCGCGACCTACGACGTGCTGACCCTGGTTGCCAAGGACTCCTACGTCGCAGAGAGCCCCTCGAGCGCCATCGCGAGTACTTCGGCCGCGAGCTGATCGGCGGACTCCGGTCCCTCCGGCCGGTACCACTCGACAATTGAATTGATCATCCCGAAGATCAGTCTGGTGATCACTCGCGGGTCGATGTCGGAGCGCACTGATCCTTCGTCGCGGGCTTCGAGCACGAGCGCGGTGACGGCGCGGTCGAATTCGCGGCGTCGGACCAGCGCGGCGCGCTCGACGTCCGAATTACCGCGAACCCGCAGCAGCAGGGTGACGTACGGCAGCTTGTCGATGAGCACGTGGACGGCGCCGCGCAGCACGAACGCCAGGCGATCTTCGGCGCTGCCTGTCCTTGCTCCTGGCTCGAGCAGTACGCCTTCGAGCGCGTCCAGGGCCTCGTCGAGGGCCGCTCTCAGCAGTTCGACCTTGGCGGGAAAGTGATGGTAGATCGCGGCCTTGCTCAGCCCGAGTCGAGTGGACAGCAGGCCCATTGAGGTTGCGTCGTAGCCGTGGTCGATGAACGCAGCGACGGCAGCATCCAAAACCACCTGCTGGCTAATCCCCGGGCGACCCCGCTTGGGAGGGGCGACCTCTCCTGTGTCCGACATCACGGACCAGTCTGGCAGAGCGCTCAGCCGCGGAGATCGTATAGGCGCTTGAGCTTGCCCTCGCTGCGGGGGAGCGAGCCGTGATCAACCACGATCACTTCGACGCTCGAGCCGATCTGGACCTTGATCCGCTCGATGAGCGTCGCTGCGGCGATCGCCGCTTCCTCTGCCGTCACGTTCTCGCGCGGCTCGATTTTCACGGTCAGGTGGTCCATGCGGGTCGGACGGGTGAGTTCGAGGATGAAATGCGTCGACAGTGGGTCAATGCCGAGGACAATCTCTTCGATCTGGGTCGGGAAGAGGTTCACGCCGCGAAGGATGATCATGTCGTCGTTGCGGCCGGTGATCTTGGCGATTCGCCGCATCGCTGGCCGAGCGGTCCCCGGCAGCAGCGTCGTCAGGTCGCGCGTGCGATAGCGGAGGATCGGGAACGCCTCCTTGGCAAGTGACGTGAAGACCAGCTCGCCCTCGGTGCCGTCGGCGAGCGAGGTGCCCGTTTCCGGGTCGATGACCTCGGGCAGGAAGTAGTCCTCCCACACGTGTGGTCCGTCTTTCGTCTCGATGCACTCGTTGGCCACCCCGGGACCCATGACCTCGCTCAGACCGTAGATGTCGAGCGCATCGATGCCGAGTCGTTCCTCGATTTCGACCCGCATACTGTTGGTCCACGGTTCAGCGCCGAGAACGCCACCGCGCAGGGTCGTCGAGCGGGGGTCGATGCCCTGCTCGACCATGCAGTCGGCGATCGTCATGAGATAGGACGGCGTACTCATAATGATGTCCGGCTCGAAATCGCGGATCAGCTGCACCTGTTTGAGCGTCTGACCGCCCGACATCGGAATGACGGTAGCGCCAAGCGCTTCGATGCCAGCGTGGGCGCCGAGACCGCCCGTAAACAATCCGTAACCATAGGCGTTGTGGACCCGCATGCCCGGCCGTGCACCGGATGCGCGAAGAGATCGCGCGACGAGGTTTGCCCAGATCTTGAGATCGCCGGTGGTGTAGCCGACGACCGTCGGCAGGCCGGTCGTACCTGAGGACGCGTGGATGCGCGCGACCTGCTCGCGAGGCACGGCGAACATTCCGAACGGGTAGTTCTCGCGCAGGTCGGCCTTGGTCGTGAAAGGAAGTTTCCGCACGTCGTCGAGCGAACGGATGTCGCTGGGATGCACTCCGACCTCATCAAACTTCCGGGTGTAATGCGGCACATTGGTGTACGCGTGCCGAACGGTCTGCTGAAGTCGTTCGAGTTGCAGAGCCTCGAGTTCGTCTCGTGACATCCGCTCGGCCGGATCCAGTTCGCTCGGGTCCGCCGGTCGGAGTTTGGTCTTGGCCTGCACTGCGCTGGTCGTCGTTGACACTGGGTTGTCCTTCGTGGTTCGTGGTCTATCAGTCGGAAATTGGTAGGGGGAGGTTCGTTCTGCGGCTGCGGCCGCGAAACTCTGCGATGACGGTGCCGTGCTGGTTGGTCACCTGCACGTCGTAGATGCCGGACCTGCCCGCGGTTGCGCGCACTTTCGCAGTCGCGGTGAGAACATCCCCGACGGTTGTTGTCGCGAGAAAGGTCACGTCGGCACCGGCAGCGACGGTTACCACATCGTTGTCGTTGCACGCGATGGCGAATGCGGTGTCGGCGACGGCGAACACGAATCCGCCGTGAGTGATGAGAAAGCCGTTGAGCATGTCGTCGCGGATGGGCATCCGAACCACGGAGTGACCGGGTTCGTTCACCTCGACGACCATCCCCAGGCCTTCCGAGGCGCGATCGCGCTTCATCATGCCAATCCCGGTTCGGGTTTGCTCGGTCGACATCGATCGCTCCTGGTTCGGTGGTTGCTCCGGCAATGCGGTAAGAATATAATACTGAACGTCCGGTAAGTAAATCTACCGGAATTTAGATTCCAGTTCGCGAGCGATGGGGTTCGAGATGACCGCAGCACAAACGGCCGAGCAGACGGTGCCGGACGGCACCAGTTCCGAGCGCAGCACTCCCGAACAGCGCGAGTTCGATCGGCTGATCGACGCCGACCTGCGCATCGAGCCGCGGGACTGGATGCCGGACGCCTATCGCAAGACGCTCATCCGCCAGATCTCGCAGCACGCGCACTCCGAAATCATCGGGATGCAGCCGGAGGGCAACTGGATCACTCGCGCTCCGAGTCTCAAGCGCAAGGCGATCCTGATGGCCAAGGTCCAGGACGAGGCGGGTCACGGGCTCTACCTCTACTCGGCGGCCCAAACCCTCGGCGTCGATCGCGAGACCATGTTCGAGCAACTCATCACGGGTGCCGCAAAGTACTCATCGATCTTCAACTACGCGACGCCGACCTGGGCCGACATGGGGTCGATCGGCTGGCTCGTCGACGGCGCCGCAATTTGCAACCAGGTTCCGCTGTGCCGCGCGTCCTACGGTCCTTACGGACGCGCGATGACGCGCATCTGCAAGGAGGAGTCGTTTCACCAGCGGCAGGGTTTCGAGATTCTGTTGTCCCTCATGCGCGGAACCGAAGCCCAGCGCAGGATGGCGCAGGAATCGGTGAATCGCTGGTACGCGCCCGCTCTCATGATGTTCGGCCCACCAGACGAGGACTCGCCCAACTCTCAGCGCAGCATGGCGTGGAAGATCAAGCGGTTCAGTAACGACGACCTGCGTCAGCGCTTCGTCGACATGCTGGTTCCTCAGGCCGAGGTCCTCGGCATTACTCTGCCCGACCCGGACCTCGAGTGGAACGAGGAGCGTGGCCACTACGACTTTGGCCCTCTGAACTGGGACGAGTTCTATGACGTGCTCGCTGGACGCGGCCAGGCAAACGCGGTGCGCGTTGCCCGCCGCAAGAAGGCGCACGAGGATGGCGCATGGGTCCGCGAGGCAGCCCGCGCGTACGCCGATCGCGAGTTCGCCGCTTCGCAGGCCGACCGGATGGCGTCATGACCAGCCCCGGCGACGCTGGCGGTCGCGAAACCTGGCCGCTGTGGGAGGTCTTCATCCGGTCATCCCGCGGCCTCTCGCACGTGCATGCCGGATCGCTGCACGCGCCGGACGAAACCATGGCCGTTCGCAACGCGCGGGACCTCTATACCCGTCGCGCCGAGGGCGTATCGATCTGGGTTGTCCGCGCATCCGACATCACCTCGTCTGACCCGGACGCCAAGGGCGAGTTCTTCGAGTCGCCGCAGGGTAAGGAGTATCGCCACGCGACGTACTACACCGAGTCGGAAGCGGTGCCGCACCTGTGAACCACTCGAACCACGTCGCCTCGACGGCGATCACGGCGGAGTCGATTGCCGACTCATCCGTCGTCGCGCCGGAGAAGACTGCGCAATATGCGCTGGGTCTCGGTGACGATGCTCTGGTCCTTGCGCACCGGCTCGGCGAATGGATCGCGAACGCGCCAGAGCTCGAGGAGGATGTGGCGCTCGGCAACATCGGTCTCGACCTGCTCGGGCACGCTCGCAGTCTCTTGACCTACGCGGGCACGGCCTGGGACAAGTCAGAGGATGACCTCGCCTACTTTCGGGATGAGGACGAGTTCCGCTCGCACCAGCTTTTCGAGCAGGTGAACGGCGACTTCGCGGCGACCATCGCGCGCCAGTTGATTGCTTCGCTCTACTTCGTCGGCCTGTATCGCGCGCTGTCCGCATCCACGGATGCGACACTCTCCGCCATTGCCGCGAAAGCTCTCAAGGAGGTCGACTACCACGTCGACCACAGCGTGCAGTGGACTCGACGGCTGGGGCTTGGCACCGACTATTCGCACGAGCGGATGCAGGAGGGCCTGCTCACCATGTGGCCGTTCGTCGACGAGTTGTTCCGCGAGGACAGGTACGCCGACGGGCTCGCCGGGATCGCCGTCGACCCTCGTACCCTCCGCGCCGCGTTCGAGAGTGAAATCGCTCGCATCGTCGCGGATGCCGGACTCGAGCTCCCCACCGTTCCACCTGCTCGTGGTGGGGGCCGGTCGGGCGTGCACGCCGAGGCATTTGGCACCATGCTCGCCGAGATGCAGGTGCTGGCTCGCGCGCATCCGGGGGCGACCTGGTGAGCGCCAAGTCCGCCACCGAGACGATCGCGCGACCGCGTCCGATCGCGGAGAACGAGCGCGCGATCTGGGATCTCGCGGCGACCGTGGTCGATCCCGAGGTGCCCGTCCTGACGATCGAAGATCTCGGCGTTCTGCGCCGGGTTGCCGTCGACGGCGATCACGTGAGGGTCGAGATCACCCCTACTTACTCCGGTTGCCCGGCCGTCGACGCGATCAGGGATGACATCGTGGGCGTTCTCGGTGCGGCCGGATACTCGGATGTCGACGTGCGCCAGGTTCTTGCCCCCGCGTGGACCACCGACTGGATGAGCGAGGCCGGACGGACGAAGCTCGAGGAGTACGGGATTGCGGCTCCCGTGCCGCGGGAAACCGGAGGCACGATCAACCTTGGCCTCGGGATCCGGTGCCCGCACTGCGGGTCGATGCACACGCGTGAGCTGTCGCGATTCGGATCGACCTCATGCAAGGCGCTCTACGTTTGCCAGCGCTGTCAGGAGCCGTTCGACTACTTCAAGGATCACTGAGCCATGACGTCCGAGCCGCTGGCCGAAACTACCGCTCTGCCCGCGAGACGTCGCGCGCGCTTTCACAGCCTCGAGATCTCCCAGGTTCGCAAGCTGACCGATGACGCGATCGAGGTCACGTTCGATGTACCGTCGGCTCTGGCGGGCGACTTCAGCTATGAGCCGGGCCAGTACATCGCCCTGCGCACGACAGAGATCGGCGAGGATGTTCGTCGCAGCTACTCGATCTGCCAGGCGCCGACCCCCGGTCAGCTCAAGGTCGGAATCAAGCGCGACCTCGGCGGCCTGTTCTCGACCTGGGCGGTGGAAAACCTCCGCGCCGGGATGTCGCTCGACGTCATGAGTCCCGAAGGCAAGTTCACGTCGCAGGTCGCGCTCGAGCGGGCTGCCCACTACGTCGCAATTGCGGCGGGGTCCGGCATCACCCCGGTGCTCGCGCTCATCGAGAGCACGCTGAGTGCTCGGCCGGACAATCGCTTCTCGCTCGTCTACTCGAACCGCACCGCAATGGACACGATGTTCGTCGATGAGCTGGCGGACCTGAAGGACAAGTACCCCGCCCAGCTCGCGCTGTACCACGTGCTCACGCGAGAGCAGCGGAGCTCGACCCTGCTGTCGGGACGGTTGGATGCGGAGCGGCTGCGCGGCATCCTCGACAACCTCATCTACGCGGCGGACGTCGACGAGTGGTTCATTTGCGGGCCGTTCGATCTCGTGCAGCTCTGCCGCGACACTCTCGCCGAGTTCGGGGTCGAGGCCGCGGCGATCCGGTACGAGCTGTTCACCACCGGCGTCCCGACGGTGCCGCAGGGATCGGCCGGCCGGCCGATCGAGGTGGCCAAGGACCAGGATGTGCACACGATCACCTTCACGCTGGACGGCACGACCGGTACCGTCGCTACTCCCGTGCACAGCAACGAGAGCATCCTGAACGCCGCTCTTCGTGTTCGCGGTGACGTGCCATTCGCCTGTGCCGGCGGCGTCTGTGGAACCTGCCGCGCCGTGCTGCGCTCGGGCACAGTCGATATGGTCGAGAACTACGCGCTCGAACCGGAAGAACTCGAGCGCGGCTATGTGCTCACCTGCCAGTCAATTCCGACCAGCGAGAAGGTCACCGTCGATTACGACGCCTGACGCTCATTGCCGAACAAAAGGACACAACGACGTGATCGATTACTCGCTGGCTGATGGCGTCGCCGAGATCGTTCTGAACGATCCGGGCAAGCTCAATGCGCTCGATGAGGTCGCGCTCGCCGAGTTGTCTGCCGTGTACACCCGGGCGGCTGCGGACAAGGCGCGTGCCGTCGTCCTTCGCGGCGAGGGTCGGGCATTCTGCGCCGGCCGTGACATCTCGCACGTCTCGCCGGAATCGGATGACGTGCTCGGCTACCTGGGCGGTCTGGTTACGCCGCTGCTGAAGCAGATGAGTGAGTTCCCGGCGCCAACCTTCGGGGTTGCGACCGGAGCGTGCCTCGGCGTGGGGCTCGGATTGCTCGTTGCAACGGATGTCGTGTACGTCGCCGATACCGCGCGCATCGGTTCGCCGTTTGCCAACCTCGGTGCAACCCTCGACTCCGGCGGTCACGCCCTGTTCTATGAACGACTGGGCGCCCACCGCACGCTTGATCTCATCTACACGGCCGAGCTGATGACCGGCGCGGAGGCCGTTGCTCTCGGACTATTTAGCCGCGTGGTTCCCGAGGCCGAGGTTCTCGAGTTCACGCGCGAGCGCGCTCGCCGGACCGCGGCTGGTGCGGCCCAGGCGTTTCTCGCCAGCAAGCAGCTCATCCACCAACTCCGCGACGACCGCGTCGGCCTGTGGGCATCGGTCGCCGAAGAGAACCGTCTCCAGGCCGAACTGTGCGCGACGGCTGACTACCGGGAGGGTTTCGCTGCGTTCCAGGAGAAGCGCAAGCCCGTCTTCAAAAATCCGTGAGAGGTCCCATTCGACCCATAAAACCATTGGTTTAAGGGTCGAATGGGACCTCTCACGGGCTTTAGACGGAGCCGAGGAGGACCAGAGGCTCCTCGATGCACTTGGCGACGAAGGTGATGAAGCCGCTCGCGACGTCGCCGTCGCAGACTCGGTGGTCGAAGACGAACGAGAGGGTGACGACCTTACGGACCGCGAGCTGACCATCGACGACCCACGGGCGATCCATCATCCGACCGATGCCGAGCATGGCGACCTCGGGGGAGTTGATGATCGGGGTCGAGCCGTCGACGCCGAAGCCGCCGTAGTTGTTGACCGTGAAGGTTCCGCCGGTGAGAGCCGACTGCGGGTAGTCGCCCTTCTCGGCGTGCGACACGAGCCCGGCAATCGCATCCCGCAGCTGTACGGTCGTCATGCTCTCGGCACCGTGGACGACCGGAACCATGAGTCCACGGGATGTCTGCGCCGCAAGACCCAGCCCGATCGAACCGTGCTGGACGATCTCGTTCGCGGCCTCGTCGATCGATGAATTCAGTATCGGGTACTTGCCGAGACCCGCGACAGCGAATCGAGCGATCAGTGCCGTGAGGCTGAATCGTTCGCCGGTCGACTTCTGGAGTCGGTCCTTCGCGGCGACGAGTTCGGTCGCATTGACGTCGAGCCAGATGGTCGCCTCGGGGATGGTCGAGCGCGAGTGGCTGAGGCGCTGTCCGATGATCTTGCGCATGGCGGTGAGTGGGATGCGCTGGTCGCCGGTCTGGGCGGAAGCGGGGACCGACACGATCGGGGAGCCGGACTTCCCCGCGATGGCGGCATCCACGTCTTCGCGCAGGACGAGTGAGCCGGGGCCGGAGCCGGCAAGCTGGGTTGCGTCAATCCCGTTGTCGAGGGCGCGACGGCGAACGAGCGGCGAGATGACAGGCGAGTGACGGTTTGGGTCGAGCAGCATTGGCGCGGCGGGGGTCGGCGCCGTTGCGACCGACCCGGACTTGCGGCCACCGAAACGACCGCCATCCGGTCGCGCGAGCCGCATGGTGGATTCCTTGGTGCCGTAGCCGATGAGGACGGCGCCGGAGCCGGAATCGGATGCGGGCTCCGAGCGAAGTGCGGTGCCGGGGACGATGTCGGGCGACGAGGGCTCGGCATCCGACGTCTCGGCGACGGTGATGAGGATGCCGCCCTTGTGGACAACATCGCCCTGTGCGGCGTGCAGCGATTCGACGCGACCACCGTACGGCGACGGCAGCTCGACGCTCGACTTGGCGGACTCGACCTCGACGACCGGCTGGTCGACAACAATGACATCGCCGGGAGCAACGAGCCATGCGACGATCTCCGCCTCGGTGAGACCCTCACCGAGGTCGGGAAGAAGAAACTGTCGCGACACCGCTACCACTCCCAGCTGTCGAGGGCCGCGAGCACGCGCTCGGCGGTCGGCAGGTTGTATTCCTCGAGCTTGGGCGAGGGGAACGGGATGTCAAAGCCGGTGATCCGAAGAATCGGCGCGGCCAAGTAGAAGAAGTTGCGCTCGGTCACTCGCGCCGCGACCTCGGCGCCGTAGCCGCCGAACTGGGACGCCTCGTGGATGATCGCAGCTCGCGACGTCTTCCGAACGGATGCGCTGACGGTCTCGTCATCGAACGGCGACAGACTGCGCAGGTCGATGACCTCGATATCCAGTCCCTCGACGGATGCCAGCTCGGCCGACTGCATCGCCGTTTTGACCGTCGGACCGTACGCGAGCAGTGTCACATCCGTGCCTTCGCGCAGCACCTGCGCGCGCGTCATCGGTGCCGTCGCGATGGGAAGTGCGAGCTCGTCGCGCAGCCAGTAGCGGCTCTTCGGCTCGAGGAAAATGACCGGATCGTCACTGGCGATCGCCTCGCGCAGCATCGAGTAAGCGTCGGCTGGATTCGATGGGCTGACGACGGTGAGGCCCGGAGTATGAGTCCAGTAGGCCTCGGACGAATCCGAATGGTGCTCGACGCCGCCGATTCCACCGGCATACGGGATGCGGATGACGAGCGGAAGCTGGACGCGACCCTTCGTGCGGTTACGCATCTTCGCAACGTGCGAGGTGATCTGCTCGAACGCGGGATAGCTGAACGCGTCGAACTGCATCTCCACGACCGGACGGAGTCCGTTCATCGCCATGCCGATTGCCGTGCCGACGATGCCGGACTCCGCGAGCGGCGAGTCCCAGATGCGACTCTCGCCGAACTCCTTCGACAGGCCGTCGGTAACGCGGAATACGCCGCCGAGCGGGCCGACATCCTCGCCGAAGATGACGACCGTCCGGTCCTCGGTCATTGCATCCCGAAGTGCGGCCGTGAGGGCTGCCGCCATTGTGTACGGCGTTCGGGTGGTCGCTGCCGCCTGGCGGTGTTCGGTCATCGTCATGATGCGCTGCCTCCGGTGCTCGGGATGGTCGCCGCGAGTTCGCGCGCCAGAAACTCGCGCTGCTCGATAAGGGCGGGACGCCGGTTCGCGTACACGTGGTCGAAGAGTTCGAGCGGGTCGAGCACGGGCTCGACGTTCATCGCATCGCGCGTTGCCTGGGCGAGCGCTTCGGCTTCGGCGTGGATGTCGGCGGTGATCGCTTCGGTCAGCGCGCCGGTTTTGGTGAGGTACTTATCGAGCCGGTCGATGGGATCGTGACCGTGCCACTCCTCGGTCTCAGCGGCCGTGCGGTATCGCGTTGGATCATCCGAGTTGGTGTGCGACTCCATGCGATAGGTGAGGCCCTCGATCATGGTCGGGCCGCCGCCCTTGCGCGCGCGCTCGATCGCCTGGCTGATCACCGTGTACATCGCCGCCGCGTCGTTTCCATCGACGTAGTAGCCGGGCATCCCATAGCCGATCGCGCGATCGGAGAGCACTCGCGCGTGGGTCTGCTTCGCGATTGGCACGCTGATCGCGTATCCGTTGTTCTGGATAACGAACACGATCGGCGCCTGCCAGACGCTCGCGAAGTTGAACGCCTCGTGCGCGTCGCCCTCGCTCGTAGCTCCGTCGCCCATCAGGGTCAGCGCGACGGTGGACTCGCCCTTAAGCTTCGCCGCGGTGGCGAACCCCACCGCATGCAGCGCCTGGGTTGCGAGCGGTGTGATCTGCGGTGCAGTTTTGTGCTCGTTCGGGTCGAAGCTCATGTGCCAGTCGCCGCGGAAGTAGCTGAGGATCTCGGACGCAGGAACACCGCGGGTCAGCAGCGCGATGGTGTCGCGATAGGTCGGGAACAACCAGTCAGTCGTCTCAAGCGCGGATGCCGCGGAGACTTCACACGCCTCCTGGCCGAGAGCGGAAGGATACGTCGCGAGTCGGCCCTGACGGGTGAGGGCGGTCACCTGCGCCTCGAAACGGCGGGCGACCACCATCCGGCGGTACAGCGACAGGAGAACGGATGCGTCGGGCAATTCGAATCCGGTGGCTCGTTTGCCGCGCACAGCCGCGCCCTTCTCGTCGATCAGACGAATGGGCAGTTCGGTTGGTCGGATCGGCTCCGCCATGGGTGCGCGGCTCGCCGTTGCGTCGCTCATCTGCCAATCGTGCAGCAGCGCGCAACCGGGCGGGAGCTGCGAGAAAATAGTGTGAACGAACGGCGCTACAGGTCCGAAAATCGTGCCAAATGTCCCATTGGGTCAGGCGGATTCGTGCCAATCGGCTCGGCCGATTCCGGGGGCGGTTCCCGCCCGCGAGTCGAGAACAAGGTGCGACCGAGTGGACACGACGCCCGGAATCCCGTGGATCTGCCGCATGATCACCTCGCTCAGATGCTCGTTGTCCGGGGCACTCACCGTGAGGACGAAGTCGATGTCGCCACTCACCGCCAACACGGACTCGACGTACGGGATGTCGGCGAGGGCGGCAGCGGCATCCTGCCACGGCGCTTCACCAACCTTCACGATGACAATTGCGACGACATTGAGACCGAGTGCCTTGCGATCAACCTGGGCACCGAAGCCCGTGAGCACTCCCGTTGCGATCAGGTTCTGGACTCGGCGATGGGCGGCGGTGCGGGAAATGTGCACGCGCTCGGCGAGGGAGCGGATCGAGAGCCGCGAATCCTGGCTGAGCTCCGCGAGGATCGCCCGGTCGGTGCGGTCTATCGCCATGGCATCAGGGTACTCGTCCGCTACGGCGACGCTTCGATTCGCCCGCCGCCTACGGCGTCGTGCTACTCAGCGAGCAAATAAAAAAGTAAAGTTCGAACCATGAGCGAGGACGACCTGTTCTTAGAACTGCCGAGCGGCATCCGGCTCTGTTATCGCACGGACGGAGCCGCGGATGGTCGTCCCGTGCTGCTCATCGCGGGCCTCGCGCTCGACCTCACGTCGTGGTCGGGCGTGTTGGTCGGTGCCCTGGTCGATGCGGGCCTGCGGGTGCTCCGTGTCGACAATCGCGACGCCGGTCGCTCGACTCACGTCGCCACGCCTCCGCCCAGCACTCTTCGCCAGGCTGTCGCGAGACCGCGACGCGAAGACTATGACCTGGCCGACATGGCGAGCGACATGATCGGTCTGCTCGACCAGCTGGGAATCGACCGGGTCGACCTGATCGGGATGTCGATGGGAGGCATGATCGCGCAGACGGTCGCAGCCCGGTATCCCGCGCGCGTTCGCTCCCTGACCTCAATCATCTCGACGACCGGCGAGCGGGGCATCGGGCAGCCCGCCCGCTCAACTCTGGTTCGCATGGCGAGACCGTCGGCGCGAAACGTCGACAGCTACATCAAGCGCCACCTGTCGGCACTGCGCACGTTGGGATCGCCCGCGTTCCCCATCGATGCCGCGAGCGAGTCCAAGCGGGCACGCGAGGTGTGGGCTCGCGGCGGCGGTCGCGCGGCCAGCGCGGGGAGCGCTCGCCAAGTTGCCGCCATCCAGAAATCGGGTGACCGCACCGAACAGGTGGGGCAGATCACCGCGCCAACTCTCGTGATTCACGGCGAACGCGATGTGATGGTTCATCCGAGTGGCGGGCGAGCGACCGTCGAGGCTATTCCGGGGGCACGACTCGTCACCATCCCGGATATGCGACACGGCATCCCGGATGGAGTCGTTCCGCAGCTTGCGCCACTGATCCTCGAGCACCTGGCAAGCGTCGGAAGCGTTCGCTGACGCTAGTTCAGGCCACGTGCGGAAGCACCTCGGTTCCGAGGAGTTCGATCTGCTCGAGGTCCGACACGATCTCCGTCTGCAGGTAGACGCGGCCGGCGCCCAGAGCGGCAAGACGGGCGAGTTTCTCGAGAGCCTCGCCCGGGGTTCCCGCGATGTTGTGACTGCGGAATTCCACCGGATCGCGATCGCGGTCGGCCGCTCGCCTGAGGTAGTCCCTCTCGTCGCTGCCGATCTGTGTGGGAAGGGCGACCGAGTAGATGATCGAATCGGGATCGCGGCCGGCGTCCTCGCAGGCTCGACGAACCCCCGCGAACTTTTCCGCGATCGTCCTCTCGTCCACGAAACCGATGTTGTATTCGCTGGCGAATCTCGCCGCGATCGCGGGAGTGCGCTGGGCGCCGCCGCCGCCAACGATGATCGGGATCGGGCTCTGTACCGGCTTCGGCAGCGCGGGTGAATCGGTCAGCTCGTAGTGCTTGCCGCTAAATGAATACCGGCCGCCGACGGGCGTCGACCATAGTCCGGTGATGATCTCGAGCTGCTCCTCGAACGGACCGAATCGCTTTTGCGGAAATGGGATGCCGTACGCGCGGTGCTCGGCTTCGAACCATCCCGTGCCGAGCCCCAGCTCGACCCGGCCGCCAGACATCGCGTCGACCTGGGCTACGGAGATCGCGAGGACGCCCGGATGCCGGAACGTCGCCGACGACACGAGGGTGCCGAGACGGATGGTCGAGGTCTCGCGCGCGAGACCCGCAAGGGTGATCCAGGAATCCGTCGGCCCGGGCAGGCCGTCGCCGTCCATGGTCAGGTAGTGGTCGGAACGAAAGTAGGCGTCGAAACCCAGCTTCTCTGCCAGTAGGGCTCCCGCCAGCTGGCCTTCGTAGCTGGCGCCCTGCTGTGGTTCGACGAAGATGCGAAGATCCATGCCTTCTATTCTTGTCGCCCGGGCGGTACTACTTCTGCATCGACGGAAGCCTAGGGCCGCCGAGGCGGTAAAAGAAAAACGGGATTGCCGAGAGGACACAGCTGATCGCAGGCACGATCGTGATCGACAGGAAGATCACGTTCTGGATGTCGTGGGTCACTTTTACCCCGTTTTGGTAGTGGGCAATCGCCACGAACGCTCCGAAAACGATGACGGACAGGCCAGCCATGATCTTCGACGAGAAGGTCAGCGTCGCAAAAGAGATGCCGTCATTGCGAACGCCGGTGCGCTTCTCGACATCGTCAACCGCATCCGCGATCATCGACGCCTGGATAACCAGAAAGACGCCCAGGGTGAGGCCGGTGAGGAAGATGGCGATCATGAACTCGATCAGGCTGTCGAATCCCAGGAAGTAGGTGATGACGTACAGGACAGCCCCGATCAGGGAGCTGCCAATCGCGGCCGTCTTCGGCGCTACGTAGCGGAGCAGGAGTGGCGTGACGAACGCGGCTACGACGAGGCCGACGATGAGCGATCCACCGATGTACGTGAAGTAGATGGGCGATTTTCCATATGCCATGAAAGCGAACAGTTGTCCGCCCGCCTGCACGATGTTGCGTCCGAATCCGAGAACGGATGCGAGCAGCACCATCAACAGGGGGGTGTTCTTGAACAGTGTCGAGAACAGCTGTCGAAAGCTCAGCCGTGTCTGCGCCGTCGTTTGGCGTTCGCGTCCGAAGAAGAACGCGAGCAGGTAAAGCGCCATGCCCAAGATCGCAACGACAAACACAGCGCGCGACCATCCGTCGGCCGTGGTCTGCGGGGCGAAGCTCAACGCCTGCGCGAGGTACGGCAGGCCGAGAGTGGCGAGGCCGAGCGAGATCGATCCGAAGGCCCGGACGTTTCCGACCACGCGATTTCGCATGGTCGGGTCTACAAACGCCGACCCGATCAGCGCCCAGAGCGGAACGTCGCACACCGTGTAGACGACACCCCAGATCACGTAGATGATGCCGAAGTAGATGAGTTGGCTGGTCTGGCCGGTGTTTGGGACCGTGAATAACAGACCCGTTAGCACGGCCACCGGGGCGGCGGAAAAGAGGATGAACGGTCGAAGCTTTCCCCAGCGCGAGTGCGTCTGGTCGATCACGCTACCCATGATGGGGTCGGTCACGGCATCCGCGATCTTCACGATCCCGATGATCAGACTGGCAATCCCGATCGCCTGTGCGGAGAAGGACGCGTACTTGGACAGGTAACCGATGATGAACGTGGTGACGGTGGTGAGGATCGCGTTCTGACCGAACGCCGCCGTGACGATCGCCCGGGACTGCGTTCTCGGCGAGTAGATCCTCGGCTCGCGTGTTGCTGTCGTCATTGATCAGCCTTCCAGGAGGAGCGTCTTGATTTCGAATGGGGTGAACGTGAGTTTGGCCAAATCGACCGGGCCGATCGGAACTTCCATAAGGTTTGTCTCGTGAACGCGTTTGTGCGGCAGAGACGTGCGCAGCGTCGTGGTCGCCGAGGTGCCGAGGCTCTCGTATAGCCGCACGACGACGCCGCTGTCGTCTTCGGCGCGCTTGATCGTCTCGATGATCACGGCCGGATTGTCAGTGGATGCAACACTCGGCAGTTCGACGCCGTCGGCGATGAGGAGGGGATGGTTCAGGCGGTAGCCGTCTCGAATGACGCCGGCCAGATCATCCGTTGCGAACGGGCGGAAGGCATAGGTCATCTCGTGACTCCCGCGGTCCGCCGTCTTGTCCGGGAAGGTTGGTGATCGCATCAGGTTGAGGCTGATCAGACCGCTTTTGGCGCGGTGCCCGAACTTGCAGTCGTTGAGCAGGGCGAATCCGCCGGTCGCGTCCTCGGTCGCGATCCACTTGTGCGCGACGATCTCGAACTGTGCTCGCTCGATGTCATCGCGTTCCAGGGTCGTGCGTTCGATGTGTCCGAACTGGATCTCGCATTTCGCGGCATCCCCGTAGTGCACCGGGCGGAATTCCGTGCGAAGCATCTTGTGCTTCTCGTGCCAGACGACCGTCGTCTCGAAGCGCACGAGATCGCTTCCCGCTTCCAGGATGATGCGTTGCTCGATCCGGCTGCGGCCGAACCGGAAGTGGTGGGTGCGGATAATTCGCGGTCCGTCGACCCGGGTTCCCATGTGGTGTGCGGCCAGCAGGCGCGGCTTTCGTTTGAGATACCGTGTGCCGATGTCCCACGCGTCGAACGGGAACTGGTACGGATCGCGGTGCAGGACCATCCGATTGAAGCCACCGGCCGACTGCTCAGCACCCGACGCGTCCACGCACGAGACAATCTCGCCCGACTTGCCGAAGCGAAGGGTCAGAACGCCATTCGTCAGGGAGTCGTCGTCACCGACCAACTCGGAAAACTCCGCGACCGGTACGAGGGTCGCGGTGGCGTATGGCTGGGTGGTCGCGGAGTACCAGCGACCGTCGATGTCGACGTATTCGTCTCGCGCGACCGACGTGAGATTGAGCGCGCGGGGACCGGTACCGCTGTGCGGGAGTTTCGCGGTGAGGTCGGCAATGTAGTCGTCGAGCGCACGCGAGACCCGGATGAGGGTTTCGACGATCTCGGCGTTCACCCGCGAGATGGCTGAGCCCGGCAAGATGTCGTGGAAGTGCGCAAGCAGGACATCCCGCCAGAGCGGCTCGAGGAACTCGCTGCTGCTCTCACCAGCGATGGCGGCGAGCGCTTCCGCCTCGTGCAGCTTCCGCTCGACGATGCGGTTCCACCGCTTGGTGTGGCCCTGCGTCGTGTAGGTGCCCTGGTGCGCCTCCAGGTAGAGCTCGCCGCGATGTCTCGGCTCGACGTCCATTTTTTCGAGCGACAGGAAAAAGTCGTTCGCGCTTTCGTACCGGACCTTCGGGAGGCCGAGCAGGTCGTGTTCACGCCCGGTCAGCTCCAGGTGGATCTCGTTCGGGCCGCCGCCGCCGTCTCCCGAGCCGTAGAGAAGGAGTGCCGTGTTCAGATCGCGCTCGGGGTACTGCTTGACGCCGAGCAGTAGTCCGTCGGCCGCACCGCGAGAGTTGTAATCGCCCTCCGGTGGCATGTGGACGAGCACGCTCGACCCGTCGATGCCCTCCCAGTTGAAGGTTCGGTGCGGAAAGACGTTGACCTTGTTCCAGGACAGCTTGATGGTCTGGAACCAGTCCATCCCGCTCTTCTTTAGGATCTGCGGCAGGTTGCCGCTGTAGCCGAAGGTGTCTGGCAGCCAGCACAGCCGCATCTGTTCCGCGGTGAGGCCGAACTCCTGACTGAGGAATTTGCGCCCAACCAGCGACTGCCGCACGAGGGACTCGCCGCCCGGCATATTCGTGTCGGTCTCAACCCAGAATGAGCCCTGCAGTTCGAGGCGGTGCGCGGCCACCGCCTTCTTCATCCGCTCGAAGATGGCAGGCTGTTCCTGTTTCATCCAGAACATCTGTTGCGGCTGGCTCGTGCCGTATAGATAGCTGTCGTGGTCCTCGAAATAGTTGAGTGCGCGGGTGTACGTACGCGCGGCCTTGCGGTGGGTCTCCCGCAGCGGCCACAGCCATGCCATGTCCAGGTGTCCGTGTCCGATCGCACTGTAGACGAACTCGCTGTCGGACGGCCTCGACAGCGGACCGGCGAGAACGGCACGCGCTCCGGCGATGTCGTGCCTCCTGAATAACCGGAACGATTCATCCAGCGCGCGGTTCAGCCCCTCTACGAGCGTGCGGTCATCGGAGTGTGTAGCCAGCACGAGCAGGGTCAGGTAGTCGTAGTAGTAACCGAACGCCTCTTCGTTTCGAGTGGCAAGCACGGTGCCGTGGTAGTAGCCGAATCCCCACGGATAGAGCAGCCACCCGTTGTACGAAACATCCGCGTAAAACTCGACGTGTCCGGTCGTGGTGTCGACTCGGGACATCGGTCGATAGTGCCCACCGCTGTGCGGATGATCGCCCTGCTGGAAGACGCGGCTGACCGAATCGATCACCTCGCCGTCGGCCGAATAGATAAGGGCCTCACCCCGGATGCCGAGCATCGCAATCGATCCCTCGGCTCCGGCGGGGACGTCGCCAGTGATCCGCAGCCAGGCGCAATCGAGCACACCACCCCAGTTGCGATCGTCGTGGAACGGTCGAAATGCGGTGCGGTCGAGCTCCGGGAACGGGATCGGCTCTGGCGAGCGAACGATCTCTGCCTTCAAGCGGCCAACGCGAGTGTAGATGGCACGCCGGATCCGGCGAAGGCGGATGTACTGCACCGGTGTTTCGGCGGCGAGCCCGAACATCCAGGTCGCAAAATTATCCAACCGGCCTGGCCTCCTCGTGTAGAGCATGGCCAGCATATCGCCAGAAGGTCGGGCTGCTTTGTGTGCCGCGCAGCCGATCCAGTAGCCCCCACGAGGACCGACATCCGCCCGAGACGTGGATCGCCAGCTGGATGGCCGATGGCTAACGGTCGGGGAACTGTTCGAGCTCTTCTCGGAGTTCATCGCGCCCACTGACTCCGAGCTTGCGGTAGACGTGGGCAAGATGGTTCTCGACGGTTCGAGTCGATAGCCCGAGTTTCTCGGCGATCTCGCGACTGCGCTCGCGGCCTCCCGCGGCGAGAGCGACGGACCACTCACGCTCGCTGAGTTCGAGTGACCCGCGCAGCCGTCGATCCCGCCGATACCCGGAGAGACCGCGACCGTGGGCGGCAATGAAGAGAAGCGCCTTGCGTTCTCGCTCACCCTTGCCCGCTCGACGAAACAGCTGAGCGGCGTCGAACGCCGCATCAACCGCACCGACCGCGAGCCCCGCCTCAAGGAGCAGGGCGGCGGCGGACAGCAGGGCTTCGGGGTCGGCTGCCACGGACGCCTCGGTGTGCGCGAGCATCGAGTTGATCAGGATGCCCTGGCCCGTCCTGCCGATCTCGCGGTAAAGCCCCAGCACTTGGTCTGCCTGGCCCAGTCGCACGGCCGTGTAGATGCTGAGCGCGGCGATCGCGTGAGCCTGCACCCGAACGGCTCGCTCGCCCGCAATCGCAACGGCCTCTGCCGCGGCGAGCGGGTTATCCGCGTTCAGCCATGCTGTGACCTCGCTGCGCTGAAGCATCTCCTTCACGTCGCCGCTCGGTTCGGTGCGCAGGAAGTCACGTGCGATCGCCCGCAGACCGAGCTGCGCCGCCGCTGTCGCGCGTGTCGCCTTGGCCTGCGCGAGGCCGCCGCCGACATCCCGCCAGTTGAGTTGGTCGATTGCGTCTGCGGAGACATCGAATGCACGGTCAACCCATCCGCCATACAGGTCAACCAGCGCGAGCTCGTTCGACCACATCCCGATGTCGTCGCTCGAACTCTCTTTGCGGTGGTGCTGCGCGAACACGCGTCCGGCGTCGAGGCCCTGTTCGTATGCGATCACTCGAAACTCGAAGACATCGAGCAAGCTGCCGGCGGTCGGGAACGACAGTCGTTCGAGCTCGGCGAGGGGTCGCGCCCGTCCAATCGCTGCCTTTGCCCTCGCAAAGTCGCTGATCTGCGCCGCGTAGATCACCTCATACGCGGTGGCCGCGAGCAGCGCGAGCGAGTCAGCCGAACCGCTGGGCGGACCCTGCGGCTCGGGGAACGGACCCTCGCCAATCGTCAGCCGCCAGCGCGCAATGTCGGTTTCGATCAGCGATCGCGCCGCGGGATCGGTCACTCGCTCGAGTTCCGCAGTCTCATTGCGAATCGCATCGAGTGGACGCTCGCGTGTGATGGCATCGTGCCGTGCGCTCTCGCGAGTAATCATGGCGCGCTCGCGGTCGGTCGTCGCCTGGGCTCGTGCGTCCTCGAGTGCCGCAGTTGCATCTGGACTCTTCATCGAGGACAGCGCCGCAGCGCGAACCAGGAGGGCGTCGAACGAAACTCGATCACTCAGCGCCAGGGTCACGAGTCGCAGCGCCAGCACATGATCGCTCAGGGCATACGCGTATCGGGCCGCCCAGGTGAGTTCTGCGCTCGCCGGCGGCGCGGATGTTTCGGCCAGCAGGACGTCCGTTCGAAACCGCTCCCCGTCATCGATACCCGGCCCGCTTCGGTGTGCCGCTTCGATTCGGCTCGCGTCCAGTTCGGCGGCAGTCATTTCGGCGATGAGCACGTCAGCGAACAGCGGGTGCGAGAGGCGAATCTGTCCCTCGCCCGATTCGACGAACAGCCCGAGGTCGACGAGGCGCTCAACCAATTCGCCCTGCCCGAGAAGCGCGGTCGGCCACGGCTGCGCAACCGCGACCAGGCGGGCCAGCGCCCGGTCGACGTCAGGGAGCTCCTCGAAGCGTGCCTGGATGCCATCGCGCAGTCGACTGGGAAGGGCAGTGCTGTCGATGTGCAGCCCGCGGTCACTCACCGTAATTGTGCCGTGATCGACCGATGCGGTGAGCAGTTCGCGAAGGAACAGCGGGTTTCCGTCTGCGGTCGTAACGAGCTGGCGAAGACTGGCGGGTTCGACCGTTCCGCCCAGCGCTCGCTCCACTAGCCTGCTCGCCGTCTCAGTGCTGATTCCGTCGAGTTCGAATGTCTCGGTCGCCCCGTCATCGATCAGTCGGGCCAGGGGCCCCGTGATGTCGTGCTCGGTGCGGGCGGTGATCAGGCAGCGCACTCCGGCCACTCGAACCAGCTGATAGATCGTGGATGCGGAAACGTCATCAAGAAGCGGCCCGTCGTCGATGGCGAGCACAAAGCGGTCAGCCTGCGCGGAGATACGTGAGTACAGCTGCTGCAGACGCTCTGCCACCGAGACCGATTTGGCGTCACCGAACCGTGCCAGGGTCGGTGCCATGGCGGCGAGGGGAATCGTGCTCAGTTCGCGGAGCGCGACGACGCTCAGCACGTCGACCCCTCCGGCGGCGAGCTCCTCGGCGACCGCGGCGGCAAGCGTGGTCTTGCCGACCCCGCCGGGACCACGAATCAGCTGCACACGAGCGCGCGAAAGGCGCATTCTCGAGACGAGCTCATCGCGCGAAGCGAGGTCGATAGAAATCGGCCAGTCCAGCACGGCATCCCCTCGCCTATCGTTTCTGCCAGCATCATTCTGGCCCCACAGACGGCCGCGCGCGTGAGTATGTCTTACCTAATCGGGGCGGGCGGTCGGCGATCCGCTTCGCGGCGATGGGACAATGGGGGCATGGCACGCGAACGACCCACCAACGGCGGCACCCAGGTGCGCCCAACAACCGAGGGCTGGTCGCAGCAACTGGCGGAGGATGGACGACCGCTGCTGCAGTTCGCCTCGCCGCGTCGCAAACAGCCCGAGGTTCACCTCGCGGATCTCAGCCTCGCCGAGCGACGGGCGCGACTCGTCGAACTCGGGCATCCGGCATTTCGCGCCACCCAGCTGTCCAACCACTACTTCGCCCGCTATACCAGCGAACCAGACGACATGACCGATCTGCCTGCGGAGGGCCGCGCGGCGTTGGTCGAGTCGCTGCTCCCGCCGCTGCTGACAGAGGTTCGCCGACTACGCACCGACAAGGGTGAGACGATCAAGTTTTTGTGGAAGCTGTTCGATGGCGCTCTCGTCGAGTCGGTTCTCATGCGTTATCCGGGCCGCATCACGCTGTGTGTGTCTTCCCAGGCGGGTTGCGGCATGAACTGCCCCTTCTGCGCCACCGGGCAGGCGGGCCTTACTCGCAATCTCTCCGCAGCCGAGATCGTCGACCAGGTGGTCGCAGCGAACCGCGCGATCGTTGCGGGAGAGCTGGGCGGCCTCCGTACCGATGGCGGGCATGACGCCGAGCGAGTCACGAACATTGTCTTCATGGGAATGGGCGAACCGCTCGCGAACTACGCGCGCGTCATGAAGGCTCTGCATCGCATGGTCGACCCGGCGCCCGAGGGACTCGGGATGTCGGCACGGCAGATCACGGTCTCGTCGGTCGGACTCGTCCCGGCGATTCTGAAGCTCGCCGAGGAAAAGCTGCCGGTTCGCTTCGCGTTGTCGCTGCACGCGCCGGATGACACGCTTCGGGACGAGCTCATCCCGGTGAACTCGCGCTGGAAGGTCGACGAGGCGCTGGATGCCGCACGCAATTACTTCGAGAAGACGGGTCGTCGGGTCTCCATCGAGTACGCGCTCATCAAGGACATGAACGATCACGGCTGGCGTGCCGACCTGCTGGCCGACAAGCTCAATGCACGGGGGCGCGGATGGGTACACGTCAATCCGATTCCCCTGAATCCGACACCGGGTTCGGTCTGGACGGCCTCGGAGCGAGATGTCACGAACGAGTTCATCGACCGACTCGAGCGCGCGGGCATCCCGACCACGCTGCGCGACACTCGCGGCAAGGAGATCGACGGCGCCTGCGGTCAGCTGGCTGCTGCCGACACCTAGCCTCGCGCGTTCGGCGTGAGCAACCCGCGGTCATAGCCCGCGGCAACGGCGGCCGCGCGGTCGTTGACTTCGAGCTTGGCGTACAGGTTGAGCAGGTGGGATTTCACCGTCGCTTCGCTGACGAACAGCTTTCCGGCGATGTCGCGGTTGGTGTTCCCCGCCGCGACGAGCCGGAGCACCTCGAGTTCTCGCTGGCTGAGGTTGCCGGTCTCTGGCGCACGAACGCGCGACATCAGTCTGCTGGCGACCGCGGGTGAAAGGGCGGCTTCCCCGCGGGCCGCGGCACGCACCGCGGCGAACAGTTCGTCGCGCGGAGCATCCTTCAGCAGGTATCCGGTCGCTCCCGCCTCGATGGCGGGTAGCACGTAGCTGTCCGTGTCGTATGTCGTGAGTACGAGGACTCGCGACCGGATGCCACGGCGCACGAACTCGCGGATGGCGGCGAGACCGTCCATCCCGGGCATCCGCAGATCCATCAGCACGACATCGGGATCGAGCTCCCGTGCGAGCCGGATCGCCTCAGCGCCATCGGTTGCCTGGCCGACGATCGCGAACTCCGCATCCGCCGAGAACATCCCCGCGAGCCCATCACGCACCACAGGATGATCGTCGACGAGCAGGATGCTGATCGTCGCGCCCGGTTCCGGAAGAGCATCCGGCTGGGTGCTCATCCTTGACCCCCGGGGGTGACCGGGACCCGAACGGACACAGCTGTTCCGTGCCCCGGTTCGGATTCAACCTGTACCGAACCGGACAACTGCTCGACCCTCTCGCGCAGAGCAACGAGACCGAACCCACCAGCGCCGGCCACCGGTCGTGCCGGGTCGAACCCGATACCGTCATCGCGAACATCGAGCGCCACCTCGTCCGTGAGGTAGGAGAGCGTCACGCCCACCCGACCGGCGTCCGCGTGTTTGGCGACGTTCGCGAGCGCCTCCTGGGCAGCGCGCAGCAGCGCGACCTCGGCCTCGGATGCCACCGGTTCGACAGTTCCCGTCGTGGTCACCTGCACGGGAATACCCTGGCGCGCCGACCAGCGTTCGGCAACCTCGACGAGAGCATCGCTCAGTCGCGCCGACTCAAGGGCCTCCGGCCGCAAGGCGGAAACCGAGCGCCGTGCGTCGGACAGGCTCTCGCGGGCGAGCGCGGATGCCGCGTCGAAGTGCTGACGACGTTTCCCTGGGTCGCTCCCGGCGAGTTCGGCTGCCTCAAGCTGCGTAATGATTCCGATGAGCCCCTGGGCGAGAGTGTCGTGGATCTCGCGCGCCATCCGCGCGCGCTCGTCAAGCATCCCGGCCTGGCGTGCCCTGGTCACGAGCTGCTCTTGCAGCGCCGCGTTTTCCGCGAGGCTCGCCTCAAGCCGCGCGTTCGCCGCACGAACCTCCTCGAGCGCCTTAGAGCGCTCGACGCCGAGTTCGTCGCTGGTCCACTGGATCCAGCAGAAAAGGCACATCGCGAGAACGTTGATGAACACGATCGCGATCGTCGCGGTGATACCGAGCGAGGTGGTCTTGGGAATTCCGGACGCCTGGGCCAGCCCCGCGATCGCCGCAACGGCGGCAACGCCCAGCAGGCGCCACGGCCAGGGCAACAGTGCGAAAGCGTAGATGAACCCAGCGACGGCGAACACTCCGAACCAGGCCTCGTGAGCGACCTCCACGCCGAAGAGCACGATAACCCCGACGACGAAAACCGCTCTGAACCATTGACGCGCTCGCAGGCGTCGAGGGATTGAGAACAGGCCGATCATCCAGGCTGTGGTAATCCCGGACAACACGAGGCTGACGATCAACCGGGACCGGTGGTCGTGGTCAACAACGATCGTAAAAGCAATGAGTGCCGCGACGACGACGTACGGAATGACTTCGATGACGGGGAACAGCCTGCGGTCGGACAGGAGGCGGGACAGCGGTGCCGAGTTCGTCATCGCTGTCCCTTCCCTGTTGTCCGCAGCTGGAGAGCGTGCTGGTCTGAACAGAATCTACGCCGCGCGCTCCGCTGCCCCTGCGGCAAACGATTCGCGAACCCGCTTGCGGTTCGCAAGGATGACGACGACCACGAGGATTGCGCCGCAGGTCGCCTGCTCAATCCTCATCCAGAGCGGGAAGTCGCCCGGGATCGCGACCAGGATCACCGCAATCACAACGACCATGATCGCCGACACCAGGCGCAGCCGACGGTAGTGCCTGGCATTGCCAGATCGAGCGCCCATCGCGAAGCGGAGCATCAGCGCCGCGGTAACCACGACGATGGACCCACGGATCCAGACCGTGGTGTTGACGAGGCTAGGATCGCTGGCGAACACGATCGCAGCGACGATGGTGAGGGCGCTGAGTCCGAGGTAGACACCCACGAGCGCGACGACGGGCCGGAACCCCTCCCTGGTTGCGGATGCGCGCTCCGAACTGGCGGAGATCGAGGGCGTGGTTGTTGTAGACACGATTGCTCCTTGGATTGGGCAAGACGAGGAGTGGATGAAGAGATCGAGATGATCTGACCTCTTTAGCCTCGCAATCGCGCGGCATCGTGACATCCGTTGCTCGGGTGCGACCCACGCTCAAAGGATGAATTCGTGAGTCAACCGATCGGCTGATGCCGCCACGAGTAAGACGGGCCCGCCCGAACCTCAGAAGGGGCGGACCCGAGTCGTGCTCGAGTTCGGTGGTGCTACTCGAAACTGTGCTTACTCAAAGCTGTGCCTACTCAAAGCTGTGCCTACTCAAAGGTGTGCCTATTCAAAAAACTGGTGCGAATTGTCGAAGTGGATACTGTTCGCCGTCACCCCAACGAGACCCAGATTGACGCTGAGCAGGGTCGAGGGCAGCTTCTCGTTCGACGGAATCGGAGTGTCGGCGCCCAGCGTCAGCCCCAGGCCGCCGAGCAGAGTGGCCGAGACCGAGTCCACGTACGCGACAACGTGCCCCTGCAGCCTCATCTGTGTTGCCGTGGAAACCAGACCGGGCGTATCTCCGGATGGCCGAACGTCAAGCGAGAAATCGTTGATCGTGATCGAGTCGGCCGCGAGTCGGATGACCGTGGTGCGGTCGCCGTTCGCCAGTCGGACGGTCACGAGGCTGACACCCTGCAGCCCGGTGAACGACAGCGAGGATCCACCCAGCTGTGCCGCTGGCAGGGTCATCGTCGGCGCATCCGGATCGGGTGACGTCACGAGCGGGATCACCGGGATGCCACCCGGTGCCGATGTGCCGCCAAGTAGACCTCCGATCAGCCCCCCACCGCTTCCACCGGATGGGTCGGTTGGCGTTGGCGTTGGCGCCGGCGTGCTGCAGTCCATCAGCAGCGGGATGCACAGCGAGTCTGGCTCGCTGGATGGCACCCTCGCCGCCCCAATACCGCAGACGCCCAAGATGAAGCAGGCAGCGACGGCGCCGCTCACGGAACGGCGGGACCGCGAATGTTTTGGCCGTCCACCGGTCGCATCGGGCTCTTCGTCACGCTCGAAGTCGCCCGCTTGTCTGGAGCCGGCTACGACCGGCTCTGCACGCTGTGCTTGTCTGGAGCCGGCTACGACCGGCTCTGCACTAAAGGGAGTGGCTCCTTTGCGCGCTTGTCGGGTGTTGCATTGGGCGTTTGGGTATCGTCCGCCGATGTGATCTTCGGCATCCAGGACACCACGATGATTCCGCCGACCGCTCCGAGAAGCATGCCGATGAAGAACCCGCCGAGGTTCAGGCCGATCAGCGAGTATACCGAGACGGCAAGTGCGATCACGCCGTAGAAGACGCGGTGAACCGGCGTGAACATGGCGAGAATCCCGAGGGTAACCACGATCACGGGGATGATGGTCGACTGCAGTCCCTCAATTCCGACCTGCACATGGATATTGCCGAGATCGAGTTGACCCGAAAAGAACAGCTCGATGCCCGACAGCATCAGGAGCAGCGCTCCCACGAACGGTCGCCCCACCCGCCAGCTGCGGAACTCGGTCCACGGGGCCGATGCACGCACCCGGCCGATGGATGCCCGATCGTCACGAGCGGACACCCGCGCGGCGTGATTGGCCCGCGCGGTGCGCAGATTCAGTTTCAGGTCCTCTAGAAGCATGATGTGCCGTCCGTTACCTGAACGTGCATTCCGGTCAGATTGAACACGGAAGCGGTGGTCGACCACGAGGTCTGCTGCAGGTTCGTGATGTGGATGCCCGACGCGTCCTGTGCGAAGTCGCCCGCGGTGCCCTTCGGGGCTGTGTTGACCGTTGACGCGTCGACCCCGATCCGGATGTTGTCGAAGGATGAGTCGCCCTTGAGATCCGTCATGCCGATCTGAAGGTTCGTGGCCGTCGCCGGCTTGCCGCCACCCCCGGCCGTAATCATGATGCCGACCTTGCCGCCGCCCGGCAGATTCGTGACAACCGACTGGCACAGGTTGGCCAGGCTGGCCTGGGCGATGTTCGCGATGGCGACCTGGTGGCTGTTACCCGCGGTGTCCTTGGTGGTTCCCGCGTACTGCGAAAAGCCTGTTCCGTTGAGTTGCGATGCGCTGATCTGGAACTGGCTGCCCGAGATGCTGAACGCGACAGGGACTGCGCCCTGCGCCACACCGCCCATCATGACAGTGGCCACTACCGCGACCGGCACGGCCGCAATGACTATGCGCCCGCTTCTCTTCTTGAGAACGTTGCGGAATTTCATGAATCCTCCTTGACCCAGTGCACTGGTGTGCTGGACATGCATCGACAGATGTACGTCCTATATAGAGCGACCGCCAAAACTGCTCGGAATGACGCCGATCCGCCTCGATTCTTCAAAGATCGGCGAATCTTGTCCGAATGCACCAAAAACCCCTCGAAAGAGGGACATCCGGTTGGGGAATTCGGCAAGTACGGGACCTCGCCGCATCCGTATGCCCGCAGCGAACTCCGCCCATTTAGTCGGGCGGTAGGGTCACCCTTGATGCATGAACGACACCGAGGCGCTCGATGCATACTCCCGCACGGTCGTTGAGGTCGCAGCTCACGTGCTTCCGTCCGTCGCGAGCATTGCGGTTCGAAGCCCGATGGGTGCCGGTGCTGGTAGCGCAAGCGTGATTTCGGCTGACGGCTTCCTGTTGACGAGCGCCCACGTGGTTCACGGCGCGCGCAGCGCCGAGGCGATCTTCTCGGACGGCACGGTGGCGACGGTGGATGTCGTCGGCAGCGACCCGCTGTCCGATCTGGCTGTGCTCTCCGCCCGCGGTGGCGTGCCGGAGCCGGTTCGCCTGGGTGACGCTGCCGGCCTGCGGGTCGGGCAATTGGTCGTCGCCCTTGGTAATCCGCTCGGCCTTGCTGGCAGCGTGACGGCGGGAATTGTATCCGCGCTCGGACGGTCCCTGCCCACCTCATCGGGTCGGGTGGTTGACGAGGTGATTCAGACGGACGCAGCGCTCAATCCCGGCAACAGCGGGGGCGTGTTATCCGATCACACGGGACGGATGGTCGGGGTCAATACTGCCGTCGCCGGGGTTGGTCTCGGCCTCGCGGTTCCGATCAACGAGACGACCAGGGAGATCATCGAGACTCTCCGGACTCGTGGCCGCGTGCGTCGTGCCTGGCTCGGCATTGCGGGAGCGCAGATTGTGCTTGCACCAGAGTTGGCGGCCCGCATCGGATCACGCACGGGCCTGCAGGTTGCCGGTGTTTCGGCTGGCAGCCCGGCAGAATTGGCCGGCATCCACCGTGGCGATGTCGTGGTGGAACTAGATGGCAATCGAATCGTCTCGACCACCGCGGTCCAGAAGCTGATGGTCGAGGGTGCGATTGATCGCCCGATTGAGCTGACCGTTTGGCGCAACGGTGCCCTGGTGGATGCGATCGTGGTTCCGACCGAGCTGGACGCCGCCTAGCTACTCCCGCTCGGGGCCAGCCGAGTTTCGGTCGTGCGCAGCCGGGGCAGTGCAAACCCCACCCCGAGCGCGGCACCGAGCAGGATGGCGACGCCGTGAGCGTCATTCAGAAAGGCCACGAGTGCTATCCCGATGAGCACCGTGATACCCGCGAGGATCTTCGGGAGCACGTCGGGCAGCGTCACGAGAGCCAACCCGCACATGCTCATCATGAGTCCGTCGCTGGCGAAGGAACTGCCTCCGCCCGAGGCATTCCAGAACGCGATGGCGAGCAGGTTGAGCACGATGGACGGCACGAGGAAGAGAAGAAGCGCGAGCCGGGGTCCCCAGATCCACTCACCGAGCAGGGTGACTCCCGCAACGACGACCAGATTGAAGATCGCGCCCGCCAGCCCGCCGTCCTGGGCAAGGAGGGCCGTCAGCACACGCCACCACTGGCCGTGGGCAAGGGTGAGCTCGGGATTTCGTTCCAGCGCCGTCGTGATCACCGGCCAGACGTACTGAAGCAGCGACGGAACTCCGACCAGGACCGTTGCGATGACCGCGAACACCGGGAAGCGTCGCGGACGGTCGGATACCCTGACCAGTCGAATGCCAACCTGGGCGAACAGCGCCAGAGCGACGAGATAGGCAATGACGTTCGGCAGGCCGTCGCCGGAGGTATCCACTTACGTCGCGCCGCCTTCCCGGGACAGGTACTCCAGCAGCACGGCGGCGTGGTTGACGTGTGGATCCCGCGCTCCGTAGAGCAGGGTGACAACGGGATGCCGGTCAATGACGTCCCGGAGTTCAGCGACAGCGCTATTGGAGTCCAGTTCGTTGCGGTAGCGCTGCGCGAACTCGTCCATGGTTTCGGAGTCGTGGTTCCACCAGGTGCGCAACTGCGGACTCGGTGCAATTTCTTTCAGCCACAGGTCGATTGCCGCCCGGGACTTTGACACGCCCCGCGGCCATAGCCGGTCGACCAGAACGCGGTAGCCGTCCGGAGGCGCCGCATCCTCGTAGACGCGTTTGATCGTGACCGTCACGACGTCAGACTATTCCGGGGTTGGGATACACGTCGATCCCCGCAGCAATCGCTGCCTTGCGGTACGCGGCGGCGAGGCTGTCGATCGTTTCGTGGGCATTCAATCCGCTCGGGTTGGGCACGACCCAGAGCTGGGCTCCCGCAAGGTCCTCCGGCTGGTGGCCCACCCTCGCCAGCGGTCGCGAGAACGCGATGCGATAGGTGGTGATTCCCAGCATCGCAACGACCCGAGGACGGATGATCGTCACCAGCTCTGTCAGGGGTGCCACCCCGTCGACCAGTTGCTGGTCGCTCAACTCATCTGCTCGCGCGGTTGCGAAGGGGACGAGGCCGGTAATTCCGACCCCGCGAGCCAGCAGGTGTTCGCGATCGCCCGGGCGGAACCCCTCGGATGCATCGATGAGATGATCGACGATTCCGGCCCGGTAGAGTGCCGGATAGAAACGGTTACCTCGTCGGCTGAAATGAGCCTGGACCGCGACGGTGTGCAGTCCCGGGTTGATGCCGACCAAGAGCAGTCGCACCTCTGGTCCGACTAGATCGGGGATCGACCCGCCGCGAAACGCGGTGAGCTGGGCGCGTGCAAAGGACACCGGAAGCTAGCCTCCCTTGCCCCACGCGGCCCGTTCGGGCTCGCGGGGCGCGTAGACGACCTCCGAGGCCGGTGCATCGAATCGCTCGACCGGCCGACGTGTGTTCCACGACTCCCAGCCGGGGTCTCCTGTCTTGGCGAAACGAACCCAGGCACCGTGCATGTCGTCGGCGAGTTGCTGCGGAGCGGCGTCCCCGATGAGTCGCTGCCACTCGGGGTCGGCGACGCCGTCGAAGACGAAACCGAGTTCGATCGCGTGAGCGGCGCCGAGATTCTGCACGGGCGAGCCCCAGGTGAACTCGTAGACGTGAGTCGACGCGCCGGCGGCAGCACGTGCATCCGCGATCCGGTTGAACGGAAGCCGAAGCAGAATGTCCGTTGCCAACAGCCCGAACAGTTCGGCGCGCGACGCACCCGGATGCCCGGCCCGATACGCGGCAAGAATTCGCCGCCCGATTCGGAACCGGATGCGAGCGAGTCGAAACAGGGTCGCAGAGATTCGGTCCATGAGCCCGGTCGGAACGAACCAGAGCCGATACTCCTCTGTCGTGTAGCCAATGAGGAGGGGAATACCCGCGGCAGCGCCGTGCAGAACCGCGTCCATTGGAGTTCGTGGCACCAGGCCCTCGCCGAGCGCGATCGCAAACGCCGGCCCGCCGGTGATGGGAGTCGATCGGGCCGTGACCATCCCCTGCGCGGCAACGAGTTCGATGGTCGACTTGGTGGAGAACGCCGTTCTGGTTGCCGGGATGCCGAGTTGCTTCGCCTCGAGGCGAGTGATGCGACCGGCCGAACGCCGAGTCTCGGATGCCGGTCCACCGCTTTGCAGGATTGCTCGCGCGCACAGGTCGGGCGCATCCGGGCGCGCGACCAGCGCCCACAGCAGGATCGCGCCAGCCGACTGTCCGAAGACCGTGACCTGGCCGGGGTCGCCGCCGAACTTCGCGATCTCTGTGTGCACCCAGCGCAGCGCCGCGAAAACGTCCCCGAGCCCGAGGTTGAGCGGTGCGCCGTCGATCACCGAGAACCCCTCCGACCCGAGTCGATAATTGATCGCCACGTACACGACACCGTCGCGAGCGAAGGTCGTGCCGTGGTAGCCGCTCAGCGCGTTGGCGCCGTGCGACAGCGAGCCACCGTGAACCCACACCATGACGGGCAAACCCGATGCTCCAACCGGCGCCAACACGTTGAGGTTCAGGAACTCGTCACCCGGGATGTCCGCCGTCGGCAGCAGCGCTTCAATGCCACCGCCATATGCGGCCTGCGGTGCCGTTGCTCCGAACGAGGTGGCATCCCGAATGCCCGACCAACCGGGGTGCGGCGCGGGTAGCGCAAAACGATTCGGACCGATGGGTGCAGCAGCATATGGGACGCCGAGGAACCTCGAAATTCCGTTTGAGACCGAGCCCCGTATCTGACCGGCTTCCAGCGAAACGATGGGTGCTGCGGCGGCGCTGCGAGTTGCCATGGGGAGTCCAATCCTGCTGTGTCCTCGCGTCGACTCTGCCACACGCGGGCGCGTTCGGCGCCGGCCGGTGAGTGCATCACCGGGAAAGCCGTGCGAGGCAATCCGTGCGGAAATTCGCCGGTTTGCGCGTTTACCTTCATGCGACACAATGAGACCATGTCCAAGAAGATCGATTCGGCGCTGAAGGACCTGATTAAGGCGCTCAAAAAGCACGCCGACATCGCGTCGGAGCGTCACGTGTCCCTCAAGCGTTCGCAGCGCGCGACCGCCCGGGTGCACGCTGCAGCCAATGCATACGCCGCGGCGGTTCACGCACGCAGCGGTCTCGGAAATCCCTTCGCCGACGTCATCGATCCGGCCCTGGACGAGGCAACCATCCAGTCCCTCGCCGCCGAGCGCGACCAGATCGCGCAGTCACTCACCTCGCCCGTCCCGATTCAGTCTGCGGCGCTGTAACTGTTCCCGGGGGCAGATTCGTGACGCACGCGTCGACGAGATCGTGGGACGCCGTGGTCATTGGGGGCGGCAGCGCTGGACTTGCCGCTGCTCTTACCCTTGCTCGGGCCCTTCGGACCACGCTGATCGTTGATGCGGGGTTGCCCCGAAACGGTGCGGCCCCACATTCCCACGGGGTGCTCGGCTTTGACGGAACGCCGCCCGGTGAACTGCTGGAGCGCGGTCGGGCCGAATTCGAGCGATTCGGCGGAGAAGTGATCCTCGGAACGGTCGTCACCGCGGCCGCGATCGACGGCAGATTCGATCTCGTTTTGGCGGACGGCGACCGGCACCTCGCGAGAGCAGTGGTTGTCGCTACCGGTGTAACTGACGAGTTGCCGACGGTCCCCGGTCTCGCCGAGCAGTGGGGTCGCGGTGTTGTGATCTGCCCATACTGTGACGGATGGGAGATTCGGGGCGGCCGAGTGGGTATTCTCGCCACCGGAAGGAAGTCGATCTCGCAGGCTCAGCTGCTCCGACAGTGGTCAGAGCACGTAATCTTTTTTGCGAATGGATCTGTGACGCTCTCACCGTCAGAACAGGTCGAGTTCGCCGCGCGCAACATCGAGGTTGTCGACGAGCTCGTTGTCGGCATTGAGGCGGTGTCGGATGGCCGGGTCGCGGTGCGGACACACGGCAATGCCTGGGAGCTGGAGATCATCTTCACGGCACCTCGGGTGAGCCCGAACGATCATCTTCTTCGCGAGCTGGGCGCTGACACCGTCCAGGGCGGACCGGCCATCCTGGTTGACGCGCGAGGAGCCACGAGCGTCCCCGGGTTGTGGGCGGCGGGTAACGTTGTCGATGCTTCGCTCAAGGTACCGACCGCACTTGGCAACGGGATGTCGACCGGCACCCACGTGAACGAGGCGCTCGTGCGGGCGGACATTCTGCACGCCGTGGCGGGCTCGCGTGACTCGGGCGAATGAACCCGCAGCAGTCGTTGCTGTCCGTCGCCCGGGCCGAAACACTCCACCCCGCAAAGGATGCTAAGTTGGCGAAATCGCCGCGCCGATGCTTGAGGAGCCAGTAGTTATGCCAATCGATTGTCTTCCCGCAACTGGCGGTGGATTTAGTCTTCCCGCGCTCGTACTCGGAGTCCTGCTGCTGGTGGGTGGTCTCGGCGTGGTGTTCGTTCTTCGCCGCAGGGGTCGCAAGGCTGCGGGCGCGGCTGCGCTCGCGGTCATCCTGTTCGGTGCGCTGATCGGCATCGGCGCCACTCCGCAGGCGGCCAACGCGGCGTGCGGCACGGTTGCTCCGCCGACGGTGCCCGAGCCGGCGTCCCTCGGATCCTTTGTCTGGTCGGATGCGAACGCGAACGGGGTGCAGGATGCCGGTGAGTCCGGCGTTCCGGGCATTCAGGTTACGTTGCTCGATTCGACCACCGACCTGCCCGTGACGACGGGCTTTGGCGGCGCAACCATAAACCCGGTGCAAACAACCGATGCAAACGGCCAGTACTCGTTCACCAACCTCGCCGCAGGCAGCTACATCGTCAAAATGAACATCACGACGCCGGTTCCCATGGACACTGTGACAATGAGCCTGGCGGGCTCCGGCGCCGGCATCACATTTGACGTGCTCGATTCGGATGGTGCCGTCGTCTTCGACTACCCTCTCCCCACGAATCTCATCAGCAACGGCATGATGGGAACGTTCTTTGGCACCGGTCACACGGTCAAAGTGCTCCAGGGCACCACCGACGTAACTTCGACAATTTCCTTCTTCACCTCGTCGGTAGTCCCTACCCCGATGGCCCCCTCGCTGAGCGCCGCGGGACAGGGAACGAACTCTGCCCTGGACTCGGACTTCGATCCCGCAACCGGGCTGACCGCTCCCATTGTGCTCACCTCGGGCGAGAACAACCTCGATATCGATGGCGGGCTGCGCACCGCCTTAGGCATCACCGGCGTTGGAGGCCCGAGCGGCCCGCAGGGCTAACCCCGCGAAATAAACGGGTGCGGGTAGTAACCGACAAGAAGCTCGCGAGTTGACCGCATCGAGCGACCCATGGACCGGTGGCGGAACTACGGCGGCGCGCGCTGCGCACGCGTTAGTTCGTCGCCACCAATCGCTTGGTGGGCGACGGCGAAGTGACCTGTAGAGTTGGGCCCGATCACCCATACACGGCAGAGGAAAATCAATGGACTGTGTGCTCCCGGCCACCGGCACAGATATCTGGTCGTACATCGGCATTGGATTGCTTCTTCTCCTAGGCGGCGTTGTTGTCATGGCGGTTTCGCGGCGTCGGGTCGCGCCGATCATCGCGGCGGTGGTGATCGCGCTCCTTGCGGTCGGCGGTCTCACGCTTGCGCCCGCGCAGTCCGCCTCTGCCGCGGGCGGTTGTCCGGTCGTGGTCCCGGTCGCGGCCGCAGTCGCCGACATCAACACGGTGACCGCAGAGACCCCGCCTGACCCGATCACGGGCGACGTGCTCACGAATGACACGGATTCAGGTGGCTTTACCCTGACAGTCACCAACGCTGGCCCCGCGATTACGATGACCTACGGCACGCTGAACCTCGCCGCAGATGGCACGTACTCCTATGACCTGGACGACGCGAATGCTACGGTTAGCGCCCTGCCGAGCGGCGACACCCTGACGGATGTGTTCACGTACGACATTACGGACGGACACGGCGGAACGGCATCGACAACGCTGACGATCACCATCCTGGGGTCGAATCACCCTCCGGTAGCGAACTCGGACACGAACACCATCGCCGCGAACGCGGATCCCAACACGGTTACCGGCAACGTGCTCAGCAATGACACCGACCCGGACGGTGACACGCTCACGGTGACCACCACCACGACTCAGAGCGGTAACTACGGCACCCTGGCCATCCTGTCGAACGGTGACTACACGTACACGTTGAACGAGGGAAGCTCCGTGGTGTCACAGCTGCCGATCAACACGGTGCTCACGGAAGGCTTCAGCTACTCAATCTCGGACGGACACGGCGGAACTGCAACATCGACCGTGTCAATCAACATCGCCGGTAGGTTCGACGTCGGTTAGAAGGTGTGAGCGCGCCACCCGGCATCGGCGGGGTCAATGCGCGTCGCATTGGCCCCGTGCGGGGAACCGTGGTCACGGTGCACACAGCGATGGGGAACGATCGTTGCGGTCTAGGTCACCAACTCGGGAGCGCTGTCTTCCACGGGTGGTTGGGTGGCAGTCCAACGCGTGCGGTGTCTTCGGCGTAGGCGTGGAATTTCGCGGGCAACAAGACCGATACTCGGTCGGTGGGTTCAGCGAGCGTCGACCAGGCGTCCTCGTAGCCGGCGAAGGTCGGCAGAGTCACCCGGGATCTTTCGGGCCCAACGTTTCTCACGCCGGGGGCGATCCCGGGTTCGGTGAGCCAGTGCATGTGCTCGATCCATGCCGCGGCCGCGACGTGATCCCTTGGCACGACGAAGAAGCGCATGGGCTCTGTCACCAGCTCGTCGATTGCCACCATGACGAACCATTCCCGTGGGTGGAGTGCGGGCTGCTGCGACTTCTCTCCAAGCGGCCAGGACAATCGGGGGCCGCGACCGCGAGCCGCCTTCACCTGCACCTCGACCATGGTCCGGTTCCCGGTCAGCTTGACAGCCAGGATGTCGGTCCGTTCCAAACCATCCCGCGTCAACGCCGGCGCCCACCCACGACGGGCGAGTTCCGCCGCAACGGCGTGCTCGCCGATCGTCTTCGTCTGTTTCGTATCGGCCATCCGTTGAGGTTATGCCCCGCGCTCGGAGAGTAAGCAGACGGCTCACTCCGTATGTCACCAACTGGCAGTTATGTCGGTGGTTGCGCGTAGTCTTTAAATAATTCGCGACACGCCGAAAACACAACATCTAGTGGAATGACAATCGTGTGATTCGGGTTATATAGTGGGAACTCACCCCGCAACCCGGGGTTGCATCCTCACTGTTCTGACTGCTCAATTGGGCGGCGGGTCAGGGCCGGTGCTCAAAAATTTAGGGGAGGTAATCATGGAGAACGAAAGCGACACGGTTGGCGGATACTCCGTGCCCGTCGACCCGATGGATCTTCTGCAGTGCGACAGCTGCCAGTAGGGGCTGTCGACTAAAGACATCCGGAAACCCCCGGTGACCGAAGACGGTCGCCGGGGGTTTCTGCTTGTGCTGGGACACGGTCCATGGGCGATTAACTAAACTGGCGGCGTGCCAGTGAACCCCGAACTGCAGGGCAGGGTCTTCCCGCCTGCAGCGCCGTACCTCGTCGGTCGCGAGAAGGTGCGGGAGTTCGCATCCGCAGTCCTTTCTGCCAGCACGATCAACTTTGATCCCGAAGCCGCGATCGCTGCGGGATATTCGGATGTTGTCGCGCCGCCCACCTTCGCCGTCGTCGTGCAGGAGCGCACTCTCGCCCAGCTTCTCGGCGATCCGGATGCCGGGATCGATTTTTCGCGCGTCGTTCACGGCGACCAACGGTTCAGTTACACGCGGCCCATCGTTGCCGGCGACGAGTTGACGGCACAACTCACGGTGTCCAGCGTGAAGACGCTCGGCACCCACAGCATGGTGACAGCCGACTCGGTGATAAAGGACGCGAGCGGCGCGCACGTCGTTACCGCGATCTCGACGCTCGTCGTGCGGGGTGACGAGTGATGGACCTGACGGTTGGCGAGATCGTCGCTGAGAAGACCTACGAGCTCACACGTGACGTTCTCGTGCGCTACGCGGGAGCATCCGGCGACTTCAATCCGATTCACTATCGCGACGACGTCGCCCGCAGCGTCGGTCTCGACGGCGTGCTCGCCCACGGCATGCTGACCATGGGCATCGCCGTGCAGCCGGTCGTCGAGTGGCTTGGCGCCAAGGGAACCATCGTCGACTACCAGGTTCGTTTCACGAGGCCGGTCTTCGTCGACGGCGACCGTGGCGCGACGGTAACGGTGACGGCCAAGGTCGGCGCCGTCGACGATGGCGGCGCTCGAATCGACCTGACCGTGACCGCTGCGGGCGCGACCGTTCTTGGCAAGGCCCAGGTGCGGGTGGCGCTGGCCCCAGCATGAACCTCGCCGGTCTAACAACCCTCGGAGTTGGCGGTGAAACCGAGCGCGTCCTCGCACCCGCGACGCGCGACGAACTGCTCGAGGCCGTCCAGGATGGATGGGCAGCGGGTGAGGACATCCTCGTCCTCGGGGGCGGGTCAAACGTGGTCATTTCCGACGAGGGTTTTGACGGCACGGTCATCCGAGTCGTTACCCGCGGCATCGAACGCATCGCGGCCGAGACGGCAGCCGTTCGGCCATCCGCATATCTCGGGGATCGCGCTGTGCGCCTCCGGGTTCAGGCCGGAGAGCCGTGGGACGGGGTGGTCGCACTCGCGGTCGAGAACGGCTGGGCCGGTATCGAGGCACTGTCCGGCATCCCGGGATCGAGCGGTGCGGCGCCCATCCAGAACATCGGCGCATACGGCCAGGAGATCTCATCGAGCCTCATCGCCATCGAGTTTCTCGACTATCTGACCGGCGACGTTGAACGCATCCCGGCGACACGACTCGGCCTCGGTTACCGCACCTCGCTGGTGAAACAGGGCCGCGACGGACTCGTCCTCTCGATCGAACTCGAACTGTCTGAATCGATTCCTGGCGCATCCGTGTTGAGCCAGCCGGTCGGGTACGCACAGCTCGCCGAGACGCTCGGGGTGCGAATCGGCGATCGTGTTCCGATCGACGACCTGCGACAGACCGTGCTCGGACTGCGGGCGGCGAAGGGGATGCTGCTGGATCCGGCAGATCCGAATTCGCGCAGTGCCGGCTCATTCTTTACCAACCCGATCGTTGCGGAGAACTTCGCTCGCGGCCTGCCCGCGGACGCGCCACGCTGGCCGACCGCCCCGGATGAGCCGGCCGTTGCCGTTCCGCTCGGCGAGGCGCCCGCCGCACCGCCGGAGTCTGGCGAGTACCGGGTAAAACTCAGCGCGGCGTGGCTCATCGAGAAGTCGGGGATCAGTCGAGGTTTCGCGCTGCCGGGTTCTCGCGCGGCGGTGTCATCCGTGCACACCCTCGCCATCGTCAACCGCGGGGGAGCGACCGCAGAGCAGGTTGTCGAACTCGCCCGCTACATCCAGACTCGGGTATTCGCGGAGTTCGGCGTTCGACTGCACGCCGAACCGGTGTTGGTCGGTCTCGAGCTGTAGCTCACCTTCAGGGGTCGAGCAGGTCAAGCCAGCCGGTTCCGTCGGCGTGCTCGAAGATCAGGTTCGTCTGCGTGCGTTTCACCGCCGGATGTGATGCCAGGTAGCGCAGCACGAAGTCGCGCAGGTCGGTCGCGCTGTTCGCGGCAACGTGCAACAGGTAGTCCTCGGCGCCCGCCATGTGGAACAGCGACCGTACCCCCGGCCAGGTCGGGGCCGCCTCCCGAAAGCGATCGACCTCACCCCGCACGTGTTTGGCCAGCCGCACCGAGATGAGCGCCTGCAGCGGTGCAACTCGATCAAA
Source organism: Galbitalea sp. (assembly GCA_036271875.1). Classification (GTDB taxonomy): domain Bacteria; phylum Actinomycetota; class Actinomycetes; order Actinomycetales; family Microbacteriaceae; genus Galbitalea. Next base: position 185,264 of record DATAZU010000020.1, read on the forward strand.
ATCCAGGTCAACGCGGTATCCGCGGATATCGCCGTCGGCCTGAAGACGACGAATGCGGGTAGAGACGGTCGACTCGGCAACACCGACTTCCGCAGCAAGCGCGGCACCGGATGCGCGCGCATTGCGGGACAGGGCGCGCACGAGCGCACGATCGAGTTCATCCAACGGAAGATGCTGCGGTTTCATGGCGTCCTCTCGTCCGTCCACCGCAGCATATCCGCTCGTGAACCGTAATTCGCTAGATTCTGTGCCGTAGGTTACAAACCGGTGAAGAATCTGCTTCGATCAAGGAATGCAGACCCCGAAGATGCGGATCGAAACCCTTGCCGTTCACGCCGGAATGGAGGGCGTGACAAAGTCCGGTTCGCACGTTCCGACCATCGACCTGTCGACGACGAATCCTCTGCCCGACGTCGAGTCAGGAGGCGACTCATATGAGAATCTTGCTACCGGTGGCGACCTCCTTCCCGGCGACTCCGCCGTCTACCGTCGGCTCTGGCAGCCCGGAGTCGCGCGATTCGAGGAGGCGCTCGCCGCGCTCGAGCAGTCGGAGGGTGCCGTCGCATTCTCGACCGGAATGGGCGCGTTCGCCGCGTGTCTCATCGCATCCGTTGCGGCGGGCAAGCCGCATGTCGTGGCTCTGCGTCCGCTCTACGGTGGCACCGACCACGTGCTTGACACCGGCCTCCTCGGGACCGAGGTCACCTGGTGCGACCAGGACTCGGTCGCGCGTGCCATCCGACCGGACACTGGTCTCGTGGTCCTCGAGTCGCCCGCCAACCCGACCCTGGAGATGGTCGATATCGCCGTGATCGCCGCGCAGGCCGGCGACGTTCCCGTGCTCGTCGACAACACCTTCGCGACTCCGGTTCTCCAGCGACCGCTCGAACACGGCGCGACCCTGGTTCTGCACAGCGCAACGAAATACATCGGTGGCCACAGTGACGCAATGGGCGGCGTCGTCGCAACGAACCGCGAATGGATGACTCGTCTGCGCCGGGTCCGCGCCCTAACCGGGGGACTGCTGGGTCCGTTCGAGGCCTACCTTCTGCACCGCGGCATCCGCACCCTCCCCGTGCGCGTGCGTGCGCAGCAGGCGACGGCGGCCGAACTCGCGCTCCGGTTGTCCCTGCATCCCATGGTCGAGCGGGTTCACTACCCGGGTCTGCCCGGCCAGGATCGCCAAGGTCTGCTGGGTCGTCAGATCGATGGCCCCGGCTGTCTCATCGCGCTCGAGATCGTGGGTGGATACGACGCGGCAGCTCGCTTCATCGAGGGGACCAGGCTGGTTACGCATGCGGTGTCGCTCGGCGGCGTCGACTCGCTCGTGCAGCATCCCGCATCACTCACGCATCGGCCCGTGGCGCCCGAGGCTCGTCCCGGCGGCGGGATCGTGCGGCTCTCCATTGGGCTCGAGCACGTCGATGATCTGGCCGCAGACATCACCGCGGCACTCGATCGACTCCGCGAGCCGGTCGCGGTCTAGATCAGGCCAAGTTCCATTGCGCGGGTGACCGCGCGCGTTCGATCGCTTACGCCCAGCTTCTCGAAGACGTGCAGCAGGTGGGTCTTGACCGTCGCCTCACTGACGAACAGCGCGGTCGCGATGGCCGGATTGCTCATGCCAGCGGCAACGAGCGTGAGTACTTCCGTCTCGCGCGGGCTGAGTGACGGCACCGGAGTCTTGACGCGCTGAACCAGGAGGGCAGCGATGCGCGGCGCAAGCGCGACATCCCCTCGAGCGACCGCGCGCAAGCCAGCCAGGATTTCTTCCTGCGGTGCGGCCTTGAGCAGGTATCCGCTCGCCCCGGCTTCGATCGCCGTCAGGATGCTGTCGTCCGACTCGTAGGTGGTCAGGATGAGCACGCGCGTCCGCGGCCTCGCGGCGAGGATGCGCGCCGTTGCCGCGTCGCCGTCGATGCCGGGCATTCGCAGGTCCATGAGTACAACATCCGGACTGTGGCGGATCGCGAGCTCGACCGCCTCTTCGCCGGTGCTCGCCTCGGCGAGGACTTCGACATCGTCTGCGGTCTGCAGCAGCGCAACGATTCCACTCCGGACGATGGGATGATCGTCCGCCACGAGTACCCGGATCACGCCGTCAACTCCGTGGCCTGGGGCAGGGTCGCGACGAGAGTAGTGCCGCGCCCGGGTTCGGCAAGGATGTCCAGCGTTCCACGGACGAGCCCCAAACGCTCGCGCAGTCCGGTGATCCCAAAGCCGCTCGAGGGCTGCGCCGGATCGAACCCGGCCCCGTCATCCGAGATTCGCAGCGATAGCTCGCCATCCAGAACCGTGAGAGTCAGGATCACGGTTCCCGCGGCCGAATGTTTGCGCACGTTGGCGAGCGCCTCCTGCGCGCATCGCAGGAGCACGACCTCAGCATCCCGGTCGAGTACAGCCGCGTCGTCGGCGGAGACGGTAACGACGATCCCGGTCTCGCGCTCAAAGCGCTCGGCGAGCCGACTGAGAGCGACCGCAAGTCCTCCGCCCTCAACGCCGACCGCGGCCCCGGAGGCAACGAGCGACCGCGTTTCGGTCAAGGCGTTGCGAGCGTTTTCCTCGAGGATGGCGAGTTGCTTCTCGGCCGCTGCCGGATTGCCGGCTGCGAGCTCGCGTCGCCCCCGCTGGGCGGTGAGGACCAGCCCGGTGAGGTCCTGGGCGATGGTGTCGTGAATCTCGCGAGCCAGCCGTTCGCGCTCGCTTGCCGCACCGGCATTCCGGCTCAGGGCGGCCAGCTCATTCTGGGCCGCTTCGAGCTGGTGGATGAGGGTCCTCCGTTCTTCGCTCGTGTCAGCGATACTGGTGATCCAGAGGCCGAGCGCGAGGCTGAAGATCAGCGAGAGCCCTTCGATGGTGGATGCGATGACGAACGCGTCAGTCGTGGCGTCGAGACCGATGAACATCCCGATTCCCATGCCTACGGCAATGCAGACGTTGGCGATGACTGCGGTGCGGGTGCGGATCAGCACCGCCCAGATAACCGGATAAACCACGCACTGGATCGTCGCCATGGACGACTCGAACCCGGTGCTCGCGCTTGCCAGCAGTCCGAACGCGATCGAGATGGCGATTCCGTACCTGCCATCCACCAGGGCGCGCTTGCCGAGGATCAGCCAGATGACGACGATCGCTATGGTTGTCGCGATGGCGCCGATGGTGCGCGCCGGGCTGACGCGCTCGAGGATCACGAGCGCCGAGAGGACGATCCCGGCGGCAATCACCGCGATCGTCCACCAGCGCGACTGAGCCATGTTCTAACTATCCTTGCGAATCCATCGGAATGTCACGCGGCACAGCACGAGACCGACGACAAGCCAGATCAGGGTCGCGATCAGTACGCCGGTGAGGTCCCATGTTCCGCCCTGTTCCATGGACTTGTACGCGTCAGGCAGGAACACGTAGCGCATCCCCTGAGCGAGCCACTTGAGCGGGAAGATGCTCGCGAAGTTCTGCAACCAGGGCGGCAGCAGTGAGAACTGCAGGTAGACACCCGAGATGAACTGCAGGATCAGTGTGATCGGAATGATGACCGCCGTCGCGCTCTTGCCGCTGCGGGGCAACGAGCTGAGCGCGATCCCAAGAATCGCGCAGGTCGTGACCCCGAGAACGAACACCCAGGCGAACGTGAGCCAGTGCCCCGCATCCGAAGGCAACCTCACGCCGAACGCCGTGCCCGCGACGAGGATGAGCAGCAGCGCCTGAGCGAGTCCGGTGACCAGAACCTGGCCGATCTTGCCCATGAAGTAGCTGAAGACCGGCAGGGGCGAACCGCCGAGTCGCTTAAGTGTCCCGTCGCTCTTTTCGCCGGCGATCGCGATCGACATATTCTGCAGGCCGCTGAGGAGCACGCCTGCCGCCAACATGGACGGCAGGTAGTAGTCGGCGGCGCTGATCAGGTGACCGCTCGCATCCTTCCCGAAGTTCACGCCGCTGAAGGCGACGGAGAAGATCGTGAGGAACACGACAGGGAACAGGAAGGTGAAGAAGATCGTGTCGCCCTGGCGAAAGTACCCGACGATCTCATAGCGGATGCGACTGAAACCGAGGGCGAGGGTGCGACCCGACCTGAGCGACGGGCTGGACGATGTTGTCGTGGTCATCGGACCGACTCCAATTCCTTGTGTTCATAGGCTGAGACGAGCTTGAGGTAAATGTCTTCGAGGCTGGGCCTGACGACCTCGAGGTCCTTGGGTTCCTTGCCCGACTTCATCAGGGCGGCAACGACCGCGCCCGGTTCGTTGGTGCGGCGTTCCTGTTGTCCGTTCGCGTCGGTCCAGCGCACGATCGGCACACGAGCGTCCGGTCCGCCGATCTCGTTGATGTTGCCTATTTCGATGAGCTTGCCGCCGGCGATGATGCCGGCGCGGTCGCCGAGCTGGGCAGCTTCATCCAGGTAGTGAGTGGTGAGGAGGATCGACGTGCCCTCCGCCTTGAGACGACGGATGAGGTCCCAGAAGCCGCGACGCGCCTCCGGGTCGAATCCCGTGGTCGGCTCATCAAGGAACAGGAGTTCGGGGCGGCCGATGATGCCGAGTGCGACATCCACTCGTCGTCGTTGGCCGCCGGAGAGCTTGCGGATGAGTGTCTTCGACTTCTCCTCGAGACCGACCGAGGCGATGACCTCGTCAACATCACGCGGGTTGGAGTAGTAGCCAGCGAACTCGGTGAGCTGCTCCCGCACCGTGTACTGGCCTTCTTCGCCCGTGTCCTGGAGCACGATACCGAGTCGCGCCTTCCACGCCGTTCCACCGTGATGGGGGTCGACCCCGAGCACACTCGCGTCGCCGCTCGAGCGGTCACGGTAGCCCTCGAGGATCTCGATGGTCGAGCTTTTTCCTGCGCCGTTCGGTCCGAGCAGGGCGAATGTCTCGCCGCGGGCGATGTCAAAGCTCACGCCGTCGAGGGCCGTGAAGCTTCCGTATGTCTTGCGAAGGTCTCGCACCGAGACGACGGCGTCGGAATCTGTCATGGTCCCATGCTTGCGATAGAGCCGCCGTGCCGCCAGTGGTCCCCCGGCTGACCCGCACATCCCCCGACCGGTTGATGCCCCGAGGGGCGGCAGAAGGCCCAATCCCACGAG
>DATAZU010000021.1:0-4673 GCA_036271875.1 Galbitalea sp.
GCTCTCGAGCGGGACGAGGCGCCCGTTGACCTTGGCGCCCATCGTGCGGTGCCCGATCTCGGTGTGAACGGCGTATGCGAAGTCGACCGGCGTCGCTCCGGCGGGCAGGCCGATGACCTTGCCCTGCGGCGTGAAGACGTAGACCTCTTTCGCACCGATCTCGAAACGCAGGTTGTCGAGGAACTCGCCCGGGTCGCTGGTCTCGGATTCCCAGTCTGTGATGTGAGCGAGCCACGCCATGTCGGTGTCGGCCTGCAGGGCATCGTCGCCCTTGCCGCCGTTGACGCGCTCCTTGTACTTCCAGTGCGCAGCGACGCCGAATTCCGCGCGCTGGTGCATCTCGGGTGTGCGGATCTGGATCTCGACAGCGCGTCCCTGCGGGCCGATGACGGTCGTGTGCAGCGACTGGTACAGGTTGAACTTCGGCGTCGCGATGTAGTCCTTGAAACGACCAGGGATGGGCGTCCAGCGGGCGTGGATGCTGCCCAGCACCGCGTAGCAGTCACGCACCGAATTCACCAGAACGCGGATTCCGACGAGGTCGTAGATTTCATCGAAATCCCGACCTCGAACGATCATCTTTTGGTAGATCGAGTAATACTGCTTCGGTCGGCCTACGACGCTGCCCTTTATCTTCGCCGCCTTCAGGTCGTCCCCCACGGAGTCGATCACCTGCTGGACGAACTCCTCGCGCTGCGGCGTGCGCTGCCGAACCAGGCTGTCGATCTCGATGTACAGCTTCGGATAGAGGACGGAAAACGACAGGTCTTCAAGCTCCCACTTGATCGCCTGGATTCCGAGGCGGTGCGCCAGCGGGGCGTAAATCTCGAGCGTCTCCTGCGCCTTGCGAGTCGCGGATGCCTCGTCCACGAATCCCCAGGTTCGCGCGTTGTGCAGGCGGTCGGCGAGCTTGATGACGAGCACGCGAATGTCTTTGGACATCGCGACAACCATCTTGCGCACCGTCTCGGCCTGTGCGCTGTCGCCATATTTGAGTTTGTCGAGCTTGGTGACCCCGTCGACCAGCATTGCTACTTCGTCGCCGAAGTCCTTTCGCAGCATGTCGAGGGTGTAGTCGGTGTCCTCGACGGTGTCGTGCAGGAGCGCCGCAGCGAGAGTCTTACTTCCAATTCCGAGGTCGGCGAGTATCTGTGCCACCGCGACCGGATGCGTGATGTATGGCTCGCCGCTCTTACGCAGCTGGCCGGAGTGGGCACGTTCCGCGGTTGCGTACGCACGTTCGATGAGAGCGGTATCCGCCTTCGGATGGTGCAGGCGCACGGTTTTGATCAGGAGATCGACGGCACCCGAAGGCTGCGCACGGGAAAAGATCCGCGGGATGAGGGCGCGCCGGGACGGGGCAGCAGCCGGGGTTGGCACGGCTGCGGTCGTCGACGTCGTAACGCCGTCGGAGGTCTCGGTTGACATAGCCCCTCCCTCAGCCCAATTCTACGCTGGGCAATTCTAGGCGGGACGATCGCGCAGTGCGTCGGGCGCGCAGATTCAGACGGCCCCGTTTGTCACAACTTCGCCGCCAGCGGAATGCCACGCTTCCATCCCGCCGGCCACGTTGACCGCATCGTATCCGCCGGTGACCAGCGCTTGCGTCACCTGCCATGACCGGTATCCGCTGTGGCAGACGACCAGGATTTCGGAATCGATGGGGATCTCGTCCAGACGATCCATTATCTGCCCCATCGGAATCAGGTGCGCAGTCGGCGCGTGCCCACCGTCCCATTCGCTCTGCTCGCGAACATCCAGCAGCCAACCGCCGCCGTGAACGCGAGCAATTGCGTCTTCGACAGGAATCTGTAGCGCTTCGCTCACGTGCTCTTCTCCGCCCGTTACCGAACCGCGCCGGACGTACGGGCGACGGTGGTGCGCTTCGTGCGCTTCTGGATCTCCGGCTCATTCTCCCGCAGCAGCGAGTACAGCGGCGCAGCAACAAAGATGGTCGAGTAGGTGCCGGACAGGATGCCGACGAAGAGCGCGAGCGAAATGTCGCGCAGGGTTCCGGCGCCGAGCAGCGTCGCACCGATGAAGAGAATCGCCGCAACCGGCAGCAGGGCTACGACGGAGGTGTTGATCGATCGCACCAGCGTCTGGTTGACCGCCAGGTTCACCGACTCCGCGAAGGTCCGAACCGACTTCTCGCCGTCCTCGCTGGTGTTCTCGCGAATCTTGTCGAAGACGACGACGGTGTCGTAGAGCGAGTAACCAAGAATCGTCAGAAGACCGATGACCGCATCCGGGCTCACTTCAAACCCCAGAATCGCGTATACGCCGGTCACGATGATCAGGTCGTGCGCAAGCGCAACGATCGCAGCAACCGACATCTTCCAGGTGCGGAAGTACAGCGCCATGATGATGACCGCGAGCACGATGAACGCGATGAGCGCCTCGATCGCGGCCTTGGTGATGTCAGAACCCCAGGTCGCGCCAATGAAGGTTGACGCGACGCGGCTCTTCGGAACGTTGTATGCCTTGGCGAGCGCGGTCACAACATCCTGAGTCTTCTGCGTCGTCAGAAGATTCGTCGTCACCTGCACAGACTTGCCACCGGCGATAAGAACCTTTGGAACCTCGCCGGGTACCGTGGATTCGACCGCCTTGGTGGCGAGAGTCTGACTCGGGTTCGCGCCGACGTTCGAGACCGTGAACTCGGATCCGCCGCTGAACTCGACGCTGAAGTTGAAGCCCTTGAAGACGGGAACAAGTATCGCGGTGAGGATAAGCGCGCCGGCGATCGAAAACCAGATACGTCGGCGACCGATGATGTTGTATGAACGAGCTCCCGTGTAGAGGTCGTTTCCGAACTTCGAGAAACTGGCCATCAGGAGTCCTTACCCTTCGGTCGGTTCGCCTCGGCTTCGGCCGCTTTCCGCTCCGCGATCGTCTGGCGTCTCGCAGCCTCACGCGAACTGCCGGTATTTCGAGCGGCAACCTGTCCCGGTGTTCGGAACTGCGCTCGACCGCGATAAACAGCACCGAGCGCGTTCGGGTCGAGGCCGGACATCCGGTGTCCCTCGTAGAAGAACGGCAATCGAGCGAGCAACTGCAGCGTCGGATGCGTGAACAGCGACACCACGATCACGTCGATGATGGTCGTCAGACCGAGTGTGAGCGCGAATCCCTTGACGTCGCCAACGGCGAGGATGAACAGGATGAGGGCAGCAAGAAAGTTGACACTGTCCGATGCCAGAACGGTTCGGATGGCGCGCTTCCAGCCCGCTTCGACCGAGGACTCAAGCCCTCGGCCATCGCGTAACTCGTCGCGTATTCGCTCGAAGTAGACGATGAAAGAGTCCGCCGTGATACCGATGGCGACGATCAAACCGGCAACGCCGGCGAGCGACAGACGGTAGTCGGCCTGCCAGGAAAGGTACGTGACCACCTCAAAGGTGATGATCGCGGAAATCCCGAGCGATGCGATCGTGACCAAGCCGAGCAGGCGGTACTGGAACAGCGAGTAGATCACAACGAGGATCAGACCGATGAGGCCAGCGAGCAGACCACCCTGCAGCGAGGCCGATCCGAGTTCAGCCGATACGGATGATCGGGTGAGCTCCTTGAAGCTGACGGGCAGCGCACCGAACTTGAGTTGGTTCGCGAGCTCGGTAGACGACGTCTGGGTGAAGTTTCCGGTGATCTGTGGGTTCGACGAGACGCCCTCGACCTGAGGATCGGTAATCACGGCGCCATCGAGAACAACGGCGAACTGGTTGCGCGGCGATTCAAGAGCGATCAGGCGGTTCCCAATCGCCTCGAACTTAGCTCCACCGGCGTTATTGAACGTGATGTTGACGCCCCAAGTTCCCGTGCTCGCTCCCGTGCTCGTCGTGACCAGTGCTGCTTCGGCATCAGTAATCGACGTTCCCGCCAGCTCAACCGGCCCAAGGATAAACTTCTCGGTTCCCGTTGAATCGCAGGTGATCAGCGGCTTCTTGTCCGGCGCGAGGTTGGCATCGACGGAGTTGACCGACTTGCAGTTGAAGTTGTTGTACTGCGCCTGCAGAGCCGGCGTGACATAGGCGAGGTCACTGCCGTTGGTCGGCTTGCTCGTCGGCTTGCTGTCGAGCGAGGGCGATGGGGTTGGGGTTGCACCCGGCGTCGCGCTTGGCGACGAAGTAGGTGGAGTTGCGGCATCCGTCACTAGAACCGCACGAAACGTGAGCTTTGCGGCTTCGGTGATCCGCTTCTCCTGCGACTTGCTGATCGAACCCGGGATCTGAACGACGATGTTCTCGCTGCCGCCGGTGCCCTGGGTGCTGATGTCCGGCTCGGACACGCCCGCAGCGTCAATGCGCTGGCGGATGATCGCCACGGCCTGCTGGAGTTGGTCATCCGTGACCGTCTGGCCCTTGGCATGCAGCGGCTCAAGGATGATCTCGGTTCCACCGATGAGGTCAAGACCGAGCTTCGGTGCAAGTGTCACAAACTGAGACGTGCCCTTGTGCTGCGGCATCGTGAAGAAGTCAAGGACATTGAGGCCGGCGAAGCCAACGATGATGATGATCAGCCACGCGATCGATCGCCAAGCCTTCCTGACCGGAGTGGTTCTTGCCACCTAGAAACTCAGCTTTCTGTAGTCGTGCGCATCGCTACTTCGCGACGCGCATGAGGACACAGCCGACTTGGCAGCCGACCGCACACAAGGTTAGCGCCTAGTTGTC
>DATAZU010000022.1:0-37045 GCA_036271875.1 Galbitalea sp.
AGGCGCCGCCCAGCGATGGTGCGATGAACACGAACAAAATCGCGAGGAGGGCGGCGACGCCGGCGACCGCAAGAAGCAGTCCGACGACGGGACGACGAGCAGGGGTTGTAGTTGTCATGGCGAGCAGCGTATTGGATGCGCAGCTTCGGGGGCCATAGCTACTTATTCCCCACCCCGAGTCGAGCAGCCCCGCGAAGCCGGCGTCATCGAGTCCTCTTAGGAAACTCAGGATGATCGGACACCGCAAGCCACAATGCCCGCCGATGACGCAGATTGTCCTGAATATTTGACCGTGGGCGAGAAACCCGGGCAGCTAGTCGGAGATGCCGGCCGCTAGCTCCTGCAGTTCGACTTCCAGTCGGGCATATTCGGGAGTCGGCATCCCGCCCACAAGTAGGCCAGTCGGCATGGTGAACTCAGCGAATGCGACGAGGACGCGCTCTTTTGCCGTCTGGCCCTTAGCCGTCTGCGCTGATTTCTTTGCGCGTTTCATTCTGAAGCCTCCACTCGAGACCCTACCTCCATTGCCAATGACCTTGCCGGATTCGCACTCCGGAAGTCTCTTTCGACTAGCAGGTCAACTCGCCAGACCCCGATCGCAAAAACCAGGTTTGCAACCGCCAGGGCCAACAGCCAGCCCCAGGGTGAATAGTCCCAAGTCGCACATGTGGGGGCGCACTGCGCAATCAGCACGGAATCCGAAGCTGACTGAAAAACCGCGAGCATCGCGATGGCGAAACTCGCCAGGCTCGACACTCGGGAAGCGAGGCGCCCGGGGTAGGCCTCATTTATTTGGTTGATCGATCTCCAGATGGTCCCTGTGCCAACTGTCGCAAAAATGACGGGCACTAGGACAGAAAAGAAGCTCGAAATCGTGCCCCCGTGTCCAAGATCAACTGCACCGATCAGTAACGTCATCAGACCCGCGACAAGCATCGCCTCGGTTATCGATCCGGGAAGACGCTCACGGAAGGTCGTCACGGCGTAGTAGCCAGCAGCTCTAGTCGCATCGCGCAAATACAGGTGTCCGAAGTCTTGGAGATTTCGCCCGGACGCATGGCTTTCTGGCGCGCTGGCAGCCATGCCGCTGGCATTTATCGTCGAGCGAAGGTGCCCAAACCGCATGTTGTAGAAGTAGAGCCCGGCCGGAGCAGTCACAGTTAGGTGGTAGCTCCGTGCGCGGTCGGCGTTCTCGATGCTCCTAATGATTCGGGGTGGCTCGATGAAGAGTGCCCGCTCAAGCGCGCGCTCCAGACGTGGGATCCAGGACCTGAACCCCTTCTGAACCTCGGTCTTTTGCAGGGCCACCGGCACTTCAATATGGCGGACGGTAATACGGCGGCCGCGCCTGACGACCGACACACTCGCCGTCGAAGCGTTTCCCGGTGATGCAATAGCTGTCGGAAGCGCGTCCGCCGAAACAACTATCGGATAGTTCTCCGTAAGTCGACCCGTGAGAACTCGGAATTGCCGGCCAGAGTCAGTGTCGGTGGATACACCTGCCAGCGCACCTTCTTTGGGGTCAAAGTTCTTGAGGTAGCGCGATAGAGCCGTCTCCGCGGAGCCATCGGAAATCGTCGCCAGCGCGAAGGCCTGAAGGTCGTGCACTTGGTTTGCAGGAATAGCGCCATCCGCAACCATCCTGTCGACGAGATCAAATGCGATAGCGACCATCGCGCACGTCGTGTCCCGCGCGACGAGTGTCGAGAGACGCCCGGACCCGGCGCCGCTCACCTGCATCCCATCCACCTCAGTTCCTTTTGCTTGCCAGTGGACGGGAACGAGATACGACGTCGATTGCTCGTGCTCCAGTTCGTCAATCACACTCGACGTTTCGATCTCGATTGACGTGGAAATAAAACGGACGGTCTCTTTGATACGCCGTATGTAGCGCGTCGGGCGGCACACGAGATCGAGGAGATAGGACTTCTGATCGTCGGACAGACCGTCTCTCCACCGGTCGATCTCCTCGCGGGTCAGCGCAAATGGCTCGTGCCTAGTTTCGATGTACCCAATCCGCGGGTGTGCGATGCCCCTGTGATGGATTGTGGTGAACGCGATCCAGCAAATGACCGCTGCCACAAGGATGGGCATCCAAGCGGGCAGATCCGGAACAACCAACGGTCCCACGCGCCAGCCGAGAGCGACGGCGGGCCCACCCTGCCACACGGTAAGGCAGAGCACTCCAATCACGGCAAGCGCCACAGCAAGAATCTGAAGTATGCGTGCTGCATACTCCCTAACGCCAGCTGTCGTCTTCGCTCGCGATGCTTTGGTGGCCCGTAGGTCACCTTCCACCGTCGGTAGCGCAAGTTTGTCCTGATCGGGAGATTGGCTGCTCAGACTGTCCTCGTATTCGGGTTACGACGGATGCGCTTGGAATGATCGACGCGTCGGAAGATTCACGCACCCGCACCATAGCGCAGAACGCAACTCTCCGCGGAAGTTACTAACAGGCAACGAAAAACGGGCCGCCACCCTTTCGGATGACGGCCCGTCGTCAAGTTCGACGCGATCTTCGCGACCACTCGCTGGTTGAGTAGCGCGCGACGAAGTCGCACGCGTATCGAAACCTAGCGGCGCAGTCCGAGACGCTCGATCAGCGAGCGGTATCGCTCGATGTCGATGTCCTGCAGGTATCCCAGCAGGCGTCGACGCTGACCGACAAGCAGAAGCAGCCCACGACGTGAGTGGTGGTCGTGCTTGTGCTCCTTGAGGTGCTCGGTCAGATCTTTGATGCGACGCGTCAGCATCGCGACCTGGACCTCGGGGGATCCCGTGTCACCTGGGTGGGTAGCGTACTCGTCGATGATCGCCTTCTTGACTTCGGCTTCAAGAGCCATAGAAGTGATCCCCTTTCTCCTCGTTGCGCGGTGCCCTAGTTCATTGTGAACGAGCTCTCTTTATCCGCGGCCGTTAGACGGCAACCTTGGGAGTTTAGCAGAGGTGCTGGCTCGACACTCAAGTCAGGTCAGATTCGACTAGCTCGATAAATTGCCGCATCTCTTCATCAATCTCGGAGACCCGAATCGAAGCAGCTAGCTTGGCAGCAGTAATGACCTTCCCACCATGAACACTCACCGTGGCGTTCCATTCCGATAAGACTTTCTTCGCCGGCACGATGCCTCGTCGCAGATTCTCATCCGACCAAAGGGCCTCGAATTGCACCGACGCACGAGCGATCACCGTCGCATCATCTTCCCCGGTGTTCCTTCGGGTCAATTCCCCTCTCGAGTACTGCCCGAACACCTTCGGCCTCAGCGACTCCAAGATTGTATTCAGCGTTGCGCGCGCGCCCGCCTCATCCAGGCCAGATACACGCGCAAGCGCGGGAGTTTCGAGCAAATAGCTCTCAAGCTCCTTTCGCGCCCACACGTGACCCAGAACATCGCTCTCGGCCAATCGTTCTACAAGCGCGTCTGACTCCTCGATTGTTCGATAGTCGCGATCGAGCAGAACACGGACACGCACTTGATTTCCGAGAAACTTCGACTTAATCCAGCCAAACGCCTCGACGCTCGGCCAATGGCTGAAGCCTCCAATTCCCACTATGGAAAGACCGGTTTCAGACGCGAAGTTCTTTGCATCGAGTTTGCGTGCCAGCACTCGCAGTACTTTGACGTCCTGGCCCTCTACAAAAAGCGCTGTTCGCGCACGCAGCGCCCGAGCGATCGAAAGATTGAATGCGCTTCCGAGCAGTGCGGAAAACTGTGCCAGAACTTCGTCGTCGCCGATGAGGCGAGAGGCCTGTTTTGACCGATCAATCCAAATCAAACTCGACATGTTCGCCTCGCTCGCTACCTCCGCCGCATGAGACGCCAGTATTGTCTGTCGACCAGATGCTTCTACTACGCGAACCAGTCTGCGTTGGAGATCGGGATGCAAGAAAACATCCGGTTCGTCTAGGATCACAGTCTTCCGATCTCGCGTGCGCCACATGTGAAAAAGTATCTGCAACCAGATCTGCAGCCCGTCTCCGGCCCAGAACAGTTCCTTTCGCACGCGACTGTCAGGGTGCCGAAAGTAGAGGTCCAGCGCCATTGCCCCGTCGCGAAACACGTCCTCAATGTCGAGCGTCGTGATTTCGGGCGTGTTCTCCAATAGGTAGTCGATCAACGAAGGAAACTCGTCGGGCTCGTTCAGCTTCACCGCGCGGATGTTGTTCCTGAAATGTCGACTGGCAAGTTTCGTCTCCACATTCTGGGCGAGGTGCTCTGGGCTCAGAATCTTCTCGTTCTTTTCAATGGGCGTAAGGGTCGGCACCAAGCCGATACGCGTGAGAGCTGCGCGGGCCTGTGCCGGCGTGGTAACAAGACCTCCCTCGACCTCCACCCAGAAGAATGCCCCCGCCTCCTCAGGCCAGACAAGATGAACTGCGGAACCGTTCTCGAGTAGGAGGTCTACCCGACTCAAAGTCGTTTCGAACTCGTGGGCGATGTTCCCGAACTCGTAGCCATCGTCAGCGATCATCTCGATCGGAAACCCAACGACGGTCCGGTCAAGGTCACGGTATGACTCCGTGGGCCGCAGGCGCGACGCGACCCGACCAGCAGCGCCACAAAGCCGAAGGGCGTTAATTATCGTGCTCTTGCCTGCATTGTTTGGGCCCATTAGGAGCGAGTGGCGCCCGAACGTGACTCTGAACTTCTTGAATCCCTTGTATTTCACAAGGGTGAGTGTCTTTAGCACTCGCACTCCAATCGACAATGATCCAATGTCGGGAGATGGGTGGAATGCACAGATGGTCCCGCAGGCGGTCGACACTGTACGCCCGACATGAGAGAGATGCGCGTCTAGACACTCGAAGAGAGGCGAAACTCAATCCAAACCAGTGAGCGGCCGCCGGATTGGTAACCTTTGCTACGCTTGCTACGGAGGTTGTCCACATGGCGAAAACCATTCCCCACAGGGAGTTACGCAACAACAGCAGCGAGATTCTGCGCGAAGTACAGTCGGGCGAAACATTCCGCATCACGAATAACGGGAAGGTTGTCGCTGTGCTCACTCCGCCTCCCCCGATTGCCACAACCGAAGTACCCGTCCGCAGAGCAACCATCAAAGGCCGGTTCGATCAAATCCGCGTTGTGCGCGTCGAACCGCAAGCTCCGATCAACGAGACCACGCACGAGACGCTCGACTACCTACGCGGCGACAAATGATTGCGTACGTCGAAACATCGGCCGCGGTCAAGCTGTTCAGAGATGAGCCAGAATCGAGCGCCGTTGAGGCCTACCTCAATCGGCTCGACGCAAGCGAGGACGGAATCGCCTCCAGCACTCTGCTCGAAACCGAGCTGAGACGAGCGGCAATCCGGAGGGGCATCGCTCAGACGACGGTGACAGAGATACTCGATCGACTCGACATCTTCGACCTCAGCCGATCGATGTTCACCGAAGCTGGCCTCCTGCCTAACGCACACCTTTGCAGTCTGGACGCGGTTCATGTCGTAGCTGCGCTTCGAATCGGCGCAGACGTGATGGTTTCGTATGACAAGCGCCAGTTGGATGCCGCGGAGGCAGCAGGACTGCACGTCGTCTCGCCGAGCTAATAGCTACTCCGACGACGGCTTGCTCTGGTCCATCCACCATTCGGTGAACTCGGTGGCGCGACCATCCGCGTCGAGACGGACAACCCACAGATTGCTGAACTTCACGCTGCCGTAGTCGGTCTCGCCCTGAACAACGGCGACATCGTCGGTGACGACAAGCGGCTCCCAGGTGAAAGTCGTGCTGCCCGGCGCATCCTGGCGCTCCTGCCACATCTGGATGATCGCGTCACGACCGCGCGACGGCTCCGAGAACGGTTCGTTGTAGTAGATCGCGTCGTCGGCGAAAAGGGCGCCGATGTCGCCCGGATCGTTGGACTCCCACGCCTTCCGGTAGCCAGTCATCCAATCCTGAACAGCCTTGCTCTGCGAATCACTCATGCACCTTGTCTACCAATGCCCACCGACGAAAGGAACCAGCGTTCTACGCTGAACCATGCTCTACCGATTCGCGATGCTCGTCTGCCGGCTGCTGTTCGCGGTCCTGCGCACCCATCGGACTGCAATTGGCCAAGAGAACATCCCGGACAGCGGCGGAGCAGTGCTCGCGATCACACACTTCGGGTATCTCGAGTTTGCCCTGGTTGCCTATACGATCTGGCGACACGACCGACGCCGCGCGCGCTTCCTGGCGACGGCCTCGGCGTTCAAGAATCCAATTGTCGGATTCCTGCTGACCCGACTGGGACAGATCCCGGTCGATCGTCGTGCTGGAGCGGGCGCCTATCACGCGGCGGTCGCCGCGCTCGAAGCCGGTTCGCTCGTTGGGATCTTCCCCGAAGCCGGCATCGACCCGTCCTTCACGGTCCGTCCGCTCAAGACGGGCGCCGCGCGGCTCGCGAGCGAAGGCAACGCGCCGCTGGTGCCCGTTGCGCTCTGGGGCGGGCAGCGGCTGATGACCCGCGAGCACACGTTTCGATTCCGCGAACGATTCGGGGTGCCGGTGCGTCTGGCGTTCGCGCCGCCGCTGTCGACCGAAGGCGAGAGGCACGAGGTCTCTGCGCGGCTGCGTGCATCCATGCAACAGTTGGTCACCGAGCTGCAGCGCGACTACCCGGATGCGGGAGAAGGGCAGTGGTGGCATCCTGCCCACCTCGGCGGAACAGCGCCGACGCCCGAGAAGGCAGCGGAACTGGATGAGGCGGTCGTCGCTCGTCGGGCGGCGCGTTATGCGGCGCAGGATGCGAAGCGGGCACGCAAGAGAGGGTAGCCGGCAGCGTGGCACACTGATTCGATGGCTGAGGAATGGCGACGAGTCGTTGCGGTGTTGGCCGATCCGGTGCGGCGTCGGCTCTATGCGGGAGTGGTGCTCGGCGTGCCGGTCGATGTTCCCGTCAAGAAAAAGGACAAGGCGCTCAAGGCCTTAGTCGCAGCTGGGCTCTTGCGCGCGGATGGTGATGAGTATGTCGCCGTCGACGGCGCATTCGCGGAGCTGCTTGCCGCATCGCCGGTGGTCACGCGGACAGGAGTTGAGCGGTTCGTGAGGGACGGACGGATCGAGCAGTATCCGGTGAAGGTGGGCGACCGAGTTGAGGTCTTGGTGTGGGCTCGAGATCGGGTGTTGCCGGAAGCGGGGGAGATCAGTGAGAGGAAGTTTGGGGAGCGGCTCAGCGAGCTCACCGGAGATGTTGCGACGCTGCGGCGGTACCTCGTGGATGCGGGGCTCGTTGAGAGGGATGCTGCGGGGTCGCGGTATTGGCGGAAGAGTGAGTAGCTGGGGGCGGCGCTTCGATTAGCCCGGCACCCTTCGGGCGTCGTGCCACTCAGCGAACCACATGCCCGGCACCCTTCGGGCGTCGTGCTACTCAGCGAACTACGGACGCGGCGCTACGGGCGGCGAATCACGCGGATAGCGGAACCGCAGCATCCTTCGCAAGGGTCTGATCTCTCAGGGAGAATGACTTAAGGTCAGTGAGAAAGAACTGGCCGCCCGGAACCCAGGAGTGTGGATGCTCGGATCGATCGTCCTCGACATCTTCCTGATCGTGCTCCTCGTCGCCTACCTGGTCTACGGCTACCGAACCGGACTCATCCGCAGCCTGGGCGGCATCATCGGAATCGTCATCGGCGCGTTCCTCGCGATCCTTCTCGTGCCGCTCGTCACCTCGTGGGTGCAGGACCCGACCCTTCGCACGATCGCGACCATCGCGGTCGTCGTGGCTGTCGTCGTCGGCGGATACTCCGCCGGAGCGGTGCTCGGCCGGTTCATCCAATCGCGGGTCAAGGGTGTCGGCCTGCGCCGCGTCGACCGCGCGCTCGGCGCCGTCGTCGTGACGGTGGTCGCAGCGCTCGTGATGTCGATGCTCGCCGCCAGCATCAGTGCACTCGGAGTGCCCTTCATCTCGCAGGCGATCGCATCCTCCAACGTCATTCGCGCGATCAACGACATCACGCCGGACCCCGTCGAATCATTCCTCGCGCAGGTGCGGTCGGCCACGGTCGACCAGAGTCTCCCTCGCATCGCGGAGGCATTCGGCGGAAGCCCGTCAACGACGGTCCCCAACGTCAACACGAGTACGCCGGCACTTAACGCGGCAGCGCTATCCGTCGTGCGAATCACCGGAAATGCGTACGCCTGCGGCCAGAGCCAGTCCGGCTCGGGATTCGTAATCTCGCCCGATCGGGTGCTGACCAATGCACACGTTGTCGCCGGGGTGACCAACCCTGTCGTGGATGTTCGCAACGGGCCGGCGCTACCCAGCACGATCGTCTACTTCGATCCGGTCGGCGACCTGGCGGTGCTCTCGGTGCCGGGGCTCGACCTGAAGCCGCTTTCGCTGGGACCGACGGTGAGCGCGGGAACGGATGCCGTCTCAGACGGATATCCCTTCGGTGGCCCATTCGTGTCGCTACAGGTGGGTGTCGACCAGGTCGGGACCGTGAACGTGCAGAACATCTACAGCACCGGATCGTCGCCCCGCGAGATCTATAGCCTCGCCGCGAACGTGCAGGAGGGCGACTCGGGCGGACCGCTGCTGACAACATCGGGGGTCGTCGCCGGGGTGATCTTCGCGAAAGGCGCGACGACCGCGAACGTTGGATACGCGATCACGATGAAGAGCGTTGCACCGGTTGCGAGGGAGGCACCGACGCTGACAACCGGGGTTTCGTCGGGACGGTGTACGCGGGGATAGACGTCCGCGCGTAGGAGATTCCGATACGACCTCGGGGCTATTCGACCATCGGTACTTGGACTATGCGACCGGAGGGTCGGTTGGGGCGAGCGTACCGCGCAGGAACTCCAGGGAACGGTCCCAGGCGTCGGCCGCGACATCCTTCCGGTACATCACCGGGTTCGCGTCGTTGAAGAAGGCGTGGCCAGCACCCTGGTAGACGTGAGATACGAACTGGACGCCCGCCTCCTTCATCCGCTCCGTTACGTCCGGCAGCCCCGTGATGAGTCGCTCGTCGGTCTCGCCATAGAGCGCGAGCACGGGACAGTCGAGCCGAGCGAGATCGGCGGTCTCCGGCGGGGAGCCATAGAACGGAACCGCACCACGGATGCGCGAATCCGCCGCCGCGAGCGCGAAGCTGTATGTGCCACCGAAGCAGAATCCGAGAACACCGATGCGGCCATCAACACCGGGCTGAGCCTCGAGGTAGTCGACAACCTTCCTCAGCGAAGCGACGGCCCAGGCGCCATACTCCGGCTGATTGACCGGCGCCATCTTCTCGCGCATGAGCGGCTGCGCCTTGGCACGCTCTTCCTCGGTGCCCGCGAACATGAGCTGGTTCAGCTCGGCACCGACTTCCGGCGTCATGCCGCCGTGGCTCAGGATGTCCGGGGCGATCACGAGGTAACCCTCGGCGGCGTAGCGATCGGCGACGTTCTTGATGTGATCGGCGAGCCCCCAGATCTCGTGGATGACGATCAGTGCTCCGCGCAGCTCCCCGACGGCCTCAGTGCGATAGACGGAAAGCGGACCGCCGGCCAGATCGCTGTCGAGTGAAATCATTTGTCCGGAAAGCGTGGTCACGCATCCATCTTGCCGCAGAACATTGAGCGACCGCTGACCATGCCAACCACTCGGCGTGTAGCTACTGGCCGAGCAGGTGTTCGACGATCACGACTGTCGTACCCCAGGCGATGCCGCAGAGAATCACAAATCCGATGATGCCCCAGGCGACCCGGATCTGTGCGGCATCCCGAACGTGCTGCCGCAGCACGGCAAAGTCGCGACTGAGTTGCAGCGCGCGCTCGGGCGAGGGGAACGTGGACTCCCAGGTCTCGTCGCGGTCCGCGACATCCGAAATGTAGGCAACTTCGGAGCCGGCGAGTGAACGCTCGGCACGATTCAACAGTCGCAGCAGGTGCTTCGATGACACCACGTGCACGCCTACGGGCTCGTCCCGCACGATCAATCGTGTCGGATCGATCACCACGACAACCGGCTCGACGACGATTTTCCGTTCCGCGGCGTAGCTGAGCCGCTCGGCCGCGCTATCGCTCAGGCGCCGAATGGCCTGGAGGTTGTCAACCGCGCGCCCGCCAATCGCCATTGACTCGCCCTCGATCCTGATCTCCTGGCCAGGATAGTTCTCGGTGAACAGGGCGAAGACTCCCCCGGGTCCGATCACGAGGTGATCGATCTGGCCTTGCGCGTTGATCGGTACGGCATGAAGGATGTCCCACTGCGGTCCGAGCTGGTTCAGCATCTGGCCGACGGCGAGCTCGCCGAGGGCCGCGCGATAGAGACCGCGAGTCGAACTGACGAGCGGGCTGGCACCGAAGATTCGGGCGAGCCGAGAGCGGGCGGGAAGATCCTGCTGCACGACGACGATGTCGTCGATGACTGCCTGTCCGGGTACGCGGCCGCGAAGCGAAGTGCTCACGGCCATGACGGACCTTCTTTCAGGATCTGGATATATGAGTAGGGCCGGTGCTCCCCCGCACCGGCCCACTCGTCAAGCGATGAACGCTTAGCGTCGAATCCTCCCCCAAGAACTCGGTATGAATAGCTTGGCGTTCCCCCGAATTCCGTGCTACCCCCAGAGCTGGGACGCCCCGTACGGGGCACCGCCTCTTGACGCATGCCTACGAAAGGCGGATGCTGAAACCAGTAACAACCCATCGTCCGGGCGACTCGCAGGCAGTGCCGCAGCACCGGGCGATGAGTTGCGTTGAGGGACTTTCGAGACCTCGGCTCGAATAGCATTGCGGCATGTCCAATCCGACATCCGCGACACCGACGCCGCCCACGACCGCCCCGGTCGAGGCGCCCCTCGATCTCACCCACGTCAACTACGAGGCGCTGACTGCTCAGATCACCTCGTCGCAGGTGCGCGCGTTCCGTGCCCAGGTCAGGGCGGCCCAGCGCGCGGACCCGCGCATCCGAACCGGCCTGAGCACCGCGACGAGCATTTTTTCGATCGTGTTCCTGGTGCTGTTCGTCGGGGTGTTTGTGACCATCCTGCTGGTTGGAGTGATCAGCGGGCTCGTCGCCTCAGGGGGCAGCGGCGGATTCACCCCGGTTCTCCCGCTCGTCTTCATGCTGTTCTTCATTGCGGTTGCGGCGATCCTGATCTCACGTCACTTTGGTTCGGGTGGGAGCTGGGCGCAGTGGATGCGGCTCGCCCAGTTTGCCGCCGACAACGGGCTCGAATTTCGGACGGGCTCCTCCAACCCGAGCTACTCGGGCATGATCTTCGGCATCGGCAGCTCTCGCGCAGCATCCAACCATCTCAACTCGAAGACCGGACGCTACTTCGACCTTGGCGATTACCAGTACACGACCGGGTCTGGTCGAAGCCGCACGACCCACTACTGGGGGTTCCTAGCCCTCAAGCTCGATCGCGAACTGCCCAACATGGTGCTCGACTCCAAGGAGAACAACACGCTGTTCGGCTCCGACCTGCCGATCCATCTGGACCGCGACCAGATCCTGTCGCTCGAGGGTGACTTCGACAAACACTTCACGCTGTACTGTCCGAAGGAATATGAGCAGGACGCGCTCTACGTCTTCACGCCAGACCTGATGGCCCTGCTGATCGACGCGGCCGGATCATTCGACGTCGAGATCGTCGACGACTGGATGTTCATTTACTCGCCGCACAAGTTCCCTCCGCTGTCGCAGCAGAACTACGCTCGGCTCTTCAACATCGTCCAGACGGTCGGCAACAAGACGGTCAGCCAGACAGCGAACTACCATGACGATCGGGTCGGGTCGATGGCCGCCAACTTCGTCGCGCCCCAGGGCCAACGGTTGCGGCACGGGACGTCCATCGGCGCGTTGGTCATCTTCGGTGCCTTCGCCGCATTCTGGCTCTACTCCGTCTTCCACGGGTTCACCTAGTCCCGTTGCCGATCGCCTGACCCCCGAACTGGGGGCACCGCGATGCAATCCGGATGCCCGGATGTGCCGAATTCCTCTCTGTAAGCCGGGGGGCTTTAGCAACAAGCAATACGGGTTAGTGCTGAAATTTCAGTAAAGGGTCAATAGCGGCAGTGCCTCGCTCGATGATTACATCGCGAGGCACTGCCACTTCCTTCGTCGGGCCGAGTGCGAAGAGGGCACCAGCACCACGAGGGGACTCATGTCTTCAGGCCAGCGCCGTCGTTCCGACCAGATGCAGCCGCTGCGTCGGTCTCGTCATCGCGACGTAGAGCGCACCGACTCCCCGCGTCGAACTCTCGCGAATCTCATTGGGCTCGACGATGACGACGGAGTCGAATTCCAGACCCTTAGCTTCCTGGGGCGTTAGTACGGCGATGGGCCGCCCGAGTCCGAGTGCGGCACGACCGACGGACGAACCGAACCTGGCGGCAAGCGCGTCGTGCTGGACGCCAACCAGTCCCACGGGCGCGATGACAGCCAGAGTGCCGCGCGAGTCCAGCTCGCGATCCTCGTCGACCACATCCACAACCGCGGACACGAGATCGTCACGATCGACGACCACCCCGTCGACGGGCCATTCGCTGTCACGAACCGCGCGCGAGGTGGTGATGGCAAGGCCGTGGCGGATGGCCATCGCCTCGGCGGCTTCCGTGATCTGAGCGGGCGTGCGGTAGTTCACGGTGAGTTCACTGAGCCGGAAGTCATCCGTGAGGGCGCTAAGCGCCGTCGTCCAGTCCGGGGCCGCCGCGGCCGCACTAGCCTGCGCGACGTCGCCAACGATCGTAAACGACCGGAGCGGACAGCGGCGCCGTAGTAGCCGCCACTGCATGGGCGAGAGCTCCTGCGCTTCGTCAACGACGATGTGGCCGTATGTCCACTCCCGGTCCGCCGCCGCGCGCTCGGCGGTGGTGCCGCGAGCAGCGGTCTCGGCGAAGCCCGCCGCCAGGTCTTCGGCGTTGACCAGTCCCTCGACACCCATGTTCCGGATGGCCGCCTTGGCGTTCTGGACATCGCGCTTGAACTGCTCCTTGCGCTCCCTCTTGGCGGAGTCCCCCGCCGAGTCGAATTCGCCGAGCAATTCTGCCGCCTCGTCAAGGAGTGGAACATCCGACACCGTGAACGGTGCATCCCGATCTCGGTGAAGCAGTTCCCGTTCCTTCTCCGACCAGTTCGGCGTGAGGTTCGCGAGCCAGTTTGGGCGAGCATAGAGATCCTGGATGAGCTTCTCGGGCGTCAGCGGCAACCATGCGGTATTGAGCGCGACGCGCACGTCGTATGAGCTGCGAACATCCTCTCGAAGCCAGCCCATGTCGGCGTCATCGACGGTGCTGCCGTGCGAGCGGAGCTGCGCCGCGAGCTGGGTCGTCAGCGTCGAGAGCACACTCTTCTGGAACTGCTGGCGAGAGATGTTATGCGCCTTGTGCGTGCGCTGGGCCGCCTGCAGCGCCGACTGGACGACCGATGGTTCCAGCGTCACCTTCTCGCCGAGAACGTCGAGCACCTGGGGCTCCGTCGGGACGACCTGGCGCGAGCGGACGGCACGCGCCAGCAGATCGGCCATGGATGCCCGGCCCTTGATCGCGGCCACCGCCGGTTCATCCTCGATCGTTGTCTCAATGCCGGGGAAGAGCTGCCCGACGCTCGAAAGTACGACGCCCGTCTCGCCGAGCGACGGCAGGACCGCCGCAATGTACTGCAGGAAGCTCGGGCTCGGGCCGACGATGAGCACACCGGATGTGCGGAGCCGGTCGCGATGCGAGTACAGCAGGTAGGCGGCGCGGTGCAGCGCGACCGCGGTCTTGCCTGTGCCGGGACCGCCCTGAACCACGAGCACGCCGGCGATTTCCGATCGGATGATCTGATCCTGCTCCGACTGGATGGTCGCGACGATGTCTGTCATCCGGCCGGTGCGCTCCGCACGAAGAGCGGCAAGCAGCGCGCCCTCGCCCTGCAGCTCGGTGTTCTCGTCGGTCAAAAGATCGGAGTCGAAGACCTCGTCTTCGATGCGGACAACCTGGCGGCCCTGCGTGGTCAGGTGCCTGCGGGCTCGAGTGCCGAGCGGTGTCGCCGCCGTCGCGCGATAGAACGCGCTCGCCTGCGGAACTCGCCAGTCGAGCAGCAGCGGCTGCTGGTCGACGTCGCGCAGCCCGATGCGGCCGATGTAGCGGTGCTCGCCGTCGTCAAGTTCGAGTCGTCCGAAGGCGAGACGATCCTCGACCTCGTCGAGTTGGGTGACTCGATTCTCATAGAGCCGGGCGAATGCATCCCGCTCGCTGCGCGCCTGATGCGTGCCGCCGATCGTGCCGCGCTGGACGTCATCCAACTGTGCGCGGGCGTCGTCGCGCAGCTCGTCCAGTCGCGAATAGAGTCCGCCGACGTAGGCCCGTTCACGTTCGAGTTCGCTTGACACCACTTTAAGCCGACAGCCCCTTAAATCCGGGGATCTAGTTTATCCGGTGTCTACGGCTGCTGCTCACCGAGGATCTTTAGCGCGCGGGCGACCCGATCACCGAGACCAGCAACGCGCTTGCGTGTGGACCGCTCGAATCCATCCAGAAGCTTCAGGATGTCTGCCCGCTGGCGGGCATATACCCGGCGCCAGGCGGCATCGGAAGTAATCGAGAAACGAATCGCGAGCGCCGCGAATAGCGCGCTGAGTACCGGAGCGAGGATCGCGACATAGACGAGGGACGTGGTCTGATCGCTCGGATCGCGCGACTCGGCCACCCAGGTCGCCACGATGACCAGCAGGCCGACGATGATCGTCAACAGGCGCAGCACACGCGGCGTGGTCACCAGGCGGCGGGTCGGATGCGAGCGACTGCGAGTTCGCGCGTCGATCCGCGCGACCCGCCTGCGGAAGTCCGTGAGCTGCCTTGGGGTGATCCGCTCGCCCTCGTAGTCGCGCATCTCGCGACGGAGCGCCGAATACGAGATCGGATCGGTTGCGGCAGTCGCGGCGAGCGTCATGGCACCGATACCGACGACCAGCACCGCCAGGCCGAGAAGAAACAGGGTGCCGAGAGCCAGGTTATCTCGCTGGAAGAAGTAGCGACCAACGTGATCGATGCCGAGACCGATCGCGAGGGCGACGAGTGCCGCGACGGGAATTACCCAGAAGAGCTCGTTCGTGCGCTCGCGGGCGATGCGGCCGGGAACATCCCGATCCCGCGCTGTGCGGGAGTCGAGGAAAACCGTAGCGACGTCGCCGAGTTGAAGCAGGGCGACGAGCAACCAGACGCCAGCGACAATCGCCGCGACCGTCCAAGCTACGCTCACGACTGCTCGGTTGTCGCCGTTGCGACGGTGAGCGCCGCGAACTGGACCAGCAGTTCACGCAGCTGCGGATTGAAGGTTCGCTCAAAGGCAGCCTGTACATCGGCCGGGACGCCCTCGGCATCCCGCGCAACGAGACGCCCCCAGCGGATCAGCAGTCCCTCCGCCTCGGTCACATCTGGCGCGTCGACATCGGTCCCGGATTCGCTCAGCAGTTCGCGAAAGTACGCGGCGCCCTCGAATCCGTCGACCTCGTCGAACACCGCGAAGGCCAGGAGCGAGACAGCGCGCTCACCGACGAAGGGGGCGATTTGCTCGCGAAGGGTGTCCCATTCTGGGAACGGACTCACGTCATCAGACACGCTGGCTAGCTTATCGAGCGGTTCCCGCGCGGCGAAGAGTATTGCGCCCTTCGACAAGCTCATGGACGGGTCGCCGACGCCCTCGAAGCGC
The DNA here is from genome assembly GCA_036271875.1 of Galbitalea sp. Taxonomy (GTDB): domain Bacteria; phylum Actinomycetota; class Actinomycetes; order Actinomycetales; family Microbacteriaceae; genus Galbitalea. The sequence continues at coordinate 15,610 of DATAZU010000022.1, forward strand.
CAGCGCTGGGAGTGCTTCAGGCGGCGAGGGTAACGTCGCCCGGTATTAGCACGACGGGGCCGGCGGTACGCCGCTGCTCGATGTCGTCCTGCAGCCGGGTCGCCTCCGTCAGCGGGTGGACACTGACATCCAGCCCGGCGAAGGCGCCCTCGCGAATAAGCTGGAACACGTCGGCCGCAGCCAGCTGGGCCAGCCCATGGCCCGCGCGCCAGCGACGAGCGGTCGCAAAGTCTTCCGCGGTGACGGTGACATCGGACGCACGCGGCTCATCGTCAGCTGTCAGTACGGTCGCGCCGAGGTGGCGCACCCACGCTGCAACGAAACGGTCGGCGCCGGACCCGTCGGCGGCGATCCGAACGCGGTTACCGCGCCCGATGGCATGCAACTGCTTCACGATCGTGCGAGCGATCAGACCGGCAGGCAGCAGGCCCGCGGCGTGGTCGAAGGAAACATCCTTCGGAATCCCGATGAGGTCGCGCTCACTCGCGATCTGCGGAAACGCCGCGCGCGATCCCGGAACTCGCAGAGTCACGCGGTCACCGGCGGCGAAACCGACCGCCTCTTTGCCAACCGCGTCCACGGTACCGACGGCCTGAACGCCGAGAGGGCTGAGCCCGACGGCTCCGAGGGTGAGACGAACCTGCCCCTGCCCGGGACGCGGCATCAATTGACGCTGCCTCCGGATCGAAAGAGGACGCTTCGGGCTGCTTGGGGTTTGAGTTGTCACGGGCGTGCCGTTCGTTGTGTATGTATTGGTGTTTTGCACTTCATGACGAACAACAGGCCGATCACGGCGGGTATTCCCTCGAAACTGGACGTTTTCGGTGAAAATCAAGCAAGAAATTGCTCTGCCTGTTTTGAAAATTTTCCCCTAGAAAATTTTCCCCGGATTGAGAATCCCGCGCGGGTCAAAAACCCGCTTCAGCTCGAACTGCAGATCGACCTGGTCGTCGCCCAGTTCGTCGCGAAGCCAGCGTTTTTTAAGCAGTCCGACCCCGTGCTCGCCAGTGAGCGTGCCGCCCAATTTCAGGCACGCCACGAAGAGCTCGTCGGCGGCGCTCCACACCTCAGCGGGCACGTCTACGCCATCAAAGATGAAGTTCGGATGCAGGTTGCCGTCGCCGGCGTGCGCCACGGTCGGAATCACGCAGTCATACTTCTTCTCGATCTCGGTGATCGCCACGAACATGGCCGGCAGCTGGCTGCGCGGCACCGCGACATCCTCGATGAGAACCGTGCCGAGCGTCTCCATAGCGGGATGGAATGCGCGGCGGATCGCGAACAGGCGCTCGCCTTCGATCTCATCCGTTGTTGTCTCGGCGTCGCCCCCCTGTGACCGGATGATCAGAACGGCGGCTTCCGCCTCGGTCGGCGCCGACTGCCCGTCGAATTGCACGAGCAGATAGGAGCCCCGAGTTCCCAGGTCAAGGCCGAGCAGGGTACCAATCGCGACAAGTGCCGATTCGCCGATGAGCTCCATGGCTGCCGGTCGCAACCGCGCTGCGGTGATTCCGGCGGAGGCCGCAGCAGCCTGCTCGATGGTCGCAAAATAGGCGCCGATCGTCGCCTTCTCGCCGAATGGCAGCGGCCGAAGCTTCAACGTCGCCTCGACGATGATGCCGAGCGTGCCCTCCGATCCGATGACCAGCGCCGTGAGGTCGTATCCGGTCACGCCTTTGACTGTGCGATGACCCAGCGACATCAGTCGTCCGTCGGAGAGCACGACCTTGAGACCGAGCACGGCCTCGCGAGTCACCCCGTACTTGGCGCAGAGCAGGCCTCCCGCGTTTGTCGCGATGTTGCCGCCGACACTCGAAATCGCCTTACTCGCCGGATCGGGCGCGAACCAGAGGCCATGCCGCGCGAGCTGGTCGTTCAGTTCCTCGTTCAGGATGCCGGGCTGCACGACCGCAAGCTCGTCGTCCGCGTTGACTTCGAGAATGCTCTTCATCGCCAGCGTGGAGAGGACGATCTCGCCGGCACCCCCGATCGCTCCCCCGGCAAGGCCGGTGCCGGCACCGCGAGGCACGACCGGGATCGAGTGCTCGAACGCGATCCGCATTGTTGCCTGCACGTCCTCGACGGTGCGAGCGTTGACGATGGCGAGCGGCCGGGCGTCGGAGACGCGACCAGACTTGTCCGCGCGCGCAGCGTCGAGGTCGGCGGGGTTGGTCGACACCACTTCGCCCAGCGCGTTGCGGAGCAATTCAATCGTTTCAACTCCATCGATCATTGCTCCATTCTGATGCATCCATACCGTCATCCCCGTGTCCGAATACCGCTAGTGCATGTCGGTGGTTGATGCGAGAGTGGATGCATGTCCCCCGCAGACACCCTGTTCGAGCAGCGCTACCGCGCGTTGGCTTCGCGCGATTCGCGCTTCGACGGCCAGTTCATCGCCGGGGTGCATTCGACGGGAATTTACTGTCGGCCGAGTTGCCCCGCGATGACGCCGCACGCGCGCAACGTTCGCTTCTATCGCACCGCGGCGGCAGCGCACGAGGCGGGCCTGCGCGCCTGCAAACGCTGCCAGCCGGATGCGGTGCCGGGTTCCCCCGACTGGAACCTGCACGACGACCTCGCATCTCGCGCGATGCGACTCATCACAGACGGTGTCGTCGAGCGAGAGGGCGTGCCCGGGCTGGCTCGGCACCTCGGCTACACGCCTCGCCACCTTGGCCGCGTCCTCGTGAGCGAACTGGGTGCCGGCCCCCTGGCTCTCGCGCGAGCGCATCGGTCGCAGACGGCGCGAACCCTCCTCGCGAACACGGACCTCTCCGTCGCGGATGTCGCGTTCGCCGCGGGGTTCTCCAGCATCCGTCAGTTCAACGACACGCTGCAGGCTGTCTATGAGATGACTCCGACCGAGATTCGCTCGCGAGCAGTTCCGGTTCGTGGCTCGCGCAGGTCTCGTCCGACCGATTCCGAGCTGCACGGTGAGAACTCCGAACTCGCTGAGGTGACGCTCCGCCTGCCCGCTCGCCCCCCGTTTGACGGCGCAGGCCTGCTGAGGTTCTTCGCGGCCCACGCTGTGCCCGGGCTGGAGGTCGCGACCGACGAGACCTACCAGCGGTCCGTGCGACTGCCGCACGGTTTTGCCAGCATTCGGATCGAGCTGGATGGATCGCAGGGCATCCGGTGCTCCGCGAGGCTCCAAAGCGTCGCGGATGTCGCAACCCTCGTCGCTCGGGTTCGCCGGCTGTTCGACCTGGACGCCGATTCGGTCGCGATCGACGAGGCGCTCGCCGAGGATGGTGACCTGTCGCCGCTGGTCCGCGCGGTGCCGGGCATTCGGCTCCCTGGGTCACTTGATGCCGAGGAGACCCTGTTCCGAACGCTCATCGGCCAGCAGATCTCGGTCGGCGCGGCCCGCACCGTTCTGGGACGCCTGACCGAGGAGCTCGGAACCGATGGACTCTTCCCGACCGCTGCCGCTCTCGCCGAACATGGCCGCGACGTGCTGCGGGGACCGGCATCCCGAATCAATACGATCGTCGGCGTCGCGGAGGCACTCGCGAGTGGCGATCTCAGCATGGACGTGTCGACACCCGCAGAGGAGTTTGCCGCGAAGCTCACCAGGCTTCCTGGCGTCGGCCCCTGGACGGCCGGTTATCTCGCCATGCGCGTACTCGGCAACCCGGATGTGCTGCTAACCACCGATCTCGTCATCCTGCAGAGCGCCACAGCCCTCGGCCTGCCCGGAACCGCGCGCAGTCTCGCCGACCACGGCCAGCGGTGGGCGCCGTGGCGCAGTTACGCCGCGCTTCACCTCTGGCGTGCTCGACCCGTCCGAGCATCCGACGCGGTGCCCGTCGTCCCCTGGTCGCCGTAGCATCGGGGAATGGCCGAACCTCCCGAACCCGATTGGTCGCATGAGCGACTCGGGCGAGAAGAGGTGGGACTCGCCGTCACTCGCGCCTTCCACGGCTTCCTTCGTCATCGCGGCCTCGACTCCGCCGCCGCACTTGCCTTCTTCTCTGCGATCTCGGTTTTTCCGCTCTCACTTGCTGTCGTATCGACGGTCGCGCTGCTGGACAGCAGGACACGCGCGCCCTCCGACATCATCCGCGTGATCGAAGGTCTCGCGCCGCACGCGACCGTGGTCGCGCTGAAGGGTCCGCTCGATCAGCTGATCAGTATCCCGAACCCCGGCTATGCACTCGCGACGGGGATCGTTCTCGGCCTGTGGACCCTGTCCGGCTATGTCTCCGCGGTCGGTCGAGCGCTCAACACGGCGTATGAGGTCGAGGAGGGCCGCGGCTGGCTTCGGATGAGATCGAGCATGCTGCTGGTCGCCGCGACGCTCTTCGTGCTCGGCGGTCTCGCTCTCCTGCTGCTGCTCGGCACGCCGACCGTCGCGGCCGCGATTGCGAGCACCCACGGCACGCCGGGCGGCGTCGTCGTGGCCTGGGACATCGCCAAGTGGCCTGTGCTCGCCATCCTCGCGATCATTTCGGTGGCGGTGTTGTATTTCTACTCTCCGAACGTTCGGCACCTGCGCATCCGCTGGGTGACCGTGGGTGCGCTGCTCGCCATCATCAGCTGGGTGCTCGCCACCATCGGGTTCGCCATTTACGTGCTCAACCTGAGCCACTACAACCGCGTGTACGGCTGGCTCGGCGGAGCGGTAGTGCTCCTGCTGTGGCTGTATCTCAGCAATCTCGTTGTCGTCGCCGGCGCCGAGATGGATGCGGAGGTCGTGCGCGTGAGACAGCTTCGAGCGGGTATCCACTCGGAGCGGCAGATCCAGTTGCCGCTCCGAAGCACCCGTCGCATCGAGACCCTCGACCGCTGGCAGCGGGAGGATCGCCAGAAGGGACTCCTGCTCCGTCGCCGCAGCGCCAGAAGCAACAGCAACAAGTACAAGTAGTACTTATTTCAGGAAGGTGTGTGGCGGATGTGTGCCAGTGGGGCGAGATCACTCACTCCAGTCAACTTCTTCCCCACACCTTCCTGAAAAAGGTAGAACGAGAGTGTGCGCAACCCCTACGGCTAGGCGAGAAGGTCTCCTAGGTTGAGACCATGAAGAAATCAATCCTGATCATCGCCATTGGACTCGGCGTCGGCTACATCCTGGGCGCGCGCGCCGGTCGTGAGCGCTACGACCTCATCGTGGAGAAGGTCTCCGGCGTGTGGGAAGACCCGCGGGTCGCTCGGGCGCGCCGCGAAGCCGCGCGATACGCCCGCGAGCAGGCACCCGTCATCCGCGACAAGGCGACCGCCGCCGCGAAGGCGGCGCCGGGCGCGGTAGCGGACCGCGCGCGTACCATCGCGAATCGCACGACGACGACGGCGAAGAAGGTGACGAACGCCGCGGTCGACAAGGCGACGGATGTTGCTGCTCGCGCTGGCGAGGCGCGCGAGTCGCTGCTCGAGGACGACGCGTAGGTGACCGCTAGTCCTTTCCGGCCGACGCTTCCTTGAGTGCTTCCTCGCGGGCGGGACTCGGAATGATCGAGATGCTCTCGGTCGCAACCTCGATGCCGGAAAGCCGCTCGGGCGAGAGCACTTTGGCGACCTCATCCTCGGTCATCAACCCCGCCTCGACCACGAGTTCGGCGATCGAGGCGTTCGTCGTCAGCGCGGTGTGGGCGAGCGTCGCGGACGCGGCGTAGCCGATATATGGAGTGAGCGCGGTAACGACGCCGACACTGGATCCGACCTGCTGGGCGAGGCGAAGCTCATTTGCGGTGATTCCGTCGATGCAGTTCACCCGAAGGGTTCGGAAGGCATTGGTCATCCAGGTGATCGACTGCAGGATGCTGTGGGCGATGACCGGCTCGAAGGCATTCAGCTGCAACTGCCCGGCCTCCGCCGCCGCTGTGACGGTCGCGTCCGCGCCAATGACCGAGAACGCGACCTGGTTGACGACCTCGGGGATGACGGGGTTGACCTTCCCGGGCATGATGCTTGAACCTGCCTGACGCGCGGGAAGGTTGATCTCTCCAAGACCGGCCTGTGGCCCGCTCGAGATGAGCCGCAGATCGTTGCAGACCTTCGAGAGCTTGACGGCGGCGCGCTTGAGCGTTCCGCTCAGCGTCATGAAGATCCCCGCATCCGCCGTGGCCTCGATGAGGTCTGGCGCGGTCTCCTGCGGGATGCCGGTGACATCCTCGAGGTGCTTGCGCACCGATTCCGCGTAACCGGGGTCGGCGGTGATGCCCGTTCCGATCGCCGTCGCGCCGAGGTTGATCTCGTTGAGCCACGGAATAACCTCGCTGAGCCGGTCGTAGTCCTCACGGAGGGTGACCGCGAAGCCGGTGAATTCCTGACCGAGAGTCATCGGGACCGCATCCTGCAACTGGGTACGGCCGACCTTCAGGATGTGGCCGAATTCCCTACCCTTCGCGGCGAAGGATGCCGTGAGCAACTTGTGCTCCTCGAGCATTCGCTGCAGGGAGAACACCATGGCGAGCTTGATCGCGGTCGGGTAGACATCGTTGGTCGACTGGCTGCGATTGACGTCATCGATCGGGTGCAGGTGCGCGTAGTCGCCGCGCGGGTAGCCCATGATCTCGAGGCCGCGGTTTGCGATGACCTCGTTGGTGTTCATGTTGGTCGAGGTTCCGGCTCCGCCCTGGATGACGCCGACGACGAACTGGTCGTGCCACTGACCGGCTTCGATTTCCTCGCAGACCTTCTCGATAATGTCTGCCTTGGCGGGATCGAGAACGCCGATGTCGCGGTTCGCGCGGGCTGCCGCCTGCTTGACGAGGGCGAGCGCCCGAATCAGGTCGGGATAGTTGAAGATTGCGCGACGGGTGATGGGGAAGTTTTCGAGGGCCCGCGCGGTGTGGATGCCCCAGTACGCATCTGCCGGAACTTCGCGGCTACCGAGCGAGTCGGTTTCGGTTCTGGTCGCGGGAGCGGAGGCGAGATCTTCGCTGCCTATCGCCGGACCGTTTGTCTGTTCTGCAATAACGGTTTCCGTCACGGTATTTTCTGCTAACGGCTGTGCCTTGTGGGCAGTGGACGCTGTACGCATCGGTTCAATCTCCTTTGATTGTCGATGCACGAGTCTAGTTCGATCGGGTGGAGCAAAAACCAACGCAAAGCGTGCGAAAAAGGATGCGCACCAACCCGATGTGGTTTCGGTAACGAATAGCTGGGGATGCGCGCTTTTGTGCGCCAAGATACGCTGTACTTTTGGGCGTCACCCACGTTTTGGGGGGCGGAGAAAGCTGTCTAAACGCACCGCGTTATCCATAGAGTGCTTGAAAACCGAAATAACTTTTCGAATTTGGTAAAGAACTGTCCCGCATTGAGAGATTACCGGGGGTAATTCAGGGTGAACGACGACAACGGCTTCGGCGTACCGGCAGGCTGGTACCCCGATCCGCTCGGTTTGCCGCAGATGCGGTGGTGGGACAATCACGGCTGGACAGAGCACACGACGGAGGCCCGCGCGCCCATCGTGATCCAGGAAGCCAAACTCGCCTGGGCCGACGACGATCCAGCCATCGATGAACTTCCAACCCGTCGTGAGCGCCGTGAGCGCGAGCGCGAGACCGACGAAATCACCACGGATAGTGGATCGGATCGCGCCGAAAACGCCACGGGACGACCGAGCGCGGAAGCGCTGCTCCAGCTCGAGCCGCCGTCGTGGGACGAGCTTCCCGCCGACGAGCCAGCCCCCGAGGTGCAGCTCACGCCGCACTTCGATAACTTGCTTGGCACGCAGCAGGCGACCGGGCTGCCGTTTGAGGCACAGCCCGTTTCGGGGCCGATCGTGCCGGAATACGCGCAGGAGGCAACCGCCCAGGCAGCCGCAGCGCAGGCCGCTTCGGCGACGTCCGTCCCGGGCGCTCCCTATGCTCATGGAACAGCCCCGAGCACCAACACTCTCGGTGGATGGGTCATCGCGCTTCTTCCGCTCGTCCAGTTGCTCGGCACGCTCCTCGTGGTCTCGGCGGCTGGTTCATCCGGCACCAACGTCGGCGTTATCCTGGCGATCCTGATCGCGCCGTACTTCATCTCCATCCCGTTCGCGGTCTCCGATCAGCGTGCCCTGCGCAAGCACGGCTATGACCGGTCCGCATCCTGGGCCTGGGTATTCTTCTCCGGGCCGATTTACCTGATCGCGCGCGCAATTCGCATTGTGATGCGCGCCGGAAACGGCTTCGCGCCGATCCTCGTGTGGGGCGCTCTCGTGCTCCTGCAGGTCGGCTCTATCGTTGCCGTTCCCGGACTGGTCATCTCGGCTCTCCCGCAGGTGTTCTCAGACCAGGCAGCACAGTCCATCGAGCAGGCTGCCACCGTATTCGGCCCGATCACGAGCGTCACCTGCCCAACGCCTCCCGCAACAGTCATGGGCCAGGAGTTCACCTGCACCCTGTACCGCATCGGTTCGGGCCAGACCTACAAGGTCACTGCGGCGCTGGAGCGCGAGAACGGCTGGATCGCGTGGCAGGTTCAAGACTGGGGCGACTACAGCCTCACCCACTAAGGCGTGATGCTGCGGATGTTGCGAAGAGCCCGGCCAGTCGTCAGGATTGCCGCGCAACGCCGGTAGTAACGTTGTCGACGGGATCCCTAGTTCCCAAGAATTCGATGTTCAGCCCCTGCGGTTGAGCCTCGCTCAGGCAATCCGAAGGCGGTCAGATTCGTGTCACAGACAACTGCGTCAGGCGCAGGCGGATCGGCCGCGCCGGGGTGGTACACCGACCCGCACGATCCGTCTCAGCTGCGGTGGTGGAGTGGCGAGGGCTGGACCGAACACACTTCGGGCGGTAGTTCCCAGCCGTCGGTGCAGAACGTCGCTCCTCAGGTAGCCCAGGGTGGGGCCACCGATCCTCTTCCGTCTCGTCGCGCGCTGCGCGATCCGGCCACCGAGGCAAGCGAAGCCGCCGAGGCCGCCCTTCAGGCTCAGCAGGTAGCACAGGCGGCTGCCGCGCAGCAGGCACAGCTCGCTCAGCAACAGCAAGCAGAGGCACTTCAGGCTCAGCAGGCTCAGCAGGCAGCGGCCCAGCAGGCCGCCGAGCAGGCTGCCGCGCAACAGGCTCAGTTTGCCGCTCAGCAGGCACAACTGGCCGCTCAGCAGGCGCAGTTCGCCGCGCAGCAACAGGCGCAGCAGCAGGCCGCTCCGGCGCTCCCACCGGAACAACAGGTCGCCTCCCAGTCGTCTCCCCCCGTACCGACCCTTCCGGTACAGCCGAAGTCCTTCCTTGAGCAGGCAGGATACGCGCCGCTGGATGCGGTACCGGCCGATCAGGCCGGCTGGAATCCCGCCGCAGCGCAGGCCACCCAGCAGCAGCCTGCAGAACAACAGCCTGCCCCTCAGCAACAAGCGCAGCAGCAACCGATCGCGCCTCAGCAATATGCCGCGCAGCCTCCGTCGGCGCCGGTGCAGCCTCTCCAAGCAAGCGCATGGGACCAGGCCGCCCAGCAGGCGAACGAGTATTCCGGTCTTGCCTCCGCGCAGAACCAGTGGAACCAGCCCGTTGCCCAGCCCGACGCACCGGCGGCTACCGCGCCGACCGGATGGGATGCGCCGCCCCAGGCCGCACCGCAACCGACCGACGGCATCGATTCCCTCTTCGCCGGTGCTCCCGCAACGGCGGCACCATACACAGCGGCTGATCCTGGCGCCGCCGGATGGGGACTCACTCCCGGCGAGCAGGCGCCCGACCATGCTGGTCGCCGCGGCGGCGCCCGAGAGGCCGAGTCCCAGACCGCGGGATCATCCACGTTCTGGGGATGGCTCATCGCCATCTCGCCGATCCTCGCAGCGGGCTCAATCGGCTATGTCCTGGCCTCGACCGGCTACGTGCTCAGCGGATGGCCCATCGAAGCTGCCGTTGCCGCGCCATACCTCCTCGTTCTGCTGTTCGCTCTCGCCGATCGCTCGGCGCTGGTGAACCTCGGCCACAACTCGCCGAGAAGCCCCGGCTGGGCACTCTTGAGCGCTCCGGTCTACCTGATCGTGCGGGCGAGTGAAACCCGACGCGAGGACGGCTCCGGCACCGCGTTGACCCTCGCGTGGTTCTTCAGCGTGCTCGTGGGCATCGGTGGTTTTGTCGGGTACGGGTTCCTCACCGGCCATGCGCTGATCGCCGGGCTGCCCAGCTAGGAGTCCGACGCGGTGCCGATGTCATCGGCGGCAATCCAGCGCACTCCCGTTCGATGGGACAGCAGTTGCGCGCGCAACGCTACGCCGCTCGCGTCGCAGGCCCGACGCAATGACCGCGACCACTCGATGTCCTGCGGGGTCAACGTCGCGGGACCGTAACGTTCGATCACGACGACCAGCGAGCTCGCCCCAATCTCTCCCATGACTTCCCGCACGCGATCGAGCACCTGCGCGGTCTGCTCATCCGATGGTTCGCTCGGAAGCCCGTCGATCGGAATCAGCAGTGGCAACTGGAGATCGAGTTCGTCAAGGAACAGCAGCCACAGTTGTCGCTGGTTGGCCCTGCCGATGAGTTGTTCGACGCGGTCCTGGATGTTCGCGTCGCTGCTAAGTGGGATCAGGGCGGTGTCGTCATAATTCGGTGGCTTCATGCCGATCATCCTGCGGGGTTATACCGTGCCGGAAACTCCGCAATCCGGCCTCCGGGGACAACCGCGGCTGAGCCGAATGGGCGAGGGAGAAGTCACCGGCAGGGACAAGAATGGGTTCCATGCCACAGACCGCGCTCGCCATCCTGAACCAGCCGTCCGCAGACGTTCCGCCGCACACCCGGGGCGCGCGCGCCTACCGGCTCGTCGACCCGGCGCTTCCGCAGCTCTCCGTACTCGATCTTGCGGCAACGCGCGGCGATGGCATCTTCGAGGCGTTCAGCGTCACGGCGGGTCACGCGCATGCCGTGGACGCGCACCTTAGGAGGTTTGCCGGCTCTGCCGCAAAGCTCGACCTCCCGGCACCGGACCTCGATGCATGGCGCGCGGCGATCGAAGGCGTCATCGGCGAGCTCGATGAGATGCCAGAGGCGACGGTCAAGACGGTGATGTCGCGCGGCGTTGAAGGCGACCCAGATGCGCGGCCGACCGGCTGGGTCTATGGCTGGCCGGCCCCCGACCACACGGCAGCCCGGACGACGGGCATCGCTGTGGTTACCCTCGATCGCGGCTACCGTCACGACATCGAACAGACGTCCCCGTGGCTCCTGGCGGGCGCGAAGACCCTCTCATACGCCGTGAATCGTGCCGTGCTGCGAGAGGCAGCCAGGCGTGGAGCCGATGACGTTATCTTCGTGAGCTCGGACGGATTCGTGCTCGAGGGCCCGACATCGAGCGTGCTCTTCCGGCGCGGAAACACGATCCTCACCCCGGGAACGGGGCTCGGAATCCTTGACGGCACGACGCAGGGCGATCTGTTCGCGTGGGCAACCGAGCGCGGGATGCAGACGGGTTTCGAACTACTGACGCCAGACGAGCTGGCGAAGACGGATGCGCTCTGGCTAGTCTCAAGCGGACGTCAGGCGGCCCCCATCCGAGCGATCGACGGCAAACCGCACGCCATTGACGCGGACCTGTCGGTCGAAATGAACAACTATCTGCTCGACAGAAAGCAGTAGCGCTTTCGCCGAACGGACCCCCCGGTCTGGCATGCCCCTCAAAGTAGAAGCACAAACAGGAATCGGGGCGGCGGCCACATAAATGCGAAGAATTTATTGCCTGGTTAGCTACCCCCGTATTTCACCAGGTGTTTCTCGCCGAGCCGCCGCACCCGAGTGTCCCCTGCAGTGCTAATAAGACGCTATTGCCGAGGCCAATGGTCGCGCTCCCCCCAGTGTGGGGCTCCCCCGCGTGGGGGCATACCGGAGGGTATGTCCGCATTCGAACGCAACGCCCCCGGTCAGAGTAAATCGAGCGGGGTAGTGTCAAAGCATGGCTGCTGATTCCACCCCCGAGTTGCCTCCGCAGCTCGCGGAATGGATGCGCCGACAGCGCTGGTACACCAACAAGGGATCGATGCCCCTCCTGGAACGACGTGGTGGATGGACGATGTCCACGGATGACGCTCGCATCGAGACTCACTACGTGCTCGACCGGCAGGCCCGCGGCACAACGCTGTACCAGGTTCCGATAACACGTCGCGGGGCCCCGCTGGACGGGATCGAGCCACTCTGGCGCGACGAGGACGGTTATGCCTACGACGGGCCGGCCGATCCCGAATACGCGAGGGCCATCCTCGACCTGATTGACCGCGAGATGCTCGTCGGCAACGCCCGTGGGCACCGCCAGCCCGGAGCGCGCCGAGTGGCCATCAACAGGAGTTCCGTCCTGACCGGCGAGCAGTCGAACACGTCGATCATCTGTGCTGTCGATGACGGCCGTCCGGTCATCCTCAAGATATTTCGATCGCTGCACTCCGGCGATAATCCGGATGTCGTCGTGCAGTCGGCGATTTCCGCGGTGGGCTCCAAACTGGTCCCGACCTCGCTCGGATACCTCTCCGGCGAGTGGCCGGACCGGGCCGAGACCGACGGCCTCGCCCGCGGCCACCTCGCCTTCGCCCAGGACTTCATGGCGGATGCGGAGGACGGCTGGCGGATCGCCCTGCGTTCCGCAAGTGCATCCCAGGACTTTTCGTTGCGCGCTCGCCACCTGGGCCGCGCTACCGCCGAACTGCACGAGACCATGGCATCCGTGCTCCCAACGGCCGAAACACGACAGTCCGATATCGATCGGTTCGTGGCCGGCATGCGCGCTCGTGCGGATTCCGCGCTCGCCGAGGTTCCCGAACTCGAGCCGCGTCGGCGCGAGATCGAAGAGACGATCGATGCGGCTCACAACGCGCCGTGGCCGCGACTGCAGCGCGTTCACGGCGACTATCACCTTGGGCAGGTGCTTTCGGTTCCCGGTGTCAATAACAACGACTGGGTCATCATCGACTTCGAAGGCGAACCGCTGCGTCCGATGCGTGAACGCTCCGTGGGTGACATCGCGCTGCGCGACGTTGCCGGCATGGTCCGTTCGTTCGAATATGCTGCGGGCGCGGTCGCCCATCAGGCCGGGCGTGAATCGGATGTTGCTGCAGAGTCGTGGGCCGCGGCGGCACGCACCTCGTTCCTGCACGGCTACGCGGAGGCCAGCGGCGGGGATCTCGACGAATACCACGCCATCCTCGATGCATTCGAGCTTGACAAGGCCCTGTACGAGGCGCTCTACGAGGCCAGAAACCGGCCGGACTGGCTCGGTATCCCAGTCACCGCAATTCACCGCCTGATCGGGACTTAGTCGCTTCCTGTGAATCGGGCCGAGGGCGTTCTTTAGCGTATCTAACGAACTCGCGCAAGGCCTGTCTACTCCCCCGACCCGTGGTCTCTACTTGTGTGCATGACCGGGATCGCAGAACGCCCACGAATCAGCCCTTTGACGTCACGTCAGCTTTCCGCACTGCGCGTGCACCTGAACGCAGACCGCGAACAAACCACGCTCCTCATCTCCAATATTCGAGATGAAATGGGCGCCTTTGTCGACGCGCGTCGCGACACCGCCACCGACGACGAGCACGACCCCGAGGGTCCGACGCTCGCCTTCGAACGTTCGCAGGCCTCCGCGATTCTCGACCAGTCGATGCACCACGTCGTCGAGATCGACTCGGCTCTCGAACGCATCGACGAGGGCACATACGGACTCTGTGTGTCGTGCAATGGCCCGATCAAGCTGGGCCGCTTGCAGGTTCGCCCACAGGCGAGCCTGTGCATCGCCTGCGCTGAGCGCGTTCGGTAGGTCAAACCGCGCGCGGGCGCAGCGCAACGAACTGCACGAAAAACCCCACATCGCCGCGCGGCGGTCATGTCGTGTTCATGTTTTGATGATCGACTGGTCGCGTGAGTATTCGAACGGCCGAATATCCCCGGCCGGACCACTTTTTGCTTCACATCAGCGACACACACCTGCTTGCCCGGTCGGGTCCATCTGGCGATCCCGGCATGCTTTACGGCCGGGTGAACAGCGAGACACACCTGCGCGAACTGTTCGCCGAACTCGAGGCATCCGGCGGGCGTCCCGAGGCCGTCGTCTTCACGGGCGATCTTGCCGATCGCGGCGAACCGGACGCGTACGAGATTCTCCGTTCGATCGTTGAACCGGCGGCCGCGCGCCTGGGCGCCCAGGTGATCTGGGTCATGGGCAATCACGATGAACGCGCCGCGTTCCGCCGCACCCTTCTTGGCGAGTTGCCGAGAACCACGCCCATTGACCGCGTGTACGACGTCAATGGGCTACGCATTATCACCGTCGACTCGACCGCGCCCGGCCAGCACCACGGCGAGATTTCGGATGCGCAACTCGACTGGCTCGCAGAAGAACTATCGACCAGTTCCCCGCACGGCACCATCCTGGCAATGCATCATCCGCCGTTGCCCAGCGTGCTCGATCTCGCCGCGACGGTCGAGCTGCGCGATCAGGCCGGTCTCGCTGAGGTGCTCGAAGGAAGTGATGTGCGCAGCATCCTCGCAGGTCATTTGCACTATTCCTCGACCGGAACCTTCGCCGGCATCCCGGTCTCGGTCGCATCGGCGACCTGCTACACGCAGGACCTCAACGTTCCCGTCGGGGGCACCCGCGGGCGCGACGGCGCGCGCACCTTCAACCTCGTACACGTCTACGACTCGACCGTGCTCCACTCCGTCGTGCCGCTTGGGGAGTATGCCGCGCTCGACTATGTCGATGCCGCAGAGTCGCAGCGACGGCTGGCCGCTGCCGGGATCGTCGCGCCGCGCGCCACCAGCGCGCGGGTAATCGCCGACCCGCCTATGACGATGCCGATTCCCGTGTCGGTTTAACGTCATCGCCCGCGGGTAGTTCGCCCGCACTCTCCCACGGAGCAGCGATCGGAAAGTAGCTCTGGAGAAAGGCGACGACAGCGCTGGTTCGCACGTCGATCGAGATCTCGGGCTCACTGCCGTCGTTGAGGCAGAAGAAATCCTGCGAACGATCCTTCAGCAGCGTCTTCATCTGCCTCAGCGACGACGCGAGAGTGGTCTCGACGTAGGTCACGCGAGCGGCCGACTGCACGACGGCGCGTCCCGTCATCAGGGCGTAGTAGTGGTACAGCGAATTCGTTACCGAAATGTCCGTGCTCGCGCGGAAGGGACTGCCCGCCGTCCGCGCGAAGTCCACGGGAAAGGTGTCTTCCATCTCCTGAAGCACGCTGCGCCGGAGGGGCGTGGGGGCGTGCTCGAGATGGCGAGTGGTCACACGACCGAACCGCTCGCGCAGGAGACTGCGATTCACGCGGGCCGCGTTCTCGAAGCCGCTGCGCTCGGTGGAGTTCTCGCCCAAGCCGATCCGCGTTGTCGCCTCGATGAACTTGGTTATCCCACCGGGCGAGAAGAACATGTCCGGGCTGACGGGACGGCCAAAGAACATGTCGTCGTTCGAGTACAGGAAGTGTTCGCTCAACCCGTCGATGTGGTGCAGCTGGCTTTCGATCGCGTGCGAGTTGTGCGTTGGCAGGTCGGCCTGGTCAGTGAAGAACTCGCTGCTTCGAACGATAGTCACGGATGGATGCTCGGCAAGCCAGGAGGGCGCAGGCGAGTCCGTAACGATAAAGATCCGACGGATCCAGGGGGCGAATAGGTGCACACTGCGCAGCGCGTAACGGATCTCGTCAAGTTGACGGAAGCGGGCCGCCGAATCGTCGCCCATTCCGACCACGTAGCTGTTCATCTTCAGCGCGCGGATTCGCTGAAACTCCGCGGACGATCCATCCACCCAGGAGAACACGATGTCGATGTCGAAGGTGATGTCACTGGCAAGCGGGTCGAACATCCCGGCTAGGGTCGGCCACTCACGTGAATACCGCACGACAGTGGCCTCGACGGCCTCCCGTCGCGGCAGCCGTGAGCGCATTACAGCGTTCGGCGATGGAGCGATGATCTCTTCCGTACCGAAGTCCCAGAATTCCAGGCGAACCCCGTGCATGGCGCCGTAACGCAGTCGTCCGCTCGGGTCGACCCGCGGGCGGAACAGCCGCAGGATGCGAGCCTTCCCCGACGCCGACAGCTTTCCATCCGCCACGAACAGTGCCCGGGCGCGACCGGCCTTCGAATAGAACGGCTCGTTTTCGAACGCCGTAGCCAGAGCATTCGCCACGCGTCGACGTTCTGCCCGGTCAACCGCAAGCACGGGGGCCGTACCGTCGCCGCGCACCAACAGGTACTCGATACCCGCCTCCGATAGGGCGTCCGCGATTGCGAGAAGATCATCGGCACTGGCCTCAAGCGGAGTGAGGAACTCGTTGAGCAGGGTCAGCTGCCCCTTTCGCACGACGATGTCGCCGCGGTTCAGTTCACGCAAGCCTGCTCGCGAATCGACAATCCGAAGCGGATGCCGAGGATCAGATTCGAACTCGGGCCCGGTCACTCGAGCGCGCCGGCGAGCAGGCTCACAAGTGCCTCGAGCTGAACGCTTCCCTCTGCTGAGATTTCGATGTCAGAGCCATCGAGCGCGCGCGCCGCGAGGCCCGCCTTGCTATCGATGAGTTCGGCGATCTTTGCATCGATCGTCTGCGCGGCGATGATTCGCCAGGCCGTGACGGGAAGCTCCTGCCCGATGCGGTGAACGCGGTCGATCGCCTGGGTCTGCTCGGCACTCGTCCAGCTGAGTTCGGCCAACACGACGTTTGATGCTGCCTGCAGGTTGAGGCCGACGCCGGCCGCAGTCAGGGATGCAACCACGACCGAGATCGCGGGGTCCTGGTCGAACGCGTCGATTGCCGCCTGGCGCGCCTTCGGCGTCTGGTCACCACGGATGGAGACGGTTCCGAGACCCGCCTTCGCGAAGTGCTGCTCAGCGGTGTCCATGACGTCGATGTGCTTTGCAAAGAAGACGACCTTGCCGACGTTACGGGCAAGCTGCGCGGTGTAGTCGGCGGCAAGACCGGCTTTGGCCTGGCCGATCTTGCGGACCATGGTGAAGACGTTCTCGCCGGTCTTGGCCGACTTGGACTCCTCGAGTTCCTCGTGCGCAACCGCGCGGATGAGACGCTCGCGATCGACATCGGTACTGTATTTGTCGGGATATTTGGCTTCCTCGGACTTCCGCAGCGCCAGGCGCCGCTGGTAGCGATCGACCAGACGCGCGGTGAGCGCAGCCTCGGCTTCGCGGATAGAGCGACCGAGGTCGTCATCGAGCTCGACCGGGATGTCTGCGACGCGACGCGCGGGGATGTCGGCAGCGACGTCAACCTTCTTACGTCGCACGATGCCCATGTCGATGACCGCCTTGCGCGCCTCGGCGAAGAATCCGAAATCGGCCGGCGTCAGCCCGGTGTCTTCAAGCTTATCCATGAGCGTTGGCAGCGGCTTCTTCTCGTCGATCCAGCCGAGGAACTGCCAGATGGCCCGGAAGTCGTCGATCTGGTTGATGAGCGGCGTCCCGGTCAGGGCCATGAAGAGTGCCTTCGGACTCGTCGCACGGATGCTCTTCGAGAGCGACAGCACGTGCTTGGACCGCTGGCTCTGCAGGTTCTTGATGAAGTGCGCCTCGTCGACGACCATGCCCTTGAAGCCGAAGCGACCGAGCCATCCAACGTGGCGGTCAAGGACTTCGTAGTTCACGATCACAACGTCGCTGAACGCGTCAACGTCGTTGCCGTCGCCGTGCACCACCGTTGCGGAGCGCTTGGGCGTCCAGAGGGCGACCTCGCGCGCCCAGTTGGTCTTCACGACGTTAGGGACGACCACGAGTAGCGGATAGGAATTGGAGACGGATGCGGCAAGCAGAGCCTGCGCGGTCTTGCCGAGTCCTGGCTCGTCGGCGAGCAGGAACGTGCGGTGGCCGGCCTTGACCTCTTCGACGAAACGGGCCTGGTGCCGCATGAGTTCGAGTTCACCCGGCGTCGCGAGCGACTTGGCCTCTGGCAGGTCCATGCTGGCCGCCCCGCCGCCCGAGCCGTACTCGAAGGCACGGAACAGCGGCTCGATGAGCTCCCAGTTGGCGAGTTGGTTGACGCGCGCGGGCTTGGCCTGCACGGCGCTGAAGTCTGGCGCGAGGAACGGGTTGGCCATCTGCAGTTGCCGAACCGACTGCGGGACGACCTGGCGCTCGGCCTGGACATCCACCGGCTTCGGCTCGGTCGTGATGATGAGTTCGTCCGGGCTGAGTTCCATGCCCGCCGCGAGCAGCAGATCGCGGCGCAGCGCCTTCGCCGCGGCGGTAACCGGAGCGTCATCGGCCAGTAGGGCGATGAGGCTCGTGTCGCGTGCAGCGGTCTTGGCGAGGATGCCGGCGAGTCCGTCGAGACGCTTCTGTTCGTTCGCACGCTCGGCGTCGCTGAGCGCGGGGTCGGTCTTGACTCGGGCTCGCTCCTCGCGCAGCAGCAGTGCTGCGACCTGGAACCGGGCGCGGTTGGCCGGCTTGAGCGGTCCCTTTTGGACCGCCGCCTCGACCTCGCGCGCTGCTCGGGCGAGCACGGGGATTACCCCGAGGTCATCGGCGCCGCGCGAGCGACGGCGCTGCTGCGGTGCGGACGATCGAGATCCCCCGGACGAGCCCGAGTTTCGGGTTCGCTGACGTTGGCCAGACTGAGCCGGTCCAGATGCCACTCTTGTCTCCTTGGCGCCGCCCGACTACGGGTAAGGCGATTTGTTACAGGTACGAATGATCGCGGGTGGGATGGCGGCCCATTCTCACGAACGGCACAGCCCCTGCGATCGGCACCGACTCGGAGATCCAGACCCAATCGCGGCGCGACTAGTGGTTCCTTGCGGTACTGAGTACATACTACGCGAAATTCACGCGCACCGGGCGAGCACCTCCGACGCTGCGGACGAGAAGGCACCAGAGACCGAATGAGCGAAATTCCGCAAAGCCGTTTCGCATTCCTTCATCTCAAGATGCGACCACTCCGACCGCGGTGCCGTGCCCCTAGAAGCGGATTGGCCGTCTAACGTCCCATCCCAAATCGGCAGAAAGCTCATTGTCGTCTCCGCTTGCGAACTCCAAGTCAAAGCATGCCCCGGCACAAACCTCGCCGCTTATGGAAACTGCGACGGGGAGATGTGACACCCCACCTGCTTGCTTCGTATGATTGATTATTTTGCCCGTGACCATGCAGTACGTTCCGTGGGCATAGGGAGCACAGTAGAGCTTGTGGGGTATATTCGTTTCCCGCGCCTTGGGCGTGGGCGGGCGGTAGAAGTGAGTGTCCCCCTCTCTGAGGCTGGTGACGTCAGCGACGCCCATATCCCCACTGAGGTCGTTCCCGTTGATGGGGTCGTTGGGGTAGTTGTAGTCGTTGCTGTTCCCACCCGGCACCGGGTCCACCGACAGGAACCTGCCCAACAACGGGACATACTGCCTTGCCCCCATCTCGATCGTGGCAATATCACCGCTAGTTTGGTCCTGCTTCAGATGGGAACCCTCCCACCCATACGACGTCCCCGAAACCGACGTGTTGTCCGGGGTGTCATCATTCGCCGTGAGCGTTCCGATCAAACCCGCGACCAGGTCGATCGGATCGCCGAACGGGTCATACAAGTTCACCAACGAGGCGCGGGTTCCAGACCCATCCGCGGTCACCGTGTCATCCCCCATGCAGGTCCGGATACGACCACACCTGCGACGATGGCCGGATCGACACCGTTGCCCCGCCTGGCAGAGAGAGATCCGTTTCTTGTACCCCGTTCAGCGTCGCAATTCTGCCACCCCCCGCTGGTGCTGAAGGTGAACTGCACCCCGCCGCCCCCGCCGTACTGGACGGTGGTCGAATTCGACGTCATCTGCACCACCTCGTTCGAGGCATCCCGTCGATAGCTCACGGTCGCACCACCGCCCCCGGTAGTGGTCGTCGACAAGTGCCGACCCGACTCGTCATAGGTCATTGTTTCGTCGCCCAGGGTCGTCGTGTCGCCATGCGTGTCATATTTCAGATTTGTCGAGGTAAGACTCGTACCGAGCAATTCCCCGCCCCAGCCGGCGCGTTGTACACGGCATCCCCGGTCAGGCGGTCCGCGTTGTCATAGCTGTAGATCGTGTACGCCGCCGTGGCACTCGCACCCGTCCCACCCGTCGTAACGTCGTAAGATTCCGTGGCCATGCCAATCACCCGAAATACTCGTCTCCATCCTCAACACTGAGCCGGACACACGCCGTGTGTACGTCAACGTGGTCGCCGGCGGGGCTTCGCTCACGCCAGCGCCACCTGCTCTTCAGGAGATGTGAGCGAGGGCACTCCGCAGTTGGCGGATCGAGCTCGTTTGGCCCCCAAATATCCTGTCGCTTTCTACGACCAGGTCCACCGAATACGAGGACTTCGCTCGCAGAGAGAGCTTGTATGAGTGGATGCCGACCCTACGAAGATTTACCGATTCCAATTCCGTCCAGCGAAAGGACGCGATCATTTGCGGCGCAGCAATGAGCGACGTCCACCAGAGCTCGAGCGCCTCCTCACGCACAAGCGCGCTCAGGGAACTAGCTGCCCACGGCCTCAACTCGCGAACGGTGAGATCATGAGCGATGTGAACATACGACGAACGCGTCAGATGCATGGGCAGTGCGACGAGGGATGCCCTTTCGTCCGCTAGTCGCTGCCTCGGCGCGGAGGATGCGCGAACTGCTACGAGGCGGGCGAGAGTAAACACAACGAAAAACGTCAAAGCGATGCCAACTCCCCGGAGAGCGACCTCGATCGAGCCGTGCCCACCCGATCCCTCTGCTGCATAGCCCACGGAGACTGCCGCTCCAAGCACGATCAAGACGGGCCATTTAGCTGCTTCGAAAGCCCGCGTTAGCGAGTAGTACATGTTTGTCCCCATAGTCCGAATAAAGCCCGACAGCTAATTAGCCTCACCAATTCCACCTCGGCCAGCCTGTAGTTGGCAGCCACGAACCTCCCGTGAGAGACGAGAATATTGGCGCGCCGGGTACACCAACGATAGCCGCGCCGAATCCGGCTGTTACTAGTTGTGCTACGCAACGTCCGTCCACGCCAGACTCCACGCACCCGGCCGCCACGGATATGAGTCCCAAAGTCGTGCCGATCCGATTCGTCACGATGGAATTCGCGTACAGACCCCAACCAACCGGGTCTTCTGCGTTTGTCATTGCCACAACGCCAACCACCGCGCTTTCGGCATTGAAACCCTCGGCAAGCCACGCTGTGTCTGCCGAGATCGTGTCCAGTGCGTTGTGAAGATGCTGAGCGGTCGACTCCCTCTTATTTTTCGCCCTATAAATTGCTCTGAACGACGCGGAAGCAGGCTTATGGTGCAGGTCAACCTCATACGTGAGTTGCGCATCTCCATCAATGAGCATCGCCTGCCCAGTTAAGTCGTCTTCGTTGATGGGGTCGCCCGGGTAGTTGTAGTCGTTGCTGTTCCCGCCCGGCACCGGGTCCACCGACAGGAACCTGCCCAACAACGGCACATACTGCCGGGCCCCCATCTCGATCGTGGCAATATCACCCGAAGTTTGATCCTGCTTCAGATGGGAACCCTCCCACGCATAACTCGTGCCCGCCACCGACGTGTTGCCCGGGGTG
>DATAZU010000023.1:0-170499 GCA_036271875.1 Galbitalea sp.
CTGGATGCCGGATGCGACATCCTTGCCACCCGAGGGGGCCGGGATCGCGACGACGCCGTACTTGCTGGAGTCCATTCCATCCGCGGTCAGCGTGGTGTTCGCGTTGTTCTGGGATACGAACATCGCGATCTTGCCCTTGGCGAAGTCGGCCGGGGCCTGTGAGCCATCGGTGTGCTCGACGTCCGACTTGGCAACAACCTTGTCACTTTGCATGAGGTCCAGGTAGCGCAGCACGCCCTGGACGTTCGCATCGGTGGTAAAGGTGGGCTTGCCTGACGAGTCGTACCACGATCCGCCGTTCTGCTCGCCGTCGATGAACGCGAAGTGCACGTTCTCGGTGTAGCTGCCCGCAACGAGTCCCATTCCCTCGACGCCGCCGGTGGTGAGCTTCTTGGCGTCGGAGACCATGTCTTCCCAGGTGGTGGGGGGCGTGAGGCCCGCCGCGGAGAACATTGCCTTGTTGTAGAACAGGCCGTAGGTCAGTCCGATGTAGGGAACCGACGTGGGTGCCTGGCCGGCGAGACCACCGGTCGCGAGGGCCGAAGGAATGAAGCGGCTCGTTCCGCCGATTGCCTTCGCCGCCGATCCACTGAACGGAAGGAACGCCTTGGTCGCGGCCAGATACGGTGCCCAGGTGTTACCGATGTTCGCGACGTCCGGGCCCGAGCCCGAGGACACCGCGTTATTGATGTTGTTCTGCAGGTCGGTCCAGCTGATGACCTCGAGGTTGACCTTGATGCCCGTCTCCTTGGTGAAGTGGGCGAGGATCGGCGTGAGGATCTTGACGTCCTTCGACGTGGCGCCACCCGACTGGTTCGAAGCCCAGTAGGTGATCGTCGAGCCGGAAACGCCGTTCGAGCTGCCGCCACCGCTGCTGCTACTGCAGCCGGTCGCGATTAGTGCAAAAGAAGCTGCGGCAACGAGTGCTGCCGACAGCTTGGTGCGTCGTGAAAACTTCACGGTCACTCCTTTGTGTGCGTGGATAGGGGAAATCTCCTGGAAGCGCCCATGCTTCGTGAGAGCGCTCTCACAAGATCGAGCTAACACTAAGTATCGGTCATTGGGAATGTCAAGAACTTTTTGGGAGCGCTCCCAAAAAAGCCGGAGTTCGCGTTCCCGCAAGGCGCGAATACACTCGAAACCGTGCTAAAAAAGCGGCGGATGCTCCCTATTGCAGGCCTGGCAGTGGTCGTTGCACTGAGTGCGACGGCGTGCGCACCAGTGCGAAGCGCGATTGCGAACAACACCACGATTCCGCATCCGACCCAGTCGGCCGCATCAACTCCGAGTTCAACACCCACGCCAACGCCGACGGGGTTCAACAAGCAGCAGTACTCCCTGGACTCCGCGAGCAGCCTCTGGGTCGTGGTCAACAAGTTGCGTCCGCTCAATCCGATCACCTTCGCGCCACCGCTCGTGAATGTAACGGTGCCGCATGTTTACGGCTATCAGATGCAGGCACCGGCCGCTGCGGCGCTCGCGCAGATGTTCGCGGCGGCGAAGGCAGCAGGCGCTGGCAACATGGAAGCCCAGAGCTCGTATCGTTCGTACAGCGCCCAGGCCTCAGACCACGCCGCGCTGGTCTCCAGAGACGGACTCAAGGTCGCAGACAACGAGAGCGCACGAGCCGGATACAGCGAACACCAGACGGGCCTCGCCGTCGACATCGCTCCGGTCCCCGCCGACGGGTGCAACCTCGAGATCTGCTTCGGAACGATGGCGCAGGGCAAGTGGCTCGCGGCGAACGCGTACAAGTTCGGGTACCTGCTTCGCTATCCGGCAGACAAGGTTGCTGTCACGGGCTACCAGTACGAGCCGTGGCACTTCCGCTACATCGGCATCCCGCTCGCAACGGAAATGCACAACGAGGGTGTGCAGACGATGGAGGAGTTCTTTGGCCTTCCGGCCGCCCCGGACTACGCGCCGTAGCCCGCTGTCGCGCTACCCGAGTGCCGCGTCGACGATCCGCTTTGCATCGGCCTGCACCTTCTTCAGGTGTTCCGGACCCTCGAACGACTCAGCGTAGATCTTGTAGACATCTTCGGTGCCGCTCGGGCGCGCGGCGAACCACGCGGTATCCGTTTCGACCTTGACGCCGCCAATAGCGGCGCCATTTCCCGGAGCAGAGCTAAGTCTGGACGTGATCGGCAGACCGGCGAGTTCGGTCGCGGTGATCGCCTCGGCGTCCAGGCGACCGAGCCGGGCCTTCTGCTCCTTGCTCGCGGCAGCATCCACACGGGCATAGGCGGGATCACCGAATCGCGCGACCAGTTCGGCATAGAGCGCGGAAGGTGATTTGCCCGTGACCGCGAGAATCTCGCTCGCGAGGAGTGCGAGCAGGATGCCATCCTTGTCGGTCGTCCACGCCGTGCCATCCTTGCGCAGGAAGCTCGCCCCGGCGCTCTCTTCGCCACCGAACGCAACCGACCCGTCTATCAGCCCGGGAACGAACCACTTGAAGCCGACCGGCACCTCCCAGAGTCGGCGGCCGAGTGACGACGTGACCCGATCGATCATCGAGCTGGAGACGAGCGTCTTGCCGACTGCGGCATCGACCGCCCAGTCGGGTCGGTGCGTGTAGAGGTATTGGATAGCGACCGCGAGATAGTGGTTGGGGTTCATGAGACCGCCATCGGGCGTGACGATCCCGTGGCGGTCGGCATCCGCGTCGTTGCCGGTGACCAGGTCATACTCATGCTGGTGGGTAACGACGGATGCCATCACGGATGGGCTGGACGGATCCATTCGGATCTTGCCGTCCCAGTCCAGCGTCATGAACGGCCACGCAGGGTCGACTTCTGGGTTCACCACCGTGATATCGAGCCGGTAGTGGTCCGCGATGAGCTGCCAATAGTGCACACTCGCCCCGCCGAGAGGGTCAGCGCCGATGTGGATGCCCGATTTTCGAATCGCTTCGATGTCGATGATGTTTTCGAGGTCCTCGACGTAGTTGCTGCGGAAGTCATAGGTCTCGACGGCCGTTGGTTCGGCTCGCTTCACCTCGCGGCTTCCCCCGGCGATGATCTCGTTCGCGCGCTCCGCGATCCACGTCGTCGCTTCGCTGTCGGCTGGACCGCCGTGTGGGGGGTTGTATTTGAAGCCGCCGTCCCGTGGGGGATTGTGGCTCGGCGTGATGATGATGCCATCCGCACGGTCGTCCGGACCGCCCGCTAAGCCGGTCGACGCGTTGTACTTGATGATCGCGTGGCTGAGCGCCGGCGTTGGCACGTAGTCGTCGAACTCGTCGACCAGCACTCGCACCCCGTTCGCGACGAGCACCTCGAGCGCCGTCGTCTCCGCTGGTCGACTGAGACCGTGGGTGTCCTTGCCAATGAACAGTGGCCCGGTGATCCCCTGACCGGCACGGTACTCGACGATGGCCTGCGTGATTGCCGCGATGTGCGTCTCGTTGAACGCCGTATCGAAGGCGGACCCCCGATGCCCGCTCGTGCCAAAGACGACCCTCTGCTCCGGAATCGACACATCCGGCACCAGGTCGTAGTACGCCCGAACCAACGCGTGAACATCGATGAGGTCGGATTTCTGTGCGGGCTGACCTGCTCTATCGTTCATCCCTCAAGTCTGGCACCGCGAGATCACTTGGCTGGGGGCGTCGCGAGAACCTGCGCAATCTGTTTTTGCAGGAAGGTATCGCCGAAGGATTGCACGATGAAGGAGGTGAGGTGCTGACCATCCCTCGTTACCGGAAGTCCGCCCACCACGGAGTGACAAATGGTGTCGCAGAACAGGTCTGAGTAGTTTGCGTAGGCAAACCGCGGATTGCTGATCGAGGCTGCTGCTGCGGACAATGGGTTCGGTTCCTGCACCACGGAGAGTGGTGAGGCGCACGGATCCGCCGCGCCATCGTTGGTCGAGATGCACTGTTCGGGTGACTCGCGGTACGAGGGCGTGTCGGCAATCGCGATCACAGGCTTCCCGCTCGCCAGCCAGCGATTCCACGCCACCGCGTAGCCCTTGCCACTGTCTGTCGCGCCTGTCCCGTCATTGGTCAGGTAGCTGAGCGCCCGGGATGAGGTAACGATGAGGCCGATCTTTTTGTCGGTGACCAGCCGGTCGATCGTTCGTGTGCGCCACAGGTTGCAGGACTCGGCAAGCGCCTTCGTCTCGCCCACAAACTGAGTGCTCAGGTCGGCGCTTGGCGAACATGACCCCTTCGCATAGAGGTAGATGCGGGCGGAATACCGCTTAGCGATCGCGGCGAGTGCGGCCGACCACATGTATGCGTGCGAGTCTCCGACGAGGGCGATGCTGAGTTTCTGCGTCCCTTCGGGAACACCAAAGCTGCAGAGACCGCCTTCGGTGTCCACGTTGTCGATGCTGACGCATCCGGTTTCTCCCGCGTTCTGGAAGTTCCAGATTCCATCGAGCAGGAGTGCGGACCGCGGAGAGATCACGTGGGAGTCGGGGCAGGTCGCACCACTGATGGATGCCTGCAATCCGAAGCACTTCGGTAGCGTTTTCACCTCGCTGGCGATCTGTGCGCCGCCGACGACCCCCTCGCGCTGCACTGCATAGGCGCTGACTCCGCTGCCGCCGAACACGATGACCATGGCCGCGAGGGCTGCCAGGATCGCTCGGCTCGGTCGCCATTTCGAGGGTCGTCCCCGGCGGACGGGGTCCTCGATGAACCGCTTCGACAGCCAGGCAATGACGAGCGTCGCTCCCGCGATGGCGATCTTGTCGACGACGGTGAGGTCGGACCCGAGGAACCAGGGCAGCGCGACGATGAGCGGCCAGTGCCACAGGTACGCCGAGTAGCTGACATCCCCGATGGTTCTCACCGGCCAGAGTCCGGTCACATAACGAGTTCCGAACCGTCGCTCGCTCTCGCCGACGGCGAGCACGATCCCGGTTGCGGCAACCGGGATCAATGCGGCCGGGCCGGGTACTCCCCAGGTTGAGTTGATGACAACCACTCCCGCGACAAGCACCAGCCACGCCGCCCACACCAGGGGGATGAGGCGCGTTCTCCACTGTTGCGAAACACTCGGCAGCATCGCCAGAAGGCCGCCGGCGGCGAATTCCCACGCTCGGCCGGTGGTCTCGAAATATGCCGCCGCGGGCGTCGTCGCCGTCGAGTAAGTTGCCCACGCGAATGAAGCCAGGAGGATGACGCCGAAACCGCAGCCTACGATCAGGCGGCGTCGGGCAAGGGGCTGCCTTCGGGCGAAAAAATAGACCGCGAGCACGATGAGCGGCCAGACCAGATAGAACTGCTCTTCAACCGACAGTGACCAGTAGTGCGTGACAAGGGTCTGCGCGTTGCCTTGATCGAAATAGTTGAGCGACTGGAAAGCGAGCCGCCAGTTGAGTCCGTACACCGCGGCGACCGCGATCTGGGCGAAGTTCTGTTGCCAGACGGCAAACGGCGCGCGGATCACGACGACAATCGCGCACAGGGCGAGCACGAGTAAAGCGGCGGGCAGGAGGCGTCGTGCCCGTCGTGCCCAGAAAGCGCCGAGGCGGACTCCGCCAGTTCCGTCGGCCTCGCGCAAGAGATGGCCGGAAATGAGGTACCCGCTGATCACGAAGAAGACATCGACGCCGACGTAGCCTCCGCCGAATCGATCGGGGAAAAGGTGATTGGCGATCACCATGAGAACGGCGACGGCTCGCAGCGCCTGGATGTCGTTCCGCACCGGGCAAGTGTACTTGGGGCGCGTCCCGACGCCGCGCCGGTCGGATTGCCCCAGCCGGTAGGCTCTTGAGCCATGTCCGACACTGCCGCGCCGATCCCCGAGACGTACTCGTACCTGGGTCCGGCCGGCACCTTTACCGAGGCGGCACTCGCTCAGGTACCGCAGGCGGTTGGCAAGGTCTGGCATCCGGTAAATAATGTCGGCCAGGCGCTCGACGATGTCGTCGCGGGCCGCAGCATCGCTGCAATGATCGCGATTGAGAACACCGTCGAGGGCGGCGTCAGCGCTAGCCAGGATGCGCTCGCAACCATCCCGAACCTGCGGATCGTCGGCGAGTACCTGGTGAACGTCAACTTCGTACTGGTCGCGCGACCGGGCACAGCGCTCGCCGATGTGAAGGTGATCAACGCGCACCCGGTCGCGTACTCACAGACGCACCTCTGGCTCGACAAGAACCTGCCGGAGCACGAGCATCTTCCGGCGTCCTCCAACGTCGCGGCGGCGGCGTCGCTTTTGGACCCTTCGACAGGCTCAGGGACCGCGACAGGCTCAGGGACCGCGACGGGCTCAGGGACCGCGACGGGCTCAAGGACCGCGACGGGCTCAAGGGCCGGGTTAGCGGACGCCGCGATCGCTCCACCGACCATCACCGATCATCACAAGCTCGACGTTCTGGCCAGCAACATCGGTGACAACCCGGACGCACAGACACGCTTCGTTCTGGTCAGCAGGACCACGAAACTGCCAGCGCCGACGGGCTCAGACAAGACCAGCATCATCGCGGAACTCCCGGACGACACCGCCGGTCGACTCCTCGAGATGCTGGAGCAGTTCGCCACCCGGGGCGTCAACATGAGCCTCCTGGAGTCCCGGCCCATCGGCGATGCCCTGGGTCGCTATCGTTTCGTTATCGATCTCGACGGCCACATCCGGGATGAACGCGTCGCGGACGCGCTCCTGGGCCTCAAGCGGTTCAGCCCGAACGTCATCTTCCTCGGCTCGTACCCGCGTGCGGACCGACTTCGGATCACCGTCACCCCGCGTTACGACAACGACGCGTTCCAGGATGCGCGCGCTTGGCTTAACAGCCTCGACTCCTGACGCGAAGCCGAGCCCCTAGTCGACCGGAGCCTCCGGCGGCACCATGACACGTAGGGCGAGATGGTCGACCCACGCCTTGAGCGCGATGGCCTCGCCGTACGGGTCGCCATCGAGTTCGAAATCTTCCGGTCGCTCAAGTCGCATCGTGAATTCTCTGCCCCGCAGGTAGCGCAGGGCTCGAATTTCGCGGGACATGCTGATGAGGCGCCGACCGACCGTGCTGCGTCGAAGCACGCCGTTCTCCCAGAACAGTTTGACCGAGATCTGCGCCCAGCCGAAGAATCCCTTGGGGCGGAAGGCCACGATGTCGAGGATGTCGTCGTCGATCTCGGCGTCGGGCAGCAGCAGCACGTTGCCGGGCAGCAGCCCGCAGTTTCCCACGATGACCGTGTTCACTGTCGCCGACCGCACCGGCCCGCCGTCGACCGAGTAGCGGACCTTCACGCTGTTGTGATCACGGAGTGCCTTGGCGATTGGATCGACGTACGCGATCCACCCCGCTCTCGCCTTGAGCACGGCATTGGTATGCGCTGCCATTTGGGCATCGAGGCCGATGCCCGCCATCGCGAGAAAGGCGTGCGTCGTTCGCGATCCATCCGCTCGCTCCGCCTCGACCATCCCAAGATCGATGGCGCGCGCGGTGCCCCTGAAGGCGGTGTCGACGGAGTGCCCGAGGTTGTTCAGTGTGAAGCCCAAATTGCGGGCGAGCACGTTTCCCGTGCCGGACGGCAGCAGCGCCAGTGGGACCCCGGTGCCACGCAGCGACTCGGCCACCGCGCGAACGGTTCCGTCGCCGCCAGCCGCCATGATCACGTCGGCGCCCTGCGCAATGGCCCTCTTGGCGACCTCACCCCCCGGATCGAGGACGCTCGTCTCGAACCAGAGCGACTTGTTCCATCCGGCCGCTGCCTCGGCCTCCTTGACCGTGACCTTCAGCGCTCTCAGCTTGACCTTGATCGGGTTGTAGATGACGGCCGCCGTCTTCGCTTTCGTCGGAGTCGTCACAGCGGCCATGGATCCAAGCTAGTGCGCACCGGGGCACCGGGCCCACCAAAGTAGACTGGCCGGGTGATCGACCCCCAGCTTTTGCGCGAGAACCCGGATGCTGTTCGCCGCTCGCAGGAGGCTCGTGGGGCATCCGTCAGCCTCGTGGATGACGCCGTTGCTGCGGACCTCGCGCGCCGTTCGGCCATCGGTGAATTTGAGACCTTGCGCGCCGATCAGAACGCCTTCGGTAAGACCGTTGCCTCCGCAGCGAAGGAGGACAAGGCAGCGCTGGTTGCCCAGGCGCAAGAGCTCGCGGGGCAGGTGAAGTTGGCCCAGCAGGCCGCAGCGGATGCCGAGGCCGCGTTCACCGCGATCGTCGGCTCGATCGCGAATCCGGTAATTGATGGCGTCCCCGCCGGCGGCGAGGAAAACTTTGTCACCCTGCGCGAGGTCGGCACCAAGCCCGAATTCGACTTCGAGCCGCGTGATCATGTCGAGATCGGCGAGTTGTTGGGTGCCATCGACATCACTCGCGGCACCAAGGTGAGCGGCAGCCGCTTCTACTTCCTGCGCGGCGTCGGGGCACGTCTCGAACTCGCTCTGATGAACCTCGCGCTCGACAAGGCCATCGCCGAGAACTTTGTACCTCTTATTACGCCGACGCTCGTGCGCCCCGAGATCATGGCGGGCACCGGATTCCTGGGCGAGCACGCCGACGAGATCTACTACCTGCCGGCCGATGACCTCTATCTCACCGGGACGAGTGAGGTGGCACTCGCCGGCTACCACAGCGATGAGATCCTCGATCTCACAGGCGGTCCGCTCCGCTACGCCGGATGGTCAACCTGCTATCGACGCGAAGCGGGATCTGCGGGCAAAGACAACCGCGGCATCCTTCGGGTTCACCAGTTCAACAAGCTCGAGATGTTCAGCTACGTTCTCCCCGAGAATGCCGAGGCTGAACACGATCGGCTCGTTGGCTACCAGGAGTCGATGCTTCAGGCGTGCGAGCTCGCGTACCGCGTGATCGACGTCGCCGCCGGAGATCTCGGTTCCAGCGCCGCTCGCAAGTTCGACATCGAGGCGTGGGTGCCAACGCAGGGCACCTATCGGGAGCTCACCTCGACAAGCAACTGCACGACATACCAGGCGCGACGGCTGGACATCCGGTATCGCGTCGACGGCGGCAAGACGACCCCCGTGGCGACGCTGAATGGAACGCTGGCGACCACTCGCTGGATCGTGGCAATCCTCGAGACCCACCAACGGGCCGACGGGTCCGTCCGGGTGCCGGCAGCGTTGCAGCCCTACCTCGGCGGACTCTCCGTTCTCGAGCCGTGACCGCGTCGCGTTCGTCCGATCGCTGGCTCATCGCGCTCGACGTCGATGGCACCGTCCTTCGCGAAGACGGGACGCTGAGCGACGAGGTCACGCGTCAGGTCGCACGGGTTTCTGCCCTGGGGCACGTTGTCACGCTGGCGACGGGACGCGCCGTCGCGACGACCCTTCCGGTACTTGACCGACTCGGGGTAGCGCCGAGGTTCGTCGTCTGCGCCAACGGCGCGATCACGCTGCGCCGCGAGTCGATCCGTCCGTTGGATTACGTCGAGGACTCGGTTGAGACGTTCGATCCGTCCGAGGTTCTCACGACCATCCGGGGTCACCTGGCTGCCGCGAGTTTCGGCGTCGAGGACGAGCATCAGGAGTTTCTCTACTCCGGTCCGACTTTTCCAGACAGCGGAGTGCAGCCGCGCGGTCGTCGTGTCGAGTTCGATGACCTGCTTGCGGTACGCGCAACTCGCGTCGTTGTCATTTCGCCCGAGCATGCCGTCGAAGACTTTCTCGCGGTCGTCGAGCGCATGGGGCTTCATCGCGTGAGCTACACGGTCGGCTGGACAGCCTGGCTGGACATCGCGCCGTCGGGAGTCAACAAGGCCTTCGCGCTCGAGAAGGTCCGCAAGCGTCTCCGGATACCACGAACCCGCGTGCTCGCGATCGGCGATGGGCGCAATGACATCGACATGCTCGAATGGGCATCCCGGTTTGGTCGCGGGATCGCGATGGGCCAGGCGCCCGACGAGGTTCGGGATGCCTCGAACGAACTCACCGGCAGTCACCTGGAGGACGGCGTCGCGACCGTTCTCGCGTCGTTTCCGGGCTAGCAACGCGTACCCTGTTCGTCTCGGGGTTCAGGTTCGCGAGACGAGCATGGGTTAGCATTATTGCTTGCCCACGGGAGGGCTGTCCGAGCGGCCGATGGAGCCAGTCTTGAAAACTGGTGATGTGAAAGCATTCGTGGGTTCGAATCCCACGCCCTCCGCGTCTTCGACCACCTACGAAAGGGATCTGACGTGAGTGACACGCGCCCCCGCGATCGAAACGAGTCGCAGGTTTCCGGCATTGCCAGGCACGGCCGACTGAAAAAGGCCGGCGTGGTGGGTGGCGTTTTTGGTCTGATCGGCACGATCGTCGCCGTCATCGTCGTTGCCGCACTGACCGTGACGGGCGTCGCCATCTATCAGACGGCCTCCAAGCTCGGTCCCGGCGTCAACATTGACGCGGGTCATTCCGTCGCGCCGCCGCCCGGAATTGGCGTGTATCCCGGAGGATTCAACATCCTCATCGTCGGCGACGATACTCGTGCTGGCCAGGGCAGCATCGGCGGTGGCATCAACGCCGATCAGGGCGCCCTGAACGACGTGACGATCCTGTTGCATGTGTCGGCCGACCACCAATTCGCAACGGCCGTGAGCTTCCCGCGTGACATGATTCTTCCCCACGCGCAATGTTCGATCGGCGGTACGGCGGCGGGGCTGCCGATCAACACGGCGCTGTCATACGGCGGTCTACCCTGCGTCGTGACACAGATCGAAAGCTTCACTGGCCTGCCCATCCAATTTGCCGGCCTCATCACTTTTGAGGGCGTTATCGAAATGGCGGATGCCGTCGGCGGCGTCCAGGTGTGCACGACCGGCACTCTCGACGACCCGTACTCGGGTGCGTACCTCAGGGGTGCCGGTGAGCACCTCCTGCAGGGTAGCGCGGCGTTGGCCTTCCTGCGCTCGCGCCACGGTGTCGGCGACGGCAGCGACCTTGGTCGCATCAGCTCCCAGCAGGTTTATCTCTCAGCACTCGTGCGCAAGATGGAGCAGGCCGGGACACTGAACAATCCGGTCACCGTCTACAAGATCGCGTCGGCGGCGAGTTCGAACATGCAGCTGTCGTCCAGCCTTGAGTCGATCCCGACCATGGTCTCGATCGCCTCGACGCTGAAGAACATTGCCCCAAATCACGTGGAGTTTGTTCAGTACCCGGGGACGACGGGCGGTACCGGAATCTTCTCGGGCAAGGTGCAGCCGACCCTCTACACGGGCAACAAGCTGATGGCACTGATTAAGGCCGACAAGCCGTTCACTTTGGGCACCCAGGGCGACAATCGCGGATCGGTGGCCCAATCGGGCTCGTCGGCAGGAGGCAAGCCGCTCGCTGGGTCGACGGTTCTCAACGGCCTCGTTGGACAGTCGGCTTCCCAGGTGACCTGCTCGAAGACTCGCCCGCTTCAAGACCAGTAGTCGTCGCGTTGCCCGACGGCCGTCTCGGCCATCGGGTGAGTGCGCGGCGACGACGTTATCGCCATCGCTTGGGTCGGAAAGGTGGTGGGTCTCCCGCCGCGTACCCAGTGCGCGGGAGACCCACCTTCTCACACAGCTACGACCCGAACTGTCTGCTGTCGTGAGATGGGCGCTGACTGGCTCCGACCGAGGTCAGGAACCAGCCAGACAGTGTTTTCGCTCGCCGGTAGCGCAGAGTATGCGCAACCTGCATCGGCATGCCCTGTGAGGGCATGGCAGATCGAGGCAGCGCCAGTTAAGGCATTGTCAGCAGAGCGGGGCACGGGTAAGCCTCTTGAATAAGATGACGCCGGTTCGGGTCCGTCGGCTCACCTGGGGGTAAAGGTGAACTCTAGCGTCAGGAGAACTCTAGTCGGTCCCCTGAACGGGGGACAAGCTGCGGCACGCCATATTTTGCGCCGATTTTCGATTCGGTCGTCGACCGGCCGCCAGCTAAGATTGCAGCGCAACAAGGAGACGTCGCATAGTTCGGCCTAGTGCACCACCCTGCTAAGGTGGAGAGGGGTTTACACTCCTCCGTGGGTTCAAATCCCACCGTCTCCGCACATAATTGCCGGTCAGTGGCGGGTTTCATTTTCCCGGTCGATACGCTGTATCAGTTAGAGTCCGAGGCGCGGACTGCTCCAGGTGTCCCCCAGGTGTCCCCGCCCTTCCGGGCCGGGGTTTTCGGCGGCGGCGAGGCGGTTCACATGATCGCGGCGCTGTCCTTCGCCGAGCACGTGTGCGTACACGGCGAGGACGGTGCGGGCGTCATCGCCCAGGTATTCGGCCACCTCGTGTACGGGTGTTCCCAATCGCAGCCAGGTGGAGGCGGCGTAGTGACGGAGGGCGTGGCGGCGGAAGCCGAGCGGGAATTTTCGGGCGACGGCAACGGTGAGTTGTCCACCTAGCTGGTTGGTGAACAGGTAGTCGTCGGGTCCCTTGCCGGTGGCATGCTGACGGAAGATTGCCGCAGCGCGGGGAGATAGCGGGACTGGGCGGGTTCCGCGCCAGGACTTCGGTGCTTTCTCCTCGTACCGGTCGGAGTGGGAGCGTTCGATGCCCAGTTGTGCCAGCGGAACCTCGGAGAGCCAGTCGACGCGGATGGCGCGCAACTCTCCCCAGCGCACCCCGGTGAGCGACATGAACTCGAACACGTCCGCGATGTCACTTCGACGTTCCCGGAGTGCGGCGAGCACCGCCGCAACTTGTTGCGGGGTGGGGATTTCGTTCGGGCTGATCGCGCGTTGGACGACACCCAGGTCGGTGATCTTCTTCATGGCCCGCACCGGGTGGGGCTGGTGCAGCAGTCCTTGTTCGTCGGCGAAGGTGAACAGTGCGCTCAGCGTGGTTTTCTCTCTCGCAACAGTCGACGGCTTCTTCTTCCGCAACTCCGCGAGGAGGTGGTCGCGGATGTCGTCGGCGTGAATCGAGGCGAGCGGCCGAGCTAGCAGCGCCGCCGGGAGCGCGGCGAGGTTGTTCCGGTCGGTGTCGACGGTGTGGGGGTTGCCGCCTGCACGCGCGGCCTCGAACATCGTCACCAGCTCGTTCAGGGTAAAGGATCGCTTGGGCGGCAAGGGCCTGCCGGTCTCCAGCAGATGCTTCTGCTCACGTTCCCACGTCTCGGCCTCGCGCTTACCGTCGAATGCCTTTGTCGCCACCAGCGCGCGGCCGGACTTCACCCGGACGAAATAGTAGGTCTTACCGGCTTTCGTTTTGCGGGTCTCGATGCTCACTCAGTCACCCCCGCGAGGCGCTCGACGTCGATGCGCCGGTAGACGCGCTTGTGCTGGGTAAGCCGAACGGGTTCCACCGGAGCGCGTCCGTCGAGTGCGAGCATGCGGAGCGTCGTGCGGTGGATGCCGAGCAGCGCGGCGGTCTCCTCCTCTGAGTAGAACAGGCGTCCCCGGTCGATGCCCCTAGACAACGCGTCACTAACACTCATGCCCGCTCCTTCACCACACATCAAGTTTCCGCGAGTACACGACATCATTCCACAACACGAGGGTAACCGCAACTACATGAGATAACTCATAGGTTCGCTAGACTCGGGACATGCCCACGGCACCGCGACTGCCCGACGACCAGACCTACGACAGGCTGCTGGTCCCAGCGGACCTACCCACCGGCTGGCATCTGGCGGGTAGGTTCCCCAGCGAACGGCCCGACGACGCCAGCAGTCAGATCGACGCCGTGCTGGGCTACAACGACCAATTACGCACCGAGGCCGATCGGCAGGCGCAACTCGACTCCGATCAGAACGAGACGATCGACGGCCGCTGGCTCTACATCGAGCACCAGCCAACCGGAACCCGGGTGCTTATCCGTCTGCAACGTCAGCTCTATGCCGTGCCGGAGGAAGTGCGCATCACCGGTGTCGTCTATCTTCCCTGGCGGCCGGGCGACCCGATCACCAGCCAGCTCCTACGAGAACTTCCGACCGCGCGCATCGAGGCCGCCATCAACAAGCGATTGTTCGCGATGAACCGCAACAGCACTATTACCGGCGGGAAGATCGTCCTGCCGAGTGGTCGAAAGATTGCTGAGCGGGACCTGCTCAAGCCTCTCGTCGGCACCGCCAAGCAGGACCCCGACTTCTACGAGCGCGTTGCGCTTCAGCACGGACGCCTCACGCAGCAAGACGACAAGAACCCCAGCGCCACCATCGCCCAGATCAACGACGTCGCCCTCACCACGGCCCAAGGCTGGGTCGCTAAAGCCCGCGCCCGCGGGCTCCTCCCTGCGGGACGCCGCGGCCGCGCCGGATAGGGTCGGATGACCGACACGACGGTGGAGTTGAAGTGAGATCGTGCGCCGGGAAGCGGATGTTCGTGCTGTTACTCGATCCGCAGGATCTTGGTTCGCCACCTTTTCCCGAGCTCCTTTGCGATCCGGTCGCCGGGGGTTCCTAGTGGGTCGTCGGTGACCATGTAGGTCCAGGTTGCAGAGGGTCGTCGCAGGCCGAGTTTTTCGAGGTTGTGTCCGATGTCTTCGGGGACGAGCGTCTCGACGAACCTAGCGGCGTCCTGGTAGACGGCATCGAAGAATCCGTGAAACTCGCGCAGGGCTATGCGATGGAACTCATCAACGGGTTTCTGGCCGGCGAGGGCTCGGAGGTGGATGCCGTCACGGATCTCTTGCAGCAGAGCGAGATGTTCAGCCCAATGCTCGTCCAGATAGTAAAGAGCGATGGTGCGGATCGTTCCTGCGATGACTTTGCCGCGGGCGCGTTCGAGCATGCCAAGTTGTTCTGGGATCAACCTGCGCAGGGTGGTCAGGGCAAGATCCTCGTCGGCGACGGCGCGCCGGTGGTCGAGGACCGCGCTGCGTTTTGCGGCGATGGCGCGGTTGTAGGCCCACGTCGTGCGATGCCGGTCGAGGCGCTGGCCTTCAGCGATCGCCTGGGAGATGTCCACGATCTGCCGTCGCTTGCCGCGTGGAAGCGCATCTGCCTGGCGCTCGATCCTGGTGAGGACATGTGTCGGAGCATTTGTTTGCACGAGGTCGTCGTCCAGGCTTACGAAGACGAGGCTGGTTCCCGGGTCGCCTTGTCGTCCCGCGCGTCCACGGAGTTGCGCATCGAGTCGGCGGGACGGGTACCGGCTGGTCGCAATCACAGCCAACCCGCCAGCCGCGACAACTCGATCGCGGGTTTGCTCATCCGCCCCACCGAGACGGATGTCTGTGCCGCGCCCGGACATCTCTGTGGAGATGGTGACGGCCTCGTATTCTCCCGCTCGGGCGATGATCTCGGCTTCCGCGGCGTCGTTCTTCGCGTTCAGCACTCGGCTCCGGATGCCGACCTCGCTAAGCAGCGCCGAGAGCGACTCGGACTCGGCGACGTTCTGCGTTCCGACGAGGACGGGCTGGCCCGCAGCGTGCCGAGTGGTGATTTCCATCACGATCGCCGCGAACTTTTGCGAGGCGGCGAGGAGGACACGGTCGTGCTGATCGATGCGGATGTTGGGCCTATGCCGCGCGACACGGCCGGCCGGGAGCTTGTAGAACTCGAGCAGATCCTCCGCGACCGCCGTAATGGTTCCGCTCATCCCCGAAAGGGTGCGATACGACAGGAGGAGGTCCTGGATCGTGACGGTGTCGAGGATCATGCCGGGGGCGCTGGCGGGTAAATGTTCCTTCGCTTCGATCGCGGCGTGCAGCCCGTCCGGCCAGCGTTGCAGATGGGCGACGCGGCCTCGCCCAGTGTTGATGAGCTTGATCGCGTCATCAACGACCAGATAGTCCACGTCCCTGCGTACGAGTACCCGGGCACGGAGGGCGAGGTTGATTCGGGTCAGCGTCGCGATGTTCTCGGCGGCGTAGAGGTTCAACCCGCCCAAATGAGCCTCAAGCCGATCCAGCCCCTGATCGGTAAGTGAGACGGCCGCATGGTCGGCGTCGACCGTGAAGTCGCTGCCCGCGTCCAGGTCCGCGACCATCAGCGTCGCCTCGGCCAGGTCTTCTGCAAGGTGGTCCGATGTTCCGGCGAGTACGAGGGGCACCATCGCCTCATCGATCATCACCGCGTCGGCCTCGTCCACGATCGCCACATCGAACGCCGGGCCGACTTGCTCATCTGGGGTGATGGCGAAACGGTCGCGGAGCACATCGAAGCCGATCTCGCTCACCGCCGCGTACACCACATTGCACCGATACGCGCGCTGCCGCTGCTCGTGGGTGCTGTGTTGACCCACCCAACCCACGCTCACCCCGAGCAACGCGAAGAACGGCCCCATCCACTCCGCATCCCGCTGGGCAAGGTAGTCGTTCACCGAGATCACATGCGCCCGCCGACCGGCCGTCGCATGCCCGGCCGCAGCAAACGCACCAACCAGCGTCTTGCCCTCGCCCGTGTCCATCTCCACCGCATGCCCAGACAGCAACGCACAGCAGGCCACGAGCTGCTCATCGAACGCCCGCATCCCAACCGTGCGCACGGCAGCCTCGCGGGCAAGGGCCAGGAACTTGGCCGTCGCCGCGCCGGAGAGGTCGTCGGCGGTTCGCGGTGGGAATGCTGCGATCGCTGCGCGGAGAGCGTCGTCACTGAGCCCCGCAACCTCGTCCGCAATCTGTCCGGCGCCACGCACGACCGCATCGAAGCGATGGAACGATACCGCACCGGATCGGCTGAGCAACTGCGACAGCAATGCGGGCAACGCGGGACTCATCCGGGCGTGCCCGCCGCGACCAGGATCGCCAGCAACGGTACGACCCGAGCCCCCGGCACCTCGTAGACCCCACGCTTACCCGAAACCAGCCACCCAGCCGTCGTCAACTCTTTCAGGTGGTGATACACCTGCCCGCTCGTCCCCGAATCCAATACCTCGACCAGCGCCGCAACAGTGGTCGTGCCATGCAGCACAGCATGGAGAATCTGTAACCGCACCGGGTTCCCCAACGCTGCCAGCGCGAGCGCCTGCTCCGTCCAGTCCTGAGCAAATACAGCAGCCGCACCAAGCCCGTACTGCCAGCGCACCGTCCCACCGTTCGGCAGATCAACTGATCCGACATAGAGCACAGCGCCGCCCTCGGGCGCACGGACTCGTAGTCCCTCCAACGCCCACAGTGCATCGTCCGTAGGGACCATGCTCGCGCCGCCCGGAACCTGAGCCTCACCCTGCAATACCTCTATCGCCCGCTCCGCCGCAGCAAGCCGCACCTCGAAATCCTCACTTTGCGTCACGATTACGACTATACGTTAGAGCGTATAATGGCAAGATTCGTCTTGTCTAGTAATACGGGCGCGTTAGACGCACCTGAGTCCCGTATGCCTTTTCGCATGTCACCTCTCGGAAGTTCGCACATCCATGTGCTCCTCCCCGAATGTACCCATGTGACCAGGCACGCGTCGTGATGGAAAAGGGTCGCGGAGGCGAGCAAAGAAGCCGATCGACTCGGCATCCCGCGAGTTCTTGTTCACTCCAGCAGCAGAGCTATTCCGATCTACGAACGGCTCGGGTTCGAATCCCTGACCAAGCTCCTTCCACGACCGCTGAAGACACCGTGATGGATAAAATCCGCTCCGAAAGATTTTCCGCGGCTGCCGCGTACAAACCGTCAAAATCCACTCTAAATCAAGGCAATTTGGCATCGTGCGTGAGAATGCGTTCACGTGAAATTTCGAAGGTTCTGAGGGATCTTGGTCGGATCACGATTGGGGTGGACTCAGTAAATGGCCTCGCGCTTGAATGTGTTCGCCAAGGTTGAGACCCATCGACGGCGGGCGCTACCCGTAAGGCCGAGAATGATCTCTGCGTGCGCACCGTCTCTTCGCGGCGCCCGCTTCACGCCTTTCGGATAGCGGTCTTCAACCACGCCAAACGGGTTGGGTTCTCCCTGTTTGCCTGGGGGCGCAACTTTCACGCCCCGTACAGCCTCAGCGGTCGATGTCGCAATGTCCCAGCCGACTTGATTTCGCTGGATACAATTCTTCCGCCCAATGCCCAAACTAGGCAATTCTGAGTCCTGATAGATCGAGCACTCGTCGCCCCACCCACTCTTGGAGGG
Source organism: Galbitalea sp. (assembly GCA_036271875.1). Classification (GTDB taxonomy): domain Bacteria; phylum Actinomycetota; class Actinomycetes; order Actinomycetales; family Microbacteriaceae; genus Galbitalea. Next base: position 17,867 of record DATAZU010000023.1, read on the forward strand.
TTTGAATCCAAAGGCTGCGCCGGTAAGACGCGCTGGCGATCCGTCGTCAGGCTCGACCCAGTGGTTGGCCCGCCCTGCATCCGCATCGAATCTCCGAAGGATGACTTCACCATCGGCCAATGAGTCGCCCTTTGCCATTAGTTACCGAAGAAGAGCCGGGCGAAGCTTTGCAGTTTTCCCCATTCGGGCAAGTAGCGATACGAGCGTCTCGGTAGTTTCGGAGGTCAGCGCCTGCCCGAACTCGACTTCTTCGCTCAGAAGAACTTCCGAATCGTTTTCGAGTGCATAGACATCGAAGTCCCCGGACTCATCAAAGATTGCTGAAACGAACACTCCGCCAGAGAGCCACTGAACTTCGACCGCGCCATCTCCGGTTGGCACTAGTTGCGGCGTAGGACCGTCCTGCTCGACCAGCGCGTTCAGGAGAGCCCAGAGGCTCCATTCGGCTTCAAGGGTTAGCTCGACTTCGCCTGCGTTTCTAGTTGCATTGAGGCGTTTCTCGGCGAAACGCAGCAGTACCTCCTTGCTGGTGTGGTTCACAGCGCTAGAGATATTTGAACTAGCCACGAAGCCGCGCTCGATCTGAAAAGCAAAACTGGGCGATGAGCTTGCGAACATCGATACGTAAGAATCTACAGCGTGTTTCGCCGCTTCGATGGTGGCACCCCAGTAGTTCGCTACGTTCCGAGTGAGTGCAGCGAAAGGATCTGAAGGCCTCGTGCCGAAGTCGAGGTTATACGTGGGTGCGTACGTCACTGTTGGCCCCATGCCTTTCTTTTTTCTTCCGGAACCACGGCTTCAAATGTGAGCGTGGCCAGCCGGTGTGCGGCCTTGAGTCCCTCGATGGGGCCTTCTGGGCGGCCTCCGACAAGGAGCCGTGCAGTTACCGTGAAAACGAGTTGCCGCTTGTTTGCGTATTGCTGAGGCTCGCCTTGGACAAAGACTTGCCCCTCAAAAGGATGCTTGTCTTTGATGTGAATGTCGCGGATGAACTGGAACCGGGTGAAGGACTCAACACCCGGCACAGTGTCACCCGGTGTTGTGAGAAGGAGCACGACGTCACCGAATGAGTCGCCCGGAGCGATGGGCACCGCGTTTACGTATGTGTATTCAGCTAGCGCGGGCGACCGGGGCAGATATCCCGCCGCCTCCATGAACTCTCCCATCTCGTTCCAGATTTTCTCGAACTCCGGCAGGAGCGTGTTGAAGCCGGGGTAGGGGCCTTTGCTCGCTTCTTTTCGCCAGTTCAGAATCAGGCGGTCGTTCTGTGTTTGCACCAGTCGCCCGTCACCGCGACCAGTGGCCCAGATTCGTCGCAGCCCGCCACCGTCCTGAGGAACGAAATTGAAAAGCACCTCGCCGCTCGAATGGAGCGGGGTGGGCGGCGTGCCTGGACGGTCTTCGAGGTCTGGATACCGGTCTTCCCAGACCTTCTGAAGGCGGTTAAGGGCCGCTGGATTGAGGCCGGTCACTGCGGGAAATTCGACAGCGAGGGCGGACTCGATGACCGGTGGATTCTTGAAGCTCGGCAAAGGAACTTCATACCAGTTGGTCACACCCCGATCATATGACCAGAAGACTGGAGCATGGTCTCCCCACTAGAAGGGCCGCTCGGCGTGGCGAATCTCCCGACAACGATTCCGCGAATGAATGTACGTATGCTACCGTAGATAGTTGCCAATACATGAGCAAGAACATGAGGTGCGGGTGTGCGTGGTGGTGTGATCCTGTTCCGGGGTTCCGGTGTGGACGCGCGCCGGTACCTGGAGTCGGACCGTTCACGAGCTGACGAGTACTACCTGGAGGGAGGGACCGCGCTGGCGAACTTCTCGGTGGTCGACGCCAGCGGGGCGGTGATCGGTGAGGGTGCCCTGACACCGGAGGAGTATGCCCAGTGGGTGAATTGGGTGAACCCGCTTACCGGGGAGTCGATGGGGGTTCCGCGTCTGCCGGGTGATAGCCGGCGGGGGTCGCCGAGGTTTGCGGAGATGGTGGTGAACGCGCCGAAGTCGTTGTCGAGCGCGGCCGCTCTGCACCCGGACGTGTCGGAGGCGTTGGACGCAGCGCAGCGCGACGCGGTGGACGAGATTCGCTCGTGGCTCGGACAGCATTCGGTTACCCGGGTAGGCCCGCGCGGTCGGCAGGAGGTGGTGCCGGTCGAGCAGCTGGAGACGGTGTCGGTCACGCATAGGACTTCGCGGGCGGGGGATCCGCACCGGCATATCCATTTCCAAATCCGTGCGAGAGTCTGGGCGGCCGGAGCGTGGCGAGGGTTGGACACGGCGGCACTGTTCAAACAACAGGGCGCGATCCGGGCGCTCGGCACGGCGGTCATCGCCGCTCACCCGCACCTCGCCCAGGTGCTTGATGCGCACGGCCTCACTCTCGATCCCGTCACCGGGGAGGTGGCCGAGCTGGAGCGGTTCAACGCTCCGATGAGCAAGAGGGCTGAGCAGGTACAGCGGAATCTCGCCCGGTTCGTAGCCGAGTGGGAGGCGCGACATCCGGGGCAGGAAGCGGGACCGGTGGTCACTGCCCGGTTGACGGCGATGGCGTGGGATCACGAACGCCCGGGGAAGAAACCATCGAACCTCAAGGACGAGACCGGGTGGCGTGCGGAGATGGAAGCCCTCGGATACACGCCTGGTCTCCCGCGGGCGCGTGTCCGCGCTTCGGTGGCGTTGGACGAGTTGCGGGTGCAACAGGTTGCCTCGCGTGCGCTGGACCGATGTGCGGCCGCTGCGTCGACGTGGACGCGGCATACGGTGCAGGAGCATGTCACCCGCATCATCACCGAAGCCGGGGTCCGTGCGGAACCTGCGGCGTTGCGGGACCTGATTGCGATGACCACCCAGCTCGCAGCGGACGATTGCTTGTCTGTGCTGCCGCTCGGCATGGTGCAACCCGATCATGTTGCGCACCTCACCTCGTTGCACGTCGTGGCAGTGGAGACGGAACTGCGCGACCTGCTCACCGCCCGTGCGAGGAATGTGAGTACAGCTGACGCGGGGCGTGTCGCGGCAATGTCGCGACTGGCACACGACATGAGTCTGGACCCGGAGCAGGTTCAGGCTGCTGCCGCGGTTGCCTCGACAGATTCGCTCGTGGTCGTGGAGGGAGCGGCGGGCGCAGGGAAGACCACCATGCTCGGCGCGGCGATCCGTGCCGCCGCTACGGAAGGGCGCGCGACGCGAATCGTGACGCCGACGAAGAAAGCCGCCGACGTTGCAAGCCAGGAGCTCGGCGTCCCGACCGACAGTGTCGCGAAGCTCATCCACGCAAACGGGTGGCGCTGGAACAGGGACGGCGTATGGACCCGCCTCGCACCCGGCGACGACGACCCCGAGACGGGGATGACCTATACCGGCCCACTCACCAACACCCGCCTGGCCCGAGGCGAGCGGGTCGTGGTCGATGAGGCCGGGATGCTCGACCAAGACGCCGCCCTCGCCCTCCTGACAATCGCGGACGAAGCCAGCGCGACCATCGCTCTGGTCGGGGACCGAGCGCAACTGTCCGCTGTCGGGCGGGGTGGTGTCTTGGATATGGCGGCGCAACTCGCGGAGCGCACGTTCGATATGACGACCGTGCACCGCTTCACCGACCCCGACTACGCTGACCTCACCGTGCGGATGCGTGCCGGCGAGAACCCGGCGCTATTGTTCAACCAACTGCACGCCCTTGATCTGATCGAGTTGCATGACAGCGTGGAGGCGGTCCAGGAGACGATCGCCCGGATCGCGCGGCCCGAGGATGCGATCACGGTCGCGACGAACGACGAGGCCCGCGGGCTGAACGCGCGTATCCGCGGCGAACGTGTACAGCGCGGAAGCGTCGACGATACACGCACCACTACCGGCAGCGACGGGCTCGCCATCGGCGCGGGCGACGTGATCCAAACCCGGAAGAACGACAGCGAACTCGGCATCGCGAACAGGCAGACCTGGACCGTCCAACACGTCGGAGAAGACGGCACGGTGTGGGTGAGGGAGACGGGGAGCGGACACAAATACCAGCGCACCGTAGTACTTTCCGCCGAGTACGTCCACGAATACACGCACCTCGCGTACGCGTCGACCGCTTACGGGGTGCAGGGCGCGACGGTGGACGAGTCGCATACGATCCTCTCCGACGCGCTCGACTCCGCCGGAGTGTATGTCGGCATGACTCGCGGCTGCACCAGCAACCGGCTCCACATCGTCGCCGTCAACCTGGACGATGCCCGGGAGCAATTCGCCAAAGCGCTCGAGCGCGACCGCGCCGACCGCGGGCTCACCGGGGAAACCCGTGCCGCACACGAAGCAATACACGGTCTCATTGCCGATGGACCCGTGAAACTCGTCAACCAGGAACGTGCGAAGCTCACCCAGCAGATCGAGCACGCCGAAGATCAGGCCGAAACGTGGAAGCGCGCGGTCGCCGCGCTCGCCCGACAGCGGTACGCGCACCAGGCCGAGTACACGCAGCAGCAGGAACTGGTCGACGCAGCCGACGCGCGCTCCGAGCGGGTACGCGCCGAGGTCGCCACGCCGCTTATCGATCAGGCCACCGCAGACGGCACCGCCTATCTCGCCTCCCGGGAGCGGATGTGCGAAGCGACCGCCACCCGCGCCCGTGCAGGACGGCTCGGCAAACGCGCCGCCAACCGTGCCGCAACCGACGCTGCACGCGAGCACCACACCATCGAGGAATCGGTGTTCGGGTGTTGGGGTGACGTGCCGCAGACGACCACAGGAATTCCCTCTTGGGCGGAAGCCGTCGCCCGGAGGCAGGTCGACACCGACCCACGCGTGGCCGACGCGAACCGGAATGCCGAGCAGGCCCGCCATGAGCAACAGCGGCGGGCTTGGGACCGTGCGGACGAGCGCGATACTCTCCGCCGCGGCATCCCCGGGAACCTGCCTCCCAGCGCCGTCGAGGCCCGCGCCGCCGGGTGGCGCAAGCGCGCAGATCATGCGCGGCACGATCTCGCCGAGATCGAGGCGCTGCCGGTTATCGACGCCGCTCAGCTCATCCGTGACCGCGCCGCTCGGGCGGAGACTGCACGGGCTGCGGCACAGCGTGCCCAGGCCGCACGCGACGCCGCGCGAGCGGCGAAGCTCGCCCGGTTCCGGTCGTCGTCGATCGACGTTGAGCGTCCTGGGCCGGGGCGCGACCGTGGTATCGGTCTGTGACGCGGGTCGTTGCCTTCCCGGGGATGGGCATCCCGCCGTACACTTGACCCATGGCACCGGAGGTCGCAGAGGTCGAGAGGGCACTGCTCGCGCTCGCTCCCGAAGAGCGCGCCGCGGTCATTCATACCGGGCTGCTCAGTCTCGACGGCGGTAACGCCAATGCGCCCCAAGACGAGATCGACGACGCATGGCGCGGTGAAATCGGCAACCGGCTCGATGACGTCTTGCAAGGCAGGGTCGAGCTCGGGTCGTTCGAGGCAACCCGCGCCAAGTTCGCCGCCAAGTACCCAGCTTCCACTCGGTGACTCACGAACACCCGGAGCACCCCGACGCGGGTGCAGAGTTGTTCGCTGCTGCCGAGAGATACGAGCAGACAGAACCGGGGCTCGGCCACGCGCTCTTTGATGAAGTGGCCGACGCGATCGAGGCGATCGAGATGTACCCGGAAGGCTGGCCGCCTTTTCCCGGCTGGGACCGGGAGCCGATCGTTCGCACTAAAGGCACGAAGCGGTTCCACCATCGGGTCGTCTACTTCCTGCGCGACGGCGAGCCGGTGATCCTGGCATACGCGCACGAGAGTCAGGAGCCGGGCTATTGGGAGCGCCGCTACGACGACATGCTCGACTGAAGCCTCCAACGGCTGATTCGAGAGACCGGAGCATTTCACGGCCCTCGGGAGATCCGCCCAAGCGTCCCTAGGTGTCCCCGAGCGTCCCGAGGATGACGATTTTCGCCCGATTCTCTAGTGCGCCGCGTGTGTGGTGTGGTTTCGTGCGAGGCCGGAATCACCCTGAAACACAAGCAGTTCCAGTGCGTATGGCGTGATTGGCGGGAGGGGTCGACTCATCACGAGACCGATCGTTTCACCTGCAGCGGTGATCTGCAATCGTGATACTCCTCTCGCTGCCCAGCCAGTCCCACGGTTTGAACTTCTTGACGCAAGCATCGGCGTCCCCCTTGAGAAAACGCATCAGTTGAGCGCAACACGATGACGTGACGGCAGCTCGGGCGCCCCAGTTTCCGTTCCTCGCTCGCACAGTCCTTTAACTCTCAGGTTGCCAAGTGCTCCAGACCTTGGCGATGCAATCGGCGACCGATCTCAGGGCTCCAGGTCAACGTCAATTGGCGGGAGAGTTCCGCTCACCATCCTGATCGCACCCTCGAGGGAGATCTCCTCATCGTAAATCGTCGACGCGTCATGCGCGCTTGTGTACCGAATACGGGCCAGCAATACGGCAATACCGTCGCTGCCGACTGAGATCGCCCGGGCGCCAATCCAGACAGGGAGCTTGCTACCCGGCACCACGATGCGGGAGTAGAGGTTGATTTTGTGCTCCTCCTCCGCGCCGGGAAGCCCTTCGATAGTCACTAGAGTGACGTTCGCAGCGGCCGTACGCCCGGTGTTGTGGATTTCGAACTTCAGCCACTCCAAGGATTCATTCGATAGCCATTCTGGAGTCACGTCCACCGCAAGATACGGACGCAGGTCCGCTGTGATTTGCTTACGCACTCCGCCGAGCTGCCTCGCCGCGATCCACACGGCAACGACTCCCACGCTCGCACTGACTACGCTGGCGATCGCCGCAATGGCATCTGCCCAATTTGGAACGCTCACTTCGTCCGTTTTCCGGTCGGTCCTCGGTTTGCGGGCGTGGCGAGCCGGACGATAAGGGCGCCCACCACATGAATCATCAACCATGCATCGTCTTTCTCAGCCGTCGAATAATGATGCGCGTCGCCAGCGATACTTCGATTTGCGCTTGCCCAGTTGAGGAACTTCTCGATTCCGTCCGTCAGGTTCGCGTCCGCCCCGGCGAAGAGCCCCTTCCTCTTCGCGTCGGCGATGAGAGGACCGAGCGCGTTCCCCTTCAGACCCAGTGCGGTAAGGGTCTCCTGTAGTGCGGTTCCCGCATCGGTAATCGCATCCCCAGGCTTGCCCGCCGTGACTTCCTTCAGAGCCTCCATATACGCGTCGTGCGCCGCGACAAACTTCTTCTCGATAAGAAGCCTCAGCGCCGGCTCGATCACGGTCCGTTGCAATTCGTCTGAGGAACGCTCAACGACCTGTCCCTCGACGACCCGGTAGGCAATGCGGTGCTCGTCAAAAATGCGGTTGAACTCCGCCGCTACCTGCTCACGATCCATCGTGTTCGCCGTACGGTGCATCGAGTGCAGTGGGAACGGTGATCCTGGTCCTAGCGATTCTTGAATGCGTCCAGCCCGGTAGGGCTCGGGCAGCACAGCTAGGATCGCGTCGATGACATCCTGAAGAGGCACTCCCGTGGTGACAAGCCAGCCGATGGAGCCCGGCTTCAAGTACGAGTTGCGTGGCCCGAGCTCGTAGCCTCCTTCATCACGCAGAAGACGGGTGACCTCAGCATTCCTCTCGTCGTACTCATCGACAGCCCGGATCCAAACACCGTCAAGCCGGTTGAGCACGCGCGCATCCAACTTTGTCGTCCACAAGGGCTCCCCAAGCGCCTCGCGCTCACGATTTGACTTCTCTCGCTGGCGCTGGCTCCAGAGCTTCATATTGCGACCGCTGTCATAGCGAGACACTATCTGGCTCGAACGACCTCGCGGATCCTCGAACGTGAAATTCGAGAGCTTCCGTAACCAGTTGCACAGCCCAGGTGTCCCCCAGGTGTCCCCGAGTGTCCGGAGGATGCCTATCCTGGCGTTTTTCGGGTGTCGATGGTGTGTAGCGAGATTCCGAGAGGGTGCCGAAAATTCCAGTCGATACAAGGATTTCTAGTATTTGCTGGGCAAAATCGGGTTAGGGCCGTCGGGCCAGCGGCTGGTTTCTCCACGCTGCTAAGGTGGAGAGGGGTTTACACTCCTCCGTGGGTTCAAATCCCACCGTCTCCGCAGAATGAAAAGTGCCCCCGCGGGGCGCATTTTTTATTGCCGCAGACGGTGGCTCACACTCCGCGCGACCTGCCACAGTTAAGCGCTGGTTTCGGCACTGCAGCGATGCGCGTGCATGGCCGCTCAGCCGCCCTGCCGCAACACCACCGTCTCTGCACCGTAGCTCTTGCTGATCAGAGCACTGTCTTGCTGTCGCTTGATCGTGCCGGATTGCCCGGTTGCCTGCATCCGCCCCACGGGAGAAAGTCCTACCGGCAGCCAACCAGCGTGTGACCGGTGTTGAGGTCGTCGGCTACACCCGCCCGCGGCGAGTGACGTTCAGATCGCGCGGTCGGCCATGTTCATTCCGCAGTCAGGGAGTGCTCAGAGCGCTTCAAGTATGACTGCAGACCCCTGTCCGCCGCCGCCGCAGATGCCCGCGGCGCCGATCGAGCCCGGGCCGAGTTCCTGCAGCCGCCGCGCGAGGTGCCCGACGATCCGGTTGCCGGATGCTCCGATCGGGTGGCCGAGGGCGATGGCACCTCCGTGGGAGTTCACGATGCGTTCGTGGATGCCGAGTTCCCGGGTTGAGTGCACCGCAACGGCCGCGAATGCCTCGTTGATCTCGACCGCGACCAGGTCGGAGATGATGTAGTCGGTGCGGGCGATGGCCGCTGTGATCGCTCGGGATGGCTGGGAGTGTAGGTAGACGTCCGGCCCGGCAACGAAGGCGTGGTCGATGACACGGGTCAGCCGGGAGACACCTCGTTTCTGGGCGAGCGACTCGCTCATGAGTACGACTGCGGACGCCCCATCCGTCACCTGAGATGAAGTGCCGGCCGTTATCGTGCCGTTCGCTCCGAACGCGGGCCGCAGCTTCGCGAGCGTCTCGACGGTGGTGTCCGCACGGAGCCCGTCGTCGTCCGAGAGCGTGACTGATTTGCGACCCTCGACCGTGAACGGCTCGATCTCACCTGTGAGAAAGTCGACGGATGCGGCGAGCGCCGCATGGGACCGCGCGGCCCATGCATCTTGGTCTTCGCGCGTGATGTGCAGCGGCCCGTTTTGCGACTCGGTTGATGCGCCCATCGACTGATGCTGGAACGCATCAGATAGGCCGTCGCGCTCGAGAGTGTCGATCAACTCGATCGCGCCGTATTTGGTGCCAACGCGTGAGCCGACCATAGCGTGAGGCGCGAGCGACATCGACTCCTGGCCAACCGCGAGCACGATGTCAGCCTCGCCCCAGTCGATGAGGCGCACGCCTTCGACGATCGCTTCCATGCCCGACAGACATACGGCGTTGAGCGTGATGGCGGGAATGGCGAAGGGCACACCGGCCGCGACCGCGGTCTGGCGTGCCGGGTTCTGCCCAGCCGCGGCCTGAATGACCTGGCCCGCGATGACGCGATCGACCTCCGTGGGCGACACCCCGGCTCGGGTCAGGGCTGCTCGCGCGGCGTGCGCACCGAGTGCGGTCGCCGGGATGTCGCGGAAGACTCCGGTGTACTTCGCGAACGGCGTCCGGGCGTACCCCGCGATGACAGCACTCACCGGTGGGCTCCAATCAGTTCGATTGTGAATTGGGCGCCGGTGCGCTCGCGCAGGTTGTCGACCGTGATGTCGGGCGCGATGGCCCGCAGCACGAGCGCCGAGTCGACAATGTCGAACACCGCGAGGTCGGTGATGATCTTCTGGACCACGCCAGCTCCCGTGAGCGGCAGGTCGCACACCTCGACGATCTTCGGGCTGCCGTCCTTCGCGTTGTGCTCGGTGACGACGATAACCATGGGGGTGCCTGCGACGAGATCCATCGCTCCGCCCATTCCCTTGACCAGCTTGTCCGGGATCATCCAGTTCGCGAGGTCGCCACTGGCCGAGACTTGCAGTGCGCCGAGAATCGCGGTGTGCACGTGACCGCCGCGGATCATGGCGAACGAAGCGGCCGAGTCGAAGTAGCTGCCGCCGGGCTCCAACGTGACGGTCTGCTTACCCGCATTGATGAGGTCGGCGTCCTCCTCGCCATCGAAGGGGAAAGGGCCCATACCAAGGAGGCCGTTCTCGCTCTGCAGGACGACCTTGACCCCTGTCGGCAGGTGATTCGCGACCAGCGTCGGGATGCCGATTCCCAGATTGACATATTGGCCGTCGCGCAGGTCCTGCGCCGCACGAGCTGCCATCTCATCACGTGTCCAGCTCAAGCGTGTGCCGCCTCTCGTGGTCGGGTGGTTCTCTGTTCGATATCCTTCGCGCGGGGCACGCTGCGAGCGAGCCGGTCGACGAAGATGCCGGGGGTCACGATGATGTCCGGGTCGATGAAGCCGTCCTCGAGCACGATCTCGGCCTCCGCAATCGTGACCCGGCCGGCAGCGGCGACGAGCGGATTGAAGTTGCGAGCCGTGTGCCGGTAGATCAGGTTGCCGGCCGCATCCGCCGTGTGGGCGTGGACGAGGGCGACGTCGGCGACGATCCCGCGCTCGAGCACGTAGAGCTGCCCGTCGAACTCCTCGTGTGGCTTGCCATCGGCGACGACGGTACCGACGCCGGTGCGGGTGTAGAAGCCGGGGATGCCGGCTCCGCCAGCGCGCAACCGCTCCGCGAGCGTGCCCTGGGGTACGAACTCCACTTCGAGCTGGCCGTCGAGGTACTGCTGCGCGAAGAGCTTGTTCTCGCCGACGTACGACGCGACGACCTTGCGCACTTGCCGGTTCTCCAGCAGAAGCCCGAGGCCCTTGCCGTCGACGCCCATGTTGTTGGAGACGATGACGAGGTCACGCACCCCGGTGTCGCGCAGGGCCTCGATGAGGTCGGTCGGGTTGCCACTAAGGCCGAACCCGCCGACCGCGATGGTGCTGCCGTCATGCACGCTCCCCGCGATCGCGGCGGCAGCGGACTCGTATTGATTCGCCATGAATGCTCCTTTGCACGCGACGTCCACTAAGTGGGCAGATGACAGCTAAGTGCGCGGCAGTTTTCGCGGCAAATTTCGCCCGCATCGTGGTCGTTTCGCGCTATCTTGTCCATTTAGTGGACGGAGCTTGGTATGCCGGTGCAGGGTGCTCAGGTGGTCGCGCGCGTCGGCCTCGTCTTGAGAATTGTGAGCGAGCATGCGCCGAGCGGGGTCACCGTCACCGAACTCGTGAAGCTCTCCGGACTCACCAGGCCCACGGCGCACCGGATGCTCGTCTCCCTCGCCGCGGAGGGCTTCGTTGACCACGATCAAGGGCAGGGGCGGTGGGTCCTCGGCCCGGAGCTTTACCTCATGGGCTCCGTTGCGGCCGCACGCTACGACATCACCCAGGTCGCTGCCGCGAGCGTCGCCGCTCTGGCTCGCCAGACGGGGGAGAGTGCGTTCCTGTCCGCGCGGCGTGGGGATGAGACGGTGTGCCTCGTGCGGGAGGAGGGTAGCTTCCCGTTGCGTTCGTTCGTGCTTTACGAGGGAGTGCGCTTCCCCCTCGGTGTCGCCTCCGCGGGCCTCGCGATCTTGTCTTACCTTCCCGACGCCGAGATCACGGACTACCTCGAGCGTCGAGCGCTTGAGCCGGACTGGCGCGAGAGTCATTCGCGGCCTGCGGTCCTCGGCCGGGTCAGCGACACCCGCAGGACAGGGTGGGCGCTCAACCCAGGACTCATCCTCGAGGGTAGCTTCGGGATGGGCGCCGCGATCTTCGACACCACGGGAGCGCCGGCATGGGCGCTCAGCGTAACCGGTGTCGAGTCCCGCTTCGCCCCGGACCGGCAGCCCGAACTGGGGCGACTACTTCTCCACTATGCGCACGAAGTAACGCGGCGTCTCAAGTCTTCGACCGTTGCGCGACGCCGGTAGCCGGCTTCCGCCGGCGGGTCGAAGTCCGACGGCGGCTAATGAAATGAGGCGATGCGCACCGCGACCAAACTTTCGATGAATGCACGACCTCCGTGCGGGAGTGAGTCTGTGCCGTTGACGAGAGTGACCCACGCGGCGTTCTGGCAAGCTCCGGCCAGAGCCATGGCCTCGATCTCGATGTCTAGGTCGGCTCGCACCAATCCGGCGGCACGTGCTGCCTCGAGGTAGTCGCGGACGAACCCCCAGATCTGTCTTGGCCCGGTGCCGGCAGCTCGGTGAGCGGCTTGATAGCGACGGAAGATGTCCGCGTCGGCAAGGGCGCTCGCGGCGATCGGGTAGCTGGCCACGTAGTACTCGTAGACTGCGGCGCACAGCTTACGGAGATCCTTGGTGAGCTCGCTACCCACCGGTTGATGCGCAATTTCCTCGAGGCGGTAGATCTCGGGCAAGCCGAACGAGAGTACCGCCGCGATGAGGCCTCCCTTGTCGCCGAAGTGGCGAAAGATCGTCCCTTCGGCGCAGCCGGCTTCGGCAGCAATCTTCTTGGTAGTCAGGGCCGAGATGCCGTCCCGCCGAATCAGATCTGCGGTGGCGCTCAATATCCGCTCGCGGCGCTTCTGGCTCGACGACTTGACCACCTGACAAAACTAGCGTAGAACTTCGAATAGAAGTGAGTGCTCACTTCAATTCTGGATTTCGACACGAGGGAGTGGGCGAGATGAATCGCAGCGAGATCGCGGATGGGATGCACATCGATTGGGATGTGCCAATCGTCATGGACGATGGTGTCGTGCTTCGAGCGGACGTGTTCCGACCGGTGGACGACGAGCCGCATCCGGTTCTGATGACGTATGGCCCGTACGCGAAGGGTTTGTCGTTTGCGGAGGGATATTCCGCGCAATGGACCAAATTGATCGCGGATCACCCCGAGATCGCGCAGGGCAGCTCGACCCGCTACGCGAACTGGGAGACCGCAGACCCGGAACGTTGGGTTCCCGATGGCTACGTCGTCATCCGCATCGACTCACGCGGCGCCGGAGCATCCCAGGGGTTCATTGACCCCTTCTCTCCACGAGAGTCCCGCGACTACTACGACTGCATCGAGTGGGCAGGGGTTGAGCCGTGGAGCAACGGCAAGGTTGGGCTGCTCGGCGTGTCCTACTACGCCATGAACCAGTGGCAGGTCGCCGCTCTCCGACCACCGCACCTCGCAGCGATCTGCCCGTTCGAGGGCGCCTCGGATCTCTACCGGGATGGAACGCGGCACGGCGGGATGCTCTGCACCTTCTGGATCAACTGGTACCCGCTCCAGGTCATGAACGTCCAGTACGGGCTCGGCTCGAACGGCCGAGTCAGCGCCGTCACCGGCCAGCCGATCGGCGGCGACGTACAGCTCGCTTCGGATGTGATGGCCGCCAACCGGGTCGACATCCGCCAGGACGAGCTCGATCATCCCCTGCTGGACGAGTACTTCGCGAGTCGGGTCCCCGACCTGTCCCGGATCGAAGTGCCGGTCCTGTCGTGCGGAAACTGGGGCGGCCAGGGGCTGCATCTGCGAGGCAACGTCGAAGGCTTCCTCGGGAGCGGTTCGAAGCAGAAGTGGCTCGAGATGCACGGCCTTGAGCACTGGACAGAGTTCTACACCGACTACGGCGTAGACATCGAAAAGCGCTTCTTCGATCACTTCCTGAAGGGTGAAGCCAACGGGTGGGACTCACAGCCGCAGATTTCGATGAAGGTGCGCACGGTCGACGACTTCGTTCCCAGGACCGCATCGCAGTGGCCCCTCGAGGACACCGTGTGGGAGGAGTTGAGGCTCGACGCCGCGACGCTGGCGCTCTCCAGCACTGCGGCATCCGACCCGGCGAGCGCGTCATTCGACGCACTGACGGAGGAGCTAACCTTCCTAACCGAGCCGTACTCGATCGAGACGACCATCGTTGGCCCGGTGGTTGCTCGGCTCGCCGTGTCGTCTACCACCGACGACGTCGACCTGTTTCTCACGGTGCGGTTGTTCCGCCCCGACTCCACGGAGGTGCTCTTCGTGGGAGCGGTCGAGCCGAATGCTCCCGTCACCCAGGGCTGGCTCCGCGCCTCCCATCGCAAGCTCGATTCGAGCAAGAGCACCCCGTGGCGCCCGGTCTACACGCATGACGAACTTCGGCCGATCGTTCCAGGCGAGATCTACCCCCTCGAGATCGAGATCTGGCCGACGTCGATCATCATCCCTCCCGGGTATCGGCTGGGGCTCACGGTGTCCGGTCACGACTTCGACAACGGGCTGCCGAGTCCTCTCCCGAAGCTGTACGGCATCGAGCAGCGCGGATCATCGGTCTATCAGCACAACGAACCCACCGATCGCCCGGTTGAGACCTTCGGCGGTCGCACCACGGTGTACACCGGCGGCGGACACGACAGCGTCCTCGTCGTTCCCGTCGTGCCGAACCAGTCGAGCAGTCGCCGATGAGAATTCTGGACCTGTCGATCCCGACAGATAACGAGACGCTGGCCGACCCGCCGTTCCAGCGGGTGTCCATCGACTACACGGCGCACGAGGCAGGCGCGCGTGCAATCGTCGAGCAGTTTCCCGGCTTGACGGTCGATGACCTTCCCGGTGGTTTGGGCTGGGCCGTCGAGACGGTGACGCTGTCGACCCACAACGGGACTCACGTCGATGCACCGTGGCACTATCACCCGACCATGGACGGGGGCGTGCCCGCGGCAACGATCGATCAGCTTCCGCTCGACTGGTTCTACCGCCCGGGCGTCAGACTGGACTTCCGCGATTACCCGGACGGCTATGTCGTCAACGCCGCAGACATTCAGCGCGAACTCGACCGCGTCGGCCACGTGCTCCGACCCTTTGAGATCATCCTCATGAACACGGCCGCCGGGGCGGCGTTCGGTGATGAGGACTACATCCACAGAGGCTGCGGGTTCGGCCGCGAAGCGACGCTCTTCCTCACCGGTCACGGTATCCGCGTTGTCGGTACCGACGCCTGGAGTTGGGATGCCCCGTTCAGCTTCACCAAGCGCCGTTACGCCGAGACGGGGGATGCCTCGATCATCTGGGAGGGGCACAAGGCTGGTATGGAAGCCGGCTACTGCCAGATCGAGAAGCTCCACGGTCTGGAACAACTCCCGACCTCCGGATTCACCGTCGCGTGTTTTCCCGCCAAGATCGCCGGAGCATCCGCCGGATGGACCCGCGCGGTGGCTATCCTCGACGACCCGTCCGACCCTTCCCTCGACTGATCGAAAGGCCGCAACCATGAGTGCCATTCTCACCATCGCCACGACAGGTCCGATTGCCTCAAAACTCGACAACCCTCACCTGCCGACCCAGCCCGCAGAAATCGCCGATGCCGTGGCGAGCGCCTATGAACGGGGTGCCGCGGTTGCCCACGTCCACCTCCGTGACGAACAGGATCACCCGACCGCAAGCCTCGAGATCGCACGCCGGACGATCGGCCTGATCCAGGAACGGTGCCCCATCCTCATCCAGCTCTCCACCGGCGTCGGCTTGAGCGTGCCGTTCGAAGAGCGTGCCGCGCTGGTCGAGTTGCGACCGGCGATGGCGACGCTAAACCCGTGCAGTATGTCATTCGGCGCCGGCGAGTTCCGGAATCCTCCCGCCGACGTTGAGCGGTTGGCTGCTCGTATGCAGGACCTTGGCATCAAACCAGAACTGGAGATCTACGACACGGGCCACCTCGACGAGTGCCTTCGGCTGCGCGACCGGGGACTCATCAGCGGAACACCACAGTTCAGTATTGTGCTCGGCGTTCGCGGCGGGATGGCAGCGACTGCGCACAACCTCGTGTCGATCGTGTCGCGGATTCCCGAGGACGCCATCTGGCAAGTCATTGCGATCGGACGCAGCAACCTTCAACTCACCGCAATTGGGCTGGCGATGGGTGGCAACGCACGTGCCGGACTCGAAGACACGCTCTGGATCGGGAAGGGACAGCTCTCCGAAGGCAATGATCCGTTGATCGAGCGCGCCGTCCGCCTCGCGCAGGATCTCGACCTTGGCATCGCCACCGTCGACGAGGCGGCCGCGAGGTTGCTGCCGCGATAACGGATCAGGCGACGTGTGTTGGCGGTGAGGAGTCGGCCGCGCCTGACATTGTCGGCAGTCCATCCGCATATCCTCGCCAGTATTCTTCGGAGCGGGTGTGAAAAATGACGTTCAGGCGTTTAATGTTTGCGATGCCGAGGTCGTAAAGGCGTCGTCGTCGTTGGTGCCCGTAGTAAGCCTGCATCCATTGGACCTGCTCCCCTCGGCGGCGACCTTTGTTGTATTCGTCGTTGTTCACTGGAACGACCTTGCTCACCCTCGCGTCCATTCGGCCTTGGGATGCTGTGGGGATTTCGGCCGGTGGAGTTGCTGGTTTTGCTGCCAATGTTGGCTGCTGGTAACTGTAATGGACTTCATTGGGCTGGCGACAGCGAGGCACTGAGTGGTGGCGTCGGCGGCGCGAGGAGACTCGCGGCTCGTCCACGCGTTACCCACAGCTGAAATGTTCGGACCGAGTTTCCATATGACTTTCGAGCCGGGGATTTCGCTGACATTTTACCGACGCAGAGCGAGGTCCAGCCCGGTGTCTCGTCGAAGTCGAAGTCGAACATGAGCGCGACGGTGCATGGGACATACTTTGCACGTGCGCCGATGCCCGGGGCGTTCCTCATCGTGAACCTGGGGGAACCGTTCCGTGTTCGCGGCGGCGCGGACCTTCAGGCGTCCTATCTCGCAGACGGCTGCGTGGTCAGCGTGCCAACGCGGGCCCTTGCGTTCAGCTACCCGCCCTGGACCCGATCCGTGGGCATTCATTTCAAAGCCTGGAAACTTGCGCCGTTTCTTCCGATGCCCGTGACCTGGCTGTGCGACCGACCGGCGACGCTCGATCAGGTGTGGAGTCGGCCCGCCGTGGGCGAGCTCCGGACTCGGCTGGCAGCCGCGAATGGACCGCACGAGACGCTGACAATCCTCGAGGGGGAGCTTCTCCGTCGCCTTCGCGAGATTCCCGGGCCGGACCTGGTCCGTAGGACGAGCGGCGTCATCGTGGAGACCCGCGGAACGGCGGCGATCCTTACCTTGAGTGCGGACGCCGGTGTCAGCAGCACCCACCTGACACAGCGTTTCAAGGAGATCATCGGCAGGAACGAGACGGCGCAACTCCCTTATCGCTCTCCCGGCAATGGATCCTTGCGATGGTCTTGCCCGTTGGGCCCGAGCGAGCGCATCTGCGGAACGCGTGGGCCGCGCCTCTCCTGCAGGTGCGGCACTGACGCCCTCTGCCATGCCGGGATGTAGCCGAGCCGCCGACCGAGCGGCTATCGTCGAGCCGTGGTCACTCGCCGGTACCTGTCGACGTTGCGTGAGCAGTCGTCGCAGCGGACTCGCGAGGCAATTCTTGACGCGGCCGCCGAACTGCTGGCCACGAACGGATACGCAAAGACGACGCTCGCTGCGGTGGCCCGCCGTGCCGGAGTCGCCGCCAACACCGTGTACGCGAGCGTTGGCGGCAAAGCCGAACTCTTCCTCGCGCTCCTCGAGCGCGGAACGGGTGCCGACGTCATCGATGAGACCCTGACCCGGATCGACTCGACCGCAGACCCCCGGGAGTCGATTGCACTAGTGGCGTTCGCATACCGACGCAGCTTCGAGTCGGCGCGCGCAGTGATCTCCGTACTCGACGAGGCGGGGCTGCACGACCCCGCGATCGCGGCGGCGGTCGACGAGTCCCGTCGCCTGTACCGGGGACGACTGGATGGCGTCGCCGCTCACCTGCGGAGCATCGGGGCGCTCGCACCGTCGGTCGGCGATGACGAGGCGTCGGACGTGCTGTGGTTCTATTTTGGCTTCGCCGCATGGCCGCAGTTGCGTGAGCTGGGGTGGGACCCCGACCGGATCGAGGCGTGGCTCGCGGATCGCGCCGCCGAAGCTTTGCTTGGGTAACATCCGTCAATTGGATGTTGTTTAACTACATTCAATAATGTACGTTCTCATTCAAGTGAACCGGGCAACGGTGCCCGGTCGAGAGGATGACTATGCACGTCAATTTCGAGTCCATGACCCCTACCGTCGAGTTCCCCGGCTACGTCGGCCGCTGGGAGGCAGTTGACGGCATGCACTTCTCCTACGAACACTGCGAGGCAGGGTCGAACATCGACAACTTGCTTACGATCTACCCGAACAACGCGTGTCCCGTTCCGCACTGGGGCTACATCTTCTCGGGCTCAGTGCGGGTCGAATTCGTCGACCAACCGGAAGAGATCTACCACGCGGGTGACTTCTTCCACGTGCCGCCCGGGCACCGGCCCTACATGCTTGAGGACACCGTGCTTCTGCAGATCACTGAGAAGACGGCCTTCGACGGCTATATGCACGACCTCGCGGAGGCCGGACTGATTCCGGCGCCCTAGGTGCTCGTTGACCTCCGGCCGCGCGAGAGTTCTGCGGTCTGCGAGAACAGCACCGAGCTGGCGAACGGGCCGAGTGCGAGGTCTCGGACGGCGTCGATGAACCGCTCGCGGATGTCCGCAGGCACGTGCTCAAGAAGCTCGCTCTGCGCAGCGGCGGCGGCGATGTTGGCGGCGGCGACCTTGCGCGTGCCGGCGGCCGTCAAACTCGGTCGCCGAACCCGGCGATCGTTCGGATCGGCCTCCCGGGTGACCAGGCCCTTCTCCTCGAGCGCGTCGATGGTGGTCGTCAGGACCGACTTATCAACCCGCGCGAGCGCCCCGAGCTCGAGCTGCGAGACGTCGGTGCGACTCAGCACACTCAGTAAGACGTGCTCTCGCACGGTCAGTCCGAGCGGCGCGAGCGCGAGGGCCCGCGCCTCGCCGAAGCCAAGCCAGACTCGGTTGAGCAGCCAGTCAAGATCGGAGGCGAGCGGGTGCTGGGGAGCTACCGATTCATCCATCGCTGCAATCGTACGACCAACCGAATTCGATATGTAGTCTTGACAAAGATCATCTTGAGCAAGACGATTAACCTCGCTCGCCGGTAACGACGCCGCGCGACGTTTCACTGATCGAAGGAGATCGGCTATGGACATCCCCACCAGGACGACCGAGAACACGGTCATCGTGCTCATCGACTATGTCACCGGCTTCGCGAACGTCTTCGATTCGCAGACCTTGGCCGAGAATATCGCGGGCGGCGTTGGCCTCGCCAAGACGGCGCTCGGCTACAAGGTGCCCCTCGTGGTCACGCTCGGACCCGAGCAGGATCCACGAGGCGGGATCTACCCCGAGATCGCAGCGGTGATCGGCGATCATCCAATCGTGCATCGCGGCGGCTCGTTCAACGCGTTCGACTTCCCCGGGTTCACCGAGGCGATCGAGGCAACCGGCCGCAAGCACCTTGTGATTGCGGGGCTGATGAGCGAGGGCTGCATCCTGTACACCTCGCTCGACGCGCTTCGTCGCGGCTACTCGATTTCGATTGTCGTCGACGCGACGGCCGGCGCGACGACCGTTATCCACGACGCTGCGCTGCTTCGCCTGACCCAACTCGGCGCGACACCCGTGAGCTGGCTATCGCTGGCCTCCGAGTTGCAAGTCACCTATGAGAACCTCGAGACCGTCGGCGTCTACATGGATGTCATGGCCGGTGCCCGCACGTTCGGCATGAACATTGCCGCCCTCGGCAACGCGCAGAAGGTTGGCTCTCTGGCGGGAGCGAACGCATGAGCGTCACCGACGACAAGCCTGCGGCCTGAGGAGACTCCTTGTCACAGCGTGACATCATCCGGGCCGGAGGCTCGCTCTTCGCCGACCCCGGTCCGGATGGTCTGTTGCATCGCGCATTCCTGCGCGGCGAGGGTCTCGCAAAGGACGACGTGAGACGTCGGCCCGTCGTCGGTATCGCGTCAGCATGGAGCGAGCTCAGCCCATGCAACTTCGGATTGCGGGCGGTCGCCGACGCGGTAAAGCGCGGCATCGCGGCGGCGGGTGGGATCGGCCTCGTCTTTCCGACGATCTCGCTCTCGGAGCCGTTCATCCGCCCGACCAGCATGCTGCTCCGTAATCTCATGTCGATGGACGTCGAGGAGATGATCGCCTCCTCGCCCATCGACGGGGTCGTGCTACTCGGAGGGTGCGATAAGACCGTGCCCGCGCAGCTCATGGGTGCGATCAGCGCGGGGCTGCCTGCCGTGATGGTCACCGCGGGTCCGAGGCCGGTGTCGTGCTGGAAGGGCGAAGCACTGACCATCGACGAGGTCTGGCCACTGATCGACGAACGCAGACTGGGCCGTCTTCCGGACGACGAGTGGGAGGAGCTCGAGGCGTCGCTCAATCGCGGTCCCGGCACCTGCAACGTGCTCGGCACGGCGATCACGATGGCGGCCGTTGCCGAGGTGCTCGGCTTCGCGTTGCCGGGCACAGCGCTCCTGCCGTCAGGCGATCCGGAGCAGCTGGCGTACGCCGAGCGGGCCGGTACCGCGATCGTCGACGTCATCGCGAGAGACATGCGTCCGGCGTCGCTCGTCACGGCACGAGCACTCGAGGATGCCGTGCGGATCGTGTGCGCCATCGGCGGCTCGACGAACGCACTGGTGCACATAGAGGCAATCGCTGGTCGCGCCGGGGTGCCGCTCGGCATCGAGCGTATGAGCCAGCTCGCGGCGGAAACGCCGCTCCTCGTCGACGTGCGGCCGACCGGCGCCGGACTACTCGCCGATCTCGCGAAGGCGGGCGGCATCCCAGCGGTTGTCCGTGAGCTCGGCACCAGGCTTGACGAGGGTCGGCCGACCGTGCTCGGGACCCCGTGGGCCGACGTCGTTGCGCCAGAACCAGATGGGGTCGCGTTGCATTCGGCCGAGGCGCCCGTCGCGGAACGATCCCTGACGGTCGTGCGCGGCAGCCTCGCACCTCGCGGTGCGGTCGTGAAGCTGCCGGTCGGCGGAGCCATCCGTCGTCATCGCGGACCAGCGGTCGTGTTCGACGGTGTCGCCGACGTCAATGCCCGAATCGACTCGGACGACCTCGACGTCGGAGCGGACAGCGTTCTCGTCCTCCGCGGGGTCGGTATGCGCGGCGCCCCCGGCATCCCGGAGGTCGGGCACATCCCGATTCCTGCGAAGCTCGCGCGCGCAGGGGTGACAGACATGGTGCGCGTCACCGACGCGCGCATGAGTGGGACGGCGACGGGCACGATCGTGCTGCATGTCACGCCAGAGTCCGCGGAGGGCGGCCCGCTTGCGTTCGTGCGCGACGGCGATGAGATCGAGCTCGACCTCGACGCTGGCACGATCGAGCTTCTCGTCGACCCGGCCGAACTGGCGACGCGCCTGCCCTCCGACCCGAAGCCACGCCCCACCCGCGGCTACGGCTGGCTCTTCGACCGCTATGTACTGCAGCCCGACGAGGGGTGCGACTTTGACTTCCTGCGCGCAGAGGGCGTCAGGGTGCCCGCGCATGGCTGAGCTGGCGGACGGCGCGATCGGCTTCGTGGGCCTCGGTGCGATGGGCGGGCGGATGGCGCGCCGCCTCGCCGAGGCGGGCCACGATCTGCGGGTGTGGAACCGCAATCCTGCTGCCGCGGCGGGACTGGCGACGGCCGCGTCTCCCGCCGAGCTTGCGGCCGGTACGTCGATCGTGATCGGGTGCCTGCTCGACGACATCGCGGTCGAGCGCGTGTACCTGGCCGATGAGGGGCTGCTCGCGGGCGTCTCGACGGGCACTCTGCTGATCGAGCATGGCACGTTCTCGCCTGCGCTCGCGGAGCGGATCGCCGCGCGGGCGGCCGAGAAGGGGTGCGCGTTCCTCGATATCCCAGTGACCGGTGGACCGGAGGGCGCGGATGCCGGAACGCTGATCGGGATGGCGGGTGGCGCAAGCGCCGATCTCGACCGAGCGCGCCCGGTACTCGCGGCCTATGCCGCGGCCATCCATCTCGCCGGGCCGATCGGCTCCGGACTGCGTCTCAAGCTCGTCAACCAACTGCTCGTGTCGGTGCACATGGCGGCCGCAGCCGAGGCGGGTGCTCTTCTGCGAGTGACCGGTACGGACCCCGCGACGGCGCGTGCGGTCCTGTGCGGCGGATGGGCGGGCAGCGCGATGCTGGATCGAGAGCTTCCGCGCATCCTGGCTGGCGACTACCAATTTGCCGGCGCAGCGATCGGCGGGCTCGTCCACGTCCAGGAGCTCGTCACCGCGGCGTTCGCCGAAGCGGGGATATCGTCGCGGCTGCTTCCCGCGGTGCGTGAGTTGTTCGACGATGCTATCTCTGCCGGACTGGGCGCGGACGACCCGGCGGCGCTCGCCGCTCTCTACGGTGGGACCACCCCGTGATCGGCGTCGAACGGCTGAGTCTCTCGATCCCGATCTCGGTCGGTGAACTGCCGCCCGGCGAGCGTGTCGAACGTGCTGCGGCGGCCGGCTATCACGTACTCGAATCGTGGTGGCCGTGGCCCGAACTCGTGCCGACCGCGAGCGATCGCGCGACATTCGTCGACGCGTTTGTTCGGATGGGTTCGCGACTGCACCTGCTCAATCTCAGTCAGGGGCCCGCTGAGGCCGGGGGTCGCGGCATCGCGGGCGTACCCGGCAACGACGCCGAGTTCGACGAGCACGCGGCCGCCGTGGTCGACCTGGCCGCCGAACTCGGGGCGCGCTGGATCAACGCGCTCGCCGGAAACGCCACGTCGGTCGAGCGGCCACGAGCACGCGGGGTCCTGTCACGTCGGCTGCGTGTCCTCGCGACCGCGGGCGTCGAACGCGGCGTCGGCGTCCTGCTTGAGCCGCTCAACCACACCGACCACTCCGACTACCTGCTCGATCCGGCGGAGGTGCCGCAGCTTGTTCGCGAGCTGCGGGCCGACCGTCTCGACGTGGCGCTCCTTGCCGACGTTTACCACGTGGCGAGCGACGGCAAGGATCCCGTCGAATACGTCACTGTGAACGCGGACGTGATCGGCCACGTGCAGCTCGCCGACTACCCGGGCCGCGGACGCCCGGGCACCGGTGCGATCCCGTTCAACCGATTGCTCGCGGCGTTGGACGAGATCGGATACCCGGGCTTCCTCGGACTCGAGCACCGCCCCGACGGTCCGCTCCGCGCTCCCGCGGATGTGTGGCGTGATCTCACGGTGGCGGCATGAGCGCCGGTGTCTCCGTGCCGGTCGTCGTGGTCGGAGCCGGGCCGGTCGGTCTCGCAGCAGCGCTGCTGCTCGCACGCCACGGCGTCGAGGTACTCGTTCTCGAACGCCGAGCGAACCGCAGCGACCACCCCAAGGCCCGCGGCCTGAGGATGCGAGCGAGCGAGCTAGCCGCCCTCTGGGGGTTCGACGATGAACTCCGCGCCGATGCGATGCCTGACGAGACACATCGGTTCATATACACGGAGTCGCTGGCGGGCGAGGAGATCGCGCGCACCGCCACCATGACCTCGATCGACGAGTCGTGGGGCGCGGTGCCGCCATACCGTGTGCCACAGGACGTGCTCGAACAGCTCCTCGAGGCGCGCGTCACCGCGACCCACGGGATCACGCTTCGCCGGGGCGTCACCGTGCAGGGCCTCGAGCAGGATGAGTTCGGCGCTGGTCTGACGCTCGATGACGGATCGAAGCTGCGCGCGGAGTGGGTGATCGCTGCCGATGGGGTGGCAAGCGGCATTCGCTCGTCGCTCGGAATCCAGTTCGGAAGCGGCGGGCCGACCCCGTACTGGCAGAGTGTGTACTGGCTGGGCGACCTTCGCGATCTGACGGCCGACCGACCGGCGATCATCTACTACACGCGGGCCGACGCGCGCGCGCTCGTCGGCGTCGCACCCGCAGGGCCGCACGGCCGGTGGATCACCATCGCCCAGAATCCGCCGTCCGCTGCTCGGCCCAATCCACTCGATCACGATCAGGCGGTGGCTCTGACACGTCGGGCGGTCGGTCGCCCCAACCTCGAGGTCAACGTGATCTCGAGCGAGACCTTCCGCATCAGCGCGGACGTTGCAGAGCGCTATCGCGTCGGACGGGTGCTGCTCGCGGGCGACGCCGCACACTCCCTGCCCCCCACCGGAGGCTTTGGAATCAACACCGGGTTCGCTGACGCGCACAACCTTGCGTGGAAGCTCGGTCTCGTGCTGGACGGACGCGCGCGCGATTCCCTCCTCGACAGTTACGAGTCCGAGCGTAAGCCGGTCGCGGAGTCGAATGCGGCCTGGGCGACCGCGAACGCGAGACGGAACATTGCGGTCAAGGAGGCGATGATCGCCGACGACCGTGCCACGCTCCGCGCCCTGCTCGCGGATCAACAGGCGCACGTCGACCCAGTCGTTCAGGATCTCGGGTTCTCCTACGCACCGCTGGGTGAGGGGACGCCTTCCCCGTTCGTCGTGCCGACCCTGGGCGCGAGGGCACCGCACGCGCCGGTCGCCGCCGGCTCGCTGCTGGCGCTGTTCGAGGGCCGGATGTCACTCCTCGCCGCCGATCCCGGCTCGCCGTGGATCGCCGCGGCCCGCGTTCTAGCGGATCCCGACCTGCAGGTGCTTGCCCCGGGCCGAGGCTTCGAGCCAGCAGGGTCGCTGTTCAGCGAGCGTTACGACATCGGGGACGACGCGATTCTCGTCCGCCCCGACGGACACATCGGCTGGCGTTCGACCGGCGAGCCCGCCACCCCAGAAACCCTCGCGCGGTCGCTCGACGCGATCCGCACCGTGGGCGGCGTCTGGTGACGCCGTCATGACTAGAACAGGAGCACATCATGCGCATCGTCTCTTTCGGAGCCGTCCGAGCCGAGCAGCCGGGCATAATCAGGCCAGACGGGGCGATCGTCCCGCTGACGCCGCTCCTCCGAGATCTCGGGCTCACCGAACTCGACACGAACGCCTTTCTCGCGCTGCTCGACGAACTGCAGCCGCTGATTGAGGAAGCACTGCCGAACGCGAAGGACGTGCTGCCCGCTGGATCGGTTCGACTCGGTCCGCCGGTACCGAAGCCCGAGAAGATCATCGTGGCTGGCGGTAACTACCAGTCCCACGTCGACGAGGCGATGGGAATCAAGAACGCGCCGTCGCCATCCGAGCCGATCCTCATCTTCAAGCCCTCAAACACTGTCATCGGTCCGCACGACGCCCTCGTGCGACCAGTGCAGTCGCAGCAGCTCGACTACGAGACCGAGATCGCAGTGGTCATCGGCAAGGGCGGCCGGTACATCTCGCGCGAGGACGCGTACGACCACGTAGCGGGCTACATGATCGCTAACGACGTGACCGCGCGCGATCTTGCATTCAAGGACGTCGCCATCCACCCGATGTACAGTCAGATGACTCGGGCGAAGGGCATCCCGACCGGCGCCCCGTGCGGTCCGTGGATCGCGACGAAAGACGAGATCCCGGATCCGCACACCCTCGACCTCAAATGCTGGGTCAACGGCGAGCTTCGTCAGGACGGCAACAGCAACGAGATGATCGTCGACATCCCCGGACTCATCGAGGACTTCAGCAAGGTGGTCGAGTTGTCGCCCGGCGACTTCATCATGACCGGCACGACAACTGGATGCGGCGCGTTCCAGCACCCGCCGGTCTTCCTGTTCCAGGGCGACGTCGTGAAGATGGAGATTACCGGGCTCGGCGTGATGGAGACCCCAATCCTCGACGAGGTGCGCCCCTAGATATGACAGGGTTAGCCAAGCCGGTCTTCGTCGCTTTTTAGTACGCGGCGGGCTGGTTGAAGATGACGATGAGGCTGACGATTTTTCCGTCACGGACGCTGAAGTAGTTCGAGAGCACGATTTCGTCGGGCAGGTTGGTCTTGTCGTACTCGCCGTCGTACCGGCCACGGACGATGGTGTCGCCGTGGTGGTCGATGACCTCGGTGACCTCGATGGTCACCCTGTCGCCGATCATTTCGCGCTCGACCCAGGCCCGGATGCGGTCGATGCCAAAGAATTCGCGCTTGTTGTCGTTGACATACGCATCGTCCGCGAACGTTGCGACGACGGCATCCGTGTCGAGCGCATTCACGGCGTTAACGTGGTCGGCGATTACGCCGGAGAGCTCAGTAGTCATGTTTGTTCCTTCCAATTCAGTGCGGGGGTCAATCGACCCAGATCGATGCTCGCTGCTTCTACGCGGGGAGGGTCAAGCCGAACTTCCACCGTGACTCTCCCCCTGGGGGAGAGGACACAATGGTGAGCATGGACAGCGTGCTGGTGATCGGCGACTTCGCCCGAGCAACCCACCTGAGTGTCAAGACGCTGCGGCACTACCACCGCGTCGGGCTCCTCGAGCCCGCCGTTGTGGACCCGGATACCGGCTACCGCTACTACACGGTCGAGCAGATTCCCACGGCACAGGTCATCCGCCGGTTTCGTGCCCTCGAAATGCCGCTGGACGAGATTGCCTCAGTGATTTCCGCGCCCGATCTCGAATCCCGCGATCGTCTGATCAGCGGGCATCTGCAGAGGCTCCAGAACGAGCTGTCGGAAACCCAGGCTGCGGTTGCCTCGCTCACCGACCTGCTTCATTCCTCACAGTCTGCGCGGCCCGATATCCATCACCGGACGGTTCCTGCCACCATGGCCGCGGCGATCAGCGAGACGATCGACATCGCGGATGCCACTGCATGGTGGCAGGGCGCGCTCGGCGAGTTGCGCGCCACCCTCCGCGCGCGTGGATTGCCGACGACCAGCGCCGGGGGCGTCTATGCGAGCGAGTTGTTTTCGCGCGATCGGGGCGCTGCAACGCTGTTCATTCCGATCCAGCAGTCAATCGACGAGGTGGGGCGGGTGACGCAACTCACGATTCCGGCGGCTGAACTCGCAACGACGATCCACCTCGGCCCGCCGTCTGATCTCGATCGTGCATACGGCGCCCTGGCGACATATGTGACCCGCCATGCGTTGGGCGTCGATGGCCCCGTGCGCGAGTACTACCTGATTGGACCAATAGAAACGGACGACGAATCCAGATGGCAGACAGAGGTTGGCTGGCCGATCTTCATTACCCATCGTGAAGAGGACGGTGCTGACCACTAATTTGCCAACCCACTCCACTTGCGGCCGTCCTCAACTATCGGTACATTTATACCGATAGTTGAGGACGGGAATGTATAGCGGAAACGACGGACGTTTGGCCCGCGGCACAGCTCGCCGGATGCTCCTGATGGACGCCGCGGTGAAGGTCGTCGCGAACGCAGGTGCCGGCGCGCTGACCCATCGCGCGGTCGCAGCTGAAGCGCAGGTGTCAATCGCTTCGGTCACCTATCACTTTGGGTCGATCGGCGAGTTGAGGCGAGAGACGTTCGCGTATGCCGGGTCGAGCATAGGGCTGGAGTTGGCTGACCTCGTTCTCGCGGCAGGCGCTCGCATCGACGACGTGCCAGAGATCTGCGCGAGCTATGCTGAGCGACTCGTGGTCGAGCGGCGAGTGCAGACAGCAGCTGTCTTTGAACTGATCATTGCGGCTGGTCACGACGACGAGTTGAAGCCGGTCGTCGCGTTGTACAACGGAATGCTGGCAGACCTACTTGCACCATATGCCGGCGGACAGACGCGAGCTCGCACGGTTGGCGCGGCCGTTCAAGGACTGCTGCTTGCGCAGCTCGCAAGTGCGTTCCCCGTGGTTCCGGCTGAACTGGCGGATGCGGTTTCGGACCTGATTCGTCGCTACCGGGCGCATGCGCCCGCGCAGGCCGGTCGGGAAGCCTTCGGCAATGACACAACTATGAAGAGGTAAGCCCCATGCAACTGTTCCTTACAATCGCCAGCGGCCTCGCCTGGACGATCGTCTACATTGAAGCGATAAGGCTCGGGTTCAAGTACAAGACTTACGCGATGCCGGTCGCGGCGCTGGGTCTCAACATTGCCTGGGAGACCATCTACGGATTTCACGGCCTGATCGGGACGATCTCTGCCCAATCGATCATCAACATCCTTTGGGCGGCGGCCGACGTCGTGATCGTCCTGACGTTTTTCCGCTTTGGACGCGGGGAGCTGCCGAAGTTCGTAACCCGACCCCTGTTTATCGGCTGGGGCATCCTCGTGTTCGTGGTCTGTTATGCCGTGCAGGCTCTCTTCATCGGGCAGTTCGGGTGGACCGATGGTGCGCGCTACTCGGCATTCCTGCAGAATCTACTGATGTCGGGCCTCTTCATCGCGATGTTCGCCGCCCGCCGCGGTACGCGCGGCCAATCCCTGGTTATCGCGATCGCGAAGTGGCTCGGCACACTTGCCCCGACCATTCTGATTGGCGTGCTCGGCCATCTGCCCTTCATTCTCTGGATCGGGCTGTTGTGCAGCGTCCTCGACCTGACCTACGTCGGTTTGGTGGTGTGGGCGAAGCGGCGACCGGCGGTCTTCGCTCCGCAGCAGTTGCCGTGAGGCCGGCCGCAGTTGCCGTGAGGCCCGCCACGGCTGGTTGAGCTTGGCACCGACCGTCAGCTGCGCGAAGGCGGCCCGGCGATGGCCCAGCCCGGTGTTCCGCGAGCAGCAATCGCCGTGCCAGCCAGGGCAACGAGAAGCACGACGGTTACCGCCAGGATGCCGGCGGTGACGCCGAGAATGGAAACGGTGATGGCGCCGATTCCCGCTCCGATGAGCATGGCGAGCACCGCGACCAGGTGCCGTGCGGCCATTGCGAGGTCCCTATGCCTCAGGTCCGAGCCGATCCCTGTGAGCGTCATCGTGAGGACGGTTGTCGTCAGGTCGGGTACTCCGAGATGGCGAACGACCGCATTTTGAATACCGAGAGCGATAGCGCCAACGGACAGGATGGCCAACTGACGCGGGAGCGGCAGTGTCCCGCTCGTGAAGCTGGTGGCGAGCGCACCGATGAACAATGCAAGCTGCACGACGATGGCGTTGCGAAGAAGCTTGCCGCGGTGCCCCCCGAATTGTGAGATCGCGACACTTCCCAGGGCCGCGCCGAAGAGAAAGCCGATGAGTGCGACGACTGATCCCCATAGGCTGAAGCCCGGCGCGCCCGCAAGTGCGAAACCGATGAACACGACGTTGCCGGTCATGTTGGCGACGAACACCCGGCCGAGCCCGATGATGCTGATCGCGTCGACGAGTCCAGTGCCAAACGTGAGCAGAAGCAGGATTGCCGGCAGTGGTCCGTGCAATGGATGCGCGAAGTAACGGCCACCATGATGAGGACGAACGGCTTCGATCGTTGTCACTGCGCTGAGGCGGCTCGGGCCGACGCGGCGGTGATCATCGGGTTGTCGATCGCGTCGTAGACCCACGCCACGTCCTCGTGGCCGTGGCCATCGTGGCTCGCTGCCGCGTAAATATGCTCAAGAGAATCGAGGTACGGCGTCGTGTTCGATGGGCCGGCTGTTCTTTGGGCCAGCCGCAGGTCCTTCAGTAGACCGTCGAGTGCGAACTGCGGAGCGCGGGCGTCCTCGAGGAGCGTTGCACCTTTAATGCGCACATACGGACTATCCGAAGCAGACCCGGCGACCGCGTCGATGAACTGTGCGGGGTCGAGTCCGAAGTCGCGCGCGAGAGCGACCGACTGGGCGACACCGGCAGTGAGGCTGGCGACCCAAGTGTTACAGACGAGCTTAAGGTCGGATGCGGCACCGAGCCGATCCCCGACGACGATGGTTCGCGAGCCGATCGCATCGAATACCGGTTGGAGTGCGACGATGGCCGCGGATTCGCCGGAGGCAAGGACGGTGAGCGTCCCGCGTTCCGCGGGATCCTTCGTACCGAGCACCGGCGCGTCGATGATGGGGACGTGCCGAGTCGACGCGGCAGCTGCGACGGTTCCCATCCCATCTGCACCAATTGTGCTGCTCTGCATCCAGACCGTTCCCGGGCGGGCGGCAGCCAGGAACTGTGCGGCGACACTCACCACGGCGGCTTCGTCGAAGAGCATCGTGAGAACGATGTCGGCGTCGTGGACCGCCTCCGCTGGATCGGCGGCCGCCCGTGCTCCCGCATCGACGAGAGGCTGGATCTTTTCTGGGTTCCGATTCCACACCGTCACCATGAATCGCGACGTGAGTAAGCGGCGAGCCATCGCCGCTCCCATTGTTCCCGTGCCGAGCACGGCCACCCGGCTTGCCGTGTTGTCGATGTTCGATGTTTCAGGCATGACCTTCCTCAATTCATTGCGTTTCATTGACCTTCTGCATATACTGTACATCGTGTCCAGTAATTCGCAACCAGTTAGCCGCCGAGGTCGACCCCGAAGCGAAAACGCACGACGGGCTGTGCTCGATGCTGCGGCGGACCTCGTGCTTGCGGGCGGCGTCGGCGTCGGCATCGACGCGATCGCTGCCAGTGCAGGGGTCAGTCGCACGACGGTCTACAAGTGGTGGCCGTCCGCCGCCGCCGTATTGCTCGAGGGACTTCTCGAGCGCACGCACGACACCCTTGAGTCGCCGCCCGCTGCGACGACTCGCGAGGCGCTCGGTGAGTATCTAGGCAAGCTGGTCGCCCTCGTCCGAGACACACCGGTTGGGGCCCTGCTGCGCGGCCTCACCGCAGCGTCTGTCACCGATCCCGTCGTGGGTCACGCTCTCGTCGATGACTGGCTTGCCCCGCGCCGCATCGCTGTCGTCGAGCTGCTCGCCGAAGGAACGCGGAAGGGAGAGGTGCGCGCGGGTCTGAATTACGACTCCGTCATCGACGCACTGTTCGCCCCGATCTACTACCGGCTGATGTACGAACACCAGCCGCTCACCGCCCAGTTGCCCGCCGAAATCCTGGCCGTGTGCTGGCCTGGCGTTGCGGCATGAAATCCGGATACAAGAAACCAGAAAGAGAAACGAACAAATGAAGACATTCACACCGCCGCAGACGACTCTCGACGCTTCCAACGTCATCCTCGGACTTATGCGGATTTCCGATCTCGATGACGAGGCGGTGCGTGCTCTGGTCGGCGCCGCCCGCGACGCTGGCATCAATTTCTTCGACCACGCCGACGTATATGGCGGCGATCACGGCTGTGAGCGCCGCTTCGGCGACGCGGTTACGTTCACGCCCGCCGAACGCGAACAGGTCATCATCCAATCGAAGGTCGGAATCAGGGACGGGTTCTGGGATTTCTCGAAGGAGCACATCCTGAGCTCGGTCGACGAATCCCTGGTCGCCCTGCGCGCGGACTATCTTGACAGTCTTCTGCTCCACCGCCCGGACACACTCGTTGAGCCGGATGAGGTGGCCGCCGCCTTCGACTCGCTCGAGAGCTCGGGCAAGGTTCGCAACTTTGGTGTTTCCAACCAGACTCCGCCACAGGTTGAGCTCCTGAAGCGTTCGGTCACTCAACCGCTGGCGTTCAACCAGGTGCAGTTGAGTATCACGCACGCGCCGCTGATCGCGGCCGGGATCGCGGCGAACATGGCGGGACTCGACCAATCTATTGACCGTGACAACGGCATCCTCGACTATGCCCGTCTGCACGACATCACCCTGCAGGCATGGTCACCATTCCAGAAGGGGTTCTTCGACGGTGTGTTTCTCGGAGACCGAGAGCACTTCGGTCCGCTGAACGACGCCCTCGACGAGATCGCGGCAAATCACGGCGTAACGCCGACGGGGATCGCAATCGCCTGGATCCTCAGGCACCCCGCCAACATGCAGGTGGTGCTGGGAACAACCAACCCAGAGCGTGTGGCGCAGTCGGCTGCGGGATCGGATGTCCATCTGTCGCGTGAGGAATGGTACCGGCTCTTCACTGCGGCCGGACACACGCTGCCCTAGCCAGAAATCGTCAACCGCGTCCTTCGTCTGACATCGGCGCCAGCCCGTCCAGCCCGGTGGTCGGCAACTTTTCGCAAACAGGTTGGGCTGATCGGGCCCCATAGCTAGGGTCTAAGAGTGGACGCAGAAGGCACCGATGACGCCGCGAGTTCGCAGGCGCTAGAGGGGCGGGGCGTCGCACAGCCTTGGATAAGCCTTGCCCAGGACTACGAGCGGTACCGAAGCAGGGAAGACTCTCTCGATCGCCTCGTAGAGTGGCCGGCTCAGCGCGACCTGCTCGGCGATGTTGCCGGACGCTCGTTGCTCGATCTAGGTTGCGGGAACGGGGGCAAGCTCATCCAGCTGACGCGAGACGGCGCAGTCGACTGTGTGGGCATCGATATCAGCGGGAACTTCCTCACCGCGAAGCCAGCTGGTCTGCAGCTTGTCCGAGGCGACCTGTCGGAGCTGGACTCGATCGTCGAGCTCACGGGCCGGAAGTTTGACCGGATCATGTTCCTTCAGTCGTTTGGTTACGCCTCCGATCCCGTACGCACGTTGAAGGCGGCGCGAACGATGCTCGCGCAGGATGGCTTCGTTCTGCTCAGCAGAACGCAGCCGATCCGGTACGCGCTCGAGCGCGCCGAGCAAAATGGAACCTCGCTTGGAGAGGAGTACTTCTCGACCTCCCCCACCTACCCCTATCGCAGCACCTGGAACGGCCAGATCACCCTCACCAAGCGCCCATACACGATGTCGGACCTGCTCAACGTGTTCAGCGCGGCAGGGCTTTGGGTCGAGGCCGTGGTCGAGCCACAGCTCTCCGAGGGTGCCGCGCGTCGCTTCCCTCACAAGCAGGCCTGGATGAGCAAGTACCTCGGGATCCTGATCTTTAGACTCCGTCCGCTGCCCGTCTAGCCCGGACTGACTCACGATCGCAGACTAGCCAATAGTTGGGCTGCGGCGTTCGATCAGCACGACGTCGCGCCACTGCCCTTCGTAGGGACCGTACGTCATCTTCCCAACACGCTCCCGTGTGCCGACATCCCGAAATCCGAGTTCGTGGTGAAGCGCCAAGCTCGATTTGTTCTCGGGGAACACACCGGACTGCACCGTCCAGATGCCCGCGACTTCAGATGCATCGAGGAATACCCCGAGGAGTAGCTTCCCGACGCCTCGCCCGCGAGCTTGTTCGGCGACGTAGACGGAGTGCTCAAGGACTCCCTCATATACGCACCGTGATGATGTCCTTCCGGCGACAGCCCACCCGACGACGTCGTCTCCGTCTTGCGCGACGAGCCTTGGGTTGGCGACCTTTTCCCGGTCGAAGTTTTCCCAACTCGGCGGGTTTGCTTCGAAGGTGGCGTTTCCGGTTGCGATGCCTTCGCGGTAAATGCGCTCGACAGCTGGCCAGTCAGCTGCGTTCATTGGGCGGGTGGTGATGGTCATGTGCCTGATCCTTCCGTCGTTGCTGTTGGGGGTGTTGTGGTGAGGAGTCGAACGAGCACGTAACCGATCGCACCGCCGATGAGCTGCGCGCTGACGAACCCGGGGACACAGTTGGCTGCGATGCCCGCGAAGCTGTCGGTGAAGATCCGACCGATCGTGATCGCGGGGTTGGCGAAGCTGGTGGAGCTGGTGAAGAAGTAGGCGGCTCCAATGTATGCGCCCACCGCGATGGGGGCGAAGCGTTCGAGTCCCTGTCGGGCGAGCAGGAACACAATGAGGACAAGTCCGGCGGTCGCGACGATCTCTCCGATGAAATGGCCGGTGCTCGATCTGTCGGTGGTACTGATCCCGATGGCGGCGTGCCCGAACATCGCGTTGGCAAGGATGGAGCCGGCGATGCAGCCGACGATCTGGGTCGGAATGTAGGTGACCGCGTCAATCCAGGACCGGCGGCCGAGGAGACTGTCCACCAGGGAGATCACGGGATTCAGGTGCGCACCGCTGATCGGGGCGAGCACGAGGATGATGACCCCGAGTCCGAGCGATGTCGCTACCGCATTCTCCGCAAGCTCGAGGCCGACCTGTCCGGGTGAGAGGTTTTGCGCGGCGATACCGGAGCCGACGACAACTGCCGCCAGGAGCAACGTCCCAAGGAGCTCGGCAAGCAACCGCCGGGGACGTGAGGCCATCGGTCAGACCGTGACCAACAGCCGAGCGACGCCGTCGAGGGCGCCGGGCACGAGTTTGTAATAGGCCCACGTTCCCCGCTTCGAGCGGGTGAGGTATCCGGCATCGACGAGGATCTTCAGGTGATGAGAGACCGTGGGCTGGCCGAGCCCGAGAGGTTCGGTCAGATCGCAGACACACGCTTCGGCGTCCTCATGGGCGGCGACCATGGAGATGATCCTGAGTCTTGCCGGGTCCGCCAATGCCTTCAATGAGGACGCGAGATTGACAGCATTCTCATCACTAATCGCCTCACGGGTTAGTGGTCCGCAGCATGCGGTGACGTCGCGGACGGGCAGGAGTTCCATCAAGCTCATGCATTGATTCTGGCATGAACATTGACAAACGTCGATGGACTAACGACTCTTATATCGACAACCGTCAATGTTAAGGGAGTGTCCGCCCGTGGCTGAGAAACCGCGCGTCCTGTTCGTATGCATTCATAACGCCGGCCGGAGCCAGATGGCGGCCGGGTACGCGGTGGCGTTATCTGGCGGAGCCGTCGATGTTCGCTCCGGGGGGTCCGAACCAGGCAACCAGATCAATCCCGTCGCGATTGCAGCGATGGCCGAAGAAGGCATCGACATTTCACACGGCGTCCCACAACTCATGACCGTCGAGGCGGTGCGCGACTCCGATGTTGTCATCACCATGGGCTGCGGCGACGTGTGTCCAATCTTCCCCGGCAAGCGCTACGAGGATTGGGACCTCATCGACCCAAGCGGATTGCCCATCGCCCAGGTGCGGATCGTCCGCGACGAGATCAAGTCTCGAGTCGAGAATCTCCTGGCGGAACTGTTACCAGTCTGACCTTTCAACTGAACGGAGGGAGGTGACCCATGAACGGAGACGACGAATGCTGCGGCGGCATCGGCTGCTGCTAACGAGATAGAGGTGGGCGGCACGGAGACGTCCGCACCGTCCGCCGACGTTCTACCGGGGATCGAACGAATTCCGGCTCTCCGAGTGCCGCCATTCGATGCGAGCGCGGCTGGTTTGGTCGTCGCCTCACCGGCTTGCGCACGCCTGCAATCCTCGGATCACCTCTCGAGAACGACCGCGAGTCCCTGACCCACCCCGATGCACACCGCGACGACGGCAACGCCGCTGCCTTTCTTGGCCAGCGCGTGAGCTGCCCGGCCGAGCACCCGGGCGCCCGATGCTCCGAGAGGATGGCCGATGGCTATCGCGCCCCCAGTGATGTTCACGCGTTCCGGGTCGAGTTCGGGCCAAAGGGCGAGGCACGCGAGGACCTGGGATGCATACGCTTCATTGAGTTCAACGAAGTCGACGTCGCTCCACGATCGTCCAGCTCGCGCGAGAGCGCGATTGGCCGCCTCGACCGGGGCTATCCCGAAAATATCCGGTTCGTTCCCCGCGACTCCCCTGCCGGTAATTCTCGCGAGCGGCTTCGCGTCGCTACCGGGGATGCCGCGCTCGCTGCCGAGCAAAACGAGCGCGGCGCCGTCGTTGAGTGACGAGGAGTTTCCTGCGGTCACTGTTCCACCGTCTCGGAATGCGGGTTTTAGGGCGCCAAGCGCCTCCAACGTCGTGTCCGGCCGCAGCGTTTCATCGGTGGCAAGTGCGACTGGGGCGTCAACGATTTCGCCGTCGAACTCTCCGCGATCCCATGCCGAGAACGCGAGACGGTGCGATCGAAGCGCAAATGCGTCTTGCTGCTCTCGCGAGATCGAGAATCGGTCGGCGAGCTTCTCCGCGGTGAGACCAAGGGGTATCGTCCATTCGGCGGGCATCTTCGGATTTACGAGGCGCCATCCGAGGGTCGTCGACACCAAGGTCTCGTCACCCGCCGGGTAGGTCCTTTCGGGTTTTGGCAACACGTATGGTGCCCGCGACATTGACTCAACACCGCCAGCAACGATCACCGACGCGTCGCCCGTCTCAATCGCGCGCGACCCATCGATCACCGCGTCGAGACCGGATCCGCATAGTCGGTTGACGGTCACCCCGGGAACCGAAACCGGGAGCCCCGCAAGCAGCACCGCCATTCGCGCCACATTGCGGTTGTCCTCACCCGCCTGGTTAGCGTCGCCCAGAATTACGTCGTCGATTCGCGACGGATCGAGCTGTGGATGCCGGGCGAGCAGTGCCACGAGGGTCGACGCGGCAAGGTCATCGGGGCGCACCCCGGCGAGCCCCTTGCCGAACTTTCCGAACGGTGTTCGAACGGCGTCATAGACATAACTTGCACTCACGGGCGCATCCCTTTCACTAACGGCTATCTCCAGATTTTTGATATATGATCATAACCGATCTTACGGACGGCTCCCTTGCGGCCGCTGCCCGCACTACTACGAACAAATGAGGACTCAGTGGGCGGAATGCTCGATGGCAAGATTGCCTTCATCGTTGGAGGCGGCCAGGCACCCGGTGGCGCGGTGGGGATGGGTCGCGCGGCTGCCCTTACGTTCGCACGCGCGGGAGCGCGGGTGTTCGTCGGGGACCGAAGTCGTGAAGCGGCAGCGGAAACGGTCGAGGCGATCACTGCGGAGGGCGGCGACGCTTTCGCTGTCGTTATCGACGTGCTTTCCGAGGACTCGATCATTGCCGCAATCGAGTCGATCGACGCGGCCGT
The DNA here is from genome assembly GCA_036271875.1 of Galbitalea sp. GTDB lineage: Bacteria > Actinomycetota > Actinomycetes > Actinomycetales > Microbacteriaceae > Galbitalea. The sequence continues at coordinate 54,123 of DATAZU010000023.1, forward strand.
TGGCCGGCTCGACGTGCTGCACAACAACGTCGGTGCCGGCGTGAGCCTCGGCGACGCGGCCCTTGAGAGCATCACGCTCGAAGCATTTGATCTCATCACGAGCGTCAATCTGCGCGGGATGATCCTGACCTGCAAGCATGCCATTCCGTTGATGGCTCGAGGTGGTGGCGGGTCGATCACGAGCGTCGGCTCGACGGCGACGATGACGAACTACGACCAGATCGGCTACAAGACCTCGAAGGCGGGCGTTGAGGCCACGTCGAAACACATTGCATGGATGCACGCAAAGCAGGGCATCCGGAGCAACGTCGTAATCCCCGGTCTCACCGACACGCCCATGTCGATCGACACGCGAGCGCGCGCGAGTGGCCGGCCCCGCGAGGAACTGGTTGCCGAGCGGAGCTCCAAGGTGCCACTCGGGCGAATTGGGACGGCCTGGGATGCCGCGAATATTGCGCTGTTCTTCGCATCCGACCTTGCCTCATTTGTGACCGGGCAGTCGCTTGTCGTCGACGGCGGCTGGACGCTGCAGGTTGGCTGAGAGGCGGAATCGCTGCATGCGCGATCGCTGGACACCCTCTGGTGGATCATGTATCATAAATCAAATCAACCCCACCAAAGGCGCACTCCTCGCACAATGTCGGTCATCCTGGCGATAAAACGCCAAACGGTAACCACCTCGAGGGCTCGAAGCCACCTACGCGGCACAGCGTCACAGAGCCAATGCGGCCACAAACGGACCGGCATTGGGGAAGCGCACCATCGCAATCTGCAGGATACAAAGGAGTTCCACAATGATTAGAACAAGAGTCCCTCGGAGCGGTTCGCCTTGGCGAAACCGAATCCTCGCCGGAGTCGCGGTGGCTGCGGTAGTCGCTGTCACTGCCGGTTGTTCGGCATCGAGCAACACAACGGGCTCGAAGGGCGGTAGCGCAAGCAGCAGCTCGAAGACAAACTACATCGTCGTCAGTGGTCCCGTCTCCGACCCATACTTCCAGCCGATGAAGCTCGGATCGGATGATGCGGCGAAGCAATTCGGAATCAACTACCAGTATTCGGCCGCGACCAATTACGACAACATCACGTCGGACTACTCGAAGCTTCTGACCGAGGCTATCGCGAAGAAGCCGTCCGGACTCGTCGTTTGGGACTCGGCACCCACCGTCATCGATCCGCTGGTGAAGCAGGCGACGAGCGAAGGCATCCCGGTGGTGATGATCAGTTCGGGTCTCGATACGTGGCAGGCTGATGGAGCGATCACCTTTGTTGGCGAAGACCACACGGTCACCGGTCTCGCGGCAGGAACTGCCGCAGCCAAGACCGGCGTCACCCACCTGCTGTGCGTGAACAACGCCGCGTCCAACCCCGATCTGCAGCAGCGCTGCGACGGCGCAGAAACGTCGATGAAGAAGGCCGGCGGAACGTCGGTTCAGATCATCATCCCCGCCAGTGACGTGAACAGCCCATCGGCGACGACGACGGCGATCCAGGGCTACCTGAGCTCGCACCCGGACATCGACGGCGTGTGGACCCAGTCCGCCGCCATCGGAACCGACGTCACCACGGCAGTCCAAAACCTGAACGAAAAGGGCAAGATCAAGGTCTCGACGCTTGGCCTCACCAAGGAGGTGCTCGCCGACGTAAAGAATGGCACGCTGGCATCTGCTATCGACGGACAGCAGTACCTCCAGGGCTTCTATGCTCTCGAGATTCTGAACCAGTACGTGAAGTACGGTCTCTACCCGACCGCGCCGGTGCTACCCGGTGCGCTTGCTGTCGACAAGGACAACATCGCCCAGGTTGAAAAGATCCAGAGCGAGTACCCCGGCGTTCGAGGCGGAGACTAGTCTCTACGTCCTCTCACGCGTGAGATCAAGGCAGGTGGGGTAGCGGATACCTCACCTGCCTTGAGAACTGGCCGCATCAAACATCTGCGACCGCAGCACTAGATATATCAAGGAGCACTAAATGCCAGCATGGTGGCGCGGAGCTGTGAGCAAGGTAGCCCGGGCGCAAGCGTTCGGCCCGGCCGTTGTCGCAATTATCCTGTACGTCTTTTTCGTTCTCGTCTCGCCGGGCAGTGGCTTCGTCGGCGCTGCGGGTACAGCCAGTTGGCTCGACACCACAGCCGACCTGGGCATCGTGGCGATGCCCGTAGCGCTCCTCATGATCGCGGGCGAATTTGACCTGTCGGTCGGCTCGATGGTCGGCGGAGGATCAATCACGGTCGGTCTACTGACCGGATACCTCGGGCTGCCGCTTTGGCTTTCGATCGTCATTGGTCTCGTTCTTGGCGCACTGGTTGGCCTGCTGAACGGATTCCTGGTCACGCGAACCAAGCTGCCGTCGTTCATCGTGACCCTCGGCACAAACTTCATCGTGCTTGGAGCCGGGATCACAATCGGGGACGCCGTCATGCACTCGACCATCGCAACCGTTGAAACCAGCGGCTGGTTCTCCGAGCTGTTCAAGGGCAAGATCGGCGACTTCGACGTTTCGGTCATCTGGTGGATCGTGGTCGTGCTTATCGCCGCCTGGGTCCTGCGGAGATCCCGGTATGGGAACTGGATCATGGCAACCGGCGGCGACGCTGACAAGGCGCGCCGTTCCGGAGTGCTCACCTCGCGGGTAAAGATCACGCTCTTCGTTTGCACGGCCGTTGCAGCGTCGTTCGTTGGAATGCTCGAGGCCGTGAAGTTCGGGACCGGTGACCCGACGTCTGGTTCGAGTTTCGTGTTCGAGGCACCGATCGTTGCGGTCCTCGGCGGTGTGCTTCTGACGGGCGGGTACGGCAGCATCCTGGGCGTGGTCTTCGGTCTCCTCATTTATGGAATTAGCAACGCCGGTCTGTTCTACGCGGGCTGGGATGTGAATCTCACCCAGGTCGTGCTTGGCGTCCTGTTGCTTGTCGCCGTGCTCTCCAACAACCGACTGCGACAAATCGCGCTTGCACCCATCCGCGCAGCGCGGAAAGGTCTGACGAAATGACAGCGCAAACCGCTACAACTGCACCCGTGATCGAGTTGATCGCCGCATCCAAGACATTTGGTGTCAACACCGTTCTCGATGACGTCTCGATTACCGCGCACGCGGGAGAGGTTGTGTGCCTGCTTGGCGACAATGGAGCGGGCAAGTCAACTCTCATCAAGGTGCTTTCGGGGGTTCATACCCTCACTCGAGGCGAGCTGCGGGTCGATGGCAGGGCGGTCGAATTCCGGTCTCCACGGGATGCACAGGCCCTCGGCATCACCACCGTTTTCCAGGACATCGACACCTTTCCGTTGATGAGTGTTGCCCAGAACTTTTTCATCGGGCGAGAACCGATGAAGGGTCGCGGCCCGTTTCGACGGATGGACCACAAATACGCCAACTCTCACGCGCTTGAGCAGATCCGCGAAATGGGCATCAGAGGGGTCACCGACGGCAAACAGCTGGTTGGCACTATGTCGGGTGGAGAACGCCAGGCGCTGACGATCGGGCGCGCGCTGCACTTTGGCGCCCGCGTGCTCATCCTCGACGAGCCGACGTCGGCGCTCGGTGTCAAGGAGGCCGGACTCGTTTTGCGGCAGATCAGGAACGCGCGCAAGAGCGGCGTCGCTGTCATCTTCATTACGCACAATGCTCACCACGCGATGACGATCGGCGACAAGTTCACCGTCCTGAAGCAGGGCAAGGTCGCCGATCAGTTCGTACAGGGCGAACGTTCACGCCTGGAGGTTCTCACGCTGATGGCCGGCGGCGAGGAGATCGACGGGGACGACGACGAGAGCTCGGCTCACGAGTAGTCCCTCGTGAGCGCGCCGCGAGGCGACGGGATCAGCTACGAACCATAACCGGATGTGCAATCGCGGCGAGAAACTCCGTTACCCTGGCCGCGATCTGGACTCCAGTAAGGCCAAAGGCCTCGAGCAGTTCTCGGGGTGTCCCGCTCTCGCCGTAGCGATCATCGACACCGATCCTTAGCAGACGAGTGGGAAGGGCCGCGCTCAAGAGTTCCGCGACCGCCCCGCCGAATCCGCCAGCGATCTGGGCCTCTTCCGCGGTCACTACCGCGCGAGTCTTGCCCGCGCTGGCGAGCAGTACCGCCTCATCCAGCGGTTTGATCGTTGGTACGTGCACAACCTCCGCGTCGATGCCGAGTTCGGCCAGGACCACAGCGCATTCGAGAAGCTCGTATGTCATGGTTCCCGTGCCGGCAAGTGTCACATCCCGCCCGACTCGCAGCACCTGGGCTCTACCGAGTTCGAAGGGCGAGTCGATGTTGGTGAATACGGGTGTCGCGTCGCGGGTGAGGCGAAGGTAGGCGGCAGTCGGGCTCGCTGCTAGAGCGATCGTCGCTTTCTCCGCCTCAATGCTGTCCCCTGGGGCGACCACGATCATGCCCGGCATGACCCGCATGAGCGCGATGTCTTCGAGCATCTGGTGGGTGGCGCCGTCCGGCCCGACGTTCACGCCCGTGTGCGAGCCAACGATCTTTACTGGCATCTCGTTGAGCGCGGCTGTCGTCTTGATCTGCTCCCAGTTTCGACCGGGACTGAATGCCGCATAGCTTGACGTGAACGGAATCTTGCCTGCCCGAGCCATGCCGCTCGCGACCGTCACAAGGTTCTGTTCAGCGATGCCGACCTCGACGAAACGGCGCGGGAACTCCGCCTTGAAGAGGCTCATCATCGTGCTTTCCGTCAGGTCGGCGCACAGGGCCACGACACGAGCATCGCGCCTGCCTGCTTCGAGAAGGCCGCGCCCGAACCCGGCTCGCATCGGCTCGGATTCATAGCTGCTCACAGTGATCTCGCCTCTTCGCCTGTCGAACTCAGCGCCGAGATTGCCTCAGCTGCCTGCTCAGCGGTCGGGGGTTTCCCGTGCCACCGGAAGTCGTATTCCATCAGGGGAACTCCTTTGCCTGGCACGGTATAGGCCACGATGACGCTGGGCTTCTGTGCTACCGCCTTCGCCGTGTCGAGTGCTCCCGCTAGTGCTGCAACGTCGTTTCCATTCACTTCGATGACATGCCAGCCGAACGACTCCCACTTCGCTCGCAGGTCGTCAAGCGGCATCACATCCTCGGTGCCGCCGTCGATTTGGATGTAGTTGCGATCAACTATTCCGATGAGTCGCCCCAGCCGGTACTTCGAAGCGAACATCGCAGCCTCCCAGATATTGCCCTCGTCAAGCTCACCGTCGCCCATCGCGACGTAGACGAAACGTCGAAGGTCTTCGTCGATCTCCTGCAGGGCATATGCATAACCGGCGGCCTGAGAGAGACCGCTGCCGAGCGGTCCGCTGGTGTTCTCGAGCCCCGGGAGCTTGGTGCGTTCGGGATGGCCCTGTAGGCGAGACCCAAACTGGCGCAGGGTCGTGAGCTCATCGAGTGGAAGGTAGCCGGCGTGCGCCAGCGTCGCGTAGAGCACCGGCGCGGTGTGCCCGTTGCTCAGGAAGAAGACGTCGCGTGCCTCCCACTCCGGATTGGTTGGGTCGTGGCGCATGGTGTGGAAATAGAGAACCGTGAGGATCTCCGCCATTCCGAGTGGACCCGCGCTGTGCCCACTCTGCGCTGCGGCGAGCATTTCGAGAATCGAGATCCTGGTGAGCGTCGCCTGGCGCTGCAGTGCTTCAACGCGTGAGCCGGTGATCGCGCTCATGACCGGCCCCCGGCCTGACGCGCATCCGGCTCGAGACTCAGTGCCAGCTTGCCTCGCACGTGGCCGGAGGCGAGACGCTCGTACGCGTCCCGTGCGCGCTCGAGCGGGAATATCTCGTCGAGGTACATACGCAGTGCTCCGGTCGCAATTGCCGCGGCGATTTCGGCGACAGCCGAGGTCGGGGTAGTGCCGCGACCGACCGAGAGCGCGCCGAGCCGCTCGGCGGCAGCACGGTCTGCCACCGAGTTAATGCGCTCGGGCGGTACCCCGAGGGTCAGGCCAAGCTCGATCGTCTCGACCCCGTTGGCATCGAAGACTGCCGTCAGTCCGCTCGGCGCGACCTCGGCAATTCGCTCGTCGATCCCGTCTCCATAGGAAATCGGGATGACGCCGAGAGAACGGAGAAACTCGTGATTCCCGGTGCTCGCTGTGCCAATCACGGTCGCGCCGGTCTGACGGGCGAGCTGACACGCGAAGACGCCAACACCCCCAGCCGCGGCGCTGACCAGGACTATGTCGGAATCGTCCAGCCGCAACGCCCTGATTCCAGCGAGGGCTGTGCGACCCGCGATGTCAAGACTGCCCGCCGCCTCGTCAGCGAGGTTGTCGGGCGTGCGATTGAGTATCGTCGGATCGTCGACGATGAGGTGATCGGTCTGCGCAGCGCAGCGCGCCCCACCGTAAACTCGCTGGCCCGGCATCCACCCCGTTACGCCGTCGCCGACTTCATCGATCACGCCAGCGAAGTCGTTGCCGTTGACGAACGGCGGAACGACTCCGAATTTTTGTGCGGACGGGCCGCCCTCCGCGATCCGAAGGTCAACCGGGTTCAGCCCCGCTGCCGTTACGTGAACGCGAATCTGGCCGGGTCCCGCATGGGGCTCCGGCTTCTCGGTCAGCCTCAGGTGCTCGGGGCCGCCAAACCGCTCCACGACGACAGCGCGAGTCATGTCGAGGCGATCTAACGGATCTTCTTGTCGAGGAAGTCTTGTTGAGCCTGCCGGGTTGCATCGGACGATGCGAGCTCACGAGTCTGCGTCTGCTCGTAGACGTATCCCTCGCGGAACGGCATGCTCTCGGCGGTGTTGAAGGTCGCTTTGGCTTTCTGAATGACGGTCGGCTGCTTCGCGGCAATCTCGCGCGCGATAGTGAGCGCCGATTCCAGCAGCTGGTCGTCGGGGACAACATCGACCACCATCCCGTAGCGGTACATCGCCTCGGCGTTCACCTTGCGGCCCGTGTAGAAGATCAGGCGCGCGACCGTGCGTGGGAAGTGCTGCTCCAGGAACTTCGCACCGCCGAGGAGACCCCGATCGATCTCGGGAAGCTGGATGTACGCGCTCTCGGCCGCAATCAGGATGTCGCAGCCGGCCGCAAGGGCATAACCAGCCCCAATCGCCGCCCCGTTGATGGCACCGATTACCGGTTTCGTGCAATCGGTCGGCGCGTAGAAGAAGTCGCGCGTGATTCGGTTGTGCGCGCGGTAGTCGCCGTCTTCGGTTGAGATGGTGACGCGTTCCTTAATGTCGGCACCGGCGGAGAAGATCTTGCCAGCGCCGGTGAGGACGACAACATGGATGTCGTCTCGATCCGAGATGAGGTCCAGGAGCCAGAGCAGTTCCTCGCGTGAACGCCGGTTCTGCGCGTTTACCGGGGGGCGATCGAAGGTGAGTACGGCGATGTGCTCATCGACGGTGTCCCAACGCCAGCATTCGAGTTCCATGGTCATGCTCCTTCTTGGTTGAGTGCGCGTCGCCAGTCGACAAACGACTTCATTCCGACCGAGATGTCGGTGCTCGGCCGGAAGCCGAGGAGTTGCCCCGACCGTTCGGAGCTGTAGTAGCGGGCGCTCGAGAATTGACCGGTCGGCTGCTTCTGTCCCGTCCACTCGATCGAGTCGGCGGCGCCGTATGCGGCCAGGAACGCGCGAAGCGCATCCTCGAGTCGCGTTGCCTGGCCGGTCGCCGCGCTGATTGCCCCGTTCGCAACGTCCTGCGTTGCCGCCCTCGCGAAGCACTCGGCCGCGTCTTCGACGTGCAGCCAGTCGTGGCCGCCGTCCGGATCGGCGTCGCAGGTGGGGGACTCGCCCGCCTCCAGCTGGTCCCAGAACGAGCCGAGCCAGCGAGTTGTCAGCCCCATCTTCCAGCGGGCCCCGAACATCAGGCTGCATCGAATGGCCACCCACGGCAGTTCGAGTTCGCGGGCGAATGCCTCGGCGTGCATCTCGTTGACCTTCTTGCTGACGGCGTACAGGCCGAGTTCGGTCGAGGAATCCGACTCGTCGAAAGATGCGGCCGGGCGTCCCCCGACCGCCGGACGGTTGGGTCCGTAGATCGCCCCGGACGACGCAAAGACAACCTTCGTGTGGGTCTTTGCCGCCTGCTCCATGATCTGGTGGGTTCCCACGATATTGACCCTCAGAAGCGGTTCCGGTGGATCGCCCGCGGCCTTCGCCAGGATGCCTGCGACATGCACGACAACGTCGGCGTCGTCCACCATGTCATCCATCACCGAGCGATCCGTGATGTCGGCGCGCTCAAACCGGACCCTGTCGTCGCCGGCGGTCCAGGTAAAGCCCGGCTCTCGAGCGCCGACATCGACGGCGGTCACGTGCGCGCCACGGGCCGCGAGTTTGTCGACAATGTGCGAGCCGAGCATGCCCGTCGCGCCAGTAACGAGGATCTTCGACGGTGTTGTCATAGCTGTTCTCTCTTGTTGTGTGAACTAATTTTCTGGCTTTGACGCTGCGTCACATGTGCCGGCCGCCGGCGACTTCGAGTACCGCTCCGGTCATATACGACGAGAGGTCGGAGGCCAGGAAGAGTGCAGCGTCGGCCACGTCGCGCGGAACACCGATTCGGCCGAGCGGAATCTCGCCGATTCGTTGCGCGAGCAACTCCTCCGGCATCTGCGCCGTCATTGCGCCCTCGATGACTCCCGGCTGTATTGCATTTACCCGAATTCCATACCGCGCAGTTTCTTTTGCTGCAGCCTTGGTGAGGCCAACAATCCCGGCTTTCGCCGCGCTGTAGTTGGTTTGGCCCGCGTTACCCACTTTTCCGGAAATGGATGACATGTTGATGATCGAACCGCCGGTACCAGCGGTGCGCATGGCATCGACGGCCGATCGGATTCCCAGCCAGGTGCCAACCACGTGAACATCCAGCACTGCCCTGAAATCACTGACGGTCATTTTCCGCAGAACGGCGTCGCGCGTGAAGCCCGCGTTGTTGACCATCACGTCGACGGAGCCGTATGCGTCAACGGCGGCTGCAATGAGCGCCTCGACCATCTGTTGATCAGTCACGTCGCAGGTCGCTGCAATTGCTTCGATGCCGTCGGCACTCAGTTCTGCGGCGGCCGCACGAGCTGCACCGCCGTCTCGATCTCCAAGAACGATCCTGGCGCCGTGTTCACCGAAAGTCCTGGCGATCTGAAGACCCAGTCCCTGTGCCCCGCCGGTAATCACGGCGGTCCTGCCGTCCATCAGCGCCACGAACTGGGTGCTTCCGAGCTGAGATCGCCGGCTTTGGACTCCGTGTCGTCCGGTCGGGAATGGATGAGCACGGTAATGACCCCGTTTTGCACGACATCGTCGTTCTGGTTGATCAGGCGAAGCCTGCGGGCAACGACGCCAGCGTTTCCCTTGCTCGTAAGCCGTAGCGATTCGATGCTGAGTTCGAGTCGGAGCGTGTCGCCGATAAAGATCGGCGCGGTGAACGTCCACTCTTCAATGTTGAGCATCGCACCCATGGTCGTGCCGAAGAGGCCGAGGCTGTCGAGAAACCCGGTGGCCAGTGCGATGCCAAGCACCCCGTGGGCCACCCGTCGGCCGAACAGGCCATCCTTTGTGCCCTCGGCATCGAGATGAATCGGATTGAAGTCTCCGCTGAGGCCCGCGAAGTTGACGACATCGGTCTCGGTGACCGTGCGGGCGCGACTCATCCACGTCTGACCGACAGCGAGGTCCTCAAAGTAGAGACTGTTCAATGTCGCGTTGTCCTTATGTCGTGTCGGCTTTGACGCTGCAAAGCGATATTGCCGTGTGCAGGCGTTTAGGTTCCGGGCCGTTGCACCAGGCCGGGAACTTGGATGTGGCCAGTCGATCGCTCGTACGTGGCATCAATATCATAAATCAAATATCCCAATGCCGCCACCTTGCCACCCCGTGAGTGTCGGTCGTGTGTTCGGCGACGTGGGCGGCTATCCCCCGAGGACGCGCCGGACCTTGTCGCCAGAGCCGTCGAGAATCGGTGGCGGAGACGGATGTTCGCCGTGGGGCGCGTATCCGTTGAAGGTGAAGGGGAGCCGCACGGTCGCCAGGTCAGCGGTTGGGCCCCCGGGCAATGGCACTGTTATCCCCATGGACCTGACCTGCGCATTTCCCAGCAGGTCTTCGACAGTGTTCACCGGCCCTGCGGAAACCCGGGCCTTGTCAAAGGCTTCGAGCCAGTGGTCGCGAGGCTGCTGCGCGATTATCTCGTCGAGCGCGTTGACGATTTCTTCCTGTCGCTGCATCCGCAAAGCGTTGCTGGCATATTCGGGACGGTCGAGCCACTCCGGGCGGCCGATCGCCACACACATCCGCCTCCACATGTCTTCGCTGTTGCTGGCGAGCACCAGTCGTCCATCCGACGCGGTGAACATCTGATTCGGCACGGTAAATGGCAAGCCGATGCTTCGATCGGGATTGCTGCCGGTGGCCAGGTATCCGACGATGTATCCGCTCATCATCATCGCCTGCGATTCAAGGAGGGATGTCTCGACGTGAACCGCTTCACGCTGCTCGCGTGGCACCATCAGCCGCGACATGATCGCGAGCGCGGACGTTGTGCCCGTGAAGAAATCGGTCATGGGTGGTCCGGCAAGCATGCGGTCACCGGGGTCCTTCGAGACGCTGATGCTGCCACCGAACGCTTCGGCGATGAGATTATTCGCTCCGAGGCCCGCCGATGGTCCGCGACCACCGAACCCGGTGATCGAGCAGACGATGATTCGCGGGTTCACCGCGCGCAGTCGCTCAAATCCAAGATCCCATCCCTCCATCACGCCGGGACGGTAGCTTTCAATGAGCACATCCGCGTCAGCAACCAACTCGAGAAGCCGCTCTCGCTCCGACGGGTCCCGGAGATCCATCACGACACTGCGCTTGTTCCGATTGAGCGCGAGGAACGTGCTTCCAACACCATCCCACTTCTCCGGTCCGTAGCCGCGCATCTCATCACCGCCGGGCCGCTCGATCTTGAGGACGTCCGCGCCGAGGTCGGCAAGATAGAGCCCGGCAAGCGGGCCGGCGATAATTCGTGCCAGCTCCAGCACGCGAATCCCTTCCAGCGGGCCGGCCACGGGAGGGAGGTCAGAATCGGGCCACGTCATGCAATGCTCCAATCAGGGCGGTTTTACGTGTAGAAATAGTTGATAAACCTGAAGGCCGCGAGCGGGACACACCGTCGGTCGGCGCATATACCGAGGATAGGAGCGACTCTGCGGTGGAACAGAACCTCTCGCAGGCGCGAACGAACGCACGGCGCCAGAACCTCAAGCAAGACGTCGCAACGCACCTCCGCGACGAGATCTTCTCCGGTGCGCTCAAACCCGGAGTCCGAATCGACCAGGACGCGCTTGCCGCTGCGGTAGGAGTCAGTCGGCTGCCGGTGCGCGAAGCACTCATCCAGCTCGAGGGCGAGGGCATGGTTGTCAACGTCCCGAGACGCGGAGCATTCGTTGCTCCGCTGGAGCCGGAGGATATCGAAGACCACTTCGAGATGTACGGGGTTCTGAGCGGCGTTGCGGCCGCGCGCGCCGCGTCACTGGGTTCCGCCCACCTCGTCGACGAGATCACCGAGGTTTCGGCGAACATGCGGCGGGCCACTGATCCTGACGAACACGACCGGCTCAACTTCACCTTCCACCAGCTGATCAACAAGGCTGGTGGCTCGCGGCGACTCATCTCGGTTCTGCGAACGCTCTCGGACAACATGCCGTCGCACTTCTTTTCGTCCAACAACGAGTGGGAGTTTCGTGAGCGAGCGTTCGCCGAGCACGACGAAATCGTCGCGGCAATCAAGGCGGGCGAAACGGATGGTGCGGCGAAAGCGGTAGCGACCCATTTCAAGCACGTTGGAGAGCAGGCGGTGCGCTCGCTCAGTGCCACGGGATTCTGGGATAACTGACCTGCGCCGCGCGCAACGTCTCCATCGATGCGCGGCACACGTCGCGTACCGGCGGCGACAGAGCGCATGAATCCTCCTCGTGACCCCTGGGATGGCGGCCGTAATGATCTATGATACTTTATCTAAGACGCGGTTCGTGCATCTCGACGGAATGCTGGGGCGAAATGGGTAACGACAACGAAGGCGGCGCTTACGGCCCGCTCCTGCTCGTGCACGGGGCGTGGCACAGCGCCTGGTGCTGGTCTCGCATCCTCGACCAGATCAACCCGCGTTGCGAGCGCGTTCTCGCGCTGGAATTACCGTTCGACTCGATCGAGTCAGATACCGCAGCTGTTCGCGATGCGCTCATCGAGCTCGGGCCAAACACGGTTATCTGCGCTCACAGCTACGGTGGTCGGCTCGCGTCGATCGTTGCCGACGAGGTGCCAGCCGCGCACCTGCTTTACATCGCGGCCCCGACGCCCAACCTCGAGCAATTGGGCGCGTACGCGACCGCAGATCGGTTGCGCGGCGGAGAAGTGCCGGACTTCAAAACGGCCTGGGGGACCTTCTATAACCGGTCTGACGAAGCGACGGCACGCGTCGCCTGGGAGCACCTCCGACCAATGCGAACGGCACCGGGGACCACAGTTGGTCTTGACCATCGTCCATGGGAACACATCCCATCGACCTACGTCGTCTGTCTCGAAGACAACGCCCTAAGGCCAGAGGTCCAACGGAGCATGGCGGCCAACATGACCGACTTCGTGACCATCGACTCCGACCATTCACCATTCCTGACGGCGCCGAACGAACTTGCCAGCATAGTGAACGGTGTGCTGGCGAGAAGCAGTGGCGTGTGACTCCCGCAGAGGTCTTCACGGGGGCTTAGCGCGCTCTCGGACGGCGCCACATTGCACGACGAGAGATGGCCAGCGGCGTCAGAGTGATCCTGCCCGCGCGTTTGCTTGGGGGCTCGGCAGCCAGGCTCCGGAGGGAATGGTCAGCCAACCGTTCTCGTCGGCGAGCCGCGTCGCAGCGGCGCGCAACGCCTGCAACTCGTCCGACCTGAAGCCGTCGCGCCACAGCATCGAGACGGGGAACAGCGGGATCGGATCCACGAGCGGCACCTCAACCGAGCCCGCAACGCGCGGCTGTGAAGAAATCGACAAGATCGGTGCGTCACGGGACCGCAGATGTGCTGCGATTTCGTCCGCTCCGTACACGTTGGGATGTGCCCGCGCCACTACCGTGTCCGGCATCTTTAGCAGCTGCACCGCCGCGTGCTCCCATCCGGCGCTCGCGTAATCGCCGGAACGAAAGCACACCGGGAGGTCGAGCAGAGCGTCGACAGGTATTGCGTCGAGCTCCGCAAGCGGATGACCAATCGGCACGAGCGCGGTAATCGGCTCGTATCGCACCAGCTGCTGTCGGGTGCCGGGCGGCGCATCCAGAAATCTCCCGAACGTCACGTCGATCTCACCGGATAGCAGCTGACTCACTGCGGCTCGTCCGCCGGCAATGAACCGGGTGAAGAACGCTTCGCGCGGATAGGACGCGCGCGCGCTCGCCAGAACGAGAGCGGGCGTGAGCCCTGACCCGATCACGTCGACGGTTAGCGAACGTGGCACATCGTGCAACCCGCCGAGGATCTCGTCGTTGAGGGCGAGCAGTTGGTTTGCTCGTTTTCGAAGGGCTGCTCCCGATGCTGTCAGCGTCACCTGTCGTGTTGTGCGAACCACGAGTGGAGCTCCGAGGTCCCGTTCGAGCTGCCGTATGTTCCGGCTGAGGGCTTGCTGCGTTATGAACAGTCGTGCGGCCGCACGGCTGAAGTGCAACTCGTCCGCGAGCACAACGAACTGCCGCAATAGCCGGATGTTCAGATCGTTAGCCATCCGGACAATGTTTGCGCATTTACACCTAAAGCGCGTGAATGCGCTCTCAATCGGTGTTGGACTCGGTCTCGCCGCTCAGGAAATGTAGGAAGCCAACCACAATCGGATTGGCTCTGGGCATCATGAACTCGCGCACCATCACCACGAGCTTCTACGGGTTCGCGCGCTTGCTCACGTCCCTGTGGGGCTCGACCGTGCCAGCGACCATGCCGCGGCTCGGCTTGGACCCGACCAAACTCGGCGTGGTTCTGACCACCCCTGCCGTTGTCTTGGGCACGTGGCTGCGACGAGTCCCGAGCACAGAAGTGGTGCGCGTCCCCGTCACCATCCAGCCATCCGAGCCCCCAGCGGGCCGACTCCTATATTGTCGCCCTGGGGCTGATCGGCTCCGCGGCACTCATCTCGGAGGGCGCAGCGACGGACTGGGCCGCGGTATACGCGCTTCGTGTTCCGGGAGCCGACACCGCGGTTACGTCTCTCGTTTACACATCGTTTTTTGCGGCGATGGCCCTCGCGCGCCTCCTGGGCGACGCCGTTCGCGCTCGATTCGGTTCAGCGCGATCCATTGCGGCGTCCGGGGCCGTTGCGGCGCTCGGCTACGGCCTCGTTCTGCTTTCGGGGTTTCTCGAAGGATTCGGATGGATCCGGCCGCTCGCCTCAGCCATAGTCGGCTGGTCGGTCCCGCCATGATCGGATTCGTCGCCGGTGTTGCGACCCTGCAAGCGGCGCTACTCATTCCGGCAATTATGGCTGCACTCGTCGCACTTGGTGCGCCGCGGATTCTGCGTTCCGCCTCGAAACCGAGAGCTCACGTTGACCGTCGAGCCGTCGAGTCAGGCACGGTGTTCACTGTCATGCAAGCGCCTGATAATGTCAAATGAAAAAGTGATTAATCGCGGTCGGACGTGGCGCCGTCCGCGGGAATGGAAAAGATGAGCAAGGTATTCAGTGCCCTCGCGGTTTCGGCGGACGGTTTCATCAGCGGTGGAACGCCCGGCGGTCAGGAGGAGTTCGGACGTGGGCTCGGGGACGCCCCCGAGCTCTTCGACTGGTATTTCCGCGGCGGAAACAGCCCCAGTCGCATCTACAACGGGTTCGCGTTGAGCGCGCCGAGCGCGCGCTTCTTCGACTCGATCGCCGATCGCGTTGGTGTCGCCGTTACGGGATGGACCACCTACGAGCACTCCAGCTATTTCGGGGGCACCGGACCACATCCGGACGTGCCACTCGTGGTCGTCAGCCACGGTCCGCGACCGCAGGTGAGCGAGAACCAAACGCTCGTCACGACCGGAATCGAGGATGCCATCGCCATAGCTCGCACCAAAGCCGGCGCGAAGGATGTATCGCTCATGGGCGGCGTACTGACCACGGAGGCAATCAAGGCGGGACTCGTCGACGAGCTCATCCTGCATCAGGTCCCCGTACTGCTCGGTCACGGACATCGATTCTTCAGTGAACTACAGGAGAAGGTGCCGTTGCGGTTGGTCGAGGTAGTTTCTGCCCCAGAAGTCACGCACATCCACTACGAGGTCGTGCGATGATCCTGGTGACCGGCGGGCTGGGCATGATCGGCGCGCACACCGCACTCGCCCTCGCGGACCTGGGACTCGAAGTCGTTGTCACCGGGCATCATCGGATGAGCGTGCCGTCGTTCCTGGATGGTCGTGTCAACGTGGAATCCCTTGACGTCACCAACCGCGAAGCATTCCTCGCCCTCGGCGACCGCTACAGGTTCACCGACATTATCCACCTCGCTGGCAGCGTGCCAGAGGACGATCCGGTCGAATATCTCCGTGCGGACACGACGGGGCTGCTCAACGCGCTGGATGCCGCCCGGACGTGGCGCGTGCGGCGATTCGCCGTCGCCAGCAGCCTCGGCGTATATGCCGGCCGCGCGGAGGTGCCGTGGCAGGAGGAGTTGTCGCTACCGGCGGAGCCGTCGCCGCATGTAATTGTCGCGTTCAAGAAGGCCGTCGAGGCACTGACGCTGAACGCTCTCCTGGGCAGCGGCGTCAAGCCGCTGTTGCTGCGAATCGGATCAATTTGGGGACCGCTCGCAGATCCGGAGTCGCGATTTATCGACCTTCCGCCATACTTCAGCGCGGTTTTGCGCGGAGACAGTGCACCGTCGCTCAATGCGGACGATGCGGGCGACCGTTGCTACGCGCCGGATGCTGGACGCGCGATTGCCCTCCTCGTCACCGCGCCATCGCTCGGTCACGAGATCTACAACGTCTCGAGCGGCGCGCTCGTGAGCAACCGGGAGATCGTTGACGCCATCAGGGAGCAGATGCCAAAAGCGAACGTGGACCTGACATCCGGACCGCCGAGGCTCCCGGGACCGTACCTCGACATCACCAGGTTGACCGAGGAGACCGGCTTCACCCCCTCATTCGACGTCCGTGCGGCAGTCAGGCACTATCTCGCCTGGCGCGCGATCAATGCTCGCTAAGGAGTAAACACATGCTCGACCCAACCGTGCGTCGCATCATCGACGCTGCCCCCATCGCTCACCTCGCTACCCTGCTGCCCGACGGGTCGCCGCACAGCATTCCGCTCTGGGTGGGAATCCGCGACGAGAGGATCATCTTTCTGACCGGCCCAAATTCACTGAAGGCACGTAATCTTCGCCGTGACTCGCGCGTTGCGTTGTCAATCGCACCCGCCGACAATCCGTTCGAGCCGATCAGTATTCGTGGGCGGGTCGTCGAATGGATCAGCGGAGACGACGGCTGGAAGCTCATTGACCAGCTGGCGATGAAATACATCGGCTCGCCGTACTCGAAGGACTCCGATCGGGTCATCGGCGTGATCGAGCCCGAGGCGCAGATTGTCGGTGTGCGCCTCTAGCTACGGTCGCCGCGGGATCTTCCAGAGAACGGGGGCTCAGCGTGGAATTAGAACCACCCGTCTGGGCCGGGGCATGCCCGCTTTGCTTGGGATCGCATCAGCGCGACTACGTGTTCTTGCGCGGTTCCCCGATGACCGCGGAGGTCAGCTGCGCGACCTGGTCGGCATAGGAGCGCAGGAACTCTTCGGATGTCGCATCCGTATTGCCGAGGGCTCGGATCACCTGGGGCAGGAAGATCGGTGCCATCGCTGCTCCCATCAGCATGACCATCAGAGTTGAGGGGTCGATGCCTTCCGGCAGGTCGCTATTGGCCAGGAGGGCACGGACCTGGTCGGCGTTGCGGGTAAGCCGCTCGGAGCGCGAATTGAAGTCCGGATCGCTGTCCGGCCCGCTGTACTCCAGCCCGCTCCAGGCGAGTAGCCGAACGTTCTCGGGATTGTTCAGCGCCTCGAGCGCGTATCGGCGAATCTGTTCCGGAAACGGAGTATCGACCGCGACGAGATCATCCTCGCGGTCCCTCCAGCGCTCGGCGATTGCACGCGCGAGCCCTTCTTTGCCGTCGAAATAGTACGAGATGAGCTGCTGGTTCACGCCGGCGCGAGAAGCGATCGTGCTTACTCTGGCTCCCGCGTACCCGTGGGCAGCAAATTCTTTCGTCGCCGCGTCGATGATCGCGGCTCTTGTGCGCTCCGGGTCGCGCAGTCGGTCTGCCGGCCTGGGCGACCGGCGAGCACTCTTCTCGCTCATGCGGCTATTGTATCCGCTGAGAGCATTTGCAAACGAACAGTTGACTTAATCATCTATCCGTTTGATAAGGTCTCTCACTATGAACCAGTTTTCAACCAAGAATGGGACGACCGGGACGAATCGGGCGCCCGGGGTGCGTGCGAAGTCCAGCCGTTGGCCGGGTCTCGTGGTGACGCTCGTCGCGGTGCTGGTCGACATGATCGACAACCAGATCGTCACCGTCGCGCTCCCCACGATCCAACACCGGCTCGGTGCCAGCGACTCCGGGTTGCAGTGGGTGTCTGCGAGCTACGCCCTGGGATTCGCGCTGACGCTGATCACCGGGGCGCGATTGGGCGACAGGTTCGGATATCGAACGCTCTTCGTGTCCGGCATGATCGTTTTCACGACGGCGTCTCTTGCGGCGGGGCTCGCTCCGAGCGCTGAAGTGCTCATCGTCGCTCGGATCGCGCAGGGGATCGGCTCTGGGCTGATGGTGCCCCAGGTCCTATCCTTCATCCAGACCGAATTTCAGGGTGCCGAGCAGGGCAAAGCGATGAGCCTCTACACGCTCGCCTTTCCCCTTGGAGGGCTCGCCGGTCCACTGCTCGGAGGGATCCTCACGCAGTCGAACCTGTTCGGGTTGAGTTGGCGCTCGGTGTTCTTCGTGAACGTGCCCATTGGACTGTGCGGCATCGTCGGTGCACTGCTCACCATGCCCCCGCGGCGAATAGTTGCCCGGCACAGGTTCGATGTGCTCGGCCTGCTGCTCCTGACCGTCGCACTGGTCGCGGTGTTCTTTCCAATTATCCAGGGCAGGGAGCTGGGATGGCCGTGGTGGGCAGTCGCTCTGATGGTGGCCAGCCTGCCCCTCTTCGCGATCTTCTTCGCCGTTTTGCAGTCGTCCGCTCGGCGCGGAGCTGAGCCGCTGATCGATCCCGTGCTCCTTCGATCACGGAGCTTGCTGGCGACCCAGTCGATCCTGTTCATTGTGAACGCCTCGGTCTCGATCTTCTTCGTACTGACCCTGCATCTGCAGAATTTTTTGGGCTTTCAGCCGCTGCAGGCCGCGTTGACCTTCCTTCCGGCGACACTCGGAATCGTCGCGGGGAACATGCTCGCGTTTCGCTACGGTGCGCGCTTCGGGCGAATGCTCACGGCGATCGCGCTCGCAGCGCTCCTGCTCAGTCTCGTCGTAATCGCGATCCTGGTTCTCACGATGGGCCGGGCGCTGAGCGCGGGCGAATTGCTTGCACCCGCGGTCTTCCTCGGGTTGGGCATGGGGATGGCGCTCAGCTCCCTCTTCGGCTCGTACTTTCGAGGCGTTGGACCCGAGCAGGCCGGCGGCGCCTCCGGAGTCGTCAACACCACTGTGCAACTGGGGATGGCCAGCGGGATAGCGGTGTTCGGAAGCGTCTACTTCGGCAATCTCGGATCCGGATCGTCCATCGCTACCGGGTGGAGTCTCCTGTGCTCTGCGGCAATGGTCGGACTCGGGCTGATCGTCGTCTCCGCGATCTCACCCAGGGCAGCATCGAACTGAGCCGGCGCCGAGTGAGCTGACTCGCCGCGGCCGCTAACCCGGTAGCTTGTCGCGCCGTTCGAGTAAACACGCAGGCTCCGACGGTGCCCAACAGCCGGGCCTTGGATGCGTCGAACTCGAGGGCGAAGTCAGGCTGCCAGATGGAACGTGCTGGCGAACCGGCCCAGCAGCTCGCCGCGCCCTCGCAGCACCTCTACGACGCCGGTCTCGATTGCACGGTTCGGCGAGAGCTCACCCGAGATGAGTCGGTGGATGCCCGGTCCGGAGGCAAACGCGAGATCAACCGGCCCATCCCCTCGCACGACGTCGAGGGTCGGCCCATCCACCCGGATGAGCAGTTCGTTCGCGCCAAAGCGGGCGGCGTACCCCGTGGCCGGCAGGGTCGCCGCGACCTGCGGCCGGAACGCGGTGCGCAGGTCGATGGTCATGGAATCCGGCGTGATGACCTGCTCCTCGCGCGGCTCACCCATCGCCTTGAAACCCCACGCGCCGAGCGCCAGAACGACGGGCTCGAGCTCCCGTCCATACGGCGTCAATTCATAGATGATGACTCGCGAACGCGGTACCCGGCGCAGAACGCCTGCCGCCTGCAACTCCTTGAGGCGAGCAGCCAGGATGTTGGTCGGGATCCGGGGTAGACCGGAAGCGAGCTCACCGTACCGACGCGGCCCGACAAGAAGATCGCGAACGATCAGGAGCGCCCAGCGTTCGCCGATCAGCTCCACCGCGCGGGTGACGCCTCCGTACTGCCCGTACTCGCGTGCGGCCATGTCTACCCGGGCGCTCGGCCCTCAGGCCTGCTGGTTCGCGAAGGCCTCGGGGCCCTGCGTGGCTGCGACCGGGTTCATCCAGCCGAACTCGAGGATGTTGCCGTCCGGGTCGGTCAGTTGACGCTGGTACATGAAGCCGTAGTCGGATGCCGGGCGAGGCTCCGAGCCTCCGGCGGCGAGACCGGCCGTCACGGTCGAATCAACTGCCTCGCGGCTGTCGAGGAAGATCGCCGTCGACACGGACGGGGAGTCCGCCGCATTGCCGATCGGCAGGTCCGTAAACGTCTGGAAGTATTCGCGCACCAGGATCATGAAGTAGCTGTGGTCCTCTTCGACGACGACGCATGCCGCATTGTGGTCGGAGAACAGCGGATTGATGGTGAATCCCAGTGCGGTGTAGAACGTCTTTGCGCGCTCCAGGTCGGTCACCGGCCAATTGACGAACATCGCGGTCATCGTGGTCTCCTCTCGAGGTCCGTTTGTGGACGCACACCACACTTGCAAAAAACAAGTGCCGAGTCAAGACCCGCGTCGAAATCCGGTGCAACTCTGCTCGCGCTTGTGACAAGCCGCGCTGTCGGGTACATCCATCAAACCGATTTGACGATTGCGACGGAGCGATGGCAACGATTAGCGATGTGGCCCAGTACGCGGGAGTTTCCCGCAGCACTGTCTCGCACGCACTGTCGGGCAAACGCCCGATTTCTCGTGAGACGCGCGAACGGGTTAACGACGCGATTTGCGCTCTGCACTACACCGCGAACGCGGGAGCGAAGGCGCTCGCGACCTCGAAGTCGTCTGTGATGGGTCTGATCGTTCCATTCAATCCCGAAGAGTTTGCCCCGGCCACCATGCAATACGTCCTGATCATTTCGGAGACGGCGCGCAGCCTCGGGTATGACGTGATGATGGTCACGGGCGCCGAGGGCGCGGCGGGTATTGCGAGAGTGACAGACAGCAACATGGTGGACGGTGTCATCCTCCTGGATGTCAAGCGTCACGACGAGCGTATCGACAGCATCGTGAGTGCGGGTAAACCAGGCGTGCTGGTTGGCATCGCCGAGGACAACCACGTCGTCGACAGCGTTGACTTGGACTACGCGCACGCCGCCTCAGTCCTGATTAGGCATCTACACAGCGAAGGTCACCGCCACGTCATCTTTCTGACCTTCCCCGAGGATCTCTTTGCCGAAGATCTCGGGTTTGTGTGGCGGTTCTACGACAGCGTTATCGCGGTCGCCAACGAGCTCGGGATTGAGCTTGAGGTGGTTCACGGTGACCCCGAGCCAGCCGCGCGAGCGAGGGTGGTAGCCGGGGCGCTAAGAGCACATCCCGAGGCGACCGCCCTGCTTGTCCACAACGAAGGCGCGCTCGTCGACTTGCCGTTGCTGCTCAAGGAGTGCGGCCTGTCTGCGCCCGATGACATCTCGGTGGTGAGTGTGTTTCCGGATCAGTTTGGGGGGATGTTCTCGTTGCCGTATACGGCGATTGAAACGTCACCGAAGGTCGTGGCGGAACGTGCGGTGCGCATGCTCGCCAATCGGATCGCCAACCCCGACCATCCCGTGCTCCGCGAGCTCATTGCTCCCGTGCTTATCGACAGGGGGAGCACTCGCGATGTCTAAGCGCAACCCGGCTCCGCGTCCTTTTTTTTGGCGAATCATCAAATCGGTTTGACAACCTCATACTCCGGATGATGCGACCAAGCCAGCGGGGGAACCGTCACGACCCATCACCGAACAGCGTCATGACCATCGGCACCAGAGTCATCCGCACGACGAACGCGTCGATCAGGATGCCAGCAGCAAGGGCGAATGCGATCGGACGAATTGTCGAACTTCCCGTCGCCGCTCCATTCCCGAACACTCCGATCATGCGGTGCCTGCCGTGCCGAGCGCCAGTGAAATCGACTCGCGCACATCCATCCGGGCAAGCAGTCACCCGAAGGTGATCAGCAGGATGATCAACGCGAGAATCGGGTCAACCACGGGACTCCTCGCCGGTGACGACTCCATCGTCAGCCCGGATGACGTCTGGACCGCGAGGTGCGAGCTGGATGCCGCCGCGACCGCTCTTCTGATCCCGGTCTGTGTGGCGCTGCTCGCGCTGGCCGAGGAGAGAGTCAGCGGGATATACCCGATGCGGCCATCGGGCGAGAGCGTCTTGGTCGTTGCGGTGAAGGGGTCGGTTGCGTTCGTGACTCCCGTAACCCCCGCGAGTCGATTGCTCAGGGTGGCGATGGTTGCGGCATCCGCTGCCGTCAGCCTGGACCCGCACCTCGCGCCCAACACTTCCGGGTGGGCCGAGGGCGGATGTTTCCCGCCCGCACCGCCGGACTTCCCATCCAGGGTTGGGTGATGCACGGCTTGGCACGCAACATACTGGGGACATGATTCGCTATGCACGGATTGCGCCCGTTGTGGGAGCCGTCGGTATCGCGGCGATTGCCGCGATACACCTGCTCTGGGCGACCGGCTCCAGCTGGCCGTATCGCGATCGCGGCGAGCTCGCAGAGCAGATCGCCGGAAGACCGGACATGCCATCTGCTCGTGCTTGCGTGCTTGTCGGTGGCGCCTTGGCGGGCGCGGCAACGGTGGTCGCTGTACCTGGCCGCCGCCGCTGGCCCATTCGTGTTGCGCGCGCGGGAGTAGCTGCCGGACTGCTGGTGCGCGGCGTCGCTGGCGTAGCGGGCCGAACCGATCTTCTCCTGACCTGGACGCCGTCGGAGGAATTCGTCCGGAAGGACCGTCGTTTCTACGGCCCGCTGTGCCTCGTGCTCGCCGCGCTGTCGGCGATCAGCCTGCGGCAACCTCGCGGCATCACAAAACGATGACTTCTCTCGTCCTTAACAACGGACGAGAGGACAGAACAATGCGGGCACTCACCCGAGACGAGCTCGACGTAGACACCGATGCCGGACCGGTGCGTGGCGTGCGCGAGAGCGAGCTCATCGCCTGGCGCGGCATCCCGTTCGCCCGAGCTCCGATGGGATCGCTACGATTCAGGGCGCCGCGTCCGGCCACGAGCTGGAACGGGATTCGCGACGCGAGTTCGTTTGGCAGTTCGCCCTGGCAGCAATCGATCTCGAAGGTCGTCGGCTACGGTGTGCCCCGTAAGGCGATGAGTGAGGACGCGCTCACCGTTAACGTCCTTCGCCAGTCGACCGATGCGCCGCCCCGCCCGGTGCTCGTCTACATCTACGGCGGGGGCAATCGCATCGGGACATCGTCGGTCTATCCCGGAACGCGGCTCGTGGAAAACGGTGACGTCGTCTACGTCACGTTCAACTATCGGCTCGGCGTATTTGGATTTCTCGACCTGAGCGGTCATTCGACGCCCGGGCAGCGGTTCGACAGCAATCTCGGCCTGCGCGACCAGGTTGCGGCGCTCGAGTGGGTGCAGCGCAACATCGCATCGTTCGGCGGCGATCCGGAGAACGTCACGATCATGGGCGAATCAGCCGGCGCGCTCGCCGTCACGACGCTGCTCGCGGTACCCGCCGCCAGGGGACTCTTCGCTCGCGCGATCGCGCAAAGTTCTCCTGCCGCGTTTGCCTACGGACCCGAGCGCTTCCGGGGCTGGGCCGAGGACTATCTGAGGATTCTCGGAGTGGCGCCGTCGGATGTTGGGCGACTGCGCCAGCTTCCCGCCGGTGTGCTTGCGCGGGCCGGCGCGGTCTGGAGTCGTCAGGTTTCAGCGCGGACTCCCGGCGCCCTGAGCGTCGGGGCGATGGTGGACGGAGACTTCCTGCCGGACTATCCGACCGCTTCGATTCGGGCGCGCCTGGGTTCCGTGGTTCCGCTCCTCATCGGGACGAACGCCAACGAGGGCAACCTCTTCGCCCGCTTCATCCCGGACCTTGCGACGAGCCCTCGTCTCATCGATCGACTCTTCGGTCAAACGGATCCGACTGCTCGGAGCGCTGTCATCGCGGCCTATCGGGGATACCCCGGCGGCGGGGCCGCAGCGCAACTGGGTGGTGATGCTGCGTTTTGGCATCCGAGCGTCGAGCTCGCCGAAGCGCAGTCAACCGTCGCCACGGTATGGAGCTATCGCCTCGACTTCGCGACCCGCCTGCTTCGCCTTCTCGGCATGGGCGCAACGCACGCAACGGATACCCCGCTCGTTTTCGGTTCCCGCGCCGGCATCGCGCTGGGAATCCTGGGGGACTGGGGGCGGGTGCGTATGGTTTCGGGACGCATGCAGGATCGCTGGTTGAGCTTCGTGCGAACCGGCGAGCCGGGCGCCGACTGGCCGCGCTACGAGGCGGTCGATCGCGCGACCCTCGTGATCGACCGCGAAGACCGGGTCGTTCTGGATCCAGAGCGTCGGCGGCGGCTGGCCTGGGACGGGTTTCCGGGCTACCGCTGATCGTTACGTCAGGTTCCCGACGAGAGCTCGCGTCAGCCTTGCGCTGAGGTCGGCGGGCACGTCCACTTCGACGGCGAGCGCGTGCAGCGCCCGGCTGTAGTAGTTGCGCGCGGCCGCGGCGAGTGTGATGTTCACGATGTCGGCGTCCGAGAAGCCGACATCGCGCAGGCGCTGGCTGTCGGCATCCGTCATCGTGGATGAATCCATGCTGAGCTTTGCCGCGTAATCCATCATGGCCACCTCGGCATCGGTCAATCCGGCGTCCCGATAGTCCTCAGCAATGCGGATGAGGTCGGCCTCGGGGAAGAGCCCGAGGGACTTCTTGCCGTGCGCGAGCAGGCAGGACTGCGATCCGATCGCACGTGCTGCCGCCAGCGTTACGAGTTCGTAGCTGCGTTTCCCTAGCGGGAAGGCGATCGTGCGCATGAGCCCCTCGAACGCCCGAACGGCTGCGGGATTCATCGCCATCATCTTCGTATGGCTCGGGACGTATCCAATTTCCTGGAGGTCTTCCTCGTAGAGTTTCGCGACCTCGCCTGTTGCGTCGGCTACGTCGACGGTTTTCACGATGGACATGGATGGAACTCCTTGGCGTTTGTTTGCGGTTCGGGGGAGATAGGCGGACATTACCAGTGCGATATCGATCACAATGAGCGCGGTTTCACCCAGGAGGGTGAGTGGGTCATAGTGCGGATGCGGCATTCCGATGAATCTGAGAATGTTGAGGAGCGCGATACCGAGCACAAGGACAGCTGCGGCGATGCGTGTCGCTGTCCACCCAGCCGCAACCGTGGAACGGCGGCTGTCATCGGTCGGCACGGGCGGGCAGAGCATTCACATCATCCTCGTGAGTTTGCAGCCGACGCCGTGCGTCGATTGCCCATTCGCGTTCGCGCTGGAGACGTCTGGCTTCTCTTCGGTGGAGCGAGAGCAGGTCCTGGGGGTGCGGGAACATGGTGTTTCTTCTTTCGGTTAGTGAAGTCGAGTCAGCGAACAGTCGCGGTGACGAGCAGGTATTCCCACTCCAGCGACCCGTCGAATGATGCCCAGGTGCCGGCAAGCTCATCGAGTGCTGCATCGAGCTTGGCGATCTGGATGATGTCGTCCGCGTTGCGGTTGTACACGGCGATGGTCGGGCCGTAGTTCTTCGCGAAGTAGCGGCGGAAGGAGTGCGGTGCGGCGAATCGATCCACTCTCAGCGTCTCGCGCTCGTAAGAGAAGTCGACGACGCGATCGTCAAGCAGCTGGCGCACGTGATCAACGTCGCCCCACAGCGGAGCGGGGGATGCGCCGAACGGCAGCGGCGCGTTGAACGATGCGAGTGCGCTGAACATGCTGCCGATGAAGCCGGATGGGGTCCAGTTCAGGAGCGCGATGCGCCCGCCGTGACGCGTGACGCGCAATAGCTCGTCTGCCGTCTGCTGGTGGTGCGGCGCGAACATGACGCCAACGCACGAGGTCACGACGTCGAACGAGTGGTCGTCGAACGGAAGATTCTCCGCATCCGCGACGCGCCACTCGAGTTGCGCACCCGCCTCGACCGCGAGTCGGCGACCGCGATCGAGCAGTTCCGGCGTCAGGTCGCTCGCGACGACGGATGCTCCGCGCAACGCTGCGGGGATCGCGACGTTGCCGCTGCCAGCAGCGATGTCCAGCACGCGCTCGCCGGGGTGAATCTCGGCGGCCTCGACAACGCGGGGCCCGAGCGGCCAGATGATGTCGGAAGCCAAAGTCGCGTAGTCTCCCGACGCCCACATGGCGCGATGGCGAGCCTTGACGGCGTCGTCGGACTGCGCCGAGGTACGGATGTCGGTCATGATTCTCTCCTGCTTCCGGCCACTTCAGCAGTGACCACGCAATCAAGAATCGATTGACGGCAGGTTTCTCACATCCGTGTGCCGCACGGAGATTTGCCCGGAGCTACGTCGCTGGCTGCGCTCGCCTGCGCTGGCGACGGATGATCGCTCGCTCTATCGGCGCTCCGCCGAACATGAGCAGCAGCCAGGTCGCCCCGATGGTCGGGAACAGGGTAGCGAGTACTCCCGCGATCAGCAGGATGGCCGTTGGCACCGTTGACGCCGCGACATGCAGCTCATCGACCACTTCGGGACGGAGCAACTCCCGGTTCCTGGAGAGGTAGAACCGGATCAGCAGCGCACTCCCGCTGACCAGGAAGATGTTGCCGAGATAGAGGGCGTAGACAGCGCTTGCGGGAGTGGCGTTTGCGACGATGTTGGTCGAAAACGGAAGCGCAGTCATCCCGCCGAGCCACAGCAGGTTGAGAACGGCCAGACCGCGGTTGTAGTCGCGGACCAGTTCGAAGAGCTGGTGATGCACGAGCCACATGTTGCCGACAACGGCGAACGAGATAACAAACGCGAGGATGTTCTGCCAGTGCTGTCCAAGCACGTAGCCGAGCGGATGGTTGACGACCTCGTTGCCGAGGTCGATGAGCGGCAGAACGAGAAGAGTGATGGAAATTGCGACCGCGGCGTCCGTGAAGTTGACGACACGATCGAGGCCGCGTGCCGTTCGGAGATTTGCCATTCCCATATCTTCGCGCAGGTTTCGGCGCCAGAGGGCGCAACGCCTTGACTCGTGCGCGTGCGACCGCCACGGTTGAGTGTGGCAGATCCCTCCGCACGAGCTCGACGCGTTCTCGAACGCGATCGATACGAGCGAGCCGAGCATCGCATCCTGACGGTCCCGAACGTCATCTCGCTCATTCGGATCGCCGTTCTCATGCCGCTGTTCGTCGTCGTTCTGCTCGCTTGGCGGTCGCCGGGTTGGGCGTTCGTCATCGCGGTAGTGCTCGCGGCGACCGACTATCTCGACGGATATATCGCGCGCCGATTCCACCAGGTCACGATTCTGGGACGCGCTCTCGACCCGATTGCTGACCGAGTCAGCCAAATTGTCGTGAGCGCCGCGCTCGTCATCGGCGGTTACATCCCGCTCTGGATGGCAGTAACGGTGCTCGCCTGCGACCTCGTGCTGGGGATAACGCTGCTCTTCAAGGGACGCAGCCCGATCCCGGTGCGCTGGATCGGGCGTATCCGCACGGCTCTCCTGATGGTCGGTCTGCCGCTCGTGCTCCTGGTCGCTGCGCTCGCGCAGCACAACGTGCTACTGAGGCTCGCGGTCCTTGTTCTCGTCGGTACCGGGGTGGTGCTGCACGCGGCAGCCGACCTCACCTACGCGTTGTCGCTGCTGCGTAATACCGCTAACCAGGTGAAAGACGCTCATCCGTCCGCCAGGTGAGGTTCGGGTCGATCAGACCCCGGTTCGCTCGAGGATACCGCGGAGAAGTGCGGCCTGGCCGGTGTGCTGGAGGTTATCGCTCACGATGCTGACGATTCGTGCTGCCAGCGTTACCGGCGGGTTCCAGCGGGTATCGACGATGCGGCCGAGGTCATCGTCCGTGAGTGCGCCGAGGTACTCGACCGTGCGGTCGCAGACGGCGACCAGGTAGCCGGCGAGGAGTTCGGGGCTCACGCCGCGAACCTGCGCAACGTCCTCGGCACTGTGCCCGTAGCCCGACTCCCTGTCGGCGAACGGTAAGGCGAATCGATCCTTCCAGCCGTCGGCTGTCCAGACCCCGGCGCCGCCGTCCAGATCAGATACCTGCAGATCCTGGCCGCGAGCGAGGTGCCACAGCAACCACGCGATCGTGTTGCTCTGTGGATCGATTCGAGCCTCGAGCTGCTCTTGGCTCAGTCCGTTCACCGCGCGAGTGGCGGTCTCTTTCACGCGGTTGATCGAATCGATGAGGACGTCCGTCGCCGTTGTCATGCAACTCCCTTGCTCGACGACAAGGCTAACCCGCGGGTCGGTCCGGGGCTCAGCCGATGACTCGATTGCGTCCCGCCAGGAGTCCGGCAGCGAATTGTCCGGCAAGCAGGATCAGGATGATGACAAGCGCTGGCGTCCACGACCCCGTTTGGTCGTGGATAACGCCGATGATGATCGGTCCGCAGGCGGCGAGCAGGTATCCGGCCGACTGAGCCATTCCCGACAGGGCGGCGGTTTGCCCGTGGTTGACGGTGCGCAGGCCGAACAGGGTAATCGCGAGCACAAATGAGACACCGCTGCCGAGCCCGCCGATACTGATCCAAATCGCATCCAGGCCTGGATCGACGAGGACGCCGACGATCGGGCCGGCGAGCATCAGGGTCGAGATGACGGCGAGTAGCCTCTGGTCCTTCATCCTCGGGACGAGCCACACCACGCACAGGCTGCCCAGGATGCCGAAGGCGTTGAGCAGTAACTGGTGGAAGCCCGCCGTCGCGGCACTGACGCCATCCGACTGTTCGATCGACGGGAGCCAGGTAATGAGAAGGTAGAACACCGTCGACTGCAGGCCCATGTACGCCGTGACCTGCCACGCGAGCGCGGAAGTCCACGGCGAGCGGTAGCCCCGCGCGCCGACGCCGGGAACCGGCGACACGACGTCCTCCGGCAGCGAGCGACCGCGCAACTGCGGTGCGAACACCGCGAAAGCGATGAGCACCAGCCCGGCCCAGATGCCGAGCGAGAGGCGCCATCCGGATGGCGTGATGCCGGCGATCGGCACGGCAAGGCCGGCGGCGATCGCCGCCATGGCAGCCTGAACCGCGGAGTAGACGCCGGTGACCTGCCCAATTCGTTCGGGATAGTCCCGCTTGACGAGCGAGGGCAGGATCACGTTGAGCACGGCGATTGCGACGCCGAGGAGCACCGTTCCAATCCAGAGCCCGGGTAGCCACGGTACCGAGCGGACCACGATTCCCACGGCGAGAATGGCGAGACCGAGGCCGAGGGCGCGTTCCATCCCGATCCGCCGAGCGACCCACGGAGCAACCGGCGAGACTAGTGCGAACGCGATGAGCGGAACGCTGACGAGCGCGGATGCGGTACCGGAAGACAGCGGCAACTGGTCGCGCACCGTGTCGAGGACGGGTCCGACCGCGGTGATTGCCGGTCGAAGATTCGCGGCAATGAGCAGGATGCCGACCAGCAGGAGTCCGCTGCGGTGAATGGTCGGATCAAGCGGCTTATCGTCGGCGGCAGGCACCAGCCAAATCTAGGTCATCGCACCTGCCGTCGCGGCCTCAGGCCAGGCCGGTGATCGAGAACGCGTTGCCGTCGGGATCGCGGAAGGCGAACATCGCCGGGATGCCCGGCCAGCGCAGGATCTCGTCGACATCGACGCCGCGTTCCTTCAGCAGCTCGTGCGCCGCATCCACGTCGCCCGTGGTGAAACGAATTCCAATCGCACCGCGGGTGATGTCGCTCCGTGCCAGCTCGAGCGTGAGGATTACCGCCGCACTGCCCGGTGCAAGTTCGATCCACCGGCCGTTCGGTGTCGGCGCATCGCGAAGCACTCGGAATCCGAGCGTCTCACCATAAAAGTGCAACGCAGCATCCTGGTCGTCGACCGGGATGCTTACGGTTCGAACTCCGGAAATGGGGCTTGGTTCGGTCATGGCGACTCCTCGTATCTCGTGGCCGCGTTGCCGCGGTTCTGCAGTGATGACGAGTCGGGAGCTTCTCGATCGACAGGTCTACGAACGCTCTCGAACCGAGCTCTCAACCTGCTCGCGCAGCGTCTGCGTGATCTCGCGAAGCGAAGTGAGCTGGTCGACCCTCAACGCGCTCGCGAACAGGTCATGAATCGCGTGCATGTGGGGCGCCGATGCCCGGCGAAATGCGTCCGCGCCCGCTGGCGTGAGGACCGCCTCCGCGCCGCGACTGTCGGTCGCGCAATTCTCGCGTCGAATCAGGCCGCGCTGCTCCATGCGGCCGAGGTGATGAGACAGCCGACTGCGCTGCCACCCGATGCGACTGGCGAGTTCGGATGATCTGACCCGCGAGCCCTGCGCCTCGGACAGGCTGAGCAGAACCGCATAGTCACCGGTCGACAATCCGGACTCGGCCTGCAGGCGTGAACCGATCACCCCGCGCACCAGCTCGGATGTTTCGACGAAGTCGCGCCAGGTCGCCAGTTCGTCCTTCGTGGGCGACCGACGGGCGCCACGTTGCTCCCTCGTTGCTGGAACATCAGCGATGCGCATCACGACCACCCTTGATTGACATATCAATTATAGTAAATGATATTGACACGTCAATCACTAAGAGGGAGCAGAAGTGGACAGCGCGACGTTCGAGTTGGGTCTCAATTCGTTTGGCGATGTGCCGAGTTCCGGCGGTCGGGTGCTGAGCGATGCGGAGACCCTGCGGTTGCTCGTATCGGAGGCGCAGCTGGCCGAATCAGTTGGTCTGGATGTCTTCAGCGTGGGCGAACACTACCGCGAGGGCTACGTCGACTCCGCCACTCCCGTTCTTCTCGCGGCCATCGCCACCGCGACCGAGCGCATTCGACTCGGCACCTCCGTCACGGTACTGAGTACAAACGATCCGGTGCGACTGTACAACGAGTTCTCGACACTGGATGCGGTCTCAAGTGGTCGCGCGCAAATGGTGCTCGGTCGGGCATCGGCCACGGAGTCGTTTCCGCTCTTTGGGTACGACCTCGCTGAGTACGAGGAGCTATTCGAGGAGAAGCTCGATCTGTTCATGAAACTGCAACGCGAGCAGCCGGTCACCTGGTCGGGCACGACGCGAGCGCCGCTCAGCGAGCAAACGCTGCACCCCCAGATGCAGCCCGGCGGCATCCCGACCTGGATCGGTGTTGGCGGCAGCCCGAATTCCGTGATTCGCGCCGCGCGGTATGGACTGCCGCTGATGCTGGCCATCATCGGTGGCAGGCCAGAGCGTTTCGCCGGCCACGTCAACCTGTACTTTCGTGCGCTTGAGCAGTTCGGCCAGCCGGCGCTGCCGGTTGGGCAACACTCCCTCGGGCTCATTGCGGAGACCGATGACGAAGCCGCGGACCTCTGGTGGAAGTACTGGATGCCCGTGGTCGAGAAGCTGGGCAAGGAGCGCGGTTTCTATGCCCCAACGCGCGAGCGCTATGACGCGGAACTCTCGACCGGCGCGCTGTTCGTCGGTTCACCCGAGACCGTTGCGCAGAAGATCGCGGGCGTCGCGCGAGCGCTGCACCTGAGCCGCTTCGATCTCAAGTACGACGTCAACCTGCTGCCCGTCGAGGCGCGTGCGCGCACGATCGAACTGCTCGGCACCGAGGTTCGCCCCCGCGTGCTCGAGCTTCTGGCCAGGACGCCGGTCAATGCCTGAGGTCTCGGGCGCCCAGCACACCCTGGGAATTCTCGGCGCTGGCAAGGTCGGCACGGTTCTCGCTCGACTCGCGCTCGCCGCCGGATATCGTGTGCTTGTGGCTGCCTCGGGAGATCCCGCCAGGATCGCGTTGACGGTCGACGTACTCGCACCGGGCGCCGAGGCCGTTACCGCGACACGCGCAGCGACCGAGGCCGATGTCGTGATTCTTGCCCTGCCACTCGGCAAGTACCGGACGATCCCGGTGGAGCCTCTCGCCGGCAAGCTTGTGATCGACGCGATGAACTACTGGTGGGAGGTCGACGGCTTCAGGAATGACCTGAGTGATCCGCGAACCGCCACAAGCGAGCTGGTGCAGTCCTTCCTGCCAACATCCCGTGTGGTGAAGGCGTTCAGCCACGTCGGCTACCACGACCTGGATGAACGAGCGCGACCAGCCGGCAGCCCCGATCGCGTCGGGGTAGCCATCGCGGGCGACGACCCGAACGACGTCGCGACGGCTGCGGACATCGTGGATGCGCTGGGCTTCGATCCGGTCGTTACCGGCGGGTTGCGCGACAGTGCGCGTCTCGGTCCCGGCGGTCCGATCTTTGGGGCCGCCCTGCCAGCAACACGGCTCCGCTCCGCTCTTGACTCGGCAGAGCTCGCAGTCCCGGAGGCCTGGAGCTAGCCAATCTTCCGAGTGGTCAACCAATTGGCCAATTTCTTGATACGTTGTTTTGAGTGGTTGTGGTTGTGCCCCTGCGCGGCGCATCGAAACCGATCAGGACGGAGTAGTCATGACGAATCAGCCAACGGTGGCGCTGGTGGGCACCCTCGATACCAAGGGTGCGGAATACGACTGGTTGGCAGCCCAGCTGAGGTCGCTGGGCGTCACCGTCCATGTTGTTGATGCGGGCATCCGGGAATCGAGCGGATTCCGCTCCGTGATCGACACGGGACAGGATGCCGTGGCCATTGCCGCGGGATCGACCGTCACGGCACTGCGAGACGACAATGATCGCGGTGCGGCAGTGACCGCGATGGGCGTCGGCGCCGCGACAGTCCTTCGCCAGCTGGATCAAACAGGGAGGCTGGACGGAGTACTCGCGATGGGCGGCTCGGGTGGCTCATCCATAGCGGCGCGAGCTGTGCGAGACCTGCCTGTCGGCATGCCAAAACTCATCGTCTCGACCATGGCGTCGGGCGACGTCTCGCCATACATTGGCGCGAGCGACGTCGCGATGATGTACAGCGTTGTGGACATTTCGGGGATCAACTCCCTGTCCCGGGCGATTCTCGGCAACGCGGCGGCCGCCATCGCGGGTATGGCGACGGCGCACTGGAAACGTCGCGGCGGGAACGTCGGAGACGAGCGTCCCCTGGTAGCCGCTTCCATGTTCGGCGTGACGACACCCGCTGTCGAGGCGGCGCGAGCGAGACTCGAGGAGCTCGGCTACGAGGTGTTGGTGTTCCACGCGACGGGGTCCGGGGGCCAGGCACTCGAAGCGCTTGCCCGCTCGCGGGCAGTCGTCGGCGTACTCGACCTGACGACGACGGAACTGGCGGACGATCTCGTCGGCGGGGTCCTGAGCGCTGGCCCCGATCGGCTCACCGCAGCGGGCAGTTCCGGAGTACCCCAGGTGGTCAGTCTGGGCGCTCTCGACATGGTGAACTTCGGCCCGGCGGACACCGTTCCCGGCAGGTTCGCCGGCCGCATCTTCTTCGTGCACAATCCGACCGTCACGCTCATGCGCACGACCGTCGCCGAGAATGCCGAGCTGGGTCGTCGGATCGGCGAGAAGCTCGGCCGCGGACCCGGTCCCACGGTTCTGATGATTCCGCGGGGCGGCGTGTCCGCGCTCGATGCGCCGGGTCAGGCCTTCGCCGACGCGGAGGCCGACGAAGCGCTGTTTGGTGAAGTGACGAAGGGGGTGGCCGATAGCCAGGTCGTCCTCATCGACAGGCCGGAACACATTAACGACCCGGCGTTCGCGGTGCGGGCTGCCGATACTTTGGATGACCTCATCCGCGCCCGGGCAAGGGAGAAGAACTAATGGAGCGGAGCGAAGCGCTCTCTCGCATCCGGACGCAGGTCGCCGCGGGTCGAGCGGTGATCGGTGCAGGAGCGGGAACCGGGATCTCGGCGAAGTCCGCGGAGGCGGGTGGCGTCGACCTCATCATCATCTACAATTCCGGGCGGTACCGGATGGCGGGTCGAGGATCCCTGAGTGGCCTGCTCGCGTACGGCGACGCGAATCAGGTCGTCGTCGAGATGAGTCGGGAGGTACTGCCGATTGTGCGGGACACCCCCGTGCTCGCCGGAGTCAACGGCACGGACCCGTTCCGCCTTATGGGCAAGTTCCTCGACGAATTGAAGACCACGGGCTTCACCGGGGTGCAGAACTTTCCCACGGTCGGACTCTTCGACGGCGTCTTTCGGCAGAATCTCGAAGAAACCGGGATGGGCTATGACCTCGAGGTGGAAATGATCCGGCTCGCGGCCGAACGGGACCTCCTCACCGCACCCTACGTCTTCGATGTTGAATCGACGATCGCCATGGTGGAGGCCGGCGCGGACATCGTTGTGCCACACATGGGGCTGACGACCGCGGGCACGATCGGCGCGCAGACCGCGCTGACGCTCGAAGAAAGCGCCGGCCGCGTACAGGAAATGCGGGATACCGCTGTCGCGGTCAACCCGGAGGTGATTGTGCTGTGTCATGGCGGCCCGATTGCCGAGCCGGAGGATGCGGCATACATCCTGCAGAACACCACCGGGGTCGCCGGATTCTTCGGTGCCAGCTCGGTCGAGCGACTACCAACGGAGCGGGCGATCAGGCAGCAGATCATCGATTTCAAGAGCATCCAGCCGTCCAGGGCAACAGACAACTAAGGAGAGACACGAAATGGCAGCAACGGCTCAGAGCGGGCGTCGCCCCGACGAGGTTCCGACCCGAGTTTTCGATTGGGGCACGATCAAATGGCTTGTCACCCCGCACCTCGATGGGCCGATCGGCCTGACAACGGGCGAGGTGATCATCTACCCGGGCAAGGGACACGATCCACATACGCATCCGGGTGAAGAAGAGATGATCTACGTCATCTCCGGCGAGGGCACGCAGACCGTCGGTGACGGGCAGGCTTTCCCGATTCGCGAGGGTGATGCCCTCTACATTCCGAGGGACACCCTGCACTCGACCTACAACACGACCTGGCGTCCGTTGCGCCTTGTGGTTGTGTACACGCCGGGGGGCGCCGAGACCGGACTCGACGGACTCCCGGACGCACGCATCCTCGAGCCTGGCGTCGCCCCCAGCTGGTCCCAGGACCGCCAATAGCGGACGGCGCACCCGTAAACTCCTTCGTCCGATTGCGCAAGGGCAAGCGCTTGCGGCGCATCGGAGTAACAATGGAGTTGCACCCGGGCGCCCAACCTACCCGGAGCGCACCGGCGTTCAACCAGTAACCAGGAAGTTCCATGTCCAACTCACGCGGCAACACCCATCCGGAGATTCATCCCGACGAACGAGACGCGACACAGCTCCATGAGCTGATGGCGCCCGAGCAGAACGTCCAGCGCATCATGTGGACGGGCACCGCGTGGTTCGGAGTTGCCGTCGGCTCGACCGCGATCGTGATGGGAACGCTCCTGTCGTCGGGCTGGCGACCATCAGACCTGCCGATCGGACTCGGCGTGCTGTGGTGGTTCGGTGCGGTGCTCGTTGCGGGAAGCGTTGGACTGATCGGCTGGTCCGGTTGTCCCATCCTCGAGGTGAGCGTTCCGGTCGCGGATCACAACAAGACTCGAACGATGCAACTCGGGACGCTGCTGTTCATCGTTGGCGGAGCGCTGTCGCTCGCGGCGGTCCTGCTCGGACCCGCGCACTAGGACCGCGACTGAGCGCTAGTACTCCGCGATCATCGGGCGGCCCTCGAGATAGGCGATCATGCCAAGGGCGAGGAAGTTCCAGTTCTGGAATCCCCGCGTCATGATCGGTTCACCGCTGTCCGGGTTGTAGTACTCGTGTAGCGAGCCCGTGGTCTCGAGGTCCTGCCCAAACAAGCGGATCGTCTTCTCCGCGAGTTCACGCGCATCCTCGCGGTAGCCGTACTTGTCGAGTCCGCGAAACACGAGATAGTTGCTGATGCCCCAGATCGGGCCGAGCCAGTTGGACGGGTTGTTGGATGCGCGGAGGTTGTACATCTTCTCGAGGCGCGACAGCGAACGGATGCCGTAGGTCGCATTGAAGGTGCGCGGGTCGCGAACTCGCTCCACCATCCTCACCGCCTGCTCCTGTGACGGGAATCCGGCCCACAGCGGCAGAAAGCTGGACCAGTTGTCGATTCGGAGCAGCAGCGAGTCCCAGGTGCGCGGTGCTCCCGAGTGCAGCCAGTCTTCGGTATCGATGGGTCGCAGGTCGATGTCGACGCTGTAGTACGTTCCGTCGCGCTCGTCCCAGCAGTAGGTATTTATCGCGTCCGCAAGGTCCTGGGCACGTCCGCGCCAGCGGATCGCCTCGGCGAGATCGCCCAGTTGCTCAAGCAGCGAGCCGTATGCCAGCAGTTCGCGATAGAGCAGGCAGTTGAGATAGATCGACGCCGTGCTCTTGTCGGGACGGTAGAAGATCGACGGGTCATTGTCGACGCCGACCGCGAAATCCGTCTGCCAGTATGCGAGACCGGTCGGGGCGTGGATGTGACTTGCAAAGTAACGCTCGAGGAAGGTGTTGATTCGCTCGAGATGCGGGCGCACCCACTCGGCGCTGCCCTCGCGCTGGGCAAGCAGCGCAATGTGCTGGGCGAGGATCGGCTTGTGCATGTTTTGCGCGAACCCGCCGGCGCGGCCCGGTTCGCCGTGAAGCAGCGGACCGTTCGTCGGGTGAAGCATGATCGGCATGACGCCGTCCGCATCGGTCTGCTCGAGGAAGTTGAGGATGCCGCCCTTCTCGTACTCGAGAAAGCGACCCTTCTCGCCCGAGTCGAGCTCGACCTGGCCGAGCACCACGCTCACGAACCAGGAATCCCAATCCCACAGCACGGTCGAATAGAGCGGCGAGTCCGGGCTGCTCGGAACCGTGTACGGGTGAGTCAGCGAGCCGGACGGGTCCCGCATCATCTGGGAGCTGTTCTGAAGGATGTGCTCTTCGAGCAGGCGCTGGTAGCGCTCGAGCATCGGTGCTCCTCGCGGGTCGTCGGTCTTCTAGTCTATAGCTGTCAACAGGTTGACCAAAATATACACCGCCAGCTTGCCGATCGGACTCAGCCCGCCTGTCTCGTGATCGCCTCATCGAGAACCCGGGCGTAGTTCGCAGGTTCGTGCGCGAACCGGCCCAGGAACAGGCCATCGGCTTCCGAGAGCGGAGCGAGCGTGCCCGGCCCGGCGCTACCCCCGTAGAGAATGCCGAGGGGAGCCTGCCCAAACTCTTCGACGAGACCCGAGCGCGTTCCGGAAAGCACATCGTTGACATAGTCGGCCTGCGCTGGCCGATCGGCCCCGATCGCCCACCATGGTTCGTATGCGAGCATGACAGCGTCGAGTGCGATGTCGTTGCTGGACAGTGCTGACCGCACCTGGCTAACGCAGTGTTCGGCGGCCGCATCCGCGGTGGTCTGTTCCGGTTCGCCGACGCAGAAGAGCAACGTCAAACCCGCTTCGGCTGCGGCAACCGCCTTGCGTCCCGTCTCATCGACGGTCTCACCGAAAACCCGCTGGCGTTCCGCGTGGCCGAGTTCGACGAAGTCCATTCCCAGCTCTGCCAACAACGTCATGCTGACGGCACCCGTGGCCGGCCCGGACTGCCACTGGCCATCCTGCGCGCCGACCCAGCAGGACGTATCCGCGAGGATGCGCCGCGCCTTGAGAAGAAGCGGCGTGCTTGGCGCGACAAACGGCTGGATGCGCAATGGGTCGAGCTCCGGGCGGGCCAGTAGCGCTGCGCGCGCGGCGCGCAGCCAGGAAACGGTGGTCGCGTAGCCGAGATACGCCTTCGTGCTTGCGCCGATGAATAGCGGCGATGTGCCTCCCACCTCAGCGATTCTGGCACAGAAGCGCGAGCGGTGGTCAGGTTGGTCAACCAGTCGACCGCCCGACCAAATTCTGCTAGCGTTGCACGCCGTGACGTACCTCTTTAACGACCCCGTCGACTTCGCGGACGAGATGGTCGAGGGATTCGTTGCCGCGAACGGCCGGTGGGTGCGCGGGGTGCGCGGCGGCGTAGTGCGTGGGGCCGCCTCGGAGCCGGGCACGGTCGCCGTGGTGATCGGCGGAGGATCCGGTCACTACCCAGCATTCGGCGGACTCGTCGGCCCTGGACTCGCGGCCGGAGCCGCCATGGGTAATCTTTTCGCTTCTCCGTCGGCGCGGCAGGTCCTCTCGGTGGCAAAGGAGGCGGATGCCGGTGGGGGCGTGCTGCTCACCTACGGCAACTACGCGGGTGATGTCCTGAACTTCGATCAGGCCGAAGCCCAGTTGCGCGTCGATGGCGTCGAATGCCTCACAGTCGTCGTGACCGACGATGTCTCAAGTGCCCCACCCGACGAGCCCGCCAAGCGCCGGGGAGTCGCCGGCGGACTCGTCGTGTACAAGGTGGCCGGTGCAGCGGCACAGGCCGGACTCTCGTTGCACGAAGTCGCGGCTCTAGCCACGCGCGCGAACTCGCGAACGAGGACCATCGGCGTCGCCTTCTCTGGATGTACTCTCCCGGGCGCTTCCGAGCCGCTCTTCACGGTCGGACCGGGTGTGATGGAAGTGGGCATGGGCATCCACGGTGAGCCAGGGCTGAGCGAATCACCGTATCCGACCGCTGACGAGCTCGCGGAACTGTTCCTCGGGCGGCTCATCGCCGAGGTGCCGGCGGACGTTGCGCTCGAGGGTGCGCGCGTTGTCCTGATACTCAACGGGCTCGGCTCGGTGAAGTACGAGGAGCTGTTCGTGGTCTACCGACGGGTCGCCCAGCTCGTCGCAGAACGGGGTCTCGTCGTCGTCGACTCCAAGGTCGGCGAGTTCGTCACGAGCTTCGAAATGGCGGGCGCGTCGCTGACGGTGTGCTGGCTGGATGCCGACCTCGAGCGGCTATGGCTTGCGCCGGCGACGAGCCCAGCCTTCACGCAGGTGGCCGAAGGATTGGGTGTCTCATGGAGTCCGCCTTCCGGAGATCATCATGAGAGCGCGGCATCCGCGGAGATGGGTCGCGCGAGCACCGCAGGCGAGGCATCGGTTGCTCTCGCATCCGATATCGCCGAAGCGATGGCGACAGCGGCAGGGGCGATCGCCGAGGCCGAGACAGAGCTTGGTCGTCTTGACGCGATCGCAGGCGACGGCGATCACGGCATCGGGATGCGGCGCGGAATCACTGCGGCCACCGAAGCCGCGATTGCCGCCGTCAACTACGGTGCCGGCACGACCCTGCTGCGTGCCGGGGACAGCTGGGCAGATCGCGCGGGTGGCACATCCGGGGCGATCTGGGGCATCATCCTGCGCGCCGTTGGCGCGGCAATCGGCGACGACACGGTGCCGGACACGGTGATTCTCGCGCGAGCGGTGTCGGAGGCCACGGCAGCCGTCGCCGAATTTGGCAAGGTCACTCTCGGTGACAAGACGCTGTACGACGTACTCGCGCCGTTCTCAATATCGCTGGCGGAATCGGCCGACGAAGGAGACCCGCCCGGAGTTGCGTGGGAACGAGCCTGCCGCGTGGCCGACGCCGCATCGGCAGCCACAGCGCAGCTCATCCCCAGGGTCGGCAGAGCCAGGCCGCACGCGGAGAAGAGTGTCGGCGTCGCGGATCCGGGGGCGGTGTCGCTCGCCCTGCTCGTGAACTCGGTGCGACCACTGTTTGTGGCGAGCACCCATTCGAAAGGAAAAGCCAGTGACTGACAAGGAAACCGCAGCGAAGTGGCGCATCGTCATCGGATCGGACGACGCGGGCTTCGACTACAAGGAAGTGCTTAAGGCCGACCTCGAAGCGAGCGAGCTGGTCGAATCGGTTGTGGACGTTGGGGTGGATGCGAGTGGCCACACCCCATATCCGACGGTCGCGATCGAGGCGGCGGAACTGGTCGCGAGCGGCAGGGCCGACCGCGCGCTCCTGGTCTGCGGAACCGGTCTTGGCGTCGCCATCTCGGCGAACAAGGTGCCGGGCATCCGCGCCGCGACCGCGCATGACAGTTACTCGGTCGAGAGGTCCGTACTCAGCAATAACGCACAGGTGCTCACCATGGGGCAGCGAGTCATCGGACTGGAGGTCGCCAGGAGGCTTGTCCGAGAATGGCTGACCTATCACTTCGACGACGCATCTGCCTCCGCAGACAAGGTACGCGTGCTGAGCGACTACGAGTCGAGCACCGCTGCCGGCTGAGCCACTACAAAACGCGGATGAGGCGCTTCTCGGCGTGCGACGAGCGCGTCGCCTGAAAGTAGTAGTGCTCACCGGGGCCGAGGACAATCGGTTCAGCGCCCGGGAGATCAAGTACGGCCGTGGTCCCGGTCGGGACCGTTAGCGCAACATCGAGGCCGTCGATCGTGGCGGTCCACGAAACGGCGACCATCCCGTAGGGAGACTCGTGCCGCGCCGATGCCTCGGTGATACCGCCGCCCGGTCTTGGGGCAAAGCGGATCTCTCGGTAACCGGGGGCGGACGCCTGGAGCCCGGCGATCGTACGGTGCATCCAGTCGGCGACTGCCCCGAGGGCGTAGTGATTGAACGAGGTCATCGTGCCGGGATTCACGGTGCCGTCGGGAAGCATGGCATCCCAGCGTTCCCAGATCGTTGTCGCACCCTGATCGACCGCGTAGAGCCAGGATGGGCATTCGCGTTCGAGCAAAAGGTCGTACGCGCGCTCGGTGTGACCGGTCAGCGTCAGCGCATCGGACACAACGGGCGTGCCGGCAAAACCCGTCGCAATGCGGTTGTTCGCTTCGGCAACGAGCTCGGACAGTCGAGTTCCCGCTGCACCGATCAACTCGGCTGGGATGAGGCCGAACCGCAGCGCGAGCGAATAGGCCGTTTGAGCGTCGCTCGAGAGTCGTCCGGTCTCATCCAGGTATTCGCCGACGAACGCGGTTCGAACCTCGTCGGCCAACTGTGCGTACCGACGGGCGTCCTCGTCCCGGTCAAGAACCTCGGCGATCTTCGCGAGGTGCGCAGCAGACCAGGCAAAATACGCTGTCGCGACGAGATAGCGATCGGTCTTCGCATCGGCAGGGTCCTGCGGTGGCGCGTTCGGGTCCAGCCAGTCGCCCAGTTGGTAGCCCTCGTTCCAGAGGTGATCGTCGCCGGCGAGGGAGTCGACCAGATCGACCCAGAGCTTTGCGCTCTCGTACTGGCGCTCGAGGATGCCAGCGTCGCCAAACCGCTCGTACAGCGTCCACGGGGTGAGGACCGCGACATCCCCCCACACCGCGCCCGGGCGGATGGGCGTCCACTTCCCGTGCGCAGGAATTACCGGGACGTACCACGGCACGGTGCCATCGGGGAGTTGCTCGATTGCGACATCGCGCAGCCAGGAGTCGAGCATCCCCGAGCAGTCGAAAAGGTAGCTCGCGGTCGGCGCGAAGACCTGGATGTCACCCGTCCAACCGACTCGCTCGTCGCGTTGCGGGCAGTCGGTGGGAATGTCGAGGAAGTTGCCGCGCATGCCCCAGACGACGTTCTGGTGCAGTTGGTTCAGGGCGGAGTCCGAGCTGGTGAACCATCCGGTTCGCTCCATATCGGTGTGGTAGACCCGGGCGACAACGTCGCCGCTGGCGACCGCGGCATCGAGGTCACCGGGCCACCCGTCGATCTGCGCGTAGCGGAATCCGTGGATGGTGAACCGCGGTTCCCAGGTCTCGCTGGGTCGGCCGGCGAGGATGTAGCGATCCGTCGACTTCGCCGAGCGCAGCGGCCGCGTGTACAACTCGCCGTCCTGGAGCACCTCCGCCGTGGACATCGTGACCGTCTCGCCCGAGCGGCCGCTGACGGTAATCCGCAACCGGCCGACCAGGTTCTGGCCGAAGTCGAGCACTCGGTTTCCCGCCGGCGTGGTGAGGACCCGGACGGGGAAGACCTCCTCCGTGCAGCGGACGGGCGGACCGACCGGCGCAACGAGCGTTGCCGGATCGCGGTGTCGGGTTTGCGCGCGCTCCCATCCACCGTCGTCGAAGCTGCCCGTCGACCATCCGGCAATCTCCGCGCGGGCGTCGTATGTCTCACCGTCGTAGTTGCCGGAAGAGATGATGGGCCCCGGCGATACTCGCCAGGAGTTGTCGGTCGCAATGGTCTGGAGTGACCCGTCCCCGTACCGCAGTTCGAGTTGCGCTATGAGTCCGATGTCGTTGCCGAAGACGTTGTGAAATCCGCCGTTCCATCCCATCCGGCCGCGGTACCAGCCGTCGCCGAGCCATGCGCCGACCGCGTTTGTGCCCGAGACGAGCAGCTCCGTCACGTCGTAGGTCGAGTACTTGAGACGCTCCCGATAGACCGTCCATCCCGGGGCCATTGCTTCGCGACCGACCCGGTGGCCGTTCAGCTCGATTTCGTAGACCCCGTGCGCGGACACGTACAGCCGCGCGGACACCGGGTCGCCGGTCGGAACAAATGAACGGCGGACCAGCGGCGGCCGACGTTCGTCGGAATCCGGGTCCTCGTTCCAGGTCGGACCAACCGGCCGTGCAGTCCAGTCATCCGGCGCCAGCAGACCAACTTCGAGCTCGGTGGATGGACTCCAGGCCGACTCTCCCGTTGGACCCCAGACCCGAACCCGGAGACTGCCGCGCGCACGTGACGCGAGTTCGTCGAACGGCCAGGGCACGAGCACGGAGTCTGCCGAGGCAATCCGACCGCTCGAGTGGGTTGTCGGACCAACAGCGAACTCGATCTCGTAGGTCTCTTGCCGCCAGTCGGACGGCGCCATCGTTTTCCACGACATCCGTGGGGCGGGCTCACCGATCCCGAAGGGCTCGCGGTGGTGTTCGACCGTTGGAGCAGCGACGGTGACCGACTCTGACACGGGATTCCTTTCGGGGGTCGAGGTGGCGATCGAGGTTGCGGGTTCGGGATGTATCCTACATATTGGTCGACAGGTTGATCTATTTTATCCCGGCGGCCAAAGGACTCTCAGCCCGAATCGGCTTGTCAAGGAGGATTGCTGTGCCCGTAATGGACCTCACGACGACCTGGCTCAATCCGGACTCCCGTCCGGACTGGTTGGAGACCACGGCTGTCGGCCGCTTTCACCTCGACGCGGCAGGGGCGCGGTTCGAGCGACACCACCACACCGATCACGAACTGTGGTTCATTGTCGCAGGCAAGGGCAAGGTCGTCACCGATGGCGCCGAGCACTACGTTCAGGCCGGTGACCTGGTCGTCACCCGGGCGGGCGACACCCACGATTTCGTCGAGTTGTACGAGAGCATCGACGGACTGTTCATCGAGACCGGGCAGCCGATCGCCGGCACGCCAGGGCATCTCTATGAGGACGACCGGGATCGGGGTGGCCACGAGGTGCTCGTCGCCCCGATTCCGGCCGATTTTCCGATCCGCAGTGCGTGAGACAGGAGAGAGAGTATGGCGATGAGGTTGGAAAACAAGCGCGCGATAGTAACCGGCGCGGCCGGAGCGCTCGGACGGGTGATCGCGGAGGCGCTCGCCGCGGAAGGCGCATCCGTTGCCGGACTCGACCTGGATGCCGCGGGCCTCGAACGGACGTCGGCACTCGTTCAGGCGCGGGGTCAGCGGGCGCTCGGTCGCACGGCCGACCTCACGGATTTCGATGCCGTGCAGAACGCGGTCGGCGAGATCGTCGATGAATGGGGCCCGGTCGACATCCTGCTCAACGGTGCCGGTGGCGGGGCGGTGAGTTTCTTCGCCGAGATGAGCTACGAGACCTGGACAACGCAGATCGACCGCAATCTCAACTCGGTATTCAACGTCACCCGAGCGGTGTTGCCCGGCATGCTCGACCAGCAGTTCGGGCGCATCATCAACATCGCCTCAGTTGCGGCCATCGCCGGCGGACGACTGGTCAGGGGCGCAACCGCGTATGCGACCGCAAAGGCGGGCGTCGTTGGCCTGACCAAGGCCCTCGCGATCGAGGTGGCCGAGAGCGGGATTACCGTCAACTGTCTTGCGCCGGGTGCACAGGGGACGAATGCCCGCGACAATGACACTCCGGAGCGTCGAGAGGCCCTTCTGTCCCAGATTCCGACCAGGCTGCTCGGCCGACCGGAGGATCTCGCGGAAACGGTCGTGTTTCTCGCGTCGCCCGCCGCCGTGAACATCACGGGCGTCATCCTGCCGCTCGATGGCGGCCATTCCATCTAGCAGCGGTGTCGACAGGATCAGGAGGCAAGTGTCATGAGCAAGCGACTGGATCGCGGTAAGGCGAAATTTGACGAGGTCTACGGTGCGGGAAAGTCCAAGGGTCTGATCGAACTCCAGACCGGGCTCGCCCAGGACCTCGCCCGATACGGCATCGAGTTCAATTTTGGCGACATCTACTCCCGGCCGGGTCTCACACTCGCACAGCGGGAGCTGGCGACGCTCGCAGCCCTGGTCGCGCTCGGCGGACTGGAACCCCAGTTGCGCGGCCACACTCGAGCGGCCATCTTCGCAGGGCTCACCCCGACCGAGATCATTGAGACGGTAATCCATACGGTGCAGTACTCGGGTTTTCCGCGCGCGCTCAACGCCATCAAAGTGGTCACGGATACTCTCACCGAATTGGGTGTTGCGATTCCGCCGCCAACGCAGCCGCGGGATGACGAATGAGCATCGGCCTTGGTACCTACGCGTTCTTCTGGCGCTCGTCCTCATCCGTGAGTTCTCCGCTCAGCCTCGCCGACATGCTCAGCGCGACCGCGGCGCTCGGGGTGACGACCTTTCAGATCTGCGACTATCCCGCGCTCGAGGGCCTTCGGACGGCCGATCTGGCGAGGCTAAATGCGCAGGCTCGCTCGCTCGGGCTGACGCTGGAACTGGGTGTGCGCGGAATTCGAGACGCTTCGCTGCGCGAGCATCTCG
This sequence comes from Galbitalea sp., assembly GCA_036271875.1. GTDB lineage: Bacteria > Actinomycetota > Actinomycetes > Actinomycetales > Microbacteriaceae > Galbitalea. The sequence continues at coordinate 98,232 of DATAZU010000023.1, forward strand.
CCCGGGCTCAGGCGCTTGGGGCGACCCTGATTCGCTCGATGCTTTACACGTCGGATGATCATCCCTCGCTCGATGAGTCCGAGTCCGAACTCACGCGGGCTCTTCCCGCCTTCGAGGATGCCGGCGTAACGCTCGCCCTCGAGACGTACGAGCAGGTCGCCACCGCAGACCTGGCCGTGCTCGTCGATCGTTTCGACAGCCCGCGACTGGGGATCTGCCTCGATGTCGCGAACACGATCGCGCGACTCGAGGACCAGGGATCGGTGGTTGATCGGGTAGCGGAACGGGTCGCAAATGTGCACGTGAAGGACTTCCGGTTCGTGCGCGCCGCCGGCCTCGTCGGATTCGAGCTCACCGGAGCAGAGCTTGGGCGTGGTCTGCTCGACCTCGATCGTCTGATCGAGCGCGTCCGCCCGTTCGAGCGAGGAGTCAGCACCATCGTCGAACACTGGTTGCCGTGGCAGGGTTCTGAGGCCGGGACCATCGCCGCAGAAGAGGAGTGGACCGCTCGGTCTCTGGCGGTATTGCAAGGAATTCAACAGGCCCACAAGTCAACTGGTTGACCAATTAGCACTTTGGTCGATAGTGTTGGGCGAGCTCGGGAGATACCCCGATAAGGAGCAACAGGCATGTCAGCACAGACAACCGTCACCGTAATCGGTGCCGGCGGCAAGATGGGGATGCGCGTATCCGCCAACCTGGCGAAGAGCGACTACGCGACCCATTTCGTAGAGAACTCGCAGAACGGCCGCGCGCGCGTCGAAGCCGCCGGTCGAGAGTTGGGCGACGTCGATGCACTGGTACCGGAGAGTGACGTTGTCATTCTGGCCGTGCCGGACACGGCGCTCGGCGTCGTGTCATCTCTGGTCGTGCCAAAGATGAAGCCGGGCTCCATCCTCCTCACGCTCGATCCCGCGGCCGCATACGCCGGGCTGCTTACGGCACGTCCCGATGTCGCGCAGGTCGTCGCTCATCCGTGCCACCCCTCGGTCTTTCTTGAGCGCACCTCGCCGGAGCAGTACGAGGACACCTTCGGTGGTGTCTCGGCGCCGCAGAACGTCATTGCGGCCGTCGACAACGGGGACGACGCGCAGAAAGCGAGTGCGGAAGCGCTCATCCGAGTGATCTACGGTCCCGTTATCGACGTCTTCTGGGTCACGGTCAAGCAGCTCGCAGTCCTCGAGCCGACCCTGGTCGAGACCGTTGCATGCATGGTTGGCGGCCTGCTCCGCGACGCGCTGTGGGAAACGGTCAATACCGTTGGCGTTCCGCAGGCGGCGGCTGAGGCCATCCTGTTCGGCCACATCCAAATCGCGTTGACGAACGCGCTTCGAGGCTCGAATCCGTTCTCGGAAGCCTGCGAGATCGCCATGGACTACGGTCGCGAGACCATTGTCAAGGACGATTGGCGCAAGATCTTCGACGAGCGCGAACTCGATGGTGTTGTTGCGCGGATGCTGAAGCTCGACGCGGTTCGGAACTAGCGGCGTCCCACCTGTGACGCACCGCCGCGGGACACCACTTGCTTGACTATAGGATCGCACCATGAAGTCCACGGGAGATTCGCTCACTCTCGGCGCGCGCGCTTTGCGTGCCGCTCCAGTCGGTGACCGGTCATGACCGACGCGAAGAAGATCGAATTCACGAACGCCAGGCTCAGGCCGGTTGAGCGCATGTCGACGGCGAGCGTCGTCGCGCGTCAACTCCTCGATGAACTCGGCAAGGACCAGTTTGTCTCGGGCACTCGGCTGCCGTCCGAACGCGAGATGGCCGACACCCTCGGCGTCGGCCGGTCGACTCTTCGCGAGGCCATGTCGGCACTGGACCTGCTCGGCATCATCGAGGTGCGTCCCGGATCGGGGTCGTACCTCAAGGCAGACAGTTCGCAGTTGCTGCCGCAGGCTCTCAAGTGGGGGCTCGCACTCGGCCAGCCGGAGAACCAGGAACTGATCGAGGTTCGCGAGCATCTCGAAGTCCTGGCCGCAAGCCTCGCGGCCAAGCGAGCGGATGACGCAGACATCGCGCGCCTCGAGGTTCAGGTCCGGGCCATGAAGGACGCGGGCACCAACGTGGAGGCTTTCGTCGACGCGGACATCGCCTTCCATCTCGAGACGGCGATCATCGCGCGGAACTCGGTGCTCGAGGGCGTGCTGGAGAGTATCCGTGCGCTGCTCGAGGCATGGTTCGATCGCACGCTTCGCGTCGAGGGCACGATGAGCGCGACCCTGCGCGAGCACGAGCTGGTTTTCGATGCCATCAAGAATCGTGACCCCGAGGCGGCCGAAAGCCGGATGAAGGCGCTCATGGATGCGGCCGACCTGCGACTCAAGCGCACGCTCTAGCAGCGACCGCTATTTCACCGGCTTCGGCGGGCGACCCGCGGGCTCGATGATTCCGCTGCGCCCGATCTCGCTGAGGCGATCCAGCTGCTCGGGCTCCAGGCTCGCCGCGATCTCGACGGCTCGAACGCTCGCCGCCAGTTCAACGGGCGTTTCCGGTCCGACAATGGCTGCCGCGACGGCGGGACGCCCCACCACCCAGGCGAGTGCCAGCTCCGCCGGCTCGTGACCCCACTCGTGGGCGATCGCATCCAGCTGTTCCGCGGCAGCGAGTTGTGACGGGGTGAACGCGCTGCCGCCCCACCGCTTTTCTCCCGACCAGTCGCGCTCGCGGGCTGAGCGTCCGGCGAGCAGCCCACCGGCCAGCGGACTGAACACGACCAGGGAGAGTCCGAACTCTCGGGCCACCGGGACGATCTCCGTCTCGACCTGCCGCGCCACCATGCTGTAGCGCACCTGGAGGCACACCGGCGGAAGCAGCGAGCGTTGATCGCTGATCCAGAGGGCCCGCATCGTCTGCCAGGCGGGAAACGTCGACAGCGCCCAGCTGCGGGTCTTGCCCGCCCGCACGAGGTCGTCGAGCGCGGTGACCGTCTGCTCAAGGGGAGTATTCGGGTCCGGGTGGTGCGCGTAGAACAGGTCGACGTGATCGGTCCGCAGCCGCGTAAGGCTGCGGTCGAGTTGCTCGAAGAGGTGCCGACGGGACAGCCCACGGTCGTTCACTCCGGGACCGACGGGCTCGCTGGCCTTGGTCGAGAGGATGACCTGGTCGCGCCGGGTGCCGAGCACCCCGCCGATAATCTCTTCCGCCGACTTTCGGTCCGCCGCGGCAGGCACTCCCGGGCGGTCGAAATGCGGCAGATTGCCGTAGGCGTTCGCGGTGTCGATGGCGTTGATGCCGGCGTCGAGCGCTGCGCCGATGAGCGCATCCGCGTCGCGCTCGAGCGGCGCAACCCCGAAGAGCGCCGTTCCGACCACCAGTTTCGACACGCGCATCCCTGAGCCGCCGAGAAATGAATAGTCCACGGGGATCTCCTAGGCGATCGATGGGCCGTCGAGCGAATCGGAATAGACGCGCGGGCTGGCCAGGGACAGCACGCGTCCGCGATAGGTAACTCGTGCGCTGTCGTCGGTCATTACGCCAAGGACAAGTTCGTCATCGGACCGCAGCCCGACGATGCCCTCTCCGGCATCAACACGCTGAACCAGTCGCCCGCGAAGAACCGCGAGCGCGCGGAACGCATCGAGCAGATCGTGCGCCGATGCGGTCGACCCGATTGTGACTCTCGGCGCGTCGCAGCCCGCCAGCGCCGCTACGGCCGCGACCATCCACGCCTTCGCAAACGGTGTCCCGTCGCGCCGGCTCATCGACATCCAGTCGCCGCGCGAGTTTCGTACTCGATCGGGCGGTCCCCACGAGTCGAACGTCGGACGAAAGCCAACCGGACCGAGCAGCAATTCGCGGTCACCCGAAATTATTCGGGTGTCGTGGACGATTGTCGCGAAGCTGTTGATCGAGCTGGCGAGGGCCCGTCGATCATCGTTGTGCGACGCGACGGCAATTGGTACCGCAACCACCTCGAGCTCGGACGGCACGTGACCCGCCGCGTTCAGGCTCGCGAAGTTCGATCGAGTGCCGCCGCCGACTCTGATCCCGGTTCCCGCGAACGCCGCGGTCGAGGCGAGCTCGTCCGACGTGGTCGATCCCCCACGGTCGAACAGCAGCACGGTGCTGGCGTGGCCGGCCACGACCTTCGCGAGCAGTCCGAGCGCGTCCTCGTCCGCGATCGTGTCGACCGTGATTACGGCGTCGGTGCCGAGCTCGCCCGCGGCGGCGAGATCGATCTCGAGCTCTTCACGCCAGGTCGGGGAGCCCAGGTCGGCGAGGAGATGCAGGTAATCGGGCTGGATTTGCCGGAGAACGCCCAGCGTCTCGGCGCCGAGCTCACCTCCCGGGTGCAGTAGTCCGAGCCGCGGCATCTCATGGTGCTCCTGGCCGAATGCCAACTCGCGTGCCGCCGACGTGGCCACCGGCCTCATCTCGTTCATGCCCTCCGCAGTCGGGAACGCCGTGAAGGTGATGGCGTATTCGCGGCTGTCGCCGGGGCGAAGCGCGATGGGCTGCGGTTCGGCGAGCGGTGGACAGTACGACTTGAACGTGGCGTCGCCCCAGTTGCGCTGGTCTTCCATCTCGAACAGATCGCCCGAGAAGGCGACGCGCACGCGGCATCCGCTCAACGCGAGCTCGAGTCGATCGAAACCGGTGGCGATTCGATCGATGACAATTCGATCGGCAAGCATCACCTCGTGCGCGCCATCCGGGCCCGCCGCCAGAAACCCCGGCGCAAGCTGGCTGCGATCGGAGAGGATGCACGGTCCCGCGCGGGTGACCTGAACATCCGAGAGGGCACGAACGGTAAATGCGAACCGCAGCTCGTCGCCCTCAGCGCGAACGGAACCGCGCAATTCCAGGGGGTAGTCATCGACGCTTCCCTCGAAAGAGAGACCACGTGGGTCCGCGAGATCGCCTCGATAGCGCAGGTGTACGCGAGGGCTTCCCCAGATCAGGTCTCGCACCGAGAAGAACACTCTCGTTGCGACGCGCTCTCCACGAAAGCTCACCGCGTCGATCCCGTGTCCCGTCGCCTCGAGGGACCAGTCCTCAGTCACTCTATTGTTCTACGGCATCTGTTCATACGCGGGCAACGTCAGGAACTCCGTGAACTCCTCCGACAGCGCCATTTCGCTGAACAGGGCGACAGCATCCGGGAATCGGCCCGACTCGTACCGCGCCTCCCCGAACTCGCCTCGAATGCGCGCGAGTTCCTCGTCGATGACCGACTGGACGAGCGCTCGGTCAACGACTCGCCCATCGGCGAGGGTTACGGAGTTCGCGATCCACTGCCAGACCTGAGCGCGGCTGATCTCCGCGGTCGCCGCGTCCTCCATCATGTTGTCGACTCCGACAGCACCCTGGCCGCTGAGCCACGACTCGATATAGAGAAGCGCGACGCGAACGTCGCTGCGAAGACCGGTTTCGGTGGCACCGCCGGGGGTCTCGGCGATGTCGAGCAACTGTTCCGCGGTGACGTGGACGTCGTCTCGTAACCGATCGAGCTGGTTTGGCTTCGTCCCGAGGACGGCGTCGAATGCCTCACGACACAGCGCGACCATGTCGGGGTGCGCAACCCACGACCCGTCGAATCCGTCATTCGCCTCACGCGTCTTGTCGGCGAGGACCTTTGCAAAGGCCGCCGCGTTGACCTCGGGGTCGCGACGGTTCGGGATGAAGGCCGCCATGCCCCCGATAGCGTGGGCGCCACGGCGATGGCAGGTGCTGATCAAAAGCTCCGTGTACGCGCGCATGAACGGCACTGTCATCGTCACCGAGTTGCGGTCGGGAAGTACGTACTCTTTGCCGCGGGTGCGCAGTTTCTTGATTGCGCTGAACATGTAGTCCCACCGGCCGGCGTTGAGACCGGCGGAATGGTCCCGCAGTTCATACAGGATCTCTTCCATCTCGAATGCCGCAGGGAATGTCTCGATCAGAACCGTCGCACGGACCGTGCCATGGTCGAGCCCCATGAACTCCTCCGAGAAGGTGAAGACGTCGTTCCACAGGCGAGCCTCGAGATGGCTCTCCATCTTGGGAAGGTAGAAGTACGGCCCGCTACCGCGATCGAGCTGAAGCTTCGCGCAGTGAAAGAGATAGACCCCGAAATCGAAAAGGCTCGCCGAGATGCGCTCCCCGCCGATCAGCAGGTGCTTCTCGCTCAGGTGCCAGCCGCGCGGGCGAACGACGATCGTGGGTAGACCGGCCCCCGTGGCCCCTGATCCCGTCCCGGTCCCCGAACCTGTCGAAGGGCCAAGCGAATACTGCTTGCCTTCGTCGGAAACAAAGTCGATCTTCCCCGTAATTGCGGCGAGCAGGTTTGCCTGGCCCTCCAGCATGTTCTGCCAAAGCGGGGTATTGGCATCCTCGAAGTCCGCGAGCCACACCTTGGCGCCCGAGTTGAGCGCATTCACGGTCATCTTGCGTTCCGTTGGTCCGGTGATCTCGACGCGGCGGTCGACCAGTCCCGCAGCCGGAGGAGCGACCCGCCAGTCCGGGTCGGATCGGATTGCTTCCGTCTCGGCCAGGAATCCGAAGTTCTCTCCCGCAACGAGTCGCTCGTAACGGCTCGATCTCGCTTCGAGCACTGCGAGCCGGGTAGGTTCAAATCGTTCGTGCAGTGCTGCGAGGAACGCGAGTGCGCCGGGGGTGAGAATATCGTGGCGGGGATTGCGGGGGGTGCCGGCTGGTTCCACCGAGCGGATGTCTGTCATGAGGGGTCCTTATGCTTCGGTTCGATCGCACGCTAGCAGAACAGCGACCATGTGGTCAACCAGTTGAACGGTTGACCAAAACTTTCCCAGCCCAATACGCTGGATGAGAATGCCCATTGACCGCCCCCGCGGTCGCGAAGGAGAGACATGTCGGCACTGGTTGGAATTCAAATGGGCGCGATCAGCCTCGCGGATGAGGGAGTGCCCGAGGTGCTCGACATCGTTCAAAACGACGCAGGCGTCAACGCGATCTTCGTGTCCACCCAGGCTTTCGATCGGGGGGTGCAGGGCCGGCAGGTCGACTGGCGCCCGTGGCCGGGACACGGCCACAAAGAGCGCGAAGATCATCACGGCGGCTCATACGTAACGCAGCACGCCGAGTACTACGACGGCACGATTCTGAAGCCGTATCGCGCGCCCGACAAGGAACTCGTCGGTTTCGACGTGCTCGAGCGCATCCTTCCCGCGGCGCGCGAGCGCGACATCGCGGTGTACTCGTTCGTACTCGAGAACACGCACTCCGGCCTGACTCGTGCCGTGCCGAACTGGCCGTCCGTTCTACAGACCGACGCGTGGGGTCGCAGCGACAGCTACGCCTGCCTGCGCAATCCGGACTACATCGCCTGGTGGCTGGCGATCGTCGAGGACCAGGTGCGCAGTTACGAGGTCGACGGGATCATGTTTGGTTCGGAGAGAAACGGTCCACTGGGAAACGTACTCGGGGATGGCGGGTTTGCGCGGGATGGGCAGGCGTACTGCTTTTGTCGGTACTGCACCGCCGCCGGTGCCGCGCGGGGGATCGATCCTCGCCGCGCGCAGGAGGGGTACCGAAAGTTGTACGAGCTGGCGCGCGCCGACGACCCGGCCGCCGACACGGACTCGAGCTTCATCCGCTTTCTGCGGCTGATCCTGCAGTATCCCGAGATCGTCGCGTGGGACCAGCTGTTCCAGGATGGCTACGAGGATCTGCAGAAGCGGCTCTATGGCGCGATCAAATTCCTGAATCCCGAGTTGCAGGTCGGCTGGCACATCTGGCACCACAACTCGTTCTCCCCGCTCTACCGCGCTCAGCTCGACTTCACCGCGATCGCGGAGTTCTCCGACTTCATCAAGCCGGTGATCTACAGCGATGTCGCCGGCTACCGCCTTCACAACCACATCAAAATGGTTGCCAACAGTATCTTCTCCGGGGTGTCGGAGCAGACTCTCTATGACCTGTATCGCGGCGTGCTGGGCTACGACGAGGCGGGCAGCTTTGACGAGTTGCCAGCGCGCGGGTTCTCGTCGAACTACGTCGAACGCGAGGCGCGGCGCACGGTCACGGCGGTAGCGGGCAAAGCGAGGGTGTACCCGGGATTGGATGTTGATGTCGCAGCCCCTGATCACGTCCGAAGGACCACGCCAGAGGGCATCCAGGCTTCGATCGCCGCGGCCATGGCCGGTGGCTCGGATGGCTACATCCTGTCGCGGAAGTATTCGGAAATGTCGGTGGAGAACCTGCGGGCAGCGGGCGTCGCGGCCCGAAAGCTCACCGACCGATGAATTGGTCGACCAAGCGACCAGTTGACCAAATGGGCCAGTGAATGTACTTTGGTTGATCAAGCACCATGACCCTCAAGAACAAAGGAGTTTTAAGGTGAATCTTCACCGTACGAGGCGGGCACGGCTCATCACCGTCGCTGCAGTCGGCGCAGCATCTGCGCTACTGCTGGCGGGCTGTGCGTCCGGCACACCGACAGCAAGCAGCACAACGGGTGGCAAGGACGGCAAGACCTTCTCGGTCCTCCTGACCACCGAGAACACCCAGACACCGCAGATGCTCAAGATTCTGGCGGCGGGCGCGTGCAAGGCCGAGAACAAGGCCCTGCCGTTGTCCATCCAGCAGACCCCGAGCGCCAACATCAACCAGAAGGTTCAGCTGCTTGCCAGCCAGAACGCGCTTCCACTGATGTATGCGGCCGACAACACCACGATCATTCCCGGCGGAACGTATTACAAGAACGGCGAAGTTCTGCAGGTCGACAAGGCGTTGAAGGCGATCGGCGCCGGGAACGACTTCACGTCGATTGCCCAATCAACGATCAAGCAGACGTTCAACAACACCGTTCCAAACGTTCCGTTCCAGTTCAACATCGAGGGCCTGTTCTACAACAAGAAGATCTTCAAGGACAACGGACTCAGCCAGCCGAAGACGCTCGGGCAGCTCCAGAGCGACGCGGCCAAGCTGAAGAAGGCCGGCATCGTTCCGATCAGCGCTTCCGGTTCGACCGGGTGGACCATCAGCCGCTGGATTGGAATCCTGCTGTACCGCGAGCTCGGCCCGAACGCCATGCTCGACATCAAGGATGGCAAGGCCAAGCTGACCGACCCGCAGTACGTCAAGGCGGCACAGCAGCTGCAGGACATGGGTAAGGCGGGCGACTTCTCGCCCGGCATTACCGGCCTCGACTACAACTCGGCCGTCGCGCAGTTCCTGACCGGCAAGTCGGCCATGATCTACATGGGCACCTGGCTGCTCGCGTCGATCAACGACCCGAAGCAGAACACGCAGGGCAACAACATCGGCTTCATGCCGTTCCCCGCAGTTGCGGGTGGCAAGGGCTCGATCGACCAGTACCCGGCAAACGCTGGTTCGCCGAACGTGATCAACCCGAAGCTCTACGGCCCGAAGGCCGCAGCGTGGATGAAGTGCATCGCCGCTAACTACGGCAGCGCTTCGCTCTCGAAGCAGGGCACGTATTCCGGCTTCGCGCTCAACCAGAAGGTCACGAACACTCCGGCGCTCACCAACTCGATTGGCAAGATCATCGGGCAGACCAAGCAGTCGGTGCTCTGGTTCGAGGCCTACTTCGGGCAGAAGGCCAACGCTGACTCGTCGGCAAACGCCGCCGCTCTGCTGACCGGCCAGATGAGTGCAACGCAGTTCATGACCATCGAGCAGGCCGACCAGTCGCAACCGTAATGCACGAATGATCAAATGGGCGGGGCGGTAACGTCAGAAATGGCGCTACCGCCCCGCTCGATTTCGCCCTACCGACGTCCCGAAAGACCGACAGAAACCATGCAAATTCCATGAAATACGTACTCGGCAACAAGCGAGCGATCGGCGTCTTTCTCGGTCCCGCCCTGCTCGTCTACATCGTCATCATCATCGTTCCGGTGGTGTGGTCGCTGGTCTACTCGTTCTTCAGCGGCAGCCCGGCCGCTGGCTTCACCTTCGTCGGGCTCACCAACTTTGGCCGGCTGTTCACGGACCCGACCATCGGCCAGTCGCTGCTCTTCACCATCGAGTACGCGGTCATCATCCTGATCGGCCAGATCGTCCTCGGGTACCTCATGGCCCTGCTCTACGTCTTCGTGCTGAAGAAGCTGTCGACCTTCATCCGCACCATGGTCTTCTTCCCCGTCGTGCTCCCGACCGTCGCCGTCGCTCTGTTGTTCAGCAAGATGTTCGCGATCGCACCGCAGAACGGACCCATTAACTCACTCCTGAACCTGTTTGGCATCCCGTCGGTCGACTGGTTCTCCACCGGCACCGGTGCCTTCGTGGTCATCATCATCATGGAACTGTGGCGCTCGGTCGGGTTCTACGCCGTGCTGTTGTATGCGGGCCTCGTCGACATCCCGGACGAGATCATCGAATCGGCCCGGCTGGACGGAGCGAGCGGGGTGAAGCTCGTACGCCACGTCGTCTTCCCGATGTCGCTGCCGATCGTGATCGCATCGCTGATCTTCGGGTTGAATGCCGACCTCAAGGTCTTCGACACGATCCTCGCGCTCAACAATGGTGGTCCGGGAACCGCGACAACGCCGCTGAACCTGTACATGTACCAGACCTCATTCACCTACAGCGACTACGGGTACGGCTCGACCATCGCACTCCTTATTACTGTCCTCTGCCTCGCAGCGACGCTTCTCGTGTTCCGCTCATCCAGGCGCAATCTGGCGAACGGCTAGGAAATCATGACCGCCACTCAACTCAAGTCCACCAACAACGCGCTCTCGCGTCGTCAGCGTCGTCGCACGATGACGTCGCGCGAACGCGCCGGCCGGGTTTCGCGGAAGACACTCACAAACATCCTGATCATCGTGATCCTGATCGTCGAGATCTACCCGCTGTTCTGGATCCTGAGCAGCTCGTTCAAGTCGCAGAACGAGTTCGAGACCGAACCGCTGTGGAGCCTTCCCACAGTTTTGAACTTCCAGAACTACGTCGACGCGTGGAACACGGCACAACTGGGTACCGATGCCATCAACAGCCTCATCGTGACGCTCGTCTCGATGGCAATCGTCCTGGTCCTCGGCTGTGGCGCGGCGTTCGCACTCGAGGTTATGGTGTGGAAAGGCCGAGGCAAGGTCCTTCTGTTCATCGTCGGCGGACTCATGGTGCCCATCCAGCTCATCCTGCTTCCGCTGTTCACGATCTACTTCAAGATCGGACTCACCAACAGCCTGTGGCCGCTGATTATCACATACGTCGGCCAGGGCCTGCCGCTCACGGTGTTCCTGATGGCGACGTACTTCCGCTCCGTTCCACGTGAGCTGTTCGAGGCCTGCACGCTTGACGGCGGCAGCATCTATCGATGCTTCGTCTCTGTCGGGGTTCCGCTGGTGCGGAACGGAATCTTCACGATGGCCCTGCTGCTGTTCTTCTCGATCTGGAACGATCTGCTGATAGCGCTGACGTTCAACTCGTCACCGCAACTATCAACCGTCCAGGTGGGTTTGCTGAACTTCAACGGGCAGTACGGCCAGACCACATACGGTCCGTTGTTCGCCGCGATCAGCATTGTGATCTTCGCGACCCTCGTCGTCTACGCGCTGATCAACCAGCAGGTCATGAAGGGACTCACCGCCGGTTCGGTCAAGGGCTAGCGCGTGATTGTCGACGCACACACCCACGTCTGGCCCCGGTGGCCGTATGAACCGCCGGTGCCGGACGACGAGACACGCGGTTCGTACGAGAACCTGCTGTTCCAACTGGATGCCGCCGGGGTTGACCGGGCGGTGCTCGTTAACGCGCGGATTACCCGGAGCGAAGACAACAACGACTATGGCGCGCGCGCGGTGCGCGAACATCCCGATCGGTTCTTCCACGTCGTCGACCTGGACGGCCGCTGGGGCCCGGACTATCACCAGCCGGGCGCAGCCGGCCGTCTCCGTGCACTCGTCGACACCTATCGTCCCGTTGGCGTCTCGCACTATCTCGCGGCGCAGAATGACGGCTGGCTGCGTTCGCCGGAAGGCACAGCGTTCTTCGAGGTCGCGGCCGAGCACTCGCTGCTTGTGAACTTTGCCGCGCCGCCGGTGTGGATGCCCGATCTGCGCGAGGTGGCCCGGTCGTTTCCGACCGTCCCGCTGCTCGTGAATCACCTCGGCGTCGTCGGTCTGCATCCGGCCGGGATCGACGAGGCCCTCGAGCTGGTGCTTGACGGTGGCGACCTGCCGAATCTGCTGGTCAAGGTCTCCGGGTACTACTACGGCGCAGAGAGGCCATGGGATTTTCCATACGCCGACCGCATGCAGATCGTGCGCGCGTTCTACGAGAGCTGGGGGCCGGCGCGAATGATCTGGGCGTCCGACTGGCCATCCGTGCTCCCGCACATGAGCTACCGGCAGTCGCTCGAGATACTTCGCGAGCACGCGGATTTCCTTGACCCGTCTGACCTCGATCTGATTCTCGGAGACACACTGGCCGACATCCTCACGGCGAGGGGCAGGATGTGACTGTGGATCGTAAGAAGGTCGGAATAGTCTGCACGGGCGCGGCGCGGGAACGCTACTTCTTCCCCGACGCCGTCCAGCGTCTCGAACGCTTTGCGGACGTCGCATGGCTCGAGTTTGAGGGACCGGCGCGCGCCTCGGTTCCCCCCGATGACGCCGAATCGGTGCGTCGTCTGGCCGAGTTCGTGCCAGGTCTCGATGCCTTGGTTGTGAGCTACGGTGCTCCACGAGTCACCGACGAGATCCTCGCCCTTGCTCCTGGTTTGGTCGTCGTCGGAGATACGCACGGCGACCGGTTCGGTGGTCGAATCGATGTTGCTGCCGCGCACCGGCGGGGAGTTCTCGCGGTCGACACCACAAACGGATCGTCCGATCCGGTCGCCGAGTGGGCGCTCGCGCTCATCCTCGTCGGTCTGCGTAACGCTGGCTCGCACTTCCGCAGGCTGGTCGCCGGCGAGGTGTTGTGGGCGGACCGAGACGTTTTTCTTCAGGATCCCGGCTATCTGAATGGCGAGCTCACGGAGAAAACCGTCGGCCTGATCGCTGCCGGAAACGTTGGACGTCGACTTCTTGAGCTTCTCGCGCCCTTCCATGTCACCCCGCTCGTGCACGACGCGCACGCGCCGACGGCGCTCGCTGACGTGTACGGTCTCGAGTTTGCGACACTGCCGGTACTGCTTGCCGAGTCCGATGTTGTCGTCTGCCTGGTTCCATTGACGACGGAGACCCAAGGGATGCTGGGTGCGGCGGAATTCGCGACCATGCGCGACGGTGCCGTGTTCGTCAACGTCTCGCGCGGAGCGGTGGTGGACACGCAGGCGATGATCGCCGAGCTTGAGACCGGCCGCATCATCGCCTGCCTCGACGTAGTCGAGCCGGAGCCGCTCTCGCCGGACTCGGCGCTTCGAGCGATGCCGAACGTGTTCCTCAGCCCGCACATCGCGGGTGTGACAGCGGCGGCGGAGCCCCGGTTCTTCGAGCTCATGGTGGACGAGGTGATTCGGTGCCTGTCCGGGCTGCGACCGCACTACCCTCTGGTTCCGCGCGAACCGCAGGCGGACTAAGACCCTCAGTCCTGCGGCAGGCTGACCGCTAGGCGCATCCAGTTCGCGAATGCCTCGAGCTCGCCCTCGACGGCGTCCGTCGTCGCGCGGTCGAACGGAATGTCCTCGTGGATGCGATGGACGATCAGCTCGCCCGCCTCGCGGTCCGAGCGTGCATCGACCTTTCCGACCAGGCGATCCCCGTGCAGGATCGGAAGAGCAAAGGCACCCCAGCGCCGAGTCGCAGCGGGCTGGTACACCTCGAGTGCGTAGTCGAACTCGAACAGTTTTGCGACCCGCTGCGGGTCCGTCATCAGGCGATCGAAGGGCGAGAGGATGGCGGTGCGTGGCTCGAAGTTGTCGTCTCGTTCCAGCTGGGCGGGATCCGCGAGCCATTTGCCCGGTACGCCCTCGACAGTGACCGGCACCCCGACGCGGAGGTTCTGGTGCACCTCGGGTGAAACGGCAATGCTGTCTCGCATGATCCCGCACGTGGCAAGAAGCTTCTCGCTTTGTATTCGGTGCGCATCCTCGAGCGAAACCTCCTCGGTAGGCGGGTAAACCCGCGCGGCAAGGTCCCAGACGCGCAGTCGTCCCTCGTGACCGATCACAGCCAGCTCGCCGGTCATGTGCAGGCATTCGAGCATCTGGGTCACGTTGCGGTTGTTGTTCCAGCCGCTCGACGGCCACGGGTACAGCGCGAGGTCGGGCAGTTCGCTCGAGGTTAGTGGACCGTCGAGTTCGATGCGCTCCATGATGCCGCAGGCAAACGGCTCGTTTGCCTCGAACCACGGGCGCGCACTGGCGCGGTCGAGCCAGGTCCGCATCCCCGCCAGGTAAAGTCCGAGATCGTCCATGGAATGCAGCATCCAGGCGCGCTCGAAGAGTCGGCCCGCGGTGACCGCGTTCGAGACATCCCGAGGCCGAAAATCGTCGCCCAGCCGCGACCATCCGATCTGGTCAGCCGATGGGGCAACGATGCTCGTTAGCTCGATCCGGAGCGTTGCAAGCTCGGACACCATGGCTACGAGTTCGACCGGGCGGTGCGCGTCGAGCAGAGCGGCCCGCACTGCCATGCGCCGCGCCTGCGCGCGACCCAGCTCGCGAACGGTCACGGCCGCTACTCGGGCTCGACCCCGAAGGCGGTTGCCAGACGGATGATCTTCTCGGCGCGACCGAGTCGCGGGAGGTCGCTGCCGTCCCGAATGACTCGTCCACGGGCATCAAACTCATCGAGAAAGTCGCGGGCCCATCGAACGTCCGAACGCGTCGGGCTGATGGTCTCGTTGATGACCGGGATCTGGCTGATGTCGAGGCAGAGTTTTCCGGTGAGGCCAAGGACGACCGCGTGCGCGGACTGTTCGCGCAGTACCGAGTGTGCGCTTCCGACGGTTGGCCCGTCGATCGGGCCCGGGAGCGAACCGATCCGGCTGGCAACAACCAGGCGGGATCGCGGATACGCCATGGCCATGTCGTCGGCGCTCGTGCCGGTGTCGCGGCGGTAGTCTCCGCTGCCGAAGGCGAGCCGGAACGTTCCCCGGGCGCGCGCGATCGTTACGGCTTCTTCGATTCCCAGGGCGGATTCGACCAGAGCGAGGATGGGGGTCGATCCACCTAGTCGGTCGTAGGTCTCGGTGACGTGTTCGCCGGCTTCGGTCTTGGCGAGCACAACGCCGGCCAGGCCCTCGAGCCCCTTGAGCGCGTCGATATCGTCGGACCAGAAGGAGGTCGATCGGTCGTTAATTCGCAC
Organism: Galbitalea sp.; assembly: GCA_036271875.1. GTDB lineage: Bacteria > Actinomycetota > Actinomycetes > Actinomycetales > Microbacteriaceae > Galbitalea. The sequence continues at coordinate 113,414 of DATAZU010000023.1, forward strand.
CCAGGTCGGTGCGGAGGTCGCAAGCCACTTCGCAACATCCGCGCGCGCCTGCGGCTTGTGGCCAGGGTCGACCGCATCCTCGATGTCGATGATCATCTGATCGGCCTGAGATGCCCGCGACGAATCAAACAGTTCGGGACGGCTCCCGTTGACGAGCAGCCACGATCGGGCTATTTCGGCCCCACTCGGGACCGCTTCGCTCGTAGTTAGGGACACGACGTCGTACTCCTCTTTTATGTCGAAGGCAGGGTTCCACCCTACTTTCTCAAGAGGCGGGTTGTTCGTCGAGGCGGTGGCGGCCGTGGGTGAGCTGACCGTCCCGCAGCTCAAGGATGCGGTCGGCGCGGGACATGAGCGCCGCGTCGTGGCTCGTCAGGATCGCGGAGACTCCCTGGCTGCGCACGACCTCGTCGAACAGTTCCATCATCGTTATCGCCGTCGCGCTGTCGAGCTGCCCGGTCGGCTCGTCCGCGAGCAGCACTCGCGGTCGGCGGGCAAGAGCGCGAGCGATACCGACACGTTGTTGCTGGCCGCCGGAGAGCTCGCCCGGTCGCTGCGCCGAGTTCCTTGACAGCCCAACAAGTTCGAGGAGTTCCGCGACCCGCGAGTCCCGGTCGGTCGGGGCAATGCCGGCGAGACGAAGCGGCACCTCGATGTTCTCGGCGGCCGACAATACGGGGATAAGCCCGAAGTCCTGGAAGACGAACCCGAAATCGTCTCGGCGGGTGTCGACGAGTCGTGCTTCGGGGGCCTTCGAAATGTCGAGGTCGCCAAGGAGCACCGAGCCGGATGTCGGCCGATCCAGCCCCCCGAGCAGGTTCAGCAGGGTGGTCTTCCCCGCGCCTGAGCGCCCGCGAACGACGATCATCTCGCCCTCGTGGAGCTCGAGATTGACATCGTTCAGCGCGGTGACGGCGCCGCCCGCCGACCCGAAGACGCGAGTAAGGGACTTTGCCTGGAGGATCGGTTCGCTACTCGTCATCGGTCGTCCCCTGCTGATCGCCCGAGCGTTTGCGTGCGTTTCCCGGATAGACCCCAACGTGGTCGGACTCGAGCGCCAGCCGCACCCGATCGTGCAGCGCGAGGTCGGCAACGTAGTCGGCGGGAAGTTGTAGCCGCCCCAGCGAGTCGATCACGGTGAACGTCTCGGCCGCGACGTGTTGGTCGAACGACGCACTCGAGGAGGTACGCAGCACCTCGGTAGACGTTCGGCCGTCCCGGATTTGCACCGTGCGGCCGACATGGTCGGACACCGCGGCATCGTGAGTGACGATGAGCGTCGTTATCCCCAGTTGGGAATTGACCGATCGCAGAGACTCGAGCACCTGCACGGACGTTGATTCGTCCAACTCGCCCGTCGGCTCATCGGCGAGCAGAACGCGCGGCGAGTTGGCCAGGGCAATCGCAATCGCCGTCCGCTGCTGTTCGCCGCCAGACATGTCGGCGGGACGCCGATGCGCCACGTGCGAGATCTCCAGAAGATCGAGCAGTTCGGCGACCCGATGCTGCCGCGCGCTGACACTGGTTCCAGCCAGCAGCATGGGTACAGCAATGTTCTCGCTGGTGTCGAGGTATGGCAGGAGGTTGCGGCCGGTCTGCTGCCAGACAAAACCGACGCCGAACCGGTGGTAGTCGGTCTTTTCCTTCCGGGACAGCGAGCCGAGTCGACGCCCCGCCACCACGGCCGAACCCGCGGTCGGGTTATCCAGTCCAGACAGGATGCCGAGCAGCGTCGATTTGCCGGAGCCGGACGCCCCAACAATCGCGACGAGCTCGCCACTCTCTACCCGAAGATTAAGGCCCTGCAGCGCCTGAACCTCGACTCCCTCTGACGAGAAGATTCGAACGAGGTCGGTGCAGATGATCGTCGAGTCGAGCTCCACCTTCCGCGTCTCGTGCTGTTGCATCGTCATTCTTTATACTCCCGGTTCCCGAAGTATCCCAGACAGCCTCGATCGCGCGGAGAGCACGGAAGTGGCCAGAACCGCCGCGACGGCGCTCGCCGCGAACGCGAGGACGGCGATCCCGATGAACACCGCATCGAGGATGAGCGCGGGCGGTTGGTCCGCGCCGATGAAGGTGGAGAGGTCGACGACGGAAAGGAACAGCACCGGGAGCGCGATCCCAACCAGGATCCCCGCCACGATTCCGAGCGCCGTCATCGGCCCGATTTCCCAAGCGACCAAGGCGGTCGCCTGCCTGCGTGAGAATCCGAGTGCGCGAAGCCGTCCAAGAACCTGGCCGCGCTCCCGGTTGCTCATGATGAGCGCGAGCATCAGCGCGAGGACGCACAGCACGAGAGAAAGGATGATCGCGACAGCGCTCAACGACTCGAGGCCGCCGACCAGGGGTGCTGCGCTGAGCGACTGCACCTGGCTGTCCGCGACACGCACGGTTTCGGCCGTGCCGGTTATCCCGACAATCTGACGCTGAAGTACGACCTGGTTCGTCCCCGGCGCGACTCGGATGAGCACGGAGGTGACTTCGTGCACGAGCCCGATGTCTTTGGGCACAGCGGAGGTAGCCAGAAGCAGCCACGGGTATCCACCGATGAATTTGGGTGGCGAAACGGAGATGTCGTCGATCGCGATCGCGGGAGACTTCGAGGCCTCGAATCGCCCGACGGACCGGGGCAGGGTCCCCAGCCCGCCGCCGATCGCGACCGTCCTCCCATCCCTCGTCGTACCGAGCTCCTGGAATAGTTGGCGATTCGTCGGCAGCACGGATTCGACCGCCGCAAGGTCACGCGGATTCACTGTGTACACGGCGACGTTCTGGCTGTCGCCAACGAGATTGGCGCCCCCAGCCGAGGTGATCGCCGCAAGGTCCGCGACCCCCTGGAGCCTCCGCAATCTGTCGACGGTGGTAGTGGAGAGCGGAGTCCCGGTGATGCTGATGTCGGCCCCGGCCAGATTGACCGCGGCATCCCGGATTCCGGTTTGCTCGGTGTCCAGAATGGATGCCGCGAAGATCGAGACGCTCAGTCCGGTGAGTACCGCGAAAACGGGAAGGAATCGCGCGCCGGCGCGCGCCGAGTTCGCCCGGCCGACCAGTCCGATGACTCCGCGACCCCGGTGGATAAGTGTTCGGAGGCGGCGAAGGGCGATGGGTACGACGCGCAGTACTAGTGCGCAGGCCGCGGCGGCGATCAGGAGCGGGGTGACCGCGAGCAGGGGATCGGTGCCCAGTCCGATCGTGGATCCGCCAAGGCCGCGCTGCACCAGCACCACGATCGCGAGGGCAGCGAGCAGCACGAGGATCGCGTCGATCACCCAGCGCCAGCGGTTCGGGCGTGCGACACCACCGCGCGCGAGCACGACGGGCGGGGTGCCGGCGGCCACGCCAGCGAAAACCGGCGGAAGCACAGCGACCGCGAGGGCGACGAGGACGGGTGCCAAACCAACCGCGCCCCCCGTGATCAGCACAGCCAGGATGGCACCGAGCGCGGCTCCCGGTAGGGTGGCCGCAGCGATCACCGCGCCCGTCTCGAGTTGGAACTGCATTTGTGCCGCTCCCCGGGCTCGCAGCAGTTCAATCGTTCGTCGTCGACGCTCGACGAGCGAGAGTATTGCCAGCAGGAGCAGCGCCGCTCCCGTTCCGATCGGCCCGGATTCGACGATCGAGAGCACGGCGTTTCCGGCTCCGGCCCGGCTCAGATAGTCGTCGATGACCTCGCCGAGGTTGGTGCTGAATCGCAGCACGATGCCCGCGTCACTCGCACCCACCGTGCGTGGCTTGGCGACGAAACGGTGCAGCCCGCTGCTCAGGGAGCCGATCTGGCTTTCCGTTAGTCCCGCGCTGTTGATTGGATACCAAACCCGAAGTGTGCCGCCCGCCAGCTCGTAGCTGACGCTCGGCCAACTGGCGGCATCCATCCACACCGTGCCGAAATACTGCGGTCCGTCGCCATCCGGAGACGTTTCGACACTTGCGCGTTCCCGGGATCCATCCAGCTGCCAGTAGTCGGCGGTCGGGTCACGGGGTCGTATCGTGCCGACCAGGATCACCGGCTGGGTGGTTTGGCTGCCCTGTTCGGACAGTTGCTGCACCTGGCCGACCTTCCATCCGACCGTCTTCGCGGCAGAGACGGTCATGACCAGCGGGATCGGTTCCTGCGAGCCGGACGTCGGCACAGCAGCGGGCCACTTGCCCGCGACAAGTACCGCGTCGGTTCGCAGCTCGGGATTGGCTTCGACCGAGTACGAGTACCCCGCGCCGCGGATCTGCTTCGGCGGCCCGCTCGCCTGGATCCCGCGCCCGGCGAGTCCCTGGTAGCTCTCGACATACCGCCCGGGTCCCGCAATGGACCTCAGCGCCGCGGGCATCTCACCGTGGACGCGACCGAGCGCGGCCGGCGCGGCCTTGACGGTCTTCTCCACTGCCGCTGGGTCGCCCTCGTTCTCGTAGTTGAAGAACGGGACGGAGCTCTGCAGGTCGCGGATGGTAGGTCCGGCAGTGCTGAGGCGATAGTTCAGGTCCTGTTGCAGCACATTGCCCGTCGCGCGTGGCCCGGCGACCGCCGTTAGCGAGACCAGGGCGGCGATCACGGCGATGATCGCCAGGCCGCCCGGTGACGACGCTATTCCCCGTCGCACCAGGCCGAGTGCGCTTAGTTGGCTGCTCACGATCGGCCCCCCGCCTGCCTGTGGATGCGCAGTCCGTAGATAATCGTGCAGCTTAGGAGCGCGACGGTGAGAACACCGAGGATGACACAGAGCGGAAACGGATCAAACCGGAGCTCAAGCGGAAGCGCGGGCGGCGCCGTCGGCGTCGACAGTCGCGCCATCGTTCCGGTGACGAGGAGCGATACCCCGGTTCCGACGATGGCGCCGGTGACCAGGGCGACGATGGCGAGGATGCCGAACTCGCGCTGCCGAAGCCCCGCCTGTGTGCCTGCCCTCAAGCCGAGCGCGCGAAGAGAGAACGTCTCGGTGCGACGTCGTCGAACGAGAGCAACCGCAGCAGCGATCAGCGCAATGATCGCGAAGGCGCTCGTGCCGGCCGCCCCGATCCAGAGCGCGGTCGTTGCGGAACCGATGATCGCGGTATTGCCTGCGGAAGCTGCCGTGGTGGTGCTGCTCGATGGCACGCTCACCCGGACGCGAGCGGCCGTTCGCTCGGGGGAGGCCGACGACATCCACACCTCGTTTGCGGTCGGAATCTGTTCCGACGTCGCGAGCCAGCCGCGATCGAGAGCGGGCAGACCGGCGATCAGCGAACTACCTGTCGAGACGCCCGGCACGCCCGGCACGATCCCGGCAACGACACCGTCAAAGGATGCCCACTGGCCGTCGACCGTAAGCCTGCTGCCAACGACCAGTCCCGTCGCCCGGGCAAATGCGCGACTGAGCACGACGGGCACCGTACTACTTCCTGCTGGCATTATTCGCACCGTCACGTTGCCGATTGAATCGCCGGTGATGGCGCTGCGGTCAAAGCCGATTGTGCCCGAAATGCCCCTCGTGCTTGTGCCGTCGTCGAAGACAGCGTTGCGAGGGCTCCAGGCAGGAGAAACCGGGATCGCAACGCTGTGCGCGTCGCCGGAAACTGTCGAACCGACCGCGGAGATTCGGTAGGAGAACTTCGACACGGTGCCGGACGCTGAGATGCCCGCATCCACGGCCTCGATCACCCATGGGCCACCCGTTGCGGGCAACGGTCCACTGAGTGCGGTGCCGCTCTGGCCCGTCGCGCCAAGCGGAACAGGGTGCAGCGCGAGCGGGAACAGCTCACCGTGCTCGTCGCCGAGCCACAGGATCGTACTCACTGTGGTGTCGTCGCCCGTCGTGCGCCCCGTCGCCGAGACCGTGACGCTGACCGAGGACGAATCCTTCGGCAACGCGAGCCCGACGGGCGACGACGAACCGAGCCGGCTCGCGACCTGTTGCGGATTGCTGACGGTCGACTCCGGCGAAATGACCTGCGAAAGCGCCGCGGGGGTCACCGCAACAACGGTGACGGGCACATCGCCGAACGTGTCCGACTGGCGAGCCGCGAGCGCGGCGGTTTGCACCCCGCGCACCGCGGCGAACCGGGAGAGCGGTACGAGGTCGGAAGCGTCGCTGAGCAGCGGGGCGCGGCTGACGCTCGCGCGGAGGTCGCCGCCGGTGGTGAGCTGTCCGGCATCCGCCCCGAAGCGTGCCCAGGTTCCCACATAAGACCCGGTGACTGCGACGATCGCGAGGGAAATGGCAAGGAGGGCAGCCGGGCCGACCACGATGGCGATGTGCCGATTGACTGAGCGGATGGGGAACAGTGCCGTCGACCTGCGCGAACGGAGGCCACGCTCGATCCCGGCGAGAACCCGGCCGATGCTCAGCAGGCAGAGTAGCGTGCCGGCGCACAGCAGCGCTCCCGGCGCGAGGACCGCGCTCGGATCGGCCGCAAACGTTGCTCCGTCGGAGCCCGCCTGTTCGAAGCGCCACAGCGCGATGACGGTGATGGCGACACCGAAGCCGGTGATCGTCAGCGGTGCGGCAGCACGGCGTCGACCGGACTCCGAGCGCGGTACTCCCGATGCCGCGCGCGCGGCCAGACTGGAGACGAGCACGTTGATGCCGAACGAGACGACGAGCACAGCGAGAGCGGGCACGATCACCCCGACAACTCCGACGGGCGGGCCGACGAGCGCAAGCAGCACAGCCTGCGCAGCGAGACATCCGAGCACCGTGCCCACCAGGCACACCACAGCAGACTCCCGGGCATCCAGGGCCGTGATCGCACTCCCTGACCCGCCGCGGGAGCGCAGGAAACGCGTCTCGTTCCGCCGATAGTCGGTCAACAGGCTTCGAGCCAGAAGCAGGGCAACTATTCCGGCGAGGCTCAACACGGTGATCGGAATCGGTTCGATCGCATTCAGCGCACCTACCGAGCGCACCATAGTGAGGATGGTGGCCGCGCCGTGCCCGGATAGTTCGGCTCCGGACGAGCGTGCCGCGCGAGACTTGGTCACCGCGGCATCGAGTGTCGAGTAGCCCACCAGCAGCCGCGGCAGGTCCGCGGCCGTCGTGAGCCCCACGTCCGGCGTGATCGTCCAGCGGGCATAGGCCTCGCTGCCGGCGGAAACCGACCGCGTCACGGTGACCGGCGCTCCATCGAAGGTCTTCGCGATCGCCGCTCGCACCCCGGCATCCTGCGCTGTTCCGTCTCCCGAGAGGGGCGCGCGCAACACCTCGGACGAGTCGCTCGTCGCCAGCGCTGAGCGAATGCCCGCGAGCGACGAGTTCGCGACATAGCCAACGGTGGCCGACAGGCAAAACGCCAGCACAAAGACGGTCGCCCCGATCGCTACGAGAAGGGATCGAGCTCCGCCTGTCCGCCTGGCCCAGACGCGGCGACCCGCCAATGGGGATGGATCGTGTGCCAAGCGGGTCCGCCTACTCGTGAGTGAGGGTGTCTCACCACCATACTGACGACCGTCGAATCATCCAGCCACGGCGGGCCTGCTACGTGCCTTCCCACTCGTTGCGGTTGAGTGTTGCAGCGTCGCGTGCGAGATATCCCGAGAACCGGCCCTCCGGATCTCGGGCGGTAATGATCTCCCGCAACCGCGCAAACTGTTTGTCGCCGAGGAAGCGCAACTGTCGGTTGCCCATGTCGCTGTCACCGAGATACTGGCCGACGGTGACCGGTTGAACGCGCCTCATTGCCTCGTTCAGCCACGCTCGGTTCGTGGCATCCCTGGACGGGTCGTCGTCGACCAGATAGGTGGCGACATAACCATCCGTCTGCAGGGAGAACGCCATGTCTGGCAGTGGCCGCAGGGGAGCCATGCTGAACCAGATCGTGAAAGCGCCGGGCGTCGGGAGGTCGCGAAACAGCGGCTCGATCGCATTGATGATGTCGTCGGGCGCGCCGTCGACCCACGCATTGTCCACTACGTATCTGCCCTGGGGCGGATTCTGTCGTTCCTGAGATTGCTTCTGTTCAGCCAGCGACGAGGGTGCAGCGGACTGGCGGAATAGCGCTTCGCCGAGGACCGGACTCGTCTCGAAGGGCGCGAGCGCCGCATCCGCTTCGGCCTTGCTCGCGGTGAGCGCGAGCGCGGAGACCAGGAAGACCCGCGTCCCCGATTGCTCGTCCGTGAGGCTCACGCACACGATTTCGACGTCCGGCGACACGGCAGCGTGAATGCCGTACATCCAGGTCATCACCGACGCGAACAGCGCGATCGGATAGACCTGAACGGTGTGTCCGACATAGCCGAACCGCGGTTCCGTGGCGAGGTGGAACCGGGTCACGATGCCGGGGAAGCTCGGCCCACAGCCGCGAGCAGCCCAATAGAGATCCGCATTCTGGTCCGCATCCGCTCGAAGCAGTTCGCCATCGGCGGTGACGACGTCAAGGGCGACCACGTTCTCCGCAGCCCAGCCGTGTCCGCGGGCGAGCCAGCCCTGGCCACCCTGAAGCAGGAATCCACCGATTCCGACGGACGGACAGTGACCGCCGTTGAAGAATCGTCCCCGTTGCTCGAGGTACGGATCGAGCTCATCGCCACCCGTGACCGCCGGTCGAGCGGAGACGATGCCGGTCAACTCGTCGAAGCTGAGCTCGCGCATTCTCCCGAGATCGATCAGAAGGGCGTCGTCGCGCACGCTCCACGCCGCCCAGCTGTGTCCCCCGGAGCGCACCGAAACGGTCCAGCCCTTCGCTTTGGCCAATCGGACGCCCGCGAGGACGTCGTCGTCACTCTCCGCGAACAGGATGGCGGCGGGCTGTCGGTCCGGGCGGCGCCCGTTAAAGACGCGTCCGACCCGCGCCTCCTCGAAGCCTGGCTCGCCGCGGAGCAGGAGGCGGCCAGGGAGGTGATCCGAGGCGGGCGTCGATGTCATCCGAGGGTCGAGCCGCCGCCATCGACGACCAGGTTCGCTCCGGTAATCCATGATGCCTCGTCCGAGGCAAGAAACAGCGCCGCGTTCACGATGTCGTCGGGCTGACCGACGCGACCGAGCGGAATTCTGGCGATGTTGTCCCTGAATGGCTGGGGTCCGCCCTCGACGAGCCAGGCGGTAGACGGGGTGACCGTAAATCCGGGACTCACCGCGACAGCACGGATTCCGTATTTGCCCCCTTCGACCGCAAGCTGCCGTGTGAGTGAGAGTACGCCGGCCTTCGCTGTGCCGTGAGCATTCTGGTTCATGAACTCGACGCCGCGCAGGCCCGCGATCGAGCCGATGTTGACGATGACCCCGCCGTGCTCCATGAAGTACGGCCAGATGGCCTTGGTCGCGTAGAACACGAGGTTCAACTCGTTGTCCATGACGTAGTCCCAGTCCTCGATCGACAGGTCCTGGATCGCACCGAAGCGAGGGCTCGACGCGTTGTTATAGAGGATGTCGGCGCCGCCGAACGCGGCGAGCGCGTTCCGCACCCAGGACGCGGCTTCTGCCGCATTCGCGAGGTTGACCGGCGCGAAGCTCTCGATCAGGCCGCCGGCTTCGCGAACGAGCCGAACGGTCTCGGCCGCGCCCTCGTCAAACAGGTCGCAGCCGACGATGCGAGCTCCCTCGCGCGCGAAGGTCAGTGCCGCAGTGCGTCCCATTCCACCGCCGATGCCGGTGATGAGGGCAATCTTGTCGTCGAGTCGCCCCATACGCTCCCTTGCCTTTTCTGTCCGTGTCGCTAACGTGAAAGTGAACATCGCAGAGTGAAACCGAACCATGGTAAGCCTAGATCATGCATTTGGACCACGTCGGGCTCAGCGTTGCCGATCTCGACGCGCAGGCGTCCTGGTACTCGAGCGCGTTCGGGTTCGTGACGGCAACCCCGTTCGAGGTCCGGACACTCGGTCTGCGCGGAGTCTTTCTGGTCGGACCGGGCGCAATGGCGATCGAACTGCTCGAACGGGAGGGATCGCGTCCTGGCATCCGGGCGGCCGATCAGGCGGAGGCGCTTCTCACCCACGGATACGGCCATATCTGCCTTCGCGTGTCCGATGTCGATGAACTGCACGCCAGGCTGCTCGCCCACGGCGCGAGCGAGCGGATGGCTCCCGACGAGTCCCCGGAGCCCGGCGTGCGGATGTCCTTCGTCGCGGACCCGGAAGGCAACCTCATCGAACTTCTCGACCGTTCCGGCCCCGTCGGCGCCGGTTAGCCGCTCGCGTAGCGGCCGCGTGCGACGCCTCTGCCGCCGGCGCGTCACGCGGATTGACAGACCCACATGGTCGGGCTAGGTTTTGTCCTATCGATAAGTAAAACCGACTTTCTCACAGTGAAAGTTCTCACGATGAAAGTATCGGAATCCGACGGAGGACGCGATGACGCGACTGCTCGAGGTCACCGACCTCCGGGTGTCATACGGTGCCGTCGTCGCGGTCAACGACGTGTCACTAACGGTCGAATCCGGTGAGGTCGTCGGACTGATCGGACCAAACGGTGCGGGCAAGTCGTCGTTCATTGACGCCCTGACCGGCGCAATGAAGAACCGCGGCGGTACCGTGCGGTTCGAGGGCGAATCGCTCGACCGTCTTCCGCCGCACTCGGTCGCTCGCAAGGGTCTCGTGCGTACCTTCCAGTCGGTGGAGCTGTTCGACGACCTCACCGTGCGCGAGAACCTGCTCGTTGCCGCGGAGCAACCGACTCTGCGCTCGAGCCTGCGTGACCTGATCCTTCCGTCCAAGCCGCAGGGGCTCGAGAACGTCGCATGGGCAAGCGGTATCTGCGACCTGGATGACGTGCTCGATCGTTATCCGCGCGAACTGTCGCACGGTCAGCGCAAGCTCGCCGGCGTTGCGCGGGCGCTCGCAAAACGTCCTCGTCTCGTGCTCATGGACGAGCCGGCTGCGGGGCTAGACACCGACGAGAGCGTCGCGTTCGGCAAGCGTCTTCGCTCGCTCCCGGACAATGGTGTGAGCGTCCTTCTCGTCGACCACGACATGGAACTCGTCCTCGGTGTTTGTGATCGCGTTCTCGTCCTTGACTTCGGCTCGGTCATCGCGTCGGGGACACCGGATGAGATTCGCAGCAACCAGGCGGTCATCGACGCATACCTCGGTGGTTCTCATGTCGGCGCATGATGTCGTGACCGTTCCCCCGGTCCTTGAGGTCACGAACCTGTCCGCGGGGTACAACGGTTCGCCCGTCGTGCGGGATGTCAGTATCACGGTGGCCGCCGGAGAGATTGTCGCCCTGCTCGGCTCCAACGGAGCCGGTAAGACGACGACACTGTCGGCGATCGCAGGGCTGATCAAGCCGATTGACGGCACGATCACGCTGAGTGGCGCATCCATTGTCGGATTCAGCCCGCACAAGCTGGCTCGGAAGGGGATCTCGCTCGTGCCGGAAGACCGGGCGCTGTTCCACGAGCTCACGACACGCGAGAACCTGCGGATTGCCGGCAACCGCGGGCGTTCGAGGGAAAGCGAAGAGCAAATTCTCGAACTTCTCCCGGAACTTCGCAAGTGTCTTCAGCGCAAAGCGGGGCTGCTGTCGGGCGGAGAGCAACAGATGCTCGCGGTGGGCCGAGCACTCGTGAGCAAACCCAAGCTGCTCATCGTTGACGAGATGAGCCTCGGTCTCGCGCCGGTCGTCGTCGAGCGCCTGCTTCCGGTACTGCGCGATGTCGCCGACACGCTCGGAACGGCCGTGCTGGTGGTTGAGCAGCACGTCGCTCTCGCGATGGAGGTCGCAACACGTGCGTACGTTCTCGCGCACGGACGGCTGACGCTCGAAGGAGATACGAGTGACCTGAAGAACGATCGGGCGCTCATCACGGCCTCGTACTTCGGCGATCCGGAGGCCCAGGCCCAGCTCGGAGGCGCCGCCGCGCCGCGGAAGACCCGAAATTGAATGTTCACGAATGCAAGAGCACGACACTACGCTTCGACGGCTCCCGACAAGGTCCCGACGAATAATCGAGTCCCCACAGCAAACAGGGGACTCGAACGAGAACCTCGCCCGTCGGGCGGGGTGCGCCACAGGTACTGCAATGAAGGAGTGACATGGCAATAAAAATGCGGTTCGCCGCCAAAGCCGCAATCGTGCTGGCTCTCGGAGTCAGCGTTGCCCTCGCGGGATGTACGTCGACTACGTCGACCGGATCCCCGCAGGGCGTCAAGGGCAAGGTTGGAACGCTCGGAACACCGGATGCCGCCAAGGGCAGCCCGGTCGTCTTCGGTGTCCTGAACCTGCAGTCTGGCCCGGTGACCTTCCCCGAAGTGCTCCTCGCCGAGCAGGCCGCCGTCTCGTACGTCAATGCATACAAGGGAGGCATCGGCGGACACCCGATCAAGCTGGTCAGCTGCTCGACTGACGGCTCGCCCGCCACGTCGGCGCAGTGCGCGAACCAGATCCTCGACCAGCACCCGGTCGCGATTCTCGGTGCTGCAGACACCGGCGCTCCCGGAGCCATCCCCGTCTGGCAGCGCGCCGGTCTCGCCTATCTCGGTGGCGTTCCGTTCACTCCGGTCGAGCAGAACTACAAGAACGCCGTGATCTTCTCAAGCGTCTCGACTGCGGACAACGCTGCTGCGTCGGTGTACGCCGCTAAGCAGCTTGGGGCGAAGTCGGCGGCAGTCATCTACACCTCGGATACGCAGGGTACCTCGGTTGCCGTCAATGTGATCGAACCAACGATGAAGAACGCCGGTATCACCAAGATCACGCCGATCTCGATTGCGCCGACGGCATCCGACGTCTCGTCCGCTGTGGCAACGGCGATGGGTGCCAAGCCCGATGTGATCTACATCAATGCCCCCGCCGCCTGCCCGAACATCCTGAGCTCGCTCAAGCAGCTGGGCAACACGGCGAAGATCATGGGAATCGACCCGTGCACCTCGCCGCCGGCGATCAAGGGCGCGAACGGCGGAGCTGAGGGGTTGTACTTTGCCTCTCCCGTACTCGACCCAAGCGCGAACACCGCTGACACCAAGCTGTATCTGGCGGCGCTGAAGAAGTACGCACCGGCAAGCATCGCGCTCGACTCGCTCGCCGCGATCGGCTTCCAAAGCGTGATGGATGTGCAGTCGGCGCTTGGCAAATTCACGACGGCCGATCTCACGGAGTCGAAGATTCTCGCCGCCTTTACCTCGGGCTCGAATCACACGAACTTCATGGGCCACCCGTACACCTGCGATGGCAACCAGCTTCCCGGCGCCACGGCGGTATGCAATGCGTACGAGCAGATCCGCGTCGTGAAGAACGGTGCTCCGACGGTCGCCCAGAAGGCGTTCGTCACGGCGGGTCAGTACTACGCACCGAAGTCCTAGGACTTCGGCCCAGGTATCACGCATCAAATAGATAGGGAAAAGACGAACACGTGAGCGACTTCCTGCTCTTCCTGCTCCTCGGACTCGGGGCTGGCGCGGTCTATGCACTGCTTGGACTTGGCCTCGTCCTGAAGTACCGGAGTACCGGCGTCATCGACTTCGCGCACGGCGCGATCGCGATGTGGAGCGCTTACGTGTTCGTCAATCTGCGATCCACGGGAGCCCTGGAGCTTCCGTGGATCGTGCTCCCGCACGAGTTCCAGGTCTCATCGGTCGGCATGGATGTTCTGCCGGCTCTCGGGATCACGCTTGTCTACGGAACGGCCCTCGGCCTGCTGCTGTTCGTGCTCATCTACCGGCCGCTGCTCCGAGCAGCACCGCTGACGAAGGTATGCGCATCCGTTGGTGTCATGCTCGCTTTCGAAGCGATCGCGGTGCTGAATTTCGGTACAACGTCGCTCGCCGGCCAGCCCGTGCTCCCGAGCGACCCGATCTTCATTGCGGGGATCGCCTTTCCGAGCGATCGGATCTACCTGACGCTCATCGTGGTCGTCGTCACGGCCGTGCTCGCCTTCGTGTACCACTGGACGCGGTTCGGCCTCGCGACGCGAGCCAGCGCCGAGAATGAGATCGGCGCATCGCTGCTCGGAATCTCGCCAACGGTTATCGCCGGCCGCAACTGGGTCATTGCGAGTCTTCTCGCCGCCGGCTCCGGCGTTCTGATCACTCCGATCTCTTCGCTCGACCCAACCTCGTACACGCTGTTCGTTGTGCCAGCCCTCGGGGTTGCGCTCATCGGTCGTTTCCAGTCCTTCTGGTGGACGGCGGGTGCAGGGCTGGTCCTCGGCATCGCGCAGTCCGAGCTCGTCAAGCTGCAGACGATCTGGACCTGGCTACCGCAGCAGGGCCTCTCGGATGGACTGCCGTTCCTCATCATCCTGATCGCGATGACACTGAGTGCCAGGCGCCTCGGAGCGCGGGGAGGACCGGGCATCGGCCGAAACCCATCGCTGGGTCGGCCGACGCGTCCGCTCCTGACCTCGATCATCGTGTTCGTGATCGGTGTCGTTGTTGTCATCGTGCTTCAGGGTTCGCTGCGTGCGGCGTTCGAGGCATCCGTCATCACGATCTGCATCTGTCTTTCTCTCGTGCTGCTGAGTGGATTCATTGGACAGGTCTCACTCGCCCAGATGTCCTTCGTCGGCTTCGGCGCCTTCATCCTGAGCCACCTGGGAGACGACGCCGGGATACCGTTTCCGTTCTCGCTCATCCTTGCTGCGCTCTGCGTTGTCCCAATCGGCATCCTGATCGGACTTCCTGCACTCCGCGTGCGTGGAGTAAGTCTCGCGGTTGTCACGCTCGCAACGGCTGCGGCGATGGATGCGCTCGTTTTCAGCAACGTTCCCTTTACCGGGGGGTTGGGCGGTCGCAGGGTGGGCCAGCCGAACCTGTTCGGCCTCAATCTCGGAATCTCAAACGGCAACGTCTACCCGACGATTACCTTCGGGATCTTCGTTCTGGTTGTCGTCGTCTTCGTCGGCTACTGCGTCGCGCGCCTTCGTACTTCGGCGACCGGGCGGATGATGATCGCGATCCGTTCGAACGAGCGCGCCGCGGCATACATTGGAATCAAGGTGGCACCGGCGAAACTCTTCGCCTTCGCGATATCGGCGTTCATCGCGGGTATCGGGGGTGGGCTCCTTGCCTATGACGAAGGCACTGTCTCGTCCGGCTCGTTTGCCGTCTTCACCTCCCTTACGGTGCTCGCCATCACCTATGTCGCTGGCATCGGTCGCATCGCCGGAGCTGTGATCGCCGGAATCATGTTCTCCTCCAACGGGCTGTTCGTCTCGTTCCTCGACAATCTGATCCACGTTGGCCAGTACCAGATGATCGTCGCCGGTGTCGCACTGGCGATCACGGCAATCGGAAATCCGAATGGCGTTGCGCACGAGATGGTTGGCGACAAGGGTCTCGCCCCCCGACTTGTGCGGCTTCGAGATCGGGTATTCCCCGCGCGGAGGCCAAAACCAGTTCCGGTCACTCCACCCGTTCCGGCCGCGAAGTAGCGTTAGAACGTTCGCCAAAGGGCGTTCGCCAACCCGAAAGGAACCCTCGTGGTCGACGGTCGCACTCATGACATCCCGTTAGCCGAGGCCCGACTGCTCATCCAGCGCGCGATCGACAAAGCAGAGCAACTGCAGCTGCGCGGAGGCGTCGCTGTCTACGGCGGCAGCGGTGCTCTCGTCTCGGCATCGAGGATGGATCGCGGTGGCGCGGGAGGCATGGCACGGGCGCGTTCGAAGGCGTGGATTTCCGCCACCCAACAGATCCCGAGCGCTGAGCATCTCAAGCGGATGAACTTCGTCTCGGCGCCGGTCGAGCAGGGATTCAAGACGGCTTCGCCGGAGGCCCTGTTCCCTGGCGCTGGCGGGATGCCGATCTACCGGCCTCTCCCCGGTGGCGGGGACGAGGTCGTCGGCGGCATTGCGGCTTCCGGGGCAACTGTCAGCCCATTTTTCCCTGCCGGGATTGCGCAGGAGAACATGATCGCAAACGGTCAGCCGGCAAATCCGGAGGACCTCCTTATCCACTACGCACTCGGACTCCCGTATGTCGGCCAGCACGGCGACGACTACGCCCGGTGGAACGCCAGCTTTGGCGAGTTTCCGAAAGACGCGCCAGAGGGTCTCGGAATGGCTGACGCGCCACGCGCGTCCCGCCAGTTCGAGCACGAGTGGGCGCTCACGCTCGCGGATGCCGTTATTCGCGAAGCCGAGAAGGCGAACTATCGAATCGCTCTAGCGGTCGTTGACCAGCGCGGAGACGCCATCCAACAGGATGCGATGGACGGGGCACCGACCTCTGCGGCATTCCTGGCTCTGTCTGTGGCTGCGACTGCCGCGACATTCCAGATGCTCAGCGGCGTTGTCAGCGCGAAAGTCGGCCAAGACCTCCCCGGCATTCGAGCTCTGCTGCCGTTTCCCATCCTGACGGTCGACGGTGGAATACCGATCTTTGAGGACGGCGGCGTGGTTGGCGCACTCGGCGTATCCGGCGAGGTTCCGGCGGCATGCATTGCGATCGCACGCGCTGCGATCGATTCAATCTCGTGACCAGAGTCCTGGTTGTCGGCAGTGGCGCGATCGGAAGCCTGTTCGCCGCACACCTGGCGAGGGTGGAGGATGTTGAGGTCTGGGCATACGACGTCTCCGAGGCTCTCGTCAATTCCATCAACGCGAACGGGCTCCGCATTGGTGGTCTGGATGGGTTCACGTCGCGCATTACCGCTCGGACGTCCCTCGGCGACATACCGGAGTGTGATTTCGGAATTGTCGCGACGAAGTCGGAGCACACCCGGTCCGCTGTTTCTGCGGTCGCCGCTGCACTTGCGGGTGCCGCGGTTGCCAGTGTGCAGAACGGGATCGGCAACGAAGAAATCGTGGCCGAGAGCGTCAGGCGGGTCATCCGAGGTTCGACGCTCGTCGCCGGGTCGATCGTCGAACCGGGTGTCGTTCGGTTGGATGCTCCCGGTGACACCTGGTTGGGACCATTCGAACCGTCACCCGCTGCCGCGGTGCAGATTGAACAGCTGGCGGATCTCATGAGCCGTGGCGGCCTGCCAACTCATGCGCTCGCCGACTCGCGCGGAGCCCAGTGGACCAAGCTCATCTTCAACGCGGCCAACAACGCGCTGTGCGCGGCAACCGGCCTAACCGTCGGTCAACTCGGAGACAGCTCGAGCCTGCGCGCGCTCGCTGAGTCCGTGATCGCGGAGGGTAGCGCAGTCGCCGCCGCGCTGGGTATCGAGCTCGAGTCGGACCCCGAGGCGATGTTCGAGGACGCAGTCGCCCACGCCTATGGGCATCGCCCGAGCATGCTGCAGGATGTCGCGGCCCGTCGGCATACCGAGATCGCCGTTCTCAACGGGGGGATCGTCACCGAAGGCAGGCGGGTCGGAGTTCCGACGCCGTCAAATGAGGCGCTGGTCGCTATCGTCGAGGGCATCGAGTTGTCTTGGGCTGAGACTGCGGGGGCGGGCCACAACCACTAGTGCGGATCTACTAGTGCGCGCCCGCCCGTTCCGTCTGCAGGTCGACCTCGCTCTGGAGGTCGCGCATGTTTCCCGATTTCGGTTTGAGCAAACGCGGTCTGATCGATCTCGACCGTCGGCGGAGGAATGAACCAATACTCGCCGCGATCACTTCTTCGAATTTGCCAGTCGTTGTTGTCAAAGAGCAGATGATGATGTTTGCAGAGCAGGATGCCGTCGGCGACATTCGTTTTGCCGTGGTCGGCGGCACATTTATCGATGTGGTGAGCTTCGGTCCATGAGTCAGGTGCGTCGCACCCTTCGGCCGCGCATCCGCCCCACTTGACCGCCAGTGCGATGCGCTGGGCGACCGTGAAGAGTCGCTACTCTCGACCGCCGTCGAGAGGATGCAGATTCTCATCGAACATCAGCGCGGTAACTCCACCCGAGCATTCCCGTCGCTTGAGCGAGCGCATCGACAGCAGCGCGGAAGAACCTTCGACCCGAACAATGCCGTCCCCGGACTCGAGCGCTTTGTGTGTCGTGGTCACGCGGATCTGCCGTGCTCCGGATCCGAGCAGGAAGTCCGGGTTGGCGGCTGCGCCGAGAAACAGCAGTTGCATGAACGTATCGAAGCCGAGCTGAGCCGGCGGGCGGGCGTCGGCGAGAATCCGCTCGGCCTTCGCCTTGTCGGTTGCGTCGAAGAATCGCGCGGTCTTGAGCTTCGGTGAGATCGCGCGGTGGAGAAGCTGCCTGGCGAGCACGAGGTTCTCGGCGTCGAGATCCACGATCATCCGACCGGCGCCAGTTAGCAGCTCGATGATCCTGATCCCGCGCGCAGGATATTGCTCGTCTTCGCGCAGCGTCACGCTTTGCAGATCGAGCTCCTCGCGTCGCATCCGAACGCGCTTGGTCAGGTGATCCACGTCGAGGCCCGCCGTACCGTCGGGTCGAACTCCAGCGGCGTCACAGAACTCGACGGTCAGCTGAGCGAGCTGTTCGCTGCTCACCGCCGAGTTCGGCACTCCGAGATTGATGGAGATCGCGTCGGCCGCACCTATCGAGATCGCCCGGATTGCAGCGCGTCAGTGATCGCCCGCAGCCACGGCTGGCTTGGCAACGAGACCTCGCCCGTCGAGGCATCGAGTGCTCCGTCGTCAGCCATCTCGCCGAGGAGAATCCCAGTGCGCACAGCGGTGGTTGCTGCGCGGCCGGATGCACCAGTCGTGATTTTGATGAACTGCTCGGCGTTTCGGTGGCCGGCTCGCTGAGCCAGCCCGTCTGATCCCAGGTCGGGCGTCGACCGCCGGGAGATCTCGCCGGCGATGAGAGCCGCGTGAGCCTGGGTGAGGCGACCCGCTTCGGCAGTGAGGGTGTTGGGCCTCAGCAAGGTTGCCTCGTCGAGCGCGCGATAGTCGGACACGTCCATCGACACGGACCGCCGGTCGCCGATCGCCGCATCGATGGCGTGAGCCAGTGCACAGCCCACAAAGTCTTCCCGCTCGTCGGGGGCGCAACGAGTGCCAGGAAACCGGGCAACCGCAAGCCAACACAGGACGACAGCAACGCAGTTTGGACCGACCCACGGGGACTCCGTGCGGCCCAAGAAATACCCGAGCCACTAAAACTCCCGCGCGACTCCGCGTTCGAGCGCCACAACTTCGGTGGCCTCAGGCCCGAACGCCCCTATCATCCCGATGTTCTGGGCGGGATGCGCAAGTGCCGCCTCGTGCATCGGCATCGCGATCCGCGGCGAGACGGCCCGCAGGAAGTCGACCGCGTCCCGCACCCGCAGCCACGGCCCGCCAATCGGGAGGGCGAGCACCTCAATCGCGCCGGTCGGCACGAAGAACGAGTCGCCGGGATGATAGAACTCCCCGTCGTTGACGACGTATGCGGCGTTCGCACAGTCAGGGATTGAGGCGTATACCGGCTCGTGCGCGCCGCCCACCACGCTCACTCGCGCGCCACCCACGTCAAGGCTCTCGCCCGGCTCGACCGCGCGAACGCCATCGAGCTTCGCGGCGGTGTCGCGATCGGCGATCAGCACGGCATCCGGATTGTGCTCAACGAGCGCTGGCAGCCTCGCGTAGTCGACATGGTCATCGTGCTCGTGGGTGATCATGATGCCGGAGAGATTCCGCAGCTCCTCGAATCCCGTCGAGTCTGTGCCCGGATCGAAAAGCAACCTCGCGCCGCCGGTCTCGACGAGCAGGCAGGCGTGACCGAAGTGGGTGATTTTCATCGCGGACTTCCATTCTGAACGTCGACGCGAAAGACGCGGAGTTGCAGGGCGAGCGTCGCGTAGTAACCAACGAGCGTGCTGAGTTCAAAGGCGGTCGCCGGCCCGACCACTGACGCCCAGCGGTTCCATTCCGCATCGCTCACGTCCCCCCGCACCATCGCGTGGGTGAGGCGCGCGGCGGCGTTCTCGTGCGCATCCGTCAGCGCAGGGATGCCGCCGGCCCAGACCTCGGCCAGGTCACCGTCGCTCAGGCCCGCGGCCCGCCCGATCCCCTCGTGCGACTCCCGCTCAAAGTCGCTTCTCCAGTGCGCGGCAACGATGAGGATGGCGAGTTCCCGAGTTCGGCCGGTCAGCTCGGTCGAGAACCGCACGGCGGCCCCGAGAGCCTGCATGGCGTTTCCGAGCGAAGGCGAGAAAAGGAACGCGTTGAAGGGTCCACGAAGTGATCCATCGGTAGCCTTCAACGCAAAGTACTGCGGCCCCTGGGCGCGGGGCCCCTCCGCGATATCGGCGTATAGCGCGCGCTGTTCTTCGGTCAGCGCGGCCGGCGTGAGAGCGGGGAGTCGGGTCACAGCGCGCGGAGCCTCGCGCTGATGTCGGCCGCGGTTGCCTGCAGCGCCTCGAGCAGGGGACCGCGCAGGGTCTCGACCGTGTGCCTCGAGGACGAGACGGCGATGTTGATTGCGGCGACCAGGACCTGACCCGACCCGAAGACGGGAACCGAGACCGACCGCAGCCCCATCGCGAGTTCCTGATCCTGGATGGCGTAACCCTGTTTGCGGATGTCCGCGAGGCGGGCATCCAGTTCCGCGCGACTGCTCACAGCGTTCGGCCCGGCGTCGCCGGTAAACGAGTGCGTGCCGATGGTCGCGTCGAGCTGCTCAGGGCTGAGGTTGGCCAGCAGCAACTTACCCATCGATGTGTAGATCGCGGGAAGGGTCGAACCCACCTGCACGTTTGCCGTCACCAGGTCGGCGTTCTTGAGCCGAGCGAGATACAGCACCTGGTCGCCGAGAAGCACGCCGAGGTTGACCGTTTCTCCGGTCGTCTCGGCCAGGTGTCGAAGCGGGCGTTCGCTGACCCCAACCAGGCTGGACCCTCGCAGTGCTGCGGATCCGAGTGTGAGGACCGAGAGCCCCGGCTGCAGCACGCCTTCCGGCGATCGATCGAGAAATCCGTCTTCTTCCAGCGTCGAAACGATGCGGAACGCGGTCGGCATCGGGATGCCGGTGAGGTCGCAGATGTCGCGGAGTTTGAGCGAGGTGGTGGTCTCGTCGAAGAGCCGAAGCACCTGGAGACCCTTCGCGAGCGACTCGATGCGGTATTGGTTGGCGGGCTTCTCGTCTGCGGTGCTCGCCGTCGTCGCGGTCATCCATCGTCTCCTTCGCGGGGTACGCACAGAACTTACCGCGCCCGGTGCCGCTCAACATTGACGGCGGCAAAACCCGAGGGGTAGGCTTCAATCAACGAAACTAACTTTCGGTTAGTGAAAGCTTAGATGGAGAAGGAACCAAATTGCAACTCAATGATGAGCTGCCCTCCGACGAGGCATTCGGCGAAGACTGGCTTGGGCTCGCCGGCTCGCGAGTACTGGTGGTTGGTGCCGGGGGGATCGGCTCCGAGTGCGCAAAGGGATACGTTGCGGCGGGTGCCGCGGTCATGGTCGTCGACCGCGACCAGGCTCGGCTGGATGCGCTGAACGCCGATCCGCTGTTCACCGGCGAAATCGTCTGCGCCGACCTGACGCTTCCCGGCGCGGGCGCTGCCGTCGTTGCTCGGGCGATCCAGAAGCTCGGCGGCCTGGATGTTCTGCTGCACGGTGTCGGAGTCAACGACCGTCGTCCCGTCCTCGACTTCACGGAGGCGGAGTGGGAGCGGGTAATGCAGATCAACCTCTTCACTGCGTTTGCGGTTACCCAGGCAGCGGGTCGCCACATGGTCGCCCAAGGAAGCGGGCGTATCCTCGTGCTCTCATCGGTCTCGGGCCTGCTCGCGCACAAGCTGCATGCCCCGTACGCAGCGTCAAAGGGGGGTCTCAACCAGATGATGCGGGTGATGGCGCACGAATGGGCAAGTTCCGGCGTCACCGTGAACGCACTTGCCCCGGGCTACATCGAGACCGCGCTGACGGCCGACTACCTGCGCAAACCGGGAGTTCGGGACGATCTGGAGCGACTCGTGCCCGCCGGTCGGCTCGGCGTCCCGGGGGACGTCGTCGGTCCGGCGCTCTTTCTCTCGTCTCAGCACGCCAATTTCATCACCGGTCACGTGATGTACATCGATGGCGGTCGCACGCTCGTTTAGTTCGACCGACCGAGTTTTCATAGCAGTACAGGAGCACACAGATGTCAGATACCCCCACCCAGCCCGCAACCGCAAGAATCTGGCCACGATTCGAAGGTAAAACGGTTCTGGTGACGGGCGCCGGAACGGGCTTCGGGGCCGAGATCGCGTTCCGTGCTGCGCAGGAGGGCGCGAAGGTCGCGGTGCATTACCGCTCGTCAAGGGCGGGCGCCGAGGCCACCGTTGCGCGCATCGACGCCATCGGCGGAGAAGCCATTCTGGTCCAGGCCGACATCGGCACGTGGGACGCGATCAAGAGAATGGCCGATGAGGTCTGGGCCGCATTCGGCACTCTCGACGTGCTGGTGAACAACGTCGGCGATGTTTCGAGCGAGCAGATGTCGTGGCGGGCTCTCACCCAGGAGGCCCTCGACGCCGTCATCGACATCGACGTCAAGGGCACGCTGCTGATGACGCACGAGTTCGGATCTCGAATGCTGGAACAGCCAAACGGCGGCAACATCATCAACGTCGGCTCCACTGTCATCGTGCGCGGGTCACCGCGCGCGCCCCAGTATGCTGCGGCGAAGTACGCGATCCTCGGCGTTACGAAGTCCTACGCGAAGGTCTTTGCTCCGGCCGTGCGGGTCAACACTTTTGCTCCGGGCTTCATGGAGACCGAGCGACTCCTCAGTCGGGAGGACTGGAAGAACGGTCGTCGCGAGGTGCTGCTCTCACAGACCCCGATGGGGGTCATCCCGCCGCCCGAGTTCGTCGCCGGCACCTGCCTGTGGCTGGCAACGGACGAGGCAGCGCATCTCACCGGCGGCTATCTCCTGGCCGACGGCGGCTTCAACATGGTCGGGGCGTAGTGCCCTGTTGCACGCCACCGCCTCGTGGCGTGGTCGCGCCTTCTCACCCCAAAGTAAGGAAACAAGAATGAAACTGATCACCTTTGATGAGGGTCGCGTCGGTCGGATCGACGGCGAGAATGTCATCGAGTTCGATGTCCCGACAATGCGCGAGTACTTCGAGCGTGACCAGAAGGTCGGCGAAACCGGCGAGGTTCTGACGCTTGCGGATGTTCGATTGCGTGCGCCGATCGTCCCCAAGAAGTTCTTCCACACCGCGGGCAACTTCCTCGATCACCACGAGGAGCTGGAAAAGGTCAACTGGTCGCATCCCGTGCACAAGGGCATCGTGTTCTTCCAGAACGTTGACGCCATCATCGGACCGGACGATGACATCGTCTACCCGTCGCAGCTCACCAGGGAGCTCGACTACGAGCTGGAGCTGGCCATCGTCATCGGCAGGGCGGGCAAGTTCTTCGGCCCCGAAGAGGCACTCGACCACATCGCGGGCTTCACGGTCTTCAATGACATCACAGCCCGCGACATCCAGCGCGACGAGATGAAGTCCGGCGTGTTCTCGTTCAGCAAGGGGATCGACACGTTCTGCCCCATTGGCCCGTACATCATCACGAAGGACGAGGTGCCCGACTACATGAACCTGGCCATGCACCTCGAAGTGAACGGGGACCTGCGGCAAACGGGTAACACGAGCAAGATGCGCGTCGACATGGCGCACCTCGTCGCGTACCACTCGCCACAGGGTTACAGCGCCGGCGATCTGCTCACGACGGGAACGGTGTCGGGTGTTGCCGCCGTGCAGCCGAATCCGTTCGACTTCTACCTGCAGCCGGGGGACGTGGTGACCGCGACCGTTGAGGGCGTCGGAACGCTGCGAAATCGAGTGGTTAGCTGGGAAGACGCCTACGGCGTACCCGCTCCCGTCGCATCCGGCTTCGGGGATTAGAGCACTCGAGGTAGTTCAGATGAGATTGGCCAATATCGATGGGCGCGCCGCCCTGGTATTTGTGGATGGCGCGGACGCCGACGGAACGAGCGCTCGTGCGCTCGACGTCGAGCGCACGAGCCAGGGCCAGTTCGGCTCAGACCCGCAGGCGCTCTTTGCCGACTGGACGGCCTTCGGTGAGTGGGCATCGAGCGTCGAGCCGGGCGGGACCGCGATCGATCGCGCTCGTCTCGGTGCCCCCGTGCCGCGTCCTCGTCAGGTATTCGCGATCGGGATCAACTACGCGGAGCACGCCGCGGAAGCCGGCTATCCGGCGGGATCGCTGCCTATCACATTCACGAAGTTCCCGAGCAGTCTCACGGGACCGGATGCCCAGGTCGAGCTACCGCCTGGCTCCGTTGATTGGGAGGTCGAACTCGTCGTCGTTATCGCGCGTTCCGCGCTCAACGTTTCGCGTGAGGACGCGTGGGCGCACGTTGCCGGCCTCACCATCGGGCAGGACCTTTCGGAGCGCGAGACGCAGAACGCGGGAGCAAAGCCGCAGTACAGTCTCGCGAAATCCCACACCGGCTTCGGGCCGATGGGGCCGTGGCTCGTCTCCACTGACGAGTTCGCCGACCCGGGCGACCTCGCGATTTCGAGCACGGTTTCGGGTGAGCCGATGCAATCCTCGCGCACCTCGAAAATGATCTACTCGGTGCCCGACCTGATCTTCGAGCTCTCGGGAGTGTGCGAGTTGTACCCCGGAGATGTGATCTTCAGCGGAACGCCTGCTGGGGTCGGCAATGCTCGAACGCCCAAGCGGTTCCTCGGGCCCGCAGACGTTCTTCGCAGCGAGATCGAAGGCATCGGCTACATCGAGAACACGTTCCGCGTGAGGTAGTTCCGCTCATCCGAGCGTGCGGAGCCCGGCCACCTGACAGAGAGGTTAGACAATGCCATACGAGGCAGCAGACGGCACCAACCCGTACGAGGGCATCCTGCCCGGCAAGCCCGCTCCGTACTTTCTGGAACCGGGTGAAGGTGAGAAGTCGATCGTCTTCGACACGACCTTCAACATCCTGCTCTCGGGGGACGAGACCGAGGGCCAATATGGCGCGTTTACTACCATCGGACCGGCTGGAGAGCGTATCCCTGCGCACTACCACCCGAACGCGCACGAGATCTTCTACATCCTCGACGGTGCCGTCCACCTCTGGATGGATGACCAGCACGGGTTCACGCAGGATCGCGTTCTCACCACGGGCGGATTCGGCTACATCCCGAAGGGCACGGTTCACGCCTTCCAGATGGTCGAGGCATCGCGGGTGTTCGGCATCTCGACGGGTGGCTTCGAGCGGTTCTTCGACGCCATGGGTGTGCCCACCGATGACCCCGGCATTCCGGCACAGCCGTACATCACGCCGTTTCCGCAGATGCTCGCGGCCGGCGAGAAGTACGGCACGGTCTTCCTGCCAGACTTCAAGTTCGACTAGTCGTGAGCCACGCCGAAATCCTCCGGGATGTCGTGTATGCGGAGGTCATGGGTTTTCGACCTCTGACCCTCGACCTGCACCTGCCGCAGGGCGGTCCATCGCCCGTGATCCTGTTCGTGCACGGCGGCGGCTGGCGCACCGGCAGCAAGTCGGTGTTTACTCCGACGATTTCTGCGAGGGATTCGTTCGACAGGATGACCGCGGCCGGTTTCGCCGTTGCTTCGGTCGACTATCGGCTGAGCGGCGAGGCCCGCTTCCCGGCGCAGGTACACGACGTGCGCGCATCCATCACCTGGCTGCGTGAACACGCGGACGATCACAGGCTGGATGGTTCGCACATCGTCCTCTGGGGCGAGTCAGCTGGAGCGACCATCGCCGCGTTGGTTGCACTCGAGCCGGCATCCGGGATTCTCGGGGTCATCGACTGGTACGGGCCGTCCAATCTGATTTCCCTGGCGCAAAGTCGCACTCCGGAAATCGATGCGACATCGCGGGAGAGCGAGTGGCTTGGGTTCAGTGCGCTCGAACAGCTCGAAGTAGCGCGAAACGCCAGCCCGGTGTTCGCCGTGCACGAGGACGCGCCGCCGTTCTACATCGCGCACGGCACCCGAGATGCCGCGGTGTCGTTTTCGCAGAGTGAGGAGTTCGTCGAGGCACTGCGGGAGAAGGGTGTCGACGTGCGCTTCGAGCGCGTCGATGGCGCGAACCACATGTGGCGGGACTTCGGCGATCCCGCCAGCCTGGTCGCGCCGGCCCTCTCGTTTGCCCGGGAAGTCGTGCGGGTTCTCTGATGCCCATAGCGACGGAGCCGGGCTTCGTGCCGTCCGCGGCCGCATCCATTCAGGAGCGGCTGTGGAGTGCTGATGCGGAAGGCTGGGCGCTGTTCAGCGAGCCGCACAACGTCCCGCTGTTCGAGGCGGTGTTGACCGCCGCGCGAGTGACGGTCGGCACGAGAGTGCTCGACGTCGGATGCGGTACGGGCCGAACTCTTGAGCTCGCGATCGAGCGCGGGGCGACCGCGGTCGGCGTCGACATCTCTGCGGCGATGCTGGCAATTGCAGCGACGCGGATGCCGGACGCGGATCTTCGCCGGGCCGACCTCCAACACCTGCCGTTCGGGTCCGGGGAGTTCGGCGTCGTCGTCGCGGTCAACGCGTTCCAGTTTGCCGAGGACCCGCGCGCAGCGATTGCGGACGCCGCGCGGGTTTTGGCCCTTGGTGGCCGACTTGCCATTGGCATGTTCGCGGAGCCCGAGCGGGCGCAGTCGACCGCAATCCACCTCGCGATGGCCAGTGTGACTCCGCCCGAGCGCGAGTCGGAGCACGAGCCATACGCGCTCTCAGCTCCCGGAAATCTCGAGGATGCGCTCGCCACGGCGGGCCTTCGCGTTGACAGCGTGGGCGAGGTGGAATGTGTCTGGGCTTACGACAACTCTGCGGACGCCGTTCGTGGGCTCATCGGCTCCGCGGGCGGTGTTCGGGCAGTCGAGGGTGCCGGCACTGACCGGGTGGGAGCGGTCATCGAGGAAGCGCTCGTGCCGTTCACCGACAGCGCCGGCAGAATCCGGATGCGGAACACGTTCCGCTGGATCGTTGGAGTGAAATCGTGACCCAGAACCGAGGGCTGCACCACATCGCCTACTGGACCGACGATCTCGACGAGGCCATGAGGCGAGCAACCGAGTTGCTCGGCGTCGGTCCGTTCCGGGTAATCGAGCATGTAGACCTTGGGCAGTTTCTGTTCCGCGGCGAGCCCGCAGTCCTCGACCACTCCGCCGCGTTCGCCCAGTGGGGTCCCGTGCTGCTCGAACTGAACATCGCCCACGACGTGCGGCCGTCGGCCCTGCGGGACGCGCTCGGAATCGCGCCAGGCGCGGTCAGCCACACGTCGTGGTGGACGACCGACCTGGCCGCGGAGAGCGAGCACCTCGCTGCATCCGGCTGTGCTCTGCTCACGTCGTCGGTTGGGGGCGCCGTCGCGGACTGGTTCACGGGTGGCACGCTATTCGCGCATCCGATCGAGATCCATCAGCCAACACCTCCGGTGCGCGCGATGTGGGCTTCCCTCGCGGATGGCAGCACGTACCCCGATCTGACAACGCCGGAGACAGCGCAATCATGACCACCGAGCGAATCCTGGGACTCTCGGCCGGCAATCCCGACGGGAGCGCTGACATCCTGCTGAAGCAGGCACTGCGCGCGGCAGAAGCTGCCGGCGCGGACGTTCACATGGTTCGCCTCGACGATCTAGCGCTCTCGCTTGGCCCCGGCTCGGGTCGTGACGACTCGGCCTGGTTCTGGGACCAGCTCATGGAGAGCACCGGCTTCATCGTGTCCACGCCGATCTACACACGCACCATTCCCGGCAAGCTTCGCCTTCTCGGCGACAAGATCTCGGGACCTCAGGCGGATGTCGCGTTCACGGCCGAGATTCTTCGGATGCGTGCGGCGGGCGAAGAACTGCCGGTCAATTTTCCGATCGATGAGCGGGTGCTTCGGGCGCGCGTCGGGGCGTTCATCTGCGTTGGTGGCTCCTTGCCGTCCTCGTGGAAGTCGCTCGCCCTGCCGCTCATGCATACGCTCACGGCGTCGGCGCAGATCGGCATCGTCGACCAGGTTCAATTCGCCGGCGCAGGCAGCCCGTCGTCGATCGTGCTGGATGCCGAAGCGCTGGAGAGAACGGCGCAACTCGGCCGCGAGGTGGCCGCCCAACTCGGCCGCGGATATGACGAGGTCGAGTTCCGCGGCGAGCCCGGGGTCTGTCCGCTCTGCCATCTCGACGCGATTGTGCTGCTGCCGGACGGTATCGAGTGCGCCAGCTGCGGCGCAGCCGGGCGCCTTGAGACAGCGGACGGACGGATCACGGCCGTGTTCCCCACGGCCGGCCGGCAGCAGTCGATTCTCAGCTATGCCGAGAAGCTCGCGCACTTCCGCGAGGTGCAGCAGACCGCGGCGCGCCAGGCGCCCGACCGCGTGCGCATCGATCGGATCGCGTCGGAATACGCCCGTTGGGATCGAACGCTTCGACCACCGACATGACCTGCGGCTAACGTGATGGGCATGGTGGCGAGCGACGACGAGCGCGGGCCATCCGTTGCATCGCGGATGTTCGCGGTCATCGACGCGTTCACGACACCGACAACCGTGCCGTCGCTCACGCTCACGACAATCGCCGAGCGCGCTGGCCTTCCGCTGTCGACGACCCATCGCCTCGTCGCGGAATGGATCGCGTGGGGCGGCATCACGCGGCTCGCCGATGGTCGCTACTCGCTTGGGCTCAAGCTCTGGGAGGTTGGGGTGCAAACGCCGACTGCGCGCAACCTTCGAACCATCGCCCTGCCATACCTCGAGGATCTGTATGAGGTCGCGCACCAGCACGTGCACCTCGCGATCCTGGATGGTGGCGAAGCGCTGTACCTCGAGAAGCTGTCCGGCCACGGCGCTGTGCCCGTTGTGTCGCGAGTGGGCGGGCGGCTCCCGCTTCATGCCACCGGCGTTGGATTGGTGCTGCTCGCCTACGCGTCGCCGGCGTTCCTCGACGACTACCTGTCACATCCGCTCGCCCAGTTGCTTCCGGCGACCGTCACCTCGCCCGACCAGCTGCGCAGGAGACTTGCCGAGATTCGCGCGGTGGGCGTTGCGAGGATGCGTGAGGAGATGACCGCAGGCTCCAGCTCGATCGCAGCACCCATCCGCGATCGTGGCGGCAGCGTTGTCGGCGCGGTCTCGATCGTGTTCCCCACCCTGCCCGACTGGAACATCGCCCAGGAAGACGCGGTACGCACCGCGGCTCGTGGCATCAGCCGCACACTGGGCTATCGCCGTTCGGTCTGAACGTCGGTTTCCACTCAGTGGAAACCCCGCCCATCCTGGCCGGCTCGCGCGCCAGACTCGTCAAAACCCGTGAGAGGTCCCAATCGACCCTTCCTGAGGGCAATTTAAGGGTCGAATGGGACCTCTCACGGAGTTTTGTCACCGTCGCTAGGACTCGTCATGCCACCATCACGCACGCGCGTTGCGATCATCGGCGCGGGTCCAGCAGGTCTTCTGCTCGGGGTCGCCCTCGAGCGAGCGGGGATTGAGTTCGTTATCGTCGAGAACCGCTCTCGCGACTATGTGCTCGGACGGGTTCGCGCCGGGGTTCTTGAGCAGGGGTCGGTCGAGACCCTCACCCGCCTCGGTGTCGGCGAACGACTCGCCATCGAGGGGCTGGTGCACCACGGGATCTACCTGCAGTTCGCGGGCGATCGGCATCACGTCGATTTCACCGAGTTAATCGGCCGGACCGTCACGGTCTACGGGCAGCAGGAAGTAGTGAAAGACCTGATGGCCGAACACGATCGGCTCGGTTCGCGCGTCTACTACGAGGCGACCGACGTTACCCCGTCCGGGTTTGACGGGACCAGCCCGGTGCTGGCCTTCGGCCACGACGGGCTCCAGTACGCAATTGAGGCGGACTTCATCGTTGGCGCGGATGGCTTCCACGGAGTGTCTCGGCCCAGCATCCCGAGCGACCAGCTGACGGTCTACGAGCGTGGCTATCCATACGCCTGGCTCGGCATCCTGGCAAACGTCGCGCCGTCGACCGACGAGCTAATCTACTGCCTGCACGAGGACGGCTTCGCGATGCACTCGATGCGTTCGCCACAGGTCTCGCGGCTCTATCTGCAGGTCGACCCGTCCGAGTCCATCGACGACTGGTCGGATGCGCGCATCTGGGACGAGCTGCACGCGCGACTGGGCATACCCGGATGGACACTCGCCGAGGGCAAAGTGACGGAGAAGTCGATTACGCCGATGCGCAGCTTCGTCGCATCCCGCCTCGACTACGGACGGCTGTTCCTCGTCGGCGACGCCGGACACATCGTGCCGCCGACCGGAGCGAAGGGTCTCAACTCGGCGATCTCGGATGTCACGCTGCTGAGCACTGCGCTGATCGACCACTACGGTGGCGACGACACCCGACTCAGGGACTACGGCGCTGCCGCGCTCCAACGGCAGTGGCGCACGCAGCAGTTCTCCCAGTGGATGACCGAGATGCTGCACCTCGCGCCCTCCGGCAGCGACCCGGAAGAACAGCGCACGGCCGCGTTCCGCTATCAGAGCCAACTCGGTCAACTCGGTTTTGTCACGGCGTCCCGGTACGCGATGCAAATGCTGGCCGAGCAGTACACCGGCCTGGCGCTGCCGGTCTAAGGAAGAAGGAGGGCAGCCCGATGGCAGACGAACTCGAGCCGCAAACGAAGATCTCGACGGAGATCGCCGCGATTGCCGGAGCGGCAGCGGCGACGCCTGCGAACTCCACGGGACACCCGCGACGCGATTACGCGCCGTATCGCAGCTCGGTTCTGCGGCATCCGACCCACGAACTCGTGCGGGTCGACCCGGAGGAGGTCGAACGCGTCTCACCGGCTTTCGGACACACCGATGTCGATTTGCTCGAGAGCGACCTGACGATCCAGCACACCGGCGAGCCGCTGGGCGAACGGATCACCGTGTCCGGCCGGGTTCTCGACGGTGACGGGCGACCCGTTCGGCACCAACTCATCGAGATCTGGCAGGCAAATTCCGCGGGCCGGTACGTGCACAAGCGCGACCAGCACCCGGCACCGCTCGATCCGAACTTCACCGGAGTCGGGCGAGCGATCACCGGCGAGGACGGCTCGTACCGGTTCGTGACGATCAAGCCGGGACCGTATCCGTGGCGCAACCACCACAACGCCTGGCGGCCGGCCCACATCCATTTCTCCCTGTTCGGCACGGCGTTCACCCAGCGCCTGATCACGCAGATGTACTTCCCCGGTGACCCGCTGTTTGCGCTCGATCCGATCTACCAGAGCGTGACCGATCCGGAAGCCCGCAAACGACTGGTCAGTGCATATGACCACGAAGCGAACGTTCCGGAGTTCTCGATGGGCTACAGCTGGGACATCGTGTTGACCGGGTCACGGTCCACCTGGATGGAGAGCGAGCACGACCATGACTGACGAGTCGACGACCACGCACCGGCAGACCCCATCCCAGACGATCGGACCGTTTTTCGGCTACGCGCTGCCCTATGACGGTGGGCCAGAGCTCGTGCCAGGGAACCAACCGACAGCTATCCGGTTGTACGGCACAGTATTCGACGGTGCAGGCAACCCTGTCCCGGATGCGCTTCTCGAGATCTGGCAGGCCGACGACGAGGGCATCCTTCCGCGCGAGCTCGGCAGCCTCGCCCGCGGCCAACAGGGCTCTGCGGCTGACGCGTTCACGGGCTTCGGACGCTGCCCGTCGACGCGAGCGGGTCGTTACGGCTTCACCACGGTCAAGCCCGGGCCGGTGAGCGGCAAGGCGCCGTACATCCTCGTTACGGTCTTTGCTCGAGGAATGACGCAGCACCTGTTCACTCGGTGCTACTTTCCGGACGAGGTGGATCTGAATGCGGAAGACACCGTGCTGAACGCCGTACCAGCAGATCGTCGGCACACGTTGATCGCGGTGCGGGAGAGGGCAGGGTATCGATTCGACATCCACCTGCAGGGCGAAGGCGAAACCGTGTTCCTGGATTTCGATGACTGATCTACTCGACCCGCTCGGAAACGCCGGCGATGCGGATGACGTGCTTTCGGACGCCGCGTGGGTCCGCGCCATGGCATTGTTCGAGTCGAGGCTTGTCGACGCGTTGACGATGGAAGGCCTCATCCCGGATGGGGTCGATGGCGTAACCAATGCGGTCGCCGGGCAGGAAGACTTCGACGCGGCAGTGATTGCCACGGCTGCCAGGGCCGGTGGCAATCCCGTCATTCCCCTTGTGGCGGCGATGGGTGCCGCGATGGATGACCACGCTCGGCACGGCTCGTATCCCGAAGCGCCGTCGGACTATCTTCACCTGGGCGCGACCAGCCAGGACGTGATGGATTCGGCGGCCATGGTAATTGCACGAGTGGCGATAATCGAGATGTCGAAGAGCCTCGGCGCGCTGATCGCAACGCTTGCGCGGCTGGCCGAGCTCCACCGCGCGTCGCCCATGGCGGGCAGGACGCTCGGTCAACACGCATCCCCTGTGACCTTCGGCGTGGTTGTCGCTGGCTGGTTGGATGGCATCCTCGCTGCACGGAACAATCTCGAATCGGTTCGCGGGCATCTCCCACTGCAGTACGGCGGATCTGTCGGCACCCGTGCCGTCCTTTACGAACTCGTGCGTCAGCGTCGTCCCGACGCGAACCCGAACGAGGTTATCGACGCCGTACTCAGAGTGCTCGCCGAGCGACTGGGACTTCGGGTCACGATTCCATGGCACTCCAACCGGATGCCGATCGTCGTGCTGGGGTCAGCGCTCGCCGCGCTCGTCGGCGCCATCGGTGCAATGGCGGCCGACATCAATGTGCTCTCGCGCACCGAGATCGCCGAGGTCTCCGAGCGCCTGGGGAAGGGCGAGGGCGGCTCATCCGCGATGCCGCACAAACGCAATCCCGTGACATCCGTTTTGCTCGTGTCGGCCGCGCGTCGGAGCCCGGGCCTGGTGGCAACGCTGTTTGCCGCACAGGTGACCGAAGACCAGCGGTCAACCGGCGCGTGGCACTCCGAGTGGCGGGCCCTGCGCGAGCTGGAGCGTCTCGCACTTCAGACAAGCGCGACAGCTGCCGATCTCGCCGAGAGGCTCGAGATCGACACGGCAAGGATGCGGTCGAACCTCGACTTCACCGACGGACTCATCTACAGCGAGCGAGTGACCGCGATCCTCGCCGAAAGCTTGGGCAAGTCCGTCGCGTTTGAGCTGGTCGGCGAGGCATCGCGGGAGTCTGTCCAAACTTCTCGTCCGCTGCAGGTCGTGCTCGCGGCGCGGCTCGCGGGCAATCACGATGACGCGCTCCGCTCGCGGGTCGTCGCCGCATTCGATCCCGACTACGGAACCCAGAGTTCAGGCGCGATTATTGATGCAGTGCTTGCACGCGCAAAGGAGCAGTCATGACGGTCCCGACACTGCGGTGCTCGGTGCTTCCCGTTCGCGAGCCATCCGAGGCGGCGAGGCTCATCGTCCTCGGACCGTCGCTTGGCACAACATCCGAAATCTGGGATGTCGTTGCCGGTCGCCTGGCGGAGACGTATCGGGTGCTGCGCTTCGACCTTCCGGGGCACGGCTTCAGTCCGGCCGCGACATCGAGTTTCACCGTTTCCGATCTGGCGACCGCCGTTCTCGACCTGGTCGACTCCGTTGGCGGAGGGTCGTTCTACTACGCGGGCGACTCGCTCGGCGGCGCCATCGGCCTCACGCTCGCGGCCGAGCATCCTGACCGGGTTTTGGCTTTGATCGCGTTCGCAGCAGGTGCAACGTTTGGCACACCGGATGGCTGGACGGCGCGGGCGAAGCAGGTGCGGGCGAGCGGCACGGCATCGGTGGTTGCGTTGAGCGCTGGCCGATGGTTTGCCCCTGGCTACCTTGATCGCGACCCCGGTCCCGGTGCCGCTGCGTTGGACCATCTGCTCGTGGTCGATGACGAGTCGTACGCGCTGTGTTGCGACGCGCTCGCGGACTACGACCTCACCGAAGCGGCATGGAGCATTCGCGTGCCGACCCTGTGTGTGGCTGGCGAGTTCGATGTCGCGTCACCGCCCTCCGAGGTGAAGGCTCTCGCACACCTCATCCCGAGCGCACGATACCTGGTGATCCCCGGTGCCGGCCATCTTCCGGTGACGGAGACGCCCGCTGAAGCCGAGCAAGCGATTCGAGGGATGCTTCCGCCAGAAAGAACCTACGAGGCGGGCATGATCGTGCGCCGCGCCGTACTCGGGGACGCGCACGTCGATGCTGCGAACTCGCGCATCACCCCCGAGACCGCCGACTTTCAGGAGTTCCTGACGCGTTACGCGTGGGGCGAGGTGTGGGCGCGTCCCGGCCTTTCTCATCGCGACCGGAGCCTCGTCACCCTGGCGAGTCTGGTCACCGGCGGCCACGACAACGAGATCGCCATGCACGTGCGCGCGGCGCTCACCAACGGCGTGACGCGGGAAGAGATCAGCGAGATCATCCTGCACACCTCGCTGTACGCGGGGCTGCCCGGCGCCAATGCGGCCTTTGCCATCGCGCGAAGCGTTTTCGCCGAACTGGACGATGAGAACTAGCTACTAGCTAAAGGAGAGCGACACGTGGACAAGACCTATGCCTCGGCGGCCGAGGCCGTTACAGACATCGGAGACGGCGCGTCGATGGCGGTCGGCGGATTCGGTCTGGTCGGCGTACCGATCGTGCTGATCCGGGCGATCCTCGCGCAGGGTGCGACCGATCTGCGAGTCGTCTCCAACAACTGCGGAGTCGACGGATGGGGTCTCGGTGAACTACTCGCTGCGGGCCGAATCAGTCGGGTCATCGCGTCGTACATTGGAGAGAACATGGACTTCGCGCGTCGCTACCTTGGCGGCGACCTCGAGGTCGAACTGACTCCCCAGGGCAGCCTCGCCGAGCGGATGCGGGCGGGCGGGGCAGGCATCCCCGCCTTCTACACGCCGAGCGGCGTCGGGACCATGGTGTCGGAGGGCGGACTGCCGTGGCGGTACTCGTCCA
This sequence comes from Galbitalea sp., assembly GCA_036271875.1. GTDB lineage: Bacteria > Actinomycetota > Actinomycetes > Actinomycetales > Microbacteriaceae > Galbitalea. The sequence continues at coordinate 148,015 of DATAZU010000023.1, forward strand.
CGGGCGAGGTCGTCGTGAAATCGCCCAAAAAGGAAACGCGAACGTTCACCTCGCTCGGCGAGGATCAGGAGTACGTGCTCGAGGAGGCAATCGTGACGGACTTCGCCCTGGTTCGCGCCAAGATCGGCGACACCCAGGGGAACCTGGTGTTCGAGAAATCCGCGAGAAACTTCAATCCCCCGGCGGCGATGGCTGGCCGCATCACGATTGCCGAGGTTGACGAGCTGGTGCCGGCTGGATCGATCGATCCGGATGACGTGCACCTTCCCGGCATCTTTGTCGATCGCATCGTTGAGCTGAGCGCTGCGGATGCGGCAGACCTGCCGATCGAGAAGACCACCGTTCGCCCGAAGCCGGCCGGCTCGTCAGCCAGGGAGAACTGATCATGCCTCTCACCCGCAACCAAATGGCGGCGCGCGCGGCGCAGGAGCTGGTCGACGGCTCGTACGTAAACCTCGGCATCGGCCTTCCCACCCTCATCCCCAACTATGTTCCGGATGGCGTGACAGTCGTGCTGCACTCCGAGAACGGCGTTCTGGGTGTTGGCCCATACCCCTGGGAGGGTGAGGCCGATCCCAAGCTCATCAACGCGGGCAAGGAGACCGTAACGGTTCTGCCCGGCGCCTCATACTTCGACTCATCCATGAGCTTCGGGATGATCCGCGGCAAGCACATCGACACGGCCATCCTCGGTGCCATGCAGGTCTCGGCACGCGGAGACATCGCGAACTGGGCGGTTCCCGGCAAGCTCATCAAGGGTCCGGGCGGTGCCATGGACCTCGTTCACGGCGCTCGCCGCGTCATCGTGGTCATGGAGCACGTCGCCAAGAGCGGCGACCACAAGATCGTCAATGAGTGCGATCTGCCCCTGACCGGGCGGGGCGTTGTCAGCCGAATCATCACCGACCTCGCGGTCATCGACGTGACGTCTGGCGGCCTTGTGCTGCGCGAAATCGCGCCAGGAGTCAGCCTCGATGAGCTGCGCGCCGCTACCGGCGTTCCGCTGATTGTCGAGGGTGAGCCGTTGCTGATCGAGACGACAGCGTGAGCGATCGGCTCCGCGAGGTCGTTGTCTGCGAACCGGTCCGCACTCCGATCGGCCGCTTCGGCGGCGCCTTCAAGGATGTTTCACCAGCCCGACTCGCGTCGATCGCGATCGGGGCGCTGGTCGCCCGTACGGGCGTCCCGGGCTCGGCGGTCGATGACGTGATTCTCGGCCAGGCCTATCCGACGGCCGAGGCGCCGCCCATCGGGCGAGTGGCCGCGCTCGATGCCGGGCTTCCCGTCACCGTCGGCGGCCTGCAACTCGACCGACGCTGCGGCTCGGGACTCCAGGCAATCCTCGACGGTGCCATGCAGGTGCAAACCGGGATCAGCGATGTCGTGATCGCGGGCGGCGTCGAGTCAATGAGCCAGGCTCCGTTCTACACCGTCACTTCGCGCTGGGGGATCGGCGGGACATCCGGGCTCCGGCTGCATGATGCGCTCGGACGCGGTCGCGAGACCGCGGGCGGCGATTACTACCCAGTTCCGGACGGGATGCTGGAGACGGCGGAGAATCTTCGCCGCGACTATTCCATCCCCCGCGCCGATCAGGACGAACTCGCCCTGAGATCGCAGCAGCGTGCCGTCGAGGCGGCAGCACGAGGCTGGTTCGACGACGAACTGGTCCCGGTAACTGTCAGGACCCGAAAGGGCGATCTCGTGGTCGACCGGGATGAGACGCCGAGGGCGGACACGACGCTCGAGGCGCTCTCCGCTCTCCGGCCGGTGCTCATCGGCAAGGATACGGACTCGACGGTCACCGCAGGAAACGCGAGCGGGCAGAACGATGCCGCGTCGGTGGCAATCGTGACAACGCCGGAGCGGGCGGCGGAACTCGGGCTAACACCTCTCGTACGACTGGTCACCTGGGCCCGAGCGGGTGTTGAGCCATCACGCATGGGACTCGGTCCGATTCCCGCGGTCGCGAAGACCTTCGAGCGCTCCGGTCTCGGCATGAAGGACATGGACCTGGTCGAACTGAACGAGGCGTTCGCGGCCCAGGTGCTCGCGGTCACTCGGCAATGGAAGCTCACCGACAAGGACTGGGATCGGGTGAACTCGCTCGGCTCGGGAATCTCGCTAGGGCACCCGGTCGGGGCGACCGGCGCTCGAATCCTCACCACGGCGTCCCGCCACCTTGTGCGCATCGGGGGTCGCTATCTGCTCGAGACGATGTGCATCGGCGGTGGCCAGGGGCTCGCCGCGATTTTCGAGCGCGCGTAGATCGACGGCCTCTTCATTGACGCATCCACTGCTCTTTCGTAGGCTTATCGCAGGTAAAAGTAACTTTCAAACAATGAAAGTACTCTCCTAACCCGCGAGGAGGCGGTGGCGATGGCGCCCGCTAAGAAACTGCACGTTCTAATCGCCGGCGGTGGCCTTAGCGGACTGTGTCTCGCCCAGGGGCTGCTGGGGGATGGAAACACCTGCGAGGTCTTCGAGCGCGATGCAGTTCCGAGACGCTCCGGCTACTACCTCAACATCAACGGTGACGGCGGTGAGGCGCTTCGTCGCTGCCTGCCCGACGACCTGTTCGAGTTGTACCGCCAGACGTCTCGGACGACGCCGGATCGCAGCGGATCGATCGTCCTCGATGACCAGCTGAACGAGCTGAGTTCACAACCGCATCTCGGACCACCCAACGATGGGCCCGATCGTCACACGGGCGTAAACCGGCAAACGCTACGTCAGATCCTGCTCGCTCGACTCGGCCGTTCGTTCCGCACCGGTCTCGCCGTTTTGTCATACACCGAGGACGCGGATGGGGTCACCGTGCAGCTCTCGACGGCAGCATCGCCCGTGGCGACGTCCTGGTCGGAGCGGACGGCATCCGCTCGGCGGTACGCGGCCAACGGCTTCCGGAAGTCGAAGTTGTCGAAGCCGGGATCGACGGTCTTGGCGTATATGGCCGCACTCCACTGACGCGAGAGCTGGTCGAATCGCTGCCCAACATCCTGTTTCAGGGCGTCATCATCGCGGCAGACGCGCACGGCTCCAGGGCGCTCATCGCCGCATTCCAGCCACGCGAGGCGCCCGAGACCGCGGGCGCGGCTCTTCATCCGCCGGTCGCGCTCGACACGGTAGCTGACTACATCATGGTGAGCTGCAGTGTCGCCGGGGATACCGTCGTGCCGCGTTCGCGAGACTGGACGTCGGAAACCCCCGCGATACTGCGGGACGCGATGGGTCGTGCCGTCCAGCACTGGGATCCGTCGGTTCGCGCAATCGTTGCGGGCATGGAGTTGGGCTCCATCTTCGTGATCCCTTTTGGTCGGCTCGACCCACCGGAGCCATGGACACCATCGCGCGTCACCCTCATCGGTGACGCCGCGCACGCAATGCTTCCGACGCTCGGCATGGGCGCGAACCTCGCCCTGCGGGATGCCGGGATGCTGGCGGAGCAACTCCGCCGAGCAGGCGCGGGCGAGGTCGGCATCGTGGATGCGATCGGGATGGCCGAAACCCAGATGCGCGAGTATGCGTACCCGTTCGTACGCGCGACCATGGACCACGACCACGCGTTTGGTGGTGGCGCGCTGGAGCGAATGCGATCGGCCGGGGAGTGACGCGGAGTGCAGCTCATGTAAACGCTTGCGGAAATGCTAGTGCGTGGGCAAACTCTCTGACACACTTGACCATCCATCTCGCGTTGTGAACGCGTGCCCCTGAAAGAACCCCCGTGACCCGTATTGTTTGCCGCCAGCTGTCTCCCGTGCTGGGTGATCTCGATGCCAACATCCGGCTCACCGTCAACGCAATCACCGAATCGGTCGCGGAGGGCGCGCAGCTCGTCATCGTGCCGGAGCTCGCGCTGTCCGGGTACATGTTCACTTCCACCGATGAAGCACGTCCCGTCGCGATCACCGCGAGCCATCCCGTGTTTGGTCTCTGGGCCGATGCGGTTCGAGATGCGGGCGCCGTGGCGGTCGGCGGATTTGCGGAACTCGGAGCCGACGGGCGGGTCTTCAACAGTGCCGCCGTCGTGGATGGCACCGGCGTCCTCGCGGTCTATCGCAAGACTCACCTCTGGGACAAGGAGAAGCTCGTGTTCACACCCGGGTCGGTCGCGCCGCCGATCGTTGAGACGCCCGTTGGCAGGCTCGGGGTTCTCATCTGTTTCGATCTCGAGTTTCCCGAGATGACGCGCACGTTGGCCCTCGGCGGTGCTGAGCTGCTGGTCGCCCCAACCAACTGGCCGCTCGAGACCGTTCCGCCCGGCGAGCGTATCCCCGAGGTGACGGTGGCGATGGCCGCCGCTTACAGTAACCGAGTTGCCATCGCGGCCTGCGATCGCGCCGGTGTCGAGCGCGGCCAGGACTGGAACGGCGCGAGCACCATCGTCAACGAGCAGGGCTGGGTGGTCGCGACAGTGGACGGCCACGGAGTGGCATCCGCCGACCTCGACCTCAGCCTGTCGCACGACAAGAGCCTCTCCGAACTCGTCAACATGTTCGGAGACCGGCGACCCGAACTATACGGGGCGCTGACAGCACCACAATCCTGAAAGCCCAACTAACGAACTGATTCAAAGGAGAAGATGTGAGTTCAACGAAGACGGAGAGTCGCCCAGGCGGTCTCGAGGTTCGATCAATCGACTACGTTCCCAAGAGCGAGCGGCACGGCAAGGTCTGGCACATCGGACCGCTCTGGTTCATGAGCAACGCGCAGATCGCTACGCTCGCTGTAGGAACCACGAGCTTCCTGTTCGGCGGAAACCTGATCTGGTCCATTATCGCGATCGCGGTTGGACTCATCATCGGCACCATCTTCATGGCCGCGCACTCCTCACAGGGACCGAAGCTCGGCATCCCGCAGATGGTGCAGTCGCGTCCGCAGTTCGGTTACATCGGTGCACTGCTGGTCTGGCTGTTTGCGTTCCTGCAGTATGCCGGGTTCAACATCTTTAACACGGCACTCGCGGGGGAATCCCTGGGTACAGCGGTACACACGCCGTCTACCTTCGGATTCAATGCGATGTGGATGATCATCGTTACCGTCGTCGGCGCTGTCATAGCCCTGTTCGGTTACGACCTGATCCACCGGATGGAGCGCTACCTCGTGTACGCGACCATCCTCGTCATGGCGCTGGTCACCATCTCGGCTCTGGTTCACCTGCCGATTCCCGCCGGAGCGTTCGACCTCGGGCACTTCTCGGCTGTGCCGTTCTTCGCACAACTCGGCGTCGCCGCCGGTTATCAGATCTCCTGGGCGATCTACGTTTCCGACTATTCGCGCTACCTTCCGTCGACCACGCCGACCAGCCAGACCTTCCGCTGGACGTTCTGGGGCAGCGTTGTTGGCGGAGCATGGATCATGTGGCTCGGTGCCTACCTCGCGGCTGCGGTCAAGGGCTTCAACGCTGATGACCCGGTGCTTGGTATCGAAAAAGTCTCCAACGACCTGTTCCCAGGCTTCGGAATAATCGCACTGCTCATCTTCTCGTTCGGCCTCATCGCGGTGATCGTGCTGAATGTGTATGGCGGGTCCCTGACGCTGATCTCTTCGGTCGATAGTTTCAAGAAGGTCGCAGCGACCCTCCGGATTCGTGTGGTCACAATCGTCATCATCTCGGTGATCTCGGGCGTGCTCGCGATCTTCGTCACGGGTAGCTTCGCGAGCTTCTTCTTCGAGTTCCTCGAGTTGGTGCTGTACTTCTTCATCCCATGGACGGCGGTGAACCTGACCGACTACTTCATCGTGCGTCGCGGTCGCTACGCGATCGCGGAGATCTTCAAGCCGCGCGGCATCTATGGTCGCTGGGGCTGGCGAGGGATCGTTGCCTACGTCGTCGGGTTCATCTGCATGACGCCGTTCTTCGACCTTGGCACGTTTTACACGGGCTTCATTTCGAAGGCGATGGGCGGAGTCGACATTTCGCTGTTTATTGGTCTGCCCGTTGCGGCGCTACTGTACTGGATCCTCAGCCGCAGCATTGACCTGAACGCCGAGCGTGTACTGGCCGACTCGGAGGCAGCAGGTCTGGAAGCTGGTGACAACGAGGTCGAAGATCTCGCCGGTCACGTCATCGACTAGGGCGCGCTTCAACGAAAAGGCTCGCGGAACTACGGTTCCGCGAGCCTTTTCGTTGGCAATTTGCGCCAAACATGAACAAATCATCACGAAACGCCCATAAAACCACCGTTCTGTCTACCGCTGGAACGATCTTCGTACTATTTTTAGCGCAGGCCCCTGGACCCCGCGGCCACACAGTCCAATAACCACGGACACCCGAGACGGCCGCACGTCAGCAGATCAGGAGCCTACGGATCCGCTCCATAGGTTGACGTGCGGTCCTCAGAGTTGATGCGACGAGAGCTACGCGACGTGACGTTCGTCGACTCCGTTGTAGACGCTCAACGGTCGGATTAGGGCATTGGATGCGAGCTGCTCCATGATGTGGGCGGTCCATCCGGTCTCCCGGGCCGCGACAAACAGCGGAGTGAACATCTCGGTGTCGAAGCCGATCAGGTTATATGCCGGACCCGACGGGTAGTCCAGGTTCGGCTTGATGTTCTTGCGCTCCTGCATGGCCGCCTCGAGTGCGTCGTACAGCGCGAGCAGATCCGGACGGCCGTATTCGGCGACGAGGGAGTCGAGCGCCTTCTTCATGGTCGGGACGCGCGAGTCGCCGTTCTTGTAAACCCGGTGGCCGAAGCCCATGATTTTGCGTTTGCTCGCAAGAGCATCATCCAGCCAGGCCGCAGCTTTGTCTGCCATGCCGATCTCATCAAAGGTGTGCATGACCGCTTCGTTCGCTCCGCCGTGCAGGGGTCCCTTGAGCGCCCCGATGGCCGCGACAACAGCCGAATAGAGATCGGACAGCGTGCTCGCGACGACACGGGCGGTGAAGGTTGATGCATTGAACGAGTGCTCGGCGTACAGGATCATCGACACGTCGAATGCCTTCACCACGGTGTCGGTCGGCACCTCGCCGAACGTCATCTTGAGGAAGTTGGCCGAGTAGCCGAGCGACGAATCCGGCGCGACGAGCTGCTGGCCGCGGCGGCGGCGCTGGTCGTAGGAGACGATGGCGGGGAGCTTGGCAAAGAGGGCGACGGACTTGATCGCGTTCGACTCGGCGCTGTCATCTGCGGTAGTCGGATCGCTTGCACCGATCACGCTCACGGCCGTCCGCACGACATCCATGGGATGTGCTGTCAGGGGGAGGTCATCGATGACGCGCCTGACGCCCGCATCGAGGCCGCGCTGCGAGCGCTCCTGCTTTTCAAATTCGGCGAGCTGCTTCGCATCCGGCAGTTCACCGTTCCACAGCAGGTACGCAACCTCCTCGAACGACTTGGATGCCGCCAACTCCTGCACGGGATAGCCGCGATAGAGAAGCGAATTGGACTCCGGATTCACCTTCGAGATCGCCGTGTAGTCGACAGGCACCCCGGCGAGACCCTTGTAGATCTCTTTGTCTTCGAGCATCGTCACTCCTCTTTTTCTGCCTCTAGTTAGTTCTACAACGTGAAGTTGAATACGGACTCGTCGAAGGCGTTGTAGCCCGCGTAGTCGTTGAGCTCGTAGAGCCGCGCGCGGGTCTGCATGTTCGGCACTTCCGAGTTAAGCGACCCTTCCGTGACGAGGGTGTCAAGACCGCGCTCCGCCGCGCCCATGGCCAACCGAAGTAGTGACACCGGGTAGATCACGATGTTTACTCCGATGTTCGCCAGTTCCTGTGTGCTGAACAGGTCCGACTTCCCGAACTCGGTCATGTTGGCCAGCATGGGGACCTCGATCGCCTTTCTCATCGCCTCAAACTCGCCGAGGTCTTTCATGGCTTCGGGGAAGATTGCGTCAGCGCCGGCATCCACGAGTGCCTTGGCGCGATCGACGGCGGCCGCGAAGCCATCAACGGCACGGATGTCCGTTCGAGCCATGATCAGCAGGTTCGGGTCGCGTCGGGCATCCACGGCTGCCCGGATGCGCTTGACTGCGGTGTCCGAGTCGACGACCGCCTTGCCATCGAGGTGTCCACAGCGTTTTGGGTTGACCTGGTCCTCGATGTGGAGGCCGGACACACCCGCATCCTCGAGGGTCTGCACCGTACGGGCGACGTTCATCGGTTCGCCGAAACCGGTGTCGGCATCGATCAGCGTTGGCAGGTCGGTCATGCGCGAGATCTGCCCGCCACGCGTGGCGACCTCGGTGAGCGTTGTGAGTCCGATGTCGGGCAGCCCGAGATCAGCGGCAATCACGGCTCCCGAGATGTAGACGCCCTCGAAGCCCTTGTCCTCGATGAGTGTCGCGCTAAGAGGATTGAACGCCCCCGGAAAGCGGAGCAGCTCACCGCTCGCCAGTCGTGTGCGCAGGCTCGCCCGCTTTTCGGCGGCGGATTGACGGGTGTACAGCATCAGAAGATTCCCTTGGGGTTGGTGACATCGCTCAAATCGGCGACGACGGTGAGGCCGCGAAGTTCCGCCGCCGTGAGTTCTGGTAGTCGCTGTGCGAGCTCCAGGAAGCGCTCGATCTCGGATGGCGCCAGGATGCCGTCGGCGAGGGTGCGGAATTTGGACGTGTACTGCTCGCGGCTAAATGGGTGCGCGCCCAGCGGATGCGCATCCGCAACGGCGATCTCGTCGATAATCCGCGAACCGTCGACCAGATCGATTTCGACCCGACCGCCGAACGCCTGCTCCCTGGGGTCGAGCGAGTGATAGCGGCGGGTCCACTCTGGGTCCTCCGCCGTCACGACCTTGTTCCAGAGCGCAACAGTGTCGGGACGCCCGGCTCGTTCGGGCGCGTACGACGCGTTGTGATCCCACTTCCCGTCCTGCAGGGCGACCGTGAAGATGTACGGAATCGAGTGGTCGAGTGTTTCGCGACTCGCCTTGGGGTCGTACTTCTGGGGGTCGTTCGCTCCGGAACCGATCACGTTGTGGGTGTGATGGCTCGTGTGTAGCACGACGCGCTTCACCAGATCCGGTCCCTGAGCCTGTCGAAGGGCCGGATGCTCATCCCCCAGCCGACGCGCGAGGTCGATCCATGCCTGAGCCTGGTACTCCGCGGAGTGTTCCTTGGTGTAGCTGTCAAGGATCGCGCGGCGCGGTTCATTCTTCTCGGGCAGCGGGACCTCGTAGACCCGTTCCTTGCCGCCGAGCAGCCAGGCAATGACACCGTCCTCGCCCTCGTAGATCGGAGTTGGGCTGGTTTGGCCGCGCATCGCACGGTCGATCGACTCGACGGCCATCTTGCCGGCGAAGGCGGGGGCGTGCGACTTCCAGGTCGAAATCTCACCCTTCCGCGACTGCCGGGTCGCGGTCGTCGTGTGCAGCGCCTGCCCGATCGCCTGAAAGACGACGTCGGTCGGCAGCCCGAGAAGCGTGCCGATGCCTGCCGCGGCGCTCGGGCCGAGGTGCGCGACGTGGTCGATCTTGAATTCGTGCAGGCTGATGCCCTTGGCCAGGTCGATCTGGATCTCGTAACCCGTGACGATTCCGCGCAGCAGCTCCGCTCCACTGCGTCCCGCGTGCTGGGCAACGGCGAGGATCGGCGGGATGTTGTCGCCGGGATGCGAGTATTCGGCAGCGAGGAACGTGTCGTGATAATCGAGCTCGCGAACCGCAACGCCATTCGCCCACGCTGCCCACTCGGGGCTGGTGAGCTCGTCGGTGCCGAAGACGGTCGAGCCGCTTCCACCGCGGGAGACCGGATGGGCCCCGGCCTGCGAGCGCGCGGAAACGATCGGGCCACGACGCAGCGACGCGGTCGCGACGCTCGCGTTGTCGATGACACGATTGATGACCATCTCGGCAACTGCGTCCGTTGCCGGGATGTTCTCGGACGCGACCTCGGCGATCCTCCAGGCCAGTTGATCCTCGCGGGGTAGTTCTTCCGAGCTCGAGTAGACGCGTACGGGGTGAAGCTTCACTGGCTGTTCCTTGTTGTTGTAGTTGTTGAAGGCCTCGTTGTTGCGAGGATGTTGCGAAGCGAGTTGTGCAGGTGCAGTTGCGTTGCGCTCGCTGCGAGCGATTCGTCCCCACCGAGAATCGCATCCAGAATCTGCAGGTGCTCGCGGGCGGCGTCGCGAAGCCGCGACGGATCATCCTGGGCGAGGCGACGGATGCGGGCAACGTGCGTTCGCACCGAATCGAGCGCGCTGACGAGGTACAGGTTGCCCGCGGCGGTGTCGATGGCATCATCGAGCTGGGCAACGAGGTCGTAGTAGCGATGTTTGTCCTCGAGCAGTTGGTCTACGTCGTCGAACTCGGCGCGCAGGCTTGCAAAGCGGCTGACATCACGGCGTCTCGCCGCCAACCGCGCTGCCTGAACCTCGAGAGCTTCTCGCAGTTCGAAGAGTTCCGACACGTTCTCCGACGAGACGTTCGTAACAATGACGCCGCGTCCCGAATGAGTTGAGACGAGGCCTTCCGCAGCGAGGCGAGCCAACGCTTCGCGCAGCGGAGTTCGTGAGACACCCAGTCGCTGCGACTGCTCGACCTCGCCGAGCACCGTGCCGGCGCGTAGATCGGCGTCGAGAATCTCGCTTCGCAGCGTCAGGTAGGCGCGATCACTGGCACGCAGGTGCTCATCCGTAATCGTGCTCATGTATACAGAGTAGCGACGATCGCGCCGAAAAACCGATAAATATCATCCAAATGTATACACACAAGACCGACCACTGCTCTGGCGGTGGGAAGAAACGGCCTCGGGGTCGGAGTTGTTCCCCCGCCGCGGACGTTCAGATTCGCGGCCTACGATGATCGGTACGTCAGTTTTTCTCACTCTCCTATCGAATGTAGCTAGTTGTGGCCCAGTACCAATCGTCCGACGGCCTTTCTGACCTGTCCGCGATGTTCGGCGGCGGCCCATCCTCAGCTACACCCCCGGCACCAGAGGATCCGAATCGAAGGACGCGGCGCCGGCGCAATCGACTCATCGGCGGTCTGATCACGGTGGCCGTCGTACTTGCCCTGGTCGGGACCTACGTCGGTCTGACCTTGAACGCCCCCGTGGGAGCGGCCGCCGTGAGCGTTGATCGACCGTCGACCCCCGCGCCCGCGGCGGCGGCGATCGCACTACCCCAGGGCGGGGAGGCTGCCGTGAGCATCTCCGGTGCCGACGACTATCTCGGCACGAAGGCGGATGGCATCTTCGCGACAACGGGTGACTCGGCGCTGCCGATGGCAAGCATCAGCAAGCTGATCACCGCGCTCGTCGTTCTGCAGGCCCGGCCTCTCGGGACTTCCGGCAAAGGGCCGACCATCACGTTCACGGCCGCAGATCACACGCTCTACGATCACTACTTCCTGCTCAACGCGACGATTGCCTCGATGCCAACCGGAAGCACGATGAGCGAGTACAACGCGCTTGAGACGATGCTCGTCGCTTCGGCCTGCAACTATGCTGCGACACTGGACGAGTGGGCATTCGGCTCCAATGCCGCCTTTGTCGAGGCCACGAAGCGCTGGCTCAGCGCACACGGACTCGACCACACCGTGATGGTCGAGCCGACCGGAATCGATGCGCGCAACGTCAGCACGCCGAGCGATCTGATCGCTCTCGGAAAGCTGGTGATGGCCAATCCGACACTTGCGTCGATCGTTGCGAAAACGGCCCTGGACATACCCGGCTTCCCCGGGATGGCGAACACCAACGATCTCCTGGGGACGGATGGCATTGACGGGATCAAGACGGGAACGCTGGGTGGGTCGGACCTGCTGTTCTCCTCACACGTGAGCGTTGGGCTGCCACAGGAGCTTACGATCACCGGCGTGGTTCTGGGTGGTCCCAGCCGGGGTGCGGTTGACGACGATGTTCGCACGCTCATCACGAGCATCACCAACGGGTTTCACACCAACCAGCTCGGCGTCAAGGGCGACATCGTCGGCACGTACTCGACGCCGTGGGGCTCCCAAGCGAAAATGGTCCTCGGCAGGAGCGCGTCGGTGTTGACCTGGTCGAACACCCCGATCACATCAACAATGAAAACGTCGTCCCTGAAAACGGGAGCAAGCGGCGAGACGGTGGGCCAGGTCACCTGGGTGACCGGCAAATCGACCATCACCATACCCGTGCTGCTGCAAGGGAGAATTCGGCCACCGAGCGCGTGGTGGCGGCTGACGCATCCGTCCCAGTTGCTGGGAAAGTAGCTCTCGAGGTGCGCGCTGTGCTCGTGGGATGTTTATGGGCGACGGGGGTAGCTTGGGTCGAGTGAAGCGCGCGGGTGGTCGAGTTCCAACGATTGTCGTTCTCGCTGGGCTGATCTGTGTCCTGGTCGCGATTGGCGCTGGGCTTCAAGGCCGATCGACGTTCACTGGCCCGCGCTGGATTCCGGGGAATCCGGCTCCGGTCCCGCCCGTTCAACAGACCGCGAACCCGCAGTCGACGGTGCCGGCAACTGCCGCACCGCACTCGTCCATTGCCCCGACCGTAGTGATCGGCTGGGTGCCGCTGGTAATTATCGTGTCGCTTCTCGTTCTCGCCGTTCTGCTTCTGCTTCTCCGGTTCTTCTTCTCGAATCGTTCCATCGGGGCGCGACGCACGCTGTCCGTTGACGCCGCGCTCAGCGATTCACCGGTGGAGGTCAACACGGATGCTGACCTGCCGGTCCTGCACCGCGGCCTGCTGCGCGCCGCTGACCTGCTCGACACGGACCGAGAACCGCGAGACGCGATTGTGAGAGCCTGGATCGGCCTCCAGGAGGCTGCCGAGGATTCGGGCGTCTCCCGGCGACCGTCCGAGACGCCGACCGAATTCACCTCCCGGGTATTCGAATCCGTCGCGGCGGATCGGAAGGCGGCATCGACGCTGCTCGACGTTTACCTTCGAGTGCGATTCAGTCGCAAGCCCGCAACCGACTCGGATGTTGTGGTCGCTCGCCAGGCGATCCAGCGACTCCGTGACACCTGGCCGGCCGGGACACCCGGATGAGCCGCTACGTCGGAGTGATCGTCGTCGCCGTGCTCGCCGGATTCGGCGTCTGGTTCTTCGGGCTCGACATCGTGCCATCCATTGTGGTCACACTGGTTATCGCCGGACTTGGGATCGTTGTGCGCACTATCGTGCTGCCGAGCGAGAACCCGGAGTGGCCGCCCGCTCCGCCCGAGCCGAGCGACGGCGTCAGACGCGAAGTCGCGGAGCTGGCGTGGGCGCTCCGCGGCTCGGGCGGTGTCGTAGATGATCGGATCGTCTGGCGAGTGCGGCGCATTGCCGCCGAGGCACTCGCCCGTCGCCACCTCGATGTCGAGAACCCCGCGCACCGGACGCGAATCGAGCACCTCGTCGGAGCATCCGTCTATTCGTTGCTCACGTCCGGCGAGGACTTTCGTGTCACCCTCCCAACGCTCCAGTCTGTGCTCCGCGGGCTCGAAGCGCTGAACGCCTCCGACCCGACTTCCCGAACCTGATCACCGCACGACCGCGCGACCCGCCATCAACGCAGAAAGGCCAACCATGCCAGCGAAATCCAGCCCGCCGGAGACATTCGATGTCGAGAAAATCGCGACGCTGAGTTCGGCGATCCTCGAGCGCGTGTCGACTGTTGTCGTTGGGATGCAGGACTCGCTGGAGCTCGCCCTGGCGAGCATCCTCGCCGGCGGTCACGTTCTGTTCGAGGACGTTCCGGGGCTCGGGAAGACGCTGGCCGCCCGCTCGCTTGCGTCGGCCATCGGGCTCGATTTCCGACGGGTGCAGTGCACCCCGGACCTGTTGCCATCCGACATCACGGGCTCGTTCGTCTACTCTCCGGGCACCAGTGAATTCGTGTTCCGGCCGGGTCCCATCTTCACCGGCCTGCTCCTGGCGGACGAGATCAACCGCACATCGCCCAAGACGCAGTCCGCACTCCTCGAGGCGATGGCCGAGGGCCAGGTAACCGTCGAGGGCAGCAGTTACCCGCTTCCGGTACCTTTCCATGTGATCGCGACATCGAATCCGATCGAGTACGAGGGAACGTACGCACTCCCCGAAGCGCAGCTGGACCGATTCATGGTCCGGCTCGCGGTCGGGTATCCGTCTCGCGAGGGGGAGCAGCGGGTCCTCCTCAACCGGGTCGAGCGACGTGCCGAAGTGGCGAGCGTCGACGGTGTAGTGACAGCGGACGAGCTCCGGTCGATGCAGCGCGGGGTCGAGGCGGTTCCCGTTGATGAGGACATCGCGATGTATTGCGTCGACCTGGCGAACGCGACCCGTGAGCACGGCGCCGTCGAGGTGGGGGCGTCGCCGCGTGGTGCCCAGGGACTGATGCTGGTCGGTCGGGCGCTCGCAGTCATCGCCGGTCGGGACTATGTCACGCCCGAAGACATCAAGCGAATTGCCGTTTCAGTACTCGCTCATCGACTGACGCTCACGCCACAGGCGTGGGCGAATGGAACCGATCCCGCCGAGATAGTGCGCGAAGTCACCGACGAGGTCGCCGGGCCACCAACCGTCGGGGCGACGGCGGTGGATACCGCGAGCACGTCATAGTGACGGACACCGGTTCGGCCGACGATCGCTGGCTTCCCGCCGTCGGTCTCTACTTCGGCGTCGGCGTCGGCGTTTTGCTCGCCGGCGGGGGCCTGCTGTTTTCGCGTCCCGAGCTTGTCTTCATCGCGGCGCCCATCTTGGTCGCGGTCGTCTTCGCCTACCAACGGCGGCCGCGGACGAATGCGGCGGTCACCGTGAGCACGACCATCGGCGTAAGAACCGCTGCGGATTTCGTGGAATACACGGTGGCACTCGATGCACCCCCCGAGACGGATGCTGTTGTGGTGCGATTGTACGAACGGGGCCGCGAGCGCACAGACCTGGTTGTCGATGCCGCCGCGGCCAGAACCCTCTCCGGACGGATCACCATCGTGCACTCGGGGCCGCAGGAACTCATTCGTGTCGACTACGTGCTTGTGGCATCGGGCGGTGCGGTAGTCACCGCGCCGGCGCATGGGCCCAGAAGCAGTCGAGTGATTCCACCCCGCGTGCTTCCGTTGCGCCGACTTCCCCTGCCGTTTCGGATGTTTGGTCTCTCCGGCGGACACGATTCCGCTCGGGCGGGGGACGGCGGCGAGTTTCGGGACATCGGGCAGTTTGTTCCCGGGGATCGGCTTCGCCGCATCGACTGGCGGGTAACTGCGCGCCGGGCCCAGGCGCCGGGCGAGCTGTATGTGCGGCGCAGCTTTGCCACTGCGGATGCGACCGTGCTCGTGGTCATGGACAGCAGGGACGAGGTTTCGAAGCTCGTGACCAATCGGTCGAGCGGCGCGCTGGAGTTCGACACCGCGACCTCGCTCGATATTGCCCGCGAGGCGGCGGCATCCGTCGCATCCGCATATCTTGGCGCGGGTGATCGGGTCGGGTTCCGTGACCTCGCGGGCAGTACCCGACTGCTGCCTCCCGGTGGCGGAGCCGCGCACCAGCACCGCGTGCTCTCGGCAATTGCTCGAGCTCGCCCGGTCGGATCGCCCGTGCGGCGTCTTCGTCCACCGCTCATCCCGGCGGGCGCGATCGTGTACGTCCTGTCGACATTCCTCGATGGCGAGGCGGCTCGCATGGCCGAGCTGTGGCGGGTTGCTGGTCATCGGGTTGTCGTCATCGACACCCTTCCGCGCACACCGACCGACGGTCTTCGTCGCGAGCAGGTGACCGCGCTCGACATCATCCAGCTCGAGCGCGAGGCTCGCATCCTTGCCCTCGGCTCGCTTGGTGTTGACGTGGTGCGGTGGGCGGTCGCGGGTGGCGAGTCCCCGGAGTCGCAGCTGAGCAGGCTCAGCCACGCGTCCAGGAGGCCGCGGTGACAGCGATCGTAAGGGGCGGAGAGGACCATGCGCCGACACGGTTCAGACCCGTGGTGGGCCCGCGCATTCCGGCATCCATGGTGCGGCTGGCGATTGGGGTTATCTGCGTTGCCACGAGTTTCGGAGTCATCGGGCTGCAGTGGCCCGTTGTTGTCGCGATGTTTCTGACACTCGCGACGCTCGTATTTCCTCGCTCGCCCGCCGCTTGGGCGCTCGCGGCGCTGCTGGCCATCGCGTCGCTCGGAACGCTCGGCGCGGCGCCCGATTGGCGATTTTTCGTCGCGCTCGCGGGAGCTCATTTGCTGCACGTGTTCGGGATGACGCTCAGCTGGCTTCCGGTCGGTGGCCCGGTTCAGCTGCGGGTACTCGGTAAGTCTTTACGGACCTTCGTGATCATCCAGATCCCGGCCCAGCTCGTGGCGTTCGTGGTGCTCACCCTGCTGGCGGGACGATCCGTCGCTGCGGCACTCACCTCGCCGGCGTTCGGCATCCTCGCGGCCGTTGGCTTTGTGGTCCTCGTGATCGTTGTCCTGGTTCCGGTGGCGCGAGGCCGCCTGAACGGGTAGCTGAGCGGCAGCCCAGCCACGAAACGAACTAGTCGGCGTCGCGCAGCTTGTCGCGCAGCGTCTTGAGCTGCTCGTACAGCTCGCCGGGAACGCGGCCGCCGAAGGACTCGAAGTAGTTCTCCGTGTCGTCGGCTTCCTCGAGCCACGCATCGCGGTCGATGGCGAATAGCTGCTCGAGGTCGACCTCGTCGAGGCCGCTTATGTCAAGACCTGTCGCGTTCGGCAGGTAGCCGAGGGGAGATTCGGATGCGCCCACCTGACCGTCCACTCGGGCCTGGATCCACTCGAGCACGCGGATGTTCTCACCGAATCCGGGCCAGAGGAACTCGCCGTCGTTACCCTTGCGGAACCAGTTGACCTGGAAGACGCGGGGCATCTTGCCGCTCTGGCGCAGGCTGCGACCGAAGTCGACCCAGTGCTGCCAGTAGTCGGCCATGTTGTACCCGCAGAACGGCAGCATTGCGAACGGATCGCGCCGCAACTCCCCGACGGTGCCTTCAGCGGCCGCCGTTTTCTCCGAAGAGATCGTGGCGCCCAGGAAGACGCCATGATCCCAATCGCGCGCCTCTACCACCAAGGGCACGTTGGAGGCACGACGGCCGCCGAAGATGATCGCGTCGATAACGACGCCGTCTGGATGCTGCCAGTCGTCCGCGATGGACGGGCACTGGTCAGCCGCGACTGTGAATCGCGAGTTCGGATGGGCTGCGGGCGAGTCGGAGGACGGCGTCCAGTCCTTGCCTCGCCAGTCGAGCAGGTGCGCGGGCGGGACATCCGTTAGCCCTTCCCACCACACGTCGCCGTCGTCGCGCAGTGCGACGTTGGTGAAGATGGTGTTGCCCCAGAGCATGTCGATCGCCGTCGGGTTGGTCGCAGGGCCCGTGCCCGGCGCGACGCCGAAGAACCCGGCCTCGGGATTGATCGCGCGCAGGCGGCCATCCGGTCCCTGGCGCAGCCACGCAATGTCATCGCCGACCGTTTCGACTCTCCAGCCGGGAAGGGTCGGGGTCAGCATCGCGAAGTTGGTTTTGCCGCAGGCGCTCGGAAAGGCCGCCGCGACGTGCATCTGCTTTCCCTGCGGGTTGGTCACACGGAGGATGAGCATGTGCTCGGCGAGCCAGCCCTCGTCACGGGCCATGACGCTGGCGATGCGGAGCGCGAAGGCTTTCTTGGCGAGGATCGCGTTTCCGCCGTATGAAGAGCCGAACGACCAGATCTCGCGGGTCTCCGGGAACTGGCTGATGTACTTGGTCGGATTGCAGGGCCAAACCACGTCGGCCTGACCGGGTTCCAGCGGGGCACCGACGGTGTGTGCCGCGGCCACCCAGTCGATGTCGCCCCTGATGCGCTCAAGCGCCTCGGTGCCCATGCGCGTCATGATGCGCATGCTCGCGACGACGTATGGCGAGTCGGTCACCTGAACGCCGAGCTTTGAGAACGGCGAGCCGACCGGGCCCATCGAGAACGGGACGACGTACATTGTCCGTCCACGCATGCTGCCCTCGAACAATCCGTTCAGGGTCTTGCGCATCTCGGCGGGGGCGATCCAGTTATTGGTAGGACCGGCGTCCTCTTCTTTCTCGCTGCAAATGAAGGTGCGGTCCTCGACGCGAGCGACATCGTCGGGGTCGCTCCGCGCAAGGAAACTGAAGGGACGGTGCTCCGGGTTGAGGCGGATCAGAGTGCCCTGCTCAACGAGCTGCTTGGTAAGTGAATCGAACTCGGCGGCGCTTCCGTCACACCAGACGATGTCATCGGGGCGCGTGATCGCGGCCATTTTCGCAACCCACTCGATCACACGGATGTCCGTGCCCTGCGGGCTCTCAAACGAGAGAGCGTTCGATCGAGGAGCGGCCAGGCGTGCTGCGGCCGAGGTCGCGGAAGCGGTGGTCGGGGGCTCGATCGTCGTAGTCATCATCGTCTTTCGGTCGGCTGGACGGTACTTGTCCGTCTTTTTTCAAGCTTGCGCCCTCTTTTGACCGTGATTTCCGAATTCATGATGAAAAGAAGTGCCGTTCTTTAGCTATTCTTCAAGAATGAGCGACCTAGCGACCCTCGGACAGCGAATTCGGCACTTCAGGACAGCACGCGGCCTGACCCTCGACGACCTTGGGAGTGCGGTTGGCATCGCGGGTAGCCAGTTGTCCCTGATGGAGAACGGCAAACGCGAACCGCGGCTGTCGCTTCTCACCAAAGTCGCCGAGTCGCTCGACATCCAGGTCTCCGATCTGTTGTCCGATGAACCGCCGAGCGCGCGTGCGGCACTCGAGATCCGTCTCGACCAGTTGCAGCAGGGCGCGCTCTATTCGTCGCTCGGGCTGCCGTCGGTTAGACCGACGAGGGCGATGACCGACGACACCCTTCGCGTGCTGGTAGGTCTGCAGGCCGAACTCGCTCGTCGAGCACGTGAGGCCATCGCGACGCCCGAGGAGGCTCGCCGCGCCAACACGGAACTGCGCCAGCTGATGCGGACCAAGAACAACTACCTGCCGGACATCGACGCGCTTGCGCAGGAGCTGGTGACCAAGGCGGGTTACTCCCGCGGCGCCCTGACGCATCGCACCGTGTCCCGAATGGCCGAGCAACTCGGTTTCGAGCTGGTGCACGTGCCTGACCTCCCGCACTCGGCCCGGTCGGTGACGGATCTCGAAAATGGACGCATCTACCTTCCGCCGGCATCCATTCCGGGTGGGCACGGCATCCGGTCGATGGCGCTGCAGGCAATGGCGCATCGGCTGCTCAAGCATCACGAGCCGCAGAGCTACGCGGAGTTTCTGCAGCAACGACTCGAGATCAACTACTTCGCGACCGCCTGCCTCATGCCGCTTCAGCAGTCGGTCGAGTTTCTCGAGGCCGCAAAGGCCGATCGCAACATCGCGGTCGAGGACTACCGGGATGCCTTCGGCGTGACCCACGAGGCTGCGGCGCTTCGGTTCACCAACCTCGCGACATCCCACCTGGACCTCACCGTGCACTTCCTGCGGGTCGGAGACGATGGCGCGGTCGCGAAGGCCTACGAAAACGACGGGTTGCGACTCCCGGTGGATGTGACCGGGTCGACGGAGGGTCAGCTCGTGTGTCACTACTGGGCTGCCCGGCAGGCTTTCGATCGCACCAACAGGACGACAGAGTTCTACCAGTACACAGACACTCCGGAGGGCACGTTCTGGGAGTCGAGCCAGACCGGTACTTCGTCCACCGACGAGTTCTCCATCACGATCGGCGTGCCGTTTTCGCACGCGAAATGGTTCCGCGGTCGGGAGACGACCAACCGCACGCTGTCGCGCTGTCCAGACCTCTCGTGCTGCAAGTCGCCGTCGAATGAGCTCGCCGAACGGTGGGCGGGCAAGGCGTGGACGAGTGCAAAACTGCACGCGCACATCCTCTCGCCGTTACCCGGCGGAACGTTCCCGGGCGTCGATGATCAGGAGCTGTACGCGTTCCTCGACGCGCACGCTGAGTAGCAACGGATTTCCCACAGGGGCTGTCGAGTTCGGCGAATTTGCGGTCAGCCTGTTACCGTGGAGAGTTGCTTCGGCCGGAATTCCGCTCCGGTTGGCAGCCTTATTCGGAACTTTTATGAAGATTGCCTTTAACTTTCGCATCGCTCTTGCCGTATTCGCGCTCGTTGCCGTACCCGCGGTAGCGCCTCCTCCGCAGCTCAGCACACAGCAGTTGCTGAAGCTGTACGACGCTTCCCACGCGCAGAAAATGTCCATCAGTCGAACGGTGACTGCGGAGAAGATCACGCCGACCAAGTACTCGGCAACGCCCGGCTTCCAGAGCCTTGCGAACGTGGGAACCAACTACGCCTGGGCGCAGCTCGTGTTGCTCGAGGGAGGTTGGCCGATGAGCGACAACAACATCGTCGTCATTCTTCGGTGGATGCGCCAGGAGAACGGCGCCAACGACTGGTGGAACCGCAACAACCCGCTGAACAACAGCTATGGTGCTCCCGGCGCCGGGGGCACGGGTAGCAACGGCAATCTGATTCTGGCGGCTCAGCACGCGGCGCAGGCGTTGCACGCGAACGCGGGCGGCGGATACGCGGGTATCGTGCGGGCGCTCGCGGCATCATCGTCACCAGACGTCACGGCGGCCGCCATCTGGGCGTCGTCGTGGTCGTCGAGCCACTACGCGAACGGAACGCACTGGAGCACTGCTCCGGTGCCCGTTGTCAAGGCTCCCGCTGGCGCCTGGTAGGTGCGAGTAGCCTTAACGGGTGACCCAGCAGGAGCGTTTCTCCGCGTCGACGCGAGAGAAGGATCTCTGGCGTCCGTTCGTGGAAGCGCTGCCGGTGCACGGTGCGTCCATTTCCACCGTCGCGGAATTTCTCGGCGCTGAAACCATCTCCGCGAGCGATCGCCAGGCGGCTCGCATCGACGAATTACAGTTCGATCTCGGCGAGGGTCCGTGCTGGGATGCCGTTGCTCTCGCTCGCCCGGTTCTCGAGCCGGACATCCGCAGCCAGCCGCACCGGGTGTGGCCGGCGTTTTCCGAAGCGATCCGATCCGAGAATGTCGGTGCACTCTTCGCCTTCCCGCTCCTGTTCGGCCCGCTCCGTCTCGGGGCTGTCGACCTTTACGCGACCTCACCTCGCGAACTGACAGACCGCGATGTCGGTACGACAGAGACACTCGCTCGTGAGGTCGGTCGCATCGTGCTGTTGCGCGCGTTGCGGCTCGCGGACGACGAGCGACCGGCTCAGGAGTCCGGCGCGTTCTCGCGTCGCGTCATCCATCAGGCGACCGGGATGGTGATCGCGCAGCTGAACGTGTCTGCCGAAGACGCGCAGCTCCTCATCCGAGCGAACGCCTTTGCCGAGGGACGGCCAATGCTCGACATCGCGACGGAAATTGTCGAACGCCGCGTCAGCTTCGCGACCGGTGTTGCGGGAATCGAGCATTCGGATGGCTAGGGTCAGCCATGACGCGCGCCTCGTCGAGACCTTCGCGACCCTGGCCGATACGCTCGTCGCCGGGTACGACGTTGTTGAACTGCTGCAGACGCTGGTTGAGCGCTGCGTCGATCTCCTGGATGTCGACGCCGCTGGCATCCTGCTGGCTGATGAGTTCGGGGAACTCGAGGTCGTTGCGTCAACGAGCGAGGCGAGCCGTCTGGTTGAGATCATGCAGCTGAGTGCGGAGGCGGGCCCGTGTATCGAGAGCTATCGCACCGGCGCTGTCATTTCTGTGCCCGACATCGCGCAGAGCCCGCCGCAGTGGAAGCAGTTTCGCCGCGGTGCCCGTGAACAGGGATTTGCAGCGGCCTTCTCGATCCCGCTTCGTCTTCGTGAGACAACGATCGGCGCGCTCAATTTGTTGGGCGCAACCGTCGGCCAGCTACGTGATCAGGACATCCGTGCGGCTCAGGCGCTCGCGGATGTCGCGACCATCGGTGTTTTGCACGAGCGCACTCTTCGCGAGAGTGGTGCCATCAGGGACCAACTCTCGAACGCTCTAAATTCCCGGGTGATCATTGAGCAGGCCAAGGGCGTGATCGCTCAGTTGCACAGCACGTCCGTGGAAGAGGCGTTCAATCTGCTTCGCTCATACGCCCGCTCGAATCGCCGAGGGCTCTCCGAGGTTGCCGCGGATGTGGTCGCGCGCAAGGTCAGCATCTAACGCTCGAAGTCCGGGTTATGCGCAAGCGATTGCTGGCGTTTAGCATGAACGTGCTGCCTAGACCCTGCGGCAAAGAACGGATCTCTCATGGGAAAGCTCGTCTACGGAGACGGTCAGTTTGTTGTTGACCTCGACGACCGTCTTCTCGCTCACTTGCAAATCGTGATTGGGGCGAAGCTGCGCCGCCGCGAAGCGTTCTACTTCTCCTGGACCGCAGATGATGACAAACGCAACAGCATCTGGGTGCAGCACTCGATTCCGCTCCGTTACCAGTACGACGACGCGACTGCGCACGTGATCAATCGCGAATGGCTTGAGTCGCTCACAATTTCGGCAAACGGTGCCAGCGGTCTCACCATCACTGACGAGCCCGCTGCTCCGGCGCCGGCGGTTAAGGCAGCCCGTTCGGCCTCCTAGCCGTGAGTTGGTATAGTCGTCAGGTTGGCTTTTTGCCGACCATGCGCCCGTAGCTCAGCGGATAGAGCAATTGACTACGGATCAATAGGCCGGGGGTTCAAATCCCTCCGGGCGCAC